>NZ_JACUZI010000003.1:0-1175309 GCF_015355705.1 Nocardia sp. XZ_19_231 | reverse complement strand
CCGCCCAGGGCCTGTGCTCCGGGTCGACACACGGTCAACCCGCCGAAGGGGGTGGGGACTTTTAGGTGGCCACCAGTGGTGACCTACACGTGGCCACCAGTGGGGACTTTCTCATGGCCAGGGACACCGATCAGCGTTCCCGGTGCGGGTTCTTGGGCTACGACGGTCCAGTTGCGGTCCATCACCTGGGCACGGCCACGTCCGCTGGCGTCCGTGGACCGGGAGAAGAACACTCCTGCCGCCTGGATGGTGTTCTGTGCTTCCTGGAGGTTCATACAGACCACTGTGGGCATGATCGCGGTCGGTGGGGCGGCGGTGGTCGGGGCGGACGCCGGTGAGGTTGCGGGGGGTGGTGCGATCGTGGGTGTGTCGGTGGGTGCGGCGGCTTGGGCTGTGGTGGGTGGGCGCAGTGTTGTTGTCGATGGGGCGCTCGGAACGGTCTCGGCTGTGCAAGCGGTGATTGTTGCCAGCATCGCTGCCGCGATCGTTGCTTTCTGCGCGTGGCGTGCTGATGGAAATGCTTTCCCCGGTGAGTGATTCATGTCTGAAGTCCCCTGCTCACAGTTGCACTGACGGTCGGATGGCCGGTGTGCGCGACTCCCCCCGACAGGAGCGCTGGGCGAGCGTATATCTGGGGTGGGGTGCGGTTGGGCGGTACTGGCAAGTAGTGGGCAATCTGGGTGAGGGGGGCTATGTTCGGTAGTCCCAGGAGGTTTGACGCTGTGTTTATTGGAGCGCTGGCGCGCTCGAGTCGCGGCCCCGAGGGGCCGCCGGTTAGGCGCCGGTGCTTGCTCCTTCGTCGCCTACGCACCGGCGCCTAACCGGCGACCCGGCCGCGACCGGCCACTTCGTGGCCGCCGCTCCCTAGGGGTCGCGGGTGGGGGCTGGGAGTGCGGTCATGGCGGATGTGGGGTGTGCGGTGTGGCGGGGCTGGGAGTGCGGTTGTGGCGGATCTGGTGTGAATGGTGTGAATGGTGTGGGCAGCGTGGGCTTGGGGTGACCACTTAGTGTGTTGACGCCAAAAAGGCCGGTAGCGGGAGTGCTACCGGCCTTTTTGGGGCTGCTCTGTGCCTACATGGTGGTGATCAGTTGGTGCGGACCGCCAGGCCGGGGTTGTCCGAGAGGACGACGGTCAGGGGCTGGGCGAACAGCTGGGGGGTGTCGCCGGTGAGGGCGCCGATGATGTTCGGGATCTCGCAGATCGGGAAGTCGGCGACCGAGGAGGCGCTGGAGATACCCAAGGCCAGACGGCCGGTGACGATGGCGCCGCCGGAGTCGCCGGGGAGGGCGCAGATGTTGGCCGAGAAGCTCTGGGTGAGCTGACGGTCGCCGACCTGGACGGTCTGGTCGACGCCGTTGATCACGCCGCAGCTGAAGCCGGTGCGGGCACCGGACTTGCACACGGGGGCGCCGACCACGGGGGTGGCCACGCCGTCGACGGCGATGGGGGCCTGGCCGGGGATGCGGACCAGGTTGTTCTCGAAGCGGGCACGCGCGTTGTCGTTGACCCGGATGATCGAGTAGTCCTGCTCGCCGAGCACCGACTTCTGGAAGGTGCCGAGCTGGGCGCCCGCACGGTCGCCGTTGACCTCGTACACGGCGGCGGCGTTGCCGGTGCCCGCCGACTCGATGTCGGGGTTGCAGTGGCCCGCCGAGATGTTGATGACGTTGCCGGCGCGGTCGGTGCCGTTGAAGCCGAGCGAGCAGCGCAGCGAGCTACGACCCACGATGGAGGCGTAGCCGTCGCCGCCTGCCAGCGCGCCGTTGCCGTCACCGGCTACGGGGGTGGCGGACAGGTCGATGCGCTCGCCTGCCACCGGCGGAGCGGTGACGATGACGCGGGAGGGGTCGATGAAGCTGGGAAGCGGAAGCCCGGCCTGCTGCACGCGGACCGCGATCGAGTTGTTCACGGTGTCGACGACGACGCCACGCACGAGCGCGGAGATCTCCGGCGGTGCGGCGGCGAGCCAGTTCTCGAAGGCGGTCTTCTCGCCGCGCAGGGTGGACTCGCTCTTGGCGACGTTGCGGACCTCGAAGCCGGCCGACTGCGCGGCTTCCCTGGCCTGGTCGGTGCCGGGTCCGGGGGAGAGCGCCACGACGGCGTTGCCCTGGTCGCTCAGCCAGGAACCGGCGAAGACCTGCGGGAACTGACGCTGCGCGGTGGTGGAGAACGCGGCGACCTGCTGCGCGACATCGGCGCGGCGCAGGTACTCGTCGGGGGAGATCTTCAGATCGCGGGTGACCGCCTCGATGAGCTGGGCGGGCAGGTCTGCGGGCGCGGGCTGCGCGTCGGCAACCGCCATCGTGGGGCCGAACAGCAGAAACGCCGCCGAAGCGGCGATCATAGATTTCCGAGCTCTTCTCGAGCTTCGCGCGGACGGGGTACGACCCATACGTGGCAGGAGCATGGTCCGAACTATATGGGCTCGAGCGACTTATGCCTACTCGGACCGGGCAAGAGATTTCGCTCACCCGGTCCGGTCGGTGATTTGTCCCCGCTCAGCCCGCGTTGGGCTTGGTGCGCACCATGATTCCGCTGCCGAGCCCGCCGCCGGAGGTGGCCTCGATATCGGCCAGGATGGGCCGGATCGGGATCCCGAGGGAAGCGGTGCCGCCGTAGGGGGCGAGCTGGGTGTTGGCTTCGGTGCAGTTGGGCGCGCCGGAGGCGTTCGAGCCGCTGGTGATGCCGAGGGCGAGCGTGCCCGACACGATTGCGCCGCCGCTGTCGCCGCCGAGGGTGCAGGCGGTGCTGGCGAAGCCGCGGATCGTCTTGCTGACGCCCGTCTCGGTGAACAGCTGGGTCTCCACGTGATCGGCCGAGACGAAACCACAGGTGAAGGTGGAGGACTGGCCGGTCTTGCAGACCGGCGCGCCGGTGACGGGTTCGGCGGTGCCGGTGAGCGTCAGGGTGGTGCCTTCGGCACCGCGCACCCGAGGCTGGTCCATGCCCGCGTTCACCGCGCGCTCGTTGAGCTTGATCACCGAGTAGTCCAGCGAGGCGGGCCCGCCGAGCACCGAGCGGGCGAACGAGCCGACCTCGGGGCTGTTGGGGATATCGCGCACGTTCGGTACGTAGACCGAGGCCGCGCCGCCGCCGTCGACATTCGGGTTGCAGTGGCCCGCGGAGATATTGAGCGCGTTACCCGAGGCGTCGGTGCTGTTGAACCCGAACGAGCAGACATCCACACCGCGCAGGTCGGCGTCGTGCAGGTCCTTCTTCGCGGTGATGTAGGTGTCGCCGCCCATCGGCTTGTACTCCACCGGACCACCGCCGCCGGGCGAGAGCACCACCTTGATGGTGGCGATCAGGGTCGGCAGATTGAGCATGTGGCCGGTGCCGGTGTTGGCCACGTTGAGCACGAGCTGGCTGTTGAGCGCGTCGATCGCGATCGAGCTGATCGGCGCGGAGATGGCGGGCGGCAGGCTCGCGATCCACTGACTCAGTTGCACCAGCGCGCCTTCCAGTCCACCGGCCGAGATCGGCGCGAGGTGGGTCTGGTAGCCGGCGGCGGTGACGAGCTTGCCCGCCTCGGCATCGGTGGTGGCAACGACCGCCTTGCCTTCCGGCGTGAGCCAGGCACCGGCGAAGGTGTCGGGGTTGGCGGCGCGGAAATCGGTCGCGTAGTCGCGCAACTGCTGGGCGCGCGCGGCGCGATCGAGGTACTCGGTGGGGGTCATCCCGAGATCACGCGACAGCGCGGTCACCAATTCGCCGGGTAACGCGTCGGCTGAAAGTTGTAGCGGTGCAACAGGTTCCGAGGACGCGATACCGGATCCGAGCAGGGGTGCGAGTAGAACAGTCGCGGCGAACCCGGCGGAGGCTGCCTTGACCGCGGCGCGACGCGCCACCAACTTGCGCATGAAATCCCTTCGTCGACAACCAGTGACCGAGAACACCGCCGGCGGCGATCATGTCGGTCAGCGCATCACTCTAGGGCACGCTCGCTCAGCTGGCGCGGTTACCGTCCGGCTGCTGTATTCAGCGCTGACCCGGGATGGTGAGGGGCGCGGGGAGATAGCCCGGTGGGTAGGTCCCGAAGGGCGACCGGGGACGACTGGTGGTGGGGCTCGGCGGGGTCGTCGGCGGGGTGGTGACCGGTTCCGGGGTGGTCGTCGGCGGCGCCTCGGTGGTGGTCGTGGGCTCCGGCTCGACGGTGGTGGTCGGCGGGGGCGTGGTCGATTCGACGACCGGCGGCGGGGGCGGCGCGGGTGCCGAGGTGGGGGTCAGCGTTTCCGGGCGGGCATCGGAAATCGTCGGGGGCTGGGTCGTTTCGGCGTCACGGATCAGCACCGAGACCGCGACGCCGCCGAGCAGCAGGCCGATGAGCGCGGCGGCGGCGATCAGCAAGGGGGTTTTGCTGCGGGCGGGCTTCTCGGTGGGCGCCACCGCGGGCTCGGCGATCGGGGCGGGCGCGACCGGCGCCATCGCCTTCGTCGGCAAGGGAGTGACCGGCAGCGCCGCCGAGTACGCCTGCGCGGTCACCACGGGTGGCTCCAGCGCGGGCATCACATCGGTGGCGACCATGGCGTTCTCGGTGACGATCGGGTCGGGCGGCGTGGCGCCCGCCGGGGTGGCCAGCACCGCAACCAGCGCGGCCTGGGCGGCGGCGTTGGCGTAGGTCTTGCCAGGATCGGCGCCGTGCTCGGGCTGGGGCAGTTCGTCCTCGCCGAGCAGGGCCACCGACTTCAATCCCAGGTAGTCCAGTGCCTCGCGCACGCCGCGCACGACCTCGGTCGACCAGCCGGCGGGGTGGGTCGCGTAGAACTCGGCGGGACCACTGAGGTGCTCGGTGGTGAGATCGATCAGGCAGAACATGGCCGTCGCGAGGAGGTCTTCGGCGCGATAGGCCTCACCGCCGTCGACATCGACACCGGCCGGGTCACCGATCGCGCGCACGAATCCGGCGATCGAGTGGGCGTGCCCGGTGGGTGCGGGTCCACCGAGGGCGGCGTCACCTTCGTCGGACATGTGCAGGACCGAAGCACGCTCGATGACCTGAACCGTGCCGTCCTCGGTGACCACCGCGGCGATGCATTCGTCATCGGCGATACGCAGGCCGACCCCAGTGGCCATCGGCGGTACACCCCTCACTTCGGCGTAAATCGTCCGCGCGAGTCACACCAGCAGTTGGCCGTGTCCCATCGCGCGCAGCATTGAGAGTAATTCCGATCGTGAGCGCGCGCCTATTCGGCGTCGGATTCGCGCGACGTGATGCTCGACGGTCTTCGCGGAAATGTACAGCCTCGCGCCGATCTCGCGATAGGTCAGACCGAGCAGTACCAGTTCGGCCACCTCGCGTTCACGGTCGCTGAGTGCGCTGGACTCGCTGGTCAGCGGCGTGGGACCCGCGGTTATCTGCGGTAGCGGCTGTGCGGTCGGTCGTGGGGGCTCGACCGGCTGGGCCTGGGTGCGCACCGAGCGCGCGAGTTTGAGCAAGGCGGTCGCGGTCGTCGAATCACCTGCCGCGAGGGCGGCCTCGCTGGCCAGTCGGGCGGCGTCCCAGGTGAGTCCGAGTTCGGCCAGCGCCGACACCGCGGCCTGCACGTCGGCCGCGGCCACCTGTCCGCGCAGCACGAGCAACCAGGTGCGCCCGGCGTCGGCGAGCACGGCGGCCTGCCGGTCACCCGCTTCCGCCGCCGTCTTCAGGGCATGGGCGTGGGGCAGCAGCGCGCGGGGCGACTCGTCGGCCAGCGCGGCCTGTACCCCGTACCAGTGGAAGGAGTTGGTCCAGGCGGGTGCGCGGCCGAGCTTGCGGACCAGCGCCCGCGCGGCGTCGACGAGCGGTTCGATCCGGCGCACGTCTCCCAAGCGGATGCCCGCCAGCCACAGTTCGCCGATCGGCAGCAGGCTCAACAGGTCGGCTTCCAGTTCGTCGAACAGGGGGCAGGCCGCTTGCCACGCGTGAGCCAGGGCGGCGTGGTCGCCGCCGCGGCGGGCCAGTCCCACGGTCAGGGCGTGGGCGAGGAGCTGATCGCGTGGCGCGAGGGTGCGAATGTCGATGTCGGCGAGGGTGCTCGCGGCGCGGCGTTCGTCGCCGCCGAGCAGCGCGGTCCATGCGGTGAGCACCGGAAGCTGTCGGCTACCGCCCATGCCTGCCGCCCGGCGCAGCGCGTCACCGGCGCGGCGCGGCTCGCCGCTACCGAGGCACAGCAGGGTGGCGATCGAGACAGCCGAACAGGGTAGGTAGCGATCGTCGCCGGTGTCGGTGTTGCCCGCTTGGATCAGCGCGGAGATCGCCGCGGCCGTGCCTGCGCCGTGCGGGTCGAGCGATTCGTCGAGCGCGCCCGCGATCAGCCGAGCCCCCGCGTCGGCCTCGGTCGGCGGCCAGTGCTGTGCGGATACGGACATGCGCGCGGCGGCGGCTTGGTCACCGGCCAGGTTGAGGACCATGGCCGCGGGCGCCCAGTCGGCGCCGACTCGCTCCGGTCCGAGCCAGTTGTACAGTCCGGCCGCCCGGCTCACCAGTCCCCGACGGGTGAGCACGCCCGCGCAGATTCGCACCGCGGCGACGAGTTCGGTCCCGGGGATGTTCTGTGCGGTCAGCAGCGGTTCGGCCAGGCGGAGCGCGGTGTCGGTGTCGCCCGCGTGCGCGGCGGCCTCGGCCCAGCGCACCGCGATCGACTCCACCGCGGCGCCCGCCGCTGCCGCTGCCGCGTAGCAGCGGGGGGCCTCGTCCGACTTCTCCGCAGTGCGACAGAGGAACTCCGCGAGCCGGGCATCGACCACGCCTGACTCGGCCAGGATCAGCGCCGTGCGGTCGCGGAGCAGGCCGGCGTCGAGGCGCGCGGTGAGCAGCCTGCGCTGCACATCGACATAGCGGCGATCGCCGAGCAGCGTCCGCAGCGGAGCGACGGCGGGCGAGAGGAGTAGGTCGGCATCGGTGACCAGGGCACCCGCCCTGGCGCGGTCGATCAGCTCGTGCGCGGTGGCGGTGTCGACACCGAGCACCTCGGTGAGTTCTGTCGCGTCCAAACCGGTTCCGGTCGCCGCGATGACCAGCGTTTCGAGCAGCTCGGGTTCGACCGCTTCCAGCAGCGACCGCGTCCACGCGGTGACGGACTCGTTCACCGCTGTCTCGCAGGTCTCGAGCGAGGCCGAACGGGCACCCATCAGCGCTGCGACGACACCGCCGGGAATTCCCGCTGTCAGCTGATGGATGTGCGCCGCGAGCGGCTGGGACACGGCCACGCCGAGTTCCCTGGCGAACGAGGTGATGTGGGCACTGCCCAGTGCGCGCAGATCCACCGTGCGGCCGTTGCGCGCCACCGCGTCGGCCAGCGCGCGCAGCCGGGGATCGTGTGGGCGCGGCTGGGTGGTCAGCACAACGGAGCGTTGTCCGGTTTCGATGGCCGCGCAGAGTGCGCGTAGCTCGGCGTCGCTGTAGCGGTGGATATTGTCGGCGACGAGCACTGCCCGGTCGCGAACCTCGCTCTCGGCATGGTCGGCCGCGGAGTCGACCACCGGAATGCCGCGGCCACGTAGGTGCGCTCGGACGGCGTTGAGCAGGAACGATTTTCCGGTGCCCGCTCGGCCGCGGATCAACAGCAGCACGGTCTGCTCGTCGGCGGTGTCGAGTGCGCGGAAAACGGTTCGGGCGTTCGGGAAGGTGTCGTGAGCGATCTCAGCCACCATTTCCTCCGAGGACCCGGCCCGGCAGTTGCGTTCCCGATTCGAGGGTCTCGCCGACCGCGCCGCCCACGTCGTCGAGCAGACCGCCGGGATCGACCTGGATGGTGGGAACCTGCGGCCTGGTCGGTGCGGGTGCGGGGGCAGGTGCTGGAGCGGGTCCTGGTCCCGGCGCGGGAGCTGGGGCAGGGGCGGGTGCCGGGGCCTGACCAGCGGGCGGTGCCTGCGCCGGTTGCTGCGCGGCGGGACCTGGCTGGCCCGCGGTCGCCGGTGTCTCGGCTGTCGGTGTTCCGGCGGCGGGTGCGCCACCGGCAGGTGCCGGAGCGCCCGCCGCGGGCGTGCTGCCAGGAGCACCGGCGTCGGTCGTGCCGACCGGGATCGCGCCCGACGGCGTCGCGGTGCCGGTCGCGCCTGGCAGAGCTGGGTCGGTGACCACGGAGTTCGTGGCATTCGCAGTCCCGGCCGCGCCGCCCGCGCTGGTCGACGCGGGTGCGCCGGGAACCGGTGGAGCGCCGGTGGTCGCGGCGGGTCCGGTGGGTGAGAGCTGAGTGGCGCCACCGAGCGCGAGGGTGCCGGTGGCCAGCGCGGCCATGGTCAAGGCCGCGGCCGCGACGATCGCCGAGCGTTTGGCCGTGAACATCTTGGTGCGAATCGGTTCCGACGGCGGCAGCGTGAGCACCTCGACGGCCGGGGCCACGGACACCGAGGACGATGCCACCGCCACGGCCGGGATGGCCACGGTGGGCAGGCTGATCGCGGCGATGTCGAGGGCGATCTCGGCCGCGCCGAGTGCCGCGCAGGTCGTGGGGTCGGCACAGGCGATCACCGGCAGGCCGAATTCGGTGGAGATCAGCTCGGCTACCAGGGGAATCGCGCCACCGCCACCGGTGAGCAGCACCCGACCGACATCACCGAGGGTGAGGTCGGCACGGCGGACCGCGTCCTGGAGCAGGCTCATCGAGTCGAACAGGATCGGACGCAGCAGATCCTCGAGTTCGCCCCGGGTCAGCCGGACCTGTTCGGTGTGCACGGAGGGGCTGAGTCTTCCGACCGGAATCGCCGTCGCGGTATTCCTCGACAGTTCCTCCTTCGCAATTCTGCAGCGCTCGCGCAATGCCGACAATTCATCTTCGACAACGGGATCGAATGGATCGATGTCGTTTCCACCCAGGGCATTTGCCAGCACATAGCGCATCGTCAGCAGATCGAATTCGGAACCGGCGATCGCGGTGCTGTGTACCGGCGTACCGAGCAGTCCGGCCTGCTCGCCCGTGCGCAGGACCGTCACCGTCGATCCGCTCGCGCCGAGGTCGTAGACGACCAGCGCACCGTCGTCGAGCGGCCCGTGCTCGATCTCGTAGCGGCGCACCGCGGCGAGCGGCTCGGGCACCAGCGTCACCTCGGGCAGGCCCGAGCGCGCGAGTGCGGACCTGGCGGCCTCGACGGTGACCTCGGGCCACCATGCCGGGTAACACGCGACGGTGGTCGCCGCGTCGTCGGATTCGGCGGCGGCGCCGCGGAGTTCGGTTGTCAGCGCGCGGGTCGCGGCGGCGAACAAATCGGCTGCGTCGTGGGTGGAACCATCCGCTGCCAGCAGGTCTACCGGATCGCCGACTCTGGACAGGTAGTCATCGATGACCACTCCGCGATGGTGGCCCGTCGTGTCGGCGAAGCTCACCGACCCGTCGGTGCCGAGCAGCAGCGCGCTGCGGTGAGTGAGAACGGTGGTACCGGCCTCGTCGCCTGTCGTGGCCGCGGCAGCCGAATTCACCGCTCCGACAGTGATGCCGAGCGCCAGACGCTCTGTCATTGGACAACCCCGTTCGCAGGACTTCCGGTGGACCGGTAAACGCTTGGGTAGAGCGAGATCGCCGAGGGCGGGCGTCCCATCCGATCTGTCGGTTGCTAGGGGGCAGCTGTTACCTGCGATGGGGGAAGTACGGGGAAATTCCCCTAATCCGGGTCGGCCCCTAATGGGGTGCGCCCGGTGGGAACTAGGTATTCGCCCCGTTACCTGTAACGACGTACCCGCCTAGCGTGAAAGACATTCCAACGACAAACAGATCGGGCACCACCACCCATGATCTGGAGGAGCTGATCTCGATGACACCGAACGCGATTCTGGAGTTCATCCTCAATCTGCTGCGCGACCCCGATGCCGCGGCCAGTTACTGCGCCAACCCCTGCCATGCGCTGAGCGTGGCAGGCCTGGCGGTGACCCCGGAGGACATCTCCGCGGTTGCCCCCATGGTGGCGGAATCCGCGCTGGTCAGCGGCGGCTCCCAGCTGCAGGCGATCGTGGCGGCAGGTGCCGCGGCGAGCACGAGCGCGGTTCTCGCTTCCACCGCGACGGCGGCCGCCGCTGTCACCGCGGCTGCCGCAGCCGACGCTGAACTCGACCTCGGCCTGGACGTGGGCCTCGGCGCCGTGGCCTCGGTTGTCGCCGACGCCGCCGCCCAGGTGGGAGCCGGTCTCGACGTCGCCCTGAACGCTGTCACCGGCGCGAACGTGGACGCCGACCTCGGCGCCGACCTGGCTGCCGGTGTCACCGCCGGCCTCAACGGAGCTTTGAACGGCGCGGTCGGCGTGGGTGGCGATTTTGCTGCCGGCATCGGTGGTGCTGTGAATGGTGCGGTCGGGGTAGGTGGCGATCTCGCTACTGGCATCGGCGGTGCCTTGAACGGTGCGGTCGGCGCAGGCGCTGACCTGGCCGCCGGACTCAACGGAGCTTTGAACGGTGCGGTCGGCGCAGGTGCTGACCTGGCCGCCGGACTCAACGGAGCTTTGAACGGTGCGGTCGGCGCAGGTGCTGACCTGACCGCTGGTCTCGGTGGTGCCGTGAATGGTGCGGTCGGCGTGGGTGGCGATCTTGCTGCTGGCATCGGTGGCGCCCTGAATGGTGCGGTTGGCGTAGGTGGCGACCTGGCTGCCGGCCTTGGCGGTGTTGTCGGCGTCGGGGGCGATGTTGCCGCCGGTCTCGGCGGGGTATTGAACGGTGCGGCGGGTGCCGGTCTCGGTGTGGGACTGGACAGTGCGCTGACCGGCGTGGTGGGTGCGGGCGGTGACGTTGCCGCGGGACTCGGCGGCACACTGACCGGCGCCGTCGGCGCGGGCGCCGATCTGGAGACCGGATTGAACGCTGCGCTGGGTGGCGCGGCCGGCGCCGGTGTCGGTCTGGGCGGCGTGCTGTCCGGTGCGGCTGGCGCAGGTGCGGATATCGCGGCCGGTCTCGATGGCGCGGTCGGTGCGGGTGCCGGTCTCGGCGGTGCGCTGAACGGCGCGGTAGGTGCCGGTCTCGACGGTGCATTGAATGGGGCAGTGACCGCGGGCGGCGATGTCGCTGACGGGCTGGGCGGTGGCCTCGAAGCCGGGCTGAGCGGGGCGACCACTGCGGTGGGTGGGCTCGGGGCAGGCGTCAACGGCGGGCTCGGTGCGGTGGCTAACGCGGGAGCGCAGGCTGCGGGCGGGCTCGGAGCCGCCGCGACCACCACTGCGATCACGGGTCTCGACGGTGTAGTCGGCGCCGAGCTCGGCACCGGCTTGGAAACCGGGCTCGGTGGCGCAGGCACGGGTCTGATCGGTGGCATCACCGGCGGTGCGAGTGGTGAGTCGGGTACCGGGTTCGGTGTCGACGGATCGCTCATCGGCGGCGGCTCGGGGCAGGTCACAACCGGCTTGGAATCAGCGCTGCCCACCACGACAGGCATCGGACTGACCACCGGCCTGCAGGGCGGCCTCGATACCGCGACGACTCTCGGCACCGACGTGTCCGGCGCTGTCACGTCGGGTGCACAGGCCGGTTTGGACGGTGCCGTCGAGTCCGGTGTGGGTCTGGCCGGTTCTGCGACCGCTGGTGCGCAAACGGGTTTGAGCGGTCTCGCCGGGTCGGGTGTGGGTCTGGCCGGATCGGCGACCGGTGGTGCGCAGGCGGGTCTGAACGGTGCCGCCGACGTAGGCGCCGGGCTCGCGGGTTCCGCCGTCGGCGGTGCGCACACAGGGTTGACCGGTGCCGCGGAAACCGGCATCGGCCTGACAGGTTCCGCGACCGGCGGCGCCGAAACAGGAACCGGCCTCGAGACCGGCCTCGGCAGCTTCGGCGACGCGGGACTGTCCGGCAGCACCCAGGTCGCGGGCGGCTTCACCTCCGCCGTCGACGGCACGGCACAGGGCAGCACCGCCGCGGTCGGCGGCCTCTCCGGCCAGACCACGGCGACCTCGACAACCCAGGCCGACGCTTCCGGCACGGTCGGCGCGACGACGCAGGGCGCGGTCACCACCGCGGCAGACACCTGGTCCGCGGTCGACGTATCGAGCGCGTTCGGTTCCGGCCTGCACGGTTCCCCGCTCGGCGGGACCGAGACGTCGCTGTTCGGTGAATCGAGCACGGTCACCGACTCCGGAACCGAAGTGCACACCGACGGACTGTTCCACTGAGCGAAACGGGCGTGGCGATGGCTGTTCTCGCACCGAACGCGGTGCCGCTGACGACGGTGTTGTCCGACACCGTCGCGGCGGCCCATGCCGCGGGCCGTGACGACCTGGTCGCGCGCTTGGAGAAGGTGGCCGAGCGGGTGCGCGACCCGCGCCACCGGATCGTCGTCACCGGTCAGCTCGGTCAGGGCAAGAGCCGGTTTGTGAACGCACTGCTCGGAATGGATGTGTGCCGGGTCGGCGACGACGCGACCACCGTGCTCCCCTTGCAGCTGTCCTACGGCGAGCAGCAGCGGGCGTACCTGGTGCTCACCGCGCCGGGAACCGACGAATCGCGGGTGGAGATCCCGTTCGACGAGATCGGCGCCGTCGATACCCGCAGCCCGCTGGCACAGGGCAGGCAGATCGTCCGGATCGAGGCCGAGCTGCCGATCCAGCTGCTCGCCGACGGCATCGTCCTGATCGATACCCCCGGCGTCGGCGGACACGGAAGTGTCTGCGCCGCGGGTGTACTCAGCCTCGCCGCGGCGGCCGACGCGGTGCTCGTGCTCTCCGATGCCTCCACCGAGCTCACCGAACCCGAGCTCACCTTCGTCCGGCAGATCCGCGAAATGTGTCCCGCCGTCGCGGTCCTGCTCACCAAGACGGATCTGTATCCGCACTGGCGTCAGGTGCTCGAGGCCGACCGCGCCCATCTCACGCGCGCGCAAGCCGAGGTCGCATTGATTCCGGTGTCGGCGTTGCTGCGCGCGCACGCCCTGCGTCTGCAGGACGCGCAGCTCGGCCTGGAATCCGGATTCGGTGTGCTGTTCGGTTTTCTGCGCGATCGGGTCGTCGCCCGCGACCAGGCGGTCTCGCGGCAGGCAGTGGCTCGCGAATTGTCTTCGGCAGCAGAGCATCTGGCGCTGGCGCTGGGCAGCGAACTGGTCACGCTGCGCGATCCGGCAAGCGGCGCAGCGGCGGTCAGCGAGCTGCAGTCGGCGCGCGCGGCCGCCGAGGACCTGCAGCGGCGCACTGCGAGCTGGCAGCAGACCCTCACCGACGGCATCACCGACCTCGTCGGCGACGTCGACCACGACCTGCGCGACCGCCTGCGCGGTATCGCCCGCACCGGCCAGGAGTGGATCGACGAGAACGATCCGGGCAGGCATTGGGGTGCGATCACCGAATGGCTGACCGGCTCCGTGGACACCGCGCTCGGCGACAACCTGGTACTGACCCATCGCAGAACGGAACTGCTCGCCGAACGGATCGCCGACCACTTCAGGGAGGTCGGCGCGGTCGAGCTGCCGCAGGTGCATGCCGGGATGGACGAAGAAAGCGGCCTGGTGAGCTCCGGTTCCCTGGCCGATCTCGAGCCGGATATCGGTTTCACGAGCAAGGTGCTCGTCGGTATGCGCGGCTCCTACGGCGGCGTGCTGATGATCGGTCTGGCCACGACCTTCGCCGGCCTGGCGATGCTGAACCCGATCTCCCTCGGCGCGGGTCTGATCGTCGGCGGCAAGGCCTATCGCGACGACAAGTCGGCCCGACTGGCGCGGCGCCGCATCGAGGCCAACGGGGAGGTTCGCCGGTTCCTCGACGACGTGGCGTTCCAGGCGGCCAAGGACACCAAAGACCGGCTGCACCGCATCCACCGCGCGCTGCGCGACCACTTCGCCGGCGTGGCCGAACGCAGTCTGCGCTCGATCGACGCGTCCCTGCGAGCAGCACAGGAAGCGGCCGCGATGGCCGCCGCGCACCGCGCCGAGCGCACCGTCGTGCTGGAACGCCAACTGCACGCCGTCGCCGAGCTGCGGCGATACGCGGAATCGATGCAGATCGAACCGAGACGGGCCGACGGTACGGTATCTGGGTGACCCACCGTTTCGACACCGCCGCGCCCGGCGACCGAACTACACCGAGGATCCTGACCGAGGCGCACGAGTTGGTCGGCGCAGCGGCGCGGGCGTTCGCCCGCGACGAGTACGCGCGCACGCTGCTGGCCGAATGCGAATACCGATTGCGGGAGCCGCTGCGGGTCGCGTTGGCCGGTTCGATCAAGGCGGGCAAGTCGACGTTGCTGAACGCGCTGGTGGGCCAGGCCGTCGCCCCGACCGATGCCACCGAGTGCACCCGCGTCGTCACCTGGTACCGCGACGGCGCGACCCCCACGGTCACCGCGCACGCCGCCGACGGCTCACGCGCGAATGTGATCGTGCGCCGCGGAAGTGGCGCGCACGGCCTGACCTTCGACCTGAACGGTCTGCACTGGGACGCGCGCGGTCCCCGCGAGGTGGACCATCTCGAGGTCGGCTGGCCCTCGGCCGCGTTGTCGCAGACCACGATCATCGATACCCCCGGCACGTCGTCGCTCTCGCGCGAGGTGTCGTTGCGTACCGCACGATTGCTCACTCCCGCTGGTACCGAAGGTGATGCGCGATCGGGTGGCGCTCCGATCTCGGTGCCGGGGGCCGATGCCGTCGTCTACCTGCTGCGCCGTCTCGACGCCGCCGATGTGAGTTTCCTCGAGCAGATCGGTGCCGGCGCCGGTGGTGCGGGCCCTCTCGGCGTGATCGGGGTGGTGTCACGCGCCGACGAGATCGGCTCGGGCCGCATCGACGCGTTGCATTCGGCTCGCGATGTCGCCGCCAGGTTCGCCGGTGAGCTGGAACGAACCGGCCTGTGCCAGGCGGTGATTCCGGTGGCGGGCTTGCTGGCGTTCGCCGCTTCGACGCTGCGGCAGCCGGAGTTCGCGGCGTTCGAGGCGTTGTCCACGGTGCCCGCGGAGGACCTCGGGATCGCATTGCTCTCGGCAGACCGATTCGCCCGCGCCGACATCGCGCTTCCGGTGGCTCCCGAACTGCGCGCGCAGCTGGTAGATCGCTTCGGCCTGTTCGGTATTCGCATGGCCACCATGCTGATTCGCCTCGGTGTCCGCGATTCCCTCTCGCTGGCAGCGGAGTTGGCGGATCGCAGCGGCATCGAGGAATTACGTTCGGTGCTCGAGGTCCAATTCGGCCAGCGCGCCGAGGAGCTGAAGGCGCATTCCGCGCTGAGCACTCTGAATCGAATCCTGATGGCCTACCCCGGAACCGAGGCCGATCGACTGCTGCCCCGAGTGCGCGCCCGGCTCGCCGACGTCCACGGTTTCACCGAACTCCGACTGCTCGGGCGCCTGCGCACCGACGAATTACCGCTGCCCCCAGCGGTACTCGCCGACCTGCACCGCATTCTCGGCGGCGCGGGCGTGGCGGCACACCTGCGCCTCGGCTTGCCCGCCGAGGCCGACTCGAATTCCCTGCGCGCCACGGCTTTCGCCGCCGTCCGCACGTGGCGGGCGCGAGCGGGCCACCCACTCGCCGACCAATCGACCGCTACCGCCTGCCGCGCCGCGGCCCGCAGCGCCGAGGGAGTCCTGGCCGAACTCCCTCGGTGAACAGCGATGGCGCCGGACGCGATCAGAGGTAATTCGCGGTCCCCGAGGAACTTCCGGTCCCGTAACCCAAGGTCGTCGCGAGCCGTCGCACCGCGTTGATCGCGTTACCCAACGGCCCGGCATCGGCGCAAAGCGGCAAGGACGGGCACCCGTCATCCGCCACCGCGGCCACGCCACCGCGCCCGGTATCCGCCGAAGCGGTCGCCGCAGGCCCCACCACGAGCCCGGCGACAACCGCTCCGCCAACCATCAATGCACTGATTCCACGCTCGATCATGCGGCGAAACTATCGCATCGCCGAGCACCCCACCGCCCCCCAAAAGCTGGGGCAGCGACTCTCCCGGATCTCAGTGCGACGCGGTTTCGGTCAGGATCGGCACGACCTCCTCGGCGAGATACAGCTCTACGTCGCGACCGGCTCGCTGGGCATGGATTACCGTCGTCCCGCGTTCGGTTGCCCTGGCCGTCAGTGTCTTTCGGGATTTCGATTCGACCCCGCCACCGATCACGAGCAGGTGAACCTGTTCGTGATCGAGGATCGCGAGTGCCTCGTCGTCGGTGGTCGACCCGAGGACCCGAAATCCGAGCCCGCCCACATAGCCGAGTGCGGCATCGACAACTTCGCGTCCGCGCCCGACGGCAAGCAGATCAACTGTGTACATGTGCGTCCATCCTTGCTGTTTCATGCGGTGACGATTTCCGGCTCGTCATCGAGTACATGCTGCTCCAGCTTGGCCTCCTTCGGCAGTGCCAAGAATCCGAGGCACACCAACAGCAGCATCCCGGCGCCGTAGGACAGCGTGTATCGGAACGTCTCAGCGAAGTTCACCGCGTTCGCCTCGGTGCCTGCCTCGGCGAGTACCCGCGAAATCGCTGAGTCGCCATCAGGATTCGACTGACAGCTGGCGGGCGTCACAGTCGGATCATCCTCCGCCGACCGATCGCGCACGCACGCCGCGAACCCGTCCACGATCTGATCCTGTACCTGTATCGGCACTCCCGCCAGCGCCAGCTCCGCCCGGATCTCGGGCGTCACGGCGGCCACCCCGAGATCGGAATCCCGGTCCAGCACGCTGAAGAACAGCACGCCGACCAATGCGACGCCCAGCGCGGTTCCCAACTGCTGCCCTGTGTTCAGCAGTCCGGAGGCCGACCCGGCCTCGCGCTGCGGTACCTGCCCGAGCAACAGATCCAGCGTCGGCGCCACCACCATCCCGAACCCCGCGCCGGTGAGCACCAACGGCAAGGCCATCTGCCACGAAGTGAACTCGCGTCCGTACCGCACCCCCATCGCCCCGTACAGCGCGAACCCCGCCGCATTCACCAGTGCCCCGATCATCAACACCCGTCGCCCGTACCGAGCGGCCAGTACCCCGACCGAAAGCCCCGCTCCCACACCGGCTCCCACCGCGAACAGCGCCGAAGTGAGCCCGGCCCGCAACGGCGACCACCCGAGCCCGCCCTGCATGAACAACGTCCAGACCAGGAAGAAGCCGCCCATGGCGATCCAGAACAGCAACCAGGTTCCCACCCCGACCGCGAACGGGCGAGACCGGAAAAGCCCGAGGTCGACCAACGGCGAACGCCCCGCCCGAGCCAGCCCACGCTCGTAGAACAGGAACCCGACGAACATCGCGAGGGCCGCCGCGATCATGACGAAAATCCATGCGGGCCAGTCGAGTCGACGTCCCTCGGTCAACGGGTAGACCAGCAGCAGTACGGCCGAAATCGCCAGCACCATCCCGACCGGATCCAGTCGCGGCGGCGTAGCCGACTTCGAATCACTCATCACGAACCACGCCGCGATGAAGCCCGCGATGCCGATCGGGATGTTCACCAAGAAGATCGGCCGCCACCCCAACCCGAACAGGTCGGCCTGCACCAGGATGCCGCCGAGCGCGAGACCGACCGCCGAGGCCGACCCGCCGACACCGCTGTAGATGGCAATCGCCTTGGCCCGCTCCTCCTTCGGGAACGTCGTCTGGATGATGGCCAGAATCTGCGGCACCATCAGCGCCCCCATCGCACCTTGCGCGAAGCGGGAGCCGATGAGCACGGTCGGATCGGTGGCCAGCCCGCATGCCGCCGAGGCGATCGTGAAACCAGCCATGCCGGTGAGGAATACGCGTTTGCGACCGTAGATGTCGCCGAGTCGCCCACCGGTGATCAACACCGCGGCGAAGGCGAGAACGTAGGCCGCGATGATCCATTCGAGCTGTGAGTACTCGGCATGCAGATCGTTGCGAATGCTCGGCACGGCCACATTCACGATGGTCACGTCGAGTAGATCCATGAAGCCGGCGGCCAGGACCACCGCGAACGCGATCCAGCGCCGGGGATCCGCGTCGGGGGGAGTGGGGGAGGTAGTCACGATGGTCTCTCTTCGAGTAGGGAGTGGAGACCTCTCAAACTATGCACCTCAAGTGATTATCAATCAATAGGGCAATCATGAATGGTGCGTTAATCGGCGTATCGTAGGGGTGTGACCGACCCGACGCAGCTGTCGACCCATGCCGGATTCCTCCTCGGCCAACTGGGCTTCCATTCCGCTTGTCGCTTCAGTGATCTGCTGGCGCCGCTCGGCATCAAGCCGCGCCACTTCGGCATGCTGAAACTGCTGAGCGCCCACGACGGCCGCACTCAGCAGGAGCTCGGCGAGGCGCTGGAGATCCACCGCAATGTGATGGTCGGCCTGGTGGACGACCTGGAGAAACGCAACCTCGTGGAGCGTCGTCGCCACCCGAACGACCGCCGTGCCCACGCCCTCCATCTCCTGCCCGCCGCCCATGCCCTCCTGATCGAAGCCGAGCAGCGGGTCGCCGAGCTCGACGCCGAACTCCTGTCCCCGCTGGCTCCCGAGGAACGTGCCGTCTTCCTCGATCTCCTGCGCCGAACCGCGCAAGGCAACGGCCTTCGTCCCGGCATCCACCCCGGCCTCACCCGATAACTCCGTCCGGCCCGTCACGATCCAGCATCAGCGGCTGCAGTTGAGCGCACTCCTGGCAAGAATGGCTCGGGGTCGGGAAGTTTTTTTCGGGTGGCGGGAATGAATCGCCGCAGCTACTGGTTGTGCCGATCAACAACCTGAGCGAACCTGACTCAACTTCGGGTTGACTCACGGTGGATCTCGAAGGCAGGATTGAGCCCACTACGCTCAGCGTTGCAATAACCGAACGTCAAACAGGAGGAAACCACTATGGCTCGTGCGGTCGGAATCGACCTCGGGACCACGAACTCCGTCGTCGCCGTGCTCGAAGGCGGCGAGCCGGTCGTCGTCGCGAACTCGGAAGGCTCGCGCACCACCCCCTCGATCGTCGCCTTCGCGAAGAACGGCGAGGTTCTCGTCGGTCAGCCCGCGAAGAACCAGGCGGTCACCAACGTCGACCGCACCATCCGCTCGGTCAAGCGCCACATCGGCACCGACTGGAACGTCGAGATCGACGACAAGAAGTACACGCCGCAGGAGATCTCCGCGCGCACGCTGATGAAGCTGAAGCGCGATGCCGAGGCCTACCTGGGCGAGGAGATCACCGACGCCGTGATCACCGTCCCGGCCTACTTCGAAGACGCCCAGCGTCAGGCCACCAAGGAAGCCGGCCAGATCGCCGGTCTCAACGTGCTGCGCATCGTCAACGAGCCCACCGCGGCCGCGCTCGCGTACGGCCTGGACAAGGGCGACAAAGAGCAGACCATCCTGGTCTTCGACCTCGGCGGCGGCACCTTCGACGTCTCGCTGCTGGAAATCGGCGAGGGCGTCGTCGAGGTCCGCGCGACCTCCGGTGACAACCACCTCGGTGGCGACGACTGGGACGAGCGCGTCGTTTCCTGGCTGGTCGACAAGTTCAAGGCGTCCTCGGGCATCGACCTGACCAAGGACAAGATGGCCATGCAGCGTCTGCGTGAGGCTGCCGAGAAGGCCAAGATCGAACTGTCCTCGGGCCAGAGCACCTCGATCAACCTGCCCTACATCACCGTCGACGCGGACAAGAACCCGCTGTTCCTCGACGAGCAGCTCACCCGCTCGGAGTTCCAGAAGATCACCTCTGATCTGCTGGATCGCACCCGCGCGCCGTTCCAGTCCGTGATCAAGGACTCGGGCCTGAACGTGGCCGATATCGACCACGTCGTGCTCGTCGGTGGTTCCACCCGTATGCCCGCCGTGTCCGACCTGGTCAAGGAACTGACCGGCGGCCGTGAGCCCAACAAGGGCGTGAACCCGGACGAGGTCGTCGCCGTCGGCGCCGCCCTGCAGGCCGGCGTGCTCAAGGGCGAGGTCAAGGACGTCCTGCTGCTCGATGTCACCCCGCTGTCGCTGGGCATCGAGACCAAGGGTGGCGTGATGACCAAGCTCATCGAGCGCAACACCACCATCCCCACCAAGCGCTCGGAAACCTTCACCACCGCTGACGACAACCAGCCCTCGGTGCAGATCCAGGTGTTCCAGGGTGAGCGCGAGATCGCCTCGCACAACAAGCTGCTCGGCTCCTTCGAGCTCACCGGCCTGCCCCCGGCCCCGCGCGGCGTGCCGCAGATCGAGGTCACCTTCGACATCGACGCCAACGGCATCGTGCACGTCACCGCGAAGGACAAGGGCACCGGCAAGGAAAACAAGATCAAGATCCAGGACGGCTCCGGTCTGTCCAAGGAAGAGATCGACCGCATGGTCGCCGACGCCGAGGCGCACGCCGCCGACGACAAGGCGCGCCGTGAAGAGGCCGAGACCCGCAACCAGGCCGAGTCGCTGGTGCACCAGACCGAGAAGTTCATCAACGAGCAGAAGCTGAGCGAGGGTGGCGCACAGGTCTCCGCCGATCAGCTGGCGAAGGTGGAGACCGCGGTCGCCGAGGCCAAGCAGGCACTCGAGGGCACCGATATCTCCGCGGTGAAGTCGGCCGTGGAGAAGCTGGCCACCGAGTCGCAGGCCCTCGGCCAGGCGATCTACGAGGCCTCCGCCGCCGCCGACGCGCAGTCCGGCAACGGCACCGGCCCCAGCCAGGCCGATGACGATCAGGTCGTCGACGCGGAGGTCGTGGACGAGCCGGTCGACACGGACAAGAAGTGACCGAGGCGAACTCCTCGGAGCAGGAGTTGGTCGACGACATTCTGGAAGACACCGCCGACGAGAACGCGGAGGCCGCCACGGCGGACTCCGCCCTCGACGCCGACGTTGTCGAGCCGGAGAACGACGAGCTGGCCGAGCGCACCGCCGACCTGCAGCGGTTGACCGCGGAATACGCGAACTACCGCCGCCGTGTCGAGCGCGACCGTCAGGCCAACATCGATGCCGCCAAGGCCTCGGTGGTCACCGAATTGCTCGCGGTGCTGGACGATCTGGATCGGGCGAGGGCGCACGGCGACCTCGACACCGGCCCGCTGAAGTCCGTCGCCGACAAGCTAGAGACCGCGCTCACCAAGCAGGGTCTCGTCGAATTCGGTTCCACCGGTGACCCGTTCGACCCCACGCTGCACGAGGCAGTGCAGCACGAGGGTTCGGGCGCCGACCCGGTGATCGGCATCGTTATGCGCAAGGGCTATCGGTTCGGCGACCGGGTGCTTCGGCACGCGCTGGTCGGGGTAACCGATGCCGAGGCCGCGGGGGCATCGGATCCGGATGCCGGCGACAGTCAATAAGAACGCGAAAGGAGGAGATGCCCGGTGAGCCAACGGGAGTGGATCGAAAAGGACTTCTACAAGGAGCTGGGTGTCTCCTCCGGCGCCTCGCAGGACGAGATCAAGAAGGCCTACCGCAAGCTCGCCCGCGACCTGCACCCGGATTCCAACCCTGGTGACACCAAGGCCGAGGAGCGGTTCAAGACCGTCAGCGAAGCCAACGCGGTGCTGTCGGATCCGGCCAAGCGCAAGGAGTACGACGACACGCGCCGCATGTTCGCGGGCGGTGGCGGCGGCGGACGGGCCTACGGCGGCGGCGGGTTCAACCCCGGTGCGGGCGGCGGCTTCTCGCAGGACTTCAACATCGGCGACATCTTCGGTCAGGCCGGTGGCACCGCCGCCGCGGGCGACGGCGGGCTCGGCGATCTGCTGGGCGGGTTGTTCAACCGGGGTGGCGCCGGCGGCCGGGCGGCGGCTCGTCCGCGTCGCGGCTCCGACGTGGAGACCGAGACGACCCTGGGTTTCCGCGAGGCAGCCCAGGGCGTCACCGTTCCGCTGCGGATGACAAGTCCCTCGCCGTGCACCACCTGTCACGGCAGCGGCGCCAAGCCGGGCACCAGCCCGCGCGTGTGTCCGCACTGCAACGGCGCAGGCGTGGTCAGCCGTAATCAGGGCGCGTTCGGTTTCAGCGAGCCCTGCGACGACTGCCGCGGCACCGGGTCGATCATCGACGACCCGTGCACCGACTGCTCCGGCACCGGTATCCAGAACCGCACCCGCACCATCACCGTCCGGATCCCTCCGGGTGTCAGCGACGGTCAGAAGATCCGGCTGGCCGGTCAGGGCGAGGCGGGTCTGCGCGGTGCGCCTTCGGGCGATCTGTATGTCACCGTGCACGTCAGCCAGGACAAGGTCTTCGGCCGTCAGGGCGACGACCTCACCCTGGTGCTCCCGGTGAGCTACAGCGAATTGGTACTGGGGACAACAGTTTCCGTACCGACGCTCGACGGCCGGGTCGGCGTGAAGGTGCCCCCGGGCACCGCCGACGGGCGTATCCTGCGAGTTCGTGGTCGTGGTGTGCCCAAGCGCGGTGCGGCGGGCGGTGCCGGTGACCTGCTGGTCACGGTGAAGGTCGCGGTACCGCAATCGCTCGACTCCGACGCCACCGATGCGCTCAAGCGGTATCAGGAGGCGGAGAAGGCCAGTGGCTTCGAACCGCGTGCAGGATGGGCGGGTGCTTGATGTCCCCGCGCATCGAGCTCAGCGCCCGGAGGAGGTAGCGCAGCGTGACCACGGAGGGTGTAGGGAGAGGCGCGGATAGCCCGGATCCGAAGTCTGTTTCGGGCGCCACCTCGCGTGCCGAGTTCTTCATGATCTCGGTGGCGGCTCAACTGGCGGGGATGCACGCGCAGACGTTGCGTACCTACGACCGGCTGGGTCTGGTCACCCCGCAACGGACATCGGGTGGCGGACGCCGTTATTCGGCCCGCGATGTCGAGGTGCTGCGCGAAGTGCAGCGCCTGTCGCAGGACGAGGGCGTCAACCTCGCCGGCATCAAGCGCATCATCGAGCTCACCAATCAGGTGGAGGCGTTGCAGCAGCGCGTCGAGGAGATGAGCGCGGAGATGGAGCGGTTGCGGGCGGGCTACCGGCCCGATCTGTCGCCGCCGGCGCGCAGCACCGCGCTCGTGGTGTGGCAGCCACGGCATCGTCGCTGAGCCGTCTTCGATTCGACGAGCCTCCGGTTCGCCCATCCGCTGTGGTGGATGCGAGCTGGGGGCTCGTCGGTCTCCGGTCAACCCCCGGCGACCGGCTGGTGACTCTCCAGCAACTCACTTATTCATGATCCTGCTGATCGGAAGTAGCGTTGCGGCGCGCTGAGGTGGGGATTTGTCACTACGAACGTCCAAAAGTTTGCTGGCGGGATGCTGAATTCGGCTCAATCGGAAGGCAATTCGCCGTCCCCGACCAGCCGCTCCGGTGTGCCTACCCTGCGTGTCATGGCTCGGCGCGTCGGGTTACGACATCCCGCCGTTGTAGCGGAAAGGTCGCTCTACCAGGCGCGTTGGTCTCCAATTGCATGGAATGCCGGGTACTTTGAGAAATCGTGAGCAAGTGTTCACCCTCAATTTACGGACCCAAGGTATGTTTCCATGAGAAACTGCTGGGAACCGCCTGGTATTTCAGGAATTACATGCGTGATGTTTAAGAGTACGATTCCTAAGCTGGCAAACCTCGCCTAGACTTCTCGCATCGGCTGCTGACGAGTGTCCTCCCAGCCCGTCACTCGCCGGCGCGGCTAGCGTTCGATGGCGAAACGAGGTTGTGACACATATGGATTCGCGGACTGTCGCTTTGATCCGTACTACGTTCAAGGCGGTTGCTGCGGAAGAAGGTGGACCAGAGAAGCTGTCGAGGTCGTTCTACTCGATCCTCTTCACGGACTACCCCGGTGTCCGAGACTACTTCCCGGCTGCCATGGATTCCCAGCGCGACCGACTGGTCACGGCGATCTCCTTCGCCCTCGACCGCCTAGAGGAGCCCGACAAGCTGCTGCCGTTCCTGGCCCAGCTCGGGCGCGACCATCGTAAGTACGGCGTGCAACCGGCTCACTATGTGGCCGTGGCCAACTCGTTGAAGTCGGCCATGCGGTTGTTCGCCGGCGCGGAGATGTGGACCGATGAGGTCGCCACCGCGTGGGACGAGGGCCTTGCCACCATCAGCGGCGCCATGATCAGCGCGGCCGACAAGGAGACCACACCGGCTACCTGGACGGGCACCGTCGTCGAACATCGCGAGGTGCTGCGCAACCTCTCGATCGTTCGGGTCCAGCTCGACATGCCGATGCAGTACGCCGCCGGTCAGTATCTCAGCGTGCAGATCCCCTCGCGGCCGCGGATGTGGCGCTATCTCTCGCCCGCGAACCCGGCCAATCCCAACGGCGAGATCGAGTTCCACATTCGCGGGGTGCTCGGCGGCTGGGTCAGCCCCGCCATGGTCGCGCACACCGCCGTCGGCGATCAGTGGGCGCTCGGCTCCCCCCTCGGCGGCCTCGGCGTGCCGCGTAACACCAAACGCAAGATGCTGATGGTCGGCTGCGGCACCGGCATCGCCCCCCTGCGCGCGCAGATCATGGCGATGGCTCAGCGCCGGGTGAACCCGAAGGTCCACCTGTTCGTCGGCGGCCACCACCCCTGCGACCTCTACGACCTCCAGGTCCTGAGCCAACTCGCCATCGCCAACAAGTGGCTCACCGTCACCCCCGTCACCGAAAGTGACGAAAACCCCTGGTGGTACTTCGATTCCGGCGAACCCCACCCCGAGTTCCCCGGCCTCGAGCCCCGCATGACCGGCCAAATCGGCAAGGTGGTGGCCAGCTACGGCCCGTGGGCGGACCGCGACGTCCAGATCGTCGGCTCCCCCTCGATGGTCCAAACCACCAAGTTCCGCCTCATGGCCGCAGGCACGCAAGCCCAATCAATCCGCCACGACCCCTTGTTCTGACTTGTCATTCCCGCAGGAACCCAAGCTCAATCAATCCGCCACGACCCCTTGTTCTGACCTGTCATTCCCGCGGGCCGGTCGCGAAACCGGCCCCCGCGATGTCAGGCGCCTTCGGAGATGATGTTCGCCGGGGGAGTGCCTGTTTCGATCAGGCGGTCGACGGTGGTGCGCACCATCGCGGGTGAGCCGCAGACCAGGACTTGGTTCTTGGTGAAGGGGCCGTGGGCGGCGGCGACGTCGGCGAGGGTGCCGTGGAGCATTTCTTGTGGCCCGAAGCCCACGTCGGAGCGGGTCTGCTCGTGCCATTCATCGCGCACCGCGGGATCATCCGGGGTTTCGACAACCGGAATGACCGAAAGCCAAGGCAATTCGCCCGCCAGCAGGAACAGCATGTCATTGGCATAGAGGTCGCGAGGCGAGCGGCCACCGAAGAACAGGTAGGTGCGCGGCGGAGTGTCACGGCGAGCCAGGTCCAGGATCTGGGCGCGCATCGGCGCCAGCCCGGTACCGCCGGCGATCATCACCACCTCGACAGCATCGGGATCAACCGCGAAAACCCCATGGGGAGCATTGATTCGCCACTGATCACCGGGTTTGGTGTCGGCGACGATAGAACTCGAACACCACCCACCGGGCACCGTCCGCACATGGAACTCGAGCTTGCCGTCCAGCGAGGGCGGCAGCGCGGGGGAGAACCGCCGTCGCACCCCGGGATGCTGCGGCACCTCGACCTCTACCGAACCGCCCGGCTCGAACGGTACGAAATCACCGATCAGCCGGATCACGGCGAGATCGTGGCGCAGGCGGTGGTGGCCGACGACGGTAGCCGTCCATGCGGGGTCAGGAAAAGCGTTGCTCATCAGCCTCTTTCGCGATGTCGCGGGCGGGTTCAGACAGGATCGGCTGCGATGATCTCACTCGGTGTACCGGCCCGCTGGAGCGCGTAACGAGTGTTGGCGATCATCGCCGACGATCCCGCGATCTGGATCTGACGGTCCGACCACGCGCCGAAGCTGGTCACCACCGCCCCCAGATTACCGACCAGCCGACGAGGCATGCCCATCGGCGTCTCGCCCGAATCCTGGGGATACCACCAGGGATTGGTGCGTTCCTCGCATACCGGCACCACGGTCAACCACGGATTGGACTGCGAGAGCTGCCACATGTTGTCCACGTCGTAGAGGTCGCCGGGATAGCGCCCGCCGATGAAGAAGTGCACGCGCGGATTGATCCCCCGCTGACTCATCTCGATCAGCTGCGCTCGCAACGGCGCGATCCCCGTGCCGGAGCCGATCATCAGCACATCGCGCCCCGACTCCCGGTCCACGTGCAACCCGCCGAGCGGCCCGGCGATCTTCCACCGGTCCCCGACCTTGGTGTCGTTGACGATCGCCGGACTCACCCAGCCACCACTGATCCGCCGCACATGGAATTCGATCTCGCCATACGGGTTCGCGGGGATGGCGGGGGAGAAGTATCGCCACATATTCGGCCGCTGCGGCACCGCGACCGGCACGAACTGTCCGGCCTTGAACGGAATGGGCCCGTCGGCCTGTAACCGCACGATCGCCAGGTCGTCGAGCACCCGCCGATGCCCCACCACGGTCGCGTCCCAGTACGGCTGCGACGTGTCCTCGTTGGCGCCGATCGCCATCGACGCCGAGATCAACAGCGTGATGTCACGCCAGCCTTCGTCGAGCTCTCTGGTCCAGCGGTTGCCGTGGAAGGTGCGCAGCGCCGCGAGCAGCGCGCGTCCGGCCAGGTCGTAGTGGTCGGCCTCGACCCCGTACTTGCGATGGTCGCGGGCAAGTTGCTCGAGGAAGCGTTGGGCGCGTTCGAAGTCCTCGAGATGGTCGAGGACGAACTGCACCGCCGTCGTGATCCGCTTGGCCTGCATGTCCATGGCAGGCGGAAACAGCTCACGCAACCTCGGGTCCTGCGCGAACAGGTGACCATAAAAAGCACTGATCAGCCGCTCGGAACCACCGGGTGACTCGGCCACCCCGCGGAAATCGGCGCGGACCAGCGCAAGCGAACGCGCATCCACGTCGTCAAGCTCCGTTTCTCTACAGTTGCTGCAAAGTGGCCCCGTCTGCGACGCGGCTGTTACCAGTATGGCCCGAAACCATCATCTCGGTGCGGGGATGCTCATCACGCCCGTTCCCAGCAGCACGGATCGTAAACCCCGCACTCCCGATCAGCGCGATCTCCCCGTCATCGATACGCGTCGGTGATCTTGGGTGGGGGCTACCAGCCGCGTTCGAAGATGCTGGCTTCGTCTTCCTCGTCGAGGGGTTCGGGCCGCGGAAGCTCGATCGCGACGGCATCGTCGGCGATGAACGCCATTGTCGATTCCACCCGGGGATCGGCCGCGAGTTCGCGCATCGCGGCGGTGACTCGGGGTTGCATCTCCAGTACTGCGAGCCGATACGCTGCGAGGATCTTCTCGCCGTGCGGGCCGCTCACCGCGACCACCTGGCTGTCGGCATCGACCTCGACGGTCACCCCGTCGACCGTGCCGATGCCACGGATCTTCTCCAGCGCATGCTGGGCCCGCTGGACTTTGAGGCCGAGCTCGTCGTGTCGACTCGCCATCTCAGCCGCCGGAGGTCGCGGTGAATACCAGGATCGGTTTCTCGGTGTGCAGGTATCCGGTCGCGGTGCCGTTCCATTCGGCGGAGCCGCCGAGCGCGGTATCGAATTCGGGACTGGTGACGTACGAGCCCGCGGGCACCTCGGTGCGCAACACGTCCGGCAGGGCCGGTGGCTGTGCCTGCGCGACGAGGCCGGTGCGCAGGGCGGCGGCGGTGTCGGGTTCGAGTTCGACGACCGCCTCGACCCAGTAGGTGGTCAGGCCGGGCGCGCCACCCGCGTTGTTGCGGCCAAGCCAGAACACCTCGACCGGCTTGCCGATGAGCGGGAAGTACTTCTGCATCGGCTCCGGGTCGCGGCGCAGTTCGTTGGACACGCTGCTGGTCCTTTCCTGCGAATTCGAGTCGGAAGGTGCGGTGGAACAGCCGAACACGGCCAGCGTGGCGAGCGAAATCGCCAGTATCGCGGCGACGCGCTGCGGTGTTCTCACTTCGGGCGACCCTCTCCGGTGCTGCGATCGTTGTCGGGCATGCGGCCGCTGTCGCCGTCGTTGCGGCCGTCGGAGCGGTCCTCGCGACCCGGGTTGCGGTCGGGGCTCGACGTGTCAGCCACGACGCCGCTCGACGGTGGCTGCCCGAGTTCCCAGGACACCGTCCGAGTGACGCTGCCGTGCGATTCGAACGGTTTGGCCCAGCCTATCTCGGCGAAGCGACCGTTGTCCGAATCCGGTGCGCCGGTGGCGATATCGCTCTTGTCCTTGTCGAAATTGTAGTAGTCCGCCGCTTCCACGGTGACATCCATGACCACCCGGTTACCTTCGACGCGGGCATTGGCGTGGCTCCATTGCTGGTAATCGCCGATCGTCTTCTGCCAATTCTCGGTACTCGTACTGCCGGTTGTCGGATCACCGGTGATTTTGAAGTTCTTGTTGCCCGTCCTCGCGAAATAGTCCGCGGCGGCGGCCATGTTGGCGACCTCGGTATCGACGGAGCCACGAACCGTGGGATCTTCCTTGTAGGCCTCGTCGTAGTCGAAGGCGATCTTCTCGCCGTTGTTGTCCCAGTAGTGCCGGTACAACGCGGTGGCATCGTCCAATTCGGACTTGACGTACTCGCCGCCGAGCAGCTTGGCCTGCCACTTCTGCTTGTCGAGCCAGTCCCCGAAGTTGGAGTCCTTCGAGTTGTAGATGAAGGTGTCGTCATGCTTGAGTTTCGGCGCCTTCGGGTCGCCGATCCGGTATCGGCCGTCCGGGGTGGTGGTCAACGAGGGTAGATCCGGTATCGACACGGTGGGTTTGTCTTTGAGCTTCTGCAGCGCGTCGACGCCGAGTTTGATCGCGGTGGCGGCATGCTGCTCGGCGTCGCTGAAGTCTTTGAGCAATCCCGTCAGCTGGGACTGGAAAAAGGACGCCTGACTATTGAGCTTGGCCTGCATGATGAAGGTCATCATCGTGCCTTCGGTCGCCGGATACTTCGGCGGCGTGACGGTGCCGTCGTCGGCGACCTTCATGCCTGCCGCGGGCGCGGCATTGTCGACGATGTCGAGTACCGACGTGCGCGTCCCGTCCAGCCGGGTTCCGAAGGTCTTGTAGTACTCCGCGACGGAGGTGACCACTTCGTCGATTCGGGTGCCGATCAATTTCTGCGAGACCGAACCGGCCGACGCCGCCGCGCTCGCGACGCCCTTCCATCCGGTCACGGTCTTATCGACGGCGGAGGCCATATTGCCGACCTGTTTGGTGAATTCGCCGGTGCCCGTCGTGAGGGCCGTGCTGAAGGTCACCATGGTCGAGGGCTGGCAGCCTCGCACATGACTGATTGTCGCCACGGTCGACTCACGCCAGCTTTCGGGATTGTTCTCCGAAGGCCTGGTCGACTTCTTCGTATGTCTTCGCGCCGGAACCGGCTACGCGGGCCATCTGCCCGATGCGGTCGCCCATCGCGTGGAACGCGGCCTCCGCGTTCTCATCGATCGCTGTGGTGACGCTGTGGACGGGCGAGCCCGGCATGGTGACGGTGACATCCAAGGTGATGCCGGTGAGGAGATCGGCCTGCCCCGTCAATGTCTTGCCCAGCTCCCGCAGCGCGTCCGCGTCCACCTGCAGAATGTCAACCATGGGTTCCCCCGTCATAGCTGTCCGAACTCCCACTGTGCGCGACGCTACCCGATCGAGATGCCTTGCGCACCACTAGCTTCCGTCGGCAGATTCGAGCGCGCATACCGTAGCTTTCCTTATCGGAACGGGGTGCGTGAGAATCGACCGATGGCGAGCGACAATCTCATGTTGATTCACGATCCCGAACTCTTGGCCCAGGGTGAACGGGTGCTCGGAGCCGAGTTCAAGGCGATGCACGAGCGGGTGCTGAAGGTCAGCGCGTTGACGTCCCGGCTGAACTCGCTGCCCTTCGAAAACGAGTCGGGGAAGGCGGCGCTGCTCGAAGAGATCCTCGGCCGTGCGCTGCCGACAGGGCTCACGATCTACCCGCCCTTTTACACCGATCACGGCCTGAACCTGGACCTGGCCGAGCGCGTGTTCATCAACCAGGGCTGCACCTTCCTCGACTACGCCGGGATCCGGTTGGGCCGGGGAGTGATGGTCGGCCCGAAAGCCACCTTCATCACGATGGGCCACCCCGTCGACCCGGAGGAACGCCGGAAGTTTCTCACCGGTGCGCCGATCGACGTCGCGGAGAACGTGTGGATCGGCGCGGGCGCGATGATCCTGCCCGGCGTCAGCATCGGCCGTGACTCGGTGATCGCGGCGGGTGCTGTCGTCGCCGACGACGTTCCGGCGAACAGCCTGGTGACCGGCCCCAAGGCAACCGTGCACCGAAGCTGGTAGCCCGGCCCGGGCGACATCGAATGTGGGCGTGACGCTGACGTGCAGCCCCCGCATCGAGACCGGGTCAGCCGGTGACCTTCTGCACTGCCGCCTGCCGCGCACCCTCGTCGACCTCCCCGATCTCGAACCCCTTGCCCACGATGTGCTGGACCAACGCGGCCTCCGGCGGCAGCCCGTACTTGCGGAGGTAGTAGGGGACAGCGCCGGGCCAGACGAACGCGCCGTCGGTGTGGAAGTTCAACGGCACGTCGCGCTGGGCGGGGTCGAACTCGTCGGCGTCGTGGCTGCGGGCGCTCAGAATCACCGGCGCGTGCTCGAGGTAGGACAGCACCCGATCCTGGATATCGGAGTCCACCGCCGACCGGTTCACCACCGGTTTGCCCTCGGGATCACGCCCGTCGAAGGGCGCCGAAAGTCGAAGTTCGCTCATGCTCAGACAACCTACGCGGCCCCGGCTCTGGTCGGTTGACCGTGCTAATGTGCCTGGTCAAGGCAGTGCTCGGGCGGAAGGGGTGGGGATGAAACGCGCAGGTACGGCGTTGGTGGTTGCCGGTTTGGCGGTTGTCGGGTTGGCGGGGTGTGACTCGGGGGAGTCGACGTCGAAGGGGGCGACCACCACGGCCAAGCCGGTGTTGTGGAATCCGTGCACGGAGATTTCCGATGCTGCGTTGACGGAGGCGGGGGTGGATCCGGCGACGGAGGAGAAGGGCGTCGCGGGGGTTCCGCAGTCGGGGTGGGAGATCTGTGGATGGGAAGGGCGCAGCTTCGCCATCACCGTCTATTCGACCGCTAAGACCGCAGATGAGTTCGAAACGAAGCCGGGCAACGTCGACTTTCGCGACGTCACGATCGCGGGGCGGCCCGGACGGGAGTTCCGAGTTGAGGGCGCATCGAAGCAGCTCGATTGCGACGTGGTGTTCCCTGCGGGTCAGGGTGTGGTCCAACTACAGGTTCTGAACCGCGCGAGCCTCGACGGGTTGACTGACCCTTGCGTATCTCTGGCGCGGGTTGGGGAGACGCTCGCGCCGACATTTCCGAAGTGACCGGGGAGGCACAAATGACTGGAACGTCGCCGTATACGCAACTGCTGGGGCAGGTCCGCTCGGGTGAGGTCTATCTGAACAGCGAGGATGCGGCCTACCACATGTACAAAGCCTGCGATAAGCGGATCGCCGACCTCGATTCGCTCCGCGGCGCCACCCGCCGAGCGCAGGCGGTCAGCGGATTCGGTGATTTCCAGATCGGCAAGGACCTCGAGAAGAAATTCCTTTTGCAGGCGACCGGCGACGAGAACTCGATCGATAACGTCATCCTGAAAGACATCGAAGCCGTGAAAGAGCTCCGCGAAGTCTTCGCGATCTCCTTCAAACGAATCGCAGGCAAGGACATCGAGAACGCCAACGCCCTCGACTACATCACCGAGCAGGTGAGCTGACATGACCGGTATGCAGAGCATCAGCGGCATCGACCTATTCGGCAACCTCCGCGACTTCGTCATGTCCCCGTTCTCCGGCGACGACGGCGACCTCGACAGCTCCGAAATCGCGGATATCCAGAACAAGTACAACACTCAGCGAGATAGCAACCGAAAGAAGGCGGGCGACCTCGGCTTCGACGGTGATTACCGTCCCGCCACCGTGGCGAGGAACGATGGTTTCCCGGGAACTGTCGCGGAACTGCGTGCCAAGGTCGACAAGATCGACCTCGACGCCGTCAACAGTCTGATCGGCGCGTGGAACGAAATCTCCACTCGCAACAGCACTTCCCTCGACGAGTTCCGCAAGCAGATAGCTCGCGGCATGGCCCCGGACGTCTGGACAGGTTCCGCGGCGAACGCCGCCGCGCAAACCGTCGCGGCCTATGACACCACGGGCAAGAAGGTCACCACTGCGGCCGCGCTCACCGCCACAAAACTGGACGAACTCCGCACCGGCCTCGAGCCTACGAAACGTCTCGTCCCACACGAGCCCGAACACCGCAGCGGCCTCGACAATGTCGGCGCCCTGCTCACCGGCCGGGGGTGGCGCGATGACGATGTCGCGCAAGAGAACGCGCGCATCGAAGCCGTTCGTATTCTCCAAACCGTTTACGCCCCAGTGGTGTACGAGTCCGACACCAAGGTCCCGGTGATCCCTATCCCGAAGACCATCGAAAATGGCGGCGGCGAACCTGGAATAACCGGCAGCACAACACAATCCACTACCCAGGGCTCGACAACCCAGCCCACCACTCAGCCCACGACGACTCCGACCACCACACCGGCGTCGACCACTCCCACCACTGACCCGGACGTCACCGACGACACCGACGACTCGACAGACGACTCGACCACCCCCGAATCGACCACTCCTCAGTCGACGGAGCCGGGTTCGACTACCCCCGCCTCGACCACCCCGAGCTCGACCATCCCCGGCTCGGGCTCGCCTTCCGGATCACCTAGTGGCGCAGGCTCTCCCGGCGGCGGGTCCCCTGGCTCGGGCACACCGGGCGCGGGCTCTCCCGGTGGAGCGGTACCAGGAAGTCCGACGGCTGCCGGCACCACCGCGGGCCGCGGCACCGGCACGGGTTCCGGCACAGTCGGCCGCTCCGGCACGCCCGGCATGATGAGCCCCGGCGCCGGCAAGGGCGGCGGCAAGGACGACGAATCGACCAAGGGCATCCCCGACTACCTCATCACTCAGGAACACGGTGACGAACTCACCGGTCTGGACACCCTGCCCAAGATGGTCCCGCCCGTCATCGGCGCAGACTAGTCGCCAATCCTGATGGAACAGAGTAGATCTCCCGTGCGTACCTGGCATTTCACCGCGTTAGATTTCCGCACCCTGTGGGAAGCCGCGGGCCGCGATGTCCTCCCGTACCCCCTGCATCACCGCCACACCGACGTCGAAACCCACGCCGAGGTCCTGCGCCTGCGCAGCAAGGCCGCCGAGAACCTGATGGCCGAGTTCGACAGCGATCTCGACCGCGCCATGGCCGCCCTGCTCGCCCCGCACGCCCGCGTCGAAGTCGCGGGCGCGTCCAAGGGCGTCAAAACGATCCGAGCCCACGGCGGCGCCCGCGACACCTACGCCTCCCTCGCCGTCCAGGCCCCCGGCGACGACACCAACCCCGGCGACATCACCCTCCACCTGTTCGACCCCGAGGCCTTGGCCGCCGCCGTCCTCTCCACCCTCCCCAAAGTCGCCCCCGGCAAAGGCCGCGAAATCCGCGTCACCGCAGCAGAACTCGCCGCCCCCCGCCCCGACGTCCGCGACCGCTGGAACCCCACCCCCCGAGAACAACTCGAATCCTTCCTGGCGAAACCCACCACCACCCTCACCCACATCGGCGTCTACGCCAACGCCAGCGTCGACAACCGCCACACCGAAGGCCGAGACGACTTCCAACTCCACGACATCCCCGGCGACGGCCGCTACGTCTTCTACGGCGAAACCACCTTCATAGCCAAACCCACCACCCCCACCCGAATCAAAACCACCCTCGCCACCATCCTCACCACCACAGCCACCAAGGCCCGCACCGGCACCTACCTCCCCCGCTGACGGTGAGCGCTCGTCCGGCGTCGCGGCGGTGTAGCCCCAAGCGGGCAATGTGCAGTGAATCAGATGGCGAGGACGGTCTTTCCGCGTGCGCTGCCCTGGCCGAGCACGGCGGGAGCAGCTTCTAGTGGCACCGTAATCTGCACCGGAACAACCACATCGCCAGCGGCGACGCGGGACAGCAGGCGGCTCAATTCTGGTGAGCGGCCTTTGGATTCGAAGTTGCCGCCGGTGATGTCGCGTTCGCGGAGCGTGCCTTCGTCGGCCGCCCAGGTCGTCGAGTAGGCGTGTCCGCCTCGGCGGACGAGGGTGGCGTGGGAGGCGAAATCGCCTGCTGCGCTGATCAAGTCGAACAGTACGTCGATCCCGTCGGGGTGTGTGAAGCGGACGGCGCCGGTGACGTTCGAGTCCTGGCGGGTGGCCGGGTCCGGGTCGACGAAATTCGGGTCGGCGGGGCGGGCCTGGGTGTAGTCGACGGTTTCGGCGGCGCCGAGGCGTGCGACCTGGTCGGCGGCATCGCCTCGGGCGGTCGCGATGACATGGGCGCCCGCGATATTGGCCAGCTGAACGAGGAACGACCCCACTCCGCCCGTCGCGCCGACGATCAGCACCGTGTGGCCGGGTTGGATATGCGCGGCGTCGACCAGATCCTGGGCTGTCACGCCGGCGACCGGCAGTGCCGCCGCGGCCACCGTGGTGACGCCGTCGGGGATCGGGACGAGGGTCGCGTCTTCGGGGACTGTGGCGTACTGCGCCCAGCTGCCGTGTCCCGCAGGCGCGGTCAGGAATTTGCCGACCACTTTGTCGCCGACCTCGAACTTGGTGACGCCGGTGCCGATCGCCGAGACGGTGCCCGCGCCGTCGACGCCGAGGATCATCGGGAAGTCGGTGGGCATCTTGCCCTCCAGGATGCCGTCGGCCATCTTCAGGTCGAACGGGTTGACCCCGGCCGCGTCGAGCGCCACTTGAACCTCACCGGGCCCCGCGGCGGGGACCGGTACATCGGCGAGCTCGGGTGTGGCGCCGAACTTCTGAACCACGATCGCGCGCATGGGGGTGAACTCCTCGCATCGGGGGTGAGCCGGGCACCGCAATCCTAGGTGGATAGCCGTCCGACATGCAGTGATTGGTCGTCTTCGGTGGTGTCGCAGCGTAGCGTGAAGCGCGGATCCGAAGTCCGCTGAAAGTTTTTAGAGTTGAGCGGAACAGACTCAACTTTGTGAGCGTTGAACAAGTCGATACCGAACACACACAAGGGAGATTCGTGGACTCGTTCAATCCCACCACCAAGACGCAGGCGGCATTCACCGCCGCCCTTCAGGCCGCCGCGGCGGCGGGCAATCCGGAGATCCGTCCGGCACACTTGCTGGTGGCGTTGCTGGATCAAACCGATGGCATCGCCGCACCGTTGCTCAAGGCCATCGGGGTCGATCCGGCGACAGTCGAACGTGAGGCGGGCGCCCTCGTCGACCGTCTGCCGCGTGCCACCGGCGCCACCACCAAACCGCAGCTGGGCCGTGAGGTACTGGCCGCGATGACCGCCGCCCAGCAGCTCGCCACCGAGCTCGGCGACGAGTTCGTCTCCACCGAGAACCTGCTGGTCGGGTTGGCTGAAGGCGCTTCGGATGTCGCTCAGCTGCTGCGGAAGCACGGCGCCACCCCGGAGGCCCTGCGCGACGCGTTCACCGCTGTCCGCGGCGGCAGCGGCCGGGTCACCAGCGCCGATCCGGAAGCCAGCTACCAGGCACTGGAGAAGTACTCCACAGACCTCACCGACCTGGCCCGCGCGGGCAAACTCGACCCGGTGATCGGGCGCGACACCGAGATTCGACGCGTGGTGCAGGTCCTGAGCAGGCGCACCAAGAACAACCCCGTGCTCATCGGCGAACCCGGCGTCGGCAAGACCGCCATCGTCGAAGGTCTGGCGCGACGCATCATCGAAGGCGATGTGCCGGAGTCGTTGCGCAACAAGAAGGTTGTGTCCCTCGACCTCGGTGCGATGGTGGCGGGCGCGAAGTATCGCGGTGAATTCGAGGAGCGGCTCAAGGCCGTGCTCGACGACATCAAGAACAGCGCGGGCGAGATCATCACCTTCATCGACGAGCTGCACACCATCGTCGGCGCGGGCGGCACCGGCGACTCGGCGATGGACGCGGGCAACATGATCAAGCCGCTGCTGGCCCGCGGCGAGCTGCGCCTGGTCGGCGCGACCACCCTCGACGAGTACCGCAAGTACATCGAGAAGGACGCGGCGCTCGAACGGCGATTCCAGCAGGTGCTGGTCGGCGAGCCGTCGGTGGCCGACACCATCGGCATCTTGCGCGGCATCAAGGAACGCTACGAGGTGCACCACGGCGTGCGCATCACCGATTCGGCGCTGGTGGCGGCCGCGACGCTGTCGGACCGCTACATCACCTCGCGATTCCTGCCAGACAAGGCGATCGACCTGATCGACGAATCGGCGTCGCGCCTGCGGATGGAACTCGACTCGCGTCCCGTCGAGATCGACGAGATCGAGCGGGCGGTACGGCGCCTCGAGATCGAAGAGGTGGCGCTCGAGAAGGAGACCGACGCCGCGTCCGAGCAGCGGCTGGAGAAGCTGCGTCAGGAATTGGCCGACGACCGCGAGAAGCTCAGCCAGCTCACCACCCGCTGGCAGAACGAGAAGAACGCCCTCGATTCGGCGCGCGGGCTCAAGGAGCAGCTGGAGGCACTGCGCGGGGAGTCGGAGCGGGCAGAGCGCGACGGTGATCTCGGCAAGGTCGCCGAGCTGCGATACAAGCGCATTCCCGACCTGGAGAAGGAGCTCGCCGACGCCGAAAAGGCCAGTGCCGCAGCGTCCGACGGTGACGTGATGCTCAACGAGGAAGTGACTCCCGACGACATCGCCGATGTTGTCTCGGCCTGGACCGGGGTGCCAGTCGGCCGGATGCTCGAAGGCGAGACCGCCAAGCTGCTGCGGATGGAATCCGAGGTAGCGGGGCGCGTCGTCGGGCAGGAAGAGGCGGTGCAGGCGGTCTCCGACGCGGTGCGCAGGGCACGTGCCGGTGTCGCCGATCCGAACCGGCCGACGGGCTCGTTCCTGTTCGTCGGACCGACCGGCGTCGGCAAGACCGAGCTGGCGAAATCGCTGGCGGACTTTCTGTTCGCCGACGAGCGCGCCATGGTGCGTATCGACATGAGCGAGTACAGCGAGAAGCACTCGGTGGCCCGCCTCGTCGGCGCGCCGCCCGGATATGTCGGCTACGACCAGGGCGGCCAGCTCACCGAAGCGGTGCGTAGGCGGCCGTATTCGGTGGTGCTGTTCGACGAGATCGAGAAGGCGCACCCGGACGTCTTCGACATTTTGTTGCAAGTTCTCGACGAAGGCAGGCTCACCGACAGCCAGGGTCGCACGGTCGACTTCCGCAACACGATCCTCATCCTCACCTCCAATCTCGGCGCCGGTGGCGACCACGATCAGGTGATGGAGGCGGTGCGCCGCGCGTTCAAGCCGGAGTTCATCAACCGGCTCGACGATGTGGTGATGTTCCACGCGCTCGACGCGAAGCAGCTGGAATCGATCGTCGACATCAACCTGCGTCAGCTGCAGAAGCGGCTCTCGCAGCGCAGGTTGACCCTCGATGTCACCGAGGAGGCCAAGCAGTGGCTCGCCGTGCGCGGCTACGACCCGGCCTACGGCGCGCGACCGCTGCGCAGGCTGATCCAACAGGCCATCGGCGACAGCCTGGCCAAGGAACTCCTCTCCGGTTCGGTCGCCGACGGTGACACCGTGAAAGTGAGTGTGGACAACGCCACCGACAAGCTCGTCGTCGAACGCGAAGTTGTGCACAGCTCGTGATTTGTCCACAGCCCGGTGCGTAGGGACCTCCCAAACGCGCCGGGCTGTCCTACCCTGGAGCCCATGACGAACCCGAACGATCCGTGGGGGCAACGCCCGGAGGATTCGCCGACCGAACGGCTGGGTTCGCCGGGCTCCGACTCGACCACGCCGTACAAAGGCAACTCGTTCGACGAGTGGGGGCAACCGTCGAACCCGACGCAGGCGTTGCCGCCACACGATGCTCAATGGGGTCCCTACGAAAGTGGCTACCCCGCAGGTCAACCCCCGCCGCAGCAGGCGCCGCCCGGCTACGACCAGGGCTACCAGGCGCCGCCGCCCGGGTACGACCAGGGCTATCCCGCCGGGCCGCCACCGGGTTATCCACCGCGTCCGCAGGACGGTGACCAGGAAGAACCGCCCAAACGCCACACCGGTTTGTGGATCGCCCTCGGCTTGGGCGTGCTGGCGTTGATCGCGGTCGGTGGGGTGCTGGCCGGGCTCGTGCTGAGCGGCAACGGCTCGGACGACAACACCGCTTCGGCGCCGACGTCCACTCAACCGTTCGCCCCGCCGACGATGAAACAGACCACGCCGGGCGCGCCGCCGAGCGCGAGTGGTCTGCCCGGTTTGCCGGGCCTCGGCGGCGGCGAAGATCTCGGCGCCACCATGGGCAGCATCACCGCCAATACCGGCACCGAGATCACCATGAGCACCCTCGGCGGATCCGACGTTCGGGTGCTGATCGACGATGCCACCCAGGTGATCTCGCTGACCAGCACGAAGGCGAGCGAGCTTCCCGTCGGCGACATGGTTATGGTGCAGGGCGACAAGAACCCAGATGGGTCGATCCACGCCAAGATCATCATCAGTACGGCGTTGCCGGGCGGCCCCCGATGAGCGACCCGCGCGTCGAATCCCCGGTGCTACCGGGCAATCACGGCGACGGCTGGATAGGCTAGGCGACGATGACGGCTATGTGGTTCGGGTTAGCAGCGATCGCACTCGTGGGTGCGGTAGTTCTGCTGTATTTCGATCGGGTCCAGCGGCAGCGCACCGGACACGCGAGACAGGTGTGGGCGAAGTCCCAGGGCTACACCTACGTGTCGGTGGAGCCCGCCCTCGCCTCGACGTGGCGTCGTGGCGCGCTGGCCAAGCTCGGCTACCTCTCGGCGGTCGATGTGGTCTCCGGTATTCGCAAGGGCGAGAAGTTCGTGCTCTTCGACCTGGAGGACGCGGCGACCCTGGTGGCCGTGCGCCGCCAGATCGGCTCCGAGATCGACGTCGACATGCGGCTCAAGACCGCCGCGCCGCCGAAGGACCACGATCTGGAACTGCTCGGCGCCATCGGCGACCGGGTCGTGTTCGCCACCGATCCGGAGATCGCGCGTCACGCGGTGGATCAGCGGATGGTCGGCTTCATCGAGTCGCTGTCCGACACCGTGCAGATGCTGTGGAGTGAGGGCAACTGGACTCTCGGCATGCTGCCCGTCGGCAGCGGATCCAAGGACTGGGAGACCGCGATCGACGTGGTGCTTCGTCTGTCCGGCCTGCTGCACGTGCTGCCGCCGGTGGCCGAGCCCAACGAATTCAACCGCCCGCGCTCCAGTGCGAATCTGGCGCCGGGTTTCCGGCCCGAGTACGACGAAGACGACGACGAGCGTGAATTCGCCTCGGGTCGTGACGAGTTCGCCGACGCCGACGAGCGTGGCCGCGCCCGCTTCCCCGGCCCCGATGAACTCGAGGCCGACGACGAGCCCTACGTCACCCGAGGCGCGGCGGCCCGCCTGCCCGAGACCGACAAGCCCTACGACAGTCGTGGTGCCGCGGTCGACTTGGACGACGACGAGCGCCACCCCACGCGCGGCGCTGCCGCACGCCCGGACGACGGCCGACCTCGCGACGATCGCGCCCCGATCGGCGGCCGTGCCCCCGCGCTGCCCGCCGATTACGACCCCGATCTCGACGACCCCGAATTCGAAGACCAGCCCGCACCCGGACGCCGTCCGCTCGGCGAACCGCCCAAGCGCCCGTCGCTGGCCGTGGTCCCCGAGCCGCGTCCCCGCACCGAGCCACCGCTCGACGACGCGGAGCCGGGCCAGCCGGGCGGGCCGTTCCACCCAGGTTTCCGCCCGTACCAGGGCCCTGTACCGAAGTGATCCACCTGCCGCGGTAGTCGTCGCGGCATCCTCGACCGGAATCGATCTGCGATGACCGATAGTCCTCTGCGCCTGCCCGGCGTACACCGCCCCGTCGCGATGATCACCGGACCGACGTCCGGCATCGGGCAGGGCTTCGCCCACCGCCTCGCGGCCCTCGGCTACGACCTGGTTCTCGTCGCCAGGAACGAGGAACGACTACGGGAACTCGCCGACGAGTTGGCCCGCCGTTTCGCCACCTCGTCCGAGGTCCTCGTCGCCGACCTGGCCGATGACGACGACCGCGCCCGCGTCGCCGCCCGCGCCGCGAGCGGCATCGCATTCCTCGTCAACAACGCGGGTTTCGCGCATTCGGGTGAATTCTGGACGCTCGAGCCCGCTGAGCTGCAAGCCCAGCTCGACGTCAACGTCACCTCGGTCCTGCAACTCACCAGGGCGGCCCTGCCGCCGATGGTCGCGGCGGGCGCGGGTTCGATCGTGAATGTGGCGAGTGTGGCCGGGTTGATCCCCGGACGGGGGTCGACCTACTCGGCCTCCAAGGCCTACGTCGTATCCTTCACGGAGGGTTTGGCGGGTGGATTGGTGGGCACCGGTGTTCGCATCCAAGCGCTGTGCCCCGGATTCGTGCACACCGAGTTCCACGAGCGCGCGGGCATCGAGATGAGTTCCCTGCCCAAGCGCCTGTGGCTCGACGTCGATCAGGTCGTCGACGGGTGCTTGCAAGATCTGGACTCCGGCCGGGTGATCAGCGTGCCCGGCGTGCAGTACAAGGTGCTCACCGCGGTTGCGGGCTTCGTCCCGCGCACCCTGGTGACCCGCATGAATCGCGGACTCTTCAACGCACGCGGAAGGACATGACTTAGATGATCGACCAAGCACGTCAGGCGCTCACGAAGGCCGATCGCGACCAGCTGGCCACCCTCGTGCGCGATCTCGCGGTCGTGCACGGCAAGGTGACGCTGTCCTCGGGCAAGGAGGCCGACTACTACGTCGACCTGCGCCGCGCGACCCTGCACCACCAGGCCGCCCCACTGATCGGATCCCTGCTGCGCGAGCTCGTCGCCGACTGGGACTTCGACGCCGTCGGCGGGCTCACCATGGGTGCCGATCCGGTCGCGATGGCCGTGATGCACGCGCCGGGCCGCCCGATCGACGCCTTCGTGGTCCGCAAGGCCGCCAAGGCACACGGCATGCAGCGCCAGATCGAGGGCCCCAACGTCGTCGGCAAGCGGGTGCTCGTTGTCGAGGACACCACCACCACCGGCAATTCGCCGCTCACCGCGGTGCGCGCGCTGCGTGACGCGGGCGCGATCGTGGTCGGTGTTGCCACTGTCGTCGACCGGGAAACCGGCGCTGACCAGGTGATCGCCGAGGAGGGGCTGGATTATCGATCCATCCTCGGCCTCGACGATCTTGCCCTGGGATAGCCTGAACAACGCCGAACCCGGACGACGACGTGGTGTGTCCGGACAGTCTGAAGGACGTGTGAGTCACCTGTGGTGAGCATTGCAGTAAACAAAGGTCGCGACAACGTCGCGATGCTCGGGATCGGTGCCTACCGTCCGCAGCGCATCGTCACCAACGCCGAAGTGTGCGAGACCCTCGACTCGACGCCCGACTGGATCTTCGAGCGCACCGGTATCCACAACCGGCGCTGGATCAGTGGCGACGAGACGATCCGGTCGATCTCCGTGGCCGCGGGTGAGCGCGCCCTGAACAACACCCCGATCGATCGAAGCAAGATCGGCGCGGTCATCCTGTGCACCTCGAGCTGGCTCAAGCTCACCCCACACGGCGCCCCCTCGGTGGCTTTCGACCTCGGGCTCAACGGTGTCGCCGCCTTCGATTTAACGTCCGGCTGCGGTGGCTTCTGCTACGGGCTCGGTGTCGCCGCCGACCTGATCCGTGCCGGTTCGTTCGACTACGTGCTGGTGATCGGCGCCGAGACGATGACCGTCGGCCTCGACCCCACCGACCGCGGCACCGCGATGATCTTCGGTGACGGCGCGGGCGCTGTGGTCGTCGGCCCGGCCGAGGACAACGGCATCTCCCCGACGGTCTGGGGCAGCGACGGCGAGAACGCCGAAGCCATCGCCCAGGACGTCGATTTCCTGGCGTACATGAACAAGGCTCAGGCTCTGCAGGGCACCGATCCTGCGGTCGAGGCCGTCGGCCGGATGTCGCTGCACATGGAGGGCCCGAAGGTCTTCCGCTGGGCCGCGGTCACCCTGCCGCGCGCGCTCTCGGCGGCGCTCGAGTCCTCCGGCGTGGCCAAGGAGGACATCGAGGTGTTCGTCCCGCACCAGGCCAACGCCCGGATCAACGAGCTGATGAAGAAGAACCTCGGCCTGGCCGAGAGTGTCCCGATCGCCAACGACATCGAGAACACCGGCAACACTTCTGCCGCCTCGGTGCCGCTGGCGATCGAGGAAATGTTGGTCACCGGCAAGGCGAAGGGTGGTCAGCTCGCGCTGCTGCTCGGCTTCGGCGCGGGTCTGAGCTACGCGGGCCAGGTCGTCACCCTGCCGCCCGCCCCGAAGGAACCGAGCTTCTGACATGCGAAAGCTGCGCGTCGCGTACGTGGTGGCGGCGGCGGTCACCGTGTTCGGTGCCGTCACCGGCCGCGACCGTCTGCAATGGGTCGCCAAGCCACTGCTGATGCCGTTGCTCGCCGCCGACACGGTGACCAGCGGCGTCGAGCTCGATCCGGCCGAGCGGCGGTTGCTGCTCGGCTCGTTGGCCGCGGCCACCGTCGGTGACGTGCTGCTGCTCGATCCCGACGACGACCGCCGCCTCATCGCGGGCGCGTCGTCGTTCGCGGTCATGCAAACCGGCTACTCCCTGCTGTGGTGGAAACGAGGCGCCCGCCCGCGCCCCGAGATCGCCCTACCCAGAGTGGTGGCCTGGGTCGGCGCGGCCGGCCTGCTGCGCGTCAAAGCCCCGAACCTCGTTGTCCCGCTCACCGCCTACGGCGCGACGTTGGGCACGGCCGCCACGCTCGCTTCGGATCCAGCTCTCGCCCCGGATGCGAAAAACATCGCGGGCCTGAACATTCCGAACGCGGACCCACGCAGCGGCTACGGTCTCGGCGCCCTGCTGTTCACGATTTCGGACGGCCTGATCGTCCTGCGCCGCCTGTTCGCCCGCGACGATCGCACCCGCCGGATCACCGAAGGCGCCATTCTGGCCACCTACACCGCCGCGCAGTACCTGCTCACGGAGCCGCCGCCCCAGCACCGCTGATTTCGCGGATACCTGGGAGGTGGTGGGACAGCAGGCACCGTCACATGGCGCTTACCTCTGTGTTGTCGCGATGCAACACCTCGCGCGCACGCTTCCTGGATGAGCGGGGAAGCGCAGTTCATCGAGGTGCACGGGTATCGCCGGGCGTTCAGGATGGCCGGAACCGGTCCGCCGCTGCTGCTCATCCACGGCATCACTGACAGCTCCCTGACCTGGGCGCCGGTTTTCGACGCGTTAGCCGAGCACTACACAGTGATCGCGCCCGACCTGCTCGGCCACGGTGATTCGGATAAACCGCGTGGCGACTACGCCGTGGCGGCCTATGCCAACGGCATGCGCGATCTGCTCAGCATCCTCGGGATCGAGCGGATCACTGTCGTCGGGCACTCCCTCGGCGGCGGCGTGGCCATGCAGTTCGCCTACCAGTTCCCCGAGAAGGTGGAGCGGATCGCACTGGTGTGCCCGGCGGGGATGGGCGCGGGCGTGCATCCCGCTTTCCGGCTCGCGACGCTGGCAGGCGCGGGCCCAGCGCTGAAGGCGATCACGTGTTGGCCGGTCCGCACCGCCGTGCGCGCCGTGATCCCGGTGGTGACGGCGGCGGGTGGACTCGGCCTCGGCCCCGACGCCGAATACGTGCTCAGCCTCTACGGCCACCTCTCCGACGCCGGCGCCCGCAATGCCTTCCTGCGCACCATTCGCGCCGCGGCAGACCGCCGCGGCCAGACCATCACCATGCTGGACCGCGGCTATCTCGCCGCCCACCTCCCGACGCTGGTCGTCGGCGGCACCCGCGACACCGTCATCCCGTCGGGTCACGCCGATCGCGCCCACCGAGCCTTCCCCGGCAGTCGCATCGAAATCTTCGTCGGCGCAGGCCATTTCCCCCATCACTTCGACCCGACCCGCTTCGTCGGGCTGATCCGCGCCTTCATCGAAGAGACCGAGCCTGCGGTCTTCGACCCCCTCCGCTGGCAACGCACTCTTCGTCGCGGCCGGCCGATCGTCGGCCTCCCGTCGCCCACGCCGTCGAACGCGCCCGTGCCGTCCGTCGAGCCCGCGCCCACCGACGCACCCGCGCTCACAGCACCAGGATGATCCGATCGCGGTCCAGCGGGTCCACCCGAATCGGAACTGTCTCTCCCACAACCATTCTCGCCTTGTGGACCGGCATCACATCCACCACGATCGTCCCGTGGTAGCTCTCGGCCCCTGGCACCGTGAGCTCCACATCGAGCTCGGTCAGTTCACTCGCGTGATCGGTCCGGCTCAACGGATGCACCCCATCGATCCGCGCCCACCCCTCCAGCCCGTGCTTGCGCAGCTGCCGATCCGCCCGCGTCGGCATCGAAGCCAACGCCATCGCGATCCCGCACGCCGAGCCGAACAACCCGACCATGATCATCACCTGATACGGCAGCGTCCCCGGTGGTGCGTGGGGAGCCAACCACGCCAGCCACACCGCGAGCGCGATCAGATACCCCGCCACGACGCCGATCAGCGCCCGCGCTACCCGCTCATGATCCATCTCGCTCACCACCCGAAGTCGGTGTTCTTCCAGGGTAAGCGCCCTGCGGTCGCCGCGATTACCCTTGGCCCATGAGCTATCCGCCCCAGGGCTATTACCCGCGCCCGCCGGAGCACCCCGAGTCGACGACGGTCCTCATCCTCGGCATTCTCGGACTGGCCCTGTGCGGCTTGTGCGCCCCGTTCGCCTGGATGAAGGGGCGCAAGGTCGTCGCCGAGATCGATGCCTCCGGTGGGCAGATCGGTGGCCGCTCGCAGGCCAATGCCGGCTACATCATGGGCATCGTCGGCAGCTGCGTCCTCGGTGTGTCGATCCTCGTCGTGGCCGGTTCGGTGCTGCTGCTGGTAATGACGGCCGATTCTTCGACCTACTGAGCTCCCACCTAGCATTGCCGGGTGGATGAACCAGAGGTCGCGGGCCCGACCGAGTGGGGCGAGCACCCGCACGGCCTCGGTCCGTGGGAGCAGGAATACGACACTCCCGCCCCTGCTGACGCCCGCTATGACCCCGTCCTGCTGGCCGAAGGCGACCGCCGCAATGTCGTCGACGCCTACCGCTACTGGACCCGCGAGGCGATCGTCGCCGACATCGATGCCCGCCGGTTCCCCTTCCATGTGGCCATCGAGAACTTCGGCCACGACGCCAATATCGGCACCGTCGTGCGCACCGCCAATGCCTTCGCCGCCGCGGCCGTACACATCGTCGGCAGGCGGCGCTGGAACCGCCGCGGCGCCATGGTCACCGACCGCTATCAGCACCTCGTCCATCACAGCGACCTCGCCGAACTGCGTGAATTCGCCACGCGCGAGGGTTTGACGGTGGTTGCCGTCGACAATGTGCCGGGCGCGGTCCCACTGGAAACGGCCGATCTGCCCCGTCACTGCCTGCTGCTGTTCGGCCAGGAGGGCCCCGGCGTCAGCGATGACGCGAAAGACGCAGCGGCCCTGACTGTTTCGATCGCCCAGTTCGGCTCCACCCGCAGCATCAACGCCGGTGTGGCCGCGGGCATCGCCATGCACGCCTGGATCCGTCAACACGCCGACCTGTCTGCGGCCTGGTAACGGAATGGGCACGGAATGTCGGTACCACCTGGCACCATGGTGCCATGACCTCGCGCAGCGGCCGGCGCCCCCAGCCCTCTGATCGCGCCGGATCCGTGCCCACCCCGGCGCTGTGGTCCGAGCGTGCCGATATGGCCGAGTCCGCGATCATCTCGCGGCATCTGCGAATGCTGTGGAGTTGTCCCGGAACGGAATTGGGTGTTGTCGGCTGGCCGGCGACCCGCCGCGAACGGGCCTTCGCGGGCTGGCACTACTGGTGGCAGGCCCACCTGCTCGATGTGGCGGTCGACGCCGCCAATCGCGTGCCCACCCCCGCCCGGCGCAGGCGCATCGGCGCGATCGCCCGCGCCATCCGGCTGCGCAACATCACCGGCTGGACCAACCGCTACTACGACGACATGGCCTGGCTGGCCATCGCACTGGAACGCGCCGAGCGCACCCAGGAACTCACCTCGGCCCGCAGTGGGCTGATCGCCCTGGAACAGAAGCTCTACGGCGCCTGGGAACCCGAGGTCGGCGGCGGCATTCCGTGGCGGATCAAATCGGACTTCTTCAATGCCCCCGCCAACGGCCCGGCCGGCATCGCCCTCCTACGCCTCGGTCGCGTGGAGCGCGCCCGCGAGATGGCCGACTGGATCGACGCCACCCTCCGCGACCCCGAATCCGGCCTGATCCTCGACGGCATCCACCTGCCCTCCGGTGAGATCGAACGTCCGGTGTTCAGCTACTGCCAGGGTGTCGTCCTCGGCCTGGAAGCCGAGCTGGCCGTGCACACCGACGACGATGAACGCCACGTCGAACGGGTCAGCTCACTGCTGGCCGCGGTGGAAGAACACATGACCACCCGCCTGGTGATCAACGGCGGCGGCGGCGGTGACGGTGGTCTGTTCAACGGCGTGCTGGCGCGCTACCTCGCGGTGGTCGCCCTGATGTTGCCCGGCGAGGGCAAGCAGGCCGAAACCGATCGCCGCACCGCCGCGGCCATCGTCAAAGCCTCGGCCACCGCCGCCTGGGCCAACCGGCTCGAGGTCGAGGGCGAGCCGCTGTTCGGGTACGACTGGTGCAAACCGGCCAGGCTTCCCGGCGGCATCGCGGGCGCGGGCAAGTTCACCGCGGGCGGGTCGGTGACGGCCTCGGCGGTGCCCGAACGCGACTTGTCCGTGCAACTGTCCGGCTGGATGCTGATGGAAGCGGCCTACCAGGTCAGCGCGGCCGGGCTGTAGCTCAGCGCTCGGTGTCGCCCGCGATGCTCGGCTCGAGGTCGTAGTCGTCGACCGGTCGCGCCATCTCCTGGCGATAGTGCCGGATGCCGAGGACGGTGCCGATGATCAGACCCACGATCAGCGTGCCGATCACGACGGGCATCAGCCACGGCACCTGCTCGAGGAACTCGCCCGCGTAATACCCGATCAACAACAGCACCGGCGCCCAGATGATCGCGCCGAGCGTGCTGGCGACGGTGTAGCGCCGGTGATCCATCCCGGCCGCGCCCGCCACCATCGGGCACAGCGTGCGCACCCACGGAATCCAGCGGGCCACCAGCACCGCGAGGAACCCGTGCCGTTCGAGCAGACCCGTGACCTTGGCCAGATTCTTGGTGTTGATATAGCGGCCGTTCTTGCGCGCCACCAGGCGATGCCCGGTACGCGCACCGACGACATAGCCCACTTGATTACCCGCGATCGCCGCGAGCATGGTGCCCACCGACAGCGCCCAGACCTGCGCTTCGCCATTGGCATGGGAGGCGAGCACGATGCCCGCGGTGATCAGCATCGAATCACCGGGCAGGAACAGCCCGATGATGAACGCACATTCGAGAAAGACGAAAACGAGCACCACCGTGCAGACCACAGCGGGGCCTGCCGAGATCAGCGGATCGAAGCTGCCCATAGCGAGGGTCGACGGTACTGCGGTCACAGGGATCAGTGCGTCTCGTTCGTCGAAGCAGCCAGCTCGCCGCTCTGCGCCGGCGCGGCCGGTGCGTTGCGGCGCTCGAGCACCTTCTTACCGACCGTGATGACCGCGGGCAGGATCGAGACGAACACGATCAGCAGGAAGATTCCTTCGATGTGGTCGCGGATGAACGGCACATTGCCGAGGAAGTAGCCGAGGATCGTGACGCCGCCACCCCACAGCACCGCGCCGATGATGTCGAACGCCACGTACTTGCGGTAGCTCATCTGCGACACACCGGCCAGCACCGGCATGAACGTGCGCACGATCGGCACGAACCTGGCCAGGATGATGGTCTTGGGGCCGTGCTTCTCGAAGAACTCGTGCGTCTCGGTGACGTAGTGCTTCTTGAAGAAGCGGCTGTCTTCCTTGTTGAAGATGGCCGGACCGATCTTTCGGCCGATCCAATACGCACATTGATCACCGAGGAAGGCTGTGAGAATCACCAACGGTACGAGGACCCAGATCGAGAGGGTCGAGCCCGGTTGCGCGGCGAGCATGCCGCCGGTGAACAGCAGCGAGTCACCTGGCAGCAACGGGAACAGCAAACCGGTCTCGATGAAGACAATCGCCAGGATGGCGGGCAGCACCGCATTCGCGAGCCAGGTCTCTTGGAGTAGATACATCGGGTCCAGCAACTGGGTCAACGCAAGGTTGGTCGTCACCGCATCGGATACCGCCAGCAAAGTCACGGCCCCCACAGTACCGGTCCGATCTGTGACATGAGTGCCCTGCGGGTGAACCTCGGCCCACCGGGTGATCTCGCGTTCGCCTTCCTAATTTAGGGTGTGGCCTGACAGAATTGGTTTTTGCTCCCCACAAGACGGAGGTCACTGCTGTGCCTATCGCGACCCCGGAGGTCTACGCCGAGATGCTCGGCCGGGCCAAGGCGCACTCGTTCGCATTCCCGGCTATCAACTGCACCTCGTCGGAGACGATCAACGCCGCCATCAAGGGCTTCGCCGACGCGGGCAGTGACGGCATCATCCAGTTCTCCACCGGTGGCGCCGAATTCGCTTCGGGCCTCGGCGTGAAGGACATGGTCACCGGCGCGGTGGCGCTGGCCGAGTACGCGCACGTCATCGCCGCGAAATACGACGTGACGATCGCGCTGCACACCGATCACTGCCCCAAGGACAAGCTGGACACCTACGTGCGTCCGCTGATCGCGATCTCGCAGGAGCGCGTGAACAACGGCCAGAACCCGCTGTTCCAGTCGCACATGTGGGACGGCTCGGCCATCCCGATCGACGAGAACCTCGAAATCGCCAAGGAACTGCTGAAGGCCTGTCAGTCGGCCAACATCATCCTCGAGGTCGAGATCGGTGTCGTCGGCGGCGAGGAAGACGGCGTCGAGGCCGAGATCAACGACAAGCTCTACACCTCGTCCGAGGACTTCCAGAAGACCATCGAGGCGCTCGGTGCGGGCGAGAACGGGCAGTACCTGCTGGCCGCCACCTTCGGCAACGTGCACGGTGTGTACAAGCCGGGCAACGTGGTGCTCAAGCCCGAGGTGCTGGCCGAGGGTCAGCGCGTGGCCGCCGAGAAGCTCGGCCTCGAGTCCGGCGCGCAGCCGTTCGACTTCGTCTTCCACGGTGGTTCGGGCTCGCTGAAGTCCGAGATCGAGGACTCGCTGCGCTACGGCGTGGTGAAGATGAACGTCGACACCGACACCCAGTACGCCTTCACCCGCCCGGTCGCCGGTCACATGCTCGCCAACTACGACGGTGTGCTGAAGATCGACGGTGAGGTCGGCAACAAGAAGGTCTACGACCCGCGCAGCTACCTGAAGAAGGCCGAGACCTCGATGGCCGAGCGCGTGACCGAGGCCTGCAACGACCTGAAGTCGGCCGGACGCTCCGTCAGCGGTTCCTGATTTTCGCACCAACAAACGGGGCCCGAGCTCATGAGTCTTGATGTCCGTGTGCTCGGGCCCGTTCGACTGCTCGTCGGCGGCGAGCCGGTAGCGGTCGGCGGGCCCAAGCCGCGCGCTCTCCTTGCCGCGCTCACCGTCAACCGGCGGCGCGCGGTGTCTTCTGCTGTGCTCGCCGAGATGGTCTGGAACGAGGATCCGCCGGATTCCTACGCCGCCAGCCTGCAGGTGTTCGTGTCGAATATTCGCAAGGCACTGCGCAATGCGGGGATCGATTCGGCGCAGGTGTTGCGGACCGAGGGTGCGGGCTATCGGCTCGAAATCCCCGATACCGCCTGTGATCTCGGCCGGTTCGAGAGTGCGCGCGAAGCCGGTTCGCGGTGTTTGGACGTGGGCGACCACCCCGGTGCCGCCAATCTTTTCGGTGCGGCACTGCGGGAATGGACCGGGCGGGCGCTGGCCGATCTGGCCGGATTGCAGTTCGCCGACGGGTTCGCCACCGCGATGAACGAGGAGCGGCTACTCGCCGTCTCCGCCCGCGTCGACGCTGAAATCGCCTGTGGGCGGGCTTCTTCGGTAATCGGCGAGTTGGTGTCGATGACCAACGAACATCCGCTGCGCGAGCCGCTGTGGGGCCAGTTGATCACCGCGCTGTACCTGTCCGGGCGGCAGGCCGATGCGTTGGAGGCCTGCCGGCGGGTGCGTGGCGTGCTGGCCGAGGAATTGGGGATCGATCCCGGAGCCGCGTTGATCGAGCTGGAGCGGCAGGTTCTGCGGCAGGAGCCGTTGAATGTGTTGGCTTCCAGACGTTCTGATCAGGTGGCCGCGGCGATGACCGAGACTGTGACCGAGGTTCCGCAGTCGATTCGCAACGGCAATCTGCGGTTCGCCGATGGGCGGACGTTGCCGATTCCGCACGGGGGAATCCGGATCGGCCGGATGACGGACAACGAGCTGGTGCTCGATGATCCGAAGGCCAGTCGGTATCACGCCCACATCATGCCCAGCCGGGCTGGATTGCTGATCAAGGATCTGCACTCGGCTAATGGGGTTTATGTCAATGAGGTGCCTATTGACAGTGGTGCGTTGTTGGCCGATGGGGATGTAATCCGAATCGGTGGGACTGTTTTGGTGTTCATTGCTGTGAAGTAGGGGCCGGGCGCGCGTGTCCGCGGCCGCAAGGGTGCCGGCCGCGGACACGGTGGGGTTACGTCAGGCGGATTTCGGCTGCTGCTCGGCCGAAGAGCTTGCGGCCCTCGGAGATTCCGCTCAGCAGGACTGTCGCCGCGCGGCGGTCGGGGTCTACCGACTTGATCTTTCCGGAGAACTCGATGACGCCTGCCTCGGCGGGGGGAACCGGGACGAATCCCGAGAAGCGGACGCTCAGCTTCTCGATGGCGGTGGGGTCGCCGAGCCAATCGGTCAGGTACTGCGCGGCCAGGCCCATGGTGAGCAGGCCGTGGGCTACCACGGTGGGCAGGCCCGCCAGTTCGGCGGCGCGGTCGCTGAAGTGGATCGGATTGGGGTCGCCGGAGACGCCCGCGTAGTTGGCCAGGTCGCCGCGGGTCAGACGGGCGGTGGCGGGGGGAAGTTCGGTTCCCTTTGTCAGGGTGTCGAATTCGGGGGTGGTGTTGACCGCTACGGTTTCGCGCTGGGGGAGCGCGGGGGCGGTGCCGGTGAGGCGGATCAGCAGGTCACCGGTGCCCACGCCGCCGATGGAATCGGGGCGCGGGTGCATGCTGATGTTCTCGACGGCCTCGACGATATCGGGGTCGACCTCGACACCGCGGCGGGCCACGATCGTGGTGGTGCCCTGCACGGCGACCTGGCCGTGCTGGTTGCACAGCGTGAAGCCGACGTTGATGAAGTCGTTGTCGCCGAACTGGCGGATCGACTCGATCTCGAGCTCGGTGCTGATCCGGTCGCCCGCCAGCATCGGGTGGAACAGCTCGAAAACCTGGTCGGTCTGCAGCACCTGCGACAGGTCGTACTCGCTGAGCACGCTGTCGAGCAGGGCTCGGGTGCCCGTCATGCCGATCACCGAGGCGAAGGTCGGCGGGGCGATCACACCGTCGTAGCCGAGCTTGCGCGCGTCGACTTCCTGCTGATGGGCGGGGTGCAGATTCTGCACTGCCCTGGCGAATTCTCGGATCTTCTCGCGGCCGACTTCGTAGTGATCGCGGAACCCGAAGCGCTGACCGACCGGTGTCGCATCCGGGACCACAGCATCGATGTCCGGCTGCTCCACTGTCTGTTCCCTGCTCATGATCCAGAAAACTTACTTGTTTACTGGTCTGGATCACCAGTTATGTGTGACCCGTCATAGCAGTCAGAAGTGCTCGCTATGACGGGTCGACGCACGGTCAGGGGGTACCCGCGGGGTCACACACCTTCCAGCTACCGTCGGTGCGCTGCAGGTCGAACGTCCGCGCGGTCCGCTTCGACGGATCCGCCGAGGTGTACACCGTGGCCTGAGCCAGCGCGGTATCGCCGGTGATCCGCACCGCGTCCACACTGTCGACGACCGGGATGGAACCGCGCTCGGTCGAGACTTCGTGCACGCCCTTGAACTGGTCGGCGGTGATGCCCTGATAGAACGTGTGCAGCTCGCCGCACGTGCTCGCCCGCAGGTCCTCCAGGTCGCCGCTGCGCAGCGCGTCGGTGTAATCCCCGATCACGGCCTTCACCTGGCCCTCGGGCGAATCGTCCGCGCCGCCCATCAATGCCACGACTGTCGCGATCAAGGCGATGACCAGCACCGCGGCACCGCCGGCGGCCAGTAGCCATTTCTTCGACTGCTTCGCGCCGGGTTCGGCGGGGGCCTCGCCCGGCACCCCGATGCGCTGGGGCGGCGCGACCTGCCGCTGCCCCTCCGCCAACTGCTGCGCAGGTCGGGTCGGCTGAATATCGGCAGGCGAAGGCGCCGATCCACCCGTCCGCTGCGGCGCACCCGGACCGCGAGGCGGTGAAGGCTGAGTCTCTTCGACCCCCAACTGCTCCGCACCGCGCGAACCTTGCGGACCGGGGCCCATCGGACCCTGCTGGCCGAGGCCCTGTTGTCCCGAGCCGACCGGCGCCTGCTGCCCCGGTCCACCGGGCCTGGGGCCGACAGGTCCTTGCTGCGGACCGCGCGGCGGTCCCTGCTGACCCGGGCCCATCGGCCCGTGTTGCCCCGGACCTGCGGGGGACTGGCCCGGACCGGCGGGTCCGAGCTGGCCGGGCCCCGGCTGTCCGGCCTGTCGTGGTCCGGCCGGACCACGCGGCGTATTCGGCGGCGGAGTCATCGCCGGCCGTCCACCGGCGGGCGGCACCACCCGATCGGTCCCACCCGGACCGGCGGTCTTCGCCCGCTGTACCGGCATGGCGGTGGTCGGCGAATCCGCCGACGCCACCTTCATCGCCACGGTCTGATCCTCGGAAGAGGGGCCGTTGCCCGTCGGCTTGCTCGTGCTGAACTTCTCTGTCGCCTCGACGTCGACCGACTTGTCGTCCCGCGAGGCCGCCGCTCCAGTCTCAGACGAATCGGCCTCGGGCACTTCGGCCGAAGCGGCAGTCGGGTCATCTTCGGGCTCTGCCGCCGGGGTAGCACTGCGAGCGGTCTCGGACTCCTTCGAATCAGCCTCGGCCGCAGCCTTATCGGTGGCACTCGGGGGTGCACCGCCGTCCTGCACGCGGGTGCTGGAGTCGCTCTCGACCTTCGGGTCCCGAGCTTCCGGCGCCTCGTCGGATCCGCTGCCCCCTGCCGCTACCGCGGCACCCGCGGCCGCGGCACCCGAGCCGAGTTCGGACTTATCGCTCGGCGCAAAGGCATTGTCGTCCTTCGCATCTGATTCATCGATGGTGAGATCAGCCCGGCTCATCGCGGCCGTCGGTACATCCGCTTGAGCCGACTTCGCTTGGTCACCACCTATTTTCACCGTGCGGTCATCCGCCGAACCACGGCCAGCGGCCGGACCCCGCCCGGGAATCGACATCGCGGTCGTCGGTGCGTCAGGGCCCGCGAGATCAGCGTCCTGCTCGGCACGAGGCGCGGAGCTCGGAGCGTCCGGCTCGCCGCCCCGGTTCTTGCCGGGCAAACCCTTCGACAGCCCCGCCAACGGCGACCCCGCACCGGCCGAATTCTGCTCGGGTCCTTGCTCTCCCGGCCGCCCCACAGGCGCGTTCCCTTGCCGACCGACCGGTGCCGGTCCGCCGGGTCCGCTCACACGCGGAGCACCGCCCGGTCCGGCAGGGCGCGATCCCGCATTACCCGGCCCGCCTGGCTGCCGAGCACCGGGCGCACCGGCAGGTCCGCCTCCTACTCGGGGTCCACCTGCCGACGACCCCGGTCCACCGCTCGGCCCGCGTCCACCGCCTTGCACCGGCCCGCGTCCCGCTTGGGGGCCGTTCACCGGGCCTGGCCCACCGACCGGAGCCCCGGGCCGTGATCCACCCTGGCCCGGATGCTGTTGTGCACCAGGTGCGTTGCCGGGCCGACCCGAAAATTGCTGTGCGCCGGGCGCATTGCCCGACTGTCCCGCGCCCGGTCGCGAACCACCCGGCGTGAACCCTGGCCGACCCCAGGACTGTTGTGCCCCCGAACCCGGAGGCTGTTGTCCACCAGGCGTATTCCCCGGCCGCGCGGAGCCCTGCCCCACACCGGGTGCAGCGCCGCCCGGTCGTCCACCGGCGGGATTGCCCTGCGGAGCCCGAGGTCCACCCTGCGGGGATCCACCCGCATTGCCCTGCGTGCTTGCGCGAGGTCCACCGGGAGCATCTGCACCGGGACCACCCGAGCGCTGCGGACCACCGGGCTGATCGCCCTGCCCTGCGGCAGGCTGTGTCCCACCGGAACGAGCGTCCTGCACGCGCGCAGCATCATCGGGCTGACGCGGCAGATCCCCTCGCCGAATCACCACCGTCTGGTCCGCGCTCACCGGCGGCCTCGTCGCGCGGTCCGGCTCGGTGACCGACTCCGGCGCGCCGGGAGGAGACGCGGACGAATCGTCACGCTGGCCGGGCGCGCCGGGACCGGCAGACTCTGCTGCCGGGTTGTTCTCGTCGGTCGGGTCGGACACCTCTGTACCCCTCGCTCAGGCTCGAACGTTGCACTCTGCGCTCAGCCTAATAGGCACGGACGCGAAGCGGTCCCAAGTCTCGCGCGCACGGTCGTAGCGAAGGTGCCGCTACGACCGGCCAGTGGCTCCGAGTCGGGTGCGCATCGCGGGAATGCGGCGCGTGGGGGAGCGCTGCGGCGGGCCGGTCGGCGCCCGTCGGACCCTCGGTGCACAATGAACCCATGACCTCCTTCGGTGACCTGCTCGGACCGCAGCCGGTCCTCCTTCCCGAACTGACCGACGCCGAAGACGCCATTGCCGCGGGCACCGACCCCGTCGAGGTCGTCGCGCAATACCCCGCCGCGTCGATCGCGTGGGCCCAGCTGGCAGAGGCCGCTCTGAAGCGCGCCGGCGGCGAGGTGAACCACGACACCGTCGCCGCGTACGCCTTCGCCCGCACCGGTTACCACCGCGGCCTCGACCTGCTGCGTCGCAACGGCTGGAAGGGTTTCGGCCCCGTGCCGTGGAGCCACGAAGCCAACCAGGGCTTCCTGCGTAGCGTCGGCGCGCTGGCGAGCGCCGCGAAGACGATCGGCGAAACCGAGGAGTACGCGCGCTGCCTCGACCTGCTCGAGGACTGCGATCCGCGCGCGGCGAGCGAACTCGGCCTGGACTGAGTCAGTGGTCGGGTCCGAGTCGTAGGTGAGCGAACACAGGCCTTTCGTCGCCGTCGCCACTCCGGTGGTCGCGGCTGCCAAGGTCAGCACCGTCGGCCGGTACCGGGCGTCGATCGAGCGCCTTCGGCTCTCGGCGGTCCCGATCATCCAGTGCGCGCTCGGCGCCGCACTGGCCTGGTTCATCGCCCACAACCTCATCGGCCACGTCGAACCGTTCTTCGCGCCGACCGCCGCGGTGGTCTCCATCGGCGTCTCGTTCGGTGCGCGAGTGCGCCGGTCGGTGGAGCTGGTGGTGGGTGTCGCGGTGGGCATCGGCATCGGTGACCTGTTCATCGCCCAGGTAGGCACCGGTGTCTGGCAGGTGGCCCTGGTGGTCGGCGGCGCCATGTCGGTGTCGATTTTTCTCGGCAGCGGCGCGCTCATGACGATTCAGGCGGCTGGTTCGGCCGTGCTGGTCTCGACTTTGAATCAGGCGCCCGGCGCGGGCCCCAACCGCATGATCGACGCCTTGATCGGCGGACTCGTCGGCGTGCTGATGGTCGCGCTGATCCCGCTGCATCCGGTGCGCCGCGCCCGCGAACATGCCGCCGACGTGCTGTCGGTGATGAGTAAATCGATGATCACCTGCGCCGAGGGCCTGCTCGAACAGAACTCGACGAAGGTGTCCGACTCGCTGTCGGCGGTGCGCGACACCCAGCCCAAGATCGACGCTCTCCGCGACGCGCTCGCGGGCGGCCGTGAGATCAGCCGCATCTCACCGCTGTACTGGAATTCCCGAAAACGCTTGGAACGCATCCACAACGCGGCCGACCCACTCGACAACGCCGTCCGCAATACCCGTGTGCTGCTTCGCCGTTCGCTCACCCTGGTCCGCGACGACGAGGTCCTCGATCCGCGCTTGATCGACCTGCTCGACCAGTTGGGCCACGCCACCGACGTGGTCCGCAAGATGATGCTGGCCGACCCGGGCGAACAACCCGATCAGGCCGAAGCCCTCAAATCGGTGCGCAGCGTCGCCAAGGGCGCCCGCCCCGAACTCGTTGTCGGGGCGGGATTGTCGGCGCACGTGGTGTTCGCGCAGCTGCGTTCGATCGTGGTGGATCTGATGGTGGTGTGCGGGATGCAGCGCATCTCGGCGATCGCCCTGCTCCCGCCCACCGTGCCCAATCCGTATGTGACGCCCGAGGAGTAACTCAGTCGCCGACGGGGGAAACGCGCGGGCGCCCCGAACGCAGCGAGAAACGCTTGCGATCGAAATCCCACGCCCGGTAGATCGGCCACTGCGAGGTGTGCATGATCCAGGCGCCGGTGATCACCGCGCGATGGAACGGCACGACGGCGTAGCCCTGATTGGCGATGGTCTGTAGGCCGCGCAGCTGGTATTTCCACCACACGTCCGGCGGGGTCTTGCGACGGCGTGCGGAGATCTCGGCCCGCAACGCAGGCAGCTGGTCGATGCGCAGCTTCGCCTTCGACAGGCACAGCGCCAGATCGAGGTCTTCGTGCAGGTCACGGCGGGTAGTGGTAGCCGAACGCACCTGCTCCCACGCCGAGCGCCGGATCGCCATATTGGCGCCGTGCACATTGCCGACGGGCTGGGTCTTGATCAGCCCGAGCCGCTCCTGGCCGCCGATCGCGGCGGCGAGGAAGATGCCGATCGGGGAATCGTGATAGGTGCTGATGCCGGTCACCGCCGTGGTGTCCGGGTGGGAGTCGAGATGGGAGCGCACGGTGGCGCCCCACTCGGGAGAGACGAGGGTGTCGGCGTCGATGCGGCCGAGAATGTCGCCGCGTGCCTTGTCGAAACCGGTGTTGCGAGCGAACGCGACGCCGGGCTGCGGCTCGGAGATCAGTTCGATCTGCGGATGTCGAGCGGCTAGTTCGGCGACGATCTCGCGGGTGTTGTCGGTGCTGCCGTTGTCGACGACGACGATCTCATCGATCGCATCCTGGCTGACGAGGCGCTCGAGGCATGCGGCGATGCCCGCTGCTTCGTCGAGTGTCGGGATGACGACGGACAGGACAGCGGACGATTCAGTGGAGCTCATACGCAATTTCCGTTCCAGGGTCGATTCTGACCCGAGGCTATCAACGCCAGAATCGGGTCAACTGGCCGCCGTAGGCAGCCCACACCTCAGGTACCCCCGAGAGTTCGAACAATGCGTAAACACCGTTGAAGAACACCTGGCTGAGCGGCGTGAAGAAGATGACAGCGAACAGGATCAACATGCCGTACGGCTTGAACTGATCGAGCGAGCGCCGCGTCTGATAGCTCAGCGACGGCTCGATGATCCCGTAGCCGTCCAGCCCCGGCACCGGCAGCACGTTCAGGAGGAACGCGGTGATCTGCAAAAACGCCAGAAAACTGAGCCCGCACCAGAACGCGGTGTGCTCGGTGACCGTTCCGAAAGCCCGGATCACGATCAGCAGCACCACCGCGCACAGCGCGTTCGACGCGGGCCCGACCGCGCTCACCAGGCGCTGCACACTCGTCTTGAACCGTGTCGTGTCGACATACACCGCGCCGCCGGGCAAACCGATCCCGCCGAGCGCGATGAACACCAGCGGCAGGCCGATCGACAGCACCGGGTGGCTGTACTTCAGCGGATTCAGCGTGAGATACCCACGCACCTCCACCTCGTGATCGCCCGCTCGCCACGCCACGTACGCGTGGGAGAACTCGTGCAGGCACAAACTGACGATCCAGCCGAACACCACGAGCAGGAACACGCCGACTTTGGCGCGCACCGAGTCGATGTCGGCGTCCCAGGCGAGTGCACCGCCGCCCACGGTGATCAGCACGATCAGCAGGAAAACCGGGCTCGGCCGGACCGCGCTGTGCCCGGACCGCCGTTCCGAGGGGAAGGAGTAAGTCATCGCACCAATAACCAGGGTTGTTCGAATCGATAGAAAGTCGAGCGGGGAACGGTGCGTTCGGCGGTGATCCCGTCGCGGGTGACCACAGCCCGCGGGGTGCCGAGTTGGGCGGCGCGACCGGAAACCCAGGTGCGCTTGCGCAGACCTTTACGCACTCGCGCGCGGACGCCGGGCATGGTCATCGTCGGCGAGATCAGCATCGTGGTGACCTTGCCGGTGAACAGCAGCGTGTCGTCGACATAGGCTTCGCCTTCGAGCTTCTCGCCGTCGACGCCGGTGATGCTCGCGCGCCCGACCAGTACGGTGCCGGTGTCGTCGCGGATCAGCGGCGTCTCGATCGCCCGGCCCTCCACCGCTCGCTTCGCGGCGCCGTTACCGGTTCCGGTCTGATAGACCCGCGAGGCGTAGGTGGTCTCGACCGGCACGAAACCGACTTCGACGTGCAACCGCTCGGTGCGCATCAGATGGGTGAGCACGGCGGCGAGCGAGGCATCGGCGCCGAGCACGATCAGACGCGGGAGGCTGTCGGCGGCCAGCACCGGGAGCAGCTCATCGATCACCGCGACATCGGGCACCTGCCCGGTCTGGGTATTGGGTAACGAGGAGAGGGCGATCGGGACCGGCATTTCACCGCATCGGAGAACGTGGGTACTCAAACTGCGGTACACCCTCCTCGGTCACGCAAACTCACTGCCGACTGGTAACCGTAACCGATCAGGGCAGGTGCGGTAGGGCGGGGTCGGCACGCTCCGCGGGGCAGGTCGACGGGACCTGATCAGGCGTCGGCTAGACTGTGCCTCCGGCCACCGCCTCAGTGTTGGACGCGCCAGCGTCTACGGCAGGTAGCTGCAGTGCCGCGTGTGCTGCCGTCGATCTGTAGGAGACTCCGAAATGCCGGCAATCGTCCTCATCGGTGCCCAATGGGGCGACGAGGGTAAGGGCAAAGCTACAGACCTGCTCGGTGAGCGGTTGCAGTGGGTGGTCCGATACCAGGGCGGCAACAATGCCGGCCACACGGTGGTTCTCCCCAATGGCGACAAGTTCGCGCTGCACCTGATTCCGTCCGGCATCCTCACCCCCGGTGTCAAGAACGTCATCGGTAACGGTGTCGTCGTCGACCCCGGCGTGCTGCTCGACGAACTCGCCGGTCTGGAAGAGCGCGGAGTCGACACCTCCGGCCTGCTGCTCTCCGCTGACGCGCACCTGATCATGCCGTACCACGTGGCCATCGATAAGGTCACCGAACGCTTCCTCGGCAACCGCAAGATCGGCACCACCGGTCGCGGTATCGGCCCCTGCTACCAGGACAAAGTCGCCCGCGTCGGCGTCCGCGTGGCAGACGTGCTCGACGAGAAGATCCTCACCCAGAAGGTCGAGGCCGCCCTGGAGTTCAAGAACCAGGTGCTGGTCAAGATCTACAACCGCCGCGCGCTCGATCCGCAGCAGGTGGTGGACGAGGTGCTCGAGCAGGCCGAATCGTTCAAGCACCGCATCTCCGACACCCGGCTCGAGCTGAACCTGGCGCTCGAGCGGGGCGAGGCAGTGCTGCTGGAAGGCTCGCAGGGCACGCTGCTCGATGTCGACCACGGCACCTATCCGTTCGTCACCTCGTCCAACCCGACCGCGGGTGGGGCCGCGGTGGGTTCGGGCATCGGTCCGAACAAGATCGACACGGTGCTCGGCATCCTGAAGTGCTACACCACCCGCGTCGGCTCCGGCCCGTTCCCGACCGAGCTGTTCGACAACTTCGGTGAGTTCCTGGCCAAGAACGGTGGCGAGGTCGGTGTCACCACCGGTCGTGCGCGGCGCTGTGGTTGGTTCGACGCGGTGATCAGCCGGTACGCCACGCGCGTCAACGGCGTCACCGACTACTTCCTCACCAAGCTGGACGTGCTGTCCGGCCTGGACACGGTGCCGATCTGCGTGGCCTACGAGGTCGACGGCAAGCGGGTCGAGCAGATGCCGACCACGCAGACCGGGTTCCATCACGCCAAGCCGATCTACGAGGAGCTGCCGGGTTGGTGGGAGGACATCTCCCACGCCCGCACCTTCGAGGAGCTGCCCGCCAACGCTCAGGCGTATGTGCTGCGGCTCGAAGAGCTGTCGGGTGCGCGGATCTCGTGCATCGGAGTGGGTCCGGGTCGCGACCAGACGATCGTTCGCCACGACGTGCTCGCGTGATGTGAGACCGAAGAACTAGCCAGAGGTCCGGTGCCGGTTTACGGCACCGGACCTTTGTTTCGGGCGGGGTGCCCGACATCTGTTCGCTATCGATGTGTGGCATCCGCGGTCGCGGGTGGCGTGCTCGGCAGCGGTTACGGCGGCACTCTCTGACAGGCGAACGTCGCCGGGGTAGCGTCGAAACGGGTTTCGGAAGGAGGTGGACGATGGCGATGCGTGGTGTTTTCGCCGCTGCGGCATTGCTCGCGCTGGCGGCACTACCGGGATGCGCCGCGCCGGATGCCCCCGCCCCCTCGCCCAGTATTGCCCCGGTGACTTCGGTGTTGCCGCCCGCGCAGACGCTGGCCCCCTCGCAGCAGCGCAACGAGCGCATTCGCGGGATGCTCTACAGCGCCGGTTGCACGAGTAACAGCTGCGTTCAGGCCTACTTCGCCTGTTTGGACGGCTACCTCACCGGGGAGCCGTGCCAGTTCTTCCGCGACCACCCACCGCCGCCCTGATCACCTTGTGCGGGTGAGGAATTCGCCGACAGCGGGGGCGAGGATCGAGATCTTCGGGTTGTGACTCACCCCGGGGAGTTCGGCGAACTCCGCCTTCGGCAACGCGGCGGCCGCGGCCTTCGAGCCCTTGATGAGCAGTGGCGCGGTGCGGTCGCCCGCGAGGACGAGCACCGGAACCTCGACACCCTGCCAATCGGCCGGATCCAGCTTCTTGCCCTGCATGTACGGCTTCATCACAGCCCAGTCGTGGGCTGTCGAATTCGACGTTGCCGCAAGCGTTTTCCAGAACGGCGTCACCCGCATCGCCGCCACCATGAGCAGCGGCATCCCCATCGCCTTTGTCATGTAGTACCGCACGGTCTTCCCGCGCTCACCCGCGGCGATCATCGGATGGAGCTTGACTTCCAGATCCTTCGGCGGCACATGGCCTTTCGTGTCGACCACGAACGGGGGCTCGAAAGCCACCACTTCGGTGACGCCCGATACCGACTGCGCGGCCAGCAGTGCGAGCGCGGCGCCGGAGGACCAGCCGAACAGCGCCGCCTTCGGGCCCTCGGCCTCGACCAGCGCCGCGATATCGGCGACCTCGTTGGCCGCGTCGTACACACCGGGGGAGTCCGTGCTGTCGCCACGCCCGCGCCGGTCGTAGTTCAGCACCGTCAGCCCGTAATCGTCGGCCAGCGCCTGCGCGAGTTCGACCATCGTCGGGAACTCGCGGTAGCTGAACGCACCACCGACCAGGATCACGGTCCCGGCCGTCCCCTCGCCGATCCGGTCGTAGGCAATCGTGGTGCCGTCGGCCGACGTCACAGTATGCATGGGGAATTCCTCTCGATAACGGGCCGCCGCGCTCGACGGTACGCGATCGCCTCGACCGCAGGTCCGCGCGGGTTTCGCGGACCCGGCAGTTGACCACCGACCGGGCGAGTTCGATCTTGCTCGTTGAGACGGTGGCCGCCGAGGGAATTCATCGGTAGCGACCTGGATGCCGATCAGAACAACATCGGCTCGCCGAAACCCGGCGTCCGTTCGATCTCCAACAGCCGCGCTTTGGTGCCGATCCCGCCCGGCGCCGAGAACCCGTGCAACGCATGATCGGCCGCCAGCACCCGATGGCACGGAATGATGAGCGGCACCGGATTGCGTCCCAATGCTTGTCCCACTGCCTGCGCGGAGCCGGGAGCGCCGATGCGGCTCGCGATATCGCCGTAGCTGAGCGTGTGACCTGGGTCGATGTCGCGCGTCACCGCGTACACCGCGCGATGGAATTCCGGCACACCCCGCAGGTCCACCTCGATCCAGCGCAGCGAATCGAGCGCCCCGTCGAGGTGAGCGCGGATACCCGCGATCGCCTCGACGATCACGGGCCCCGGCGCGCTCTCCGGCACCACGGACCCATCGAACGGCCGGGTGATCCGCGCGAGGGTCTCCTCCTCGCTGGCCTCCGGTAGCTGGAACCGGACAACGCGATCACCGTGCCAGGCGATCGCGCACAGCCCGATAGCGGTGTCGAACAGTGCCGAGACCACCGTCTCGGTCTGCGTCGAGTCACTCATGGTCACAGTGTGCGCCGACCCACCGACAAAGACACGCTCACGCGGCGAGCGACCCCGGCTGTGTGTCCGTCGAGGCATTGTTAAGGCCAGTTTCGGGCAACTGGACTGCATTGTCGTCGACCTCGTGCGACCGCATCGCATCGAGATCCCGGAAGAGCCGTTGCTCGTCGTAGGTGCCGAAAGCCCGGTCATGCGGCAGATATTGGAAAGGCCAGAACGGCAGCTCGCCCTTCTTTGGCGAGAAGTGGTAGACCGCCAACCCGAAGGCAACGGCAACGGCGAGGGCGAGGAAAGTGGTCATGTCAGTAAGAATCCACCGACTGGCCTTGCTTAGAAATATCCACTTAGGGAATACTGGACTTTATGGCGACAAGAGTGATCGGTGCGGCAGGCTTGGCTCGCGACCTCGGCCGGTGGCGTGACCCGGAAACCGACGGCGATTCCGAACGTCGCCCGCACCGGCCCGCCTACCTGGCCTTGGCCGAGGCCATCCGGCTGCTGATCCACGACGGTCGGGCCCCGCTCGGCGTCGCGCTGCCCAGTGAGCGCGATCTGGCGGGCACCCTCGGCGTCAGCCGCACCACCATCACCTCCACGTATTCGCTGCTGCGTGAACACGGCTACCTGATCAGCCGTCAGGGTTCGCGCAGCACGGTCGCGCTGCCGCCCGCGATCCAGCACGACGGCGCCAAACCGAGCCGCGGCATCATGGCCCTGATGGCGCAGCCGGAACTGCCGACCATCGACATGACCTACGCCGCGATGCCTGCTTCGCCTGAATTGCACGATGCGTATTCCATCGCCCTGCAAGGGATTCCGTCCTACCTCGGCACCCACGGCATGGACCCGGTCGGCATTCTCGCGCTACGCGAAGCACTGGCCCGCCGCTACACCGCCCGTGGCCTGCCGACGGAACCGGAACAGATCCTGGTGACTCTCGGTGCGCAACACGGACTTCGGCTGCTCCTCAACGTGCTCGCCTCGCCGGGCGCGCGAGTACTGATCGAGCACCCGTCCTACCCGAACGCCATCGAAGCCATTCGCGATGTCGGCGCCCGCCCCATCCCGATCCCGCTTCGGCCCGAATTTCCCGACGCCGGTTGGGATCTCGAAGGCTTGCGCAGCACCGCGAGGCAGACCGCGGCCACCCTCGCCTACCTGGTTCCCGACTTCAACAACCCCACCGGCCTGCTGCTCGGCGCCGAAGGCCGCGCCGAACTGGCCGCCATCGCTCGTGACACCAGGATGACCGTCGTCGTCGACGAGTCGATGGGCGAATTGAACCTGTCGGACGCGACGATGCCCCCGCCGGTCGCCGCGTTCGCGAAAGGCTCCGAGATCGTCACGATCGGTTCGGCGTCGAAGTCGTTCTGGGGTGGCCTGCGCGTCGGCTGGATCCGCACCAATCAGCCCCTGATCGCCAAGCTGCTCGGCATCCGCTCCACCGTCGACCTCGGCACTCCGGTGATGGACCAGCTCGCCACCGTCCACCTGCTCGAGAACGCCGAACCGATCCTCGAGCGTCGCCGCGAACAGCTACGCGCCCAGCGCACCGCCCTGCTCGACGCCGTCGCCGAAGACCTCCCCGGCTGGCACATCGCGGTCGGCGCGGGCGGCATGTCGGTGTGGGCCCAGCTGCCGAGCCCGGTCTCCACCGCGCTGGCCGCCACCGCCCCCAACCACGGTGTATTACTCGCCGCCGGACCACGTTTCGGCGTCCAGGGCGCCTTCGAACGTTTCGTCCGACTGCCCTACACCCATCCCGCGGCCGACCTGCGTATCGCCGTCAAATCCATCGCCGCCGCCTACGACGCCCTCACCCCGCGCGCCGCCGACCCACTCCAACCGCTCACCTGCTACTGAACGCGCACGGGTTGTGCCCGGTGGACGCGGGCTCCGGGCGGACGGTCTCGTACCCCGCTCCGAACATGAACAGCACCGCGAGCACCGAACCCACCGCGGTCAACGGCACCGCGACGGCGCTGCGTTCGGACGGATAGCGGAACAACAGCACCAGCAGACACAGCAGCGAGATCGCGGCGGCCAGCAGTAGCCCGGTCGCGAGCCCGTTCAGCACGGTCACCATCACCGGCACCGGTGCCTCGGTGTGGCAATGGTTTTCGGCGCTCTGCGCTCTACGGGTGTCGAACAATCCCTCGGCCAGGATGAAGCACAGCACTGCGGCGCCGAAGGTGGTGACCGCGATGAGGGCGGCGAGCACCTTCGGTGGCGTTCGAACGGTTCGGATCCTCGGCCTGTCGTCGATAGTGGAAAACATTACCGACGACAGGCCGACAAATCAGTCAGCCCAGACCGTTTCGATCGGTGTCGCGACGTTCGGCGGGGGAGTGGGCGTGCCGCCCGGGGTGCGCGAGAACCGCGGCGCAGGCGCGTGCTGCACCACACCGTCGATCTCGATCAGGCCGGTACGGGCCACGATATGCGGGTTCTCGGTGGCCTCGGTGAAGGTCAGCACGGGCGTGGTGCAGGCGTCGGTGCCGTCGAAGATCGCGGCCCACTCGTCGCGGGTCTTCGTCAGGAACTTGTCGGTGAACAGCTTGCGCAGCTGCTCCTGACCGTTCGGGTCGATCTGCATCGGCAGACCTTCGGGATCGATCTCCAACCCCGCCAGCAGTTCGGCGTAGAACTGCGGCTCGATCGCGCCGACGGCCATGTACTTGCCGTCGGAGGTCTCGTAGGTGTCGTAGAACGCCATGCCGGTATCGAGCAGGTTGGTGCCGCGCTCGTCGGACCACAGGCCGACCCCGCGCATGCCCCAGATCATGTGCGAAAGCGAAAGCGCCCCATCGATCATCGCGGCGTCGATCACCTGGCCCTTGCCGGAACTCTGCCGCTCCACCAGCGCGGCGAGCACGCCGAACACCAGGAACATCGAGCCACCGCCGAAGTCACCGACCATGTTCAGCGGCGGTACCGGCCGCTCGCCTTTGCGCCCGATGGCATTGAGCACGCCGGTGAGCGAGATGTAGTTGATGTCGTGTCCCGCGCGATCGGCGAGCGGGCCGTGCTGGCCCCAGCCGGTCATCCGGCCGTACACCAGGCGCGGGTTGCGGGCCAGCACATCGTCCGGCCCGAGGCCCATGCGCTCGGTGACGCCGGGACGGAAGCCCTCGAGCAGCACGTCGGCCTTCTCGACCAGGTCGAGGATCTTGGCGACGTCGGCGGGGTCCTTCAGATTCGCCTCGACGATCGTTCGCCCACGCCACTGCGGGCGCTCCATGAAGCCGGGCAGCTGGTTCGGGCGCTGCACGCGCACCACGTCGGCGCCGAGGTCGGCCAGTAGTAGCGCGGCGTGCGGGCCCGGCCCGATGCCTGCCAACTCGATGACCTTGATGCCCGCAAGGGGCCCCTGCTTGGCGGTGGACTCCGTGCTCACGCGGTGACCTCAGTTCGTTGTCGAACGGTATTGACACACTGACAATAGCGCTGGGGTGGCGGCTCGGGTAGAGCATGGGCGAGAATTCGCATGAGCGCGACTCGGCGCGGCAACGGGAGGACCCGGTAGTGGGCGTGTGGGGTGAGGTCCTTGTCGGCCTCGTCATTCTGGTCGGCATCGTCGGCGTGATCGTTCCGATTCTGCCGGGGGTGATCCTCATCTTCGCGGCGATCGCGGTGTGGGCGTTCATGACCGGTGGCGCGACGGCCTGGACGGTGCTCGCGGTCGCGACCGTCGCGCTGGTGCTGTCCGGCGTCGTGAAGTACACCTGGCCGGGAAAGCGGATGCGCGAAGCAGGAGTGTCGAACCGCGCGCTGCTGGCCGGTGGGGTGCTCGGCATCGTCGGCTTCTTCGTGATCCCGATCGTCGGCCTGTTCATCGGCTTCGTGCTCGGTGTGTACCTGGCCGAGCTGTATCGCTTGAAGACCAACGACCTGGCGTGGCCCGCGACGATGCACGCGCTCAAGGGCGTTGGCCTGTCGATGCTGGTCGAGCTGTTCGGCGCGCTGATCGCCTCCGGCGTATGGCTCACCGGGGCGATGGTGAGCTGACCTATTCGATCACCGGCAGCGGGCGGGTGTGCTCGTCCGCGCCGGGCAGTTGGTTGCGCGGGATCGGGATGGTCGGGTTCTCGACACGCGGGATCGGCACCGGCTCGCGGCGCACCGCGGGCAGTCGGTAGAACTCGCGGGCGTTGTCCTCGAGTACCGCGTGCATATCCGCGCCGACCACCTGGCAGATCAGGTCCACATCGCGTTCCTCGAACGGCCTACCGGCGCGCGTGCCGGGCAGATCGCTGCCGAACATCAGCGCACCCGGGTTGACCGCGTGGATGCGGCGCAGGGTCTCGGCCACATCCATCTCGACCCGCCCGAACCCGGTCGCCTTCACCCTGGCGCCGCGGTCGACCAGGTCGAGCAGGTACGGCAGACCCACCGCGGACATACCGAGATGGTCGATCGAGAGCGCGGGCAGCTTCGAGATCACCGGTTGCAGCGAGGCCAACATCTGACCGTCGATGTAGAGCTCGACGTGCCAACCCACCAGTTCGTGCGCGCGCAACGCCTGCAACGTCATCTCGGTGATGTCGGCGGCGGCGCGCTTGAGATTGAACCGCAGGGCCCGCACGCCGGCGCGGTCCAGCTCGAGGATCTCGTCGTCGGTGGCATCGAGATCGAGTCGGGTCACGCCGACCCAGTCGGGACCGAGCGCGGACAGTGCTGCCTTCAGATACGTCTGATCGGCGCCTTGGAAAGACGCGCTGACCACAGCGCCGCCGCGAACCTCGAAGTGCCCCATACGCTTTCGATAGTCATCGATCACATAGGGCTCGGGTAGATAGCCTTCGTTCTCGATCAGCGGAAACCGCGGATCGATGATGTGGACGTGGGCATCGAACACCAGTACAGAATGCCTTATCTTCGGAGCGCTGGCGCGCTCGAGTTCGCGGCCCCGCCGGTCCCGTCGATCAGGCACCGTTGCTTGCTCCTTCGTCGCCTACGCAACGGCACCTGATCGACGGGACGGCCGCGAACCGCCGCTAACGCGCCGGACCCTCCTCAGGGTCGGGTCGTGCGGGGCTGGGAGTGCGGTCATGGCGGACCTATTGGTGTAGCTGGCGGCGGCTCAGGCCTTGTTCGGCTCGGACGCGCGCAGCATGTCTTCGCGCTCGACGACCTTTACGCGCTCACGGCCTTCGGGCTCGCCGAGGGCGCGCTCGTGGGCGTCGAGGCGGTACCAGCCCGCCCACGTGGTGAACGGGATGCCCTTGCCCTCGAGGAACTCGGTGACGGCGTCGAGCTCGGGCTTCGGCGCGGGGGCGAAAGCCTTGGCGTCGTCGAGCAGGCAGGCGATGGTCTCGTTGGCGTCGCCCTTGGTGTGGCCGATGAGGCCGACCGGGCCGCGCTTGATCCAGCCGGTCACGTAGGTGGCAGGCATGAACCGGGCGTCGCCTTCGGCGGTGTCGTCGGAGATCACGCGACCGGCCTCGTTGGGCACCGTGCCCGCCTGATCGTCGAACGGCAGCTGGGTGACGTTCTGCGAGAGGTAGCCGACGGCGCGGTACACGGCCTGGATGTCCCAGTCGGTGAAGTTGCCGGTGCCCTTGACGTTGCCGGTGCCGTCGAGCTGGGTGCGTTCGGTCTTCAGGCCGACGACCTTGCCGTCGGCGCCGAGGATCTCCGAGGGCGATTCGAAGAAGTGCAGGAACAGCTTGTGCGGGCGGTCGCCGTGATCGCGGATGGCCCACTGCTCCAAGGTGTTGGCGACCATGTCGACCTGCTTGGAGTTACGGCGCGCGGCTTCGGAGCCCTCGTCGTAGTCGATGTCCTCGGGGTTGACGATGACCTCGATCGTCGGCGAGTGATCCAGTTCGCGCAGCTCGAGGGGCGTGAACTTGGCCTGCGCGGGGCCACGGCGACCGAACACGTGGACCTCGAGGGCCTTGTTGCCCTTGAGCCCTTCGTAGACGTTCGGCGGGATCTCGGTCGCCAGCAGCTCGTCACCGGTCTTGGCCAGCACGCGCGCGACGTCGAGGGCGACGTTGCCGACACCGAGGACGGCGACTTTCTCGGCCTCGAGGGGCCACGAACGCGGGACGTCGGGGTGGCCGTCGTACCAGGACACGAAGTCGGCGGCACCGTAGGAGCCGTCGAGGTCGATGCCGGGGATGGTCAGGGCGCGGTCGGCGTTGGCGCCGGTGGAGAAGATGACCGCGTCGTAGAACTGGCGCAGGTCGTCGAGGGTGATGTCGGTGCCGTAGTCGATGTTGCCGAGCAGACGGACCTGGTCTTTGTCGAGGACCTTGTGCAGGGCGGTGATGATGCCCTTGATGCGCGGGTGGTCGGGGGCGACGCCGTAGCGGATCAGACCGAAGGGCGCGGGCATGCGCTCGTAGAGGTCGATGCTCACGTCGGCATCGGACTTCATCAACGCGTCGGCGGCGTAGATACCGGCCGGTCCCGCACCCACGATCGCAATGCGAAGTGGGCGAGTCGCTGCACTCTGTTCGGTCATTTCTACGCGCACCCTTTGGTCGAGAACTGATTTGACGGCGTCAACTTAGCTTAGGCTAAGTCGATATACCGGCTTACTGGCAGCTGCCATCCCACGCGGCAGCCGACCGCAATCAAGGCGATTCTAGCTGCGGCGTTGCAGCTACCCGGCGTGCGGTGTAGCTGCCCGCGCGGGTCTGTCAGGATTACAACATGAACGAGGAGCAAAGAGGCTCGGATGACCAGCCCATCGTGGTGGATCAGACCGACAAGCGTTCCATCGTCCCGTTCGTCGCGGCCGCGGTGATCGCGATCATCGTGCTCATCGGCATCGTGGCGGGCGGACTGCTCTCACCCGCTGAGAAAAATGTCACAGAGGCCGACCGTCTCGCGGCCGCTGTCACCAACTATATCGACGCCCGCTCGCGCAGCGACCTCCGTCCACCGACCGGTGTGGCCTGCCCAGGCTTCAACGAAGAGTCCTCCGGCCTCGGCGAACAGCTCGGTGGCCCGAAATCCACTGTCACGATCGACGGCAGGGGTTTCGAGAACGCGACCGTGAACGGCGACCGCGCCAAAATCGACGCGGCCGTGGTGGTCAACAGCAACCCGGCCACGATCAACTGGAAACTGACCCGCGTCGACGGCGCGTGGCTGGTGTGCACCTTCTGAATCGTTTGACACGGTGACCTGTGCCGAGGCAATCTCAGATCGCAAGGTCATGAGTGCCAGCGTCAAGCCCCGGCTCGCTGGTCGGCAACCCTCCTCCGCGGTGGGGTGCTCCGGGTGACGACCTGGCCGTGTGTCCGGGGACTTCCGGCACGGCAAGAGCGGATTCACGCAGGAGGATCGACATGACTTACGCCGGCGACATCACCCCTGAGAAGGCGTGGGAGCTGCTCACCGAGCACCCCGGCGCCGTACTGGTCGACGTGCGCACCGAAGGCGAGTGGGCACACATCGGTATCCCCGACACCAGCTCCATCGAACGCCCGGCCCATTTCATCGAATGGGTCGACGGCACCGGCACGCGCAATCCGGAGTTCGGTGTGCAGCTCGAGAAGGCACTCGCCGATCGTCCCGACGACGCGCCGGTCGTGTTCCTGTGTCGCTCCGGTCAGCGTTCCGCGCACGCGGCGAACCTGGCGACGGCGGCGGGCGTGGCACCGTCTTACAACGTGCTCGACGGTTTCGAAGGTGGTCCCGACGCGTTCGGTCAGCGCGGCAGCACCGGTTGGCGCGCTGTCGGCCTGCCGTGGCGTCAGGCATAAGGAGAAAAGCATGATCACCGGTGGTTCGTTCGACAAGCCACTGCCCGAGGGCGTCGGTCCGGGCACGCTCGGCGTGCGTGGCGGCCTGCGCCGTTCCGGTTTCGACGAGACGTCCGAGGCGCTGTATCTGACCTCGGGTTTCGTCTACGAGAACGCCGAAGCCGCCGAGGCCGCGTTCACCGGCGACGTCGAGCACTTCGTCTACTCCCGCTTCGGCAACCCGACCGTGGCGATGTTCGAGGAGCGCATCCGCCTGCTCGACGGCGCCGAGGCGGCCTTCGCGACCGCGTCCGGCATGTCGGCGGTGTTCACCGCGCTCGGCGCGCTGCTGAAGGCGGGCGACCGTCTCGTCGCCGCCCGCAGCCTGTTCGGTTCCTGTTTCGTGGTCTGCAACGAGATCCTCCCGCGCTGGGGCATCGAAACCGTCTTCGTCGACGGTGACGACCTCGACCAGTGGGAGCAGGCCCTCTCCGTCCCCACCCAGGCCGTCTTCTTCGAGACCCCCGCCAACCCGATGCAGACCCTCGTCGACGTCCGCAAGGTCACCGAACTCGCCCACGCCGCGGGCGCGAAGGTGGTGCTGGACAACGTCTTCGCCACCCCCCTGCTCCAGCGCGGCTTCGAACTCGGCGCCGACGTGGTCGTCTACTCTGGTACCAAACACATCGACGGCCAGGGCCGCGTCCTCGGCGGCGCCATCCTCGGCGCCAAGGACTACATCGACGGCCCCGTCAAAACCCTGATGCGCCACACGGGCCCGGCCCTGAGCCCCTTCAACGCGTGGACCTTGCTCAAAGGCCTGGAAACCATGCCGCTGCGCGTACGCCACTCCACCGAGTCGGCCCTGCAAGTGGCTAAATTCCTGGAGACCAAGAATTCGGTCGACTGGGTGAAATACCCCTTCCTGGAATCACATCCACAACACGCCCTCGCCAAGGAGCAGATGACCGGCGGCGGCACAGTCGTCACCTTCGCCCTCAACGGCGACGACGGCAAGAAGCGAGCCTTCGAGGTCCTCAACCGCCTCCGCATCATCGACATCTCCAACAACCTCGGCGACGCCAAAACCATGATCACCCACCCCGCCACCACCACCCACCGAGCCATGGGCCCGGAAGGGCGCGCGTCAATCGGCTTGTCCGACGGGGTAGTTCGCATCTCGGTCGGTCTGGAAGACCTCGAGGATCTCCTCGGCGACCTCGACCACGCCCTGAGTTAGCCCTCGCACGAGTTGAGCGAAAGCTCCAATTCCCCTCGGCGTAAGCGCAGCTCACGCCGAGTCCTGTTCAACGGAGAACCGGAAAACGGGAGCTGGTCGAAATCGACAGTCGCGGCGGCGCGGAGCGCAAGTTGCTGCGCTGACTTCGCGGCCTTGTCCGGCAGCCCGACTTGTCCGGCGAACTCGGCCCAGTGCTTCGCTCGAAGGCCCCTGGTTCGTCCGGCGATCGGCAACGCCATCGAATCGTCGTCGTAGACGAGAGTGCACGGAATGTCGTACAGCGGCGCGATACTCCAGCGCCCCATGCTGTCCCGAAGTACCCCGACGTTCTTGCCGTGCAGGTCACCGTTGCCGGTCAACCACGCGAACAGGAACTGCAGGTAGAGATTTCGTGCTGCGATCAGAGGGGCACGGACCATTCCAGCAAGCGCTTCGACGACCTGTACCGCATCAACGTTGTACTTCGACGACGGCGGCAATCCGAGCACCTGGGTGGCATCCTCGAACGCGAGACGACGCCATCCGTCCCCTTCATGCACACGGTCGAACCGTTGGACCAGCAAGCCTGGCTGCCCAGATCGGTCGTGCACCAGGTCCGACCTGACAACCGCAAGCTTCAATCCCCGTGCCGCGGCCAGGTGCGCGGATTCGTTCTCGATCAGATACGGATATCCCGACTGTGACAGCTTCAGGATGAATCGACCGAAGCCCGCAGCAATCGGCGTGCTGATCATCGACGCGCTCGCCTTGTTCTGGATGCCAGGGATCGCCTGTCGATCGACATCGTCTACGAGGCGGTCGAATTCGAGCTCGTCGGCTGACATGCAGTCGACCAGCGCGGGAACGTCAACAGGTTGTGCGCCGGCGGGAAACACTTGAACGTCACCCGGTACATCGGCACCGACCGCGAGTAGCAGGCTGAGTTCGTCGTCAGTGCTGGTCTTTACAGCACGACGAAGCACCGTCAAGCGGTGCCCTTCCGGCAGCAGGCCCGCGAAGAATGCCGGTACAGACCCCGATCCGCCGATGACCGGCTCGGTGCCGAGCGGCAAAGTGGAAGCGACCGGATCCCCGGAATACTCGGGTGCGTACTGAAATTCGGTGCCGCCTTGCCGTGTCCGGTTGATCGAGGCAGCGAGGGTACCGGCTTTATAGACATCTGCGCTCCTGACGGTGCGCAATGCTTCGAAGTCTGTCATGGCGTGACCGCCAGGGATAGCCCCAGCGCGGCGGCCACCGCTGCGACAGTCCCGATGCTGGGTGAACCTCGCCCCTGCTCGATATCGCGGACCGTTCGGGTCGAGGTGCCCGCAATTTCGGCAAGCTGCTCCTGCGTCAAGTGATGGAGGCGCCGCTCCGCCCGAATCCTCGCGCCCACCGCATGCAACATATTCGCAGCCGCCTTCAGTCGGCAGAATTCCGCCGAATTTTCCATCGGCGAAGTTAGGGTACCTCAAATAGTGGGATACCGGCAATATTCTGCCGACTTAGTGAGAGGTGTCCACCCCTGCCGCCCCGGCAGGGCTGAACCGGCAGGATGTTGCCGAACTGTGACTAGTCGAGGTGCTGAAGACCTCGAAGATTTCCTCGGCGACCTGGACCACGTCCTGAGCTAGCTCCGGGTATCTGTCCTTGCGGCGTCCAGAATCGCGATCGCCTCGTCGATCGGATCGATGACGAAAAGTTCGGTTCCGGCGTCGGTGTCGACGCGCAGACGTGTGCGGATGCCGCCGCTGAACAGCCCGCCATCCGGGCTTTGCCGCCCGACGCCGCGCAGTTGGGTCAGCGGCGCTTCCCAGCGCTTGCCGCCCATGATCGCGTCGAGGTGATTGGGTACGAAGAGCAGTCGGGTTTCGGTCAGGTGGAGGCGTCCGCCGATGGCCCTGCCGCCTTGTGTTCGATTGGCGAGCTTCTGCCAGATGACGTTCTCGTTGGCGTTCAGCGTGAGGCTACCGATCCACAATCCCATGGTTCATTTCCTTGTGTCGTTCCGGTGTTCGTGACCATGGATCGATATCTGGCCGGGCGCCGTTAATGGCGCCCGGCCAGGGATCTGAGCAGACCGGTCTCAGCCCAGGGCGCGCAGGCGGGGGGCGAGGTCTCGCTTGAAGAGGTCGAGGAAGCGGAGTTGGTCTTGGCCGGGGGCGTGGAAGACCAGGTGGTTGAGGCCGGCGTCGAGGTAGGGCTTGATCTTGGCGACGGCTTCGTCGGGGTCGCTGGCGACGATCCAGCGCTTGGCGACCTGTTCGATCGGGAGGGCGTCGGCGGCCTTTTCCATTTCGATGGGGTCGGTGATGTCGTGCTTCTGTTCGGGGGTCAGGGAGAGCGGGGCCCAGAAGCGGGTGTTCTGAAGGGCCAGTTCGGGATCGGTGTCGTAGGAGATCTTGATCTCGATCATCTTGTCGATCTCGGCGACATCGCGTTCGACCTTGGCGGCGCCCTCGACGACGGCGGGCAGCAGCTTCTCGGTGTAGAGGTCCATGCCCTTGCCCGAGGTGCAGATGAAGCCGTCGCCCGCGCGACCGGCGTACCTGGCCACCACGGGGCCGCCTGCGGCGATGTAGACGGGGATTCCACCCTTGGGAACGTCGTAGATGGAGGCGCCGACGGTGTGGTAGTACTCGCCGTCGAAATCGACGCGATCTCCGGTCCACAGTTCGCGCATCATCTTCACCGCTTCACGCAGGCGGGCGAAGCGCTCTTTGAAATCGGGCCATTCGCCCTTGTAGCCGGTGGCGATCTCGTTGAGCGCCTCGCCGGTTCCGACACCGAGCATCACCCGGCCCGGGTACAGGCAGCCCATGGTGGCGAAGGCCTGCGCGATCACGGCCGGGTTGTAGCGGAAGGTCGGGGTGAGTACCGAGGTGCCGAGCTGGATGCGTTCGGTGCGCTCGCCGACGGCCGCCAGCCAGGCCAGCGAGAACGGGGCGTGGCCGCCGTCGTGGCGCCATGGCTGGAAGTGGTCACTCACGGTCGCGCTGTCGAGGCCGTGCTGCTCGGCGGCGACGCCGAGTTCGACCAGCTCTCGCGGCCCGAACTGCTCTGCCGATGCCTTGTACCCGAGCTTGAGCTCAACCATTCCAGCCACTCCTGTCGTCCGTTGACCCCTGCCATCACGACACTAGCGCGCGGTCGGTCATCCGCGCCCACGCTGTTTCGTCACCCACCATGCCGAGTTTTAGCGGACAATTAACTGGTGACCACCAAGGATGAGCAGATCTTGTCGTACCTCACCGACATGGACGGCGTGCTGGTGCACGAGGATCAGCTGATCCCCGGCGCCGACGAGTTCCTCGCCGAACTGCGCGCCAACGAGATCCCGTTCCTCGTGCTCACCAATAACTCGATCCGCACTCCGCGCGATCTGCAGGCCCGCCTGCGCCACACCGGCCTCGACATTCCCGAGGAGTCGATCTGGACCTCGGCGCTGGCCACGGCGACGTTCCTCGCAGACCAGCGCCCCAACGGCACCGCGTATGTGGTCGGCGAATCCGGCCTCACCACCGCGCTGCACGAGATCGGCTACGTGCTCACCGACAGCGATCCCGACTACGTGGTGCTCGGCGAGACCCGCACCTACTCCTTCGAGGCCATCACCACCGCGATCCGCCTGGTCGATCGCGGCGCCAAGTTCATCGCCACCAACCCCGATGCCACGGGCCCCTCCCGCGACGGCGTCCTGCCCGCCACCGGTTCGGTCGCGGCACTGATCACCAGGGCCACCGGTAAGGAGCCGTACTACGTCGGCAAGCCGAACCCGCTGATGATGCGCTCGGCGCTGCGCCAGATCGGTGCGCATTCGCAGTCGACGGTGATGATCGGCGACCGGATGGACACCGACGTGATCGCGGGGCTGGAGGCAGGTATGCGCACGGTGCTGGTGACCTCCGGCATCTCGACCAAGTCCTCGGTGGAGGCCTACCCGTTCCGTCCGACCATGGTGGTCGACTCGGTGGCCGACCTGATCGGCCGGACCCGCCGCCCGTTCTCCGCCTGATCATGTGACCTGCGCCTCATCGGAATAGGTTGGCCCCTTCGCTGGTTATAGTTGCCATGGCAACCAAAGGAGGGCCCGTGCAGTTCGGAATCTTCAGCGTCGGCGATGTGACCACCGATCCCACCACCGGCCGCACCCCCACCGAGGCCGAGCGGATCAAGGCGATGGTCGCGATCGCGCAGAAGGCCGAGGAAGTGGGTCTCGATGTGTTCGCGATGGGCGAGCACCACAATCGACCCTTCGTGCCGTCCTCGCCGACCACGATGCTCGGTTATATCGCCGGGCGCACCGACAACATCTTGCTGTCCACCTCCACCACGCTGATCACCACGAACGACCCGGTCAAGATCGCCGAGGACTTCGCGATGCTGCAGCACCTGGCCGACGGCCGGGTGGACCTGATGCTCGGTCGCGGCAACACCGGCCCGGTCTATCCGTGGTTCGGCAAGGACATCCGCGACGGCATCCCCCTGGCCATCGAGAACTACGCTCTACTGCACCGGCTGTGGCGCGAAGACGTCGTGAACTGGGAAGGCAAGTTCCGTACGCCGCTGCAGTCGTTCACCTCGACGCCGCGACCGCTCGACGACGTGCCGCCGTTCGTCTGGCACGGGTCGATTCGTAGCCCGGAGATCGCCGAACAGGCCGCGTACTACGGCGACGGCTTCTTCGCCAACCACATCTTCTGGCCCACCGACCACTTCAAGCGGTTGATCGACCTGTACCGCCGTCGCTACGAGCACTACGGCCACGGCAGCGCCGACCAGGCCATCGTCGGACTCGGCGGACAGGTGTTCCTGCGCAAGAACTCGCAGGACGCGGTCCGCGAGTTCCGCCCCTACTTCGACAACGCGCCCGTCTACGGGCACGGACCGTCGCTGGAGGAGTTTACCGAGCAGACCCCGCTCACCGTGGGCAGCCCGGAGCAGGTCATCGAGAAGACGCTCACCTTCCGCGAGCACTTCGGCGACTACCAGCGCCAGCTGTTCCTGGTCGACCATGCCGGACTGCCGTTGAAAACGGTGCTCGAGCAGCTCGACCTGCTCGGCGAGGAGGTAATTCCGGTGCTGCGCAAGGAATTCGCGGCCCGACGTCCCGCGCATGTGCCCGACGCGCCCACCCACGCATCGCTGGTGGCCGCACGAACGAAGGAGTTGACCGCATGACCACCCGCATCGCCGTGGTGTCGGCCGGGTTGTCGCAGCCCTCGTCCACGCGACTGCTGGCCGACCGGCTGGCCGCCGCGACGGCACGGGAACTGGGCGGTGACGCGGAGCTGGACTTCGTCGACCTGCGTGATCACGCCCGCGAACTGGCCGACAACCTGCTCACCGGGTTCCCCGCCCCGTCGCTGCGGGCGGCGATCGACAAGGTCGTCACCGCCGACGGTCTGATCGCCGTCACACCGATTTTCAGCGCCTCGTACAGCGGTCTGTTCAAGACGTTCTTCGATGTGCTGGAACCGGATTCGCTGGCCGCGATGCCGGTGCTGACCGGCGCCACCGGCGGCACCGAACGGCACTCCCTTGCTCTCGAGCACGCGGTGCGTCCGCTGTTCGCCTATCTGCGCTCGATCGTCGTGCCCACCGCGGTCTACGCGGCCTCGACCGATTGGGGCGCCAACGGCGCCGACCAGGCGCTGAACAACCGAATAGACCGCGCCGCCACCGAATTCAGCGCATTGCTACTCGGCAGGACGGCCACCCGGCCGACCGATCCCTATCTCGACACGACCCCGTTCGAAGACCTACTCGCAGCAAATCTTCCCCACTGATCCAACCCCCTTAGAAGGAGCACACTCATGACCACCGCCATCGCCAAGGGACTCACCGCAGGCACCTGGGCCATCGACCCCACCCACTCCACCGTCGGCTTCTCCGTACGCCACCTGATGGTGAGCAAGGTCCGCGGTCGCTTCACCGACTTCGACGGCGCCCTCGTGATCGCCGAGGACGGCACCGCCACCGCACACGCCGAGATCCGCGTCGACTCCCTCACCACCGACAACGCCCAGCGCGACGGTCACCTGCGTACCGCCGACTTCTTCCACGCCGAGCAGTTCCCGCTGATGACCTTCAAGTCCACCGGATTCCGCGGCGAGGGTAGCGATTTCGTCGTCGACGGCGAGTTCACCGTGCGCGGCAACACCAAGCCGGTCACCCTCGAGGTCGAGTTCCTCGGTGTCAGCCCGGGGATGGGCAACGGCCCGGTCGCCGGCTTCGAAGCCAAGACCGTGGTCTCGCGCCGCGACTTCGGCCTCGACATCGACATGCCGCTGCCTGACGGCGGCGCCGTGATCGGCGACAAGATCACCCTCACCCTCGAGATCGAGGCCGGCCTGCAGAGCTGAGCTCCGCGCCGAATCGACGCCCCCATCACCGTCCGGTGGTGGGGGCGTCGACGTGTTCCGGCTAGTCCTCGTCGGCGATGATCGTGTCGAGGGTCGCCGCGAGGCGAGTGAGGGTCGCGACCGTCGCTGCGAACTCGGTCGGACCGAGTGCCTTCGCCAGCCGGTGCGCCATGGCCGCGTGCTGCGGGTCGATGCGCCGAATGGCGGCCTGGCCCTCTTCGGTCATCGCGACCAGCTTGGCTCGCTTGTGTGCCGGGTTGGGTCGGTACTCGCACATGCCCTTGCCGACCAGCAGGTCCGCGATCCGCTGCACGCTCTGCCGGGTGATGCCCATCGCACGGGCGATGCCGGCCACCGGCTGTGGCTGTTCCTGCACGGCGGCCATCACCTGCCACCAGGCCACCGAGATCCCGGCCGGTGCGGACAGCCCGTCACCGATGGTCAGGAACTGACCGTTGAGCCGGAAGACGGTGAGGGCGGCGCCGTCGAGTAAGTCCTGTTCGGAGTTCAAGCTGCGTGGGTCTCCTCGTATTCAGCCAGCGCGGCGTACCCGGCCGGGTCTTTCTGCGCATACAGCTTGTACCAGGCCTCGAGTACGTGCGGTTCGTACAGGTCAAGGCGCGCGAAGATCTCTCTCGCGAATTCGAACGGTGACATGCCGTCCGCGGTGATCACGTCACGGTCGGTGATCGCCGCCGTCTCGACGTAGTGCTCGGCACCCGAATATCCGCTGTAGACAAGGAGTTCCGCCGCATTGCTGGCGTGTGCGCGGTCATCGAGCAAGCCCACCGTGGCCAGACCGAAGGTGGCGCCGCAGATCGCGGCCACCGGCACCCCGGCGTCGACGAACTCCTTCGCCTTGTGCGCGAACGCGTTCAGGTCCCCACTCATCCACAGGTCCGCGCCCGGCAGGATCAGCATCGCGCTGTCGGCCGGATCGAGATCGGCGAGGGCGAGGTCGGGCGTTACTCGCAGGCGCCCCATGGTGGTGATCGGTTCGGTGGTGAGGCCGACCGTCGCGACCTCGAACGTTCCGGGCTCCCGGTGCCAGTTTCCGTTGGCGATGTGCGCCGTGGCGGCCCCCACTTCCCAGTCGGCGAGGGTGTCGTAGACGGCTACGTGAACTGTTGTGATCGACATGACAGTATCCTGTCATATTTGACAGGATACTGTCAATAAGAATTTTACTACCGGCTTATAGCCGACGCTCCGTACTCTGACGGCATCCGGTGCGAGACAGGGAGGTTCACCCGCGATGACCGATTCCGTGCACGGCATGACGGGCACCATCACGTCACCGATTCGGGAGGCGGGCGCACTGGGTGAGGTGCTGATCTCGATTCGCGGGGGTACCGAGCTCTACCTCGCCCGAGCCGATGAGCCGATCGCCGCCTGGACCACCGTGTTGATCGTCGCTGTCCATCCGGGGCGGCTGGTCGATGTGGTCACTTGGATTCCGCTTCCCTCAGAATGAAAGGGGCCCGCGATGCTGGGCTATCACGTACCCGATCCCGACGAAGCCATGCTGGTCAGTGGTGCCAAGACCAAGGACGACACCCCGTTCAAGGTGGTCATCGGACGCGGCACCTGGGTGATGCCGCTGTTCCGCAAGGTCCGCTACCTGTCGCTGGCCATGTTCGAGTCCGAGATCCGCGAGCGCTGCGTGACCAAGCAGGCCATCCAACTCGATGTGCGTGCGGTGATCGCGTTCAAGGTCGCCAACGACACCCAGTCGATCGTCAATGCGGCACAACGCTTCCTGTCCGAACAGGAACAGGAGATGTCGGTGCTCACCGGCCGGATCTTCTCCGGTCACCTGCGCTCGATCGTCGGCTCGATGACCGTCGAGGAAATCATCCGCGAACGCCAGAAGCTGGCCGACGAGGTCCTCATCGCCTCCAAGGTGGAGATGAGCAATATCGGCCTGTGGGTCGACTCGTTCCAGATCCAGAGCATCGACGACGGCAATCTCGGCTACATCAACGCGCTCGCGGCACCGCACAACGCGGCGGTCCAGCGTGATGCCCAGATCGCCCAGGCCCAGGCCGCCCAGCGCTCCGCCGAAGCCGAACAGGAGTCGTTGCGTCGTCGCGCCGAATACGAGCGCGAAACCTCCATCCTCAAGGCCGAGTACCAGCGCGACATCGACAAGGCCAATGCCGAAGCGGCACAAGCGGGCCCGCTCGCCGACGCCATCGCCAGGCAGGCCGTCCTGCACGCTCAGGCCGAGCAGGCGCGCAAGAACGCCGAACTCCGCGAACAGCAACTCCGAGCCGAAGTGGTGAAACCTGCTGAGGCGGAGGCGGAACGCGTCCGCATCCTCGCGGTGGCCGAAGCCGACCGCACCCGCATTCAGGCCGAAGCGGCAGCGTCCAACAACCGAATCGCACTGGACCAGATGCTCATCGAACAACTCCCCGAAATCGTCAAGCAAGCCGCACACGGCCTGGCGGGCGCCAACCTCACCGTCCTCAACGGCCCCGACGGCGTCGGCGAACTGCTCAACGGCATGGTCGGTCAGGGTCTGACGGTGTTCAACTCCCTGCAGAAGGCACTGTCGAACGGCGAAGTCGACAAGGTCTGATGCGCGAGGGCGTCCCGGGCCTGACGAGCCCGGGACGTCGCGGGGCACCTCGGGTACGCGGACCCGGTCAGATGGTCCGGCGCAGGGCGAACATGCGTAGATCGCGGGTGGTGCGCTCGCGGTAGGCGGCGTAGGCGCCGGTGATCTCGACGAAGCGGGCGAAGATCGCGTCCTGGTCCGCGTCGGGGACCGGGGTGGCGGTGACCGGGATGCGCTCGCCCGCGATGGCGACGGTGGCCGACGGGTCGGCGAGCAGGTTGGCGGTCCACGCGGGGTGGCGTTCCTGGCCGAAGTTGGAGCCGATCACGTACAGGGTGTCGCCGTCGTGGACGTAGAGCAGCGGCTGGGTGCGGGCGACGCCGGACTTGCGGCCGGTGGTGGTGAGCAGGATCACCGGGGCGCCGATCGGGCCGAGCACGGTGTACTTGGCGTCGGTGCGTTCCAGCAGGGCGCGGTCGAGCGAGGTGATCGTGCGGACCAGCCAGGACCCCGGCTTGGTCGCGGCGAAACGGTTGGCTGCGCGGGACAGGGGATTGGTGCGCGAACCCCACTGCCGATCCGGGAACTGCGATGTCATGGGGCGGACTATAGCCCGACCGGGGCGGACTATAACGCGACCGATCGGACCACACCGGACCCCTGAATCGCCGACAATTCACTAAGCTCGCGAGCATGGTCGAACAAGCGCCGTCCACCGTGTACATCGCCTCACCCGAGGGTGACACCGGAAAATCCACGGTCGCACTGGGTGTCCTCGGCATGCTCTGCGCGACCACCGCACGCGTCGGCGTGTTCCGTCCGATCACCCGCTCGGCCGACGAACCCGACTACATCCTCGAACTGCTGCTCGAGCACAGTACTGCCGATATCAGCTACGAACAGGCCATCGGCGTCACCTACGAGGACGTGCATCGCGACCCCACCGCCGCGATCAGCGACATCGTGATGCGGTTCCACGACGTCGCGAAGGCCTGTGACGCGGTGGTGATCGTCGGCAGCGACTACACCGACGTCGCCAGCCCGAGCGAGCTGCGCTTCAACGCCCGCATCGCGGTGAACCTGGGCGCGGCGGTGCTGCTGGTCGTTCGCGGCGCGGACCGCACGCCCGGCGAGGTCAAGCAACTGGTCGAACTGTGTACCGCCGAGCTCACCACCGAGCACGCTCACCTCGTCGCGATCGTGGCCAATCGCTGCGCTCCCGACGAGCTCGACGAAATCGCCACCACGCTGGCGAGTTTCGATGTGCCGTCGTGGACCCTGCCCGAGGTGCCGCTGCTGATGGCGCCGACGATGGCCGAGCTGTGCGAGTCCATCGAGGGCGAAATCTACAGTGGCGACCCGGAGTTGCTGCAGCGTGAAGCGCTGCGCATCATGGTCGGCGGCATGACCGCCGAACACATCTTGGAGCGACTCTCCGACGGTGTGGTGGTGATCGCGCCCGGCGACCGGTCCGACGTCCTGCTCAGTCTGGTGAATGCCCATGAGGCAGCGGGCTTTCCGTCGCTGGCCGGGGTCATCATGAACGGCGGCCTTCGCCCGCATCCGGCGATCGCGCGGCTGATGGAGGGTCTGCAGCCCAGGCTGCCCATCCTCGCCACCGAACTGGGCACCTACGACACCGCTAGTGCCGTGCACGGCACCCGTGGCCGGATGTGGGCGGGCAGTCCGGGAAAGGTGGACACCGCGCTCGCGCTGATGGAGCAGCGGGTCGACGCACCGGAACTGTTGCGGCGCATTCAGGTTCCGACTTCGACGGTGGTGACACCCCAGATGTTCGAGTACCGGCTGATCGAACGCGCCCGCGCGGATCGCAAACGCATCGTGCTGCCCGAGGGCGACGACGACCGCATCATTCGCGCCGCCGGACGGGTGCTGCAGCGCAAGATCGCGGACCTCACCATCCTCGGTGACGAGGCCTCGGTTCGTGCCCGTGCCGCCGAGCTCGGTGTCGACATCGCCGACGCCGAGGTGCTGGCCCCGCGCACCTCGGGCTACCTCGACGACTTCGCCGCCGAATACACCGAACTGCGCAAGCACAAGGGCATGACGCTCGAGCGTGCGCGCGAAACCATGGCCGACATCTCGTATTTCGGCACCATGATGGTCTACAAGGGGATCGCCGACGGCATGGTCTCCGGCGCCGCGCACACCACCGCGCACACGATCCGTCCCTCATTCGAGATCATCAAGACGGTGCCCGGCGTCTCCACGGTGTCGAGCGTGTTCCTGATGTGTTTGGCCGATCGTGTTCTCGCCTATGGCGATTGCGCCGTGGTGCCCGATCCGACCTCGGAGCAACTGGCCGATATCGCGGTGTCCTCGGCGGGCACGGCCGCCCGGTTCGGGATCGACCCGCGGGTGGCGATGCTGTCGTACTCGACCGGTGCCTCCGGGACCGGCGCTGATGTCGACAAGGTCCGCGCGGCAACCGAACTCGTGCGCGAACGCGCGCCGGAACTGCCGGTGGAAGGCCCGATCCAGTACGACGCCGCGATCGAACCCGCCGTCGCCAGCGCCAAACTGCCCGATTCCGAAGTAGCCGGCAAGGCAACGGTTTTCGTCTTCCCCGACCTCAATACCGGCAACAACACCTACAAGGCGGTGCAGCGCAGCGCGGGTGCGGTCGCGATCGGGCCGGTGCTGCAGGGGCTGCGTAAACCGGTGAACGATCTTTCGCGCGGCGCGCTGGTCGCTGACATCGTCAACACCGTGGCGATCACCGCCATCCAGGCACAGGGAGACGGCAAGTGAGCGATCTCGTCCTGGTGCTGAACAGCGGCTCTTCGTCGATCAAATATCAACTACTGCACGCCGTCTCGGCAGAGGTGTTGGCGTCCGGGCTGGTCGAGAAGATCGGCGAGTCGAACGGTGGGCGGATCGTGCACGAGGCAGGCCCCGCCAAGCTCGAGTACAACGGCACGATCGAGGACCACAAGGCCGGTCTGCTGCGGGCGTTCGAGATGTTCCGTGAGACCGGCCTCGATCTGACCACGATCGGAATCGGCGCGGTCGGGCATCGGGTGGTCCACGGCGGCGAGGTGTTCTGGGAACCGACCCTGATCACCGACGATGTGCTGCACGCGATCGACGAGCTGTCGGTGCTCGCGCCGCTGCACAATCCCGCCAATGTGGTCGGCATCGAGTCGACGCGAGAGCTGCTGCCCGACATTCCCGAGGTCGCGGTCTTCGACACGGCGTTCTTCCACACCCTGCCCGACGCGGCCAAGACCTATGCCATCGACGCGAAATTGGCGGCCGCCCACGGCATTCGCAAGTACGGCTTCCACGGCACCTCGCACCAGTACGTGTCGGAGAAGGCCGCGCAATACCTGGGTAGGCCGACCGAAGAGCTGAACCAGATCGTCTTCCACCTGGGCAACGGCGCGTCCGCCTCGTCGATCCAGGGCGGCGTCGCGATCGACACCACCATGGGCATGACCCCGCTCGAAGGTCTGGTGATGGGCACCAGGCCGGGCGATCTCGACCCCGGCGTGATGCCGTTCCTCATGCGCGCGGCCGACCTCGACGTGAGCGAGGTGGAACAACTACTCAATCGCAACTCAGGCATCAAGGGCCTGTCCGGGGTGAACGACTTCCGCGAGCTGCAGAAGCTGATCGACGGTGGCGACACCCAGGCGAAGCTCGCCTACGACGTCTACATCCACCGCCTGCGCCGCTACCTCGGCGCCTATCTCGTGGAACTCGGCACCGTCGACGACATCGTCTTCACCGCCGGTGTCGGCGAGAACAGTCCGGCGGTGCGCGCCGACGCATTGGCGGGGCTGCAAGCCCTGGGTATCGAGATCGATCCCGCCCGCAACGAGACGAGAGCCCCTGGCATCCGCCGCATTTCGCCGGACTTCGCCCCGGTGACGGTGCTGGTGGTACCCACCAATGAGGAACTGGCCATCGCGCGCGCGGCCCACGAACTGGTCGGCGGGCGCTGAGCTCCGGCTCAGAACCAGGATTTGGGGCGCAGCGAGTTGGCGAGGTCGACGAGGGCGTAGCGGTGGTCCCGGTCCGGTGCGTTGCGGGCGAGGGAACGCAGGCCGGATTCGGTGCCGTCGCGCAGTTCGCGTTCGGTGAAGCCACGCCCGAACAGCTTGGCGTCCTTACGTTTCGGAGTGTTCCCGGCCTGTAGCCAGGCCAACGCGGTGCCCTGGACCAGGGTGCGCATGAGGGTGGCCCGGTGCTCGCCGGGGGCGACGGACTGGGCGCGCGAGGCAGCCAGTCGCAGGACCTGTTCGTCGAGTTCGGCGACGGGGGAGCTGGTGAGCAGCAACAGGATCGATGTGGTCTGGGCGGTGGTGAAATGGCGGGACGCGGCGGGCACGTCGTCGAGCGCGTGTACCGCTTCACCGACTCGCCCCGCCACCGCCAGCTGCCTGGCGAGGCCGAATGCCGCGCTCACCACGGCCCGGTCGGTGCGCCACACGGTGTCGTAATAGCGTTCGGCGAAGCTGCGCCACTGTTCGGGCGCCACGGAATCCCAGTGTTGCAGTATGAGTTCGGCGGTGGCGGCCAGCGCCAGCTTGGGCGCGATCTCCCCCGGCAGCACCCGCAGCACCGCCTCGAACGACGCGAAGGCGGCTTCGTAGTCGAGTTCGAGCAGATACGCCTGACCGGTGAACCAGTCCGTGCGCCAATCGGTTTCGTTGGGAAACCGGTCGAGCATGTGCAGAACCGCCGCCGACTCGCCCAGTTCCAGCCGCGCACGCGCCTCGGCGAAGAGCAGCTCGCCCGCCAGGGTTTCGGGCGCGTTGGCGGGGTCGGCTTCGGCGCGCTCGCGGGAGTCGTGCAGCGCCTCGAGCACCCGCTCCGGTTCCGGGTTGGCGGTCGCGGCCAGCAGCGGAGCCGACGGGTCGGCGGGGTCGATCAGCGGAATCGGGAGTGCGGCGACCACATCGCGGGAATCCAGTAGCGGTGAGCGACCGACACCGTCGAGGTAGGAGTCGGTCTGGCTGATCAGTTCCTCGGTTCCGAAGCTGGTGCGCTGTGGACTGAACACTGTGGACAGCTGTGGATGTTCGGTGCCGGTGTCGAAGGCGAGGATCTCGCGCAGCACACCGGCCAGCTGCGCCGACATCGCCCGTGCCGACGGAAAACGCTGTGCCGGATCGAGATCGGTGGCGGTGAGCAGGAATCGATGGAAGAACTCGTAGCGGGCGAGCAGCGGCTCGTCGGCGGGGTCGGGGATGCCGTCGAGGTAGCGGCCGTGTTCGCTGGGCAGTGCCAGCGTGAGCGCGGCGATCGTCCGGCCGACGGTGTAGACGTCGGAGGCCGGCGTCGGTCCGGTCTTGGCGATCTCCGGCGCCTGGAAACCCTTGGTGCCGTACAGGTTTCCGTAGGCGTCGATGGTGGCGACCGCGCCGAGGTCGATCAGCTTCACCTGGTCCTCGGTGACCATCACATTGTCGGGCTTGAGGTCGTTGTAGGTGAGACCGATCGAGTGCAGATATTCCAGCGCGGGCAGGATCTCCAACACATACGCGATGGCCTCGGCCAGCGGCATCTGCTCGCCACGCGGCCGTGCGTCGAGAATGTCACGCAGCGAATGGCCGCCCACGTACTCCATCACGATGTAGCCGATGGACCCGTCACCCGCGGTGTGCTCGACGAAGTTGTGGATCTTGACGATGCTCGGGTGCGCCACCTCGGCCAGGAACTGCCGTTCGGCCACCGCCACGGCCTGCGCTTCGGCATCACCCGCGTGCAACAGCCCCTTGAGCACCACCCAACGATCGCTCACATTGCGGTCGATGGCCAGATAGATCCAGCCGAGCCCGCCGTGCGCGATGCATCCCTGGATCTCGTACTGCCCGGCGACCATATCGCCCTCGTGCAGCGACGGCCGAAAATCGTAAGCGGCCCCGCAGGTTTCGCATTCACCACTGGTCGCCGCCGCCCGCGCCGGCGTCGAACGCCCGACCGGATTGCTACAGCGCCAGCAGAACCGCCGCCCCTCCGACACCATCGGATCCGCCAGCACGGCAGCACGCGGATCGGCCGGGGTCACCGTCGGAATCGGCACCAGCCCGGCCCCGAGCCGTCGGGTGGGTCGCGACCGCGCCGTTCGCACGCTGCGCCCCGACCGTGCGGTACCCCCGCCGGTCTGCGGCGTGGACGGCCAGGATTCGGGATCGACCGGAGTCGGCTGCGTGCCACGCTGAGCGGCCTCGGTGGCCGCGTACGGCGCGGTCATGGGGTCCCGCTGCGCGGCTTCGGTCGGCGCGTACGGCGCGGTGCGCGGTGCCGCTTCGGTCGGTGCGTACGCCGCTGACTCGGTTTCCGGGGGACGATTCGCCCGCTGTGTGGCGAGCTGCTCGTCCGCCTGCTGTGCCGTTGCGGCCTGGGAAATCTCGCCCGATCGCTCGACGGCGCCTAACTCTTCGGCTCGCTGGGTGGCATCGGTCGCCGGGGTGTGGTCGCGGCTGCTCGCCTGCTGTCGGGCGAACTCCGCGGCCGCCTCGGCGGTGAGTTTGGGCAACGGCCGCGTCTCGTCGTCGCCGGGCAATGTCCACCCACCCGGCAGCGTGCCCGGCCGCTGACGCTGGGTCAGCTGGGTCGGCTCGCGCCGTTCCGGGTCGGGCGCCGGATCGTGAGGCGTCGACTCGGCGCCGAGCTCCGGGTCCGGATCGGTTTGTCCCAGTTCGCCATTGACGGGATCGGTGCTCATGGCTGTCAGTCCTGGTACTTCGGTGCGGGCGGGCTCGGTGTCTCGCCGAGGGTCGCGAGCCAGCGGCGGTGGATGCGGGTCCAGGTGCCGTCGTTGCGGATGCGGTCCAGGGTGGCGTTGACGAAACGCACCAGGTCGTCGTCGCCTTTGGGGATACCGATGCCGTACGGCTCGGCGCTGATGCTGCCGCCGACCACCTCGGTGTAGGGGTCCTGAGCGGCCAGACCGGCCAGGATCGAGTCGTCGGTGCTCACCGCGTCGACCTGGCGTTGTTGCAGCACCACCAGGCAGTCGGCCCAGGTCGGCACCGTCAGAATCGTGGCGGCGGGTTGGTCGCGGCGGATGTGATCGAGGGAGGTGGTGCCGCGCACCACGCACACGCGCTTGCCCGCCAGATCGGCGAGGCCGCCGATACCGGAATCCTTCACCGCGAGCACCCGCTGGTCGGCCCGCAGATACACCGTCGAGAACGCCACTCGCTGACGTCGCTCGCAGGTGATGGTCATCGTCTTCGCGATCAGGTCGACCGTGTGATCCTGCAATGCGCGCTCGCGCTCTTCCGAGGCGAGACTGCGGTATTCGATCAGATCGGGGTTGCCGAGCAGGTCGCGGGCGATCTCGCGGGCGATATCGGCGTCGAAGCCGACGATGCGGCCGCTGAGCGGATCGCGGAAGCTGAACAGATTGCTGCCCGCGTCGAGTCCGACGACGAGCCTGCCGCGCGCGCGGATGGCATCGACCGTCGGTCCGGACGCGGTGCTCGGCCGCAGACTCGCGGTCGGATCACCGCACTGCTCGCCACCGGTAGCGGGCACGGGGGTATCGGTGCCGATCGGAATCGCCTTGGCGGGCAGCGGCGGTTCGGAATAGACGCCGCGCTGATCGGGCGCGGGTGTGCTGTCGGAGCAGCCGGCGAGCAGCCCGACCAGCACCAGCGCCGCGAAAACGCGCCCGCGTCTCACCGGTACTCCCGCAGCCGCGGCCACAACCCGAGCACGACGCAAGCCGCCGCCGCGATCCCGAGCACGAATGCGCCGGGGGCGAGGAAAGACAGCACGTCGATCGCCTGAGAGACCTTCGCGCGCAAGGTGTCTCGTGTCACCGCGCCCGCCTTGTCCAGTGCCCGGTCGAGTGCGTCGACCTGGGCGGCCGAATCTGCGGCGCTCGGACCGGTGGCCACGGCGGCCGCGCCCGTGAAATCGCCACGTTCGAGGGTGTCGTTCATCCGCTGATGGGCCGACTGCCAGCGGGTCAGCGCGGCCCGCGCGTGCGCCACTTCGTCGCGCGCGGGGGCGTCATCGGGATAACCGGCGAGCAACTCGTTGAGCCGGGCGGCATTGGTATCGAAAGTGCGGTCGTAGTCGCCGGTCGCATCGCGGCGAACCAGCTTCACCATTTCCGCTGATCTGGCTTGCTGCACCAGGATTCGACTCTCGGCCAGTCGCGCCGACGGCACCGCTCCTTCGTCCCGGCAGCGAATCATCGCCACCGCGGACAACGATCCGGCCGCAACCGTCCAGATCAGCGTCAGTGCCAGCGCGCCGGTGCCGATCAGCAGGCCCATATTGAAGAACCGGCGCGAGCGCCGCGCCAGCTCGACCTGCACCCAGATCAGCGCACCGAGCGCCACCACCAGCAGCGCGATCGCCGTCCACGGTGGCTGCACGTGCCGGTACTGCGCGGCGGTGACCGCGTCGAACCGATGGTCTTCCAGCTCCTCGGCCATCGGCAGCAAGCCGGTCTGCATCTGATGCGATGCCTCGCTCAGATACGCCGCGCCGACGGGGTAGCCGTTGCGGTTGTTCACCCGTGCGGTCTCGATCAGCCCGCTGTAGACGGGCAGCCCGGTCGCGATGCCGGTGCGCAGCCGGCGATCGGTGCCCGACGGGTCGGCCGCTTCTTCGTCGGAGACGTGTCCGGCCTGCGTCACCAGCTCCGCGGCGGCTTCGCCGATGGCCTGGGTGTAGCGGTCGCGCACGGCCTTGGGTTCGAGTCCGCCCGCGATGAAGGCGGTGCCCGCGGCGGCGTCGGCGATCGAGAGCGAGGTGTAGAGGTGGTTGGCCGAATGCGCGTCGGGTTCGGTGTCGTCGAGCAGGACGCCGAGAGCTTGCTGACGCTCACTCACAGTCGTCGAAGTCACCGCGCCCGCGGTCACGCACAGCACCATCAGGACCAGTCCGGCGGCAACCAGCCGCCCCGGCGAAGAGTGCGCGAAGCTGCGCAAGCGGGCGGGTTGGAACTGCGCGCGCAACGCTCTGACGTCGGGCGCGGGCGGCCGGTCCACGGTCGCAGTCGGTCGGCGCAACGGCGCCCAGCGCGGTGTCACCGGCGCGGCTCCCGAGGTCTCGGAAGGCTTCGCACCTGCCGTGGCCTGCGGCGACGGGCGAACACGGACGGCCGCCACCTCGGTCGAGGCATTGCGATTCCCCGGTTCGTCCATCGTTCACCTCCCGGCGCTGTTCGTGCACACCTACCTGTGCGGAGTTTATTGTGGGCCTACGGGTAGCGCAGCCCCTCACATACCCCCGAAGCGGTTGCTGTTCGGCTGCTCGGAGGAAAGAGTATGGGATGCGCGGCGACGGAGACGGCTGGTACAAGAGCCCTGACGGGGTCAAGCACTGGGGCAAGTTCGGTGCGGCGGGGCTACTGCTGCGCGCGCCGTTGCCCGGTGGCGGGTCGGCGGTGCTGTTGCAGCACCGGGCGCCGTGGAGTCATCAGGGCGGTACCTGGGCGCTGCCCGGCGGCGCACGCGATTCGCACGAGTCACCCGAGCACGCGGCCGTCAGGGAGGCGGAGGAGGAAGCGGGCATCACCGCCGACCTGCTCCGCGTACGCGCCGAACGCTTGACGATGACCGCCGCGAGCGGCTGGACCTACATCACCGTCATCGCCGACGCCGACAGCCAACTCCCCACGGTCGCCAACAAGGAATCCGCCGAACTGGCCTGGGTTCCCGAGGACGAGGTCGCCGACCTTCCGTTGCATCCCGGCTTCGCCTCCTCCTGGATCGAACTGCGCGCGGTGCCGTTGCGGGTGCGGCTCGAGGCCGATACCGAACTCGCGCAGGCGCTTCCCCGCACAATTGAATTGCCAGACCAGGGCTTCTTCTGGCTGCACGCCCGGGTCGACGGCCCCGGCATCGAAGTGGTCCTCGACGCCGAGCCGACCGAGGGCCCGACCCTCACCAGGGCCGACGTCCTCGCCTGAGTGGCGGGCAGCGTCGCTGTCTGCCCGCGCTCAGTTCGCGTCGAGTAGTGCTTGTTTGAGTTCGCGGGCCGCGGCTTCCGGGTCGGCGGCCTCGGTGATCGCCCGGACCACGACGACGCGGCGGGCACCAGCGGCCAACACCTCCGGCAGTCGCTGCGCGTCGACGCCGCCGATGGCGAACCAGGGGAGCGTGGGATGGGACTCGGCGGTCGAGCGGATGAAGTCCACGCCTGCGGCCTGGCGGCCGGGCTTGGTCGGCGTGGTCCAGATCGGGCCGGTGCAGAAGTAGTCGAGGTGGCCGTCGATGGCGGCCAGGCCCGCCTGATTGCGGTTGTGGGTGGAGCGGCCGATCACCACATCGGGGCCGACGACGCGTCGCGCGTAGGTGGGCGGCAGGTCACCCTGGCCGAGGTGCAGCACGTCCGCGCCCGCGGCCAGGGCGATATCGGCGCGGTCGTTCACCGCGAGCAAGGCGCCGTGACGTCGCGTCGCGGCCTTGATCTCGGCGAGCGCGCCCAGCTCGGCCTTGGCCTCCAGCGCGCCGAATTCGGCTTCGCCCGGTGACCCCTTGTCCCTGAGCTGCACGATGTCGACGCCACCGGCTAGCGCGGCGTCGACGAATCTGGCCAGATCGCCCTTCTCCCGGCGCGCGTCGGTGCACAGATACAGCAGCGCACTCGACAGACGCTCCCTGGGCGGGACGGAACGGTTCGGATGGGAGGGCTGCACGTTCACGACGGTAGTCGCGCTACCGTTGGAGTGCGAACGCCGTGGCGGGCGATAGGCAAAAAAGGACAGGTGGAACGTGATGCGGACTCTGGCGGTCGTTGGCGGCGGCGCCGTCGGACTCGCCGTCGCATGGCGGGCCGCCGAGGCGGGCTGGACGGTCACCGTTTACGACCCGGAACCGGCGCGCGGCGCGTCCTTCGTGGCCGGTGGAATGCTCGCTCCGCTGTCGGAAGGCTGGCCCGGTGAGGATCGCGTGCTCGCTTTCGGCGCGGCCGCGCTGGCCGAGTGGTCCGCCTTCGGTGACAGCCTGCGCGCGATCTCCGGCGAGTCGATGTTCGTGGCCGATGAGACGCTGACCGTCGCTCTCGACAGCGCCGATGCCACCGATCTGCGCACCGTCTCGGAGTGGTTGGCCGGTTTCGGCCACGACCTGCGAGTGCTCGACCGGGCGGGAGTCCGCGCGCTGGAACCCGCACTCGCGCGCACCGTCCGCGCGGGCCTGCACGCGAAGACCGAACCCGCCATCGACAACCGGCGGGTACTGCGTGCTCTCCAGTCCGCCTGCGCCGGGGCCGGTGTCGAGATCCGCACCGAAGCTGTTGTCGCACTGGACGATCTACCGCACGACCGGGTCGTCCTCGCGGCGGGCGCCCGCTCCGCCGAGCTCTGGCCCGGCCTGCCGGTGCGCCCGGTGAAGGGCGAAATCCTCCGGTTGCGTCGCAGGCCCGGCGTCAGCCCGCCGCCGACCAGGGTGATCCGCGCCCGGGTCCACGGCCGACAGGTTTACTTGGTCCCCCGTGAAGACGGAATCGTCGTCGGCGCAACACAATACGAAGCGGGCTTCGACACCACTGTCACCGTCGGTGGTGTCCGTGACCTGATCGCCGACGCCGAGACCATCCTGCCCGGCATCGCCGAATACGAATTGGCCGAAGCGAATGCGGGTTCGAGGCCGGGAACACCCGACAACCTCCCGCTGCTCGGCCACCTCGACGACCGGGTCGTCGCCGCCACCGGTCACGGTCGCAACGGCATGCTCACCCTGGCGCTCACTGCCGCGGTCGTGCCCGCACTGCTCGACGGCGCCACCCCCGCGGTAGTCGAAGCCGCTTCACCCCAACGTTTTCCGGCATCGCAGATGCCATCTCTGTCGCAAGGAGGAGTTCGATGACCTCGACCATCCCGATCGGCGTCACCGTCAACGGTGTCGACCACGAGTTCCCCGAGCCGCTCAGCGTCCGCGAACTGCTGGCAAAGCTCGAATTGCCCTGCCGGGGGGTGGCATTGGCGGTCGATGGCGCGGTCTTCTCGAAATCCCGCTGGGACGAGCCGGTCGGTCGCGGCTGGACCATCGAGGTGCTCACGGCGGTGCAGGGTGGCTGAGTCCGTTGCGCCGTTGCGTATCGCGGACAAGGAGTTCGGTTCGCGCCTGATCATGGGCACCGGCGGCGCCGAGAACCTCGCAGTCCTGGAACAGGCCCTGATCGCGTCGGGCACCGAGCTCACCACTGTCGCCATGCGCCGAGTCGACGCCGCGGGCGGCACCGGCGTGCTCGACCTGCTCAAGCGCCTCGACATCACTCTCCTGCCCAACACCGCAGGTTGTCGCACCGCCGCCGAGGCCGTGCTCACCGCCCAGCTGGCCCGCGAGGCCCTCGACACCAACTGGGTCAAGCTCGAGGTGGTCGCCGACGACCGCACCCTCCTGCCCGACCCCTTCGAACTCCTCGATGCCGCCGAGAAGCTCGTCGACGACGGTTTCGTGGTCCTGCCGTACACCACCGACGACCCCGTTCTCGCGCGCCGTCTCGAGGAGGCGGGCTGCGCCGCGGTGATGCCGCTCGGCTCTCCGATCGGCACGGGCCTCGGCATCGGTAACCCCCACAACATCGAAATGATCGTCGCCGCCGCAGGGGTTCCCGTCATCCTCGACGCGGGCATCGGCACCGCCAGCGACGCCGCCCTCGCCATGGAGCTCGGCTGCTCGGCGGTTCTGCTCGCCACCGCCGTGACCAGGGCGAAAGAGCCCGAACTCATGGCATCGGCGATGTCGGCGGCGGTGCGCGCCGGCTACCTGGCCAGGCAGGCGGGCCGCATCCCCAAGCGTTTCTGGGCTCAGGCTTCTTCCCCAGCCGTCTAAGGGTCGAAGGTCATCCTCGAGGATGACCCGACTCGCTACTTCTCGGCGACGCGCGTTGCGTGGGTTGTCAGGCAAGCTAGGGCTCATGATCGAGCTGAAGGGCCTGACGAAGCAATTCGGCCAGACCGTCGCGGTGCAGGACCTCACGTTCACCGTCCGACCAGGACTGGTGACCGGGTTCCTCGGACCCAACGGTGCCGGTAAATCGACGACCATGCGGATGATCCTCGGATTGGACAAGCCGACGGCGGGCAGTGCGCTCATCGACGGCAAGCGGTACCAGCAGCTGGAACGCCCGCTCACGCAGGTCGGCGCGCTGCTGGATGCCAAGTGGGTGCATCCGAACCGCTCGGCGCGCGCCCACCTGGAGTGGCTGGCCGCCTCCAACGACATCCCGAAGTCGCGGGTCGAAGAAGTCCTGCGCCTGGTCGGCCTGTCCGAGGTGGCGAACAAGAACGCGGGCGGATTCTCGCTCGGTATGTCCCAGCGCCTCGGCCTGGCGGGCGCGCTGCTCGGCGACCCGAAGGTGCTGCTGTTCGACGAGCCGGTCAACGGCCTCGACCCGGAGGGCATCCTGTGGATCCGCCGGTTCATGCAGCGCCTGGCCGCCGAGGGTCGCACGGTGCTCGTGTCGAGTCACCTGCTCTCGGAGATGTCGCAGACCGCCGAGCAGCTCATCGTCATCGGTCGTGGTCAGCTGATGTTCGACGGCACCACCCAGGAGTTCATCGACCGCGCCTCCGAGCAGTCGGTGCGCGTGCGCAGCCCGCAACTGGATCAGCTGCGCAGCCTGCTCACCTCGCACGGCATGACCGTGAAGGAAGACGGCGATGCCGCGCTGATCGTCGCGGGCGTCTCCTCCGACGAGGTCGGCAAGGTGGCGGGCACGAACAACGTCACGCTCTACGAGCTGGCGCCGCAGCAGGCTTCGCTCGAGGAAGCGTTCATGCGGATGACCGGCGGCGCCGTGGAGTACCACGGTGAAAGCTTCGACCAGGCGATGGGAGGTGCGCTCTGATGGGCGTGCTCGCAGCGGAACGAATCAAACTCACCTCGACCCGTTCGCCCTGGTGGTGCTCGGCGGTCGTAGTGGTCCTCGGTATCGGCCTCGCTCTGCTGATCGCGCTGGTCACGAATGCCGACACCGCGGGCAACTCGGAGGAGGGCCCGCCGTTGCTCACCCCGACCGTCGCGGTATCGGGTGTCTCCAGCTTCGGCGTGATGGTGCTGATGATCATGGCGGCGTTGACGGTGACCAGCGAATATCGCTTCGGCGTCATCCGCTCCAGCTTCCTCGCCGTCCCGAACCGGTCCAAGGTCGTGCTGTCCAAGACCGCGCTGGTCGGCGTGTACGCGGCGGTGCTGACCGGTGTCCTCTCGCTCATCGCCTTCATCGTGGCCAAGGTGATCGTCGGTGACGACGCTCCCGGTCTCGTGCTCGACGGCAACTGGCGAGCCCTCTACAGCGTTCCGATCTATGCCTTCCTGTGCGTCATGCTCGCCATCGGCGTCGGTGTGCTGGTCCGGCAGTCCGCCGCGGCCATCTCGCTGATCGTGTTGTGGTCGCTGCTGGTGGAGAACCTGCTCGGCGCGTTCGGCAGCTTCGGCCGCACCGTGAAGCCGTTCCTGCCGTTCCAGAACGCGAACCGATTCCTGAGCGTCGAGGAGTACGCCGGCGACTGGCACTGGGGAGTATGGGGCAGTCTGATCTACTTCGCCGTCTTCGTGGCGATCGTTTTCGCCGGGGCGCTCGTGCTGGTCAACCGCCGCGACGCCTGATAATCCAGCCCGGGCCGCCCTCGTAATCGCCCGGGCCGCGAGGGCCGCGACCTTGTCGGGAGGTCGCGTGACCCGACCTTCGGGCTTCCGCTGCCCGGTAGCTCGAAGGTAGGACCGCCGGTCCGCTGCACACAAGCAGCGGACCGGCGGTCGTCGTCGGGTGATATAACCTTTTGGGCGTGAGTGAAACGCCTTCTGGCGGGGTGAATCCGCGGCGCGACGCCGCTGCGGACGTGTCCATCCCGTTGGAGCCGATCGTCAGTGGATCCGCCGAATCCGACCCCGGCGTGCGCGCAGGGCGGAAGCGCCCCCAGATCTCGTCGAAATTACAGGCCGCCAACCGTCGGGCCGACGTGATCGGTGCGCTGCGCAGGGCGCGCCAACAGCTGCCCGGTGACCCCTCGTTCGGTGATCCGCTGTCGGTGACGGGCCCCGGTGGTGCGCGCGCGGTGGCGAGAGCCGCGGACAAGATCGTCGGCGGCGCGCCGACCGCGGCCAGGGAGATCGGGTTCGGCGCCCTTCAGGTGTGGCAGGCCGGGTTGGAGCGGATCGGTCGTGGGCGTGGCAGCGAGGAGGTGACCATCGTGTTCACCGACCTGGTCGGGTTCTCGAGTTGGTCGCTGTCGGTGGGCGACGAGCTCACCCTGGAACTACTGCGCAAGGTCGCCAGGGCCATCGAGCCGCCGATCGTCGAGCGTGGCGGTCAGGTGGTCAAGCGGATGGGCGACGGGCTGATGGCGGTGTTCTCCTCGCCCGATCGGGCCGTGCGCGCCGCGCTGGCGGCTCGCCGCAATCTCGCCGAGGTCGAGATCGCCGGTTACCGCCCGCGCATGCGGGTGGGCCTGCACACCGGTTCTCCCCGTGAGATCGGTGGCGACTGGCTCGGCGTCGACGTCAATATCGCCGCCCGCATGATGGAGGCCGGCGGCAACGGAAATACGATGGTATCCAGCATCACCTTGGCCGCTCTGCGCCCGGAAACGCTGGATGAGCTGGGTGTTGTCGCCAAACCGTACAAGCGGAATTTCTGGGCGGCGCCGCTGAACGGTGTGCCCGAAGACGTCAGGATCTTCAAGCTACATACGACGGGCTGAGCGTTTCGCCAGCCGATCCTGTTCCTTCCAGTAGGCCCGGAACGCCTGCTGGGTAGGGGTCGGCTCGGTCGTCAGCGCCTGCCAGTTCGTCGAGCGCGCGAAAGTCTTGCTATTCGAGCCAGAGCGCGGCGCCGAGGCCCGCGAGGACGGCGGCGACGATCAAACCGATCGACATCGCGCGATTGTTCTTCCAGGTCGTGTACGCGCCGCCGAGCAGGAATCCGGCGAGGGCGAAGAGGAGGACGGACAGCATGGGCTCCATCTTGCCTGGTGAATTGCCCGCGATTAACAAGCACGCTTGCTTGCTTTTTTTCTGAACCGCTGCGATCCTGGGTGCCATGAGTGCTCTCTCCGCTGATCCTGACCTGATCCGGATCGGGAATTGTTCCGGGTTCTACGGTGACCGGCTCAGCGCTATGCGCGAAATGCTGGAGGGCGGGCAACTCGACGTGCTGACCGGCGACTACCTCGCCGAGCTCACCATGCTGATCCTGGGCCGCGACCGGATGAAGGACCCCAGCCTCGGCTACGCAAAGACGTTCGTGCGCCAGATCGAGGACTGCCTGGCCCTCGCGCTCGAGAAGAACGTACAGATCGTCACCAACGCGGGCGGCCTCAATCCGGCCGGGCTGGCCGAGCGGCTGCGCAAGGTGGCCGCCGACCTCGGGCTGGACGCCAAGATCGCCTACGTCGAGGGCGACGACCTGGTCGCACGCGCCGCCGAGCTCGACCTGGGTCAGCCGCTCACGGCCAACGCCTACCTCGGCGCGTGGGGCATCGTCGAATGCCTGAACTCCGGCGCCGACATCGTCGTCACCGGCCGGGTCACCGACGCCTCGGTGATCGTGGGCCCGGCGGCGGCCCACTTCGGCTGGGGCCGAACCGATTACGATGCGCTGGCAGGCGCCGTCGTGGCCGGGCACGTGATCGAATGCAGCACCCAGGCCACCGGCGGCAACTTCGCCTTCTTCACCGAACTCGGTGACATCGGCCGCCCCGGCTTCCCGATCGCCGAGATCCGTCGCGACGGGTCCTGCGTGATCACCAAGCACGACGGCACCGGCGGCGCGGTCACCGTCGACACCGTCGAAGCCCAGCTCATGTACGAAATCCAGAGCGCGCGCTACGCCGGACCCGACGTCACCACCCGCCTGGACAGCATCGCGCTGAGCCAGGAGGGCAAGGACCGTGTGCTGATCAGCGGCGTCACCGGTGAGGCCCCGCCGCCGCAGCTCAAGGTCTCGCTCAACACGCTCGGCGGCTTCCGCAACGAGATGTCGTTCATCCTCACCGGCCTCGACATCGAAGCCAAAGCCGAACTGGCGCAACGACAGCTGGAATCCTGGCTGCCGGACAAGCCCGCCGAGCTCACCTGGACGCTGGCCCGCCTCGATCGCCCCGATGCCGAGACCGAGGAGCAGGCCAGCGCGATGCTGCGCTGTGTGGTGCGCGATTCCGATCCGAACAAGGTCGGCCGCGGGTTCTCCAGTGTCGCGGTGGAATTGGCACTGGCCAGCTACCCGGGCGCCAGCTTCACCGCGCTGCCCGGAAACGGTTCCCCCTACGGTGTCTTCACCCCCGGCTTCGTCGACGCGCACGAGGTGCCGCACGTGGCGGTGCTGGCCGACGGCAGCCGCGTCGATATCGCCCCCGCCACGGAAACCCTGGTCCTGGAACCTGTTTCCGAACCCGAGCTCCCCACGCCGCTGCCCCCCGCCGAGACCGGTCGCGTGCCGCTCGGCACGATCGCTCTCGCCCGCAGCGGCGACAAGGGCGGTGACGCCAATATCGGCGTGTGGGTGCGCACCGACGACCAGTGGCGGTGGCTGGTGCACACGCTCACCGTCGAAAAGCTGCAGGAACTTCTCCCCGAGACGGTCGAACTGGCCGTCACCCGCCACGTGCTGCCCAACCTGCGCGCGGTCAACTTCATCATTTCCGGCCTGCTCGGCAAGGGCGTCGCCTATCAGGCGCGCTTCGACCCGCAGGCCAAGGGGCTCGGCGAATGGCTGCGCTCCCGCCACATCGATATGCCGACGGAGCTGTTCGCATGACGTCTGTTTGGGAAACGCCGGAGCGACAAGAGCTGCGCGCCACCGTGCGCGGGTTCGTGGAGCGGGACATCCTGCCCGACCTCGACGCCTGGGAGCGCGCGGGCGAGCTCCCGCGTGAACTGCACAAGAAGGCGGGCGAACTGGGCCTGCTCGGCATCGAGTACCCGGAATCGGCGGGTGGCGAGGGCGGCACCGCCATCGACTCGGTGATCGTGGGCGAGGAGATCCATGTCGCCGGTGCGTCCGGTGGGCTGTGGGCCTCGCTGCTGACCTGCGGAATCGCGTTGCCGCACATGATCGCCTCGGGCAACCAGGCGCAGATCGATCAGTGGGCCAAGCCGACGCTGACCGGTGACCTGATCGGCTCGCTGGCCATCACCGAGCCAGGCGGCGGTTCCGATGTCGGCCACCTCACCACCACCGCCGTGCGCGACGGTGAGGACTTCATCATCAACGGCGCCAAGACGTTCATCACCTCGGGCTGTCGCGCCGACTTCGTCGTCACCGCGGTGCGCACGGGAGGCCCTGGCGCGGCGGGTGTTTCGCTGATCCTCGTGCCGAAGGACACGCCCGGCTTCACCGTCAGCCGCAAGCTGGAGAAGATGGGCTGGCTGGCCTCCGATACCGCCGAGCTGTCGTACGTGGACGTGCGGGTGCCCGCGTCGAACCTGGTGGGGGCAGAGAACAGCGGCTTCGCGCAGATCGCCGCCGCGTTCGTCAGCGAGCGGGTCGGCCTCGCGGTGCAGGCGTATTCGCTGGCCCAGCGCGCGCTCGATCTCACCGTGCAGTGGTGCCGTGATCGCGAGACCTTCGGTCGTCCGCTGATCAGCCGCCAGAAGGTGCAGATGACGCTCACCGATATGGCCCAGCGCGTGGATATTTCGCGCACCTACACCCGGGCGCTGGTGGAGCGCTACGTCGCCGGTGACGAGAACCTGATCGCCCAGGTGTGCTTCGCCAAGAACAACGCCGTCGAGACCGCCGAATGGGTGGCCAACCAGGCCGTGCAGCTGCACGGCGGGATGGGCTACATGCGCGAGGCCGAGGTCGAGCGCATCTACCGCGATGTGCGCATCATCGGCATCGGCGGCGGCACCAACGAGATTCTGACCATGCTGGCGTCGAAAGTATTGGGGTACCAGGCATGACGACCTTCCGTTCCATCCTCGACAACACCTCGCCCGAGTACACCTCGGCCGCCGAGGCGATGTCGGTCAAGCTCACCGAGGTCGAGGCGGAGTTCGCCAAGGCTATCGCCGGTGGCGGCGCCGACAAGGTGGCCCGCCACCACAAGCGCGGCAAGCTGACGGCGCGTGAGCGCATCGAACTGCTGCTCGACGAGGACTCACCGTTCCTCGAACTGTGCCCACTCGCGGCCTGGGGCAGCGACTTCCAGGTAGGCGCCTCGACGATCGCCGGAATCGGCCTCGTCGAAGGTATCGAGTGCATGATCGTCGCGCCCGACCCCACCGTGCGTGGTGGCGCCTCGAATCCGTGGACGCTGCGCAAGCAGTTCCGGATCAACGAGATCATCAGGGAGAACCGGCTGCCGGTGATCTCACTGGTCGAGTCCGCCGGTGCGGATCTGCCGACGCAGAAAGAAGTCTTCATCCCCGGCGGCGCGATGTTCCGCGACCTCACCCAGGCCTCGGCCGCCGGAATCCCCACCATCTCACTGGTTTTCGGTAACTCGACCGCAGGCGGCGCCTACATCCCCGGCATGTCCGACTACGTCGTGATGGTCAAGGAGGGTGCGAAGGTCTTCCTCGCTGGCCCGCCGCTGGTGAAGATGGCCACCGGTGAGGATTCCGACGACGAGACCCTCGGCGGCGCCGAGATGCACGCCCGCACTTCGGGTCTGGCCGATTATCTGGCCGCCGACGAGCAGGACGCGATTCGATTGGGCCGCAATATCGTTCGCCGCCTGAACTGGAAGAAGCAGGGTCCCGAGCCGCGCGCCGAGGTCATCTCGCCGCTCTACGATCCCGAGGAACTGCTCGGCATCGTGCCCTCGGACCTGAAGATCCCGTTCGACCCCCGCGAGATCATCGCTCGCGTCGTGGACGGCTCCGATTTCGACGAGTTCAAGCCGCTCTACGGTTCCTCGCTGGTCACCGGTTGGGCCGAGATCAACGGCTATCCGATCGGCATCCTCGCCAATGCGCGCGGCGTGCTGTTCTCCGAGGAATCGCAGAAGGCCACCCAGTTCATCCAGCTGGCGAACAAGAAGAACACGCCACTGTTGTTCCTGCACAACACCACCGGCTACATGGTCGGCAAGGAGTACGAGCACGGCGGCATCATCAAGCACGGCGCGATGATGATCAACGCCGTCGCCAACTCGAAGGTGCCGCACATCTCGCTGCTGGTCGGCGCCTCCTACGGTGCCGGGCACTACGGCATGTGTGGGCGCGCGTTCAACCCGCGCTTCCTGTTCGCCTGGCCGAGTGCGAAGTCCGCCGTCATGGGCGGCGCGCAGCTGGGCGGCGTGCTCACCATCGTGCAGCGCGGCGCGGCCGAGTCCAAGGGCCTGCCGTTCGACGAGGAGGCCGCCGCCGGTCTCGCCGCGATGGTCGAGGCGCAGATCGAGGCCGAGGCCATGCCGATGTTCTTGTCGGGCAGGCTTTTCGACGACGGCATCATCGACCCCCGCGACACCCGCACCGTGCTGGGAATGGCCCTGTCGGCCATTCACACAGCCCCGATCAAGGGCGCCGATGGCTTCGGCGTCTTCCGAATGTGAGATGCGCTGTGGCCATTACTAACGTTCTCGTTGCCAACCGTGGTGAGATCGCGCGCCGCGTGTTCGCCACTTGCCGTCGGATGGGTATCGGTACCACCGCGGTCTATTCCGATGCTGATGCCGCGTCGCCGCACGTATCGGAAGCCGACGCCGCCATCCGGCTGCCCGGCAACACGCCCGCCGAGACCTACCTGCGCGGCGAGCTGATCATCGAGGCCGCCTTGTCGGCCGGTGCCGACGCGATCCACCCCGGCTACGGATTCCTCTCCGAGAACGCCGAATTCGCGCGGGCGGTGCTCGACGCGGGTCTGGTGTGGATCGGTCCGCCGGTCGCGGCCATCGAGCAGATGGGCTCCAAGGTCGAGTCCAAGAAGATGATGGACGCCGCCGGAGTTCCCGTTCTCGCCGAGCTCGACCCGGCCGAGGTCACCGACGCGCACCTGCCCGTGCTGATCAAGGCGTCCGCCGGCGGTGGTGGTCGCGGCATGCGTGTCGTGCGCGACCTGGCCGAACTGCGGGATCAGATCGCCGGCGCCCAGCGCGAGGCCGAGTCGGCCTTCGGCGATCCGACGGTGTTCTGCGAGCGCTATCTGGAAACCGGGCGTCACATCGAAGTCCAGGTCATGTCGGACACTTTCGGCAAGACCTGGGCGGTGGGCGAGCGTGAGTGCTCGATCCAGCGTCGTCATCAGAAGGTTGTCGAGGAAGCCCCGTCGCCTCTGGTCGAGAAGGTCGACGGCATGCGTGAGCGGCTGTTCGATGCGGCGCGTCTGGCGGCCGAGGCGATCGGGTACGAGGGCGCGGGCACCGTCGAGTTCCTGGCCGACGAGAAGGGCGACTTCTTCTTCCTGGAGATGAATACCCGCCTCCAGGTGGAACATCCGGTCACCGAGCAGACCACCGGCCTCGACCTGGTCCGCCTGCAGTTGCAGGTGGCCTCGGGTCTGCCGCTGCCCGCGACCCAGCCCGCGCAGCGCGGTCACTCGATCGAGGTCCGCCTCTACGCCGAGGACCCCGCCAACGACTGGCAGCCACAGAGCGGCCCGGTACACAAGATCGAGATTCCCTTCACCGCTGGTGAATTCACCGTCCTCGATCAGCCCGGCGTGCGTCTCGACACCGGCGTCGTGGACAACTCGCTGGTCGGCGTGCACTACGACCCGATGCTGGCCAAGGTGATCTCCTACGCCGAAACCCGTGCGGAGGCAGCGCATCTGCTCGCCACCGCGCTCCAGCGCGCCAAGATCCACGGCCTGGTCACCAACCGTGATCTGCTCGTGCGGGTGCTGCGCCACCCGGCGTTCCTCGCCGGTGACACCGACACCGCCTTCTTCGCCACCCACGACCTGGCCGTGCTCTCGGCGCCGCTGGCGTCGGAGGCCGACGAGGCGCTCTCGATCGTGGCCGCGGCGCTCGCTGATTCGGCTGCCAACCGAAGCACCTCGCGCCTGGCCGGACTCACCCCGAGTGGCTGGCGCAACCTGCCTTCGCAGCCGCAGACCAAGTCCTACGAGAGCCGCACCACCGGAACACACGAGGTGCGCTACCGCTTCACCCGCACCGGTGTCGCGGTCGAGGGACACGAGGGCCTCGAGCTGATCTCGGTGGCCGCCGATCGCGTCGTCCTCGGTGTTCCCGGCGAACGTGGCTCGGTGCGTAGGCAATTCGAGATCGCCCGCTACGACGACCTCGTCGCGATCGACTCCCCGCTCGGCCCGGTGGCCGTGCGCAGGCTGCCGCGCTTCACCGACCCGTCCGAGCAGGTCGCGGCCGGTTCGCTGCTCGCGCCGATGCCAGGCAGCGTGATCCGCCTCGGCGCCGCCGAAGGTGACCTCGTCAAGCAGGGGCAGCCGATCCTGTGGCTGGAGGCGATGAAGATGGAACACACCATCGCCGCGCCCGCCACCGGCATTCTCAGTGCACTCAATGTGACCGTCGGCCAGCAGGTCGAGGTCGGAACCGTCCTCGCCGTCGTCGAGGAAGAAGAGCAGGAGCAGGCATGAGTTTCATCGAAACCGAAGAGCAGACCGCGCTGCGGGCGGCGGTCGCCTCGCTCGCGTCGAAGTACAACTACCGCGACTACGTGCTGCCGCTCTCGCGCAAGAACGAGCCGCTCACCGAACTGTGGGACGAAGCGGGCAAGCTCGGCTTCCTCGGCGTGAACCTGCCGGAGGAGTTCGGCGGCGGTGGCGCGGGCATGTACGAGCTGGCGCTCGTGCAGGAAGAGCTCTCGGCCCAGGGCGCGGGCCTGCTGCTGATGGTCGTGTCTCCGGCCATCTGCGGCACCATCATCACCAAGTACGGCACCGACGCGCAGAAGCAGACCTGGCTGCCCAAGCTCGCCGACGGCACCTCGAAGATGGTCTTCGCGATCACCGAGCCCGACGCGGGCTCCAACTCGCACCAGATCACCACCACGGCCCGCCGCGACGGTGACGACTGGATCCTCAACGGCCGCAAGATCTTCATCTCCGGTGTAGATCAGGCCGAGGCCATCCTGGTGGTCTCGCGGACCGAGGACCACAAGACCGGCAAGCTCAAGCCCGCGCTGTTCATCGTGCCGGTCGACGCGCCCGGCCTGGTGAAGAACGTCCAGGAGATGGACGTCATCGAGCCGGACCACCAGTACACGCTGTTCTTCGACGACGTGCGCCTGCCCGGCGACGCCCTGGTCGGCTCCGAGGACGCGGCACTGGCGCAGCTGTTCGCCGGGCTGAACCCCGAGCGCATCATGGGCTCGGCCATGGCGATCGGCCTCGGCCGCTACGCCATCGACCGGGCGGTGGAATACGCCAAGGAGCGCACGGTCTGGAAGACCCCGATCGGTGCGCACCAGGGCATTTCGCATCCCCTCGCGCAGATCAAGATCGAGCTGGAACTGGCCAAGTTGATGATGCAGAAGGCCGCGACGCTCTACGACTCGGGTGACGAGTTCGGTGCCGCCGAGGCTGCCAATATGGCCAAGTACGCGGCGGCTGAGGCCAGTATCAAGGCGCTTGATCAGTCGATCCAGACCCACGGCGGTTCGGGTCTGACTCGTGAGGTCGGCTTGGCGGCGATGCTGCAGGCGGCGCGGATCATGCGGATTGCTCCGGTGAGCCGGGAGATGATTTTGAACTTCGTTTCGCAGCATTCTTTGGGATTGCCCAGGTCTTACTGATGTTCGGTAGTCCCAGGAGGTTTGAGGCTGTGTTTATTGGAGCGCTGGCGCGCTCGAGTCGCGGCCCCGAGGGGCCGCCGGTTAGCCACCGGGGCTTGCTCCTTCGTCGCGTACGCCCCGGCGGCTAACCGGCGACCCGGCCGCGACCGGCCACTTCGTGGCCGCCGCTCCCTAGGGGTCGCGGGTGGGGGCTGGGTTGGGTGGTCATGGCGGATTCAGTGGATTTAAGAGGAGGCTTTGATGGACGGATCGGCTGATAGTCCTTATGTGCGGTACGAGGTTGTTGATGGGTTCGCGACGCTGACCTTCGATTCGCCGCACAACCGGAACGCGCTCTCGTCCAAGCTGGTTCGTGAGCTGCTTGCGGGATTCGATGCTGCGGCAACTGATCCCGCTGTGCGTGGCATTGTCCTCGCCCACACCGGCGACACCTTCTGCGCGGGCGCCGACCTCAAGGAGGCGAGTACCGCCGATCCCGCGGTGGCCGCCGACGAGCGCACCCGCGTGATGATCGACGTGCTGCGCGGCATCCTCGCCTCGCCCAAGCCGGTGATCGCGCAGATCGACGGCAATGTCCGCGCCGGTGGCATGGGCATCATCGGGGCCTGCGACCTCGTCGTCGCGGGGCCGGGCAGTAGTTTCGCGCTCACCGAGGTGCGCATCGGGATGGCGCCGTTCATGATCTCGCTCACCCTGGTGCCGCGGCTGGACCAGCGGGCCGCGAGCCGCTACTTCCTGACCGGCGAGAAGTTCGATGCCGCGACCGCGCAGGAGATCGGCCTGGTCACCGTGGCCGCTGAGGACGCCGCCGCCGAGGTGAAACGCCTGTCAGGGGAGCTGCGCAAGGGTTCACCGCAGGGACTGGCCGAGTCCAAGAAACTGGTCAACGCAGCCCTGCTGGCGACCTTCGATGCCGAGGCGGAAGCACTGGCCAAGCGGTCGGCGAGCTTCTTCGGCACCCCCGAAGTGATCGAGGGCATGACGGCCTTCTTCCAGAAGCGCCCACCCAGCTGGGCACAATAGTCCGATGGCGACACCCCACGAACCCAAGCAGGACCGCAGCCGGGCCACCCGGCAGCGGCTGCTGGAGGCGACCATCGACTGCCTGGCCGAAACCGGCTGGGCAGCTGCCACCGTGTCGGTGGTCGCTGAGCGGGCCGGGGTGTCGCGCGGCGCCGCTCAACACCATTTCCCCACTCGTGAGGAACTGATCACCGCCGCGCTCGAGTTCATGTTCGAGTTCCGGATGGACATGGCCAAGGCCGAAGCCGAGACGGTGAACGCGGTCGCCCAGGGCGAAGGCCGAACGCGCGCCGTCGTTTCCGCGCTGGTCGAGTCCTACACCACCCCGTTCTTCAAAGCCGCCCTCCAGGTCTGGACCCACGCCGCCGCCGATCCGGCCCTGCGCGAACGCATCCTCCCCCTCGAGGCCCGCTTCGGCCGGACCTCCCACCGCCGCGCCGTCGAGGCACTCGGCGTCGACGACTCCGACCCGGTCGCCCACCACCTGGTCCAGGCCACCCTCGACCTCGCTCGCGGCCTCGGCCTCGCCGACGTCCTCACCGACGACTCCGCCCGCCGCAAACTGATCGTCGACCAGTGGGCCGCTACTCTCCACACCGCCCTCAACATCACCCACTGAACCCTTGTGACCTGGTCATTTCAGAGTATATAGTTCGACCATGGGGGAATATATATCGAGGGACTGTGTGATGACCAAACGCCTGATCGAGATCGACGACGAGCTACTCGAGTCCGCGCAGGACGCGCTCGGGACCGCTGGCGTCTCCGATACCGTTCGCGCCGCGCTGAACTCGGCCGTGGTGGCGCATGCGCGCGCGAGCGAAGTCGAATGGTTGGTCAACGGTGGCATGGCCGAAATGGCCGACAAGGATCGGCGCGACGACGTATGGCGATAACGGCGCGCTATCTCATCGACACCAGCGCGGCCGCTCGAATGCGTCATCCGGACGTGGGGGCCGCACTCGGGCCGCTGCTCGAGGCCGGATTGATCGCCACCTGCGCACCGCTCGATTCCGAGGCGCTCTACAGCGCCCGAAGTCCGGCTGAATACGAACAGATTCGTTTTCGACGCCGCGCAGCCTATGAGTACCTACCCACCAACGACGAACATTGGCAAAGCGCTTTCACGATTCAACGCGAACTCGCGCGGTCGGGCCGCCAGCGCGCGGTCGGCATCCATGACCTGCTCGCTTCGGTGCTTGCGATAGAACACCGCCTTGTCCTGTTCCACTACGACTCCGATTTCGAAACAGTGGCGTCGGTGGTGGATCTCAATCATCGCTGGGTCGCGCCTGGAGGAAGTCTCAAGACGTCGTGACCAGGTGATGTCACACTCCCGTCGCCTACTTCGTCGTCTCTGTGAACGCGAAAGAAGCGACGGAGGAGTGGATCATGGCGGAGCAGAACAAGATCGCGGTGGCTGGGGCGACCGGGCGGCTGGGCAAGCATGTGGTGGATGTGCTGGTCGAGCGCGGGCACGAGGTGGTGGCCTTCTCGCGGGGCAACGGGGTGGATATCGAGACCGGTGCGGGGCTGGACGAGGCGCTGACCGGGGTGGATATCGTCATCGACGCCTCCAGTACGCCTTCGGCGGACCAGCAGGTGGCGACCGAGTTCTTCACCGCCTCCGCGCGGAATCTGCATGCGGCGGGGGAGCGGGCCGGGGTGGAGCGGCTCGTCGTGGTGTCCATCATCGGGATCGACGGTTCGCTCGCGGGGTACAACGCCGCCAAGCTCGCCCATGAGCAGGAGCTGCTCAAAGGCGCTCTGCCGGTGCAGATTCTGCGTGCCGCGCAGTTTCACGAGCTCGTCGAGGTGATGGTGGGGTGGGGCACGCAGGACGGCGTCGCCTACATCGCGGGCATGCGCACCCAGTTGGTCGCCGCTCGAACCGTCGCCGAGGCGCTGGTCGACCTCGCCGTGAATCCGATTGCCGCCGAGGACATTCCGTTCCCAGAGATCGCGGGTCCCCAGCCGGAGACGATGGCCGCCGCCGCCACCGCGCTGGTAGCGGCACGCGGTGATGCCCTCCAGATCATCGAGACCTCCGACTCCGCCGACCCCGACCGCGAGCAGTTCGAAAACGGCACCCTCCTGCCTTCCCCGCACGCCACCTTGGCCGGGCCGTCCTTCGCCGAGTGGATCGCCGCCACGATGGCCGTCGCTCGCTGACACAGCCGTGACCGAGCGCGGTCGACACAGACACGAACGCCGGGCCCGACGGATCGAGATGATCCGCCGGGCCCGGCGTGTGTTCGGGACCTACGACTTCGGTTGGGTGAGGTCGTAGAGGGTTACCCCGTCGACCGTGGTGGCGGTGTAGTTCGCCGTCACCCAGGCGGTGATCGCCGAGCTGGTCGATGCACTGTTCCCGCCGGGGCCACCGCGCCCGCCGGCGACGAAGTAGTGGATCTTTCCGTCGGCCACGTACTGCTGGAACTGTTCGAGGGTGGGCGACGGATCGCTGCCGTTGAATCCGCCGATCGGCATCACCGGCAGCTCGGTGGCGAGTTGGTACCCGGCCGCGCTGTTGGAACCGACCGCCGCCGCGACCCAGGTGTAGTCGGTGCTGTTCGACTCGAGCAGAGTGACGATCTGATCGCTCGGACGTGATCCGCCCAGCAATCCGCCCGCGCCGCCCATGCGCTGGTCACCACCGACGCCGTCGGCACCGGTCGCACCCTGCGCGGAGCCGTCCGCGGTCGCGGCGGGCCCGCCTTGTCCGGGCGCACCGTTCGAGGGCATGCCGGTCTGCGCGCCCGTAGGCGCACCGTCGGGTGGCGTGCCATCCGGTGTGGCGGATCCATCGGCGCCGGGTCTGCCGCCGTCTGCGCCGGGACGCATGCCGGGTCCACCCATTCCGTGCATCCCACCGGCGCTCGGCCCCGCGGACGGAATCGCGCCGGAATGCGCGGATGCGAGGGTGTCGACGGAGTAGGCGATCGGCCCGGCGAGCCCGATGAAGGCGGCGGCGAGCGCGGCGATCACCGACTGCTTGCGCGTCAGCGGGAACACGAAGGCAACAGTGGCGACAACGCCGACGACCAGAATCGTCCAGCGCAACCACGGCAGGAAGGAAGCGCTGCGCGACAACAACATCCATGCGGTCGCCGTGGTGAGCCCGATGGCGACACCGCCCGCGCACCGCACCCACAGCCGATCACGCGCACCCCAGATCTGCACTGCCCCGATCCCCACCAGCGCCGCGACAGCAGGCGCGAGCGCCACCGTGTAGTACTGGTGGAAGATCCCCGCCATGAAGCTGAAAACCAGCCCGGTGACGAGAAGCCAACCGCCCCAGAGGATCAGCGCGGCCCGACGACGGTCAGTGCGCGGCGCGCGACCGCACAACACGAGCCCGACCACCAGCGCGAGCAACGCCGCCGGAATCAACCACGCGATCTGACCACCCTGCGCGGGTTCGAACATCCGGGTGATCCCGGTGCTGCCCCACATGCCGTTCCCGCCTGCGGGCAGTTCACCACCTGGCCCGACGCTGCCGGTCTCGTTGCCGTTCAATCGCCCGAGCCCGTTGTAGCCGAGGGTGAGTTCGATGATCGAATTGTTCTGCGACCCACCGATCCACGGCCGGGAATTCGCGGGCCACAGCTCTACCGCGAGCAACCACCAACCCGCCGCGACAACCATCGCCGCGCCGGCGGCGAACAGCTGCGCGATCCGTTTGCCCAGCTTCGGCGGCCCGGCGATCAGATACGTCAGCGCCAGGGGCGGCACCACCAGCAGCACCTGCAACTGCTTGGCGAGGAACCCGAATCCGATCAATCCGCCGGTGAGCAGCAACCAGCGCCAGCGCCCGTCCGCGACCGCACGCGTCATCGCCCACGCGGCCCCGATCATCAGAAACACGAGCAACGCGTCAGGATTGTTGAATCGGAACATCAGCACCGCAACGGGAGTCACCGCGAGAGCGGTGCCCGCGATCAACCCCGCTGCCGGTCCGAACGACCTGCGCACCGTTGCCCACAACAGCGCGACGCTCGCCACGCCGAGCAGGACCTGCGGCACCAGCATGCTCCAGCTGTTCAGTCCGAACAGCCGTACCGAAAGTTCCATCACCCACAGCGAAGCGGGCGGTTTGTCCACGGTGATCGAGTTCGCGGCATCGGAGGAACCGAAGAAGAACGCCTCCCACGATTGCGAACCCGCCTGTATCGCGGCGGCATAGAAGTCGTTGGCCCACCCGTTGGCGCTCAGATTGATGAGGTAGGCGATCAGCGTGCCGAGCAGCAGCACCGCCAACGCGGGTCGTTCCCAACGCTTTCGGGTCGGCTCGGCGTTCACGAGGCCGGTGGGTGACGGCGGGGCGATGGTCGTGGTCATCGGCGCACCTGCAGCACGTTCCTGCGCTCTGCCGACCCGAACATCGGAGTGGCAGTGGCACCGTCGACGCCCGCGTGCCGGAACACCCAGCGCAGGCCCACAAAACGGGCAAGCGTCGCAACGAGATTGGCGGTGATCAGCACGGTGAGCTCCACCGCGACGGGCGCGTCGTGAGCCCAACGGTGCAGGGCGAACAGCGACCCGCTGGTGATCGCCAGCCCGAACGCGAAGATGGCCAAGCCCTGGAACTGGTGCGACACCGCGTTGCCGCGTCCGCGCACACCGAAGGTGAACGCCCGATTGGCGGCGGTATTGCCCACCGCGGTGACCAGCAGCGACACCAGATTGGCGCCCTGGCTGCCGACCAACGGCTGCAACAGCAGATACAGGGCGATGTAGGCGAGCGTCGAGGTCACCCCGACGATCGCGAACCGCACCAGCTGGCCGACCATGCCGAGCGGCACCCCGGCCACCAGCGGCTCACGCCCGACGGCGGCCCGCAACTCGTCGACGGGGAGCGCGCCGGTGGTCAGTGCCCTGGTCAACCGCCAGATCCCGCGCAGATCCTTGCGCGCGGTGTCGATGATGTCGACCCGGCTGTCCGGATCGTCGATCCAGTCGACGGGCACCTCGTGAATCCGCAGACCCGCGCGCTCGGCCAACACCAGCAGCTCGGTATCGAAGAACCATTCGCCATCGCGCACCAGCGGCAGCAGCTCGCGCGCCACCTCGGTTCGCACGGCTTTGAATCCGCATTGCGCATCGGAAAAGCCCGCCCGCAGCGTTGTTTTCAGCAGCAGGTTGTAGCAGCGGGAGATGATTTCGCGCTTGGGTCCGCGCACCACCCGCGAAGACGAGTCGAGCCGGGTGCCGATCGCGAGGTCGGAATGCCCGGACACCAGCGGTGCGATCAGCGGCAACAGCGCGTTCAGGTCGGTCGACAGGTCGACGTCCATGTACGCCACCACCGCCGCGTCCGACCCCTCCCACGCGGTCCGCAATGCCCGCCCACGCCCTTTGGCGTCCAGGTGCAATACCTGGACGCCGTCGAGCTCCGCCGCGAGCAGCTCGGCCACTGCGAGAGTGGCGTCGGTGCTGGCATTGTCGGCGATGGTGATGCGGGCCGTGAAGGGGAATCCGGCGCGCAGGTAACTATGTAATCTCCGCACGCACAGGCCGAGGTCGACCTCTTCGTTGTAGACGGGTATCACTACGTCGAGCACCGGCGCGCGGCTGCTCTGCATGGCCTTCTGCTCGGCCTCGGTCTGAGTCATGACACCCAGACTCGATGGCCGCGCTGCCACCGAGCTGGGACCGAGCTGGGAGGTTGCTGGGGATCGTGATCAGCCGCGACGCAGGCGCAGCACGCTGTCGACGCGCTGCCCGACCACACCGTCGGGGCTGGTCGACGGGGTGTGGACCAGCTCGGCGGTCTCTGCCTGCCACTCGGGTCCGAGCTCGAGCTGCTCGAGTACCTGCTCGATGGTCGGGAACACATGGGCGTGCATCTCGCTGGCGGCCCAGCTCGGCGCGGCCGCGTGCGCGCCGATCACCAGCACGCCACCCGGCGCGACGGCGGCCGCCGCACTGCGCAGAATCCCGGCCCGCTCGTCCGGCTGCTCCACCGGCGAGTGCAGGAACTGCGCGGACACCAGGTCGAAGGCGCCCGCCGGGAAGCTCGCTTGGAGGTCGTGGCGATCCCACACGATCGTCACCCCGGCCTCGGTGGCCCGCCGCGCGCCGCGCTCCATCGCGGTCGCGGAGATGTCGACCGCAGTGACCTGCCAGCCGCGCTTGGCCAACCAGATCGCGTCGGCACCTTCGCCGCAGCCGAGATCAAGGGCAGTCCCCGGGGTCAGCTCGGCGACCTCACGCACCAGAAGGGGGTTCGGGTTACCGGTCCAGATCTGCTCGCGTTCGCGGTAGAAGTCTTCCCAGAACTCTTCGGCGTTCGCCACGGTCTCGGTCATCGATGCTCCTGGTCAGTCAGGGTGAACGGATCATCCGATAGTGCATCGGCACCCCTGATAACCGCCAGATACTTTGCTGTTTCAGCAAATGTGTTCCCGCTCTCGGTGGGGTGCGTAACCCGCGGTACGGCCCGCCCTAGTATTACTAACGTGACGCGCGGTTACCCCAAGACGGACGAGGCGCCGCGTCGTCGTGTCGACGCGCGGACCGAACGCTGGCGCGAGCATCGCGTGCAGGTGCGCATCGAGTTCGTCGATGCGGCTTTCCGGGCGCTCGATCAGGTCGGGCCCGATGTGAGCATGGGCGATATCGCCAAGGAGGCCGGTGCGGCCAAGCCGAAGCTGTATCGCCATTTCGAGGACAAGACCGACCTCTACAACGCGATCGTCGACCGCCTGCGCGACATGCTCTGGGAGCGTGTGCTCACCAGCGTGAATCTCACCGATGATTCGATCGCCGAACTGGTCCACACCGCGGCCACCGAGTATGTAGCGGTGGTGTCGGCACACCCGAATGTCTTCCGGTTCATGCTGCACAGCCATTTCAGCCAGCAGGCCAAGGAAACCGAACGCGCACTGGTCGCGGCCCGTCAATCGGCGAGGCGGGCGGCGGAATTCTTCGCGGGCCTGCTGCCGACGGAATCGATCGATGTGACCGGGATCGAATTGGTGAACTATTCGATTTTCGGTGCGGTCGCCTCGGCCACGGACTGGTGGCTCGGTGCGAATCAACGCGAGGTTTCGGCGATGCCGGTCGAGCGCTTCGTCGACTATCTGGCCGAGAGCATCTCGGCGCTGGCACAGGCTCATGCCCGCTTCAATGGAGTCAAGATCGACCCGTCGAAACCCTTGCACGACGCGTTCTGTTCCGCCTCTCCGTGACTTCTAGCCAGACTCAGGCAGTGTCGGACTTGCGTCGGCGGCCGGCGGGGCGTGCGGAATGGGTTAGCTCGAGTCGGTGAGTTACCCATGCGTCGATCCATCGCGCCCGACACGAACTCCGTTGTTCTCGCCGATCACGCCTTTGGGGTCGGCGGGGGTGCGATGGGTTCAGTATGAACCTGGGCACCGACAAGTTCGCGACGCCACGCTAGGCGTTGGTGTGGAGTCTCCAGAGTGGTGAGACGGGCCCATGGCCCGCGCCGAGGTCGTACGAAGCCGCCAGGCAGCGGTAGGTCCATTCCTTGGCGAACTCCACCGCGTCGGGCACCGAGTAGTCGTTGGCGAGCGCGCTGGCGATCGCCGCGGCCAGGGTGTCGCCGCCGCCGTGATCGTTGCCGGTGGCGATGCGCGGCGCGGTGAACTCGCGGAAGGTGTCGCCGTCGTAGAGCAGATCGGTGCTGAACTCCGACGCGCGCAGGTGCCCGCCCTTCACGATCGCCCACTGCGCACCGAGCGCGTGCAACGCCTCGGCGGCCTTGCGCGCGGTGGCGTCGTCGATCACGTCGATGCCGGTGATCAGGCGCACCTCGTCGAGGTTCGGGGTGACGACGGTCGCGAGCGGAATCAGCGTATTACGCACTGCCTCCAGGGCTTCCGCATGAAGCAAGGGATCCCCGTGCATGGAGGCCGCGACCGGATCGACCACCAGCGGGATGGTGCCGTCGCGGCCGATTCCCAGCTCGCGACATACCTCGGCGACCGCTTCGATGATCGCGGTGGAGGCGAGCATGCCGGTCTTGGCCGCGCCGATGCCGATGTCGCGAACGACCACCCGCACCTGATCGGCCACCACCTGCGCCGGGATCTCGTGAAAACCGCTGACGCCCACCGTGTTCTGCACGGTCACGGCAGCCACCGCCACGCACGCGTGCACCCCGCACAGCGCCATGGTGCGCGAATCGGCCTGGATACCGGCGCCGCCGCCGGAGTCGGTGCCCGCGATGGTGAGCGCGCGAACGGGGGTCTGACCATCGGGGGTCAGCGGCAACATCTTCACGCCCCAACCCTACGGCCGCGCACGCGGGCGGGAGACCCCGCCCGCACACTGCAAATGAAAACCATTATCATTAACTCTCGTGACCAATACCCTGACACAGCTGCCCGTCACCGTCCTGTCCGGCTTCCTCGGCGCGGGCAAGACCACGCTGCTCAATCACATCCTCGCCAACCGCGACGGCCGCCGGGTCGCGGTCATCGTCAACGACATGAGTGAGGTCAATATCGACGCGGCGCTGGTCGCGGGCCAGGGGCACCTCGACCGCACCGAGGAGAAGCTGGTCGAGCTCACCAACGGCTGCATCTGCTGCACCCTGCGCGAGGATCTGATCGAGGCCGTCGCCCGCCTGGCGCGCGAGGGTCGCTTCGACCAACTGGTGATCGAGTCGACCGGTATCTCCGAGCCCATGCCGGTGGCGGCCACCTTCGACTGGGAGTTCGACGACGGGTTCCGCCTCGGTGAGATAGCCCGCCTCGACACCATGGTCACCGTCGTCGACGCCTCCACCTTCCTGGCCGAACTCGTTCGCGGCCAGGCGCTGGCCGACCGGGACCTCGCAGCGGGTGAGGGTGACGGGCGCTCGATCGCGGATCTGCTGGTCGACCAGGTGGAGTTCGCCGATGTGCTGCTGATCAATAAAACCGACCTGGTCAGCGCGAACGCGGCGGCCACCATCGAGGCGACCGTACGCAAGCTCAACCCTCGCGCCCACGTGCTGCGCACCGAGAAGGGCGTCGTCGACCTGTCCGAGGTGCTCGCCACCGGCCGCTACAACCCGGAGGTCGCCGCCGAGTCGGACGGCTGGGCAGCGGAGCTGGCTGGCGGACATACACCGGAGACCGAGGAATACGGGATCAGCAGCATCACCTTCCTCGCCGATCGACCTTTCCATCCGCAGCGCCTCGCCGACGTCTTGGCGCAAATGCGGGGGATGCTGCGCAGCAAGGGATTTTGCTGGATCGCGAGCCGCCCGGAGCTGGCGGCGATCTGGTCGCAGGCCGGTCCGAATATCACCTTCGAACCCGGCGCGTGGTGGTCGGAGCTGGAAGTGCCCGCGGGACAGGAACTCGTCTTCATCGGGGTACGTCTGGACGCGCCCGACGTGCGGCGCCGACTCGAGGCCGCGCTGCTCACCGATGCGGAGTTCGCGGCGGGTGCGAACGCGTGGACCGGCTACGCGGATCCGTTCCCGGCCTGGGCGGACTTGCACGTGCATCACTGATTGGCATCTTTGGTACGCGTATCACACTGCGCTGGTGCATGATTCGAATGGGCCGCGACCCACGCACCGATGAGGGGAGCGTGGGCCGCGGCACCTGATCGAATCAGGCGAGCCCGGCGAAGAACTCGCGGATGTCGCCGACCAGCACCTCGGGTGCCTCGTGCGCGGCGTAGTGTCCGGCCGCGTCGTTGGCGCCGCCCGTGCCCACGCCTGCGTCGTAGGAGTTCCAGCTGACGATCTTGCTGTGGTCACGCTCGGCGAACCGGCGGATCGACTGGAAATCGCCTGCGAACATCGCCAGCCCGGTCGGGACCGTGGTCGGTTCGGTCGGCTGCTCGGCGGCGTGCGCGTCCTCGTAGTAGAAGCGCAGCGACGAACCGGCCGTCCCGGTGAGCCAGTACAGCGCCACATTCGCGATCACGAAGTGCGCGTCGAGCGTTTCGCCGAACAGCTGCGCGTTCCAGCCGAGCAGACCCACCGGGGAATCGGCCAACGCGTAGGCCAGGGTCTGCGGCTGCTGGCTGTGCAGGGCGTTGAACGCCATCTTGTTCTCGTGGAACCACTGAAGATGTTGCAGCGCGGCCATATCCGCCTCGGAGAGGCCTTCGAACTCGGCCGGGTCGCCGGACGGGAACGAGAACAGCTGGGTGACGTGCACGCCGATCACATTGTCGGGCGCGATCCGGCCGATTTCGGGGGAGACCATCGACCCGCCGTCGTTGCCGATGGCGCCGAAGCGCTCGTAGCCGAGGCGCGCCATCAGCTCGACCCAGGCGCGAGCGGTGCGGTAGCGGTTCCAGCCGGTGCTGCGGGTGGGGCCGGAGAAGCCGAAACCGGGCAGCGAGGGGATGACCAGGTGGAAAGCGGGCTGATCGGCCGATTCCGGCTCGGTGAGCGGCGCGATCACGTCGAGGTATTCGAGGATCGAGCCGGGCCAGCCGTGGGTGAGGATTACCGGCGTCGCATCGGGGCGCGAGGAGCGGATGTGCAGGAAGTGGATGTCTTCACCGTCGATCTCGGTGGTGAACTGCGGGTAGGCGTTGAGCTCGGATTCCAGCGCGCGCCAATCGAACTCCTCGAGCCAGTACTCGGCGAGGCCGCGGACGCGACCGGCCGGGACGCCGTAGGCATCGCCGACGCCGGGCAGCTCGTCCGGGAACAGGGCGCCGCGCAGGCGGCCGGCGAGATCGTCGAGCTGGGCCTGCGGAACTTCGATCCGGAACGGGGTGATGGTGGCCATGTCGACTCCTCTTATTGAAACGGAATGTTTCGTTCTGTTCCAAACATAGCAGAACGGATCGTTCCGTTTCAAGTGGTAGCCTGATATTCATGGTGAAGCAGAACGAAACCGCAGATCAGCCCCGCTTGCCCGGCCGTAAGGCACAGGCCGCGCGCAACGACGGACTGATCCTCGACGCCGCCCGCGCGGTGTTCCTCGACGATCCGAACGCGCCGATCGCCGCCGTTGCCGAACGAGCGGGGGTCGGGATCAGCGCGCTCTACCGGCGGTATCCGAGCAAGGAGGTACTGCTGCGCACGCTCTGTCACGAAGGGTTGCGCCGTTTCAACGCCGAAGCCGATGCGGCGCTGGCGGATTCGGACGGTTGGCGCGGATTCGTCGGATTCCTGGAACGGGTCGTCGAGGCCGACGTGCACTCGCTCACCGCGCGCCTCGCGGGCACCTTCACCCCCGACGAATCGATGCTTCCCGACGTCATGCACTCGGGCGAGGTCGGCGAGGAGCTGGTCCGCCGTGCCCACGCGAGCGGACGTCTGCGCTCCGACATCGACGCACTCGACCTGGGCCTGATCCTCGAGGCCTGCGCCGCGATCGCGATGCCGGACTCGGTGCGCACCGCCGAACTGCGTCAACGGGTACTCGCGGTGATCGTGGACGGGCTCACCTGCGAGGGTGATCTGCCCGGGCCACCTCCCGCTCCCGGAGAATTCGCGTGGCGTTGGGAACGTAAGTCCTGATCGGCTCGGAGCTGGCAGACTTGGCGCTTCACCCCGGACTACAACGCGGAGGCGCGTAGTGAACTGGACTCTGGAAGTTGTGATCGTCCCGGTCTCCGATATCGACCGGGCCAAGGATTTCTACGCCAACCGACTCGGCTTCGCCGTCGACCACGACTCGGTGATCTCCGACGACGTGCGCATCGTGCAACTCACCCCACCCGGCTCCGGCTGCTCGATCGTGATCGGCAAGGGCGCGGTGCCGGAGATGCCGCCCGGCTCGCTCAAGGGCCTGCAACTCGTGGTCCCCGATATCGAGCAGGCGCACGCGGAGCTCGTGGCGCGCGGGGTCGAGGTCAGCGAGGTGCAGGAGCTCGGCAAGAATCCGCGGCCGGTCCCGCATCCGCTCGACAACGTCGGCTTCGTCTTCTTCAGCGACCCCGACGGCAATGCCTGGGCCGTGCAGCAGATCTCCAGCAGAGCCGACAAATCCTCGAGCTGATTCGAACCCTGTCGGTATACCTCTTCCGGCGGGCACCATGCTCGCATGCTGTTGGAGAGGCCCACCGAAACCGACGAGCGACGGATCCCGCTGTACCGCCGCCCGGGGTTCCTGCGTGCGCTCTCACCGATCGCGCTGTTGCTCGCCTGGCAGCTCGCCAGTACCAGCGGCGCGATCCCCGCCAAGAAGCTGCCCGCGCCGGCCGCGGTGTTCGACGCGGGTCTGGAAACCTACCGCTCCGGCCAGCTCACCGAGGCTCTCCTGGTCTCCGGCCAGCGGGCCCTGTACGGCTTCGCGCTCGGCGCGGTACTCGCGCTGGTGCTCGGCGTGCTCGCGGGCCTGAGCAAGATCGGTGAGTACGCGGTCGATCCGCCGTTGCAGATGATCCGCACCATCCCGCTGTTCGGTCTGATCCCGCTGTTCATCATCTGGTTCGGCATCGGCGAGGAACCCAAGGTCTACCTGATCGCGCTCGGCGTGTTCTTCCCGCTGTACCTCAATACCTTCTCGGGCATCCGCCAACTGGACCCGAAACTGCTCGAACTCGGCAGTGCCCTACACCTCGGACTCGCCGAACGCCTGCGTCTGCTGGTCCTGCCCGGTGCCCTGCCGCAGATCCTGGTCGGCGCGCGCCAGAGTCTCGGCATCGCCTGGCTCTCGCTGATCGTGGCCGAACAGATCAATGACAGTGCGGGACTCGGCTTCGTCGTCAACAACGCCCGCGAATTCCTGCGCACCGACATCGTCGTGTTCGGCTTGGTGGTCTACAGCCTGCTCGGCCTGCTCACCGACTCGATCGTGCGACTGCTCGAACGCCGCGCCCTGCGCTGGCGCCCGGCGGTGCACCGCTGATGTCTGTCACCCGCCGCCGTTCGATCGCGAGGTTCCCATCATGACCGCTGCCGCCGCCACGACTGTCACCCCTATCTCCGCTCGGTCGGCCCGGGTGCCCGCCGCGCGAATCAGCCGGCTGAGCAAGCGATTCGGTGAACGAAGTGTGCTCGACGGGATCGATCTCGAGATCGGCGCCGGCGAGATCGTCGCGCTGGTCGGACGCAGCGGATCGGGCAAGTCCACCCTGTTGCGCATACTCGGGGCCCTCGATACCGCCACTCGCGGTGAGGTTTCCGTCGAGGGTCGGCCGACGATCGTCTTCCAGGAAGCGCGGTTGATCCCGTGGCAGCCGGTGGTGCGCAATGTCGCCCTCGGCAGGCCGAAGCCACGCCATCGACGTGCCGACGAGCAAGCCGCCCGCGACCTGCTCGCCGAAGTCGGTCTCGCGGGCCGCGCCGACGCGTGGCCGCTCACCCTGTCCGGCGGTGAGGCCCAACGTGCCGCGCTGGCAAGGGCATTGGTGGCCGAGCCGACCCTGCTGCTGCTCGACGAGCCCTTCGGCGCCCTCGACGCGCTGACTCGGCTGACGATGCACGACCTGCTCCTTCGCCTGCACGCCCAGCGCGAATTCGGCGTCCTGCTGGTGACCCACGACGTGCTGGAGGCGATCACCCTGGCCGACCGCGTTCTGGTCCTCGACGACGGCCGAATCGCCGCCGACGTGCCCATCGAGCTGCCACGCCCACGCACCGCCGCCGCGCCGGAAGTCGCCGAATACGCGACGCACCTGCTCGCGCTGCTCGGCGTCACGCACTGACCCTCCCGTACCGACGCACGAAAGTAGCTCCAGTGAAACGCAATCCGATGACCCGTCTGGCAGGCCTCGCGCTCGCCGTTGCCGCAACGCTCACCCTGAACGCCTGCGGTGACGACGCGGCGACCGAGAGCGCACCCTCGGGTCCGGTCGATCTCAGCACCGTCACGCTGAAAGTCGGTGATCAGAAGGCGATTTCGATCGAGGTGCTGCTGAAGGCATCGGGACAGCTGGAGAACCTGCCCTACAAGATCGAATTCTCCACCTTCACCGCCGGTCTGCCGCTGGTCGAGGCGGCGAGCGCGGGCGGCATCGACATTGCCCAGACCGGCAATACCCCGGTGATCTTCGGCGCGGCCGCCGACGCCGACATCAAGATCGTCGGCGCGCTCTCGGCGACCGGAAAGGGTGACGCGATCCTGGTCGGCAAGGACTCGACGATCGCCTCCGTCGCGGCGCTGAAGGGCAAGAAGGTCGCCGTCTACAAGGGCAGCTCGGCCAACGCGAACCTGCTGCTGCAACTGCAGAAGGCGGGCCTGTCGCTGAGCGATGTCGAGCCGGTCTACCTCGCCCCCGGCGACGGCTACACCGCGCTCACCCGCGGTGACGTCGACGCCTGGGCCACCTGGGACCCCTACACCGCCATCGCGGAAAAGGAGATCGGCGCCAAGTCGATCGCCACCGCCGACCAGGCCGCCAACGGCTACAACTTCTGGGTAGCGGGCAACAAGGCCGTCGCCGACGCGGGCAAGTCCGCCGCCCTCGCCGACTTCTTCCAGCGCTACGCCGCCGCCACCAAGTGGTCCTCGGACAACCTCGACGCCTGGTCGACCAAATACGCCGAACTGACCCAGATCAGCGTGGACGCCTCCCGCACCACCTGGACCCGCTCGATCAAGGAGCCGATCAAACTCACCGACCAGGTCATCGCCTCCGAACAGGAAATCGCCGACGCCTTCACCAAGGCCAAGGCCATCCCCGGCAAGGTCGACTTCGAGTCCTTCGTCGACACGCGCTTCGACAAGGCGTAAGCCTCACCGAATTGCCGCCGCAACGCTTTTCCGAACGCGAGCGCGACGTTGTGGCCGCCGAATCCGAACGAGTTGTTGAGCGCGTAGTCGATCCGCTGCGGTCGTGCGCTGCCCGCGCGCTGAAAGATCGCTGCCGCCCAGTGTTGTCGGCGCTGGATGCACGGCTCGCTCGGTAGGTTGAGCAGCGGATCGGGTGCCACGGATCCGGATACCGGTCACGACCAGGAATCGGCGGTGAGGCGGCATGGTGGACGAGGGCGCGCAGACGTACGGGTCGGTGCGTTGGCTGATGCTCGCGGTGTTGTGCGCCAGTCTATTGCTGGTGGCGATGGACGCCACGATCCTCAATGTGGCGTTGCCGTCGCTGATCAACGACCTACAGGTCGGGCCGCTGGAGCAGTTGTGGATCATCGACATCTACGGGCTCGTGCTCGGCGGGCTGCTCATCACCACCGGTGCGCTCGGTGATCGGGTGGGGCGAAAGCTGTTGTTCATCAGCGGTTTCGTGCTGTTCGGCATCGCCTCGGTGGTCGCCGCTACTGCGGGGAGCGCGGGGCAGTTGATCGGTGGGCGAGTGCTGCTCGGGATCGGCGGTGCGATGGTGATGCCGTCGACGCTGTCGCTGATCCGCAATATCTTCACCGATGTGCGGGAACGCACCATGGCCATCGGGATCTGGGCGGCGGTCGCGGGTGTGGGCGCGACGGTCGGGCCCATCGTCGGCGGGTTCCTCGTCGAGCATTTCGGGTGGTCGTCGGCGTTCTGGCTCAATGTGCCGGTGGTGCTCGTGACGGTAGTGGTCGGGCTGTGGGTGTTGCCGGAATACCGTGCGCCACAGGCGGGCAGCCTGGACTGGTTCGCCGCGGGGCTGTCGGTGGCGGGCATCGTCTGCCTGGCGTGGGGCGTCAAACATCTCGCGAAAGGTGAAGCGAGCGTGGCGGACTGGACGATCCTGGTCGTCGGCATCGCCGCACTGACCTGGTTCACCCGGCGTCAGCTCACCGCCACCGACCCGCTGCTCGACGTGCGCCTGTTCCGCAACGGTGCGTTCACTGCGGCGGCCGTCGCGACCCTGCTGGCGATGATGGCGATCGGCGCGGCCATGTTCCTGATCTCGCTGTGGTTGCAGTACGTCCACGGCTACAGCCCCTCACAGGCGGGTATCCGGATGTTGCCCGCCGCGCTCACGCTCCTCACCGCCTCCCTGCTCACGCCGATGTTGATGGAGAAATTCGGTGTCCGCGCGGTGCTCGGCGTCGGGCTCGGCGCGGTCGCGCTCGGCTTCCTGCTGCTGGCGGTGAGTCCGGAACCCACCACCTATCCGGTGGTCGCGCTGGTCCTGGTGTCCTTCGGCCTCGGCGACGGTATGGCCGTGACCGCGGCGGCCGCGGTCCTCGTCGGCGCCGTTCCCGCCGACCGCGCAGGCCAGGCGGGCGCGGTGGAGGAGACCAACTACGAGGTCGGTGTCGGGTTCGGCGTCGCCTTGCTCGGCAGCCTGCATGCCCGGATATTCAGTCAGCACATGACGGCTCTGCCCGTCCCCGCGGACAAAGTGGACCAGGCGAGCGGTTCGATCGGCGGGGCGGCCGAGGTGGCCACCGAACTGTCCGAACCCGCCCGCGACGAGCTCGCCCACGCCTCGAGTCACGCCTTCGACGTAGCGCTCACCACCACGTCCTATATCTCGGCCGCGGTCGTCGCGGTGGTGGCCGTCGGAACGGTCTGGCTGGTCCCGAAAGGTTTTCGCGTCACCGGCGACTACTGACACCCTTGACGCAACCCGAGGGTTGCAATACTCTGAGTTGCAACCAGTCGGTTGCTATACATGAGGAGGCATCATGGGATTCCCTGATCAGATAGTCCGGACCGTCGAGCTCGCGCATCCGCCCGCCAAGGTGTGGGCGGCGATCACCACCGCGGAAGGGCTGGGTAGCTGGTTCGGCAATACCGCCGAGATCGACCTGCGCCCGGGTGGGGACATGCGGATGACCTGGAAGGAAGGGTTCGCCGCGAACATGCGGGTGGAGCGGGTCGAAGAGCCCTCGGTGTTCGGTTACACCTGGCCGATCAACGGTCTGCCCGACGAGGACCCGCGGCGCACCTATGTCGAGTTCAACCTCGAGCCCCACGGCAGCGGGACCCGGCTCACGGTGACCGAGACCGGTTTCGCGCAGCTGCCCGACGAGGCGCACAAGGAAGCGTTCGAGGGCAATGTCGGCGGCTGGAAGAGCGAGCTGGGCGAGCTCGTCGAGTACCTCGATGCGGCCTGAGCTGGAGGCCACCGCCGAACGGGTCTTCGTCGCGCTGGCCGATCCGAGCAGGCGGTCGGTACTGGCCGCACTCGCCGCGCACGGTCCGGCCACCGCGACCGACCTCGCCGATCGACTGCCCATCACCCGGCAGGCGATCGCGAAACACCTGGTCCTGCTCGCTGATGCGGGCCTGGTGATCGCGGAACCGGGGGAGCGGCGCCGCGTGCGCTACCGCCTCGATTCCGCCCCGATGCAAGTGGCACAACAGTTTCTGGCCGCCATGGCCCGCGACTGGGACAGGCCATTCGACGCCCTCCGGAAATACCTGGACGGCTGAACCGAAGGAAAAACGATGAGCGACAACAACTTCACCGCGACCACCACCGTCGACGCGAGTCGCGAGGAAGCGTTCGCGGCGATCAACAACGTCCGCGGTTGGTGGAACGAAACCATCGAAGGAGCCACCGGCACCGTCGGCGACAGCTACCGCTTCGAGGTCCCCGGCGCCCACCGCTGCACGATGACCACCACCGAGTCGATCCCCGGCGAGCGCCTGGTCTGGCACGTCACCGACGCCCACATGTCTTTCATCGCGGACACCGCCGAATGGGAGGGCACCGACGTGGTTTTCGACCTCATCGACCGTGACGGTGCCACCGAGATCCGCTTCACCCATGTGGGTTTGCGGCCCGCCGACGAATGCTACGAAGTGTGCGCCAATGCCTGGGGCGGCTATATCACCAAGAGCCTGTACGAGCTGATCACCACCGGTACCGGTGACCCGTTCCGCACCGACAGCACCTTCGATTCCGAACTGCTCAAGCATGGCAACACCGACCTGGTGAAGCCGCGTCACTGAGTCCCGCGACCCCGCGAGATCCGGCTGCCGCTAGCGCGGTGCCAGCAGCAGCGTTTGGGTGCTGCGACCCAAGGGCCCGGTCTCGTCGAAGAGCGCGGATTCGGCGAGGCCGATGCCGTGCGGCTGCGGATGGGTGACCGCGTCGAGGCACACCCACTCGCCGACCGGCTGACGATGCAGAGTGACGGTGAGATCGGTGTTGATGAACAGGTACTTCGACCAGTCGAGGACCGCGCTGACCCCGTTGCCCGAATCGGCGGCGGCCAGCGTGCGCTCCAGCGGACTCGGGGTGGTCCCCGCGACGATCGGGTACTTCAACCGGATCCAACAGACCGCGGGGCCCGGCGCGGCAAAAGAGCCTGCGCTGAAACGGTATTCGATGCCGGTGTGGAAACCGATCGCCTGATCGGACGGAAACTGCTCCGGCTCGGTCGCCGCGGGCAGCGGCCTGGTGCCGGTCGGCAGGAACTCGGTGGGCAGATCGAGAGCGGGCTCGGAGAGCTTGAGCCGCCACGCGTTGGCCTGCATCACCGGGCCGCGCTCCGACGACAACGTCGCCTCGATCAGTTCGACACTGCGCCCCGACCGCACCACCCTCGCCTGCGCGGTGAGCGGAGCCAGCGGCACCGGCCCGAGAATCTCTACGGCGACCCGCCCGACCTGGAATCCCGGCCGCGGCTCACATCGCTCGATCACATGCCCGAGCAGCGCCGACGGTGGTCCCGCGTGCTGGGCGTCCGGCGACCACGGGCCCCGGGTCAGCTCGGTCGAGAGGTATCGGTTCGGGTCCGCGGGGTCTTGGCGGTAGAAGGCATCGGCCACCCAGCCGACGTTACCCCGCGCGATGATCCGGGGCAGCCGCGGTGCTCGAAGATGGTATCGGCACAGCCGGGCGAACCCACCGATCGGCGCGCGACCCACCACGAAGGTCGGTCGCGCGGCGAGATCAGGCCCTAGGCGCTGCCCGTCGAGAGGGCTGTGAACAGGTCGAACAGCGGACGCAGGGCGCAGGGGCTGGTGTCCGAGGTGCAGCCGATGGACGACGAGCCGGAGTCGGCGACCGGGAGGGACGCGGCCTGGGCGGTGCCGAGCGGGGCGGCGACGGACAGGGCGGCGGCCGCGAGGGCCCCGGCGACGATGCGCTTCATTGATTCACTCCAGTGCTCGGCGTGCCGGTAGATCGACACGCCGCCAACGTTACTTAGCGCCAGGGCGAGCGAAAGCCCCGAAATCCAGGGTGGCCGCCCGCCCGATCGTGGAGATCGGACGGGCGTCAGCGGTGGTGGTGCGGCGGTCAGGAGACGACCGGGAGGTATACCTTGCTGCCCTGGTCGGCGAACTCGGCGGACTTCTCGGCCATGCCCGCCTCGATCGCGGCCACATCGGTGAGCCCCTGCTTCTCCGCGTACTCGCGCACGTCGGCGGAGATACGCATCGAGCAGAACTTCGGACCGCACATCGAGCAGAAGTGGGCGGTCTTGGCGGGCTCGGCGGGCATCGTTTCGTCGTGGTACTCGCGGGCGGTGTCGGGATCGAGCGAGAGCGCGAACTGGTCGTGCCAGCGGAATTCGAAACGGGCCTTGGACAATTCGTTGTCGCGGTCCTGGGCGTGCGGGTGCCCCTTGGCGAGGTCGGCGGCGTGGGCGGCGATCTTGTAGGTGATCACGCCGACCTTGACGTCGTCGCGGTTGGGCAGGCCGAGGTGCTCCTTGGGCGTGACGTAACAGAGCATCGCGGTGCCCGCCTGGGCGATGATCGCGGCGCCGATGGCCGAGGTGATGTGGTCGTAGGCGGGCGCGATATCGGTGGCCAGCGGGCCGAGGGTGTAGAACGGCGCCTCTTCGCAGAGCTCTTCCTCGAGCTTCACGTTCTCGACGATCTTGTGCATCGGCACGTGGCCGGGGCCTTCGATCATCACCTGCACGCCATAGGATTTCGCGATCTTGGTGAGCTCGCCGAGGGTTCGGAGTTCGGCGAACTGGGCCTCGTCGTTGGCGTCGGCGATGGAGCCCGGACGCAGGCCGTCACCGAGGGAGAAGGTCACGTCGTACTTCGCCAGGATCTCGCACAGCTCACGGAAGTGCGTGTACAGGAACGATTCCTGGTGATGCGCCAAACACCAAGCGGCCATGATGGATCCACCGCGCGAGACGATGCCGGTGACCCGCTTGGCGGTGAGCGGGATGTAGCGCAGCAGCACGCCCGCGTGCACGGTCATGTAGTCGACGCCCTGCTCGCACTGCTCGATCACGGTGTCGCGGTACATCTCCCAGGTGAGCTTGGTGGGATCGCCGTTCACCTTCTCCAGCGCCTGATAGATCGGAACGGTGCCGATCGGGACCGGGGAGTTGCGCAGGATCCACTCGCGGGTCTCGTGGATGTTCTTGCCGGTGGACAGGTCCATGATGGTGTCGGCACCCCAGCGCGCGGCCCACACCATCTTCTCGACCTCCTCGGCGATCGACGACGACACCGCCGAGTTGCCGATATTGGCATTGATCTTCACCAGGAACTTCTTGCCGATGATGGTCGGCTCCAGCTCCGGGTGGTTGTGGTTGGCCGGGATCACCGCACGACCCAGGGCGACCTCGTCACGCACCAGTTCGGGCGAGACACCCTCGCGGGCGGCGATGAACCGCATCTCGGGGGTGATGATGCCCTGGCGAGCCCAGGCGAGCTGGGTCGGCGGGCCGTCGACGGACGGGGTGTCCCATTCGTCGCGCAGTTTCGGTAGCCCTGCTTCGAGGTCGATCACCGCGTTGTCGTCGGTGTAGGGACCTGAAGTGTCGAAGACATCGAAGCTGTCCCCGTTGGTGAGGTTGATGCGACGAACCGGGATGCGCAGGCCGTCTACCTCCTGGTAGTGCTTGACGCTGCCCTGGATCGGACCGGTGGTGACGGTGTCGACCGTTCTGTCAGAAGACGCGTTCGAGCCCACGATAGTTCCTCCCTACGCCGGCATTACCCGGTCAGGTTCATACGGTCGACGGCCCTGAACGCCCGATTGGGCTAGCCGTCCTCTCAGCCCGCTGGTGCGAGCCCCCGTTGGTGTGAATTGCCCCGCCGACGTTACCCGCCGGGGATCGCGACCCGCCCGGGGACAGCCGGACGGGTCGCGCGCGAGGCTCGCTACACCGACGCCGAGTCGAGCTGCTTCGGCGCGTCGTGTGTGCTGTCCTCGGCCTCATCGAGCCCGAACTTGTTGTGCAGCACCACGAGCGGCTTCGGCGACCACCAGTTCCAGGTGCCCATCATCCGCATGAGCGCGGGGGCGAGCAGACCGCGGATCACCGTCGCGTCGCTGATCACCGCGAGCGCACAGCCGAGGCCGAACAGTTTCATCATCGACACTCCGGAGGTGGCGACGCCGAGGAACACGATGCTCATCAGTACCGCGGCGGCGGTGAAGATACGTCCGGTGCGGGCCACGCCCATCGCGACGGCCTCGGTATTGCCCTCGGTCGTCTTCGGCCCGGCCAGCCATTCCTCGCGAATCCGCGACAGCAGGAAGACCTCGTAGTCCATGGACGCGCCGAAGGCCAGGCTGAACATGAGGATGGGCATAGCCAGGTTGAGGGTGCCGGTGGCGGTGAAGCCGAGCAGCCCCGACAGGTGGCCTTCCTGGAAGATCCACACCATCGCGCCGAAGGTCGCCGCCAGCGACAGGATGTTGAGGATCAGCGCCTTCACCGGCAGCACCACGCTGCCGGTGAACAGGAACAGCAGCACCAGCGTGGTGAGCGCGATCAGCGCGCCCGCCAGCGGCAGTTTGCCGGTGATCGCGTTGACCGAGTCCTGGTTCAGCGCGGCCGGGCCGGTGATCAGGGCTTTCGACGGGGCGGGCACGGTGCGCAGGGTGTCGAGCTGGGCGCCGCCCGCGTCGGAGTAGGGGTCGAGTGTGGTGGCCACCGACAGGTAGGCGCCGTGCTGCGTGTCCGTCATCTCCGGCACGCCCGCTGCCACCCGCAGCCCGTTGCGATACACCGCCGCGCTGCTGAGGACGGCCGGTACGTCGGGCACCTTGGACAGGTCGCGGGCGTAGGTCTCGAGTTCCGCAGTGCTGCCGCGGAATTCGGGCAGCACGATGGTCGCGCTCGACGCGAGGTCGGCATCGAATTCGGTGCGAAGGATGTCGCCCACCTCGCGACTGGCGACCTCGGTCGGCAGCGACCGGTCGTCGGGATAGCCGAACTGGACACCGAGGAACGGCGAGCCGAGCAGCAGCAGGAACGCGGTGGTGGCCAGCGCGATCGACATCGGTCGCTTCATCACGGCCACGACCAGGCGATACCAAAACGTCTGACGCGGCGCCTTCTCCGTGCCCGGAGCCAGCCGGAACAGTCGGCGCATCGGTGCGCGCAGGTCGCCCGCGTCGATGCGATTGCCGACCAGGATGAGCAGGGCGGGCAGCACGATCACCGCGGCGGCCGCCGCGGCGGCGACCACGGCGATGCCCGCGTAGGCGAAGGATTTGAAGAAGTACTGCGGGAACACCAGCAGTGCCGACAGCGACAGCGCGACGACCAGCGCCGAGTACACGACCGTGCGACCGGCGGTCTGGATCGCGCGGGTCACCGCTGCGGTCGGGGTAGCGCCCCCGGTCAATTCCTCGCGATACCGGCTGACGATGAACAGGCTGTAGTCGATCGCCAACGCCAGTCCGAGTGCGGTGGTCATGTTCAGCGCGAAGATCGACACGTCGGTGAGGGCGGTCAGCACGCGCAGAATGCCCAGCGACGCCGCGATAGCGAACAGTCCGATCGCCACCGGCAGTGCGGCGGCCATGAGGCTGCCGAACACCAGTGCCAGCAGCAGACCGGTGATCGGGATCGCGATCGCCTCGGCGATGATCAGATCCTTGCTGATCTGGGTGTTGATGTCGGCGAAGGAGGCGGCGAGCCCACCGGCCTTGATCGTGACCGGACCGCTCTCGACCTGTAGTTCCTCGCTCAGCTTCGCCGCCCGAACGGGCAGTTCGGCGTCGTCGCCCTCGATGCTGGCCAGGATCAGCGCGTGCTTTCCGTCTTTGCTGAGCATCGCCTGTTCGAGATCGGGGCGCGCGGTCCAATACGACTGCACCCCGCTCACCTCGGGATGGGTGCGCAGTACGGCGATCACACGGTCGGCGGCCTCGCGCGCGGCGGCGGAGTTCGCGACGTCCTCGGTGGAGATGTCGAGGACGTAGTTGGGCTCGCTACCGGGGAAGTGCTCGCTCAGGTATTGGCTGGCCTGCACGGAATCGAGATCGGCGGTGACGAACCCGCCCGATTTCATGTGCGAGTGCACCGTGGCGCCGATCGCGCCACACAACACCATCAGTAACACTGCGACCGCGACCACCAACCGTGGTCGGGCAACGGCGGTGCGGGCGATTCTCGTCAACATCGTCGGGTGCCCTCTGTTCGGAAACGTTCGAACCGTCACCGTATCCCCGATCGATTCCGCCCGATACCGCCTCGGGGTGGAGGTGTGTCAAGTATCATCTCCGCCCCAGGGTGGACGCGGGACAGATCCGCTGGGGCTAGCCGGAAGTGGGCAGGATTCGGCCACCGACTTCGCCGAGGCCGATTCGCCGTCCCTCGGTGCCCGGCGCGGTGGCGGTGATCGTCACCTGGTCACCGTCGGCCAGGAACGTGCGTGCCTGATCGTTCACGGTGATGGATTCGGTGCCACCCCAAGACAATTCGATGAAAGACCCGCGTTGCGACGGCTCCGGTCCGGAAATCGTGCCGGAGGCGTAGAGGTCACCGGGGCGGATCGAGGCGCCGTTGGCGGTGAGGTGGGCCAGCATCTGGGCGGGGGACCAGTACATGCGCGAATAGGGCGGGTGCGCTACGACTTCGCCGTTCCAGGCGACGGTGAGATCGATGTCGAGGCCGTAGTCGTCGGCGCCGCGCAGGTACGGCAGCGGCTCGGGATCCTGTGCCGGGAGCGGCACCCTGGCCTGCGTCAGCGCGGAAAGGGGCGTAATCCACGCCGACATCGACGTGCTGAACGACTTGCCGAGGAACGGACCGAGCGGCTGGTACTCCCAGGCCTGGATATCGCGGGCCGACCAGTCGTTGACCAGGGCGACGCCGAAGACGTGCTCGGTGAAATCGTCGACGGTGACCGGTGTGCCGAGCGTGGAGCCGGTACCGACGACGAAGCCCAATTCGGCCTCGATATCCAGGCGTTCCGACGGTCCGAAATCAGGTGTGCCGGAGGCTGTTCGGCGCTGGCCCTGCGGCCTGATGACCGGCGTATCCGAGACGACGACGGTGCCCGCCCGGCCGTGGTAGCCCACCGGCAGATGACGCCAATTCGGTAGCAGCGGTTCACTATCCGGACGGAAGAGCCTGCCCAGGTTGGTGGCGTGGTCGATGCTGGCGTAGAAGTCGACGTAATCGCCGATCCGCACCGGCAACGCCATCCGTACCGAGGACACGGGGTGTACGGCATCGACCGGCAGCGCGGTGTCGGCGAGTTCGCGCAGCCTGTCGCGGACTTCGCGCCACCGGCGACGACCCTGTGCGAGAAAGGCATTCAGGTCGGGACGTGCGAACGCCGAATCGTCCAGCAGCGCGGCCAGATCGAGCACGGAATCGCCCAGTCGGGCCCCGACCCGGAACCCGCCGCCAGGCGGTGCGAAAACGCCGTAGGGCATGTTCTCCGCCCCGAACAGGGAATCGTCGGGGACCTCCACGCGCAGCAGGCTCATCCGAGCCCCGGCCCACGACCCGACCAGGTCCACGCGTACGCCGGATCTTCGCAGGCCAGCGCGCCCTCGCCGAGTTGCAGCGGCCGGAACGTATCCACCATCACCGCCAGTTCGTCGAAGAACTCCGCCCCGATGCTGCGTTCGTAGGCGCCGGGTTGTGGGCCGTGCGCATAACCGCCCGGATGCACCGACACCGAACCCTGGGCGATCCCGGAACCCTTGCGCGCCTCGTAGTTTCCGCCGCAATAGAACATGATCTCGTCGGAATCCACATTCGAGTGGTAGTACGGCACCGGAATCGACAGCGGGTGATAGTCGACCTTGCGCGGTACGAAATTGCAGACGACGAAATTGGCGGCCTCGAAGGCCTGATGCACCGGCGGTGGCTGATGTACGCGGCCGGTCAGCGGTTCGAAATCGGCGATATCGAAGGTGTACGGATACAGGCAGCCGTCCCAGCCGACGACATCGAACGGATGCCTCGCGTAGGTCATCCTGGTCCCGATCACCTCGTTGCCCGCACGATGTTTGACCAGCACCTCCACGTCGGTGTCGTCCACGAGCAGCAATTCGAGTGGTCCGTGCAGGTCCCGCTCGCAGTACGGCGAATTCTCCAGCAGCTGACCGAATTTCGAGAGATAGCGTTTGGGCGGGGTGATGTGGCTCGACGCCTCGATCACGTACGCGCGCAACGGTTCCTCGCCCATCGGCAGCCAGCGGTGGGTGGTCGACCGCGGCATGAGGACCTGGTCGCCCTGGTGTACCGGCAGGATTCCGAACACGCTCTCCACCACGGCCGCACCGGATTCCACGTACACCAGCTCGTCGCCGATGGCATTGCGGTACAGCGGTGACGCGCCCTTGGCGACCACGTACGAGATCCGCACATCGGCATTGGCCAGCAGCAACCTGCGTCCGGTCACCGGGTCGACCGTCGTGGCCGTATCGCCGGGGAACAGCAGTGGTAGCCGCAGATGTCGATGGTGCAGTGGATGATTCGGCGTCAATGTCTGGTCGGGTAGTTCCCAGACAGTCGCGTCGACAATGGCGGGCGGGAGACCACGGTGATACAGCAGAGAGGAGTCCCCGGAGAACCCCTCCTCGCCCATCAACTCTTCGTAGTAGAGGTTGCCGCGCTCATCCCGATGCTGCGTATGCCGCTTCGGCGGCACCGACCCGACCCGGCGATAAAACGACATAAAGCGCACCTCCCGCTACGTTGCAGGGTGAAACTTCCACCTCCAACGTAACCGAGAATGCGCGGCAGTTCCGTCAGAATTCGGCGATCACCGGCGCGTGGTCGCTGGCACCCTTGCCCTTGCGTTCCTCGCGGTCCACCGAGGCGTCCTTGATCCGGTCGGCCAGGGCGGGGGAGGCGAGGATGAAATCGATGCGCATGCCCTCCTTGCGGGGGAAACGCAGCTGGGTGTAGTCCCAATAGGTGTAGACGCCAGGGCCGGGGGCGAACGGGCGCATCACATCGCGGAAGCCGATATCGAGCATGGACTGGAACGCCTCGCGCTCGGGGGCGGAGGTGTGGGTCTTGCCGACGAACAGCTCCGGCGCCCAGACATCGTCGTCGGTGGGGGCGATATTCCAGTCGCCGACCAGCGCGATCTCGGCCTGTGGGTTCTCGGCCAGCCAGCCCGCCGCCTTCTCGTGCAGGGTCGAGAGCCAGTTCAGCTTGTAGGTGTAGTGCGGGTCGGCGAGCGTGCGGCCGTTGGGGACGTAGAGACTCCACACCCGCACCCCGCCGCAGGTCGCACCGAGCGCGCGCGCCTCGACCACCGGCGATTCGATCAGCGAATCGCCGGCGTCCTTGTCGAAGCCGGGCTGATCGGGGAAGGCGAGCTCGACATCGGTGAGCCCGACCCGCGAAACGATCGCGACCCCGTTCCACTGATTGAGCCCCACGTGCGCCACCTCGTACCCCGCGGCCTCGAACTGCTCGAAGGGGAACTGATCGTCACGGCACTTGGTCTCCTGCAACGCCAGTACGTCGATGTCGTGGCGGTCCAGGAAGGCGATCGTCCGATCGACGCGGGAGCGGATCGAGTTGACGTTCCAAGTGGCGAGACGCACGGAAGTGACGGTCCTTTCGAGGCTAATGACTCTGGGGGGCGGCGTAGCGATAGGCGTGGTGTTCCATGAAGCCGAGTTCGCGGTAGAGGGCGAGCGCGCCGGGGTTTCCCACCTCTACCTGGACGTAGGCGTGGCTCGCGCCCTGCTCGGCACCCCACCGGATCAGTTCGGCGCACAGCAGCGCGCCGAGTCCGTTGCGGCGGTGCGCTGTTGCTACGGCCACACAGGTGAGGCCCACCCAGCGTCGGCCGTCGGGGGCGGTGGTCACCGCGCCGCGGCCGATGGACAGGGGCTCGGGCAGGCCGAGTGAGGCGAAGCCGAGGGTGCCGTCCAGGACCGAGGTGAGCACGGCCCGGTCCGGTTCGCGCACGGCGGGGTCGAGGGGGATCTCGCCGCGGTAGCGGTGTGTCCGCAGCCAACCGTCCTCGGGCTCGTCGGTGATCCGGACCATCGACGGGCCTTGCGGCAGGACGAAATTCGCGATGTCGAGACCGAGGACCACGGTCTCGCTCCAGGTGTTCCAGGTCGGCGGGACAGGGGCGAGCCGGTCGGGCAGTTGCAGCAGCAGCGGCAACTCCTGACTCGTGTACCAGTCCGCGATCTTGTGCATGGTGTCGATCGACAGCACCGCGGGCACGCCCGACTCACCCAGTGGGACAGCCGAATTCGCCCGCCCGGTGTAGCCGTTACCCGCTCGCACCAGCCAACCGTCGATCCACAGGTGAGCGCTGCCCGGCCAGGCCATGGCCGCTGCGGTCTCCAGTGACCGGATCTCCTTGGTTCGAATAGGCCGGGGCCCCAGTGCTTTCAACGCGACGACGCGATCGGCGGACACCGACACCAGCTCACCCTCGACGGTGCGCACCGCCGGCGGCTCCAGCGACACCAGTTCGCCGATCACATCTGTGAGCGGTTGGGGATAACCCGCGGGCAGCTGGTACCGCATCACCACCCGCCGCCCGAGCGGAATGTCAGTCGTCATGACCGAACGGATCAGGAACGGTTCCCGGGATCCAGCTCAAACCCGGTGTACCCCAGCCATTTCGCTTGATCGCCTTCTTGGCGGCGCGGGCATTGCGGCCGATCAGCACGTCGACGTAGAGGAAACCGTCGAGGTGACCCACCTCGTGCTGCAGCATGCGCGCGAAGAAGCCGGTGCCCTCGAGTTCGACCGGCTCGCCGTTCTCGTCGGTCCCGGTGACCTTCGCCCAGTCCGCGCGACCGGTCGGGAACTGCTCGCCGGGTACCGACAGGCAGCCTTCCTCGTCGTCATCGGGGTCGGGCATGGTCTCGGGGATCGCGGAGGTCTCGAGCACCGGGTTCACCACCGCGCCCTTGCGGCGAACGGGGTTGCCGGTGGCGTCGAAGTCGGGGCAGTCGTAGACGAACAGCCGCTTGCCGACGCCGACCTGATTGGCCGCGAGACCGACACCCTTGGACTCTTCGAGCGTGTCGTACATATCCGCGATGAGCTCGGCCAGCTCCGCGGGGGTCTCCGTCACCTTCGCGGTGGGGTTGTGGAGAACGGGGTCACCGACGATCACGATCGGGAGAATTGCCATGCTCGCCATTATCGCCGCTCGGGTGGGCCGACGATCGGCGGACCCCTGTGGCCCGCGCCACCCCTACTGGCCTTCAGTCAACACGCCGTGACATGGGTCGAAGGATCGGGACAACCCATGGTTGAATACGACGGTATTCACCCATCTCGTGATACTCGGCGAGGGAGCAAGATGGACGGCGCAGCAGCTCGGGATGGCTCCGGGATCCCCGACGGCCCCACTGCGGGCGAACAGGATTCGGCGGCCGACGAGAGCACCGGTCTGAGTCGCCGCGAACTCGACATCCTGGACTTCGAGCGCAAATGGTGGAAATACGCGGGCGCCAAGGAAGACGCGATCCGCGAACTGTTCGCCATGTCGGCCACCCGGTACTACCAGGTGCTCAATGCGATCGTCGACTCCGAGGCAGCGCTGGCGGCCGATCCGATGCTGGTCAAGCGGCTGCGCAGGCTGCGGGCGAGCAGGCAGAAGTCGCGTGCCGCTCGCAAACTCGGTTTCCAGGTCTGACATGAGGGCCACACACCCGCTGTTGCGGCTAGGGTTGGGCGGGTGAGCAACCCGAACCCCACTCCCGGCGGCCCGCCGTTGCGCGCGCTGGCGATGGTGTTGATCGCGCTGGCCATTGTCTTCGCCGGTCTGGGTGCGATGTCGCTGTCGAACTCCGATGTCCAGGCCTCGGATACGGAGACCGAGACCACCACCTCCAGCGCGGTCGCGCAGGCACCGGCCACCACCAAGCCCGCGCCGACCACCACCAGCGCGGCCGACCCGACCACGACGACCTCCGTCGCGCCGACGACCACGACCGCGATCACGACGCCCACGGCGGGTACGGCGGATCAGGCTGTGCCGGTGCGGGTGCTGAACAACAGCCTGGTCGCAGGCCTGGCGGCCCGCACCGCGAGCGAGCTGACCACCGCGGGCTGGACCAATGTGAGCACCGGCAACTACAACGGCGCGAACCTCACCACCACCACCGTGTACTACGGCGGCGGCACGGGCGACAAGGCCGCTGCCACCGCGATCGCCGAGCAGGTCGGCGGAACGGTCGCGCCCAAGACGGGGGACACCTCACCAGGTGTTGTCGTCGTGCTGACCGGTCGCTGACCGAGGCGCGGCACGCGGTGCCGTAGGCCGTGTCGCCGCTGTGGCATCATCTTGAGCGGTATAGCCCCAGTCCGATAAGGAGTCTCCTGATGGCCACGTCGACAACTCGTCGCCCGTCCTGGCGCATTGTGACCCCGGTGCTCGCGGTCGCCGCGCTCGGGCTCGCAGCCTGCACCAACAGCCAGGAGTCGAGTGACGTCAAGGGCACCACGCCGCCGGTGTGGACCAGCTCGTCGGCACCCGCGGGTGAAAGCGGCGGCCACGGTGGCGGTCACGCCGCACCGTCGGCGACCGCGGCCCCCGGCCACAGCGACGATCACGGTGGCGCGGCAGGCGGCCTGAAGACCTCGCTCAAGAACGGCGCGGGCGCCGAGGTCGGCACCGCGACCATCGTGCAGGAGGGTGGCCACCTGGTCGTCACCGTCGAGGCGCGCGGCCTGACGCCCGGCTTCCACGGCCTGCACTTTCACCAGAACGGCACCTGCGAGGGCGACTTCGCCTCGGCAGGCGGGCATCTGCAGGTCGGCGGGGCCACCGCGCACCCGGCCAGCGGTGACCTCACCTCGCTGCAGGTCGGCGCCGACGGCACCGCGAAGCTGGTCACCCGGACCGACACGGTCACCCTCGACAACGTCAAGGGCAAGGCGCTGATCGTCCACGGCGGCGCCGACAACTTCGGCAACATCCCCCCGCGCTACACGCGCGAGGGCGGCACCGGCCCGGACGAGACCACCCTGACCACCGGCGATGCGGGCGCCCGGGTGGCGTGCGGCGTCGTCGGTTAGCGAGGCGTACCCATGGCCGGGGCATTCGAGTCGGTTTCGTTTCGCGGTTCGCCCCGGCCGACCATCGGCATCGAGTGGGAGATCGCGCTCGTCGACAAGGTGACGCGTGATCTGTCCAACACCGCCTCGACGGTGTTCGACGCGGTCGGTGACCTGCGCGCGCACGACGGCACCCCGCAGGTCACCAAGGAATTGCTCCGCAACACAGTCGAATTGGTGACCGGGGTACACGAAACGGTCGGCGGCGCGGTGGAAGACCTGCACGGCACCATGAACGCGGTGCGGCGCGCGGCCGATCCACTCGGTGTCGACCTGTTCTGCGCGGGCACCCACCCCTTCGCGCAGTGGTCGACCCAACAGCTCACGCGCTCACCGCATTACGACGAGCTGATCGAACGTACCCAGTGGTGGGGCCGCCAGATGCTCATCTGGGGCGTGCACGTGCATGTGGGAGTTTCGCACCGGGACAAGGTCTTTCCGATCCTGAACTCGCTGCTGCTGTCGTATCCGCATCTGCTCGCGCTGTCGGCGTCCTCGCCCATGTGGTCCGGTGACGACACCGGGTACGCGAGCAACCGGGCGCTGATGTTCCAGCAGTTGCCGACCGCCGGACTGCCGTTCCAGTTCGAGAACTGGCGTCAGTTCGAAGGTTTCGTCCACGACCAGATGAAAACCGGTGTGTTCGAACAACTCGGCGGCATGCACTGGGACATCCGGCCCGCGCCCAAGTGGGGCACCATCGAGGTGCGGGTGTGTGATGGCCTGTCCAGCCGGGCCGAACTGGCTTCGGTGGCCGCGCTGATCCACTGCCTGATCGTCGACCTGGACCAGCGCCTCGAAAACGGTGAGGACCTGCCGACGCTGCCGCCATGGCATGTGCAGGAGAACAAATGGCGGGCCGCGCGCTACGGGCTCGACGCGATCGTGATCGTCGACGACGCCAGCAATGAGCGTTTGGTCACCGACGATCTGATGGACCTGCTCACCCGGCTCGAGCCGACCGCGAAGCGTCTGGGCTGTGCCGACGAGCTGGCCGCTGTGGCAGACATTCTCCGCCACGGCGCCTCCTACCAGCGGCAACGCCGAGTCGCCGCGCAGACACAGGGCGACATGATCGCGGTCGTCGACGCGCTGGTGCGCGAGCTGGATCAGTAGCGTTCAGCTGCGCGGGGAGGCGGCGTTAACCCGCCGTTTACGATGGCTGGATGCTTGTCGAACATCCGCGCGCCGTCGCGGGGGGTGCCACCCTCGGTTCTCGTCTGCGTGAACCACGCACGCTCGCTGTTGTCGCCGTGGTCGCGGTGCTCGCGCTGCTGGTCGGACTGCAGATCGTTGCCTCGATCAACGGTTTCGACGGTCCGCTGGCCAGCTTGGCTCGTGACTTCGTCGGTACGCCCAAATCGATGTCGGTGCCGTGGGCCGGGCTCGTGCTCGCACTTGTCGGGATCTCCACGCGCCGCCGGGTGATCGCGCTGGCCGCCGCGATCGGGATCGATGCGGTGTGGGTCGCGCTGCGGCTCATCGACGGCAAGCCGTTCACCGTCGGCAACGGGCCGACGATCGTGCTTGCCGCGCTTGCGGTCGTCGCGGCGGTGCGCTGGCAGGGTCGTGAGCGCGGTGACGCGTTGAAGGCCGTGGCGCTCGGTGCGCTGCTGGTGCTGGCAACCAAGGTCGGCGATGTGTGGTTGCACCTGACTTCGGCGGTTCGCCCGACCGTGCTCGACGAGTACGCGCTGCTCGCCGATCACGCGCTCGGTGACCCGTCGTGGGTCGTCGGGCGGGTGCTGGATGTGCTCGGTCCCGAGGTGTACGCGGTGCTGCACTGGGTCTACATCGAACTGCCGGTGGCCGCGATCGCGATCGCGGTGTGGCAGCTGCGCAAGGTGGTCACGACCGGACAGTGGCCCAGCCACTATCTGGTGCGCACCTTCCTGGTGCTCGGTCTGGTCGGACCGCTGTTCTATGTGCTGTTCCCGATAGTCGGGCCGATGTTCGCGTTCGGGGCCGACGGGCACGGTTTCCAAGTGGGTAACTTCTGGCCCGCCGCGCTGCCCCCGCTCGACTCGAACCCGGCCGCGCTGCCGTTCGACGAATTCACCCCGCGCAACTGCATGCCCTCGATGCACACCGCGTGGGCACTGTCGCTGTTCATCCACACCCGCCGCGATATCGACGGGTCACGCGCGCCGATCTGGATGCGTTGGGGCGGCGCGTTCTGGCTGGCCGCCACGGTGACCGCGACGCTGGGGTTCGGCTATCACTACGGCGTCGACCTGGTGGCGGGCGCGGTGCTGTGCCTGACCGTCGAATCGGCGTTGCGCGCGCCCGAGCGGGGCTGGGGCGCGTTCCGGATCCGGCTGGTCGGCTTCGGCACGGCGGTGTTCGCGGCGCTGCTGCTGTCCTACCGCTACCTGGCGGTGCCGATGGCGGAGTATCCGGTGGCCGCGGGCGCGATCGTCATCGGGCTGTTGGCCGCGGTGGCCGTAGCCTTCCACAACACCTGGTTCGCCACCGCCCCCGAACCTGCCATCGAACGCATCGCAACGCCCGCCGTTTAGAACAACCCGTCGCGGTGACGTTGTTCTCGGTAGGCGGTGCGGCCGATGAGATGGGCGACGACCGGGGCCGTGATGATCGTGAACAAGCCCGTGAGGACGAGCATCCAGACATTGATGTCGTCGCGGATGTCGATGCCGGTGCCGACGAGCACCAGCAGGAGGCCGACCACCTGCGGTTTGGTGGCCGCGTGCATGCGGGTGAGGGTGTCGGGGAAGCGGACGATGCCGATCGACGCCGTGAACGCGAGCGCGCAGCCGGTCAGGATCAGGACCGCCGATACCCACTCCCACCCGCTCATCGGTCGTCCCTTACCCGGAATCGGGTGACCGCGGCCGAGCCGAGGAAACCGACCAGCGCGAGCGCCACGATCGCCGGGATCACCGTGGTGTCATCGCTGTAGGCGGCCCAGACCGCGAGCCCGGAGGCGGCGATGGCCATCAGTGAGTCGATGCCGACCACCCGGTCCAGGGTGCTCGGGCCTGCGAGTACGCGGTAGCTGGTGATCACCGCGGCGGCGGTGAGCAGGATGGCGGCGATTATCGCGACGACGGTCATGGTTACACCTCCGGTGGGGGGTCGACGCGGCGACGTTCGCTCGGTCGTTCGAAGGCCTTGATCATCAGGTGTTCCAGACGTCGGGTGGTGCGGTAGAACTTCGCGACCGCTTCGTCGCTGCCCACATCGAGCACATGGACGTAGACCACGCAGCGCTGGCGGTCGAGTTCGAGGACCATGGTGCCGGGGATCAGGTTGAGCAGGTCGGTGCACATCACCAGCACCAGATCGGACTGGATGCCCAGGTGCACGCGCAGCACGCCCGAAACCGGCGGTCCGCTGGGTCGCAGCGCGAACCAGGCCACCTGCAGGCTCGATTCGAGCGAGTAGTAGACGCTGACAGCGATCAATTCGAGGAACGAGAGCGGATGGAAGCGCCCGGCCACCGGGACCGACGGCAGTGGCAGCGCGACGATCACGATCAGCGCGACCACGACGCCGGCGAGCGCGTTGGCGAGACTCCAATCCCCCCAGAGCGCGACCCAGACGGCGGTGAGCCAGAGCAGTACGCCGATGCGAAGGGCGTTGTCGCGGTGAATGAATCGGCTCATCGTTGCTCCGGTCCGAGCACGGAGTCGATGTAGACCGACGGGTGGTCCAGGTCGACGGCGGCACGTTCGGCGATGCCGAGGATCGGCCCGGCGAACACGGTGAGCGCGAGCCCGGCGCAGACGAGCCCGACGGTGGCCAGCACCATCAGTACCGGCATCCGGCCGGGATCGGTGCGGTCCTCGTAGTGCACATCTTGCGAATCCTCCACCAGGGTCGGCAGATTCGCCGCGGTGAGATGGCCTTCCGGCGCCTCTTCGCGCGGTCGCCAGAACGCTTTGCTCCAGACCCGCGCCACCGCGTAGAGCGTGAGCAGGCTCGTGACCACCGAACCCCCGACCAGCACCCAGGCCAGGACGCTGCCGTCGGCGGCACCGGCTTCCAGGAGCGCGACCTTGCCGATGAATCCTGAGAACGGCGGGATACCACCCAGATTCAGAGCGGGGAGCAGGAACAGCATGCCGAGGAGCGGACTCGCGGTGGCCAGGCCGCCGATCCGTCGCAGCGACACCGACCCGGCTTGGCGTTCGATCAGTCCGACCGCGAGGAACAGCGCGGTCTGCACGAGAATGTGGTGGGCCACATAGAACACCGCGCCGGTGAGCCCGGCGGTGGTGGCGAGGCCGATGCCGAAAACCATGTAGCCGATGTGGCTGATCAGCGTGAACGAGAGCAGTCGCCGGATATCGGTCTGCGCGATGGCGCCGAGGACACCGATGAGCATCGTCGCCAGCCCGCACACCAGCAGGATGTCGTCGAACGCGCCATCGGGGAACCAGAGTGTGTGGGTGCGGATGATCGCGTACACACCGACTTTGGTGAGCAGACCCGCGAACACCGCGGTGACCGGCGCCGGCGCGGTGGGATAGGAGTCGGGCAGCCAGCTCGACAGCGGGAACACCGCCGCCTTGATCCCGAACGCGACCAGCAGCACCGCGTAGCAGGCGGTGCGCACGCCGCTGGGTGTCGCTTCCAGACGCAGGGCCAGTTGCGCGAGATTCAGGGTGCCCGTTGCCGCGTAGGTGAGGCCGATGCCGATCAGGAAGATCAGCGACGACACCATCGACACCATCACATAGGCGATGCCGGTGCGGATCCGTTCCTCGGTGGCGCCGACGGTGAGCAGCACGAACGAGGCGACGAGCAAGATCTCGAAGCCGACGAACAGGTTGAACAGATCACCGGCCAGGAACGCGGTCGACACGCCCGCGGTCAGAATCAGGTAGGTGGGACGGTAGATCGAGGTCGGCTGGTGTTGGTCACCGTCGGAAATATTCTGTCCCGCACCGTAAATGGACACCACGAGGAGCACGAAGGCCGAGACCAGCAGCATGGCGGCGCTGAGCCGGTCGACGACGAGGGTGATGCCGATCGGGGTCGGCCAGCCGCCCACCTGCACGGCGGTGGTGCCGTCGCGGTCGGCGAGGTAGAGCAGCAGCCCGCTGATCACCAGCACCACCGACAGCGCCGTCAGCGTGATCATCGCCTGGAGGCGCGGGCGTCGGCCGAACACCAGGGTGGCCGCGGCGGCGAGCAGCGGAACCAGCACGGGCAGTGCGGCGATGGTGGGCAGCAGATCCGGGGACAGGGTCACTGTTCGGGATCCTCGCGTTCGCGCCGGGCGGCGACCTGGGCGTCCTCGGGGTCGTTGGTCACGTCTTCGGTGGTGGTCAGCATGTAGGCGCGATAGGCCAGCGCGAGGACGAAAGCCGCCAGGCCCATGGTGATCACGATCGCGGTGAGCACCATCGCCTGTGCGAGCGGGTCGGCCATGCCGTCGGGGGAGGTGTCGGGGCTGCCGAGGATCGGTGGTTCGCCGTCCGGGCCGCCCATCGTGAGGATCAGCAGGTTCACCGCGTTGCCGAGCAGGATCATCCCGAGCAGCATCTTCGACACCACCCGCTCGAGCAGCAGGTAGACACCGCACGCGGTGAGCACGCCGATGGTGACGAGAAGAACGAGGTTCGCGGTCATACGAGTTCCTTGTCCAGGCGGGCGCCGAGGCTGCGCAGCACGTCCAGCACCAGCCCGACGATCACCAGGTAGACGCCGAGATCGAAGAACAGGGCGGTGACCAGTTTGATGTGGCCGAGCAGCGGCAGCGTCACCTCGATGATCGCCGAGGACAGCGGAGGTGCGCCGAGCAGCAGCGATGCGGTGGCGGTGCCCGCGGCGAGGGCGAGGCCCGCCCCGAGCAGGTGTCCGGCGTCGACCGGCAGCGCTTCGCCCAGTTCGTATCGGCCGCCCGCGAGGTAGCGCAGGGTCAGGGCCAACCCGGCGACCAGGCCACCGGCGAAGCCGCCGCCGGGCGCGTTGTGGCCGGAGAAGAAGAAGTACACCGACAGCACCATGATGGTGGGGAAGACCAGGCGGGTGGTGATCTGCAGGACCATCGAACGGTCGCGCCGGTCGAGCAGGCGCGCCGCGGGCAACCAGCTCACCGCGTCGGGGTCGTAGTTCGGTGAGTCGGCGGCGCGCGGCGCGCTGCCGAAGCGGCGGCTGCGGAAGACCAGCGACGCCACGCCGGTCGCGGCGACGACGAGCACCGAGATCTCGCCGAGGGTGTCCCAGGCACGGATGTCGACCAGCAGGACGTTGACCGCGTTCTTCCCGCCGCCCATTCGGTAGGCCGCATCGGGGATGGCTTGCCAGATCGGGTTGCCATGCCTGGCGGCGATGGCGAACGCGGCGAGGACGGGAACGGTGATGCCGACGCCGATGGCCAGTAGCGCCCGGCGGAATTTGAACGCCGTGCCCTGGCTCGCGGCGATCTCCGCGGGGAACGCGCGCAGCACGAGCACGAAGACGACCAAAGTCAGTGTCTCGACCAGGAATTGGGTCAACGCGAGATCGGGTGCGCCGTGCAGCGCGAAGATCACGCCGCTGCCGTAACCGGTCACTCCGACTACGAGCACGCTGGCCAACCTGTTGCGCAAGACGGTGGCGGCCAACGCCATCGCGATCATGATCGCGCCGATCGCGGCCTGCAACGGTGAATCCCACAGTCGCAGTTGCACTCCCGTCCGCGTGCCGACGGCGAGCATGACCGTCGGCAGCACGATGAGCGTGCCGAGGATGGTGGCCTGACTGGCGGGCAGCGAACCCGACTGCACGGTTCCGGTGATGCGCAACGAAAGTCGGTCCATCGCGCGCAGGGCCGCGTCGTAGTTGCGATCGGCGTTGCCGAGACGCGGGTGCGCGGGTTCGCCGATCCGGCCGCGGATCAGGAACAGGGCGACACCGGCCACGACGATGACCACCGTCAGCGCGAGCGGTCCGGTGAAGCTGTGCCAGAGGGCGAGATGGGTGTCGAGGACGCCGGGCAGCGACTCGGCGTACGGGCTCAGCCATCGGTCGACGGCCTGGGTGTCGAGCCCGCCCGCCAGCCCGGCCACCGCGAGCACCGCGGGCGGACTGAGCAGCAATGCTCCGGGTGCGTGCCAGGTGACCTCGCGCTCGGGATTGGCGGTGACGCCGAAAGCGCCCCAGACGAATCGGATGCTGTAGGCCACGGTGAACGCCGAACCGAGCGTGACCCCCGCCAGCAGGGCGAACCGCACCGGTGGGCTCAGCACATCGGCCGACCACAGCGCGCCGAGCGCCGACTCCTTGCCGACGAATCCGAGCAGCGGTGGCAGTCCGGCCATGCTGAGCGACGCGAGTACCGCGATCGCGCACAGCACCGGCGCACGCTGCCCCAACCCGGATAGTCGGCGCAGATCTCTGGTGCCCGCGCCGTGATCGATGATGCCGACCACCATGAACAGGCACGCCTTGAACAGCGCGTGCGCCACCAGCAGCGTGAGCCCGGCCAGCGCCGCGTCGGGGGTGCCGATACCGACCATCGTGATCATCAGACCCAGCTGGCTGACGGTGCCGAACGCCAGCACCAGCTTCAGATCGTGCACCTGGATCGCCCGCCACCCGGCGAGCAGCATCGTGCCGATGCCGAGCGGCAGGAGCATCAGATGCCATGGCGGTGTCTGCGCGAGCGCGGGCGCCAGCCGGGCCACCAGGTAGATACCGGCTTTCACCATCGCGGCGGCGTGCAGGTACGCACTCACCGGCGTCGGCGCCGCCATCGCACCGGGCAACCAGAAGTGCAGCGGCACGATCGCCGATTTACTGATCGCCCCGAGCAGTACCAGGCCGATCGCCACCGACACCGCGCTCCCCGACGGAACAGCGCCGGCCGCGAGCACATCCGAGAACAGGAAACTGTCGTAGCGGAGCCCGAGGATGACGATCCCGACCAGCATCGCCAGCCCGCCCGCACCCGTCACCAGCAGCGCCTGGATCGCGGCCCTTCGGCTGACCGAACGCTCGGCGTAGTGGCCGACGAGCAGGAACGACAGCACCGTCGTGATTTCCCAGAACACGTACAGCAGGAACATGTTGTCGCTGGTGACCAGCCCGAACATGGCACCGGCGAATCCGGTCAGCTCGGCTGCGAACACCCCGAGCCGGGCTTCGTCACGCTCGAAGTAGCGACCGCAGTAGGCCAGGATCAACGCGCCGATGCCGAGCACCAGCGTGGACATCACCGCGGCGAGGGAATCGAAACGCAGATCGATGTTCATCGAGATCTGCGGCGCCCACTGCACCTGCGTGCGCACGGTGTCTCCCCAGTGCGCGATCACCCACCCGAGGCTGCCCAGCGGGACCAGCGCCAGCAGATAGAAAGCGTTGCGGCCCAGCACTCGTACGCACAGCGGGGCCAGCAGGGCGGCCAGTGCGTGGACGAGCAGAACGGCTAGCAACTCCCCCTCCGTCGGGTAGGTAGCGGTCGAGTAGCGCGCCCCGATCCTACGGGCGCGAGCGCGAGGTTCGGCGACACCGAGGTTGTCGCGTCGGCCATGTCGTGTGCGGTGTGGCTATGGCTGACTCGCCCGCGGCGGCGTGGCGGGCCGGATCTGGTACAGCACCGCGAGCCCGACCGCGGCGCCGACGATGATGGCCAGCGCGACCTGGCCGGGCACCCGCTCCGACACCGCGACGCTGCTCGTCGGCCAGTGTCGCTGCCCGGTGGGAATCGCCCACAGGATCGACGGCAGATACAGCGCACCGAGCCCGAGCATCGCGCTCGGCAGGTAGCTGACCCGGAGCGAACCGATGGCGAAACCGGCGACACAGGTCACCAGCACCACCCCGGCCGTCCACACGAACGCCCAGGGCAGGAATTCGGCCAGTGCGGCGAAACCGCAGATCGCGGCGGCGCCGAGCAGCGCGCCCCACGGTGTCGGCCAGCGCAGGCCCGCCAGGATGGCGCCGACACCGACGACGAGAACGAGGAGCAGATGCCAACCGAGACTCGGTGCGTCACCGAGCGAATCGGCGGCCGCGGCCACGCTCACGGCGACTAGGACGCCGGTGCCGTCGCGGCCGGGCAGCAGTGCGGCGGCGGCGAACGCCGCCACGAGCGTGACGATCACGGCGAGCGCGATCCGCCAGGAGTTGCCCTGTCGTTCGTCGAACTCGCGACCGAGCCAGTCGGTGGCGATCAGCAGCGACAGCGACAGCACGGTGGTGGCGATGATCGGGGTGATCGGCAGATCCGCCGCCATCCGCGGTATCGCGGGCAACATGATGCCGTGTCGGTGTCGCGCGGTGTTCACCGCCAGCAGCACGACCGCGGCGCCGATGAGCCAGTGCGGGGTGTGCACGGCTTTGTCCGCCGTCGCCGTGGTGTTCGAGGTGAACACCGCGACGACTTGGCCGTACACGAACACGACCAGGACCCCGAGCCCGAAACCGACCGCGGACCAGCGCATCCGCCACGCGCAGATGCACAGCGCGCCGAACAGCACCCCGCCGCACAGCGAGTCGATGTAGTTCTGGGTGGTGAGTACATCGGCGGAGGTCATCGCCTGCCCGATGAAGTAGTTGATCGCCAGCGCCGCCGCCCCACCCGTCGCGGTGAGCCAGATCAGCCCCGGTCGGGTGATCGGCCTTGACAGCACGGCGACCACGACAGCCACGATGAGACCGAGTGCGGCCGCGCGGGGAACGCTGTTGATCAGGCTGGTGACGCGGTAGGGGGAATCGATCGCCGAATCCTCACCGAAGCTGAACGGGAGGAACAGCGACATCCCCGCGACCGCGGCCCCGGCGAACGCCGTGACCGCGTCCAGACCATCACCGATCTTGGGCACCGTATCGACGATACCGGCGACTACCCCTCCCACCTGGGATGTCGTGTCCGGATACCTGGGCGGCGAGTTCCGGAGATCAAGCCCTGCTCTCGGCGTAGCGGCGCAGCGATTCGACCTGCGCGGGGTCGAGGGACGGGCGCACGGTGGCGCGGGCGGCGGCCACGTCCTCGGCGGTGACGTCCGCGGCGGCCATATCGCGGCGCAGCGCCGAGAGTGCGGCTTCACGGAGCAGGGCGGCACAGTCGGCGGCCGAGTAGCCGTCGAGATCTTCCGCAAGGGCGGCCAGGTCGACATCCTCGGCGAGCGGAACCGAGCGGCCCGCCGTGCGCAGGATCTCGAGCCGCGCCGGGCCGTCCGGCGGTGGGACGAAGACGAGGCGGTCGAGTCGGCCAGGCCGCAGCAGTGCGGGGTCGATCAACTCGGGGCGGTTGGTCGCGCCGACCACCACCACATCGCGCAGGGGTTCGACACCGTCGAGTTCGGTGAGCAGGGCGGCGACCACCCGGTCCGACACCCCGGAGTCACTGCTCTGGCCGCGCCGAGGCGCGAGCGCGTCGACCTCGTCGAGGAAGATCAGCGACGGCGCCGAGTCGCGGGCCCGCTGGAACAGTTCGCGCACCGCTCGTTCCGAGGAGCCGACCCACTTGTCCATCAGCTCAGCGCCTTTCACCGAGTGCACGCTGAGCTGACCGGTACCTGCCAGTGCCCGCACGAGGAAGGTCTTGCCGCAGCCGGGTGGCCCGTAGAGCAGGATGCCGCGAGGCGGTTCGACGCCGAGGCGGGCGAACGAGTCGGGGTGGCGCAGTGGCCACAGCACCGTTTCGGTGAGTGCCTGCTTGGTCTCGACCATGTCGCCGACGTCGTCGAGGTCGAGCGATCCGATCGCCAATTCCTCTGTCCCCGAACGAGACAGCGGGCGGATCACATCGAGTGCGCCGATCAGGTCGTCCTGGGTGAGTGCTGGTTCGGTGTGTTCGCGGCTGGCCCGGCCCGCCGCGCGCACCGCCGCTTCCCGGCACAGTGCGGTCAGGTCGGCCACCACGAAACCCGGTGTGCGCGAGGCGATGACCTCGAGATCGAGTTCTCCCGCGGGTACCTTGCGTAGCAGCTGTTCGAGCAGTGCCCGTCGAATCGCCGCGGTCGGCAGCGGAAGTGCCAGTTCGCGGTCGCACAGGTCCGGTGCCCGTAGCCGCGAATCCACCTGCGTCGGATGGGCGGTGGTGGCCAGCAGCGCGACACACGGCGCGCGCACCGCGGCGCGCAGCTGGTCGAGAATGAGAGTGGCGACGGGGTCGGCCTCGGCGGGCAGCAGTGCGTCGATATCGGTGATCAGCAGCACGCCGCCCTGTCCGGTGGCGACATCGGCCACCGCCTCGGCGACCTCACGCAGCCGGGTGCCGCTCTCGGTCGCGCCGACGCTCGGGCCGTCGAGTTCGACGATGCGACGTGGTGCGGCAACAGCTTTGGCGAAGGTTGCCTTGCCGCCTCCGGCCGGACCGGTGATGAGCACGCCGAGGTGCGCCGGTGCGCCGAGGGTCTTGAGCAACTCGGGTTCGTCGAGCGCCAAGCTCAGCCATTCGGCCAGCTTGGCCGCCTGGCCCTGCACCCCTGCCAGGTCCTCGATCTGGACCGGCGTGCTGCCCGAACTCACCTTCACGGCGGCAGGTTCTTGCTCATCCGACTCCGGAACCCCTTGCTGCCCGAGCGCGCCGGACCTATTTCCCGACGGCTGCCGCGTGTCGCCGTTGCGTTCCAGGGTGTGTTGGGTCGCGGCCGCGCCCGCACCCCAGCCGACGGCCGAATTCGTTTGCACGCTCACCGGTCCCGGCATCGGCTCGATCGCCGTGACGGTGAGCAGTTCGGTGGTCCAGGCGATGCCGAAGGCACGCGAGAGCGCCTGCGTGGCCGCCGAGGAACTGATGTCGGGTCCGAGATCGCGCGGCAGCAGCGACACCGTGTCACCGACGGTCACCACTTTGCCGAGCAGCGCCTGGCGCAGCGTGGCTGCCGCGATGCTGGCCATCGCGTGCGCCGAGCCGCTCAACGAGATCTGCCTGGCGCCGAAGACCGTCACCGGGGCCACCGTCACCGCCGCGTTCTCCCGCAACCCCACGTTCGACAGCGTCACGTCGTCGAGCAGGGCCACTCCCGGCGGACTGTCCGCGGGCGCCTTCGCCACCACCGCCGCGGTCCTGCGCGCGCCGATCAGGGCGATGCCGTCCCATTCGCGCAGACCGAGCGCGGTGAGCGTCTCGGGGTGCAAGCGCACCACCCCGCGACGAGCATCGGCTGCGGAGGGGTTGAGCCGGGCGGTGAGCGAAAGTTCAGCCACCGCCCCATTCTGCCGCGTCGCGGCGCGATCAGGAATCGATAGGCTGACCGCAAGGTCAGACGGCCATTCTGGCTGACATGACGAACTATCGCCGCAAGTCGGTACGCTGCACCGGACGCGCCGGAGGTGCCGGCGCCGCGATCTACCGGGGAAAGCAGCAGATGAACCGAATCTCCCTCGCCGTTCTGGCCGCCGGGGCACTGACCCTGACACTGGTCGGGTGTGGTTCCGGCGACGACTCCGCCGACGCGAGCGGGCTGCGCAAGGGCACGCCGAGCTCCAGCGCGCCCGCCACCACCACAGCGCCCTCCTCGAGCGCGGCGCCGACCTCGGCCGCCACGAGCGCCGACATCACCTGCACGCAGTTCAAGTCGCTCGACGCGGACGGCGAGAAGAAGGCGATCGACAAGATCCTCGCGGAGAATCCCGGTGGGCCGTTCGAGGGCAGCCCCAACGTGGCGCTCAGCACGGTGAAGCTGGTCTGCCTCGTTCCGGCCAATGCCGACAAGCCGGTCGCCGACGCCGCCGGGATGAAGCCTTAGTCGCTCGGCTCGGTCAGCTCAGGAGTGATTGCCAGTTCGCGGGCACCCGCGAGACGGGGCCGGGCACGGACTGATCGGTCGGATGGCTGGTCGGCGGGGCGAGTTCGGGACCGTCGCTGTACATCTCTCCACTGGAGAAGTTGTAGAACCAGTCCTCGCCCGGTTCGTAGCTCTGCATGAACGGGTGCGAGGTGGCCTCGAAATGCTTCGTCGCGTGCTTGCTGGGGGAGCTGTCGCAACAGCCGACGTGCCCGCATTCGGCGCAGCGGCGCAGATGCACCCACCAGCCGCCGCTCTCGTCACACTCGACGCAACCGGCGCCGCTGGGCGGCACGCTCGGATCGATCCCCGCTTCAGCCATCCTGACCTCCTGTAGTAGGTGTGCTGACATCCTCCGCTGTCGGTCGCAACGGTAGGCGGACGATGAACCGCGTGTTGCCGGGTTCCGACTCGACCCGGATGTCACCGTTGTGCTTGTTGGCCACGATCCGGAACGAGATGTCGAGGCCGAGGCCGGTGCCGTCGCCGACCGGTTTGGTGGTGAAGAACGGCTCGAAGATGCGACCACGCGCCTCGGGGGGAATGCCCGGTCCGGTGTCGCCGATCTCGACGGCGGCGCAGTCGTTCTCCTTGAAGGTGCGGATCGTCAGGGTGCCCTCGCCGCCCATCGCGTAGACCGCGTTGTCGATCAGGTTGGTCCACACCTGATTGAGTTCGGCGGCGAAGCAGGGGATCGGCGGCAGGCTGCGGTCGTAGTCCTTCACCACACGGACGCCGTCACCGAGTTTTCGGTTGAGCATCACCAGGGTGGAATCGAGCAGTTCGTGCAGGTCGACGACCTGATACGGCGCGCGATCCATCTGCGAATACTGTTTGGCCGCACCGACGAGGGTGGAGATGCGGGTGGTCGAGTCGAAGATCTCGTTCATCAGCAACTCGGTCTCGATGGTGTAGTTCAGCCAGCGCACGGCGCCCTCGAACACCGGCGCCTGGCACGCTTCCAGCGTCGCGTGCACGCCCTCGAGCCAGTCGGTGTCCAGGCCCGCCTGCACGAAGGTCGGCGCCAGATTCCAGCCGTCGGCGATGCCGCGCTGTTCGAACCAGTCCGCCAGCGCGTCCTCGCGATCGGCGGCTTCCAGCGGGCTGAGGTCGGGTGCCTTGGCGACCTGGTCGGCGGCCTGCTCCTGCATCTCGACGAGCTTGACCAGCGCGTCGGCCGGGAACTTGCCCTCGGCCATCATCTTGAGCTTGTGCCGCATCCCGGCGACGCGTTCGCGCAGGCCGGAGGTGGCGCGCACCGCGGCGGCGGCGGGATTGTTGAGCTCGTGGGTGAGCCCGGCCGACAGCGAACCGAGGGCGAGCAGCCGTTCCCGTTCGGCGATCCGCTGGCTCGACTTCTGTCCGCCGAAGAACGCGCCCTCGAGCAGGTGCACGGCCATCGGGAACCATTCGTGCATGATCCTGGCGAAATCGGCCGCGTCGATGACCAGGAACCGGGAGCGGCGCAGCACGTACATCGAGCCGTTGTAGTCCTGGTTCGCCCGATCGCCCAGATAGGCCATCCAGGCGCCCGCGTACACCCCGCGATGGTCGGTGCGGTTGATCTCGATCTCCATGCCACCGGACAGCTTGGTGAGCCGCACCTCGCCGTCGATCAGCACGTAGAAGCAGGTGGCCGGTTCACCCTCGCGGAACACCGGGCCCGGGTCGACGTACTCGATGCGCCCGATGTCGCACAGTTCGGCGAGCTGGTTCTCGTCGAGCTTCTCGAACAGGAACAGCGTGCGCAGTTCTTCCGGATCGCAGATCATCGAGTCCTCACTCACGCCAGATACCGGTGGACGAGCATGACCGCCATCGCGCCCTCACCAACCGCCGAGGCGACCCGCTTGGCGGATTCGGCGTGCACATCGCCCGCGACGAACACACCGGGGACGCTGGTCTCGAGGTGCTGCGGCGGGCGTGGCAGTTCCCAGCCGGGTGGTCGCGCGCCGTCGACCATCAGGTCAGGTCCGGCCAGCACATATCCGGCCGCGTCACGGGTGACGACGCCGTCGAGCCAGGCGGTCTGCGGAGCGGCGCCGATGAACAGGAACAGGCGTTGCGCGTCGACCTTGTCTTCGGTGCCGGTGCTGTTGTCGCGCAGGATGATCCGTTCCAGATGCGTGTCGCCGTCGGCGCCGACAACCTCGGTCTCGGTGTGCACCACGATGTTCGGAATACCCGCGATCTGGCGGACGAGATAGTGCGACATCGACCGCTCCAGCGAGTCGCCCCGAACAACCAGGTGCACGCGACGGGCATTGCGGGACAGGAACACCGCGGCCTGCCCGGCCGAATTGGCCCCGCCGACGATGTAGACATCCTGGTCGGCACATTCAGCCGCCTCGGTCATCGCCGATCCGTAATACACACCACGCCCGGTGAATTCGTCCACGCCCGCCGCCGGATGACGTCGGTAGTCCACGCCCGTGGCGATCAGAACCGTGTGCGCGCACAGCTTTCCGCCATCGGCGAACCGCACCGTGCGCGCCGAACCGTTGACCTCGAGCGCGACCACATCGCGAGTGGTGATGATCTCCGCGCCGAACTTCGCCGCCTGCCGCCGGGCCCGATCCGCCAGCTGCGAGCCCGATACCCCGTCGGGAAATCCGAGGTAGTTCTCGATCCGCGAGCTCTGCCCCGCCTGTCCGCCGGTGGCCGTGCGCTCCACCAGTACCGTGCGCAACCCCTCCGAGGCGCCGTACACCGCCGCGCCGAGCCCGGCAGGCCCGCCGCCCACCACGATCAGATCGTAGAAATCCCCACTGGGTTCGACGGTGAGCCCGACATTTTCGGCGAGTTCGCTGTCGGTCGGCTGGATCAGCGCGATGCCCGCGGCCGTGATCACCACCGGACAGGTCAGCGGATCGGCGCCCGCCGCCTCCAGCAGCCGGGTGCCCTCCGGTTCGTCGACCGGGTACCACCGATACGGCAACTGATTGCGCGCCAAGAACTCTCGCACCTGCGAGGACCGCGGCGACCATCGATCGCCGACGACCTTGGTCTCGTACACCGGCCGTTGCTCGGCACTGCGCCAGACATCGAGCAACCCGTCGATCACCGGGTACAGCTTCTCCTCCGGCGGATCCCACGGCTTGAGCAGATAGTGGTCGAGATCGATGACATTGATCGCGTCGATCGCGGCATCGGTGTCGGCGTAGGCGGTGAGCAGTACCCGGCGCGCGTACGGGTGCAGGTCCATCGCCTGCTCGAGGAATTCGATCCCGTCCATGCCGGGCATCCGGTAATCGGCGATCAATACCGCCACGGGCTGCCCACGCAGTTTCATCTCCCGCAGCGCCTCCAGCGCCTGCTGCCCCGATTCGGCCCGCAGAATCCGGTAGTCGGCGCCGTAGCGGCGGCGCAGATCGCGCACGACCGCCCGGGAAACGCCGGGGTCGTCGTCAACGCTCAGAATGGCCGGTTTGGTTACCGAGGGAGTGCTCACGTTTCGAGTATCCCCCTGTCTCGGGCCGGGCATCCGACGTGTGTCTTCCGAGGGGCCCGCCCTGATCTGGACTGAGTGGAGGGTGCGACGAAGGAGTGCCCGGAGGGCCCCGCTCCAAAATTACAGCTGGTGGTGCAGGACCAGGTCGAGCTCGGTCGGGGTGAGCAGGCGTTCGAGGCGTTCCTCGCGTTTGAGACGGGTGCCCCGCGGCACGAGCGCGCTGGGGAGCGCGAAAGCGTCGTCCGATCCGATGCTCGGCAGGAGCGGGACCTCGTTGATGTGCCTGCGTGGCAGGAGTGAGCGCAGTTTCACGGCCGATCACCTCGGGTTGACGACGGGAACGCTGGAGGCTGAGCTTCGTCGATCAGCAAACGTCGGTAGCGAAAAGTTTGCCAGCATGTCCGAGTTGGTGCAAGCGGGACAAGGTGGACACGGCGAGCCAACCGGTAGGTGGCCTGCTTCGGCGCAGGCCACCCCGGTTATGTGAGATTTGCTGATCAGCTATTTCCAGGCGGGCAGCGTGACAACCTGTGCCGCATAGGACAGCCCGGCGCCGAAGGCGATCAGCAGCGCGGTGTCGCCCGGCTTCGATTCGCCCTTGCGCAGCAGCGCCTCCATCGCGAGGGGGACCGACGCTGCCGAGGTGTTGCCGGCGTCCTCGATGTCGTTGGCGAGCGCGCAGTGCTCCGGGAGTTCGAGCACCCTGGCCATGATCTCGATGATCCGGCCGTTGGCCTGGTGCGGGATCATCGCGTCGAGATCACCGGCGGTCAGGCCCGCACGGTCGATCGCGTCGCGGCAGACCTTCTCCAGCGAATGCGCGGCCCAGCGGAACACCGCGGTGCCCTCCATCGTGAGGTAAGGGCGCACCGCGTCGGTGCCCTTCTCCTCGATCTCGTCGAAGAACTCCACCCAGTCCTTGGTCTGGCGGATGGCGTGGTGCTGGGTGCCGTCCGAACCCCACACGGTCGGGCCGATGCCCGGTTCGGCGGACGGGCCGACAACGACCGCGCCCGCGCCGTCGGCGAACAGGAAGGCCGTCGCACGGTCGGTGAAGTCGATGGTGACGCTGAGTTTTTCGACGCCGATCACCAGCACGTGATTCGAGGTGCCGGCCCGGACCAGGTCCGATGCCATGCCGAGCGCGTGGCAGAACCCGGCGCAGCCCGCCGAGATGTCGAAGGCGGCCGAGCCGGTCATGCCCAGCTCGGTGGCGATGCGTGGCCCGATTGCCGGGGTGAGCACCAGATGGGTCGACGTCGCCACGATGACGCAGTCGATCTGGTCGGCCTGCACCCCGGCGGCGGCGATCGCGTCGCGTGCGGCGGCGACGCTCATGGATTGGATGGTTTCCTCGTCGGAGGCGAAGCGCCTGGTGTTGATGCCGGACCGGGTGCGGATCCACTCGTCGCTCGAGTCGATCGGCCCCGCTAGCTCGTCGTTGGTGACCACCCGGGTCGGGCGGTAGACGCCCAATCCGAGGATCGCGGTGTGCTCTGCACCCGTCGTCTGGGCGATTCGAGCCATTGTGAGTCTCCTATGTACCTGTCAACCTGCGGCAGCACCGCTGGGTGTACCCGAAGCATCGAAATCTGTCCCTCATCGCCCGCGGCCCGTGCGTGGACGCCATGTGAACGCTCAGACATGAGGCATCCTCATATTACGCCTCGGATCGTGATCTCAGTGTCGATTGTCACAAGGCAGCCGGGGGTATCTTGGTGACAAGGCGTTTGCTCGCCGGCCCATCGAGGAATCGAGGACACCATGCTCGGACTCGGCATCATCAGTTGGATCATCATCGGCGGTCTGGCCGGTTGGATCGCGAGCAAGTTCATGAAGACCGACGCACAGCAGGGCATCCTGCTCAACATCGTGGTCGGGATCGTCGGCGGTCTGCTCGGCGGATTCCTGCTGAGCCTTTTCGGCGTCGATGTAGAAGGCGCGGGCTGGATTTTCAGCTTCATCACCTGTCTGGCGGGAGCCTGCGTGCTGTTGTTCCTGGTGAAGCTGGTCACCGGGCGTAGATCGGTCCACTGACCACGGGTGCTTGCCCCGGGCTTCCCGTAAGGTGTGATCGCTTGTAGTCATCACACGAAAGAGGGAGCCCGTGGCACGCCGCCCCACCCCGCCCGGCACGCCCGATACCACCGGAGTCGGACACGTCGTCGACCTGGTGCGGGCCGCTGTACCCCCGCTACATCCCGCCGGATTGCCGTTCGTCGCGGTGCCGTTGGCGGTGGCGGTCGTCGGCGGACGTAATAAATGGGTGCGTCGGGCCGGTCTGACCGCTGCCGCAGCCTGCGCCGCCTTCTTCCGGCACCCGCATCGCGTGCCGCCGAACCGGCCGGGCATCGTGGTCGCGCCCGCCGACGGTGAAGTGGCCCTTGTCGACACCGCGGTGCCGCCTGTTGAGCTCGGGCTCGGCGACAAGCCGTTGCCGCGCGTGAGCATCTTCCTGTCGGTGCTCGATGTGCACGTGCAGCGCGTTCCGGTGTCCGGAACCGTGCGCGAGGTGCTGCATCAGCCGGGCAAATTCCTCTCGGCCGATCTACCGGAGGCCTCCGATGCCAACGAACGCAACAGCATGGTCATCGATACCGCCGACGGTAAGCAGGTCGTCGTGGTGCAGATCGCCGGTCTGCTGGCTCGTCGCATCGTCTGCGATGCCCGCGTCGGTGACCTGCTCACCATCGGTGACACCTACGGCCTGATCCGGTTCGGGTCCCGCGTCGACACCTATTTCCCGGTCGGCACCGAACTGCTTGTTGCCCCCGGGCAGCGCACGATCGGGGCCGAAACCGTCCTGGCTGTCCTGGGATGATCGAGCAGGCCCGTAAGCGTCCCCGCTCAGTACGGCTGCTCCCGAGCGTCGTCACCATCCTCGCCCTGTGTGCGGGCCTGTCAGCAGTGAAGTTCGGCCTCGACGGTGAGCTCGGTATCTCGTTGGCGATGGTCGGTGCGGCCGCCGTGCTCGATACCCTCGACGGCCGCCTCGCGCGCATGCTCGACGCCACTTCCAAGATGGGCGCCGAACTCGATTCGCTGTCGGACGCCATCTCCTTCGGCGTCGCGCCCGCGCTGGTCATCTATGTGACCTTGCTCGACAGCTACAGCGCGGGCTGGATCGTCGCGCTGCTGTTCGCGGTGAGCCTGGTCCTGCGCCTTGCCCGCTTCAACACCCTGCTCGACGACGATTCCCGGCCGACTTGGGCGCGCGAGTACTTCGTCGGTGTGCCCGCGCCCGCCGGTGCGTTGATCGCGCTGGTGCCGATCGCGTTGAAGGTGCAGTTCGGCGACGGCTGGTGGGACAGTTTCGCCTTCGTCGCCGCGTGGACGGTCTTCGCCGCACTGCTGTGCGTGAGCACCATTCCGACCCTGGCGATGAAGTCGGTGTCGGTCGCCCCGCAGGCGGCAGCGGGCCTGCTCGTGCTGACCGCTCTGGCGGCGGCACTGCTGGTCACCTTCCCGATCGTGCTGCTGCTGATCTTGGTGGCGCTGTACCTGGCGCACATCCCGTTCGCCTGGCGGTCGGCCCGATGGGTGGCCGCGCGACCGGAAACGTGGCAGCACAAGCCGGCTGAGCGGCGGGCGCAACGGCGCGCGCAGCGGCGGATGCCCGCGATCCGCCGACCGGCGATCCGTGGATCCGCGCGCCTGCGTCTGCGTCGGCCGCGCAACGACGAGTAGAACGCAGTCCGGCAAAGGGGCACAGGTGGAATCCGACGGCGTCGCCGAGTTCATGGAGCATCGGCAGCGGTTGTTCTCGCTGGCATATCGGATGTTCGGCGCGGCGACCGAGGCCGAGGACGTGGTGCAGGAGGTCTATCTGCGGTGGGCGCTGGCCGACCGGGGCGAGATCGCCAATCCTGAAGCATGGTTGACGACCGTCACCGTGAATCTGTGTCGCACCCAGCTCGTTTCGGCCCGTGCCCGCCGCGAGACCTATGTCGGGCAGTGGCTGCCGGAGCCGGTGCCGACCGGCGCCGGCGCGCTCGGCCCGTTGGGGACCGTCGAGGAACGCGAGTCGGTGTCCCTGGCCGTGCTCACGGCGATGGAACGGCTCAGCCCGATCGAGCGCGCCGTGTTCGTGCTGCGCGAGGCCTTCGGATACCCGCATGCCGAGATCGCGCAGATGCTCGATCTCACCGAGGCCAACACCCAGCAGATATTCCATCGGGCCGGTCAGCGCGTGCGCACCGGCAAACAGCGCTACGTGGTGTCGGCCGAGCACGCGCGCACGATGATCGAGAAGTTCCTGCAGGCGGCGTCCACCGGCGATGTGGGTGGTCTGCGCGCACTGCTCGCCGACGATGTGGTGTCGGTCGCCGATGGCGGCGGCCGGGTGGTCGCGGCCAAGATCCCGGTGGTCGGCGGCGATGTGGTCGCGCGCTACCTGTCCAACCTGCGGCGCTTCCTCGGTCCCACGTCGCGGTTCGAATTCACCGAGATCAATGGCGATGTGGGTCTGATCCTGCTCCAGGACGAGGTCCCGGCCGGTGTGCTGGTCTTCGACTTCGACGAAGCGGGTTCGATCGCGGCGGTTCGCACGGTCGTGAACCCGATCAAATTGGGTGCCGTAACCGTGTGATGCAGGTCACCTCGAGAAGCTGTCAGGAACTCGGCGGCTGATCAGTCTGGTGTGTGTAGGCATTTCGAGAGAAGGAGCCACACCATGACCGGTCAGCATCGGATCGTCGTCCTCGGCGCCGGGTACGCGGGACTCACCGCGGCCCGCGCCCTCGCGAAGAAGACTCGCGACACCCAGATCACCGTCGTGGACGCCCGCGCCGAATTCGTGCAGCGGGTGCGTCTGCACCAGGCCGCCGCGGGCCAGCCGGTGAAGCGACTCGACCTGCGGAAGTCGCTGGGACGCAAGGGTATCGAGTTCATCCAGGCACGAGTCACCGACCTGGACCCGGACCGCAAGATCGTCGCCGTCGACGGTGAGTGGACGCTGCACTACGACACCCTCGTCTACGCGCTCGGCAGCCAGGCCGACCGCAACGCCGTACCCGGTGCCGCCGAGCACGCGAAGTTCGTCGCCACCGCCGAGGACGTGACGGCGCTGTCGGGTCAGATCGTCATCGTCGGATCGGGCCCGACCGGCATCGAACTCGCCACCGAACTCGCTGAATCGCAACCGGATTCGCGGATCAGCCTGCTCGGCTCCGAAGACCCAGGCGCCTGGCTCTCGCCGCGCGCACACCAGACGATCCGTGCCGCGCTCACCCGGCTCGGCGTCGAAATCCGGTCCGGCGTCAAGGTTGTCGAGGTGCTGCCCGATGCTGTCCGGCTCGCCGACGACACCCTGGTGCCCGCCGCCACCACCGTCTGGACCACCGGTTTCACCGTTCCCGACCTGGCTCGTCGCGCGGGGTTGGAGGTCGCCGCCGACGGTCGCATCCGCACCGACGACACGCTGCGCTCGGTGTCGCACCCCGACATCTACGCCGTCGGCGATTCCGCGCTGATGGCCGGGGTGGACGGTCGTCCGCTGCGGATGGCTTGTGCGACAGCGATTCCCGCGGGGCAGTACGTGGTCGGGGCGATCACGGCGCGGGCGCGCGGTCGCGAACCGCAGCCGATGGAGGGGCGCTACGTCGCGCAGTGCATCAGCCTCGGCCGCCGTGACGCGGTGTTGCAGCTCGTGAAAGCCGATGACACCCCGACGAACAGGGTGTTCACCGGTCGGATCGGTGTGGTGATGAAGGAGCTGATCGTGCGGGGGACCGCTTTCACCGTGGGGTTGCGGTAAGTCCGGGCGCGTGGCGCTCGGCCCGACCTCTGACGAGGCGGGCCGACATCCGTGCCCAGGGTGCGATGGCGATCAGGCCGAGCACGCCAAGCCACGGCAGCCGCCACCACCAGCGCACATCGTGCTCGACCGTCATCGGGGCCGCCGTCAGTAGCCGTGCTGTCGAGGACCACACCACGAAGGCGTCGCCGATCGGCAACAGCCCGAACGCATAGCGTTTGGACCACGGCAGATCGATCGGCAACCCGATCAGCTCGCCCTCCGATCCGATCGCGGCAGCCAACGCCCGGTCACCGTTCACCCTGGCCGCGCCGACGGCGACGACGGTGGCGGACAGGCTGATCCCGGCGACCAACGGGCCGGAATCGACATCACCGCTCCCGTCGACTCCCTTCGGATACTCGCGAACGGCGGGACCGAAACCTCCTGGGTGAGCGAGGAACTGGTCGCGATACAGCGCGTACTGGTTCCTCGCGAACGCTGGATCGATCTCGGGCAGGAACCGAAGGATCACTGTCTGCGAGGTCGCCCGCGCACCGGTCGTCATCGATCCGTCGGTCGGTGAAACCTGATGCGGTAGGAGACCGGTCGCGGGGTCGAGTCGGGTCTTCGCCTGCTCGAGCCAGCGATCGATCACCGGGGTGTACTTCGCACCGAACAGTGTGTCGTGCAGGCGAAGTGAAGCCATCGCGACGGTCGAGTCGACGGGCCAGGCCTGGCCCTGATAGGCCTGGAGAAACGGCGTGTCGGCCGCCGAGAACGCCTGTGCGATCTCGGTGCTTCGCGTGGAGAACTGCTGCACCGCAGCGGTATCGGAGCTATCGAGCGACAGGATCGCCCCGCGCAACCAGTTGGTCCACCCCGCCCAGAACACCCCGTACGTGGGTTGCAATCGAGGGCTGAAAACCGCGCGACCCTCGTCGGACTCCAATCGCGCCAGCGCCCACCGTGATTCACGCAGCGCGTCATCGCGCAGCCCTGAGTCGGTGTGCGCGGCCTGCACCCAGGCCAGACCGTAGAGCACGTTCGAGAAGACGTACCCCTCCGGAAACAGTTCTTGCGCAGCCGTATCCGACCCTTCGTCGAGTGCGTCACGCACGAAGGCCAACTGCCGCGCCGTCGACCCCGGCTGTTCGTCCAACCCCGGCTGTGGCCATAGCAGTTGTCCGGCGCCGACCAGGCACACCGCCGTCACGGCAATCCCCACTACGCGCGGCGCCCAGCGCCGAAGTCTCCCCATGACGCCACTGTGCCAGGAATTGACCGTCAACCAATCGTTGACGCCCTGGCATCGTCAACCTACAGTTGACGTATGAGCACTCCGAACTTCCGCCTCGACGACCTCATCGACGGCATCAAAAAGGCCCGCCCCGACAATGTCCTCGACCAACTCTCCGACGCCGTGGTCGCCGCCAATCACCTCGGTGAGACCGCTGATCATCTGATCGGCCACTTCGTCGACCAGGCGCGCCGCTCCGGTGCCTCCTGGACCGATATCGGCGCCAGCATGGGCGTCAGCAAGCAGGCCGTCCAGAAACGGTTCGTGCCCAAGGGGCCCAGCGACACGGCCGCGATGGATCCGCAGGCCGGCTTCGCCAAGTTCACCGACCGGGCCCGGCAGGTGGTCGTCGGCTCCCAGGAGGCGGCCCGCGCCTCGGGGAGCAGTCAGATCGCGCTCGGGCACCTGATTCTCGGCCTGATCGGTCAGGCGGAAGGTCTGGCCGCCAAGGAGATCGTCGCCAGGGGTGTCACGCTGGACGCGGTGCGTGATGCCGCGATCGCCTCGCTGCCCGCCGCCGACGGTGACGTGCCCGCTCTCATCCCGTTCGACGGCGACACGAAGAAGGTACTCGAGCTCACCTTTCGCGAGGCGCTGCGCCTCGGCCACAACTACATCGGCACCGAACACATCCTGTTGGCTCTGCTGGAGCAGGAGAACGGCGCGGGCGTACTCAGCGGTCTGGGCCTTGACAAGGCCGTCGTCGAGGCCGAGCTCGTCGAGGTGCTGAGTCAGTTTCTGGCTTCGGTGCAGGACGAGGCCTGAGACGGCGGTCGCGCCCGGTATGTCCTCCGTGCCGGGCGCGACCTTGCACTCTCGTCACCCGAGTGCTAAAAATGGCTTTGGCACTCGTGACTGTTGAGTGCCAGGTCGGGGTGGTGAGATCGGGTTCCATCGACACCCTCGGTCGTCCGTCGCGGGCACCGCACCTGGCCGGCGTAACTTTTGGGGCGATCCAACCTGTGGTCGTCTCGTGTGTCAGCCATAGACATGTGGAGGATCTCAACGCAATGGCCAAGACAATTGCGTACGACGAAGAGGCCCGTCGCGGTCTCGAGCGGGGTCTGAACGCCCTCGCCGACGCTGTCAAGGTGACGCTGGGCCCGAAGGGTCGCAACGTCGTGCTCGAGAAGAAGTGGGGCGCCCCCACGATCACCAACGATGGTGTTTCCATCGCCAAGGAGATCGACCTCGAGGACCCGTACGAGAAGATCGGCGCAGAGCTGGTCAAGGAAGTCGCCAAGAAGACGGATGACGTCGCCGGCGACGGTACGACCACCGCCACCGTGCTGGCCCAGGCGCTCGTGCGTGAAGGTCTGCGCAACGTCGCGGCCGGCGCGAACCCCCTCGGCCTCAAGCGTGGCATCGAGAAGGCAGTCGAGGCCGTCACCGCTCGCCTGCTCGACACCGCCAAGGAGATCGACACCAAGGAGCAGATCGCTGCTACCGCTGGTATCTCCGCGGGCGACCCGGCCATCGGCCAGCTCATCGCCGAGGCGATGGACAAGGTCGGCAAGGAAGGTGTCATCACCGTCGAGGAGAGCAACACCTTCGGGCTCCAGCTGGAGCTCACCGAGGGCATGCGCTTCGACAAGGGCTACATCTCCGGTTACTTCGTGACCGACCCCGAGCGTCAGGAAGCGATCCTCGAGGATCCGTACATCCTGCTGGTGTCGTCGAAGATCTCGACCGTGAAGGACCTGCTGCCGCTGCTGGAGAAGGTCATCCAGGCCGGCAAGCCGCTGCTGATCATCGCCGAGGACGTCGAGGGCGAAGCCCTGTCGACCCTGGTCGTGAACAAGATCCGTGGCACCTTCAAGTCCGTCGCCGTCAAGGCGCCCGGCTTCGGTGACCGTCGCAAGGCCCAGCTGGCCGATATCGCCATCCTCACCGGTGGCGAGGTCATCAGCGAAGAGGTCGGCCTCTCCCTGGAGACCGCCGGCATCGAGCTGCTCGGCACCGCGCGCAAGGTCGTCATCACCAAGGACGAGACCACCATCGTCGAGGGTGCGGGCGACGCGGAGGCCATCAAGGGCCGCGTGGCGCAGATCCGCGCCGAGATCGAGTCCTCGGATTCGGACTACGACCGTGAGAAGCTGCAGGAACGTCTGGCCAAGCTGGCCGGCGGCGTTGCGGTGATCAAGGCCGGTGCCGCTACCGAGGTCGAGCTCAAGGAGCGCAAGCACCGCATCGAAGATGCCGTGCGCAACGCCAAGGCCGCCGTCGAAGAGGGCATCGTTGCAGGTGGTGGCGTCGCGCTGCTGCAGGCCGCTCCCGCGCTCGACGGCTTCAGCGGTCTGACCGCTGACGAGGCGACCGGTGTCAACATCGTGCGCGTCGCGCTGTCGGCCCCGCTCAAGCAGATCGCCTTCAACGCGGGCCTCGAGCCCGGCGTCGTGGCCGAGAAGGTCTCCAACCTCCCCGAGGGCGAAGGCCTGAACGCCGACACCGGTGTCTACGAGAACCTGCTGGCCGCCGGCGTTGCCGACCCGGTCAAGGTCACCCGCTCGGCCCTGCAGAACGCGGCCTCCATCGCCGCGCTCTTCCTCACCACCGAGGCAGTAGTCGCCGACAAGCCGGAGAAGTCCGCCCCCGCAGGCGGCGACCCCACCGGTGGCATGGGCGGCATGGACTTCTGATCTCCTGATCAGTAAGTTCCCCGCAAGCCACGAAGGCCGGTCCACCACTCGGTGGACCGGCCTTCGTCATGAAAAGGGGCGGAACGGTTCAGCGGGTATTCACTGACCACGCAGTGAAACGAGTGAAAGTGACTGACATGCAACCGGTTACACAGACGGGTCTGCGAAGCTAGACCACTGGTGTGAGGCGGAGGCGCTCGGCCAGCTCGTTGAAGATGTAGAAGTTGGGGATGGTGCTGACGGGGGCCAGGGACATCCATATGCCGGAGAGTTTGATGCGGATGTGGCCGCTGCGGGCGTCGATGAGTTGGATGTCTTCCCAGGGCAGGGCCTCTTCGCGGAAGGTGAGGGCGTCCAGGGAGAGGGAGAGTTCGCCGAAGGGGACGGTTTCGCCGTTGTCGATGGCGGCTACCGCGGCGGGGAGTTGGGTTGCGGTGACGGCGGATTGGATGGCGCGGGCCCATTCGCGGGCGCGGGCGAAACCCTCTTCGTCGATGGTGGCTTCGACACCGCCGGGACCCGACAGTTCCAGCAGGTAGGTGACGGGCGTGGTGTCGTGGAAGGGGATGGCTTGCTGACGCACTTCGGTGCTGTCCCACCGGAATCCGGCCACGCGTTGACCAGAGCGGTAGACGGTGACGCCGTGGTCGAACAGGTCGATGCGGGCGGCGCGGTTCTGCCGGTTGATCACGCCGCGGTGTAGTGCGAGCAGCACGGGCGCGGCGGCGATCACCAGCAGGGTGACACCACCTTGCCAGCCGCCGACGGCCGCGACGATGACGCCGATGGTGGCGATGCAGCCCGCCACGATGCCGCAGCCGCGCACGAAGGTGTCGTCGGCGGGGGTGGCGAGAAAGGTGTCACGGTGCGCGCCCAGGTGCTGATACTCCGCCATCAGGTGTATCAGTTGGGTCAACGGCACCGCATGCCGAGTATCGGCTACGTCCTCCGGCCTGTTCGGAGTGATCACTCGTCCCTCCAAGAGGCGTTTTCATCCGCGGCGAAGCGTATGCGACCCGGCGAAATATTGCCACCGGTATGGATCGGAAATTCTGGCCACGACCGGGCGGAATGGCTCAGCCGATGGCGAAAGCGACGAAGAATCCCGCCGCGGTTGCCCTCGACACCGAATCCGCGAAACCGTTGCCCAGCAACGTCACCGCGACGCGCGCGAAATGCTGTGAACGCTCCGTGACTGTGCCGATTAGGGTGGTTGACGTGTTGTTTCTGGACGAGGGCGAACCCACCGCGCCGGCGATCGTGTTCATCCACGGCATCCCGGGCTCGGTCGACTGGTTCGCTGCCGTCGCCGAGCGAATGACCGCCACGTTTCGCGTGATCCGAGTCGATATGCACGAGCTCGGCGCCGACGGTGACTTCAGCGCCGCGGCCCGCGTCGCGCCGCTCGTCACGCTCATGGACGACCTGGACCTCACCGACGTGACGGTGGTCGGCCATTCGTTCGGGGCCGAGATCGCTTTGGAACTCGCCGCCGTCTCCCACCGCGTTGCGCGCGTGGTGGTCGTCGGCCAAGCCCCTGATTACCAGGCTGCCAGGATCCCGACGGCCGCGAAATGGGTTGTCCGCCCGTGGGCGGTGCGCCTGGCGCAGCGGTGGACACCGGGGCCGGTGATCCGCCTGGCGAGCCGATCGGCCTTCGCGCCCCGCTTCCGCTACGACTCGGCGCCCGGGCTGGCCGACGCGCTGGTGCGCGACTTCCGTGCCACTCTCCCCACGGGCCTCGCCTACGCGGTGGGCGCCCGAGCCGACGACTTCGCCGAGCAACCCCTCGACACCCGCGTGCGGGCCCTCGACCAGCCCGTCCTCGCCATCCACGGCCGTCACGACCACCTCTACGGCAGCGCCGAAACCCTCGCCCGTTTCGCCGCCGCGGGCGCCGATACCCACCTCGTCGAACACGCGGGCCACTCCCCACAAGTCGAGCAACCGGACGAATTCGTTTCCGTCCTGGGCGAATTCATCGCTAGAACCCGTTGATCGCCGAAACCACGAATGGCCCCGGTGTGCCCGCCTGACCCAGTGGCCCGCCCTTGTCGAACTGCGACGACACGATCAGTGCGCGCTCGCCCGAATGCACCATCGTCGTGGGAACATTCAGCGCTGGATCGTGGAATTCGCCGGTGCGGGTAGCGGTGGCGCCGTTGTCGCCGAGGGCCCAGCGGCTGATCGTGTTGTCGAGGTTGTGGACTATCCACAGCGTGTTGTCGCGCAGGTCCAGCCCATCGCCGTGTCGCGCGTCGCCACCGGTCAGCACTACCTTTCGGATCGGATCCGCGCCGCCGGTGAGGTCGATGCGGTACAGCTCGGCCGCTGACATGGCGACGACGATCAGAAACTTCCCGGCCGGGTCGGCGACAATGCCGTTGAGCTCGAACACCTTCGGGTCGCGCGGCCCGAGCGCGGTGGTCAGGTCGTAGGCGACTGTCAGTGCACCTCCGGCGCCGATTACCGCCTTGTAGACCACATTCCGCACGCTGTCGGTCAAATAGGCCGACCCATCCGCGCCGAAATCCAGGTCGTTGACGAAACGCGGTGCGTCACCGGGCACTTCGAAGCGCGCGAGCAGCGCTCGTGATCCGGTGTCGTAAACACTCACGCCCACACCCGAATCGATCACCCACAGTCGACCACTTCGATCGACCTTCACGCCGTTCGCCGTCTTCCTGCCGTCGGCGCCCGCGGGCAGGAACACCTCGGCGCGCGAAGTGTCGGCGCCGGCCCGATACACCGTGCCGTCCGCGAACGACCCGACGTAGGTGTCACCGTTGCGCGCGTCCACGCCGATGCCCTCCGGGTATACGGCGTTGCCGGGCAGTTCATAAGCGGTGCTCAGCGTCGGTGTGGCGGGCGAGGTCCCGCAGGCGGCCAGGGTCAGGCAAGCGGCGGCAGCGGCGACGGTTCTCAACATGATGAAGCCTCTCAGTGATGTAACGCCAAGCATCAAGCGATAGGCAGTAACTTAAATTAGAGTCGTTATGATCGTCAAGGGCTTTACGAAGTGATGGGCGGATACCATGCAACGCATGACGTCCATGTCCGCCGCCGAGAGGCTCGGCACGTATATCAAGCGCGCCGAGCAAGCCCTGATCGCGACGAAGACGGCCGCGCTCAAACCCGCCGGGCTGACCGTCGCGCAGTACAGCGCGCTGCTGCACCTCGCGGAGAATCCCGGTATCTCGGCCGCCGCTCTGGCCCGGCTGGCCGGCGTCACCCCACCGACCATGAACACCGTCCTGACCAACCTCCAGGAGCGCGGCTTGGTGGACCGGACCCCGCACGAGTGGCACAAGAACGTGCTGGAAACCCGCCTCACCGAGGAAGGACGGACGGTGATGAACGATGCCGACGTCCGCGCGATCGCGGTGGAGCGTGCCTTGGCCGAGCGATTCACCGCGGCCGAACTGGCGGCGGTGCAGGAGCTGCTCACGCGCGGCACGCAGGCGCTCGACGAGATCCGCGACAACCTGGCATAACGAAAGAGCCCGCCGGATGATTCCGGCGGGCTCACGCGATGTTCGAGGTCAGCGCTCGGCGGCGACCTTCACCTTGCTCAGCGTCTCCTGCATACCCGAGACCAGATCGGCCTCGAACTTCTCCTCGCCGCCCATGGCGACCTTGATCGCTCCGCGCAACCAGCCGGGCAGGCCCTTGGCGTCGACGGTGCGCGTCTCGACGACGCGGGTACCGGTGGCGGTCGGTTCGAGCTCATAGGCCCAGACCGTGCGGTTCTCGTTCATCCGGAACGCCAGCGCCTTGTTCGGCTCGAAGCGCACGATCCGCGAGGTGGTCGGGTAGACCTTCCAGCCGACCTTGTTGATGTTGACGGTGAAAGCGCCGTCGCGAACGCCACCGACCGCGACCATCTTCACCGTCGTGGGGCTGAGCTCGGGCATGCGGCGCAGGTCTGCGAGCACCGACCAGACCTTATCCGGCGATGCGGCGATGTCGATGCTGGCTTCGAGAGTGTTCGGCAACGGTGCCTCCGGGGTATGCGTGACGGGCTGTCACGCTCAGCATAGGCACCGTGACCTCGGCTGACCTCCGCCCATGGTCGGATTCTTGCAGGCCGCGCCGAACGCTGGTCAAAAATATTGTGCCCGAATACGTTTCGACGGCAACCCGCCATCTACGGCGGGGCGCTCCGGGTGACGACGTCGTCGGGCGGCGCGAGCGGTACGTCGGTGTAGGTCCCGACGATTGACCCGAGCACGGCAAGGCCGCTGACGTGGGGCAGCGTCAACCGTGGGCCGCGCAGCAGCGCGACGAACGCGGTGAAGGCCGAGCCCGCCGCGTCGACGAACACGGCTTGTCGGCCGGGAGCGTCGTCGACCAGCGGCGCGATCACGCCCACGCCGAGGAGCGTCAGGTCCGATATCGAAGCCGTCAACCGCTAGATCGCCCGCATGCCGATCCCCGCGCCCGGACTCGGCGCCGAGATCGCCACAAGGGCGGACAAGGCCGTCACCGCGAGGCCCCCGACGTTCACCGGGCGTCGTCCCCAGCGGTCCGATAGTGGGCCGGTGATCGGAAACCCTGCGCCGTAGGCGAGCCCGAAAGCAGTTGTTGTCCAAGTCGTCGCGGCGCGGCAGGTGCCCCACACCGCGGCCAGGTCGCCGAGTACCGGCAGCGTCACGCAGGGCTTCCTGGCGACGAGAATCCCTACGGCACAGATCGTTACGACTGTTCTTCCCGTCGGCGCCCACCCCCGTTCCGTCGCTTCAGTAGTCGTGGCCGAAGTCGGGCAGGACCGGTTCGATAGCGCGAGATCGGCTGAGTTCGCCACGCGCGCAAGCGTATATGTGCAGCAGAGTCGTCATGGGAACAGGAGTACCGAGCCCAGCGACCGCCGACAATGATTTGTCGCACCCTGACGGTTACTTCCCGGTTCGACGGATGCGAGAACCGCGCTTCGGTACACTCACGTTTCACATCGCGGTTGCCCCAGCGCGTCGACGACGAGCAGCGCCTCGTTCGCGAATCGGCTCATGCTCGGTCCGGGCGAGCCCCGAGTTCCTTGGTCTTGTGTCCCGTGACAAAAAATTCTAGAAAATTCCTTTAAAACACCTCCACTTCACATTGTGTCTGGGTATCGTCCGAGACGGCAAATGGCCAGTGACAACGAAGTCACAAAACATCGACTTGGAGTGACACATGCTTTACAACATCACTGATGACAGCAGCGACGGCAACATTCTCACCCTGCTGCTCGGTCTGCTCGCCAGCTCGCTGAGCACCGGTTCGGTGCAGGGCTCGGGCAACTGAGCCGTCTGTAGCCAACTTTCGGCTAACGCGCGGTTAGCCGATTGGGCAGCCGAAGGGCCTGATCCATGACGAGGGGATCAGGCCCTTCGGTATTGTCAGCGACAATGTCACAGGATGCGAATACGGGACGAATGTATGCCGGGCAACCCGTAGAGGACCGGCAACGCCAGCGGCGTGCGCGTTTTCTTGAGTCAGGCCTGACGGTCTTCGCGCGCGACGGGTACGCAAACAGTTCGGTCGGCGCCATCTGTAAGGACGCGGGACTATCGTCTCGGCAGTTCTACGAGGAGTTCACCGGCCGCGAATCTCTGCTGCTGGAGCTGTACGAGCAGATCGACCGACATTCGCGCGAGGCGGTGGCTACCGCGCTCGAGGACAAGGCCGAGGCGACCGTGCTCGAGCAGATCGACGCGGCCGTGCGGGCCTACGTCGAGTCGATCGGCACCGATCCCCGTAAGGCGCGGGTGGCGCTGGTCGAAGTGGTCGGAGCCGGCCCCAAGGTCGAGAAGTTCCGTCTCGAACTGCGTCGCGTGTGGGGGTCGCTGCTGGCCAGTGCCGCCGAAGACGCGGCCATGCACGGCGAAATCCCGCCCGGCGACTACGAACTGCGGGTACTCGCGATCATCGGCGCGGTGAACTATGTCGTCGACGGCTGGAGCGGCAGCGACCCGCGGCCCCCGCTCGACGAGGTGATCAAGGTGCTGAGCCGGGTGATCCTGGGCGCGGTCGGGGCTTGATGGCCCGGGTCGAGATCGTCGAGATCCAGGTACCCGACGGCAGCACCCTGCCGGTGCGGCTCATTCCGGCCACCGGCGCACACCGGCATCCGGTGACCCCGGACGCGCCACGCCCGGTGGTGGTGATCGTGCCCGGCCTTGCGGTGCCGGGGGAGTTCTACGAGTACTTCGGACATCGGCTGGCCGCCCGCGGATTCGATGTCGCCATCGGCGAACTGCGTGGTCAGAGTGAGAGCACGCGTCGTCCTGACGCCGAAAGTACCTACGGCTACCACGAACTGGTCTCGGTGGATTTTCCGGCGATGCTGGCCGCGGTGCGCAACCGGTTCCCGGCCAGCACGCCGTACCTGCTCGGCCACAGCATGGGCGGCCAGCTCGCGTCGATGTACGCGGCCAGGGTGCGCGGCAGGCTCGGCGGCTTGATCCTGGTCGCTTCCGGAACGCCGTATTTCCGTGGGTATCGCGGTGTCTTCGGGCCGGGCGTGCTGGTGGGCACCGCAGCGGTGGCGGTCGCGTCGAACCTGGCCGGGTTCTGGCCGGGGGACCTGCTCGGCAAGCGCGCGTACGGCAGGCAGTCCAAAGTTCTCATGTCGGATTGGGCGAGGCTGGCACGCACCGGCCGCTTCGTGCCCGTCGGCGCCGATATCGACTACGACGAGCGGATGTCGCGGCTGAAGTTTCCGGTCCTGTCGATCACCATCGCCGGTGACGACCTGGCCCCGCAGACCTCCGCCGACCACCTGCTCGGCAAGCTGCCCGGCACGCAGGTGACCCGGTGGTTCCAGCCGGAGGCCCTGGGGCACAACGGCTGGATCACCAATCCGGACTCCACCGTCGACACGGTGGAGAAGTGGCTGCGCGACCGCTGACCCTCAGGCCGAGCGGCGGCCCTCGATCAGCATCTGGATGAAGAACTCGTAGACCAGCGCGGACAGGTAGGCCGACTGCTTGTTGTCGGCGGCGCCGCCGTGACCACCCTCGATGTTCTCGTAGTACCAGACGGTGCGATCCTGCGACTCCAGGAGCGCGGCCATCTTTCGCGCATGGCCGGGATGGACCCGGTCGTCGCGGGTGGAGGTGGCGAGCAGGATCGGTGGGTACTGCTTGCCGGGGTCGGTGTTCTGATACGGCGAGTACTCGCTGAGGTACGCCCATTCCTCCGGCTTGTCCGGGTCACCGTATTCGGCGACCCACGACGCACCGGCCAGCAGCAGGTGATAGCGCTTCATGTCCAGCAGCGGGACCTGGCAGACGATGGCGCCGAGCAGTTCCGGGTAGCGGGTGAGCATCACGCCCATCAGCAGCCCGCCGTTGCTGCCGCCGATCGCCCCGAGCCGGTCGGGGGTGGTGATGCCGCGGGTCACGAGGTCGCGGGCGACCGAGGCGAAGTCCTCGAAGGCGCGGTGGCGGTGCTCTTTCAGTGCGGCAGTGTGCCATTCGGGGCCGTACTCGCCGCCGCCGCGAATGTTGGTCATCACGTAGGTGCCGCCGCGTTCGAGCCAGTTCATGCCCGCGGAGCCGAGATAGGCGGGGGTCTTGGAGATTTCGAAGCCGCCGTACCCGTTCATGATCGTCGGTCCCGGTGTGCCGCGCCGGTCGCGATGGCGGATCACGAAGTAGGGCACCGCGGTTCCGTCGTCGGAGGTGGCGAAGAACTGTTCGGTCTCGATGCCGGTGGCGTCGAAGTAGCCGGGCGCCTGCTTCAAAGTCACCGCGGTTTCGCCGATGGCGCTGCTGAGCAGGGTTGTCGGGGTGGTGAAACCGGTGGTGGTGAGCATGAATTCGTCGCCACCTTCCAGCGGGTCCAGGTTGGCCACCGAGGTGGACGACATGGCGGGGGAATCGGTGAGCGCACTGGCGGCCCAGCCGTCCGGGCCGGGGGTGAGCACGCGGAATCCGGTCTGCACGTCCTGCAAGGTGGTCAGGATCAGGTGGTTCTCGGTCCATCCCCACGATTCCAGTGAGGTGTGCGGATCCGGTGCGAAGAGGACGTCGAATTCTCTGGCACCGGCGAGGAAGTCGTTCAGATCGGTGACCAGCAGACTGCCGGGCGCGTAGGTGGTCTCGGCCGGCGTCCACTCGGTCTTCAAGCGCACCAGGAGCCAGTCTCGATACCAGTCGACATCGGCGTCGGTGGGGGTTTCGATCAGGCGCCACGCGCCGTCCTCGAGCAGGGACACCTCGCTGTTGAAGAAGTCCGTTGACCGATGCAGATAGTGCCGCTCGTAGCCGGGGTGGCGGTCGTAGCCCGCGCCGATCGAGACATCGCTCGGCTTGCCCTCGTACACCGTTTCGGCGGTGGACAACGCGGTGCCACGTCGCCAGCGCTTGGCGATGCGCGGGTAGCCGGAGTCGGTGAGCGATCCGGGTCCGAAGTCGGTGCCGAGGTAGACGGTGTCGGCGTCGATCCAGCCGATGCGCGACTTGGCCTCCGGCAGGGAGAAGCCGCCGTCCTCCGGGGCGATGAATTGCCTGGTCGTCAGGTCGAATTCGCGCTCGACGGTGGCGTCGGCGCCGCCGCGGGACAGATGGATGATGGCGCGTTCCTGCGACGGCCGCAGCACGGCGGCGCCTGCCCACACCCAGTTCTCGCCGTCCGCCTCGGCCAGCGCGTCGACGTCGATCAGCACATCCCACTCGGGCTCGTCGGTGGCGTAGGACTCGAATGTCGTGCGCCGCCACAGCCCGCGCTGATGCTGCGCGTCACGCCAGAAGTTGTACAGCCACGGACCCCGTCGGCCGGGGTAGGCGATCTTGGTGTCGTCGTCGAGCATCGCCAGCACGCGCCGCTCCATATCGGCGAATCGGTCGGTGGCCGCGAACCGCCGCCCCACCACCTCGTTGCGGGCGCGCGCCCAGTCCAGCGCGCCCTCGTCGGTCACGTCCTCGAGCCAGAGATAGGGATCGGTCACATTCTGCTCAACGCCGCTCATCCCCACATTGTTGCCGATGTGAGGATTCGCATGTTGCGCGAGCCGTCACCAGTAGTGGGCGACGTCCACGACTACGCGGGCCGGGCCATCGAGGGTGCTCACACGGAAGGGTAGGCGGGCGCGGACGCCGAGGCCGAAAGTGCTCTGACCTTCGAAGGAGCCGGCGAATGCGGCTTGGCGGAAGGTCGGGTAGCCGTTCACATTGACGAGCTCGGTGCGGCTCGGCGGGTTGTAGGTGCTGTTGCCCGCGTTGTCGTAGGCGGGAGACAGGACGGCGATCTGTAAGAAGGCGCCACCGCGAAGGGGGACAGCGGCGCCGGAGCCGTCCTGGGTGACCGTGCCCACGTAACCGACGCGGTAACCGGCGGTGGGCCCGGACAGATCGATCACGAGGCGGTCGAAGCACTCGTGGCGGCCTGCGCGGACGTCGGTGATGGTGGCGCCCGAGTAGTTCGAGGTCGATTTGTCCTGTGAGCCCCAGGCGAGACCGCAGTAGGACGGGGTGGCGGACGCGGGCAGTGTCGACAGGCCGAGGCAGGTCGCGAGGGAAGCGAGGAGGACGAGGACGCGACGCATGTCGCACCGCCTTTGAATCAAGAGCCATGGGTCGGGGATGCAGTACTGACTTATCGGACGAATCAGACATCGCGTTAGCGTCGGTTCGACGTCGAATACGCCGCGAAACGTACGATCACAGGTCACGAATCAACCGGAGGTGGATGTGTTCCTGTGGGAGCAGCATTGTTGTCTGCCGTTGCGGCCCACGGCCAGGATCGCGGAGCTGGCTCGGTACCCCGCGGGGTCGTATCTGTCGGTCAACGTCGGGTACTCGGCGCAGACCAAGGATGATTCGCTGGCCTTGCTGCACCAGTTCCGGGACGAGGCAGCGACGGATTCGCGGTTCCGGTTGGTCGACCGAGTAAGCGATGTCGGCGCGCCCGGGGTGATCGCGCTGGCCTTCGACCTCGAGTATTCCGGGCCGCTCGACGGTGATCTCGACAATGTGGAGCTGTTCTACGACCTCGGCGTGCGCTCGTTGCTGCCCACCTACAACCATGTGAACGCGGCGGGCTGCGGCTGCCTCGACAGCGACGACACCGGACTGACCGGATATGGAAAAGACTTGGTGCGCAAGCTCAACGAGGTCGGCATGTTCGCCGACGGCTCGCACTGCTCGCGCCGCACCGGCCTCGACATCGCCACCCACACCTCGGTTCCGATGATCTACAGCCACTCCAATTTCGCCGCGCTCTGGGACCACCCGCGCAATATCACCGATGAGCAGGCACGCGCGTGCGCCGCCACCGGTGGGGTGATCGGCATCAACGGCGTCGGAATCTTCCTCGGCCGCAACGAGCCCGCCGCGCGCGCCGAGCGGGTCGCGGCGACAGCCGACCACATCCGATACGGCGTCGACCTGGTCGGGATCGACCACATCGGGATCGGGTCGGACTATTCGTTCGACGGTCAAGAGTTCAACGACGAGATCCGTGCCAACCCGGGCGCGTTCTCCGACTCGTACACGAAATGGGGCCCGCTGCAATGGACCCCGCCCGAGGACCTGCTCGGCGAATCCGACGTGCCCGGCCTGGACGAGCTCCTCGCGGTCCGTGGTTTCACGCCTGCCGAGCGCGAGGCGATCTTCGGCGGCAACTTCGCTCGGGCCGCGAGCCACGTCTGGCGTGAGTGACCTCGCCCCGCCGGACCGAGAAGTTCGGTGCGCGGCAGGGCGTTCGGGCTCAGGCGAGGTGGACGAGCATTTTGCCGGTGTTGGCGCCGGTGAGAACACCGAGGAAAGCGGCGGGCGCCTGGTCGAGTCCTTCGTAGACGGTTTCGGCGGTGTGCAGGGCGCCGTCGGCGAGCCAGCCCGCGGCCTTGGCGATGTACTCGCCGAAGATCGGGAAGTAGCTGGTGACCAGCATGCCGCGCAGGGTGATCTCCTTCGTCGCCGCGAGGTAGAGGTCGGGGGTCTGTCCGGTGGTGGTGCCGTTGTAGCCGCTGATCGCGCCGACCAGGGCGATCCGGCCGTGCTGGTTGAGCGCCTCGACGGCGACCTTCAGGTGTTCGCCGCCGACGCTGTCGAGGTAGACATCGATGCCATCGGGTGCGGCCGCCGCAAGTTGACCACCGAGATCGCCGACCCGGTAGTCGATCGCCGCGTCGAAACCGAACTCCTCGAGCAGCTTTCGGGTCTTGACGGAACCACCGGCCGAGCCGATCACCCGCTTCGCACCGAGCGCCTTGGCGATCTGGCCCGCCACGCTGCCGACCGCTCCCGCCGCAGCCGAGATGAATACGGTGTCGCCGGGCTCGACCCGGGCGACGTCGGTGAGCGCGGCGTAAGCGGTGAGTCCCGTGGTTCCGAGCACGCTCAGGAAGTGCTGCGGTGCGGCGAGTTCCGGGTCGACGAGGGTGGCGGTCGCGGCGTCGACGATGGCGTGTTCGCGCCATCCGGCGAAGTGCGTGACCGTGGCGCCGACCGCGATATCGGCTGAACGGGAGGCGATCACCTCGCCGATCGCCGAACCGTCGAGGGCCGTACCGAGTTCGAAGGGCGGGATGTAGGACGCCTTGTCGTCCATCCGGCCGCGCATGTATGGATCGACCGACATCCAGGTGTTGCGGACCAGGATCTGGCCCTCGGTGAGTTCGGGCAGCTCCCGTTCCACAAGGGCGAAATCGTCGGCGACCGGTGCGCCGTTCGGGCGGGCGGCGAGGTGGATCTCGCGGGTGAAGGTGGGCAGTGCGCGGGTGGCCGTATTCGACATGATCGAGCCTTCTTTCGAGGTCAGCCGGTGTTTCTCGCCGGTGATGACTACGTTATTGCGGCCGGAACCCCGCTCCCAGGTCCGCAGACGCCACCACCCGGTCCGTTCACGCCATGGTGGGCGCGCTCATCCCGCGCGCGAGGCGGTCGGTGTGGTGCCGGTCCATCGGTGGAAGGCCTTGCGCAGGGCGCGGTCGTCGGTGAAGGCGAGGCGCTGGGCAATGGTGGCCGTGCTGTGGCCTCGGTCCAGCAGGATTCTCGCGCGTTCGTGGCGGAGCAGGTCGAGCTCGTCGCGCCAGGACGTGCCGTGTTCGGCGAGATGACGTTGCAGGGTGCGCTGGCTCATGGCAAGGCTTTTCGCGACGCGGGGCAGGGCTGGGTCGCCCGCGTCCAGTGCCGCGCCGAGGGCGATGCGAAAGGCATCGAGGGGATCGGCGATCGGGCGGGCGGAGGCGAGAACCAGGTCGGCGTGGCTGCGCATCAAGTCGGCCAGCATCGGATCCGCGCGGGCCAGCGGTGCGTTGGCGTCGTCGGCGTGGAAGGTGATCGAATCGGCCTCGGCCTCGAATTCGATGTCGGCGGTACCGAATACGGCGACCAATCCGGCGTGGTCGGCCGGTGCGGCGTGGCCGAAGCTCACCCGGGTGGGCACGAGCGGGCGGCCGATCGCTTCGCGCGCACGGCGCAGGTAGTAGGCGAGCACGTATTCGTTGACCACCGAAGCCACCGCCGGATCACTGGCCGAGGTCCGGTAGCCGATGGTGAGATCCCCGTCGCCGGACAGGTCGAAACCCTCGGTCGCCGCGGTCACCAGGCGGTGATAGGGCTGGGCCGCACGCAGTGAATCCGCCAGTGTCCGGCCGGTTGTCACCAGATAGTCCCAGGTGTTGAGCGAGCCGAGCGGGGCCGCCGCGGCGATCGCGGCCCCCGACCCCGCACCGGGTCGCGCCTGCGCGATCAACTCCCACAACCGCAGCAGCGAACTCATCGGGATCCGGTTGAGCTCACCGCGCAGAACCACCTCGTCGGTACCGGCAACGCGAGCCAGCTGGTCCTCGGCCGCACCCGCCTGCCTGGCTGCCTGCACGAGCAACCGGACGAGATGGGTCGACGCCGTGCCGTCGAGCCGGCTACCGATTCCGCCCGCCGACCCAGCACCGCTCACCTTCTCGACATTACTGGGCGCAGGAGTGACCAGCGGCCGGTCGAGGGCACATCTCACCTATAGGGGGGACGGGTGGGTGAACTCCCCGAAACAGAGTTAGGCTCGGTGACGTGACTTCCCACTACGATGTCGTCGTTCTCGGCGCTGGTCCCGGCGGATATGTCGCCGCGATCCGTGCCGCTCAACTCGGCCTGCGAACAGCGATTGTCGAGCAGAAATACTGGGGTGGCGTGTGCCTGAACGTGGGCTGCATCCCGTCCAAGGCACTGCTGCGCAACGCCGAGCTGGCCCATATCTTCCACAAGGAGGCCAAGACCTTCGGCATCTCCGGTGAGGTCAGCTTCGACTTCGGCGCCGCCTTCGATCGCAGCCGCAAGGTGGCCGACGGTCGGGTCAAGGGCGTGCACTTCCTGATGAAGAAGAACAAGATCGACGAGTTCGACGGTCTCGGTACCTTCACCGGCCCGAACTCGATCGACGTCGCCCTCACCAAGGGCGGCGCCGAGACGATCACGTTCGACAATGCCATCATCGCCACCGGCACCACCACCAAGCTGCTGCCGGGCACCCAGCTCTCCGAGAACGTGGTCACCTACGAGGAGCAGATCCTCACCCGTGACCTACCCGGCTCGATCCTGATCGTCGGCGCGGGCGCCATCGGCATGGAGTTCGCCTACGTCCTCAAGAACTACGGCGTCGACGTGCGGATCGTGGAGTTCCTCGACCGCGCGCTGCCCAACGAGGACGCCGACGTCTCCAAGGAGATCACCAAGCAGTACAAGAAGCTCGGCATCACCATCTCCACCGGTGCGGCCGTGCAGTCGATCGACGACGACGGCTCCAAGGTCACCGTTCAGATCAAGGACAACAAGTCCGGCGCGATCGAGACCGTCACCGTCGACAAGGTGCTGCAGGCCGTCGGCTTCGCACCGCGGGTGGAGGGCTACGGCCTGGAGACCACCGGTGTCGCGCTCACCGACCGTGGCGCCATCGAGATCGACGACTACATGCGCACCAACGTGGCGCACATCTACGCGATCGGTGACGTCACCGCCAAACTGCAGCTCGCCCACGTGGCGGAGGCGCAGGGCGTGGTCGCGGCCGAGACCATCGGCGGCGCCGAGACGATGCCCCTCGGTGACTACCGGATGATGCCGCGCGCCACCTTCTGCCAGCCGCAGGTCGCCAGCTTCGGTCTCACCGAGCAGCAGGCCCGCGACGAGGGCTACGACGTGAAGGTCGCGAACTTCCCGTTCCAGGCCAACGGCAAGGCACACGGCCTCGGCGATCCGACCGGCTTCGTGAAGCTGATCGCCGACGGCACGCACGGCGAACTCATCGGCGGGCACCTGATCGGCCCCGACGTCTCCGAGCTGCTGCCGGAACTCACCCTGGCCCAGAAGTGGGACCTCACGGTCAACGAGTTGGCCCGCAATGTGCACACCCACCCGACGCTGAGCGAAGCGTTGCAGGAAGCGATCCACGGCCTCGCGGGGCACATGATCAACTTCTGAGATATCAGCCGACAGGGCCGGGTGCGCGAATCGCGTACCCGGCTTTTGGTTTCTATTCGGTCTTTTTCCGGGCGTTGATTTGGTGAATCAGGTTCTGTGGCCGATGATCGACATCACCTCCAGGTAGTTGTTCCACGCTCGTGTTCGACATATTTGTGTTCCATGAGATGGTCCCCTCACCCGGGCAGGCTCGCGGGTGGCGGGCACGGTTGAGAGGCAACGACTGATGAGCAAGAGCATTCTCGGTTGGACAGCACGGATCGCGGCACTAGCCGCCGTCGCTGTGGCCGGCTTCGGCACGGTGACACCGGCAGTCGCGGAACCTCTTTTCCCCGGTGGGCCGGACGTTCCCGGTGTTCCCGCCATTGTTCCCACCGCATCGCCGTGCCCGGTCGTCGAAGCCAGGGCGTGCCTGCGGCTGTCGACGAACGAAGCGTGGCTGGTCGACAACGGCCGGGTGATCTTCGGACCGACGCCGATTTCGCACGGCATGGCCGGATACGAAACGCCGCCCGCGGTGACCAAGATTTCCTTCAAGCGGGAATTCCACTGGAGCACGATGCACAATGCGCCCATGCGATGGGCGACCTTCTTCAACGGCGACATGGCATTTCACGTGGGACCGGTCGATTCGAAATCGCACGGCTGTGTGCGGATGACCGAAGACGGCGCCCACCGTTTCTTCGACTACCTGAAGCCGGGCGACATCACCCAAGTTATCGCGTAGGTGCGCCGGTAACTCACCAGGTCGAGCAGACCCGGTGAGCTAACGTCTGTCCATGCGTCGTTGGCTGGTGGGTGGGGTTGTCGGCATCGTGCTGGTTTCGGTGGTGGCGGTCGGCCTGTACGTGGTGATGAATTCGCGGACCTATCAGGTGGCGGGGCGGCTGGTCGATCGGGTCGAGACCGACGAGAAGGTTGTCGCGTTGACCTTCGATGACGGCCCGACCGCGCGTACCCCGGAAGTGCTGCGGGTACTGGGCGAATCGCAAGTTCGCGCGACCTTCTACCTGGTCGGCGACAACCTGGCCGCCCATCCCGAATACGGTGCGGCGATCGTGGGAGCGGGCCACGAGATCGGAAATCACTCCTATTCGCACCGGCGCATGGTGCTGGTCTCCGATGACACCGTGCGTGCCGAGATCGAACGCACCGACGACGAGATCCGCCGCGCCGGGTATCCCGGACCGATCACGTTCCGCCCGCCCTACGGCAAGAAACTGTGGGCGCTGCCGCGGTACCTCGCCGACCACGATCGCACCACGGTGACCTGGGATGTCGAGCCCGATTCCGCGGGCGGCGCGTCACGGGCGGCCATCGTCGCCGATACCCTCGCCGAGACCAGGCCGGGCTCGATCATCTTGCTCCACGTCATGCACGGCGCCGAGTCCCTTGCCGCGGTCCCCGAGATCGTCGACGGATTGCGTGCGCAGGGCTATCGATTCGTCACTGTCTCGGAGCTGCTCACGCGTTGAGCTGGTCCTGACCGATGGCCCCGGCGCGGTGGTAGCTGTCCTGTGCCGCGCGGACGGCATCCATATTTGATTCCAGCACGACGATCAGCGACCGCAGATGGTCGGCGACCTGCGCGCCCAGTTCGGTGAGGGTGTATTCGACGCGGGGCGGGATCGCTTCCAGCACCTCGCGATGAACCATGCCGTCGCGTTCCAGCGCCTGCAGGGTCTGCGAGAGCATGCGCTCGCTCACGCCGTCGACCCGGCGGCGCAGGGCGCTGAAGCGGACCGGGCCGTCGCGCAGCGCGACCATGGCCAGCACACCCCACCGCCCCGCGATGTTCTGCAGGACGGGACGGGAGGTGCAATTGCGCGCGAAGACGTCGGCTTCCAGCGTGGGGTCGTGGTCTGCGGGCGGCTCTGACATGACTCCATCTTACCCACTTGACGCAAGTGCCCGCTAAAGGCATAGTGCTTACTAATAGTTAGTACTTGTGACCTGGAGGTAGCAATGACCGTGGCAGTGACAGCAGCAGGCGGACAGCTCGGCCGGTTGGTCGTGGAGGCCCTGCTCGCCGCAGGGGAGCGGCCCGTCGCGATCGTGCGCGATCCGCAGAAGGTGGCCGACCTGGCCGCGCGAGGAGCCGACGTGCGGCAGGCGTCCTACGACGACCCGGCGGCCCTCGATGCCGCGCTGGTGGGCGTGGATCGGGTGCTGCTGATCTCGGGCAATGAATTCGGCTCTCGAATTGCCCAGCACACCAATGTCATTCGCGCCGCCGAGCGAGCCGGCGTCGAACTGCTGGCCTACACCAGCATCCCCCGCGCCGACAGCAATCCGATGCTGCTGGCAGCCGAGCATCGAGGCACCGAAGAGGTGCTGGCCACCGCCACCGTGCCGACGGTGCTGCTGCGCAACAGCTGGTACTGGGAGAACTACGGCGGCGCTGTCGCGAACGCAGCGGAGACGGGCGTCCTGCACGGCGCGATGGCGGCCGGTCGCGTCTCCGGCGCCGCACGGGCCGACTACGCCGAGGCCGCCGCGCGCGTGCTCACCGGCACGGGGCACGAGGGCCGCGTCTACGAACTGGGCGGCGACGACGCGCTGACCGGCGCAGACCTGGCGGCCGCGGTCGCCGAGGCAAAGGGCTCCACGGTGCGCTACGCGGACCTCGCCGAAGGCGACTATGCGGCAGCCCTGCGCGCGGCGGGCCTCGACGACCAGGTCGCCGCCGCCCTCGCCGACGCCGACGCCCGTATCGGTGAGGGCCTGCTCGAGGTGAACACCGGGGACCTGACCAAACTCCTCGGCCGCCCGGCGACCTCCGCGTCCACGGTCTTCGCGCGGTAGTCGTCGCCCTTGTGACGACAGCACATGGGTAACTCGCCGGGAACGGGCTAACGGCCTCTACGCCTGCCGATGGATCGTCCTCCGCGCCTGGATCTGGCTCGAAGTCGCGGGGAGGCGGTACCGTCGGCGGTGTGGCTGATCAAACTCCCCGTCGACCCGCGCACTCTTGGTTGAGTGGACTGCTGTTCTTCATGGGCATCCTGCACTTCGTAGCACCCAAGCCGTTCGACAAGATCGTGCCGCCGCAGCTGCCCGGCAACCCGCGGACCTACACGTATGGGTCCGGGGTTGCCGAGCTGGGCGTGGCTGCCGCGCTGGCGGTGCCGCGCATGCGGCGGCTCGGTGGGTGGCTGGCCGCGGCGCTGTTCGTCGGTGTGTTCCCCGCCAATATCCAGATGACGGCGGATGTTCTCGGTAACCCGAAAGCGCCCAAGGTTTTCAAGGCAGGCGTGCTGGCGCGGTTGCCGTTGCAGATCCCGATGATCGTCGCGGCGCTGCGGATCGCGCGCCGCTGATCAGACCCACTGCACGAGCTGGATGACGATGCCGTTGGGGTCGGTCATCTGGAAGTAGCGCTCGCCCCACTCCTCGGTTTCGATGGGTGTCTCGATCGGGACGCCCTCGGCCCGCAGGCGGTCGTATTCGCGGTCGATATCGTCGACGACGAACACGACCAGCAGCCCCTCGCCCGCGCTGCCCGCGATGCGGGCGGGCTTGAACGAGCCGAGGCCGGTACGCAGGTAGATCACGTCCATGCCCGCGTCGGCCCGCTCCACATTGACGAATCCGTCGGCGGCCATCTTCTCGGTGAAGCCGAGGTGGTCGATCAGGAACTGGGCAGAGGCCTGCGGGTCGGCGACGTTGAGCGATAGGGCAGAAGCGGTGATCTGCATGGGTTCTCCTCGATGACGATGAACTCCGTACGTTGTACGTCTTTACTGTGGGAGATCCCGCGCAGTCCCGCTATATGACCTGGGTCACATTGTCAGAACGTGTCGCGCTCGATCCGCAGGGTCGTGATCGTCGACGCCAGACCTTCGTACTGATTGATCAGCAGCACGATCTCGATCAGCACCCGCTCGTCGTAGTGCTCGGCCAGCGCGGCCCACGCCGCGTCGTCCACATTCCGGGTGGACACCAGCTGATCGACGGCATTCAGCAAGGCCCGCTGCCGAGGTGTCCAGCCCTCGGCTTCTGGACCTGCGGCAACGCGCTCGATCTCGACGGCGGACAGCCCTGCCTTTCGCCCCAACCGGCGATGATGATCAGCCTCGTAGTCGCACGCGCGCAGCTGTGCGACGCGCAGAATCACCAGTTCGGCCTCGGCGCGCGGCAACCTGCCACCCGGCATCAGCTTGCCGGAGAAATGCAGCCAGCCGCGAAAGAGTCCGCCGGTGCGACCGAGGGTGCTGAACAGATGCGCGTCATCGGTGCCCGACGCGCGGGAAAGTACCTGCCAGACAACCCAGTTGATCGGCCCGAGTTCACCGAACCTGCCCGGTGAAACGCGTGGTAGTGGCGCTGAATCCATCGGTGATCCACCTGTCTTCTCGAACATCGTCGGCCAGGATCGGAGCGTACTCGCCGGTATAGCCGTGGTGGGCTGCCTCCAGGGTCCATCCTGCGTTTCTGCCGGTTTTCTTTGGTTTCCAGTGGTTTTCGGAACAGTTGCGCGTCATGATCGGTGGGTACCGCAGCGGGCAGCGGCGGTGTGAGGTCGCAGCACTGGTAGGGGAACATCGCACATGCTGGTTCGGATCAGACCGGGTGCCGAGCTCACCGGCGCCGAGCGCGAGCTCGTGGGTTGCCTGCGCGCTTATCCGAGTACGGGGCTCGCGCTGGTGGATTGCCGGGTGGGTGACCGGCGGCTCGGTGCGGTGATCGTGACGCCGCGCGGGATCACGGTGGTCGAGGTCAAGGGCTTCCGGCGGCGGCAGAGCGGCCTGCTCACCGCCACCGCCGACGGCTCGTGGCGGATCAGCGACAGTCCGCTGGATTTAGAAGCCGAGCCGTCGAACGGTCTCACCGACCGGGTCGAACACGGAGTGCACGCGGTGCGGGTCGCGCTGGAACGGGCGTTGCAGGACAGCAGGCATGTGTCCGGCGCGGTGGTGCTCGTGCCGTATCGCGGTGTGGTCGTCCGGCCCGCGCGCACCGCGCTGCGGCCGGGGCTCGACGTGCTGGTCGCGAACAGTGTTGACGCCCATGAGCTGCGGGTATATCTCGAAGGGTTCTCGGCGGGGCCTCGCGAATGGACGATCGATCGGGTGCTCAACACCTGCGCGACGCTCGGGGTGGCCGAGGTGCCAACGCGCGCCGAGTTGGCCGAGGAAGGGTTCACCGGCAATCGGCCCGCGCCGACCCCGGTGGTACCGCAGGTGCGCAAGATCAGCGCGCCCGCCCCGCCCGCCGATCCGTCGCGTCGGGGAAAGCTCGTCGGCATCGGAATGTTCGCCGCCGCGGTGCTCGGCATATTCGTCGTCTTCGTGGTGGTCGGGGTGGCGTTGTTCCAGGATTCGCCCGATTCGCGACCGATGTCGGACACGTCGCAGACCTCGACGACCCGTGCGCCCTCGACGGCTACTCCGCGCAAGACCGAGTGCTGGCCGTTCCAGCAGGACTGTTGATCAATCCCGTACGGCGCGACCGAGTTTGGTGAAGGCGATCGCCTGTTCCGCCCGCACCCGAACGTGGGCGCGGGAGGAATCGATGTGGGCGGTGAGGGTGTGCAGGGCCTGTTCGTCGTCGCCGGCCAGCACCTGTTCGGCGATGGTGATGTGATCGGCCGTCATGGCCGCGACCCGTTCGGCGGTGGGCACGTCCATGGTGCGCACCGGGCGTACCCGCAGGTACACGGCTGCCAGTGCTTCGGCGAGCGCGGAATTTCCCGCGGCCCTCAGTAGCTCGGTGTGGAACTGCTCGTCGGCGGCGACCAGATCGGGTCCGGGTTCCGGTGGGGTGTCGCGGTACTCGAGCCAGCGGGCCAACTCGGCGCGCACAGTGGGTAGGTCGTGCTCGGTCGGGACGTGTACCTGGACGGAACCACCGGCAGCAATTCGCTGAAAACCCCGAGATTCCAGAACAATTCGTAGCTCATAGAGTTCGTCGAGTTCGTTCAGGCGGGGCCGGTACAGGTAGAGCCCATCGGAATGGCGCTGCACGAGTCCGTCGGCCTGGAGCCGGGCCAGCGCCTCGCGCACCGGGGTGCGCGAGACGCCGTAGCGCTCGGCCAGCCGTTCGGCGCGCAGCCGTTCGGTCGGCGCCAGATCCCCGGTGGCGAGGTCGTGGCGCAGTTCGTCGTAGACGCGCGCGGCCAGCGGAACCCGCCGCTTCCCTCCGGCGGGACGCAAGTCCTCGCCCGATCCCCTCCCGGCCATGCGCGCCGCTGCGATCAGATCGCCATCGCCGCGCGGACCGCGGATTCCGCGCCTGCCCCGCCTGCCCCGGTCGAGCCGAGATGCCCCGAGTGCAGCACGTAGTACTGCTGCGCGGCCTGCAGTGCGAAGCCGATGTGCTGCTCCACCAGCAGCACGCTCAAACCACCGCGCTGCGTCAATTCGATGATGGTGCGCTCGATTTCGGCGACCACCGACGGCTGGATGCCCTCGGTCGGTTCGTCGAGAATGAGCAGCTTGGGCTCGGTGATCAGGGCCCGCGCGATGGCCAGCTGCTGCCGTTGACCGCCCGAGAGCAGGCCGGCCTTGCGGGTGAGCAGTTCACGCAGGGCGGGGAACAGATCGAGCGATTCGTCGATCAGCGCCTTGCCCCGTTTGCGCCCGTCCGCGACCACCTGCAGGTTCTCGGCGGTGGTCAGCTGCCCGAAGCTCTGCTGACCCTGCGGCACGTAGCCGATACCCCGCTTGACCCGCTGCGAAGGCGAGAGTTTGGTGATCTTCTCGCCGTCGAAGGTGATGGTGCCCGACTTGGTGGGCAGCAGGCCGACCGCGGTGCGAAGCAGGGTGGTCTTGCCCGCGCCGTTGTGGCCCATGATGGCGACCACGCTGTCGTCGGGCACGGTCATGCTGACGCCGTGGATCACCTCCGTGCGCCCGTACCCGGAATGGATGTCGTGTAGCTCAAGCATCGGCCGACTCCTTGTCTGTCGCGGCGAGATTCGCGGTGCCGAGATAGACCTCCTGCACCTTCGGATCGGCCTGCACCTGTTCCACGCTGCCCTCGCTGAGTACCTTGCCGCCCGCGAGCACGGTGACCGAGGTGGCGAAGGAGCGCATGAAGTCCATGTCGTGCTCGACCACGACGACTACTCGGTCACTACCGATGCGGCGCAACAGGTTTCCGGTCTCTTCGCGCTCCTCGGCGCTCATGCCCGCGACGGGCTCGTCGAGCAGCAGCACCGACGCGTTCTGCACCAGCAGCATGCCGATCTCGAGCCACTGCTTCTGCCCGTGCGCGAGTACCCCGGCGGGCTTGTCGCGCAGCGCGCTGAGACCCGTTGTCTCCAAAGCCTCTTCGATGCTGGGCAGGACCGACTTGCGGGTGCGCAGCAGCGACCAGGCCGAACGCCCCGCGCCCGCCGCGATATCCAGGTTCTGCAACACGGTCAGCTGTTCGAAGACGCTGGCCGTCTGGAACGTGCGCCCGATGCCGAGACGCGCGATCTGGTGCACCTTCTTGCCGAGCAGTTCGGTGCCCGACTTCTGCGCCGAACCGGTGGCCGGAACGAGGCCGGTGATGGCGTCGATCAGTGTGGTCTTGCCCGCGCCGTTCGGGCCGATCAGGAACCGCAGGTCGCCCTGCAGCACCGTGAGATCGACCTCGGTGACCGCCTTGAAACCGTCGAAACTCACCGAGAGGCCGCGGATTTCGAGGTAATCGCTGTCCATGCCTGCGTTGCCGCCGGCTTTGGGTTCGAGTGTCATCGCGCGTGCACCTCTTCCTCGATCACGACCGGCGCGGGTTCTTCCGGTGCGGGCGGCGACTTCTTGCGACTGTCGAGCCAGCCCTTGAACATCGGCCACAGTCCGGCCAGCCCGGCGGGGATGAAGCCGACGACCACGATGAACAGGATGCCCTGCATGTAGGTCCAGCCCGACGGGAACTGTTCCGACAGCGAGGTTTGCGCCCAGGCGACGCCGATCGCACCGAGAATCGGCCCGAGCAGCGTGGTGCGGCCGCCGATGGCGACACCGATGAGGAAGGCGATCGACGGGATGACGCCGATGTCGGCGGGGGAGATGATGCCGACGATCGGAGTGAACAGCGCACCGGCGATACCGGCCAGGAACGCCGCCACCACATAGGCGACGATCTTGATATTGGCCGGGTCGTAGCCGAGGAAGCGCACGCGCTCCTCGGCATCGCGCACCGCCACCAGCAGTTCGCCGTAGCGGCTGCGGTTGAGCTGGCGGATCAGCGCGACCACCACCAGCAGCGTGCCCGACGCGATGAAGAACAGCATCTGCCGGTTGGCCGGGTCCGACAGCCGGAATCCGAAGAAGGAGCGGAAGTCCGACAGACCGGTGAAGCCGCCGATGGCCTGCTGGCCGGTGAGCAGGATCGCCAGCGCCGCGGCCAGCGCCTGGCTCAGGATGGCGAAGTAGGCGCCGCGCACCCGGCGCTTGAACACGCCGTACCCGAGCACCGCGGCGACCAGCGCGGGCAGCACCAGGATGGCGAGAACGGCCACCGGCGCGGAACTGAACGGCTGCCAGAATCCCGGCAGTTCGCTGATGCCGGAGATCTCCATGAACTCCGGGACGTCGTTGCCGAGGCGGGCGGCATCGGCGAGCTGCATGTGCATGGCCATGATGTAGGCGCCGACGCCGAAGAACACGCCCTGACCCAGGGTGAGCATTCCGCCTCGGCCCCAAGCCAATCCGATACCGGCGGCCACGATGGCGAAGCAGAGGAACTTGGCGAGCAGGTTCAAGCGGAAGTCGCTCAGAACCGCCGGCGCGACGCCGAATAGTAGGATCGCGGCAACGCCGAAACCGAGTAGTGGGGTGAGCCGCGGATATTCGCGGAGACGTTCGGTGAGTGCGGTCATGCCAGGCTCCTCGTCCGCACGGTGAACAGGCCCTGCGGGCGGACCTGCAGGAAGATGACGATCAGCACGAACACGATCACCTTCGCGATGGACGCGGTGGTGGAGTATTCGATGAACGAGTTGAGCAGGCCGAGCGCGAACGCCGCGATCACCGTGCCCTTGATCTGGCCGAGTCCACCGATCACCACCACCAGGAACGCGTCGATCAGATAGCTCTGGCCGATGGTGGGGCTGGTCGAGCCGATCAGCGTGAGCGCCACACCGGCGACACCGGCCAGCCCGGAGCCGATGAAGAACGTGCTGATATCGGTGAATCTGCTGGAGATGCCACTGGTTTCGGCAAGTCCGCGGTTCTGCACGACGGCGCGGATCCGTCGGCCCATGGGCGTGGTCTTGAGTACGGCGGCCAGGGTGGTCACCGCGACGATCGCCAGCACGAGGATGAAGATGCGGGTCTTCGGCACGACCGCGCCCGCGATGGTGATGCCGCCGCTGAGCCATTCGGGCACCAGCACGTTCTTGGCGGGCGCGCCGAAGATGTCACGCGCGGCCTGCTGCAGCACGAGTCCGACACCGAAGGTGACGAGCAGCGTGTCGAGCGGGCGGTCGTACATGTAGCGGATGAGCCCCATCTCCAGGGCGGCGCCGAGCAGCCCGCCGATGAGGAAGCCCACCAGCAGGGACACGACCAGCGAAACTCCCGCTGACGAGAAGACCTGCTGCACAACATAAGTGGTGTAGCAACCGGCCATGATGAATTCGCCGTGCGCCATATTGATGACGCCCATCTGACCGAAGGTCAGTGACAGACCGAGCGCGGCGAGCAGAAGAATGGATCCCAGACTCAACCCTGTGAAGAGCTGACTGATCAGCACGTCCATTGCAGTGGACTCCTTGGAACTGGGGCGGTGTGGGACGCGCGAGCCGCGCGTCCCACACCTGTCGGGCTTTTTACTTGAGGCCCTTGGCCCACTCGTAGGACTTCAGGTACGGGTCGGGGATGATGGCCTTGCCGGAATCCCAGACCGTGTAGATCAGGCCGTCGGGGCGGATCTCACCGATGCGGGCCGTCTTGGTGATGTGGTGGTTGGAGCCGTCGATGGTGACGGTGCCCTCCGGGGCGTCGAAGCTCACGCCGTCGGCCGCGGCCTGAATATCAGCTACCGCGAACGACTTCGCCTTCTCGACGGTGTTCTTCCACAGGTAGACCGAGGCGTAGGCGGCTTCCATCGGGTCCGAGGTGGGCTTGTCGGCGCCGAAGGCGGCCTTGTAGTCGGCGACGAACTTCTTGTTCGCCGGGGAGTCGACGGTCTGGTAGTAGTTCCAGGCGGTCAGCTGGCCCGCGATGTTCTGCGCGCCGATACCGGCGACCTCTTCCTCGGCGATCGACACCGAGACCACGGGCATCTCAGCGGCTTTCAGGCCCGCGTTGGTGTACTCGCGGAAGAAGGCGACATTGGAGTCACCGTTGAGGGTGTTGAACACCGCGCCCGCCTTGGCGGCGCGCACCTTGTTGACGATGGTGGAGAAGTCGGTGGAGCCGAGCGGGGTGTAGTCCTCGCCCTTGATCTCGATGCCGTTGGCCGCGGCGTAGGCCTTGATCTCGCGGTTGGCGGTCTGCGGGAAGACGTAGTCGGAGCCGACCAGGTAGAGGGACTTGATGCCCTTCTGCTTCAGGTAGTCCAGCGCGGGGATGATCTGCTGATTGGTGGTGGCGCCGGTGTAGAAGATGTTCTTGGAATCTTCCAGACCCTCGTACTGCACGGGGTAGTAGAGCAGCGAGTTCAGGCTCTCGAACTTGGGCTTCATGGCCTTGCGGCTCGATGAGGTCCAACCGCCGAATACCGAAGCGACACAGTCGGAGCTGATCAGCTTCTCGGCCTTCTCGGCGAAGGTCTTGGGGTCGGAGGCGCCGTCTTCGAGGACGATCTCGATCTTCTTACCGAGCACACCGCCCGCCGCGTTGATCTGGTCGATCGCCAGCTTGGTCGAATTGGCCACGGTCACTTCGGAAATAGCCATGGTGCCCGACAGCGAGTGCAGCGAGCCCACCTTGATGGTGTCCTTGCTGGTGTCGACGCAGGAGGCGGCGGTCGAGCCGGTCGACGCGTCGTCGCGAGCACCACAGCCGGTGAGCAGCAGGCCGGCGACGGCCACCGCGGCAGGCACGACAAGTGCCTTGACCAAACGGGATTCAGACATGGGGCGGTTCTCCTCATCAGGTGTAACGGCGGCGCCACACGCGCCACAACGAACACCACGGCTGTTCCCCGGCGACTGGATGTACACCGAGTTGTATACAGCTGCTGTATTCGTGATTCGAGACAGTAGATGGAACTTGTTGCACCCGAATGTCTCCCGGTCACGTGCCCGTTTCGTCTGTTTCGTCCGTGTGAATTGTTCGACTGAGGGACTGCCGAAGGATCGGCGTACCTACGGTTGCGTAAGGGCGCGCAGGTGCGGCACGCTTCGATTTGTACGACGTCGAGCAGCCGAGTCACACGGCAATCGGCCGTGTGCGGTCAGTCGAGGAGGGCCCCGTGGGGCACTACAAGGCGAACGTGCGTGACATCGAGTTCAACCTGTTCGAGGTGCTGAACCTCGACAAGCTTCTTGACACCGGGGCCTACGGCGACCTGGACTCCGATACTGTGCGTCAGCTCCTCGTCGAGGTGAAGAACCTGGCCGAGGGGCCGATCGCGGACTCGTTCGCCGACGCCGACCGGCACCCGGTGGTCTTCCGCCCCGATACCCACGACATCACCGTGCCCGAACCCCTGCGCAAGACGGTGGACGTGGTGCGCGAGGCGGGCTGGCACCGCCTCGGCATGCCGGCGGGTATGGACGGCACCGCCGCCCCGAACGTGCTCATGTGGACGATCAACGAGCTCATCATCTGCGCCAATCCGGCGGCCAGCTTCTTCAACATGGGTCCGCTGATGAGCTCGGTGCTCTATGAGCTCGGCAATGACGAACAGCAGCGCTGGGCACGGGGCGGGTTCGAGCGCGGGTGGCAGGCGACCATGGTGCTCACCGAGCCCGATGCCGGATCCGATGTCGGGGCCGGTCGTACCAAGGCTGTGCCGCAGCCCGACGGGTCATGGCACATCGAGGGGGTGAAACGGTTCATCTCCGGCGGTGACGTGGGGGATACGGCGGAGAACATGTTCCACCTGGTGCTCGCCCGGCCGGAGGGCGCGGGCCCCGGCACCAAGGGGCTTTCGCTGTTCTACGTGCCGAAGTTCCTCTTCGATCCCGAGACGCTCGAACCGAGCGCCCGCAACGGTGTGTATCTGACCGGGGTCGAGCACAAGATGGGGATCAAATCCTCACCGACCTGCGAGCTGACCTTCGGCGGCACTGCGGTGCCCGCCAAGGGTTGGCTGGTCGGCGATGTGCACAACGGCATCGCCCAGATGTTCAAGGTGATCGAGAACGCTCGGATGACGGTGGGTGTGAAGTCGTCGGGGACGTTGTCGACCGGGTATCTGAACGCGCTCGAGTACGCCAAGACGAGGGTGCAGGGTGCGGATCTGACGCAGATAGCCGATAAGGCGGCGCCGCGCGTCACCATCACCCATCACCCCGATGTCCGCCGGTCGCTGGCCATGCAGAAGGCCTACGCGGAGGGGCTGCGAGCGGTCTATCTGTATACCGCCGCGCATCAGAACGCGGAGGTGGCGCAGCTGGTGTCCGGGGCCGATCCCGAGACCGCGCACCGGGTGGACGATCTGCTGCTGCCGATCGTCAAGGGCGTCGGATCCGAGCGTGCGTATCAGTTGCTCACGGAGTCGCTGCAAACGTTCGGCGGCTCCGGCTATTTGCAGGACTATCCGATCGAGCAGTACATCCGTGACGCCAAGATCGACTCGCTCTACGAGGGCACCACGGCGATCCAGGCTCAGGACTTCTTCTTCCGCAAGATCATTCGCGATCGTGGCGTCGCCTTGGCCCATGTGAATGCCCAGATCAGCGCCTACCTGGACAACGACACCGGCCGCTTCGCCGTCGAGCGCGCCCTGCTGCGCACCGCCCAGGCCGACATCGGCGCTATGGCCGCCACCCTCACCGGCTACGCCATGGCTGGCCGGACCGAACCCACCGAGCTCTACAAGGTCGGCCTCGGCTCGGTCCGCTTCCTGATGTCGGTCGGCGACCTCCTCATCGCCTGGCGCCTGCTGGTCCAGGCCGACATCGCGGCCGCCGCCCTGGCCTCCGACGCCGCCCCGCAGGACCGCCCCTTCTACCAGGGCAAAGTCGCCGCAGCGAGCTTCTTCGCCAAGAATGTCCTCCCCGAGCTCACCGCCACCAGGAACATCCTCGCCACCATCGACAACGACATCATGGCCGTCCCGGAGGAGGCCTTCTGAGTTCGGCCGCGGGGCAGCAGCAGTCGTTGGCGCAAGCATTCGGCTGTGCCCGAGTCGTGTTCAACGACGCCCTCGCCATCCGACAGCAGGCGTTCCGGGAGGGCCGCCGGGTTACTGATGCGGAACTGTCGAAGTTGTTGACGGAGTCGAAGAAGACCCCGCAACGAGCGTGGTTGGGTGGGGTGTCGGCGGTGGTGTTGCAGCAGCAGGCCCTGGCTGATCTGAATACCGCGTACCGTAACTTCTTCGGCTCAGTCACCGGCGCACGGAAGGGGTCGAAGGTCGCGGCGCCGCGGTTCCGGTCACGGCGTGACAACCGACAGGCGATCCGGTTCACCCGAAACGCCCGGTTCACGGTCACCGCCGGGGAGAAGTTGCGGTTGCCCAAGATCGGGGACGTGAAGGTGGTGTGGTCGCGTCGCCTGCCGTCGGAACCCTCGTCTGTCACGGTGATCAAGGACGCGGCCGAAAGGTACTTCGCGTCGTTCGTGGTGGAAGTGGAAACCCGGCCGTTGCCTGACGTCGATGCCGAGGTGGGTATCGATGTGGGGTTGGCGTCGTTCGCGGTCCTCTCCGATGGGCGGGTCATCGAGAACCCGAGGTTTCTTCGTCGGGCCGAACGCAAGTTTCGTAAAGCTCAACAAGCACTCGCGCGGAAGCAGAAGGGCTCCAACAACCGGGGTAAGGCCCGGATCAGGGTTACCCGCGCGCACGTGAAGGTGGCTGATCAGCGCAGCGATTTCGCGCACAAACTGTCCACGACGATTGTCCGTGATAACCAAGCGGTGTTTGTCGAGGATTTGTGTGTGAAGGGGTTGGCGCGGACTCGCCTGGCGAAGTCGGTGCATGATGCGGGTTGGGCGATGTTCACTCGCCTGGTCGGGGAGAAAGCGGCCCGGTACGGACGGTATTTCGCCAGGGTGGACCGGTTTTTCCCGTCGTCGCAACTGTGCTCGGCATGTGGGGTTGTCGATGGGAAGAAGCCGTTGTCGGTGCGGTCGTGGACGTGCCGGTGTGGCGTCACCCACGACCGGGATGTCAACGCTGCTAAGAATGTTCTCGCCGCTGGTCAGGTGGAGAGGTTAAACGCTTGTGGAGTGCGGGTGAGTCCGGGGTGTGTTCCGGCGCTGCGCGGTGAAGCAGGAACCCGCCGAGAGCGCCCGAGCGTGCTGGTAGGAATCCCCGTCTAAAGGACGGGGAGGATGTCAATTGATGAGGTACGGCGAGACCGTGCTGCGGTGTTCGCTGATATCGAGAGCCTTGCCCAGCGGGGGGAAGGCGCGCTGGGGGCAGTTGGAGCGCACGCAGACTCGGCAGCCCGCGCCGATGGGGGTGGCGTTGGCTTCGCCCAGGTCGATGCCGTCGGCGTAGACGACGCGGCCCGCGTGGCGTAGTTCGCAGCCGAGGCCGATGGCGAAGGTCTTGCCGGGTTGGCCGTAGCGGGTGGCGCGGCGTTCCACGGTGCGAGCGATCCAGAGGTATTTGCGGCCGTCGGGCATCTGGGCGATCTGGGTCATGATCTTGCCGGGGTAGGCGAAGGTCTCGTAGACGTTCCACAGCGGGCAGGTGCCGCCGCTGGCCGAGAAGTGGAAACCGGTGGCGGACTGGCGTTTGGACATATTGCCCGCGCGGTCGACGCGCACGAAGGAGAAGGGGACCCCGCGCAGAGTCGGTCGTTGCAGGGTCGAGAGGCGGTGGCAGATGGTTTCGAAACTCTGCGAGAAGAACGCTGACAGCCGCTCGATGTCGTAGCGGAAATTCTCGGCCACTTCGTGAAAGTGCGTGTAAGGCAACACCATCGCGGCCGCGAAGTAGTTCGCCAGTCCGAGCATCGCGAGTTTGTGCGAGGCGTCGGAGGCGAAATTGCCTTCGTCGACCAGCTTTTCGAGCAGTGGCCCGCATTCGAGGTAGGCCAGTTCGGCGGCGAGCTTGAAGGTGCGTTGGCCACCGGACAGATGTGGGGAGATCTCGAGCTGTTTGGTCTCGGGGTCGAAATGGTGCAGGACGCCCTCGCCGAGGTCGATGCGCTCGCTGATCCGCACGCCGTGCGCGCGCAGCAGGCGCACGATCTCGGTGCTCACCTCGCCGCCGTGGAATCGGATGCGCGCGGTGAGATCCTCTGCGGCGGTATCCAATTCGTGGATGTAGTTCTGGCGCTGATAGAAGTAGTCGCGCACTTCCTCGTGCGGCTTGCTGATCGCGGCGCTACCGGAGCCGTCGGCGAACCGGTCCTCGGTGGCGGCGGCCAGCTGCGCGCTGGTGTTGCGGTAGCGGTTGTGCATGGCCACCAGGGCGCGCGCCATCGACGGATGCGCGGAGACCATGTCGGCGATCTGCTGGGTGTCGGCCTCGATGCCGAGTTCGGCGTCCATCACGACTTCGGACAACTCGGCGATCAGCCGGGTGTCGTCCTGGGCGGAGAAGAAGGTGGGGTCGACGCCGAAGACTTCGTTGATGCGCGTCAGCACCGGCACGGTGAGCGGTCGCACGTCGTGTTCGATCTGGTTCAGATAGCTGGCCGAGATCTCCAGTTTCTGCGCGAGCGCGACCTGGCTCAGCCCACGTTCGGTACGCAGCTGGCGCAGCCGCGCTCCGACATAGGTCTTGGCCATATGTCCAGTTTAAGGGCCTTTCGCAGGCTTGCCAAAGGATTCTTAACAACGGCCTCGAGCTCTGTGTCACACCCTCGCGATACTGTCGTGAGGTGCTGTACAGCGATGTCGTCACGGCCTCCGCTGCCGTGCGAGCGACTCGGTCGCGCAAGGCGAAAACCGCCGCGCTGGCCGAGCTCTTCGGTGCCGCCGGGCCCGCCGAGATCGGCACCGTGGTGGCGTGGTTGTCCGGTGAGCTGGTGCAGGGCCGGATCGGGGCCGGTTGGCGCACGGTGACCGGGCTCGAGACGCCGCCGAGCAGCGAGGCGAGCCTCACCGTCGGTGCGGTGGACGACATCTTCTCCCAGCTCACCGGGCTGAACGGCAAAGGTTCGACCAACCGGCGTCGCGAATTGCTCACCGCGCTGTTCACCTCGGCGACCGAGGAGGAGCAGTCCTTCCTGATCCGCCTGCTCACCGGTGAACTGCGTCAGGGCGCGCTCACCGCGATCGTCGTCGAGGCGCTCGCCCAGTCCACCGGTATCCCGGTCGACGTGGTGCGCCGCGCCCACATGCTCTCGGGCCAACTCCCCACCACCGCGATCGCCGCGCTCGCCGGGGGCGAACGAGCACTGTCGGCATTCCGTCTCGAAGTAGGCCGCCCCGTGGCGCCGATGCTCGCCTCGCCCGGCGGCTCACTGGATGAGGCCCTCGCCGAACTGGGCTCCGACATCAGTGTCGAACACAAGCTCGACGGCGCCCGCATCCAGGTGCACCGCGACGGCGACCAGGTCTGGGTGTTCACCAGAACCCTGCGCGACATCACCACCGGCGTCCCCGAACTCGTCGACCTGGTCAAAACCCTCGACTGCGCCACCGTGGTCCTGGACGGCGAAACCCTCGCGCTCACCGACTCGGGCCGCCCACGGCCGTTCCAGGAGACGATGAGCAGGTTCGCCACCATCGGCGATCCACGCCAGTTGCACCCCTATTTCTTCGACTGCCTGCACCTCGACGGCGTCGACCTCATCGACGAACCACTGCGTGTGCGCCGCGTCGCGCTCGAGCAGGTCGCGGGCGACCACAGCATCCCCGCGCTCATCGCGCCGACGCCCGAGGCCGCCGCCGACTGCTATGACGACGCATTGGCCGTCGGCAACGAGGGCGTGATGGTCAAGGCGCTCGATGCCACGTACGCCGCGGGCCGACGCGGCAAGGCCTGGCAGAAGATCAAACCCGCGCACACCCTCGACCTACTGGTGATCGGCGCCGAATGGGGCTACGGCCGCCGCACCGGGTTCCTGTCCAATCTGCACCTGGCCGCCCGTGATCCGGAGACCGGCGAGCCGGTGATGGTCGGCAAGACCTTCAAGGGCCTCACCGACGAACTGCTGCGCTGGCAGACCGAGGAATTCCCGCGCCACGAAACCCACCGCGACGGTCAGACCGTGTACCTGCGCCCCGAACTGGTCGTCGAGATCGCGCTCGACGGCGTCCAGACCAGTACTCGATATCCCGGCGGGGTGGCGCTGCGCTTCGCCAGAGTGGTCCGCTATCGGCCGGACAAGGAACCCGCCCAGGCCGATGCGATCGACGCGGTGCGCGCACTCGGCTGAGGGTCAACGCAGTTCAGGAGACCGACCCGCAACAGTTTGGCAATCCGGCGGCAGCATACGACACACTGTTCGGGTGAGCGCCGAATTAATGATCCTGTTGATCGTCATCGCCACAGCTCTCGCTTTCGACTTCACCAACGGATTCCACGACACGGCCAATGCCATGGCGACGTCGATCGCCACCGGCGCGCTGAAGCCGAAGACGGCGGTAGCCCTCTCCGGTGTGCTGAATCTGATCGGTGCCTTCCTGTCGGTGTCGGTGGCGGCGACGGTGGCCAAGGGCATCGTGAAACTGAACGATGTGAGTGGACACGACCTGCTGGTCATCGTCTTCGCCGGCCTGGTCGGCGGCATCCTGTGGAATCTGTTGACCTGGCTGCTCGGCCTGCCGTCGAGTTCCTCGCACGCGCTGTTCGGCGGGCTGATCGGCTCGACGATCGCCGCGCTCGGCTGGAACGGCGTGATCTGGGCATCGGGGTCGGACGGCGTGCTGATCAAGATCGTGCTGCCTGCGCTGCTCGCGCCGGTGATCGCGGCCATGGTGGCGGCCATCGGCATCTTCCTGGTGTACCGGATCACCCACGGCGTCGACCGGGCGAAGACCGACGAGGGATTCCGCTGGGGACAGATCGGCTCGGCCTCACTGGTCTCGCTGGCGCACGGCACCAACGACGCGCAGAAGACGATGGGCATCATCTTCCTCGCGCTGGTCGCCTACGGCTCGCTGGGCAAGGACGACCACATGCCGCTGTGGGTGATGGCTTCCTGCGCGGTCGCGATCGCCCTCGGTACCTACCTCGGCGGCTGGCGGATCATCAGGACCCTCGGTAAGGGCCTGGTCGAGATCGAGTCACCGCAGGGTCTGTCCGCCGAGTCGACCTCGGCAGCGATCATCCTCACCTCGGCGCACTTCGGACTGCCGCTGTCGACCACGCAGACCGCGACCGGCGCGATCCTCGGTACCGGCATCGGCAAGGGCGCCGAGGTGCGCTGGCGAGTGATGGGCCGGATGGCCGTCGCCTGGCTGCTAACCCTGCCGATGGCGGGCATCGTCGGCGCGATCTGCTGGGTGATCGCCCACCTCATCGGTGGGCTCCCCGGTGTCCTCGTGGTGTTCGGCCTGTTGATCGCCGGGGCGCTGGGAATCTATCTCCGGTCGCGCCGGGACCCGGTCGGCACCCACAATGTGAACGAATGGCCCGATGGCCATCAGCCACCCACCTCGGCACCGTCGCCGATCGACCAGAACCATGTCGGGTAGAGGGGAGCGATCGTGCACACCGTGATCACCAATCTGAGTTCACTGTGGGAAGTGCTGCTCGCCGCGCTGATCTTCGGCGCGGGCGTACCCGCGGTTTTCGCGTACGCCGTGCGGTGGTGGGCCGATGCCGAGACCGTCGACGCCGAGGGCCGAGTTCGGCGCAACTATCCGGCGCTGGCCGGTGCGCTGACCTGTCTGGTCCTCATCGTCGTCGTGGTGATCGCCGGAATCCTGTTCACCGCCAAGGCATTCATCGCTCACCAGTTCGGCATCCACCTGTTCGGCCAAGCATGAGTGAGGAAGCCATGACCGATCCGAACCCCGCCTCGCCGAGCCCCTCGGTCCGCGGCAACCTGCTCTCTCGGGTGCTCGGTTGGTTGCGTGCCGGGTATCCGCAGGGCATTCCGCAGTCGGACTACGTCGCATTGTTCGCGGTGCTGCACCGCCACCTCACCGACTACGAGGTGGTGGTGATCGGCGAGGGGCTGGTAGAGGCCAGCCGCGAGGGCGAAAAGATCAGCGAGGCCGATATCGCCGCCGCCATCGCCGATTTCGCGAAGCAGCAGCCCGCGTCCGATGATGTCTCGCGGGTGGCTTCGCATCTGGCCGCCGGCGGCTGGCCGTTGGCCGAGCCGCTCGACGACGGCGAACCCACTATCGAACAGAATTGATCACCCCGTTCGACAATTCCGTCGCGCCAGCGGAATTCGCTCGTGGCGACAATGGCGAATCGACTGGCTACCGGGCGATCGCGCGCTAGCATGCATCCGTGGTTCGGCGTGCGGATGTAACCGATAGTGGTCGTAGTTACGGTGGATTGTCGCGCCAGCAGCGAGTAGCGCTGCGCCGCAACAGGTTGACCGACGCGGCGCTGGAACTATTCGGAACCCAGGGATATTCGTCGACCTCGATCGAACGACTGTGTTCGACCGCGAATGTGTCGACCCGCAGTTTCTACGAAGACATCGGTAGCCGCGAGGCATTGTTGATCGCACTCGTCGACCGGTTGAACGCCGCCGCGCTGCGCCGCCTCGACGAGGCCTTGGAAAGCACCAGTGAACAGCCGCTGGTGGTGCGCGTGGTGGAGAGTTTCCGTGCGTTTCTCGCGGTGACCTGCCGTGATCGCCGGGCGGCGCGGGTGTTCTATGTCGAGGTCGTCGGGGTGAGTCCGGTGGTGGAGGAATGGCGGCGCGCGCAGCGGCGGTCGATTTCGGCCCTGCTCACGCGGGAAGCCCAACGTGCCGCCGAGCGCGGCGAGGCGGAATCGCGCAGCCTGCACCTGTTCGGCCTCGCGGTAATCGGCGCGGTGAATTCGCTCGCCCAGGAGATGGTGCACGCCACCGTTCCCGGTGACGCGATCTCGGTCGACGAGATCTGCGAGGAGATCGCCTATTTCATCCGCTCCGGGCTCACGGTGCGCACCGCGGTCGCGCCCACCGCGTAGTTGGGCGACAACGCAAAAAGCGGGAGGCATCCGAATCCGGATGCCTCCCGCTTTTCAGTGGGAAATCAGATACCCATGCCCTGAGCGAGCATCGGCCACGACTCGTGCAGCGCCTGCTCCCAGTACGGCCAGTAGTGGGTGCCCATCGGGGTGAACTGGTAGGTCGCCGGGATACCCAGCGAGTCCAGCTTGGCCTTCAGGTTCTGTGTGCAAGCGTTGGTCGCGGCTTCGATGCCGATACCGAGACCGAGGTTGATCACGCCCATCGGGCCGGGCGAACCGTTGAGGTAGTAGGCGACGTCGGCGTTGGTCGGCATGCCGCTACCGCTGGAGATGTAGAGGTTGGTGCCGCGCAGCTTCTCCGCGTTGACGACCGGGTCGTTCTCGACCCACGCCGGATCGTTGTCCGGGCCGTACATGTTCGCGGTCTTGCCGCCTGCCCAGGTCTCCACGGAGAACTTGACGGCCTGCTTGCCCATCGGGTCGGCGATCTGCGCGCAGCCACTGTAGGCGGCGACGGACTTGAACAGACCCGGGTTGGCCTCGGCCAGCTGCAGCACCGAGGTGCCGGAGGTGGACAGCCCGGCCAGCGAGTTCAGGCCGGTCGAGTTAAGGGCGCCGTCGAGCAGCGGCGGGAGCTCCTGGGTGAAGAAGGTGTTCCACTTGTTCAGGCCCAGCTTCGGGTCGTCTTGCTTCCAGTCGGCGTAGTAGCTGCCGCGACCACCGATCGGCTGGACCACATTGACCTGCTTGTCGGCCAGGAAGCTGAGCGCCTGGGTCTGCGCGGCCCAGCTGGCGGTGCCCTCGCCGCCGTCGAGACCGTTGAGCATGTAGAAGTTGGGGGCGGGCTTCGACTCGTCGACGGGACGCTGCACGTCGATCGTGATGTCCTTCTTCATCGCCGCCGAGTACACCTTCAGGTGCCACACGCGTCCGTCTTTGACGATGGACGACACGGCTGAGGGCTTCTCGGGCTCGGCGGTCGCGGCGCCACCGGCGACAACGGCCACCGACAATGCGGCGGTCAGAGCCACGGCGGTGGTGCGCAGCGCGGCCACGGTACGTAGTGCAGAGAGCTTCATCGAACAGTCGGTTCCAGTCCACGGGCCCTGTCGGGCACGTCATCGCAGTGCTTCCCCCGGTCGCCGAGAGCATATGCGCTCGACGCTCGCAGGGCTGTCAGATCCTCCGTCACTCTATGTCCTCTCACATGAGCGAATCGTTACCGGTTCACTTGTGTGGTGACCTCGAGCACGGTTTACGGGGGCGCAATCTGGGCTCCGATTCGGAAATGCCGTGGCAACCAGCCGCTCTTATGGTGACGAGCATGGGTAAGGAAATCCCCGGTAGCGCGACCGCCGGGATCGAGATCAGTGGGTTGAGCAAGACCTTCAAGGTAGGCCGCAACACGGTCGGCGCGCTGGATTCGGTCGATTTGCGGACTTCTCACGGTGCATTCCTGGCATTGCTCGGGCCGTCGGGCTGCGGCAAATCGACGGTGTTGCGGATTCTGGCCGGCCTCGACGATCCGAGCGCGGGTACCGCCCGGATCAACGGCCTGTCCCCGGAACAATTGCGCGGCGGTCATCAGCTCGGAATCGCTTTCCAGGATTCGGCGTTGCTGCCGTGGCGCAGTGTCGAGTCCAATATCGCGCTTCCGTTGCAGGTGGCCGGGCTGCCCGCCGCGCCGGACCGGATCGCCGAACTGATCGCGCTGGTCGGCCTCGAAGGGTTCGAGAAGGCCAAGCCCGCTCAGCTGTCCGGCGGTATGCGTCAACGGGTTTCGATCGCGCGGGCACTGGTCGTGCAACCGTCGGTGCTGTTGCTCGACGAACCGTTCGGCGCGCTCGACGACATGACCAGGCAGCGATTGAACCTGGAACTGCTGCGCATCTGGACCGAGAAACCCGCGACCACGCTGATGGTCACCCACGGGATCGGCGAGGCGGTGTTCCTCTCCGATGTGGTGGCGGTGATGAGCCCGCGACCGGGCCGGGTGCTGGAACTGGTCGAGATCGACCTGCCGCGACCGCGCACGCCCGAGATGATGCGGACCCCGGAATTCCACAAGCTCTGTGACTACCTGTCCGAGTTGCTGTTCGGGCGAGGTGGGGTCGCGTGAGCGCGGGCATGGGCCGCGCGGCCGGTGTACTGGGCGTGGTGGCGCTGATCGCGCTGTGGTGGGCGCTGGCCGCCGCGGGCACCGCGGGCGGGACGATTCCCACGCCGTGGCGAGTCCTTTCCACCATGTGGTCGGACGGGTGGGGGCTCTACGGACCCAACTTCCGGGTCACCGCGATCGGGGCGGTGCAGGGCTTCCTGTGGGGGAACCTGCTGGCGATCGGGATCGCGGCGCTGATCATGTTGGTGCCGCGGATCGAACCCCTCGCCACCCAATTGGCCATCCTGAGCTACTGCACGCCGCTGGTGGCGCTCGGCCCGATCATCCTGGTGGTATTCGGTGGACGCACGCCCACGGTGTTCCTGGCCGCGATGTACTGCTTCTTCACCACCATGGTCGGCGCGGTGAGCGGCTTGCGCTCGGCCGACCCGGCGAGCCTGGATCTGGTGCGCGCCTACGGCGGTGGCCGCTGGCAGCGGCTGTATCGTGTCCAATCCATCGCGGCGCTGCCGAATACGTTCGCCGCCTTGAAGATCGCCGCGCCGTCGGCCGTGCTCGGCGCGATCATCGGCGAGTACCTCGGCGGCGTCGACAGCGGCATCGGAGTCGCGCTCACCGCGGCGCAGACCGCCTACAACGTGCCACGCACCTGGGGCATGGCGATCGCCGCCGCCGCACTGGCCGGGCTCGGCTACCTGCTGGTGGCGGGTGCGGCCCGACTGATCACGCCGTGGACGGCGACCGCCGAGGAGTCGACGCGATGACCACCACCGTCTTGCGCAGGATCGGCCGCTTCCTGCTGCCGCTGGCGAGCTCGCTGATCCTGCTGCTCGTCATCTGGACGCTGTTCCTTCGCCTGTTCCCGCAGATCGGTCCACGGGTGGGCAAGACACCGTCGGATGTCTGGGCCTACCTGGTGACCTCGGCGGGTGCGGCGACGGCACGGCAGGCGATCTTCGACGACCTCGCGATCACCCTGCGCGACGCGGCATCGGGCTTTCTGGTCGGGATGATCGGCGCGCTCGGCGTCGCCGCGCTGTTCGTGCTGTATTCGGCTGTGCGACAGACGTTCATGCCGGTCGCGATGCTCTTGCGTTCGGTGCCGTTGGTCGCCCTGTGTCCGATCGTCGTGCTGATCTTCGGCCGTGGCACGGCGGGGGTGACGGTGCTGACGGCGATCGTCGTGTTCTTCCCCGCCCTGGTGATGATCATGACCGGCCTCAGTGAAGCACCGAGGCAGGCAATGGAATTGGTGACGGCCTACGGCGGCTCGCGCTGGACACGGCTGCGGATGGTCGCGGTGCCCGCAGCGCTGCCTTCGGTGTTCGCCGCGGCCAGGATCTCGGTACCCGGTGCGTTGATCGGTGCCCTGCTGGGTGAATGGCTCGGTAGTGGAACAGGATTGGGCGCGAGCCTGGTGCGGGCCATCCCGATGTTCCAGTACAACCGGCTGTGGGCGTCCATCGTGGTCGTCACAGTGGTGTCGGTGCTGCTGTACGCGATTGTCGGAGTGCTGGAGAACGTGGTGCTCGCGCGCTTCGGTCCGAACGCGGGAAAGTAGGAATAGCGGCGGAACGTGGCCGCAAAGAGAACGAAACGCGCCGAACCTACATTTTGCGTATGAACAGTGTCGACCGTCGTTCCTTTCTCCGCTTTTCCGCATTGACCGGCGCCGCGCTCGGCGGCGCCGGATTGCTCGCCGCCTGTGGCGGCGGTTCGAACACATCCGCGAACGGTTCGACCGACGACGGCTCGAAATTCGGCAAGGTCGCTATCCAGTTGTCGTGGATCAAGAACATCGAATTCGCAGGTGAGTATTTCGCCGATTCGAAGGGCTATTTCAAGGATGCGGGATTCGGTGCGGTAGATCTCGTCGCGGGTGGCGCGGCGTCGACTTCGGTGGAAGCCGGCCTCGATACCGGCAAGATCTGGCTCGGCCTTTCCGCGCCGCAGACCACCGCACCCGCCGTGCTCGAAGGACTGCCGGCCAAGATCGTCGGTGCGACCTATCAGAAGAATCCGTTCGCGATTGTCAGCTCGGCCGGTAAGCCGATAAAGACGCCCGCGGATATGAAGGGCCGCAAGATCGGCGTGCAGGACACCAATCAGCTCATCTTCAGTGCCCTGCTGGCCGCCAACGGCATCAGTCCGGGTGAGGTGACCGTGGTGCCCGCGCAGTTCGACCCGACCCCGCTGGCCAACGGTGAGGTCGACGGCTGGGTGAGCTACGTGACCAACGAGCCGATCACCCTGGCCGCCAAGGGCTTCGCCAACGACCACTTCCTGTTCGCCGACTTCGGTCTGCCGCTGGTCGCCGAGACGATGACCGTCAGCCAGCACACCATCGACCACGAGCGCGACAAGCTCAAGGCTTTCCTGACCGCCCAGATCAAGGGCTGGAAGGACGCCGTCGCCAGCCCCGCCGAGTCCGCGCGCCTCGCCGTCGAGGTCTACGGCAAGGATCTGAAGCTCGACCTGGCCGAGCAGACCGACGAAGCCATCGCGCAGAACGACTTGGTCGTCTCCGCGTCGACCGCGACCGACGGACTGCTGACGATGTCGGACGCGCTGATCGAGCAGAACATCGCCGCCCTACGCACCGCCAAGATCGATATCAAGGCCGACCAGCTCTTCGACCTGTCGGTCATTCGTGAGATCTACGCCGAGAATCCCGGTTTGAAGTAGACGCTCGGCCGGCGCCGCAGGTCGCGGCGCCGGCGGCACATCAAATCGCCATGCCCACAGCGGCTGTCGAGACGTAGTCGCGTCGGGCCGCCAGGCGCAGGCCCGCGCGGGAGGCGAGGAAGTCGGCGGTGATGAAGACGGCGGTCTCGGCGGGGGTGCGCGGCCCGGACTCCAGTCCCGCGGGTACGTGCACGCGGGCCAGGGTCGGCTCGTCGAAGCCGCCCGCCCGCAGGTCGTCGAGGCGGCGGGCCTGGTCGGCCGGGGTGCCGAGGGCGGCCAGGTATCCGAGCTCGGGTAGGCGTAAGGCGACGGTGAGCAGCGGGATCTCGAAGCGCGGCTCGTTGGCCAGCACGACGATCGCGGTGCTGCTGTCGACCTCGCCTGCGGCCGACAGGGTGTTGAGGTAGCGATGCGGCCAGTCGACGACCACTTCGGCACCGGGGAACGAGGCCGGGTCGGCGAACTCGGGGCGCGAGTCGCAGATGCTCACCCGGTAGCCGATCATCCGCGCCTGTGCGACGAGGGTGGCCGCATAGGCGTTGGCGCCGAAGATGATCAGGCGCGGCGGCGGGCAGTACGAGGCGACGAACAGATCCGACTCGGGCAGCGCGACGAGTTCGGTCGCGTGCTTGCGGTCGGTGACCAGATGCTGGCCGATCACATCGGGATCCTGATTCCAGACCACGGTGAACACGGTGACCCGGCGATGGGCTTGGATATCAGCGGCAATAGTGGGGAATTCGGGAAAATCGCGGCAGGAGAACGGTTCTACGAAGATATCGACGAGCGTGCCGTCGTCGGCGGTCGATTCCATCCCGGTGAGCATGCTGTAGCGACGCAGTTGCCGGACGCCGGTGCGACCCGCTTCCAGAGCCGCTTCATACACGGTCTCTTCCAGCCGGCCGGAGGCAATGGATCCGAAGACGCCACCGTTGGGGGTGACGAGCATCGAAGAGCCGATGGGCAGGGAATTGGTGCCGATAGTACGGACCACGGTGGCGAGGCCACCCGTACGGCCCGAATGCCACACTCGCAGAAGGTCATCGACGATATCGCGCATATCTCACAACTCCGATCACCGTGCGCCGACTTCCGGGAAATCGCGATCGGTCCCTGTCGCCAAGTCGGTGCACGTGACGCACACCATATCCTGTCGACCGCCCAAATAGGAACCGGCCCCGGTATCGCCTACAGCTACCTCCGAAATGGCTTCCCAGTGCTTGTTCTCGATCACAACGGGGTGTCCAGGTGTGTCGAGAAACACAGCACGAGCAAGTCCGCTCTGGCTCGAACGCGCCGCGGCGAGCACTCTGGCGACCACATCGGCCCCGACATCGGGAGTATCGACGGGCAAGAACGCCACATAGCGGGTGCCTGTCTCGGTGGCGGCGCGCAGGCCCGCGCGCACCGTCGCGGAGAGTCCGGTCGCCCAGTCGGCTACCCACCGCCACTCGGTACCGGCGGGCAGTCCGAGAGCGGCCGGATCGGGTCCGGTCGCGCCGAGCGCGACGATCACCGGATCGCAACCACCGTCGCGCAGGGCGGTGATCGCCGAGCGCAGCCAGGCGCCGTTCTCGGCGAGTGCCTTGGGTTTGCCGTATCGCGTGCCCGCACCCGCCGCGAGGACGATGCCCGTGCACGAGGAGTGCTCGGAACGGTCCATCGGGGGCATGTGAGCGAAGGTAATGACGCAATGTTGCCGCTCGATTACAACAGGGGAGCGCAGCGGCGACGACACGCCGACGTGATGGACTGCACATCGGTGGCGGCGGGGCGGGGATCGCGCGATGCTGGATCGATGACGAGCCAAGGGTTGAGCCTCGCGGGTTTCAACGATCTACCTGCGGCGACGGCCGAAGAGGCATTGCTTGCCTGTTGCTCCGCGCCGCGCTGGGCACGGGCTGTCGCGGCCGCGCGTCCCTACGCGACCACGGAATCGCTGTCGGCGGCCGCCGACGCGGCGTCGGCCTCGCTCGATGACGCCGATATCGACGCGGCGCTGGCTGGTCACCCGCGCATCGGCGACCGCCCGACCTCGGCGGTGTCGGCGCGCGAACAGTCCGGCGTGGCCGGCCAGGACGTGCGCTCGGCGCTGGCCGAGGGCAATCGCGCCTACGAGGCGAAGTTCGGCCATATCTATCTGGTCTGCGCCGCGGGCCGCAGCGGCGAGGAGTTGCTGGCGGTGTTGCGGGCGCGCTTGGACAACGATCCGTCGACCGAAAGGCAGGTCATGCGAACAGAACTGTCGAAGATCAACCGGCTGCGCCTGGCGGGACTGGTGGTGTCATGACGAGCCTGAGCACCCACGTCCTCGATGCTGTGCGCGGTGCGCCCGCGGCGGGTGTCGCCGTGTGGCTCATGCGCGAGGACCAGCGGCTCACCGAAGCGCTCACCGATGCCGACGGGCGGGTGAAAGAGCTTGCGGCCGGGCTGAATCCGGGCGACTACCGCCTCTTCTTCGACACCGGCAGCTATTTCGCGGCGCAGGGTAGCGAGACCTTCTATCCGGAAGTCTGCGTCGCGTTCACGGTGGGTGAGCAGCCGCATCTGCATGTGCCGCTGCTGCTGTCGCCGTTCGCCTATTCCACCTACCGAGGGAGCTGAGATGGCACTGACTGGTCCGATCGTGTTGACCGATCATCGATATGGCAAGGCCGAGAATCGGGTTGTGCGTTTCTACAAAGAGAACGCGCGCCACGAGATTCGCGACGTGAACGTCTCCACCGCTCTGCGGGGCGATTTCGAGGCGGCATACACCGACGGTGACCAGCGTCACGTTCTGCCCACCGACACCCAGAAGCACACCGCTTTCATCTATGCGAAGAAGCCGGGCCTCGACACCATCGAGGACTACGCGATCGCGCTCGCGAAGCATTTCGTCGATACGGTCGAGCCGGTGTCGAGTGCGCGGATCGACGTGGACTCCTATGGCTGGCAACGGGTGTCGATCGGCGGCGCCGAACACGATCACACGTGGGTGCGGCAGGGGCCCGAGGTGCGCACGGCCGCGGTGACGGTGGCGGGTACGGGGGCCGAGCAACAGACCTGGGTGATCGGCGGGATCAAGGACCTGGTGCTGCTCAAGTCGACCGGCTCGGAGTTCGCCGACTTCCTCACCGACGAGTACACGACCCTCGCGCCGACCCATGATCGGGTGCTGGCCAGTTCGCTGGTGGTCCAGTGGCGGTTCGCCGAAACCGGTGGAGTCGACTGGGACGAGGTGTACGCCGGGATTCGCGCCACGCTGCTCGAACTGTTCGCGACCACGTATTCCAAGGCGTTGCAGCAGACGCTGTACGCGATGGGAACGGCTGCGCTGGAACGTTTTCCGATGCTCGCCGAGATCCGGTTGTCGGCGCCGAACAAGCACCACTTCGATTACGACCTGGCGCAGTTCGAGATCGAGAACAAGGGTGAGGTCTTCTGGGCGGCCGACCGGCCGTACGGCTCGATCCACGCCACCCTGGCGCGCGCGGACGCACCCGACGCGGGGATCGCGTGGCAGCCGTGAGCGCGCCGGATCTGCTGATCCACGGATGCGCGGTGGTGACCGTCGACGCGGCGGGCACCGAGTACCGCCACGGTTGGGTCACCGTGCGTGGCAACAGGATCGATGCCGTCGGCGAGGGTGAGCCGCCGGAACTCGGTCCCGAGGTCGCGCGGATCGACGGGCGCGGCTGTGTACTCACGCCCGGTCTGGTCAACACCCATCACCACCTCTACCAGTGGATCACCCGCGGGCTGGCCGCCGACAACACCCTGTTCGAGTGGCTGACCACGCTGTATCCGGTGTGGGCGCGGATCGACGAGAAATCGGTGCGGACCGCGGCCACCGGCGCGCTGGTCTCGCTGGCGCGCAGTGGCTGCACGACGTCGTCGGATCACCATTACGTGTTCCCGCGTGGCGGCGGCGATCTGCTCGCCGCGGAGATCGGGGCGGCCGCCGAGGTGGGGCTGCGGTTCCACCCGGCGCGCGGGTCGATGGATCTCGGACAGAGCAACGGCGGGTTGCCGCCGGACTCGGTGGTGGAGTCGATCGACGACATCCTCGCCGCGAGTGCCGCGGCCGTCGAGGACTGGCATGACCCGTCCTTCGACGCGATGGTGCGGATCGCGCTGGCCCCCTGCTCGCCGTTCTCGGTGACCGCCGATCTCATGCGCGAGTCCGCGGCGCTGGCGCGTTCCGCGGGAGTCCGGCTGCACACCCACCTCGCCGAAACCCTCGACGAGCAGCAATTCTGCCTGGAGAAGTTCGGGTGCACGCCCGCTGAGTACATGGAACAGCTCGGCTGGCTCGGCGAGGACGTCTGGTATGCCCACGCCGTGCATCTCGACGACCCGGCGATCGCGGCGATGGCCCGGACCGGGACCGGGATCGCGCACTGCCCGACGTCGAACGGTCGGCTGGGCGCCGGGATCGCGCGGACCGCCGACCTGGTGGCGGCCGGTGTGCCCGTGGGTCTCGGGGTCGACGGTGCGGCCAGCAACGAGTCGAGTTCGATGATCGAGGAGCCGCGCAACGCGCTGCTGTATGCGCGGGCGGTCGGCGGGCCGCGGGCGATGACGGTGCGGACCGCGCTGGAACTGGCGACCATGGGCGGCGCGAGGGTGCTCGGGCGCGCCGAGGAGATCGGGTCCATCGAGCCGGGCAAGCTGGCCGATCTGGCGCTGTGGCGGCTGGATACCCCTGCTCACGCGGGCATCGAGGACCCTGTTGTCGCGCTGGTGCTCGGGTCGGCTCCGCCGTTGGCCGCGCTGGTGGTGAACGGGCGCGAGGTTGTTCGCGACGATGTGGTGCTCACCGTGGACGAGATGTCGGTCGGCGCCGAGGTGGCCCAGGCGCAAGCCACGCTGCTGGCCGGTGCGTGATCGGGCGCAGCGGGTCGGCTGAAGGCGGTTGTCGTCGGCGACGGCGTGCTGAACTGCGGTTTTGCTCGGATCGGCGCACACTGGATGGCGTACACCGGGTTAACCGCGGCGCAATCTGGCGCGGGTTTCGTGCAACATCGTGGCAACTCCCGGCCCCTACTGTGGCCGGTGAGGTAAGCGAGGTGAACGTGGATCTGGATACTGTTTCCGAGGTTGTTCTCGCCCGCGAGCGCGCCGATCTGGCACAGGTCGGAGCGGGTAGCGCGGTGCTGGCGGGCGGCACCTTCCTGTTCTCCGAGCCGCACGATCATCTCGACCGGCTGGTCGACATCACCACCCTCGGCTGGGCGCCGCTGACGGCAGGCGCGCAAGGGCTGGAGATCGCCGCGACCTGCACGCTGGCGGAGTTCGCCGGCGCCGGGCCCGGCCGCGAACTCGGCACGCCGATGCTGCGGCCGGAGTGGCCGGGGACGGCGCTGTTCGCGCAGTCCTGCCGGGCGCTGCTGGCCTCACACAAGATCTGGCGCACCGCCACCGTCGGCGGGAATGTGTGCCTGTCGCTGCCCGCTGGTGCGGTACTCGGCGCGCTCGTCGCCTTGGACGCGACGGCGGTGATCTGGCCACGTGGCGGCGGCGAGCGTCGAATCAGCCTGCGCGACTTCGTCACCGGGCCCGGCGAGAATCTGCTCGCCTCGGGCGCTGTCGTGCGCTCCTTTCTGGTGCCCACTTCGAGTCTCTTGGCGCGCACCAGCTTTCGCAAGATCGCCTTGGCTCCGCTCGGGCGTTCCGGATCGGTGGTGATGGGCAGACGCGAGGCCGACGACCGCTGCGCGATCACCGTCACTGCGGCGACGGTGCGACCGATCGTCCTCGACTTCGATTCCTTACCTTCGCAATCCGAGGTGACCGACGCGCTGGCCGAACTGGACGACGACGTGTGGTTCGACGACCCACACGGTGCGCCGGACTGGCGCGAGCACGTGACCGGGCTGCTGGCCACCGAGGTCGCCGCCGAACTCGGGGAGGCGTCGTGAGTTCAGATGGCTGCGTAGTACGGAACACGGAGGTGGTTCATGAGGCTCGATATCGACGGCCGTGCGGTCGAAGTGAGCGCGCGGCCCGGCCAGTGCCTGCGCACGTTGCTGCGCGAACACGGTGAGCTGGCGGTCAAGAAGGGCTGCGACTCCGGCGACTGCGGCGCCTGCTCGGTGTTGCTCGACGGCGAACCCGTCCACTCCTGCCTGATCCCGGCACACCGCGCCGCCGACCGCGCGGTGACGACCGCCGCGGGACTCGGCGATACGGACGGGCCGAACCCGGTGCAGCGCAGCTTCGTGGCGAACGCCGGGTTCCAATGTGGTTTCTGCACTGCTGGAATGGTGGTGACAGCATCGGGTCTGGCCGCCGTTCGGCCCGACACAGCTGTGGACAACTCGGCTGCTCAGGCAATCACCGACGCGGAACGCGCCGAACTGCTGAAGGGAAACCTGTGCCGCTGCACGGGTTATCGCGCCATCGCCGATTCCTTGGCCGCACCCTGTGCATCACTGTGCACAAATACCGAGTCGCAGGTGGAATCGCCGGACACGGGAACGCTGCCGGACGTGTCTGCGGCCACCGCGGCGCGTAGCGATGACGGTCGGTCAGCTCATGCGCCTGGTGATGACGTGCGGGCGCGAGGTGATGAAGCGGCACGATCGGAGGGGCCGGTCGTCGCGGAGGGGCCTGGTGTCGAGTCCTATGTGGGCGGGCATCTGGCCGGCGAGGTCACCGCGGTCTCGGCCGAAGAAGGGCCGCAGGTCGGGGCGTCTGCCGTGTCGGTAGTGGAGGCGCGGGTCGGTGGGGTGATGCGGCGGAAGTATCGGCCGGGGCAGATCGGCGACGGAGTGGGGGCGCCCGCGGGGGCGCGGATCGTGCGGGGTGGGGAGGCGTTCACGATGGACGTGGTGCCGGGGGCGGGGGAGCAGATGCCGCCGGTGGCTCCGTGGCATCTGGCGGTGCTGGCCAGTCCGCACGCGCATGCGCGGATCGTCTCCATCGACGTGGCCGCGGCGCGGGCGGTGCCGGGTGTGCACGCGGTGTTGACGCATGTGGATGGACCGCGGACCGCGTTCTCCACGGCTCGTCACGAACTGCGCGAGGACGATCCGGACGACACCTTCGTGCTCGACAGCACGGTCCGGTTCGTGGGGCAACGGGTAGCCGCCGTGGTGGGGGAGACCCTGGACGCCGCACGTGCGGGGGTGCGAGCGCTGCACGTGGAGTACGAGGTGCTGCCCGCCGTCTTCGAGCCCGAGGCAGCGTTGGCCGATGGCGCACCGTTGCTGCATGCCGACAAGCCGGACTCGGCACGGATCGCCGACGCGCGGCGCAATCTGATCGCCGAGATCCACGGCGGTGTGGGTGATTTCGATGCCGGCATCGAGCAAGCCGCGAAAGTGGTGAGCGGCGTGTGGAATTCACCTCGCGTGCAGCACGTGCACCTGGAGACCCACGGTGGAATCGGCTGGCTAGACGACGCGGGCAGGCTCGTCGTCCGCTCGAGCACGCAGGTGCCGTTCCTTGTACGCGACGAACTGTGCCACCTGTTCGGGCTGGATCGAGATCGCGTGCGAGTGTTCGCCACTCGCGTGGGCGGCGGATTCGGAGCGAAGCAGGAGATGCTGGCCGAGGATCTCATCGCGCTGGCCGTGCTGCGCACCGGGCATCCCGTGCAATACGAGTTCACCCGCACCGACGAATTCACCTCGGCCACGTGCCGTCACCCGATGCGCGTCGCGGTCACCGCGGCCGCCGACGCGGCGGGGGTGCTGACCGCGTTCTCGGTGGACGTCCTCGCCGACGCGGGCGCCTACGGCAATCACAGCGCGGGCGTGATGTTCCATTCGGTCGGCGAATCGGTGGCCGTCTACCGCTGCCCGAACAAGCGGGTCGACGCGCAAGCGGTGTACACCAACAACGTTCCCTCCGGCGCGTTCCGTGGGTACGGGCTCGGCCAGGTGATCTTCGGCGTCGAATCGGCGATCGACGAACTGGCCCGCGAACTCGGCATCGACCCGTTCGAATTCCGCCGTCGCAATGTGGTGATTCCGGGCGATCAATTCACCGCCGCCGAAATCGACGATTCCGACCTGACTTTCGGCAGTTACGGTCTCGACCAATGCCTCGACACCGCCCAACAGGCACTCCGTCGCGGCAACGGTGTCGCGGCGCCCGGCCCGCACTGGCAGGTGGGCGAGGGGATGGCCGTGGCCATGATCGCGACCGTGCCCCCGCGTGGACACCATGCCGATGCCACGGCGAGCCTGCTCTCCGATGGTCGCTACGAAATAGGAGTCGGCACGGCGGAATTCGGCAACGGAACCACGACAGTCCACGCCCAGCTCGCGGCCACGGCACTGGCCACCGCCGCCGAGCGGATCGTCATCCGCCAGTCCGACACCGACGTGGTCGGCCACGACACCGGCGCGTTCGGCTCCACCGGCACCATGGTCGCGGGCAAAGCCTCCTACGCGGCGGCGCTCGAACTGCACGCGATGATGCTGGCGAGGGCGGCGAAGGTGAGCGGCCACCCCGAACGCGACTGCCTGCTCGAGGCGGGCGGCGTGCGCTGCGGCGACGAGCTGATCACCGCGGCCCAACTGCTCGCCGACGGCGGGCTGATCGCCCACGGCACCCACGCGGGCACCCCGCGCTCGGTGAGTTTCAATGTCCACGCGTTCCGGGTGGCGGTCCAGCCCTCGACGGGTGTGGTCCGGATTCTGCAATCGATCCAGGTCGCCGACGCGGGCACCGTGCTCAACCCCGTGCAGCTGCGCGGGCAGGTGGAAGGCGGGGTCGCGCAAGCACTCGGTACCGCGCTCTACGAGGACATGCGGTCGGAATACGGTGTGGTGACCACCAGGACGCTGCGCCACTATCACGTTCCACAGTTCGCCGATCTGCCCCGCACGGAGGTCTATTTCGCCGAAACGAGTGACGAATTGGGCCCGCTGGGTGCCAAATCGATGAGTGAGTCCCCCTACAACCCGGTGGCCCCGGCCCTGGCGAACGCGATCCGCGACGCCATCGGTGTCCGCCCGGACCGATTACCGATGACCGCCGACCGGGTGTGGCGGGCCATCAAGGAAGGAACCGCCGGGTGAATACTCGCCTGCCCGAACATATTCGAGCCCGCATCGACTCCGTTCTCGACTCCGTCGACGCCGAACTGCGCGTGCGCTACCCCGGGGCCGGTGACCGGGTCCAGCCCGTGCACACCGCCTACGTTGCCGCCGACCGCGCCACCGCGCAGACCCCCGCCGAGTGGGGGGCTACCGCCTCGGAGTTGCTGCATCGCCACGCCGACTTCCTCGTCGGCCTCGACGTCACCGGCTCGCTGCCTGCCGTGCGCCGTCAACTCACGGACCGGCCGGTGCAGGACATGCGCATCGACTTCGAGGACGGTTACGGGTTCCGGACCGACGAGGAAGAGGACGCGGCGGCGAAGGTGGCGGGGGAGGCGTTGGCGGCGTGGGCCGAAAAGCCCGGCGCTCCGGTCTCTTTCGGTGTTCGGACGAAGGGGCTGGCCGCGAACGAACGTCGGCGCGCGTTGCGGACCCTCGAACTCGTCCTCGACGGGGCGGGTGGCGCGCTGCCCGGCTTCGTGTTCACGGTGCCGAAGATCCGTGCCGCGGAACAGGTGTCGGCGATCGTCGACCTGTGCACCGGGCTGGAGCGTGGCCACGGCCTGCCCGAACGGTCGCTGCGGTTCGAGCTGCAGATCGAGAGCCCGCAGGCGATCATCGCCTCCGACGGCACCGCGCCCATCGTCAAGATGATCCAGCTGGCCGACGGACGCTGTAGCGCACTGCATTTCGGTACCTATGACTACACCGCCGCCTGCGGCATCGCGGCCACCGATCAGGCCCTCGACCATCCCGCCGCCGACTACGCCAAGTCGGTGATGCAGGTCGCCGCCGCGCAGACGGGGGTGTGGATCTGCGACGGCTCCACCCAGATCGTCCCCGATGTCGATCCCGAGGGCGCGATGGCCAACCATTACCGCCTGGTCGACCGGGCGCTGCGTCGCGGCTACTACCAGGGCTGGGACATGCACCCCGGTCACCTGATCACCCGTTGGCTCGCCACCTACGACTTCTTCCGTAGCGCGTCCGAGGTGGCGGTGCCGCGCCTGATCGCCTATCTGGACCGGCGCGGCGGGGGCGTGCTGGACGAGCCCGCTACCGCCGAAGCGCTGGCGAGCACCGTGCTGCGTGGCCTGCGTGCCGGGGCGTTCACCGAGGCTGAACTACTCGCGAAGGCCCCGGACCTGACCGGCGATGTTCTGCTCGACCTCGCCGCTCGGCGGGTGCGTACGACATGAGCGACCCCCCGCAAATAGCGGTATACCAGTAATATCGAACCCGACCAGAGGAGGCACCCGTGAGCCGAGTCAACGGCAGCGACGATTTCACCCTGCTCCCGGATCTGGCCGTCCGCACCCTTGGCGGTTCGGTGATCTGGGCGAACGACGAATTCTTCGCGGAGAAGGAGAACCTCGTCAGCCCGGGTCCGTCGGAATACCAGCCGGCGACGTTCGGGCACAAGGGTCAGGTATACGACGGCTGGGAGACCCGCAGGCATCGCGGCAGACCCGGTGACGATTCGGCCGTCGTGCGCCTCGGCGTGCCCGGCGTGATCCGCGGCGTGGTGGTGGACACCGCCTGGTTCAAGGGCAACTTTCCGCCCGAGGTGTCGCTGTCGGCGCTGGCGATCGAGGGCTACCCGCCCGCCGAGGAGATCGCCGCCCGCACCGACTGGGTGACCCTGCTCGACCGCGTGAAGGTCGGTGGCGACAGCCGGAATCCGTTCGCCGTCGACGACGAGAACCGGTGGACCCATGTGAAACTCACCATGCATCCCGATGGCGGCGTGGCCCGCCTTCGCGTGCACGGCGAAGGTCGCCCCGATACCGCGCTCCTCGGCCTCGGCCCGCTCGACCTCGCCGCGCTGGAAAACGGCGCCATCGTGCTCGACTGCTCGAACCGCTTCTACAGTTCGCCGAACCAGATGCTCTACCCCGGCCTGGCCAGGGAGATGGGCGACGGCTGGGAGACAGCGCGTCGCCGCGACGACGGAAACGACTGGGTGCGCATCAAATTGGCGGGCCCCGGCGCGATCCGTCTCGCCGAGATCGACACCTCCTGCTTCCTGGGAAACAGCCCCGCCTCCGCGTCGCTCACCGGATTGACCAGCGACGGAACAGAAGTCGAACTCCTGCCGCGCACCGACCTGCTCCCCGACACCCGGCATCGTTTCGCGCTCGCCCTCGCGGCCGCCTCGGTAGTAGAGGTACGACTCGACATCTATCCCGACGGCGGCCTCGCCCGGCTGCGCCTCTACGGGGAGCTCAGCGCATGAGCGAGCTCCGCGATTTCGTCGGATACGGGCCGAATCCGCCCGACCCGCAGTGGCCCGACGGCGCGCTGATCGCGGTGCAGTTCGTGCTGAATTACGAAGAGGGCGGGGAGAACAACGTCCTCGACGGTTCGCCGCATTCGGAGACCTTTCTCTCCGAAATGACGCCCGCCGATGCCTTTCCGAACCGGCACATGAGCATGGAATCGCTCTACGAATACGGCTCGCGCGCCGGGTTGTGGCGGGTGCTGCGCGCCTTCGAACGGCGCGGCATCCCGCTCACCGTCTTCGCCGTGGCGCGGGCGATGCAGCGCAATCCCGAAGCGGTAGCGGCCTTTTCCGAACTCGGCCACGAAATCGCTTGCCACGGACTGCAATGGAAGTCGTATCAGCTGATCGATCGCGAGCGCGAACGCGCCGATATGGCCGAAGCGGTCCGCATCCTCACCGACCTCACCGGGGCGGCTCCCCTCGGCTGGTACACCGGCCGCGACTCCCCGAACACCCGCGAATTGGTCGTCGAACAGGGCGGTTTCGTCTACGACTCCGACTCCTACGCCGACGATCTCCCCTACTGGACCGAGGTGCGCGGCCAGAACCACCTCGTGGTGCCGTACACCCTCGATACCAACGACATGCGCTTCTCTTCCCCGGCGGGCTTCGCCAACGGCGACGAGTTCTACGCCCACCTGCGCGACGCCTTCGACGTGCTCTACCGCGAGGGGGCTGAAGGCTCCCCGAAGATGTTGTCCGTCGGCCTGCACTGCCGCATCGCGGGCCGTCCCGCCCGCACCGCCGCCCTCGAACGGTTCCTCGACCACGTCCGATCGCACGACCGGGTGTGGACGACGCGCCGCATCGACATCGCCGAGCACTGGCGCAAAGTCCACCCGGCGGGGGTTCGGCTCCTCGGCGACTGATCGCGCGACGCCGACCCCGCTGCGCGCGGGGTCGACGTCGGTCCGGCGCCTAGGCCAAACCGCAGCGTTCGATGTTGCTCAGCGTGATCTGGCGATCGGATTCCTTGGCCTGCGGGACGCGGTTGTAGGCGCCCATGGAATCCATGTAGTCGACGAACGCGGCCGCGATCTCTTCCGGCGTCGCATCGGGTTTCGCGGCGCGGATGTTGTCGACCAGGGTGCGCGTGGTCTCGCACTGTTCTTCCTGGGTGAAGATCGGCGGCGGGTCGGCGTGCGCGAAGGCCGGTGCGAGCAGCAGCACGAAAGCGGCAAGGACGGCGGATCGAATAATTCTCACGCCTGCGACTGTACGTTCGAAAAGGTAACGGCCCCAAGCTACTTGGCGTAGCGCGGGGCCGTTTTCGTACTCGGGTCAGGCGAACAAGGCGCTGACGAAGGGCACCGAGTCGACCAGGGAGGCGTTGACGGTGCCGTCGTGGTCGGTGGGGTAGGTGCGGAAGGTGAGCGGCTGGCGGTTGGCTTGCAGGACCGCGGCGTAGCGCAGGGTTTCGGGGGTGACCACGTCGGTGTCCTGGAGGCCCTGGCCGAGGAAGAGCGGGCGGTCGTAGCCGGATTCGGGCAGGCCCATGTAGTGGGCGAGCAGGCCGTGGACGTCGGGGATCGAGGACATGGGGCGGGCGAACATGCTGCCGATCGAGGGCTTCGCGGCGGCGAGTTCGTCGCCGAGAGGGCCGATGCATTCGGTTTGGGCGCGGGCGAGCCAGGTGCGGCCGGTGTCGGTGAGCAGGCCGTCGATGTTCAGGTCGGGGTAGGTGGTGCGCAGACCGCTGAGGATGTACAGGACGTAGGCGGTGAGGTGTGAGCTCAGGGCGATGGGGGGCACGCCGGGGCCGAGGAGTCCGATGACGTCCTCGATGTAGGCGGGGACGCCGGTGCCCACCGCGCCGCGGTAGTCCAAGGCGGGACCGCCGAATTCGGTGGCGTAGCGGGCGGTGAACACCGCGGCGCCCGCGCCCTGGGACTGGCCGACCACGGCCCACCTGTTCGACAGGGACGAGTACTGCTCGGTCGCGGCCTTTACCGCGTCGACCACATTGTGCGCTTCGGCGATGCCGTTCAGGTAGGGATGTTCGCCGGGGCCGCCGAGGCCCGCGTAGTCGGCGGCGACGATCGCGTAGCCCTGGTTCAACCAGGTGCCGAGGTAGGCCCAGTCACGTTCGACCGCGGCGGGCCCGGCCACGCTGTAGGCGCAGTCGTCGCCGAGTCCGACGGTGCCGTGTGCCCACGCGATCACCGGCCAGCCGCCCTGCGGGGCCTCGCCGGCGGGGAAATACACGGCCGCGCTGGTGGTGGTCGGCTGGTCGCCCGCGGTGGTCGATCGGTAGAGCAGGCGCTCGGCCCGGGCGGAACCGGGCAGGGTCGCCGCGGCGGACAGCGACTCGACGCCGACGACGGTGCCCGCCGACTCGTTCGGTTGCGCGCTCGCCACCGGTACCAGGCACAGGGCCGCCGCCAATACGGTCAGCGATGTCGCCGCGATCCTCGAAATCCTCATGGACCCACTCTTTCGTCTCGGTGGATGAGTGTCTCGCACGCTGGGCGGTGCACCCACTTCTGGGGGGCGATGGGGGAATCCTCGCGTCGTGACCGAATCGAGTGACGACACGCACATCATTCGTGTCCGGCGTGGTGTGTGAAACGACTCACACGCTGGAAGGCTCGGGAGTGTCGGAGGGCGCCCGCCCGGTGATCGCTAACAGTACGAGCGTTATGCTAAAACTCCTGGTCAGCACTACCCGCCGGTAGGCCCGATGCTTGCAATCAGCCCGCTAATTTCGCAAAGTTAGCAAACGCGTCGACAAAACTAGCTGAGATTCACACAACCAACAGGTAGACGGCTATTTCCGGGTGTGCCATTGTTTGGAAGTACACCCCTTGGGCCCTAGTAAGTCCTAGCAAGCCTGCAAATTGCTCCAGCAGTACGAGATGTGCAACCGAAAGCCTTCAGCCGCCGGTTGATTCGCACGCCGACTGTGTGGGGCACCGACCACACGAGGAAGTGGAGTCAAGAGATGTCTCTCCCCGGCACCCCGAAGACCGCAGCGGAAATCCAGCAGGATTGGGACACCAACCCGCGTTGGAACGGCCTGACCCGTACCTACTCCGCCGAGCAGGTCTCCAAGCTGCAGGGCAACGTCGTCGAGGAGCACACCCTCGCCCGTCGCGGTTCGGAGATCCTGTGGGATCTCGTGAACAACGAGGACTACATCAACTCGCTGGGCGCCCTCACCGGCAACCAGGCCGTGCAGCAGGTTCGCGCCGGCCTGAAGGCCATCTACCTGTCCGGTTGGCAGGTCGCCGGTGACGCCAACCTGTCCGGCCACACCTACCCGGACCAGTCGCTGTACCCGGCGAACTCGGTTCCCGCGGTCGTGCGTCGCATCAACAACGCGCTGTCGCGCGCCGACGAGATCTCCAAGGTCGAGGGCGACGAGACGGTCAAGAACTGGCTGGCCCCGATCGTGGCCGACGCCGAGGCCGGCTTCGGTGGCGCGCTGAACGCCTACGAGCTGCAGAAGGCCATGATCGTGGCCGGCGCCGCCGGTGTGCACTGGGAAGACCAGCTGGCTTCGGAGAAGAAGTGCGGCCACCTCGGTGGCAAGGTGCTGATCCCCACCCAGCAGCACATCCGCACCCTGACCTCCGCGCGTCTGGCCGCTGACGTCGCCGACGTGCCTTCGGTGATCATCGCCCGCACCGACGCCGAGGCCGCCACCCTCATCACCTCCGATGTGGACGAGCGCGACCGTGAGTTCCTGGACGGCACCCGTACCGCCGAGGGCTTCTTCGGTGTGAAGAACGGCATCGAGCCCTGCATCGCGCGTGCCAAGGCCTACGCCCCCTTCGCCGACCTCATCTGGATGGAGACCGGTATCCCGGATCTCGAGGTCGCGCGCAAGTTCGCCGAGTCGGTTCGCAGCGAGTTCCCGGACCAGCTGCTGGCCTACAACTGCTCGCCTTCGTTCAACTGGAAGCAGCACCTGGACGACGCGACCATCGCGAAGTTCCAGCGTGAGCTCGGCGCGATGGGCTTCAAGTTCCAGTTCATCACCCTGGCGGGCTTCCACTCGCTCAACTACGGCATGTTCGACCTGGCGCACGGCTACGCTCGCGAGGGCATGACCGCGTTCGTCGACCTGCAGGAGCGCGAGTTCAAGGCTGCTGCCGAGCGTGGCTTCACCGCCATCAAGCACCAGCGTGAGGTCGGTGCCGGCTACTTCGACACCATCGCCACCACCGTCGACCCCAACACGTCGACCGCCGCCCTGAAGGGCTCCACCGAAGAGGGTCAGTTCCACTGATCTCCCTCGGAGTTGCTTTGACCGGCAACGTCTTTCCTCTACTCCGGTAGGGGTGTACGCCCTCCCTCGCCGATCAGCCCTCGGTGAGGGAGGGCATCCCTATACTTTGGTCGCTATGACCTCCCCAGCCACCCCACAGCCAGACACACAGCAGGAGCGGGACGTGAGCAGCAGCGAGAAGATTCAGCGCGTTGGCATCATCGGCGCCGGACAAATGGGCGCGGGCATCGCGGAGGTGTGCGCACGCGCGCACGTCGACGTCCTCGTTTACGAGACCACGCGTGAACTCGCCGCAGCGGGCCGCGCACGCATCCTGCGTTCGCTGGACCGTGGCGTGAGCAGCGGCAAGATCACCGAGCGTGAGCGGGAGCAGGCCGCATGGCGGCTGCGCTTCACCTCCGATCTCAGCGACTTCGCCGACCGTCAGCTGGTGGTCGAGGCCGTTGTCGAGAACGAAGAGGTCAAGACGGCCATCTTCGCCGAGCTGGACAAGGTCGTCACCGACCCGAACGCCGTGCTCGCCTCCAACACCTCCTCGATCCCGATCATGAAGATCGCCGTCGCCACCGCCAACCCCGAGCGCGTGGTCGGTCTGCACTTCTTCAACCCGGTGCCGGTGCTGCCGCTGGTCGAGCTGGTCACCACGCTCAAGACCAGCGAGCCGGTCGCCAAGCGCGCCGAGCAGTTCGCCGCCGAGATCCTGGGCAAGCAGATCGTGCGATCGGCCGACCGCTCCGGTTTCGTCGTCAACGCGCTGCTGGTGCCGTACCTGCTCTCGGCCATCCGGATGGTCGAGTCGGGCTTCGCCACCAAGGACGACGTCGACAAGGCGATGGTGCTCGGCTGTGCCCACCCGATGGGCCCGCTGGCGCTGACCGACCTCGTCGGCCTCGACACCGTGAAGTCCATCGCGGACTCGATGTACTCCGAGTTCAAGGAGCCGCTCTACTCGGCGCCGCCGCTGCTGATGCGCATGGTCGAAGCCGGGCTGCTCGGTAAGAAGACCGGAGCCGGGTTCTACCAGTACGGCAAATAGAAGTTTGCTCACCGGAGGGCTGTGTTGATCGGAGCGCTGGCGCGCTCGAGCGGGGCCCTTCGGGCCCCTGATCTTCCCTCCCTCCGGGTACTCCTTCGTCGCACCCTCCGCTCAGTCCAGATCAGGGCGGGCCCCTAAAAGACTTACAAGAAGAGGCACTCAGGTGCTCGGGGTTTGCGGGGGGAGCGGCGCGGAGGCGTTCTTGCGGCTTAAGCTGCTGTAGCCGGACGCGCTCGCGTGCCCGGTGCTATGTCTCGAGCGCAGCGTGTGATCGAAAGGGAGTATCGGCGGTCATGGTCAACGTCACCGATGGATTCGGGTCGAGCGTTCTCGGATACCCGAGGATCGGTCCGCACCGAGAGCTCAAGCGTGCGCTCGAGTCGTACTGGCGCGGATCGCTCGAACGCGAGGAACTGCTCACGGTAGGGCGCGATATCCAGGAGCGTCAGTTCAACGAGCTGGCCGCGACCGGACTCTCCCAGGTACCGGGCAACACCTTCTCCTTCTACGACCACATCCTCGACAACGCGCTGCTGTTCGGTGCGGTGCCCTCGCGTTTCAAGGAATTTCAAGAGGGTCTCGACCCGCTGGACTTCTACTTCCTGATGGCGCGCGGCAACCCCGACACCCCGCCGCTCGAGCTGGTGCGATTCTTCGGCACCAACTACCACTACCGTCAGCCCGAACTCGACGCCGACACCACGTTTTCGCTGCATCCCGAGGCCCTGCTCGACGAGTGGGACCGGGCGGCCGCCCGCGGGATCGAGTTGCGTCCGGTGGTGCTCGGCCCGGTGTCGCTGCTGCTGCTGTCGAAGGCCGGGCATGTGCCGGGCGAGACCGAGTTCGACACGTTGAGCCTGCTCGATCAGCTGCTGCCGTTCTACGAAGAGCTGTTCTCGATCCTCGCCAAGCGAGGGTCGACCTGTGTGCAGCTCGACGAGCCGTGCTTCACCGGCGAGCGCACTCCCGCCGAACTAGCCGCGTTCGAGAAGGCCTATACCCAGCTGTCGAAGGCGCCGTTGCGTCCGCGCATCCTGGTCACCGGGCAGTACGGCGACTTCGGTGAGGCGCTGCGGATTCTGGCCGCGAGCAATGTCGAGGCGATCGGCCTCGACCTGGCCTCCTACCGTATGCAGCCGGAGGAGCTGGCGGCGATCCCCGGCATCAAGCGCAAGCGGATCTACGCGGGTGTCATCAGCGGCCAGAACGTGTGGCGGGCCGACCGGGTGGTCACGCTGAACTACCTGAACGCGATCGCCGAGGTGTGCCCGGATCTGGTGGTGTCGACCGGCACCACGCTGTTGCACGTGCCCTACGACGTGCTCGCCGAGTACGACATCGAGGGCAACGTGGCCGACCGGCTCGCCTTCGCGAAACAGAAGGTGGGCGAGGTCGTCTCGCTCGCCAAGGCGCTCACCGAGGGCCCGTCGGAGCACTGGCGCAAGCGGCCCACCGAAGTGCACTTCAAGCAGAAGCACGCGGTGCGTCAGCGGGTGTACGCCGTGACGCCCCAGATGCGCGAACGTGCGCCCTACGACGAGCGCGCGGCCGCGCAGCAGGAGCGGTTGAACCTGCCCCTGGTGCCCGCCACCACGCTCGGCTCGTTCCCGCAGAGCGGCAAACTGCGTCAGGCCCGCCACGAGGTGTCCTCGGGACGGCTGTCCGACGACGACTACCGCAAGCTGGTCGAGGCCGAGATCGAGGCGACGATCCGGCTCCAGGAAGACATCGGCCTCGACGTGTTCGTGCACGGTGAGCACGAGCGCAACGACATGATCCAGTTCTTCGCCGAGCAGCTCGACGGCTTCGCGACCACCCGTTTCGGCTGGGTGCAGGTGTACGGCTCGCGGTGTGTGCGCCCGCCGATCGTCTACGGCGATGTGGCGCGGCCCGCGCCGATGTCGGTGGAGTGGACCACCTACGCGCAGTCGCTGACCGACAAGCCGGTGAAGGGCATGGTCACCGGGCCGGTCACGATGCTGGCGCGCTCGTTCGTCCGCCAGGATCAGCCGCTCTACGAGACGGCCGACCAAGTGGCACTTGCCATCCGGGACGAAGTGGTGGACCTGGAGAAGGCCGGAATCGCGATCATCCAGGTCGACGAACCCGCCATCCGTGAGCTGCTCCCCGCCCGCCCGCACGGCCGCGAGGAGTACCTGCGCTGGGCGGTCGGCGCGTTCAAGCTGGCCACCTCCGGCGTGCGTTCCGACACCCAGATCCACACCCACATCGGCTATTCCGGCCGCACCGAGGTGGTTGACGCGATCGATCAGCTCGATGCCGACGTCACCGCGATCGTGGCGACCCGCTCGATCGAATGGGTCATCGAGGCGCTCACCGAGGACCTGTCCTCCGGCCACGGCCTCACCCACGGCGTCGGTCCCGGTGTGTACGAGAGCCGCTCGGCCCGCATCCCCGACATCGACGAGTTCGACGAGTTGCTCACCCAGGCCGCGAATGCCGTGACCCCGCAACGGTTGTGGGCCAACCCGGACGGCGGCCTCAAGACCCGCCACTACTGGCAGTTGGAGCCGTCGTTGCGGAACATGGTGGCCGCGGCTCGCCGGGTTCGTCGACGGGCGTTGGCCGCCCAGGCGGCTGCCGCGACCGAGGAGTAAGCGAACAAGACAAGGGGCGCACCGGATTCCGGTGCGCCCCTTTGTCTGGGCGTCGAACGGACACAGCGTGATTCGGATCAGGCCCTGATGATCGGGGGGAGGACGTAGGACTGGTCGAGGACTGCCTGCTGGGGCTGGTACATGCGCAGGCAGGGGCGGAAGTCGCCTTCGGGGGCGGGGAGCCAGTTGGCGCGGGCTTTGGGGTCGGCGGGTTCGGCGTGGCTGATGGTGATCGTGAGCGCGCCGTTGTCGTCGTAGACGAGGCCGGGGGTGCGGTCGCCGATCGAGTAGCGGTCGATCGGGTTGGCGCACAGGTAGAAGTCCGGGGTCGAGTACATGGTGATCGACCAGAAGGCGTCGACCGGCGGGGTGGGGTCGAGGCGAAGGGTGTAGGCGTTCGCGCCGGTCAGCTGCTGGCCGGTGCTGTCGGTGTAGATCATCGCGTAGGCGGCCTCGTAGGCGTGGTTGCCCCAGAGTCCGGCCTTGGCGGCTACGGCGCGAGCGATGATTCGCTGGTTCGGGTCGGTGATCTTGAAGTTCTCGTCGTCGACCGTGCCGACCTCGAAGAAGTCGATGTTGTAGTCGAAAAGGTGCAGCATCGACTGCCAGCCGTTCTCCCCGGCGCCAGCCCCGCTCTTCGTCGCGTTGCTCAGTTCTTCCTGGCCCTCACCCAATCCGGCGCGCAGCGCGGATGCTCGATCCGGGTCGAGGGACAGGTAGGGCGAGGCGCCCGCTGTGGTCAGGTCGATCGGCGCGAACGATTCCTGGAGCGCGAGATCGCGCTTCGCGGGAGGAAACGCCTGCGACCAGACACGGACTTTCTCGAGGAACATCAGGTCCGGGGCGACCGTCGGATCCGGCGACGGAAGTCCCGTCGGCTGTGCGGCTCCGTCGGCGGTTGTCAAGGTCAGCGCGTCCTGCAAGGCGTGCACGGCGGGGAGGTCGGCCTCGTCGGCGCAGGCCCATCGTCCGGCGATCACGCCGATAACGGTGGGGAAATGGATGACCGTCGTGTCGTCGGGGGCGGTACCGGTCCATCCCGGCGGTACCAGGAGGTAGTCGCCCGCGCGGTTTCCGGTGGCCCGCGTGCCGACGTAGGCGAAGTTGTCGGTCCAGGCGTCGATGAACTGCATGACGTAGTACCGCTCGCCGGCCTCCGGCACGTGGAAGGTCACCGGACCGACTGACAGGTCGATCAGACCGATCGAGTACACGGTGTCGTTGTTGATCGAGACGAAGGTCGCCGAGGCGTCGGCGAGGGTGCGGGCATGGGCGAAGTCGTTGAACGGCGTCGCGGGGAGATCGCCGATGCCCTCGTGGAGCAATCGCTCGATCGAATCGAGGTTGAAGACCAGCGGGAATCCGTACAGGTAGGCCTGTGCGGTCAATTCGGGGACGTTCTGATCCGGCATGCGCGCTCCTCGTCCTGGCGTCCGCGTCGCGCGACCATCGTCGGACCGCGCGACACCAGCATCCGCCGATACTCGGGCGGCTCACATCGCCCGGAGCGGGTGAGATCGCTGCGCGCCGGTTCGGTGGTCGAGCGGGTCAGGCGCGGATCATGGCGCGGGCGCCCGCGGTGAGCTCGGGCGCGGTGGGGGCGTTGTCCGGGTCGATCAGCCACTGCAGGAGCAGGCCGCCGATCATCGTCTGCAGGATCGCGCCGACATTGCTGTCGCCGTTGCCGAAGGCCTCGGTCAGACCGCGCCTTGCCCGGCCCTGCGCGTGGGCGAGTTCGGTGCGCAGCTCGGGCGAGTGCAGTGCCTGGTTGAGGCATTCGGCATTGGCGTGCCACAGCGGCGCGTTCTCGACGAACGAGGTGATCAGGCTGTGCCAGAACGCTTCGAGGCGGGCGGTGGGATCGGCCGGATCGCTCGCGGGGAGGGCGTCGAGGATCTGCGTGACCGCGCTCGCGCTCGATTCCAGCATCGCCTGTTGGAGCAGCTTGTCGCGGGTGCCGAAGTGGTAGTTGATGGCCGCGAGGTTGGTGCCGGAGGCGGCGACGATATCGCGGACGGTGGTGCGGGCATAGCCGCGTTCGGCCAGGCACTGCTTGGCGGCTTCCAGAAGATCTTCGCGCGTTCCCACCCGCGCACGATAGCAAGCGGCGCATACGTCTGTTTGTGACATCTGTTTCAAACAAACGTCAGTGACAAGTGTATGAAACGGATGTATGTTTCGCATATGACCTCTCGGCGACGTATCTCCCCGTTCGAATCCAGCTTCTTCGGCACCGGCACGACCATCGGCAGCGTGCCGACCGGCGGGATGCCACTGTTTCTCGGCACCACGGTGCACGGCGTGCTCGACCCCACGATCCTGCGGACAGTGCTCGACGAACTCGCCGCCGCGCATCCGCTGCTGCGCAGTCGGGTGGTGACCGACGACGGCGTTGGCTATTTCGTCCGCGACGACGAGTTCCGGCCTCGGCTCGACATCGTCGAAGGTGGGGAAGCCGAGTATCTGACGCTGGTCAACGGGCCGAGGGACTGGAGTGACGGGCTGTTTCGCGCGTACCTGCTGCGGGCGGGTCTGCGTCAGCAGATCGTGTTGGTCGTCCATCACGGAATCTCCGATGGCAGATCGGGATTCGCGTTGCTCGGGCAGATGTGGCGGCATTACGCGGCACACGCGACAGGTTCTGCTGTGCCGGAGGCGAATTCGGATCAGGCGCTGCCCGAGGCCATGGATACCCGGCTGGCCGAGGTGGTTTCGGTCGCGGCGGCCGGAGCATGGCTGGACGAAATCAGGGCTGGCGCGGCGACGATGGGTCCCGAGGACGCGCCGCGAACACTGCCCCGCGATGGTTCCGGCACCGATCCGCTCGGCCGATTCGCGATGCAGCGCATCGAACTGAGCGCCGAGGAGACCGCCGGACTCGTGACAGTGGCACGCGCCCATGGCCTTTCGGTGACCAGCCTGCTCGCAGGTACGGCGCTGACCGCCTTCCGAACTCGATTCTCCGAATCAGGCCCCTTGCCGATGATCTGCGGGTACGCGGCCGACGTTCGCGCGGAATTCGACCCGCCGGTACCCGCCGAGACGGTCGTCAACTTCGCCTCCGGCGCGGGCGTCCTGGTCCACGCGACCGGCGAAACCACCCAGCTCGAACTGGCTCACGCGATCGAAACCGGCCTGCGCGCCGGCCTCGACCGCCGCGAACCCGCCCACTTCCCCCTCGCCGCCCAACTCGTGAACGACGAACTCACCGCCGCCCTCCTCTCCGCACCCCCCACCATCGCCATCTCCAATATCGGCCGCCTGCAACCCCATTCGATCCCCGACGACATCGCCTTCGTCCGCGACGACGTCTACGCCATGGGCCCGGCCATGCCCCCGAAACTCACCACCTTCACCATCGCGGACCGCCTCACCCTCCAACTCGAATACGACACCGCCCTCTACCGCCGAACCCACATGGAAAAGCTCCGCCTCACCCTCGTCGAACTCCTCCAAACCCTCGAGTGACACAAGGTCAGTTGGGGGTTCCGTGGGCGAGTACTGCTTCGACGGTGCGGGTGGTGCCGTTGGGGGAGGTGACGTCGAGGCGGACCGGGTCGGCGGGCTTGCGGAGGTTGATGGCGGCGCTCAGGGCCTTGGCGGTGGTGATCGAGACGCCGTCGACGGCGGTGATCACGTCGCCGATGGTGATACCGGCTTCGCGGGCGGGCTGGCCGTAGAAGGCCCAGCTCACCTGGGCGCCGGCGGGTCTGGCATCGATGACCTGGACGCCGAGGGTGGCGGTGGGGCCGATGTGGACGGTGTCGGTGGGGGTTCCCGAACGGATCTGGGCCACGATTCGCATGGCGGTGTCGATCGGGACGGCGTAGCCGTTGGCTGGCTTGCCCTCGGCGCGGGCGTGCTCGCCGGACGCCGCCGTGATCACCCCGACCACCGCCCCTGACGCGTCGGCCAGCGCGCCGCCGGACTGCCCGCCCATCACCGGCGCGGCGATCTCGACCATCCCGTTCAGTGCCTTGCGGGTCAGGTCGGCGGAGTTCATGGCGACGATCGTCGCGTCCAGATCGGTGATCGGACCGGCGACCGAGGTCGGCTCGCCGCCGTCGCCGCCCGCGTCGCCGATGGCCAGCACATCCTGGCTGATCCGCAGGTCGGCGGAGGTGCCGAGCCGTGCGGTCGGTAGTCCCGTAGCCCCGGCCAACGACAGCAGCGCGATGTCGGCGCCGGAGTCGTAGCCGAGCACGGTCGCCTCGTAGACGAGTCCGTTGGCGATATCGGTGACGCTCAGCGCCTCGGCGCCCTTGATCACATGATGACTGGTCAGAATCTGTCCGTCGGAGGTGAGCACGATCCCCGATCCGGCCGCCCCGATGCCGAAACCGGCCGCGTCGACGTCGATATTGACCAGAACCGATTCCATCTGTCCCGCGACCAGCGCGGGGTCGAGCGGCACCAGCACGGGCGCCTGCGCCTGCGCCACGAACTCCGGCTCGACCAGGGCGAACTCCCCGCGATACCCGAGAAACGCGCACACCCCGAGCAGCGCGACCAGCATCGTCACCAGCACTCGTCCGACACGCTTCATGGCGGATGTCCTCTCTCGCGAGCCGACCAATCCATTGTGACCGGTTTTCCGCGTCCGCCGGTCTCGATACGGACGCGGTCGAGGCGCGGCCTACTTGGCAAAGCACGCATGCGGCTGTAGGCATGTAGCCATGAGCACCGCTGCCGCCTACGCCAAGCCCTCTCCTGACGGGGCCTTCGAAAAGGTCACGATCGAACGTCGCGAGGTCGGTCCCGATGATGTGCTGATCGATATCAAGTACGCCGGTATCTGCCATTCCGATATCCACACCGCGCGCGACGAATGGGGTGGCGCGCAGTACCCGTGCGTGCCAGGCCACGAGATCGCGGGCATCGTCGCCGCGGTCGGCTCGTCGGTGCGCAAGTACCAGGTCGGTGACCGGGTCGGCGTCGGCTGCCTGGTGAACTCGTGCGGAAAGTGCGTGCCGTGCCTGGCGGGCGAGGAGCAGTACTGCACCAACGGTCCCACCTGGACCTATAACTCGCGCGTCCCCGAAACCGCGCAGCCGGGCGGGTACACGATGGGCGGCTACTCCACCCAGATCGTGGTGGACGAGAGCTTCGTCGTCGCGATCCCCGAAGGCATCGGCCTCGACGTCGCCGCGCCGCTGCTGTGCGCGGGCATCACGCTGTTCTCGCCGCTGAAGCACTGGAACGCGGGACCGGGCAAGAAGGTCGCGATCATCGGGATGGGCGGGCTCGGGCACGTCGGTGTGAAGATCGCGGCGGCGCTGGGCGCGGAGGTGACGGTGCTGAGCCAGTCGCTGCGCAAGCGCGACGACGGCCTGCGCATGGGGGCCCACCACTACTACGCCACCAGCGACAAGGAAACCTTCCGTCAGCTGCGCGGCCGGTTCGACCTGATCATCAACACCGTCTCGGCCGACCTGCCCATCGACAGCTACCTGCGCCTGCTCGCCCTCGACGGCACCCTCGTGATCCTGGGCCTGCCGGAGAACCCGATGAGCGTCACCGGGCGCAACCTCGCCGGTTTCCGCCGGTCACTGGCCGGTTCGATGATCGGTGGCGTGGCGCAGACCCAGGAGATGCTGAACTTCTGCGCCTCGCACGGGATCGGCGCGGAGATCGAACTGATCTCCGCCGATGAGATCGACTCCGCCTACGACCGCGTGGTCGCCAGCGATGTCCAGTACCGGTTCGTGATCGACACCGCCACGGTGTAGCTGTCCGGGTCGGCGTACGCGCGCCGACGGGCTGGTGGGCGCTCGTCCTGGGTACCGTGACATTCGTGGTTGCCCAGGACGAATCCGCTGAACCTGCCGCACGGTCCGCCGACTCGAGACCTCTGCCTGCCTTCTGGTCGGTGCGAACACCACCGCGCTGGCTGCCGAGGGCGCTGCTGTATTCCGTGCTCGCGGTAGCCGGGTTGATCGCGGCATTCTGGGTGCTCGGCAAGATGCAGGGCCTGCTGACCGTGCTGCTGGTGTCGATCTTCCTGGCGTTCGCGATCGAACCCGCGGTGAATTGGCTTGCCGCGCGCGGTGTTCCGCGCGGGGCCGGCACCGGCGCGGTGTTCCTGGCCTTGCTGGTGGTGATCGTCGCGTTCGTGTGGACGCTGGGCGCGCTGCTGGTCAACCAGGTGACCATGCTGGTGGCGAACGCCCCCGACTACGTCCAGGATCTGGTGAACTGGATCAATTCGACCTTCCACCAGGATCTTTCGGGTGACGACCTGACCAAATACGCCTCGGAGTGGAGTTCCACGATCGAGAAGTATCTGGTGGGTCTGGCCGGAAACGTCTGGGGCATCGGCACTGTCGCGATCGGCGCGCTGTTCCAGCTGCTCGGGGTGCTGTTGTTCACCTACTACTTCGCCGCCGACGGCCCGCGTTTCCGCACCTGGGTGTGTTCGCTGCTGCCGCCGAGACAGCAGAAGCATGTGTTGCGGGCCTGGGACATCGCGGTCGAGAAGACCGGCGGCTACATCTATTCGCGGGCCCTGCTCGCGCTGTGCTCGGCGATCGCGCACTATGTCGCGCTGCGGGTGCTCGATGTGCCGTCGGCGTTCGCCTTGGCGCTGTGGGTCGGCGTCGTCTCCCAGTTCATCCCGACCGTCGGCACCTATATGGCCGGTGCGCTCCCGGTGCTGGTCGCGCTGGTACACGACCCGATCACCGCCCTGTGGATACTGCTGTTCATCGTCGCCTATCAGCAGTTCGAGAACTACGTCCTGCAACCGCGCATCACCGCGACCACCCTGGACATGCACCCGGCGGTGGCCTTCGGGGCGGTGGTCGCGGGTGCCGCGTTACTCGGGCCGACCGGCGCTCTGCTGGCGATTCCTGTCACCGCCACGCTGCAAGGTTTCGCGGGCGCGTATGTGCGCCGCTACGAGGTCACCGAAGAGGTCGACGCGCCTCCGTCGAAGAAGAAGCGCAAGAAGGCCGAGTCCGAAGCCGCATCCACCGACGAATAGGCAGCGCATGGCGATCCTGTTGTCCCTGGTGTCGATGTTGTCGACGCTGTTCGGCGGTTTCGTCGCCATGCGGATCGGCGACCGCAAGCACCTGGTTCTCGGATTGGCGGCCGGGGTGATGTTCGGCGTGGTCGCGTTCGATCTGATTCCCGAGGCGCTCGAACAGACCGACGGCATGTTCCGCGGTATCCCGTATGTGTTGATCGCCGCGGTCCTCGGCTTCCTCAGCCTGCACGTGATCGAGCGAGCGGTCGCCATCCATCGTGGTCACGAGCAGGAATTCGGTACGCACAAGCACGGTTTCGAGTCCGTCGGTCTCCTGGCCGCGGGCGGCCTGATCTTTCACAGCACCCTGGACGGTTTCGGTATCGGCCTCGGGTACCAGGCGGGCGCGGCGGTCGGCATGTCCGTCGCGATCGCCGTGATCTGCCACGACTTCGCCGACGGCTTCAACACTTTCACCATTCCCACCGTCTACGGCACTGCCCGCAAACGCGCCCTCATCCTGTTGGCCCTCGACGCCGTCGCCCCCGTAGTAGGCGCCGTTCTCGGCACCGTGATCCACGTCCCGGAGAACTGGATCGGCCTCTACATGGGTTACTTCGCCGGGTTCCTCCTCTACCTCGCCACCGCCGACATCCTCCCCGAAGCCCACGCGGGCCACCCCTCCCGACTGACCCTGCTGTGCACCCTCTTCGGCGTGGCCGCCATGTTCGTCGTCTCCGCCCTCAGCCACTGAGCAACATGGGACGCAGCCTGACCGGTCACGGCGCGCGCCGGCGGTAGCGTTCGCCGGATGGACACCCTGAACTCGGTGATCGTCGATGTCAACGATGTGTTCTGGAACTGGCTGCTGATTCCGCTGGTCATCGTGGCCGGGGTGTACTTCACGGTGCGCACCGGCGTGGTGCAGGTGCGGATGCTGCCCGAGATGTTCCGGGTGGTCGCGGAGAAGGGGCCGACGGCCGCCGACGGGAAGAAATCGGTGTCGGCGTTCGGGGCCTTCAGTATCTCCGCGGCGGCGCGGGTGGGGACCGGCAATATCGCGGGGGTCGCGACCGCGATCAGTGTCGGCGGGCCGGGGGCGGTGTTCTGGATGTGGGCGATGGCCACGGTCGGTGCCGCGTCGGCGTTCGTGGAATCCACCCTCGCCCAGCTCTACAAGCGCCGCGAAAACGAGCCGGGGACCTTTCGCGGCGGCCCCGCGTACTACATGGAATACGGGCTGCGGCGTCGTTGGCAGGGGTTGGCGTTCGCGGTGATCATCACGGTGACCTTCGGTTTCGTGTTCAACGCCGTGCAGGCCAACACCATCGTGGCGACCGGGCGGGCGTCGCTGTCGGCGCTGGACGGTGACTGGTTCGCCCCGGTGGTGGGGCTGTGTCTGATCACGCTGCTCGGGGTGGTGATCTTCGGTGGCGTGCGCCGGATCAGTCACATCACCGAGGTGCTGGTCCCGGTGATGGCGATCGTGTACCTGCTGCTCGGCATCGCGGTGGTGGCACTCAATATCACCGACCTGCCGCGGGTGCTGGCCGATATCGTCGGCGGGGCGTTCGGGTTGCGTGAGGTGGTCGGCGGCGGGATCGGTACCGCGCTCGCGCAAGGTATCCGGCGCGGGATGTTCTCCAATGAGGCGGGGCTCGGTTCCTCGCCCAATGCGGCTGCGGCAGCGGATGTTTCGCATCCGGTGAAGCAGGGTCTCGTCCAGTCGCTCGGCGTCTACTTCGACACCCTGCTGATCTGCTCGATCACCGCCTTCATCATTCTCACCACCGACCCCGACCTGTCCGAGCGGCGTAGCGCCGACCTCACCCAGAGCGCGCTGCAGGCGTCGCTGGGCGACTGGGCCGGGCACGTGCTCACCGCGGTGGTGTTCTTGCTCGCGTTCAGCTCGATGATCGGCAACTTCTACTACGGTCGCGCCAATATCGAATTCATCACCACTCGTCCACAGGTGCTCACCGCCTTCCGAATCCTGGTGCTGGTAGCCGTCTTCGGTGGCGCGCTCGGCTCGGTGGGTCTGATCTGGAACCTCGCCGATGTGTTCATGGGCGCGATGGCACTGGTCAACCTGGCCGCGATCATTCCGCTCGGCGCCGTCGCTTTTCGTCTCCTCGCCGACTATCGCGCCCAGCGTGGCGCGGGCGAAGACCCCGTCTACGTGCACAGCGCCGACATCGCAGACCCGGCGGGCGTGCAGTGCTGGCAGGCAACGATTGCGTCGAGCTTGCCCGGTAAACCCACCCACTAGTGGTAGGCATGGGAAATGGCGAAAAACTGGACCGAACCGGCTGATATCGCGCTGCGCGCCGACGGTCAGCGCGTCGCTGATCTCGACCCCTCGAGCACGCCGGGCTTCACCGGCGACAAGCGTTCGGGCAAGGAACTGCTGGCCGAACGGGCGACGGTGCTGTCGGTCTTGCAGGAGAAGCTGTTCGCGCACGGTCGCACCGGTGGACAGCACAGCGTGCTGCTGATCCTGCAGGGCATGGACACCGCGGGCAAAGGCGGCATCGTGCGCCACGTCATCGGTTCGGTCGACCCGCAGGGAGTCGATCACGCGTCCTTCGGCGTGCCGACCGAGCTGGAGAAACAGCACGATTTCCTGTGGCGCATCCGCAACAAACTGCCCGCGCACGGTCAGGTCGGCGTCTTCGACCGCTCCCACCACGAGGACGTGCTGGTGGTGCGGGTACACGAGCTCGTGCCGCAGGCGGAGTGGGAGCAGCGCTACGACCAGATCAACGCCTTCGAAAAAGAGGTCGCCGACACGGGCACCACCATCGTGAAGGTCGCCATGTTCGTCTCCCTCGACGAACAGAAGCGCCGGCTGCGCGAACGGCTGGAGCGACCGGACAAGTACTGGAAATTCAACCCCTCCGACATCACCGAACGCGCCTACTGGCCCGAATACCAGAAGGCCTACCAGGCTGTTCTCGATCGCACCGACACCGAGTACGCGCCCTGGTACGTGCTGCCCTCCGACAACAAGTGGTACGCGCGTCTGGCGGTCACCGAGTTGCTGATCGCCGCGCTGGCCCAGTTGAAACTCGATTGGCCGCCCGCCGACTTCGATATCGCCGAGCAGTTGCGTCGACTCGACGAATCCTGAAAACGAGCTTTGCGGAAACTCTCAGGTTCGGCCCGCATGATGTTCCCGGTGGGGAGCCAACGAGCGAAAGGCGTGTGACGACGGTGAGCACGGGCAAGAGTCCCTCGGGCAGGAATCCGCTGGCGGCGGCCGAGGCGGCCGACAAGAAGCGCAAGATCGCGATCCAGGTCGGCGTCGCCGCCGTCCTGGTGGCGCTGGTCGCGGCCATCGGCATCGGAATCGCCGTGCAGAAGTCCGATTCTGACAAGGAATCGTCGACGACTTCGGCGGCGCAGCTGCCCGCGACGGGCGGGGCGGTCACCGAGACCGGCACCGTTGTGATCGGCAATCCCGATGCCAAGGTCAAGGTGCGCGTGGTCGCCGACCTCCAGTGCCCGGCCTGCAAGCAGTTCGAGGCAGCCAACGGGGAGACCCTCGCCAAGGCCGCCGCCGACGGCACGGCCTCTGTGGAGTACCAGATCATCTCCTTCCTCGACAAGGCCTCGACCAACCAGTACTCCTCGCGCGCGGCCAACGCGTCGTTCTGCGTGGCGAAGTCCGACACCACCAAGTACCAGTCCTGGTTGCAGACCATGTTCGAGAAGCAGCCCGCCGAGGGCGGCGCAGGCCTGAGCAACGACGAGCTCATCCAGATCGCCACCGACGTCGGGTACACCGATCCCGCCGTGGCGACCTGCATCAACGACAAGCCGTACAACGACTACATCCAGCAGATCACCCAGACCACGCTGCAGAGCGGCGTGGAGTCGACGCCGTCGGTGTACATCAACGGCCAGCTGAACCAGTCCGACGCGATCTTCACCGAGAACGGCCTGGCCCCCGTGATCGCTGACGCGGCGAAGTGATCACCGCCCCCGCCCGCTCGGCCTGGCTGCTGCTGATCGCCGGGCTGGCGGGCTGGCTGGCGTCGTTCACGCTCACCGTCGAACGGTTCAAGCTGTTCGTCGACCCGAACTACGTCACCTCGTGCAGCATCAACTCGGTGCTGTCGTGCGGGTCGATCATGAAGACCGACCAGGCCGCGGTCTTCGGCTTCCCCAACCCGCTGATCGGCGTCGTCGGGTTCTCGGTCGTGGTGACACTCGCGGTGCTGTCGGTGGTCGGTATCGGATTCCCGCGCTGGATCTGGGGCGGGCTGTGGATCGGGACCGTCCTCGGCATCGCCGGACTGTGCTGGCTGATCTTCCAGAGCCTGTACCGGATCAACGCGCTGTGCCCGTACTGCATGGTGGTGTGGGTGGCCGTGCCGGTGTTGTTCGCGGTGACCACGCAGGAGCTGTGGGGTCGCTCGCGTGGGGCGATGGGGATCCTCGCCGAATGGCGCTGGACCCTGGTGGTGGTGTTCTACGCGGTGGTGCTGCTGCTGGTGTTCCTGAAGTTCCAGGACTACTGGCTAAGCCTGGTCTGACAGGGGCTTGGTGGCGTCCACGTATTGCATGAAACGGTGCACGCGCTGGTCGATTTCGGTCAGGCCCGCCCTGGCGAACAGCTTCGGGAAGGTGCCTCGGTCGAACAGGCGTAGGCCGCTCAGGCTCGCGGCCAGGCTGCTCGCCGACCCGAAGAGATTGTCTTCGGCGTAGCTGGTGCTGATCGCGATGCGGCCGCCGGGGGCGAGGACGCGGATCATTTCGCGGGTAGCGACCAGCGGGTCGGGGATCAGGTACAGGGCGCCGAAACAGCAGACGGCGTCGAAGGTTCCGTCGGCGAACGGCAGCGTGCGGGCGTCACCGCGGACGTAGCCGACGCGCGGGCTCGCGTTGTCGGCGGCGGCCTTGGCCAGCATCGGCGCCGAGTAGTCCAGGCCCGTGACGAAGCCGCCCTTGGTCAGGTACCCGCTGAGGTAGCGGGTGAAATTGCCTGGGCCGCATGCCAGATCGAGCACCTTCATGGGGCCGCTCAGGCGCAGGGTGTCGACCGCGTCGCGGCGGTCGGTGCCGGTGGTCCGGCCGCTGGCGAGGTAGAACAGCGTGGGTCGCCACGCGTGCTCGTACACCGCCGCCAGCGCCGGGGCGTTCATCGTCTTGCGAGCGAGATTCACTGTCGTGCGACCTCGATGGTCATGCCCGCTTCGCGCAGCCGCGCGCTGAGCGCCTCGCCCATCGCGGACGCGGGGGTGAGCACGCCCGCGCGCTCGGGCAGGGTGTCGAAGGCCAGGCTCAGGCCGCTCTGGCCGAGCAGCACTGCGGTGGCCTGGTAGCCGGGATCGCCGGTGCCGGAGAAGGTGGCCTGGTACTTGGCGCCGGAGCTGGTGCGGGCGAAGGTCTTCATGGTGAACCAGCCACTGCGGCGGGCCTTTTCGCCGGGGCCGGTGCCGGGCTTCGGCAGGATCCGGTCGAGCAGCTTGCGGCCGAGCGAGACGCGTGAGAGGACTGCGCCCGAAGCCATTCCGGCCACGATGCCGCCCGCGATTCCAGCGGCGACCAGCGGTGCGGCGGCCGAGGTACCAGCGTTCATCACCTCGCGGTAGCGGAACTGCTTGCCGTAGGCCCAGCCGAGCAAGCCGTTTGTGCGGCGCACGACCTTGGTGTTGTGCGAGGCCATTACGAACGTGGTGACCCAGCCGTCGAGGCTCGCGTCGATGCTGTCGGCGCGGGCCAGCGCCTGATCGGACTGGCGACCCACATCGGGTTCCATGCTGCGGTCCGGGCTCAGCGAATACGGGTGGGCCAGGATCTTGCCGCGCGAGGAATCGGCCGCGATGTCTTCCATCATCGCGCGTCCGGAGTCGATGGTGCCCCCGCTCGCCCCGCCCTTGAGATAGGCGACCAGGGTGGTGTCCTCGAGCTCGCCGGTGTCGTCGGCGATGCTGGCGCGGTAGATCTCGTACACGCTCAAGTCCGACGGAATCGAGTCGTAACCACAGGAATTCACGATCTTCGCCCCCGAGTCGACCGCGGCCTGCTCGTACTTCTCGATCGCGTCGTGGATGAACAGCGGCTCGCCGGTGAGGTCGGCGTAGTGGGTGCCCGCCGCGGCACACGCGCCGAGCAGCGGCAGGCCGTAGCGCAGGTACGGGCCGACGGTGGTGACCACGACCTTGGTGCGTTCGGCCATCGCGGACAGCGCCACCGGATCGCTGGAGTCGGCGACGACGAGTTCCCAGTTCGCAGCGGCCGGGCCGAGCTCGGCGCGGGTGGCGGCGAGCTTGGCCGCCGAGCGGCCCGCCAGGGCGATCCTGGCGTCGGCCGGGGCCGCGGTGAGCAGGTATTCGGCAGTGAGTTTGCCGACGAAACCCGTTGCGCCGAACAGGATCAGGTCGAACTCACGGTGCTGCGGCATTGCGTGCCTTTCGAAAAGGTGATCAGGGCTTGGTGGCTGGTGCGCTCGCCTTGCGGGCGCGGGTCTTCTTCACCGGTTTCGGCGGATGGGTACTGAGCCAATCGCGGTGGGCCAGGCCGAGTTCGGTGATCGGCGGATCGCCGTAGAGCCATTCCCTGGCGATCAGATGCCAGTTGTTGGTGCTGTCGAGCTGGCCGAGCATGCCGAAGGTGAGGAAGTCGGCGCGGCGGGAGAACAGGTGCTCCGGCGGCAGGTTCTGCTGCTTCATGCCGGTGAACTCGCTGGCCCTCGGATCGACGGCGAGCAGGAACGCGCCGCTGGCCAGTTCGGGGGTGATGGTGAGCTCCTCGTCGACCAGACACCATTCCGAGGCGGCGAGCACGTATTCGAGGCATTCCTCGGCGCCGATCTCCTCGGGCGAATCGATCACGCCGCGATCGATCATCAACTGCCGCAGGTCTTCGGCGCGATCCTCGGCGGCCGCGCGCAGGCACTGGATCTCGAAGCCGACCAGCTTGGGATCCATCCGGTTGAACAGCCCGAAGTCGAGGAAGGCGACCCGGCCGTCACGGGCGAGCAGCACATTGCCCGGATGCGGGTCGCCACAGAACTCGTTGAAGCTGAACAGCGAGCCGACATAGAAGCGGTAGATGATCTCGCCGACCCGATCGCGTTGCGCTGCGGGCATTTTCCGGATCTCGTCGAATCCGTCGCCGTCGATGAACTCGCTGACCAGCACGCGCGTGGTCGACAGCTCGGGCACCGAGGAGGGCACCACGATGAACGGGTGGTCGCGGTACAGGTGCGCGATCTCGGCCTGGGTGGTGGCCTCGGCCTGGTAGTCGAGCTCGCTCTCCATGTTCAGTTTCAGCTCGTCGAGCACCGCGGGCGTGATCCACGGCATCGCCGAGGCCAGCACCCGGCGGAACATGGTGAGGTTCTTCAGATCCGCGCGCACGGCGGCGTCGACCCCGGGGTACTGGACCTTCACCGCGACGGCGCGACCGTCGTGCAGGGTGGCCCGATACACCTGGCCGATCGAGGCGGCGGCGATCGGCTCCGAGTCGAATTCGGCGAAGATCTCCGCCAGCGGAGCACCGAAATCCTGCTCGATCACCGCGCGCATGGACTCGAACGAGACCGTCGGCGCCGCGTTGCGCAGCACGGCGAGGCGCTGCTGGAACCGCTCCCGGTGGTTCTCGGGCACCAGATCCAGATCCAGCACCGACATCATCTGGCCGAGTTTCATGGCCACGCCCTTCATGGTGCCGAGCACCATGACCACCTGTTCGGTGGTGCGGATCATCGACTCCTCGGCCATCCGTGCGCGCACCGCCTCCGAGCGGCCGCGCATCGAGAGCCTGGTCTTCTTCGAGCGGATGACCGAACCCGCCGCGACCGCCCCCAGTTTCGTCCCGCGGGCAAGCCGGGAAGTCGGCACGTTCTTCGCCATCGAGGTACCTCCGTTGGTGCCGACGTGCGCGGTGGTGTCGACGCGCAGCGTCACACGACCACCCGCGGTGACGCAAGCCACAGCGCCCCGCTCGGTTCAGCGTAGCCAACCGCGCGGCGTTGTCGAGCCCCGCTCCCTCGAATGGAGGAAAACCCTGGTCAGGGTGTCTGCGGCGGCATCTCGGGGAGCGGATGCGGTTGCGCGGTGAAGATCTCGGGTGAGCCGCCCGCGCGGGCCATGCCCTCGATCGCGCTCCAGGCCATCATCGTGAGGTAGTCGATCACGTCCTGGCGGGGCATGGCCTTGTCGGTGGTGGTCCACCAGTGGGTGGCCAGCTGGATGCCGCCGACCAGCACATACGACCACAGCATCGCGCCCTCGGTGCGCATGCCCTTGCTACCCGCTCGATCGACCAGCACCGTGGTGACCACCTCGGCGAAGAGCCGCTCGAACTCCGCCAGCGAGGACTTGTCGCCCGCGGCATTGCTCATGATGAACCGATAGACCTCGGGGTCGTCGTCGACGGTGCCCACGTATTCGGTCATCGCGGCGCGCACGAGTTGGTATTCGTCGGCGTCGAGGTTGATCGCGCCGTACACCCGCGGCAGCAGGGTGGTTTCGATGAAGCGCTGCATGGTGGCGTGGACCAGGTCGTTCTTGTCCGCGAAGTAGCGGTACAGCACGGTCTTGGATACGCCGATCTCGGTGGCGATCTCGTCCATGCCGGCCTGGCTGCCCCGCGCGCGGATGGCATTGAGGGTGCCGTCGACCAGCTCCTCGCGGCGGTCGATCTTGTGCTGTCGCCACCGACGTTTGCGGCCGTCGGCTTGGCCGCCGCCGCGCACACTGGCTCGGCTCGACTGCTCGCCGATCTCGACAAGGTCTTCGGTGGACAGAACAGCCCCCTTGTGATCGATGTTGGCGTCTCTAGTCAACAGCTTAGGCGCGCCGGTGTGGGGTGGCGCTCCTTTGGGCTACGTTGCGGCATTTACCACACTCCGGTGCTTACGCGCGCGTACGACAAACCGGGCGGTTCGCCGTGTCGTGGGAGCCGCCACGCGGGGTTGGCGGCGGCGCACTCGCCGCGCGCACAGCAGAATGGGGGCTATGGAGAAATCTCCCGGCCACACGGCGGTTCTCACGCCGCGCACCGAGCCCGCCGCACAGCCCGCCGACTTCGCGGTGATGACCGACGAGGCGGGCAAAAAACGTGACCTGTTCAAGATGAAGGCGCTGGCGACCAGTTTCCTGGTCGTGGCCAGCGTGATCTACCTGCTGTGCCGCTGGCTCGAATCGCGTGGCGGCGGTGGCGAGTGGGTGGGCTATGTCCGCGCGGCCTCGGAGGCGGGCATGGTCGGCGCACTGGCCGACTGGTTCGCGGTCACCGCGCTGTTCAAACACCCGCTGGGTCTGCCGATCCCACACACCGCGATCATCCGCAAGAAGAAAGACCAACTCGGCGAGAGCCTCGGCGCCTTCGTCGGCACCAACTTCCTCGCTCCCGACGTGGTCTCCGCCCGCCTGGAATCGGCGCAGATCTCGCTGCGCGTCGGTCGGTGGATGGCCGATCCGGCGCACGCGGTCAGGGTGGCGAAGGAGAGCGCGACGATCCTGACCGCGGTGGTCAACACCCTGCGCGACGAGGACGTCGAGCAGATCATCGACAACACCATCGTCAAGCGGATCGCCGAACCGCTGTGGGGGCCGCCGCTGGGTCGGGTGCTCTCGGAGATGATCGCCGACAACCGGCAGCGACCGCTGATCGATCTGTTGGCCGAGCGCGCGCACCAGTGGGCGCTCGGCTCACAGGACACGATCGATCGGATCGTGATGCGCGATGCGCCGCAGTGGGCGCCGAAATTTGTCAATACATTGCTGTCGGAGCGAATTTATCGGGAACTCGTCGAGTTCACCTGGAAGGTGCGCTCCGATCCCGATCATGAATTGCGCAAGGCCGCCGATCGCTTTCTCCTGGATTTCGCCGAGGACCTGCAACACGACGACGCGATGATCGCCAAGGCGGAGAAGGTCAAGGCCGAGATCATGGGCCGCGAACAGATCACCGGAATGGCCGAGGCCACCTGGCGAGCGGCGAAGCGGTTGATCTTGGAGTCGGCCGACGACCCGGATTCCACGCTCCGCAGGAAAGTCGCCGAGAATGTGCAGCAGCTCGGCGAGCGCTTCCGTGACGACCCGGCGATGCGTGGCAAAGTGGACGGGTGGATCGACCGCGGTGCTCGCTATCTGGTCGGCAACTACTCCGCGGAGATCACGACACTGGTGACCGATACGGTCGCCCGATGGGACGCCGACGAGGCGAGTAGGAAGATCGAATTGCAGGTCGGTCGGGATCTGCAATTCATCAGAATCAACGGCACGGTGGTCGGCTCACTCGCCGGCCTGGTGATCTATACCGTCTCGCAGCTGCTGTTCCACTGAAAGACCTGGTAGCCGGGGCTGCGTACGCGCTAGCCGACCGGGTGCTAACTGTAGTGCTTGCAATAGCTAGCACCCTGTTCTAGTATTGGCCTTACAACGCCAGAAGGTGAGCGATGACAGACCAACCCGAGAGTCGTGTAGCGCACGCGGCTCAAGATATCGGAGGTTTCATCAGGGCACAGCGCGAAGGTGCGCAGGTGTCCCTGCGTCAGCTCGCCGCTCTGGCGGGGGTAAGTAATCCGTACCTGAGCCAAATCGAACGCGGATTACGTAATCCCTCCGCCGAAGTACTCGCACAGATCGCCAAGGCGCTGCGAGTTTCCTCGGAGGTGTTGTATGTGCGGGCAGGATTTCTGGAACAGCGTCCGCACAGCCCGGTCCGTGACGCCCTGCTGGCCGACACTTCGGTGTCCGAGCGGCAGAAACAGGTGTTGCTGGAAATCTATGAGTCGTTTCGCCGGGAAAACGGGGAAGAAACCGGCTCAGGGGGGAACGGACGAGACAGTGACGTTTCGTTCACGACAACTGACACTCCGCCACACCAGGAGAATGAAGACTGATGACCGAAAAGACCGCCACTGTCAGCAAGCCGCTGTTCGCCACCGTCGGCGCCGGTGACGCCATCTACGCCGCCGTGAACGACGTTGTCGCCGACGTCCGCGGCCGCGTTGTCGCCACCGATGCCAAGGCCCGCGTCGAAGAGGCCCGCGAGCGCATCGCGAACGTGCCCGCCGACGTGCAGGCCCAGTTCGACACCCTGCGCGACCGCATCTCCGGCCTGCCGTCGGAGCTGCCGGAGGATCTCGCCGAGCTGCGCGAGAAGTTCACCCCCGAAGAGCTGCGCAAGCTGGCCGAGCAGTACTACCGCCAGGCGCTCGACATCTACGCCGATCTCGCCGTTCGCGGTGAGGAGACCGTCGACCGGCTGCGTGCCAACCAGGCCGTCGACGAGCAGATCGGTCGCGTCGAGACCCTCTACAAGGATGCCTCCGCTCGCGCCGAGGATGCCCTGATCAAGGTCAACGACCTGCTGGGCCGTACCAAGGCCGAGGCCGAGGCTGTGGCCGACAAGGTCGACGCCGTCGTCGAGGCCGAGGTCGTCGCCGTCACCACCGAGCCCGCTCCGGCCAAGCCCGCCGCTCCGGCTCCGGCTCCGGCCCCGAAGAAGGCTCCGGTCGCCAAGAAGGCCGCTCCGGCCAAGAAGGCCGCTGCGCCTGCGCCGAAGAAGGTCTAAGCATCACTGCTGACTGCGGCCCCGTACACCAAGTGTGTGCGGGGCCGCTGTTCGTATGATGGGGGTGTGAACATGGTGAATGGGATGACCTCGCTGATTCTGCTGATCCTGTGGATCGGCGCCTTCGGCGCGACGGTGTTCGCGCTCATTCACGCTGTGCGCCAGCGTTCGGATGCCTTTACCGCCGTCGACAAGATGACCAAGCCCATCTGGCTGGCCATTCTCGGCGGTGCGCTGGTGTTTCTGCTGATCGGTATCGGCGGGCTGGGGATGCTGTCGTTCATCGCGATCATCGCGACCGGTGTGTACCTGGCCGACGTGCGTCCGAAGGTCGACGAGGTGCAGCGCGGCCCGCGCTGGTAAAAAAGCCCACTCGGAGGGCTCGCGGGTGAGTGGTACACGGTGTTACTGTATCTAGCAGTAACACAAAGGAGTGTACCGATGCGCGCAAAGTTGCCGACGGCTCTGGTGAACCTGGTCGGCCGGGTATCCACCGTGGTCGAGACCACCCTCGCGGCCCACCGGGCCGACCTGCGGACACGGAAGCACGGGCTCGCGGCCTTCGATCCGCCGCGGATGCCCTACGACGTGATTCCGGTGGTCACCGCCGATGGCGCCCGCCTGCGGGTGCACGCCTACGGCCCGGTCGACGCGCCCGTCATCGTGTTCGCCCACGGCTGGACATGTTCGCTCGAGTACTGGAACGCCCAGATCAACGCCTTCGCCGGCGAGTACCGCGTGGTCGCCTACGACCAGCGCGGCCACGGCGAGAGCACCAACGGGTACGCCCGCCCGAGCACGAATCTGCTCGCCGACGACCTGTGCGACGTGCTCGACGCCGTGTTGCTGCCGGGTCAGCGCGCGGTGCTGGCCGGGCACAGCATGGGCGGGATGACGCTCATCGCCTGGGCGGGCCGATACCCGGAGCGCGTCGCCGAACAGGCCGCCGCGGTGATCCTCACCAATACCGGCGCGCACTCGCTGGTCGAGGTGTCGACCATGGTTCCCGGTCTCAACGTGCCGCTGCGGATTCTGCGCGGCCGGTCGATGCCGACGCCGGACTGGCTCGGCAGGCTGATCCTCGGCACCCCGGTGGTTCTGCCGCCGATCAAGCCGGTGCGCTGGATCTTCGCCCGTCAGGTGATGACTCTCGATACCTCGCGCGAGACGCTGGACTACGCGCTGTCGGTGGTGCGCGGCTGTCCGATGATGACGCGTTCGCGCTACGGGTTCCTGCTCACCGCGCTGCACCTGGGCGATGACGCGAAGAACTTCTCGGTCCCCACCACCGTGCTCGCGGGCGCCCGCGACGACATGACCCCGGCGATCCACGCCGAGCGCCTGGCCGCGCTGCTGGCGGAAGCGGGCACACTCGCCCGGTTCAAGGTGCTGCCGACGGGGCATCTCGGCAATGTCGAACGCTTCGATCTGTTCAATGCCGAAGTGGCCCAGGTACTCTCCGCCGTCCGCGAGCCCGTGCGCGCCATGGCCTGATCGCCTGCGAGAATCGGCGGATGAGTTCTACCGCTGTGACCTCGGACGACCGTCGGTTCGTGCTGACCCTCGGGTGCCCGGACCGGCCGGGCATCATCGCCCGGATCTCCTCGTTCATCGCCGAATTCGGCGGCTCGATCGTGGAGGCCGGGTACCACTCCGACGGTGACATCGGGTGGTTCTTCACCCGGCAGGCTGTGCAGGCCTCGACGGTGCCGTTCTCCATCGACGAGCTCCGGGAGCGCTTCGCCGAGGTGGCTGCCGACTTCGGTCCCGAGACCGATTGGCAGCTCCACGATTCCGGTGCGCCGCGGCGGGCGGTGCTGCTGGTCAGCAAGGACGGGCACTGCCTGCACGACCTGCTCGGGCGCGCGCAGGCCGGTGAGCTGCCCGCGACCATCGAGGCCGTGATCGGCAACCATCCCGACCTCGCGGGGATGACCGAGGCGCACGGGGTGAAGTTCCACTACGTGCCGTTCCCGAAGGACCCGGCCGAGCGCGGCCCAGCCTTCGAGCAGGTGCGCGAACTCGTCGACTCCCACGATCCGCACGCTGTGGTGCTCGCCCGGTTCATGCAGGTGCTACCCGCCGACCTGTGCGCGCACTGGGCCGGGCGGGCGCTCAATATCCACCACAGCTTCCTGCCCTCGTTCGTCGGCGCGCGGCCCTATCACCAGGCGTACGCGCGCGGGGTGAAGCTGATCGGGGCGACCTGTCACTACGTCACCGCCGAGCTGGACGCCGGGCCCATCATCGAGCAGGACGTGATCCGGGTCGATCACGCCGATGACGTGCGCGACATGGTGCGCCAGGGCCGTGACATCGAGCGGGTCGTGCTCGCGCGCGGGCTGCGCTGGCACCTCGAGGGCCGGGTACTCGTGCACGGTCGGCGCACGGTCGTGTTCGAGTGATCTACAGGTCGTAGAACGGTGCGGCGTAACGGAATTCGCCGGTGACGGCGGAATCGTAGGCGGTGAGCGGGCGGACCTGGAAGTACGGCCCCCATTCGGCCTCGTCGGGCACGATGCCGAGGCGAGCGCCGGGGACGAAACCGAAGCGGGCGTAGTAGTCGGGATCGCCGACCAGGCCGACGACCGATTCGTCGAGGGCATCGGCGGCGCCGAGGGCGGCATGGACCAGCGCCGAGCCGACGCCGGACTTCTGGTTCTCCGGATCGACCCCGAGCGGGCCGAGGGCCAGCACGGGGAACGGGCCGATACCGGCTCTGGTGAGACAGATGTGCCCCACGACGATGTCGTATTCGAGCGCGACCAGTGACAGCGTCGGCATCCACGCCTCGTCGGTGCGTAGCGTTTCGACGAGGGCGGGTTCGGGTGGTTCGGTGACGGCCGGATCGCCCGCGTAATGCGGGGCGAAAGCGGCGCGGTGAATCGCGGCGATCGCCACCGCGTCCGCTGGGGTCTCGCGACGGATCAGCACAGGCTTAAGTCTCCAGGATTTGGGTAGGTGAGCGCAATGATGTGCGGCGGCCGATGTCCGAATACGTCGATGCCCTCTGCGCCGGACTCGGCCGCGCGTATGCCATGCTCGGGAAATGACTTCCGCGCCGCTGACCCGGGCCGCAGTGGCCGACATGATCGACCACACCCTGCTCGCTCCGGAAGCCACGCCGGCCGAGGTCGACGCGTTGATCGCGGACGCGCGCAAACTCGGGGTGTACGCGATCTGTCTGTCGCCCTCGATGCTGCCGGTGCGCGCGCCGGGGCTGGTGGTGGCCACCGTCGCGGGCTTCCCGTCCGGCAAACACCACTCGCTGGTGAAGGGCGCCGAGGCGCGGCTTGCCGTGGATCAGGGCGCCGCCGAGGTCGACATGGTGATCGACGTGGGCGCCGCGTCGGCCGGTGACTTCAATGCCGTCCTCGCCGACATCATCACCGTGCGTGAGGCGACCGGGGAACGGGCCGTGCTCAAGGTGATCATCGAATCGGCCGCGCTCACCGACGAGGCGATCGTCGGCGCGTGCCGGGCGGCCGAGCAGGCGGGTGCCGATTTCGTGAAGACCTCCACCGGTTTTCATCCGGCGGGCGGTGCGAGCGTGCACGCGGTGCGGTTGATGGCCGAGACCGTCGGCGGGCGACTCGGGGTGAAAGCCAGCGGCGGAATCCGCACCGCCGAGGACGCCGCCGCGATGATCGAAGCCGGGGCTACGCGGCTCGGGTTGTCGAAATCGGCCGCGGTCCTCGACGGTTTTCCCGAGTAGCCGCCGCCCTCGGATGATCAGCAGGTGAACTCGGACTGCTGGCCGGACGGGGCGCTCTCGAGTGCGGTCTTGCCACCTGAAAGGTGCACGTTCACACCGTCATCGGTGACCTTGACCTCCTGCGCGCGCAGGCCGAGCGGATAGCTCTGCAAGCTCTGGGTGAAGGTCTCGACGATGCCCTGCACGAGGTCAGTGGGCAAGCCGATGCCGAGTAGCTGAGCCGACTTCGTCTCCACGGTGATGTTGCCGTCGCGGATGAGCGGCTGCACCTCGAGTTGGGCGAGGCCGCCGAGCACATCGAGAGTCAGCACTCCGGTGCTCGCCGACGAGCTCACGCCGCTGACCATGGTGCCGAGGGTCTCGCGGATGCCGTCGTTGTTCCAGGTCACATCGGCAGTGGAGCTGTCGATGGTGCCGCCGCCTCGGCCGCGGTCGACGAGTTCGATGCCGTTGAATTTCGCGTGCACGACCATTCCGACAGCAGGGCCGAACTGGTTGTCCTCGCTGTCGACGGTGATCGTGCCGACCTTGCCGTCCGCATAGGACAGCAGGATCGGGCGCAGGCCGAAGCCCACGTCGATGCTCGAGCCCATCTGTTGCTCGAACGCGCCGCTGATGCAGCTCGAGATCTTGTGTCGGGCATAGGCTTCGGTTCCGGCGATGGCCGCGACGAGTAGGGCTGCGACCACGGCCAACGCGATCACCAGAGAGCGCCGACCGATCCTGGGGCGTGGGGACTTTTGTGTGGTCATGGCATCAGAGTCTTCCCGATCTTTCTGTGTCCGCTCTGAGGACGTGGTGAAAGCCTTCACAGCAAAATGTGACCTGGCGCACTGGACCGGGCGTAGCCTGGACTCATGACTGGCGAGGACGCGCGCCGGGTGGCGGGGACAGCGGATCATCGGTGGCGGGTGCTGCGGCGCCTCGCCGGGCGGCACGCGGGCTTCTTCACCACGCGTCAGGTGTTGCGTACCGGCTGCGAATCGCAGGTCAGGGCGGCCCTGGGGGACGGGTCGGTGACCAGGGCCGGGGTCGGGATGATGCGGCTCGGGCAGTGGCGGGTGGGGCCGCTGGACGAGTACGCGATGTGGGCGGCGTGGTTCGACGGCGCGGCGGCGGTGTCGTATCAGAGTGCGGCCGAACTCCACGGGCTCGGCAGGTTGCAACCGCGGTTTCTGCATCTGTCGGTGTCGGCGGGCCGCCCGCCCGTGACGCCGCGGTTGGTGCTGACCCGACGCAAGCTCTGCGGGGCGGATGTGGAGTCGGCCGGGCCGTTCCTGGTGACGACGCCGGTGCGGACGGTACTCGATCTGGCCGAGACCGAGATCTCGCAGTCGGCGTTGGACGAGGTGGTGGCCGACGCGGTGGCGATCCATCGGTGCGATACCGACGAGATCTGGTGGGGTGGTCAGCAATTGGCGCCGCGCGCGTCGACGCGGGTGCGGCGCGCGTTAAGCCGGGTGTGACGGGGCGACGACGTCCCAAGGGACCGACAGCACGCAGTCGCGCATTCGCCGGTGATACGGGCGCAGTGGGAAACCGTTGGCGCGCAACATCTGCGCCGCTTCTCGCCAGCGGACGCGGGGGCCGTACGGTGCCATGGCCGCGGATCGCTCCCAGGCTTGGTCGGCCGCGGTGAGGAGGGCGTGGATACGTTCACCGGCGATGTTGCGGTGGATCAACGCTTTCGGCAGGCGCTCGGCGATGTCGGAGGGCCGGTCGACGGTGAAGGGATCCCAGGCCAGAGTCAGGGAGAGCGGGCGGTGGCGGTCGAGCAGCACCCAGGCGCACCGGCGACCGAGTTCATCGCAGGTGCCGTCGACGAGCAGGCCGTCGGGGGCAAGATTGGACTGGATTCGGGACCACGCGTCGGGAACCGCGTCCTCGGGGTATTGACGCAGGACGTTGAACGCGCGGACGAGGGTGGGTCGCAGACCGGCCAGTTCGAAGCCGCCACGGGCGAAGCGGACGCCGTCGCGGGGTTCGACGACGCGGGCCGGGTCGATTTCGAGACCGACCACCTCGAGGTCGGGGCGGACGGTGCGCAAGCGAGCGGCCAGCTCGAAGGTGGTCCATGGGGCGGCGCCGTAGCCGAGGTCGACAACCAGGGGCGTGGTGGACTCACGCAGTGTCGTGCTGACGAGTTCGTCGTTGACGAGCCAGCGATCGCTGCGGCGGAGGCGATTGACGCCCGTGGTGCCGCGGGTGATGGTGCCGACCGGCGGGACGGCCTTGCGGCTCGGGGCCACGGGGTGGGTCAGACGGTCTTCTCGGCGGATTCTCGATCCAGGTAGCGCACGGTTTCTTCCTGCTCGGCGCGGAACAGGTCGACGAGGTTCACCAGCATCAACTGCTCCAGGCGCGGGCCGACCATGGGGATGAAGACCTTGGCGGTGGGGGAGAAGCGCATGGTGGCGCCGGTTTCGGTGGGGAAAAGGCGGATGGTGCCGGTGAGGCTGCCGGGGCCTGCGGGGATCGAGGCGGAGAACTTGCCCTCGGTCTCGTCGTGGGCGAAGGGACCCCAGCTCTCCTTGCGGGTGATCACCATGTCTTTGCGCATGACGGTCTGGGCGATCTCGGGGAGCATCTCGCGGGGCAGGGTGTGGTGCAGGACCACGTCGATGCCGTCATCGGAGACGTCGAGGCTGACCACTTCGTTGTTGGGCGCGTGCTTGCGCATCTCGGCGACGCGGGCTTCCCAGTAGTCCCTGCTCTGGAGGGCTGCGTACAGCTCTTCGGTGGTGTGCAGGGGGTAGCGAGCGGAGTAGTCCAGTCTGCGTGCCATGGCAGGACACGTTACGTGGTTGGGGTGTGGGCGGCGGGAAGTGGTGGGTTGTCTGTGCTCGGTCCTAGAAATCGATGCCGACGGTTACCGGTTCCGGCTCCAGCGTCACGCCGAACCTTTCCTGAATGCCCGCGCGGACGGTGCGGGCCAGGGCGACGATGTCGGCGGCGGTCGCGGTGCCGCGATTGGTCAGGGCCAGGGTGTGCTTGGTCGACAGGCGCGCGGCGGCGGCTTCACCGGGGAAGCCCTTCGCGAAACCGGCTCGTTCGATGAGCCAGCCCGCCGAGAGCTTGGTGCCGTCCGGTGCGGGATAGGTGGGCACCTTGACGTCGTCGCCGACGTGCGCGGCGATCGCGGCCAGCACTCGCGGCAACTGGTCCTCGGTGACGACCGGGTTGGTGAAGAACGAACCGGCACTCCAGGTGTCGTGATCGGCGGGGTCGAGGACCATGCCCTTGCCTGCCCGCAGGCGGAGCACCTGCGCGCGCACCTGCTCGGCGGGCAGGGTCTCGCCGTCGCCCGCGCCGAGCGCCTTCGCCAGTTCGCCGTAGCGCAACGGCGCGCTCAGCCCGCTCGGATCCAACGCGAACTCGACCGCGAGGACCACGGCGTCGTCGCTGTGCTTGAGCACACTGGTCCGGTAGCCGAAGCCGAGTTCGGTGGGCGCGACCCAGCGCACGTCCCCGGTCTTGCGATCGAGCAGACGCACCCGGCGCAACAGCGACGCGACCTCGACGCCGTAGGCGCCCACGTTCTGCACCGGCGTCGCACCGGCCGAGCCCGGAATCCCGGACAGGCACTCCAACCCGCCCAGCCCGGCCGCGACGGTCGCCGCGACGACCTCGTCCCAGTTCGCGCCCGCCTCGGCCACCACGCCGTCGGCGCCCAGCTCAACATCGGTCGTGCCGACCCGGACGACCACGCCGTCAAAGCCCGCGTCGTCGATGAGCAGGTTCGACCCGCCCGCCACCAGCAGCACCGCGATACCGGCCGCATCCAGGGCCTTCACCGTGGCCACCAGGGCCTCGGTGCTCGCACATTCGGCCAGCAGCGCGGGCCCGCCGACCCGCAGGGTCGTCAATTCGGACAAACGCACCGAATCGCGGACCTTCGCGCCGGTATCGGCAAGCAGGTCACGCAGCTGATCGGAGGACACCACCCGTGTTGTACGCACGTCCGCAGACGGTACCGTGTCGAACATGGCTACACCTCTGGCGTTCACTGCCGGCTACACGCATTCCGTCGATGCGGTGCGCGCCGCGTACTCCGACGAGCAGTACTGGAAGGCCCGGATCGCCGAGGTCGGCGGCCCCGGTGCCCGGCTCGACGCCTTCGCCGTCGACGGCGACCAGGTCCGCGTCCAGATGGTGCAGTCCATCCCCGCCGACCAGCTCCCGCCCGCCATCACCGCGGTGCGCCCCGGTGACCTGGTCATTCCGCGCACCGAGACCTACACCGGCATCGGTGGCATCTTCGAAGCCCACGTGGACGGCGCCCCCGCTGTGGTCCGTGGCACGGTCACCATGGCCCCCGACGACGGCACCGGCTCCACCACCGCCATCAACGGCACCATCGAGGTGAAGATCCCGCTGTTCGGCGGCAAGATCGAGGCGGCCATCTCGGAGCGCCTGATCGAACTCCTCGGCAACGAGGCCACGTTCACCGAGGAATGGCTCAACCGGCAGTAGCGGTTGTGGTGAGACCGCGCTCACGGGGTGCGGGTCGATAGCTCGGCGTACATTCGATGCGTGAGCAAACATTCGGTAACCGGTATGTTGCGCGCGCGCGGGCTACCGCGCGTCGTAGTTCGTCGGCGCAGCGCCGTGAAGTGGGCGTTCGTGGCGGTCGATCCGTGGTTGCGGTGATCTTGCTGGCGGTGCTCGTTGTGCTCACCGGGTGCACGATCGACCGGCCGGGCAAGGATGCCGAGGCGGCGGCGCCGGTCGCGCAGGTCACCATCGCGCCCACACCGGGAGCCACCGATGTCGATCCCGTCGCGCCCGTTTCGGTGACGGTCGCCCATGGCACGATCGACCAGATCGCCCTCACCAATGCCGGCGGCAAACAGATCACCGGTCAGCTCAGCCCCGACCGCACCACCTACAAGGTCTCTGAACCGCTCGGTTACGGCGCGTCGTACACCTGGGCGGGGACGGCCATCGGGGCTGACGCCAAACCGGTCACGATCGACGGCACCTTCACCACGATCAGCCCCCAGTCGACCGTCCCGGCCACGATCAATATCGGCGACGGCCAGGAAGTCGGGATCGGGGCGCCGATCATCCTGAAGTTCGCGGGGCCGGTCGCGAACAAGGCGGCCGTGGAGAAGGCGCTCACCGTCACCACCGACCAGGGCACCGAAGGATCCTGGGCCTGGCTGCCCGACGACGACGGCTCGCGGGTGCACTGGCGTCCGAAGAACTACTGGACTCCCGGCACCACCGTGCACGTCGCCGCGAAGCTCTACGGCGTCGACCTCGGCGGCGGCGCCTACGGCGACTCCGATGTCACCTCCGACTTCACCATCGGCCGCAGCCAGATCGTCATCGCGAACGCACCGAGCCACCGCATGCAGGTCGTGCGCGACGGCGCCACGATCTTCGACTTCGCGGTCTCCTACGGCGAAGGCAACGAGCCGCGCAATGTCACCCGCTCGGGCGTGCACGTCGTCACCGAGAAGTACGAGGACTTCATGATGTCGAATCCGCCGTACTACACCAACGTTCGCGAACGCTGGGCCGTCCGCATCTCCAACAACGGCGAATTCATCCACGCCAACCCTGAATCCCTCTCGGCCCAGGGTTCGTCGAACGTCACCAACGGCTGCATCAACCTCTCGCCCGGCGATGCTCAGGCCTACTTCCCGACCGCGCTCTACGGCGATCCGGTGGAGGTGACCGGCACCTCGATCGAGTTGTCCCAGGCCGACGGCGACATCTACGACTGGGCCGTCGACTGGTCGACGTGGACGTCGATGTCCGCCTTGCCCGCCGGATAGATCCGACCCCTGCCGTCGTGCCGCGGTGCGATGTCCACGGCACGACGGTTCGGCCTCTTCTAGCGACGGGGCAGGAGTAGTGCCGGGACGAGCGCCAGCGCGATCATGACGGGCGCGATCAGATAGGTGTGCTGGAACGCGTCGGCCAGAGCGGGGGCCAGTTCGGCCCGCTGATCCGCCGTCATGGCATGCAGCGCCTGGAGGCCACCCGCCACCGGGAGCAGCGCGCCCAGTGTCACCGAGGCCACCGCCGTGCCAATCGCCATCGAGGTGGTGCTGATCATGTTGAGCACCGTCGACCCGGCAGGCTGCTGCTCGCGGCTCAGCGGCCGGGTGGCCGTGGTCATCACCGGCATCAGGGTTCCGCCGCCGCCCGCGCCCATCAGCACCATCGTGAGGCACAGCGCCCAGTACGGCGCGTCCGCGTCGAGTTGGACCACGAACAGCACGAACCCGGTGAGCGCCACCGTGATCGACACCGGCAGGTACCGGCCGGGCGGGATCCGATCGATCAATCTGCCCGCCACCTGCATCGTCGCGCCCGACGCCAAGGCGAACGGAATCCCCAAAGTGCCTGCCACCAGCGCTGACTCGTCGCGCACCACCTGGAAGTACAACGGCAGCAGCAACATCGAACCGAAGTAGCCGCCCGCGAACACCGCGAGCAGCACCGCGGACGTGCCGGTGATCCGGTTGCCGAGCACGCGCAGATCCAGCAGCGGCACCGAGGTGGTCAGCGAACGACGCACGAACGCGGCGATCAAGCCGATCCCCACCAGCAGCGGCACCAGCACCGCGGGGGTGGCGAACCCGGCACTCTCGCCCGCGGCGGTGACGCCGTAGATGACCAGCGCCAACCCGGGCGACATCAGCAGCAGCCCGCGGATGTCGAGCGCCCGCGGCGGTTCCGGCGTGTCGTCGGGCACCACCCGCATCGCCAGTAGGAGCACCAACGCGCCCAGCGGCAGATTGATGAAGAACATCCACCGCCACGACACCTCGTCGATCAGGTATCCGCCGATCACCGGGCCCAGCAGCGGGCCGACCAGAATGGCCAACCCGAGCGTGCTCATCAATTGCCCCAGCCGCTCGGGTCCGGCCGCGCGGAGCAGGATCGTCATGCCGACCGGCATCAACAGCCCGCCGCTCGCACCCTGAATCAGTCGAAAAGCGATGAGCGACTCGATGTTCCACGACAGTCCGGCCAGCACCGAGCCGACCACGAACGCGCTGATCGCCGTCAGATACAGCCGCTTGGCGCCGAATCGGCCGACCAGCCACGCCGAGGTCGGCACCACGGCACCGAGGGCGAGCGAGTAGCCGGTGGCGACCCACTGGATCGTGCTCAGGCCCGCGTGGAATTCCATCGACAACTTGTTGATGGCGACATTCACGATGGTCTGATCGAGCGTCGCCATGATCATGCCGACCACCAGGACCAGGGCGACCCGCATCGGATCGCGGCTGGTGGTCGGTTCGACGGTGGTGAGCACGGCGGTCACTTCCCGTACGGCTGGGCCAGGCGGGCGGCGCGCAGTGCTTCGCCCCACCAGGTCAGCTGATCGAGCATGGTCGCGGCGGCGGCGTCGGCATCATTCGGAGCGGTGAGCTCGCCCGCGTCGTCGAATCGGCCCCACGGATTCGGGAAGCAGACCGAGTCGCGGACGGTGACCGCGTGGAGTTCGGCGAAGACCGGACGCAGGTGTTCCACGGCACGCAGCCCGCCGGAGATGCCGCCGTAGGAGACGAAGCCCACCGGCTTGGCCTGCCATTCGGCGTGGTGGGTGTCGATCAGGTTCTTCAGCGAACCCGGGTAGCTGTGGTTGTACTCGGGTGTCACCACCACGAACACATCGGCGCGCGAGAGCTTTTCGGTGGCCTCCGCGACAGAGGGATGGTCGGTGGCGGCGCCGAACGCGTGCGGCAACTCGATGCTCGCGGTGTCGACGACATCGACGGTGATGGCGTCGCGCAGTGCCGCCTGCCGGACGAACCAGCTCGCGATCGTCGGGCCGAAACGCCCCTCCCTGGTACTGCCGATGACGACCGCGAGCCGCAGCGGGCTGATATCGGTTCGGACGTGGTCAACCGTGGCGCTCATGACGTTCCTCTTCGTCGGTGACGGCCCTCGGCCGCCGCTGCGCTCTACCGTCCTACCTCAACCGTTCTCGAGGTCAAGCCGAAGAAGTCTTCGGTTGTCCGGGAATATCTCCGGCCTTAAGCTGCTTATTGCATATATACGCAGATAAGCAGTCTTGAAAGGCAGGCCATGACCACCTCGCTGTTCGCTCACCGCGACTACCGACTGCTGTTCACCGCCCAGGTCGCGGCCCTGTTCGGCACCGGACTCACCACCGTCGCGCTCGGTCTGCTCGCCTACGAACTGGCGGGCGGCAACGCGGCCATCGTGCTCGGTACCGCGTTGACGCTGAAGATGGTCGCCTATGTGACCGTCGCGCCGATCGCGGGCGCCTACGCGGGTCGACTGCCGCGCAGGCAGTTCCTGATGGCGCTCAACGGAATTCGCGGCGCGATCGTGCTGACTCTGCCCTTCGTCGACCAGATCTGGCAGATCTACGTGCTCATCACGCTGCTACAGATCGCCTCGGCCGCCTACACGCCCACCTACCAGGCGGTTCTGCCCGACATCCTGCCCGACGAGCGCGACTACACGAAGGCGCTGTCGGCGGCCCAGCTCGCGGCGACCATGGAAACGCTGCTCAGCCCGATGCTGGCGGCGCTGGCCCTGAGTCTGATCAGCTTCCACTGGCTGTTCGTCGGCACCGGGCTCGGCTTCGCGGTGTCGGTCGCGCTGGTGCTGGCCGCGCGCATCCCGAACGCGGTAGTCGGAGACGGTGCGATCACCGAACGGCTGGCCGCCGGGCTGCGACTGTTCGCGGCGACTCCGCGACTGCGTGGACTGCTCGGATTGAACCTGGTGGTCGCCGCCGCGGGCTCGGTGGTGATGGTCAACACCGTGAACTACGCCCGGGACGTGCTGGGCGGCAATCAGTCCGGCGTCGCGCTGTTGCTGGCGGCGAACGGCCTCGGCACCATGGTCATCGCCCTCGCCCTGCCCCGGATCCTGGACCGCCGCGGCGAGCGTCCGGTCATGCTCGCCGGTGCCGCTGTTCTGCTCGTCGGCCTCGCCGCCGCGCTCGCGCTGTCGACCCTGCCGATCGGCGAGTGGCACTGGTCCGCCGCCCTCGCCACCTGGGCCACCATCGGCGCGGGCACCGCGCTGATCCTTACCCCGACCGGCCGTGTCCTGCGTCGTTCCGCTCGTGCGCAGGACCGCCCTGCCCTGTTCGCGGCCCAGTTCTCCCTGTCCCATCTCGCCTGGCTGATCACCTACCCGATCACCGGCTGGCTGGCCACCACCGCGGGTTTCACCGCCACCTGGGCGACCCTGGCTGTCATCGCCGCCCTAGGCGCCACCACGGCGATCCGGTTGTGGCCCCGGCACGACCCGAACGAGATCACCCACATCCACGAACTCGGCTCGGTCGACCCGGCGATCCTGGCCGACGCGATCCAGATCGGGCCCCGGCACTTCCAGCACACCCACTCCTACGTCATCGACCCCGACCACCCGCGCTGGCCGACGAAGACTCCGGCCTACGTCTGAACCGGCTACGCCTCGACGGACTCGCTGGCGCGATCCTTGCTCAGCGCGACGGTCTCGTCGGTGGTCATCCCCTGCTGCTTGGCCAGCAGATCACGGATCTCGATGAGCAGTTCGGTCTCGGTGGGCTCGGCGTCCTTGGTGGTGCCGAACTTGTTCTTCAGCGACTTCATCGGCAGCATCAGCACGAAGTACAGGACCGCGGCGACCATGAAGAAGTCGATGAACGCGGTGATGATCGGGCCGAACGCGATGAAGGTCGCCGGCTTGTCGGCGATCAGCTGGACACCGAGGCCGAGTTCATTGGTCGAACCGAACACCGCGAGCATCGGATTGATGAGCCCCTTGCTGAACGAGGAGACCACCGCAGTGAACGCGGTACCCATCACGACCGCGACCGCGAGGTCGATGACGTTCCCGCGCATCAGGAAATCTTTGAACCCACCGAAAACGGACTTGATACCGAGCATCGAACATCTACTCCTCAGACTGGCTATCGACAAACGGCCATGTTAACTATCGTTCGCTCGGCATGGCGAATTCATAGCAACACCCGAGCGATCCGCTCCCAGTATCAATTCCCGCCGCCCGCCCCGCTACCCGAACGGCCACCGATCCTGGATTCGCCTACCCCGCCCTGGAATTGAGGTACCCGACGGGATGGCGCGCGAAGCAGATCGACCGAGGAGCTCGACGCCCAGTCGTGTCGAGCCTCACGTTTACCGGGCGAGGAGGGTCGAACGCGGGTATCCGCCGTACTCAGGAGCGGCGGGCGAAGGAGCCGGGGCCTGCCTGATCGCGGGGTTTGACGACGATGGTGTCGAGGTTGACGTGGGGCGGGCGGCTGGCCACGAAGCCGACGATTTCGGCGATGTCCGCGGCGTAGAGGGGGTCGATGCCCTCGTAGACCTTGGCGGCGCGGTCGGCGTCGCCGTCGAAGCGGACCAGCGAGAACTCGGTTTCCACGGCGCCGGGGGCGATCTCGGTGAGGCGGACCGGTTGGCCGAGGAGTTCGCCGCGCAGGGTTCGGTGGGCAACGGCCTGGGCGTGCTTGGCGGAGGTGTAGCCGGAGCCGTTGTCGTAGGTGTGCAGGGCGGCGATGGAGGTGATGGTGACGATCAGGCCGTCGCCGGAGGCGATCAGTTTCGGCAGCAGGGCCTTGGTCACGCGCAGGGTGCCCACGACGTTGGTCTCCCACATCCAGCGCCAGTCGTCGAGATCGGCGTCGAGGACCGTGGCCATGCCCTTCGCGCCGCCCGCGTTGTTGACCAGCACGTCGACGTGGTCGATCGCGTCGGTGAACGCGCGCACCGATTCCTCGGAGGTGACGTCGAGTTCGAGCGCGGTGCCGCCGATCTCGGCGGCGAGGCGCTGCACCCGGTCGAACCGACGGGCGCCCACATAGACGTGATAGCCCTGCTCGGCCAGTTCCCGGGCGGTGGCTTCACCGATTCCCGAGCTGGCTCCGGTGACGACGGCGGTGCGAATGCTCATGTTGGTCGATCTTATTCGCCCCGGATTTGCGGGCGCCATGGCTCCGATCACCGTGACGTCAGACGTGCGGATCGCTTCGCGACCGCGCCGATTAGCCTGTCGGTATGGCTATTCGCGATGCTGTCAGTGCCGATGGAACGAGGATCGTCTACCAGGTGAGCGGCACCGGTAGACCGCTGGTGCTGTTGCACGGGTGGGCGGGGAATCTGCGCTGCTGGGGTGCGGCCGCCGATGATCTGGCCGAGCGATACCGGGTGATCGCGGTCGACCTGCGCGGGCACGGGTACTCCGACGATCCCGGCGCCGGTTATGACGATCCGAAGGCTTGGGCGGGCGATGTGGCCGCGGTGCTGGCCGCCGAGGGCATCGACTCCGGTGCGGTGCTGTTGGGCTGGTCCTACGGCGGGATCGTCGCCACCGACTACCTCGCCACCTATGGCACCTCGGCGGTCGCGGGTGTCGTCTACTGCGGTGCGCCCGCCCATATCGGCCGCGATGTGCCCGGTGCGGCTCCCGGGCCCTCGATGGAGAAGGCGATTCCGGGGGTGTTCGACGAGGCCGCCGGGCGCGCGGTGCGTGCGTTCGCGGTGTTCGGCAATGCCAATACCGGGCCGGGCGCGGACAAGGGTGTCGATGCGCAGCGGTTGTTCGGCGGCAGTCTCGCGACCGCGCCTTCGGTACGCAAGGCGCTGTTCTACCGCACGATCGACAACACCGAAACGCTGCGCGCGCTGGATGTTCCGGTGCTCGTGCTGCACGGCACCGACGACCCGGTGGTCCCGGCGGCCAATGGTCAGTACATCCTCGACAATGCCCCTGACGCCCGTGGTTCCTTCTGGGAAGGGGCCCAGCACGGGCTCTTCATCGAGGACCGGCCGCGCTTCTTTGCCGAGGTCAGCGCGTTTGTCGACGCGCTGGAGTGAGTTCGACGCACCCCACCCTCTCTGAATCGGCAATGTTTCAGAAACATGTCCAGGGCAGGTGAGGGCGACCTACTCTGAGCTCGACGGCCTTGTCCTGCGGCCGGGCATGGAGGTGGCGCATGAGCGTCTTGACGCGTTGTGTGCTGGTTCTTGCGGCGGCTTTGACGTGCGCCGCCCCGGTGGCCGGAGCGAACCCGACCTCCGACGCCGCGCGGCTGATATCCGTCGCGCCCGGTCCCGGCCGGGTCGTCGAGCTGGTGGTGTACTCCGCCGCCATGGCGAAGTCGGTGACTGTGGCGGTGCTGCCCGCGCCCGACGGCACGGCGAAGGCGCCGGTGCTGTATCTGCTCAACGGCGTCGACGGTGGCGTCGGCCCCACCGGTGAATGGCGTGACGGCGGCAACTGGCTCACCCGCACCGACGCCGACGCCTTCTTCGCCGACAAGCAGGTCACCGTCGTGATGCCGATCGGCGGCGCGGGCAGTTACTACGCCGACTGGCGGGCCGACGACCCCGTCCTCGGACGTCAGCGCTGGACTACCTTCCTCACCCGCGAATTGCCCCGCGTCATCGACGCCGAGTTCCACGGCGACGGCGTCAATGCCGTTGCGGGGGTGTCGATGGCAGGCACCGCGGCCTTCCAACTGGCGCTCGCGGCACCCCAGCTCTACAAGGCCGTCGGCTCCTACAGCGGCTGCGTCTCCACCAGCGGTCCGCAGGGCCACGCCATCGTCAACACCGTTGTCTCCGGTCAGAACGGTGACCCTGTGAACATGTGGGGACAACCCGGCGACCCCCTCTGGGCTGCCAACGATCCCTTTCTGCACGCCGAGCGATTGCGCGGCCTCGCCATCTACGTCTCCTCCGGGACCGGCCTTCCCGGTGCGCTCGACACCGTCGACGGACCTGGACTGAGCGGTGATTCGATGAAGTTGGTGGACCAGCTGATCATCGGCGGTGCCCTCGACGCGGTAACCGGCCTGTGCACACAGCAGCTCGCTACCCGTTTTCGCGAGCTGGCCATCCCCGCCGCAATCGACTTGCGCCCCAACGGAACTCACTCCTGGGGCTATTGGCGCGACGACCTCCGTCACTCCTGGCCGCTGTTCGCCGCGGCCTTGCGGGTCGGCTGAAACTGCCGCCTGCTCGCAGGTCGTGTCGGCCCGCTCGGTCGGCGCTGATTCATGACTTGCGAATAACTTTGCATGCTTGTTGTGTCATATTTCGCAATTCACGGCATCAGCTAACGAGTCTGACCGGTCTATTTCCGCCGATGGAATCGGGCGACGGTGTGCGCGGAAGAGATCGCGCGGCGACACGCGGGTGGGTGTAACCACGCAGGTAGGGTCGGTGATGTGATTGGTCGGCGGTGCCGATGTGATCGGCTCGTGATTGTGCCGGGGAACGAAGGAGAACGAACGTACAGATTTCGGGAAAATCTTATGGGAACCGTCACAGACTTTCGCTGAATTCGTGTGTAGCGTTCTGGAATGTCGTTGGATCGTATGTGGAGAAGAAGATTCGGCGTCGAGAACGGAGTTCGATGATGTTCGGTCGGGCAGTGGGCGCACGGGTTGTAGTGGCCGTGTCGGTCGTGTTGGCCGGTCTAGTGGTCGGGGCGCCAGTGGGCGCCGAGCCGACAGCGCGCATCGATGATCAGCGGGTCGAGGCGGATCGCACCATCGACGTGGGCGTGTACTCACCGGCGATGGACATCGTCACCAGGGTGCGGGTGTTGCGGGCGGCGGATCCGAATGCGCCTGCGCCGACGCTGTATCTGCTCAACGGAGTGGGCGGGGGTAGCGACGGCAATTGGTTGGATCGAACCGATGTCGTCGAGTTCTTCAAGGACAAACAGGTCAATGTGGTGATTCCGTTCGGCGGAGCCGGTAGCTATTTCGCGGACTGGAAGACCGACGATCCGGTGCTCGGCAAGCAGCGGTGGACCACGTTCCTCACCAAGGAACTACCGCCCGTGATCGACAAGGAGTTCGACGGTACCGGCGCCAATGCCATTGCTGGACTGTCGATGGCGGGGACCTCGGTGTTCCAACTCGCGCTCTCCGAGCCGGGACTGTACCGGGCGATCGGCTCCTACAGCGGGTGTGTGCGTACGAGTGATCCACGCGGACAGGCGATCGTGCGAACGGTGGTGGGCAGCAGGCTCGGCAACGCGGCCAATATGTGGGGCCCACCCACCGATCCCGAGTGGTCGGACAACGACCCGTACCTGCACGCGGAATCGTTGCGCGGCACCGACGTCTACATCTCCTCCGGTACCGGCATTCCCGGCCCGTACGACAACATCTTCGCCCAGGGCGACCCGGCCCAGATGACCATGCAGTTGCTGTTCGGCGCCGGGCTGGAGGCCGTCACGAATCTGTGCACCCAGCAGCTGCGCGATCGACTGCAAACGCTCGGCATCCCCGCCACGGTGGATATGCGCCCCAACGGCACCCACTCGTGGGGCTACTGGGAGCAGGACATGCACAAATCGTGGCCCGTGTTCGAGGCAGCGCTGCACCGGGCGTGACAGCCACTGTGCTGTCCGAAATCCGCTCGCGCTCCGGCGCCGGATCGGGCAGGCTCGACTGCGACGAGGCCGTGAACTGACTCACGAACGCGCTGTGACAGCCGTCACCGAACCCGGTAGGGGCAACGGTGGCGGCGTCGCGGCGTGCACACTGGAGGGTGTGAGCCAGCGTCGTCCCGAACTTTTGCCCCATCGCATCGCGGTGCTATCGGTGCATACCTCGCCGCTGGCGCAGCCCGGCACCGGGGACGCGGGCGGGATGAATGTCTACGTGCTGCAAACCGCGCTCGAGCTGGCAAAACGCGGCACCGAGGTGGAGATCTTCACCCGCGCGACCTCGTCGGAGCTGCCGCCGGTCGCCGAGGCCGGACCCGGCGTGATCGTGCGCAACGTCGTCGCGGGCCCGTTCGAGGGACTCGACAAGCACGAGCTGCCCACCCAGCTGTGTCCGTTCACCGCCGAGGTACTGCGCCAGGAAGCGCGCCACCTGCCCGGCCACTACGACCTCGTGCACTCGCACTACTGGCTCTCCGGCCAGGTCGGTTGGCTCGCGCGCGATCGCTGGCGGGTGCCGCTGGTCCACACCGCGCACACCCTCGCCGCGGTGAAGAACGCCGCGCTCGCCGAGGGCGATACCCCCGAACCCGAAACCAGGGTGATCGGCGAGAAGCAGGTGATCGCCGAGTCCGACCGGCTCGTCGCCAACACCGGTGACGAAGCCCATCAGCTCGTCGAGCTCTACGGCGCCTCGCCCGACCGCATCGACGTGGTGCCCCCCGGCGCCGACCTGACCCGCTACCGCCCCGGCGACAAGCTCGCCGCGCGCACCGAACTCGGTCTGCGCGCCGACGAGCAGATCGTCGCGTTCATCGGCCGGATCCAGCCGCTCAAGGCCCCCGATGTGCTCGTGCGGGCCGCGGCCGAGCTCCTGAGTCGCGATCCGAGCCGCAAGCTGCGTGTGCTGATCGTGGGCGGGCCGTCCGGTACCGGACTGGCCAAGCCGCACGCGCTGATCGAACTGGCCGCCGCTCTCGGCATCGCCGAACGGGTCACGTTCCTGCCGCCGCAGCCCGCCGACAAGCTCGTGCAGGTGTACCGCGCGGCCGACGTGGTCGCCGTGCCCAGCTACAACGAATCCTTCGGCCTGGTCGCCATCGAGGCACAGGCCAGCGGCACTCCGGTGCTCGCCGCCGATGTCGGCGGTCTCGGCACCGCGGTGCGCAACCACGAGTCCGGCCTGCTGGTGCCGGGGCATCGCACGCCCGACTGGGCCGACGCGCTGGCGGCCCTGCTCGACGATCCCGACCGGCTGACCCGCATGGGCGCGACCGCGGTCGAGCACGCGAGCCGGTTCTCCTGGGCGCACACCGCCGACGGGCTGCTCGACAGCTACGCTGCCGCGATGGCCGGATTCCGCGCCGAACGCGGACCGATCGCGCTGCACGCCGGCGAGACAAGTCAGGCCAGATCGCGGGCGCTGTGGCGGCGCCGGACGGGAGTGCGCAGGTGAGCGCCGTTTCACAGATCATCGACGACACGCTGCGCGATCGCGAGATCGAATACACCCGCCACGGTGACGACACGTTCATCGTCGTGCTGCCGGGTGAGCGCAAGCTGAAGACCACGGTGATGCTGACCGTCGGCAAGCACGGGGTTCGCATCGAATCGTTCGTCTGCCGCAAGCCCGACGAGAACTTCGAAGGCGTCTACAAATACCTGCTGCGGCGCAACCGCCGCCTCTACGGTGTGGCCTACACCCTCGACAATGTCGGCGACATCTACCTGGTCGGCCGCATGTCCGCCGAGTCGGTCACCGACGACGAACTCGACCGTATCTTCGGTCAGATCCTCGAAGCCGTCGACAACGACTTCAACATCCTGCTCGAGCTCGGGTTCGCCGAATCCATTCGCAAGGAATGGAAGTGGCGGGTCTCGCGGGGTGAGTCGCTGAAGAATCTGCGCGCCTTCGAGCACATCATCGACGACGCCGACAAGGTCTGAAAACAAACGATGCCGGACAGGAGAGTTCCTGTCCGGCATCGTTTCTCAGCTCAGCAGTTGGTCGGGACCGGTTCGTTGCGGAAACGGGCCTCGACGTAGTTCCAGGCATCAGGGAAGCCCGCCACGGCGGCGGTCATGTGCTCGGAGATCTCGACGGTGTTCAACTGCACCGGCGCACCCGCACCGCACCAGCGGGCGATGGTGTCGGCGACCGGCGCGTACGGGGTGAGGATGTCGTACTTGCCCTGCCAGATGTAGGTGGGTGCGGTCGGCGCGCCCTGGAAGTGCACGAGGCTGTTCTCGCGCAGGACGCCACGGGCGACCTGGCTGCCCAGCAGCTCCTTGGATGCCGCCATCTGGTCGGCATTGCGCAGGGCGCCGTGGAACAGCAGGAAGCGACGGCACGCGTCCTTGGTGAATTCACGGAACCACAGACCGTTTTCGTTGAGCTGGTCCGACACCGGCACCTGATCGGGGTACTCGCGCTCGATGCCCATGGCGGCGGCGAAGGCGAGGCCGAAGCCGGGGTGCGGCGCGAAACCCAGTGCGTCGGCCATCAACTCGAGGTCGGCGGGGATGCCACCGGACACCACGGCCGCGAGCTTCAGCTCCGGCGCGTAGGTGGGCTGCAGCGCACCTGCCCACGCGGTGGCCATGCCGCCACCGGAGTAGCCGGCGATCGCGACCGGCGAGGAACCGACACCCAGCTCGGCGACCTTCTGCACGGCCCGCACGCTGTCGAGAGTGATCATGCCGCTGAGCTTGGCCGCACCGTAGGCCACCGTCGGGCCGAGGTAATCGGGCACCGAGATCGCCCAGCCGCGCGCCAACGGCAGCATGGCGCCCGGCGCGTCCTGCAGCTCGCCGTTGAACAGCGACTGCGAGGGGTTGCAGCGGGTGCCGATGGAGTTGATCAGCGCCTGGTAGGACACCAGCGGCGGGTTCTTCACGCCGGTCGGCAGCAGCACCGTGGTGATGCCCATGATCGCGTCGCCCGCCGAGTTGGTGGAGCGGAAGGCGACCTGGTGACCATCGGTGCCCGGGTACATCCAGGTGTCGATGTGGCGGGTCCGCACGACGTCACCGGGTGCCAGCGCGCTGATGTCAGCCGGTGCGGTGAAGAACGGATCCGGATCCGGCGTCGGATAAAGCGGGTTCGCACCCGCAGGAGCAGCGAACAAGCCCACTGATAGCAGACTCAACACCAATATTGCGATTCTCGACACAGCTTTCCTTCATCAATAGTAGTGCTGCCCAACGAAACGACCCGACCCGTGCAGAAGTATCTAACGAAAACCGGTGCTCTGTACCGACCAGTAGTCAAAGTGTCGCGTGCCACACCTTGTGACGCTTCACATCAGTGATGGGCATAACCGGCGCTGGTCAGGCCCGATGCAGTAGGTAGGAGTGGTGATGGCGGTGCTAGCGCTCGATATCGGGGCGACGAAATTTGCCGCGGGACTTGTGGACCCGCACTACGGGCTGCACGGGGTGCGCCGGGTGGCCGCGGCCTCGGACGACCCGTGGGCGACATGTCGGCAGCTTCTGGTCGCTGTGGCAGATGACAACGAGGTGAGCGCGGTCGGGATCGGGTCGGCCGGACCGGTCGACGTGCCTGCCGGGGTGATCCGGCCGTTGAACCTCGCGGCGTGGCGGGACGGGTTCGCGATCGTCGAGCAGGTGCGGGCGCTGTTCCCGAACGCGGTGGTGCGGTTGGCGATCGACGGCGCGTGTCTGGTGCTGGCAGAGCATCGAGTCGGTGGGTTGCGTGGGGTGGACAACGGGTTGGCCCTGACGGTGTCGTCGGGGGTCGGTGGGGGGATCATCGCCGACGGGCGAGTCGTGGTGGGGCGCACGGGCAATGCCGGTCACCTCGGGCACATCGTGGTGCCCGGCGACGACACCGCTTGTCCCTGTGGGGGAGTCGGGTGTGTGGAGGCGGTGGCGAGCGGGATGTCGTCGGTGCGTTGGGCGCGTGCGCGTGGCTGGGCGGGCGGCAGCGGTGTGGAACTCGCCGAGGCCGCGGGTGGTGGTGACCCGATCGCGCTCGCCGCCATGGCTCGTGCGGGAACCGCCTTGGGGCAGGCGATTTCGTCGGCGGCCGCGCTGCTGGATGTGGATCGGGTGGTGATCAGCGGTGGGTTCGCGCATTCGGGGGAGCCGCTGTGGGGGCCGTTGCGGGCTGCCGTCGCCAGGCATTCGCGGCTCGAGTTCATCGAGGAGCTGTCGGTGGAACTGTCGACGTTGAGCGAGGGCGCCACGCTCGTCGGCGCGGGGGTGCTCGCGGTCGAGGCGGCCGCGAGCTGAGGCGGTGTGAGGGCTCTTCGGTCCGGCTGGCGATGCGCTCGGCGCGTTCGTTATGCCTGGTCGTCGGCGCGCGTAGCCTCGATGAGGTGGCTGCCGACTACGTGCCGGGCGATGTCGTCCATATTCCGGAGGGTCCGTTCCAAGGGGTGTGCGCCGTAGTGCGCGAAGTCGACTCGGTGGCGTCGCGATTACAGGTCGACGCGCTGGTCAAAGGCGGACCCTACGAGCTGAGCATCGGCTTCGACGAGGTGGAGTGGGCCTGACATCGTCGAAATGTCAGAATGACCCCTATGACCTACACCCTCGTGCTGCTGCGCCACGGCGAGAGCGAATGGAACGCCCTCAACCTGTTCACCGGCTGGGTGGACGTGCAACTCACCGACAAGGGCATCGCCGAGGGTAAACGGGCCGGAGAGCTGCTCAAAGAGGCAGGCATCCTGCCCGACGTCGTCTACACCTCGCTGCTGCGCCGCGCGATCAGCACCGCCGACAACGCCCTCGGCACCGCCGACCGGCTGTGGATCCCGGTCGTGCGCGACTGGCGCCTCAACGAGCGCCATTACGGCGACCTGCAGGGCAAGAACAAGGAGCAGGTCCGCGAGCAGTACGGCCAGGATCAGTTCATGCTGTGGCGTCGCAGCTACGACACCCCGCCGCCGCCGATCCAGCCCGACAACGCGTACAGCCAGGAAGGCGACCCGCGCTACGCGGGCATCGAGGTCCCCGAGACCGAGTGCCTGCTCGATGTGGTCAAGCGGATGGTCCCGTACTGGGAAGACACCATCTCCGCGGAACTGCGCACCGGCAAGACCGTGCTGGTCGCGGCGCACGGCAACTCGCTGCGCGCGCTGGTGAAGCACCTCGACGGCATTTCGGATGAGGACATCTCCGGCCTGAACATCCCCACCGGTATCCCGCTGGTCTACGAGCTGGACGAGAACATGCGCCCGGTGAAGGCCGCCGAGTACCTGGACCCGGCTGCCGCTGCCGCCGGTGCCGCCGCTGTCGCCAATCAGGGCGGCAAGTAACTCCTTCGTTGTGCCGTCCGGGCGATGTCACACTCGCGTCGGCTGTGTCGTCACCTCGGTAGATCCGCGAAACGCGCGGTTGCCGAAGGAGTTACGCCATGTTCACCGCCTACGTCATCGTCACCGTCGTCGCCGCACTGTGGGTGGGGTTCTCGGCGTTCTCACTGCTGCGCCGGGCACCGTTCGTGGTGGAGCCGCTGGTGGAATACGGCGTCCCGCAGACCTGGTGGACGCCGCTGGGAATCGCCAAGGCCCTCGGTGCGGCGGGGCTGCTGGTGGGGTTGTTCGTGCCGGTGATCGGGATACTCGCCGCGATCGGGCTGATCCTGTACTTCGCCGGTGCGGTGGTGACGGTGTTGCGGGCGCGCTCGTACAAGACGGTGGCGTTCCCGGTGCTGTACCTGGCGCCGGTCGCCGTGGCGCTGGGTCTCGGGATCGCGGCGTAGTCGAAGACTCGGTCGGTGGATCTGTTCGCTAATTCGTGGCTGCCGGTGGTGGTGTACCTGCTGCGCGATGGTCCGCAACGTCACAGCCAACTTCTCGTTGGCGCGGGTGGGATCAGTCAGAAGATGCTCACCCACACGTTGCGGCGGATGGAGCGGATGACGCTCGTACGCAGGCGGCGGTATGCCGAATCGCCGCCACGGGTCGAAGACGAACTCACCGAAGCGGGCCGTGATCTGCTCGTTCCGATATATGCGCTCGGCGCATGGGTCGAGCGGCACGGGCCCGCGGTGGCCACCGCGATATACGGCGAACCGCCGAACTGACACGCCCGGCGGAGCTTCAGGTGCCCGCCGGGTGAACGGCAAAAGAACGCCATACCAAGTGCCTGTGACCTGCGTGAAACTTCGCCGACCCGCCGACGTTATGTCGGTCCGCACTCGTACGATCAATCTTGTGAGTGTTCCGCAGGCAGTGCTGTTGGCAGTCCTCGCGGCTGTCGTCGGGCTGGCAGTCGGGGGCCTGCTGATCCCGTTCGTCAATGCCAGGCAAGCCGCCCGAACCCAGGAAGACACCGGGCTGACGATGTCGCAGGTGCTCGACCTGATCGTGCTCGCGTCCGAGTCCGGCATCGCCGTGGTCGACGAATACCGCGATGTGGTGCTCGTGAATCCGCGCGCCGAGGAACTCGGGTTGGTCCGCAACCGGTTGCTCGACGAACGCGCGTGGGCGGCCGTGGAGAAGGTGCTGGCGACCGGTGAGTCCGCCGAGTACGACCTCACCGCCAAGAACCCGCTACCCGGTCGTGGCCGGATCGCCGTGCGTGGCGTGGCCCGCAAGCTCTCCCGCGAGGAAACCAGCTTCGTCGTGTTGTTCGCCGACGACGATTCCGAGCAGGCCCGCATGGAGGCCACCCGGCGCGATTTCGTCGCCAACGTGAGCCATGAACTCAAGACCCCCGTCGGCGCGATGAGCCTGCTGGCCGAGGCCATGCTGGAATCGGCCGACGATCCCGAAGCCGTGCGCCACTTCGGTTCCCGTGTGCTCGGGGAATCGCGACGCCTCGGCAAGATGGTGACCGAGCTGATCGCGCTGTCGCGCTTGCAGGGCGCCGAGAAACTGCCCGATCTGGCCGTGGTCGACGTCGACACGGTGGTGCAGCAGGCGGTCGACCGCTCGCGCACCGCCGCCGAGGCCGCGGGCATCACCGTCAGCACCGACCGGCCGAGTGGGCTGGAAGTGCTCGGCGACGAAACGTTGCTGGTTACCGCGCTGTCGAATCTGGTGGAGAACGCGATCGCGTATTCGCCACAGGGTTCGCATGTGTCGGTGAGCCGGTCGCTACGCGGCGATCATGTCGCGATGGCGGTCACCGATCGCGGCATCGGGATCGCCAAGGAAGATCAGGAACGGGTGTTCGAGCGGTTCTTCCGTTCCGACAAGGCCCGTTCCCGATCGACCGGCGGCACCGGGCTCGGCCTGGCCATCGTGAAACACGTGGCGGCCAATCACAACGGTGAAATCACCCTGTGGAGCAAACTGGGCACCGGCTCGACGTTCACGCTGCGCATCCCCGCCCATCTGGAAACCGATGGTGACGAGGACGCGGAACAGACGCCGGAGTCCACCACGAGAGAAACCACCGTCCCGCGCACTCTCGCGGGACGAACGAACGGTGTGGAGGCACGCAGATGACGAGTGTGTTGATCGTCGAAGACGAGGATTCGCTGGCCGAGCCGCTGGCGTTCCTGCTTCGCAAGGAAGGCTTCGACGTCACCGTCGTCGGCGACGGCCCGTCCGCGCTGGCCGAATTCGACCGCTCCGGCGCCGATATCGTGCTGCTCGACCTGATGCTGCCCGGCATGAGCGGCACCGACGTGTGCAAGCAGCTGCGCACGCGCAGCGGCGTGCCGGTGATCATGGTGACCGCGCGTGACAGCGAGATCGACAAGGTCGTCGGGCTGGAACTGGGCGCCGACGACTACGTCACCAAGCCGTACTCGGCGCGCGAGCTGATCGCGCGGATCCGGGCCGTGCTGCGCCGCGGCGCCGGTGACGAGCTGGACTCGGGCAGCGAGAACGGCGTGCTCGAGGCGGGACCGGTGCGGATGGATGTGGACCGGCACACCGTGCACGTCAACGGTGGTCAGGTCACCTTGCCGCTCAAGGAGTTCGACCTGCTCGAGTACCTGCTGCGCAACTCCGGTCGCGTGCTCACCCGCGGCCAGCTGATCGACCGGGTGTGGGGCGCCGATTACGTGGGCGACACCAAGACCCTCGACGTGCACGTCAAGCGACTGCGCTCGAAGATCGAAGCCGACCCGGCCAAGCCGGAACACCTCGTCACCGTACGAGGCCTCGGCTACAAGCTCGAAGCCTGACACCACCCACCACAACGAGAAGATCCCGCCGGCGCACCGGCGGGATCTTTTCGTTCATAAACAGAATGGCTGATCTAGCAAGAACATGGGTAACTCACCGGGCACGAGCCAACTCAGCTAACGACGTTGCAGCCGGCCGCGTGCCCGACTCTCCCGCGCCTGGATCTGGCCAAGAGTCGCGGAGAGGCGGTCAGAGCACGCTCCATGCGGTGCCGAGGGGGGTTTCGATCTTCTTCAGGGAGACCACTTCCACGCCGTCGAACTGCTTGCAGTCGTAGATCGGCACGTCGGCGCCGTTGCCGCGGCAGCCGATGGGGGAGGAGGTGCCCACCGTGGAGATGATGATGTATTTGCCGTTCTTGGCGGCGTCGATCGCCGCCGGGTCGTTGTAGTTCACGAAATCGGCCGTGAAGTCCGCGTACGCGGCCGGATCACCGTTCGGTTCGGCATTGGCCAGGCCGGTCATGGAGAGGGTCGCGCCGATCGCGAGGGTCGCTGCGTAGATCGCTTTCTTGGACATGGACAGCTATCCAACCCGAGTTCGGTGACAGATGCACGACCTACAGATGAACCGAATGGTTACGAGGTTTTCACTCCGAGTGATTCGATCCGTGAGATTCGGGGTTCATCCGCTCGGCTTCGACCGTGGCCGGATGTACCGCGACCAGCCCGAGACCCTCGCGTCGGCGGCAGTGCCGGGAGAGTTCGTCGTAGGCGGGCGCACCGAGCAACTCACGCAGCTCCGGGCCGTAGGACTGCCAAACCGGCTTCGCGCCGACGTGGGCATCGGGGGAGCCGGTGCAGTACCAATCCAGATCCAGGCCGCCGGGACCCCAGCCGCGCCGGTCGTATTCGGTGACCACGGTGCGCAGGATCTGCACGCCATCGGGGCGTTCCACCCAATCCTGGGTCCGCCGGATCGGCAGCTGCCAGCACACGTCCGGCTTCACTTCCAGGGGTTCGATGCCCTTGCGCACCGCCATGATGTGCAGCGCGCAACCGGGGCCCGCGGCGAAACCTGGGCGGTTGAGGAAGATGCAGGCGCCGTCGAAGCGGCGGGTGCGCAAGGCCGGTTCGTCCTCGAGTTCGTCGAGTTCGAGGTAACCCTTCTTGACGACTTTGCCGTGCTCGGTGGCCTCGCCCATCAGCTGCCAGTCCTCGGGTGTGAGCATCTTCACAGCACCGTTGAGGCGCTTGCGGTCGTCCTTGTCGGCAAGGAACGCGCCGTGCGAGCAGCAGCCGTCGTCGGGCCGTTCGGCGATGATGCCCTGGCAGGCGGGCGTGCCGAACACGCACGTCCAGCGCGACAGCAGCCACGTCAGATCGGCGACGATCTGGTGCTCGTCGTTTGCTGGGTCGGTGAACTCGATCCACTCCCGTGGGAAATCGAGCTCGACTTCCGGGGCCGGATCGATCTTTCGCCCAGGTCGTAGCCCGGTCTCCGCGGTGCCAGATGCGCCTTCGGTCACAGCTGCTGACGCTAACAGTTCAGTCGCCTGGCCTGTGGTACCGGATCACCAAGTACCGTATTCGTGTGCGGCTTGGTGTTCTCGATGTCGGAAGCAATACCGTCCACCTGCTCGTGGTGGACGCCCATCGTGGTGGCCACCCGATGCCGATGAGCTCGTCGAAGTCGGCGTTGCGCCTGTCGGAGAGCATGGACTCGATGGGCCGGATCACCGAAGAGGGTGAGGCCCGACTGGTCGCGACCATCCTCGAATTCGCCGATCTGGCACGCAATTCCAAGTGCGTCGAGCTGATGCCGTTCGCCACCTCCGCCCTGCGTGAGGCGACCAATTCCGAGGAAGTGCTCGCTCGCGTGCGATCCATGACCGGGGTCGAACTGCAGGTGCTCACCGGCCAGGACGAGGCCCGTCTGACGTTCCTTGCGGTGCGCCGCTGGTTCGGCTGGAGCGCGGGACGGATCATCAATCTCGACATCGGCGGCGGCTCGCTCGAGCTGTCCAACGGCGGCGACGAAGAGCCCGATGTGGCGCTGTCGCTACAACTCGGCGCGGGCAGGCTCACCAGGGACTGGCTGCGCGACGACCCGCCGGGCAAGCGCAAGATCGCGGTCCTGCGGGACTGGCTCGACGCCGAACTGGTGGTCCCGTCCAAGACCCTTGTCGGGGCAGGCAAGCCCGACCTGGCTGTCGGTACCTCGAAGACATTCCGTTCGCTGGCCCGGCTGACCGGCGCGGCACCCTCGGCCGCCGGCCCCAGGGTGCGACGTACACTGACCAGCTCCGGTCTGCGCCAGCTGATCGCGTTCATCTCTCGGATGACCGCCTCGGACCGCGCGGAACTGGAGGGTGTGAGTTCGGACCGGTCCCAGCAATTGGTGGCCGGAGCATTGGTCGCGGAGGCGAGTATGCGGGCGTTATCGCTCGACAGCATCGAAATCTGCCCATGGGCGCTGCGCGAAGGCCTTATCTTGCGCAAACTGGACTCCGAGCCCAACGGAGGTGGACCGGCCGCGGTGCCGCCGGTCACGCCGGTCGCGGAAGTGGAGTCGGCATGAGCAGTGAGGATTCGAAGCAGCTATCGGTCGCCGAGCTGCTGGCTCGCAATGCCGCGCAGGGGGCCGCGCCCGCTGCTTCCGGCGGCGGCGGTGGACGACGGCGACGCAGTGGTCGCGGGCTCTCGGTCAATGATCTGACCGGCGAGAACGCGGCGGTGAAGCCGAATTCGCACGCCGCGCCCGCCCCGCCCGCGCCGGAACCCCCGCCCGCCTATGTGCCCGCGCCGACCTACGCGCCCGAACCCGCGCCGACGTACGAGCCGCCCGCGAGTTATCAGCCCGCGCCCTACCCGCCGCCCGGCCCGGCCGAACCGGCCTTCTCGCCGATGTCGGGCCCGATCGCCCGATTCGACCCCGACGCGGGGTACTCCGCGCCCGATCCACTCGGTCTCGGCGAACAGCGACCGTCGTCGGATCCGTTCGGTCCGTTCCGCGCCGAAGCCCGCGACACGGGCTCCCGGGCGGGCCGTGGTCCGGGTCGGCTCGGCGTGCCGGGCGTGCCCTCGCAGCCGGTCGATCCCGGTATCGCCGAGATGTTCGGCTCCGGTGCGCTGCCCGCGGTCGGTGGAGGCAGACGGCATCGGCCGGACGAGTCCGATGCCGCCCCGTATCCCGAGCCGCCGAAGCCGCCCCCCGTGACCGGTGGGCGGGCGGCGCGCAGGCGGGCCGCCGAAGCCGCGGAGGAGGCCAACGAGCCGAGCCCGGCCCCTGGCCGCCCGTCGTTCGACGCGCCGCTGTATGAGGCGGGCATCGACGCGCCGCAGGCATTCATGGGTCGTCCGGGGCAGTCCCGCGGATTGGACGATCTCGCCGATCTCGGCCCGGGTTTCGACAGCCGCCCCGGATCGGGTTTCGACGAGCGTCGGGGCGCCGGTTCCTTCGACAGCCGCCCCGCGTCGGGATTCAACGGCCGACCGGGCGAGTCGTTCGACGGCCGACCCGCGTCGGGGTTCAACGGTCGACCGGGCGAGGCTTTCGATCCGCAGCCGGGCGCCAACGGTCGGCCGGGCCCTGAGCCCGCCCGAGGTTTCAACGGGCCGGGCCGCAATGGGCCGCCCGAGCCGACGCCAGGTTTCAACGGACAGCCCCCGGTACCGGGATTCAACGGGTATCCGCCGCCGCCGAGTGCCGAGGCCACGCAGGTCTACAACCTGGCACCGGGCGTCGAGGCCCCACCGGCACGCGGTGCGGATCAGCGCCCGTCGCTGGATCGCAGGCGGGGGGAGCCGAAGTCCGGTGGGCTGCCGTCGTGGTCGGCGCGCAGGCATCGCCCGGACAAGGCGGCGCCCGCTCCGGAGAGCGGTGGTTTCCCGACGGCCGCGTGGTCGCCGGTCAGCCAGGAGCAGCCGCTGGTGTCCGGGCAGTCGGTGGCCGGTGACCTGCTGCGGCAGCGGGCCGATCGTGGCGACGCCGACGCGCACACCGAGATCGTGTATCGCGGCGGCGCGGACCAGGCCGACGACGAGGACACCGACGACTACGCCGAGTCCGATTACGTCGATCGCGATTACGTCGACAACGACTACTCCGAGTCCGATTACGACGACGCGGGTTTCGACGATGACGACGACTACGACGACGACTACGAACCGAAGCCGACCAGGGCGAGCAGGCGCGCCGCGACCAAAGCGGCCGCGGCGAAGGTGGCAGACCGGGCCAGGTCGAAGGTGGCGGGCCGAGCCAAGTCGAAGACCACGGGCCGCGCCGACTCGCGGACCGCGAGCCGGACGGCAGGCAATCGCGCCGGCGGTGCGGTAACCAGCCGAGCCGCCCGCGTTTCGGCTATGGCGCGCGGCAACGGCGACAACGCCAACCGTCGCCAGTGGATGATCCTCGGCGCGCAGAGCGCGGGCGCGGCGGTCGCCGGAATGTTGCTGTTCAAGGGTTTCGAGACGATGTGGGAAACGCTGCCGTGGGTGGCGCTGGCCCTGGCGATGGTGGTGATCCTCGGTCTCGTGGCGCTGGTTCGCGTGCTGCGCCGCACCGATGACATCTTCAGCACGGTGATCGCGGTCGTCGTCGGCGTCTTCGTGACGCTGGGACCGCTAGCCTTTCTCCTCAGTACCAGCTGAATACAGGGAGTGGGCTGTGGGGAACGCACGAGCGGACATCGCGATCGGCCTGTCGACGGCCTCGGTATATCCGGAGAACACGCAGGCGGCGTTTCGTTATGCCGCCGAATTGGGTTACGACGGTGTGGAATTGATGGTGTGGGCCGAGCCGGCCAGCCAGGACATCGCCACCGTGCAGTCCTACGCCAAGCGCTACGGCGTCCCGGTGCTCGCCGTGCACGCGCCGTGTCTGCTGATATCCCAGCGGGTGTGGGGCGCCGATCCGGTAGCCAAATTGGAACGCAGCGTGCGCACCGCCGAGGCCCTCGGCGCCGACACCGTGGTGGTGCACCCGCCGTTTCGCTGGCAGCGTCGCTACGCCAGGGGATTCGCCGATCAGGTCGGTGAGCTCGAGGCGCATCACCCGGTCAAGGTCGCGGTGGAGAACATGTTCCCCATGCGGGCCGACACCCTGTTCCGTGACGGCGCGGTGCGCAGGCTGGAACGGCGCGCGGGCCCCGGACGTGCGGTGAGCGCGTTCAGCCCCTCCTACGATCCGACCGACACCGGCTTCGACCACTACACCCTCGACCTCTCGCACACCGCGACCGCGGGCACCGACGCGCTCGAACTGGCGCGCCGGATGGGCGATGGCCTGATCCACCTGCACCTGGCAGACGGGCGCGGCGCCGCGCACGACGAACACCTGGTGCCCGGCGACGGCACCCAGCCGTGCGCGCAACTGTGTGAACACCTGATACACACCGGTTTCCGTGGCCACGCGGTCGCCGAGATCAACACCCAGAACGCGCGAACCACCGCCGAACGCTCCGTGCAACTGGCGCGCACTCTCGAATTCGCACGCCGTCACCTCACCGGCGCGACCCCCGACCCGAAATCGCACCACGCCGACCTGCCGTGACCGGCACAGGCGTATTCCGCGGATGCGGAAACCCTGGATGTCTCTACCCAAAGGGGCCCGCCCCGATCTGGACTGACCGAAGGGTGCGACGAAGGAGTACCCGTAGGGAGGGAAGATCGGGGCCTCAGGGGCCCCGCTCGAGCGCGCCAGCGCTCCAAAAACACAGCCCTCGACGACCCGGACCAGGTAACCCTGATGTGTCACCACCTGCTCACATCCCGCCCCGGGGCCCAGCGCGGAATACTTCGAACCCCACCAACCTTGTACGCTGTACGAATCGCTGTGCCCCCCGACCAGGAGTGACGATGACGCGAGAACTCGCGACCGACGCGCCGTTCAGCCAGGTTCTCGACCTGACCGAGCTCACCACCACCGATGCCGAGACCGGCCGCTACGCCGGCGTCATCGCACCCACCTGGACCATCGGCCCCAAGGTGCACGGCGGCACCATGGTCGCGGCCACCGCCGCCGCGGCGACCCGCCGGCTCACCGAGGCCGACGAATCGCTCGCCCAGATGGCGCCCATCGCGGCCAGCACCGACTTCCTCGGCGCCCCCGATCCCGGCGAGGTCGAGTACGCGGTGCACATCCGGAAGAAGGGCCGCCAGATCTGCCTGGCCGACGTCGACCTGATCCAGAACGGCCGCACCCTCGTCCGAACCGCGTTCACCTTCGGCCACCTCGACTCCGCGCAGACTCGCTGGACCGGTCCCGACACCGACATGCCCGCCGAGCCGGGCGATCAGGCCTTCCAGTACACCCCCGATTCGCCGATGGGCAAGATCGTGCACGTCAGCCAGGGCGCTCACATGGTGATCGATCCGACCTGGGGCGAATTCCTGCGCGGCGAGACCGGCCCGCCCCGGTTGCGGCTGTGGATCCGCCCGTTCGACGGCGACGAAGCCGATCCGCGGGCACGCGCCGCCTTCGCGATGATGGCCGCCGACATCAGCCCGCCCGTCCCGATGAACCTGGGCCACTTCGGCTGGTCGCCGACCGTCCAGATGACCACCTATCTGCGCCGCGTCCCCGCGCGCGGTTGGCTGCGCGTCGTCGCGACCGCCCGCGAGGTCGGTGAGCGGATGTTCGACGAGGACCACCTGGTCATCGACTCCACCGGTGCCGTTGTCGCCCAGAGTCGCCAGCTGGCCCTGATCCCGGCGGCACGCTGAGGTCACCGGGCCAACTAACCTTGTTCTCATGACGAGAATTGCGGTGGTCGGTGGCGGTCGGATCGGTGAGGCGCTGGTGGCCGGATTGTTGGAATCCGGCAGGGCGATCAAGGATCTGGTCGTTGTCGAGCCGGTCGCCGCGCGGGCCGCGCAGCTGGCCGAGCGGTTCAAGGTGCGGGTGAGCGGGTCGGTCGCCGACGCCGTCGAGGGCGCCGACATCGTGGTCATCGCGGTGAAGCCCGGCGTGGTCGACTCGGTGCTCACCGACCTGTCCAAGGCCGATCTCGAAAACGGTCGCGATCAGGTGCTCGTCTCGCTGGCCGCCGGTGTCTCCACCGCCCGGCTCGAGTCGAAACTGCCAGCCGGTTTCCCGGTGGTGCGGGTGATGTCGAACACCCCGATGCTGGTCGGGCAGGGGATGAGTGTGCAATCGCCCGGTCGCTACGCCAAGCCCGAGCAGCTCGAGCAGGTCGGCGAGATGCTCGAAGCCGTCGGCAAAGTGGTGACGGTGCCCGAGGCGCAGATGGACGCGGTCACCGCGGTATCCGGTTCGGGACCGGCGTATTTCTTCCTTGTCGTCGAGGCGATGATCGACGCCGGTGTCGGCCTCGGCCTCACCCGCGAGGTGGCCGGCGAACTGGTCGTGCAGACCATGATCGGTGCGGCGGCCCTGCTGGAGGAAACCGGGCAGAGCGCGGCCGAACTGCGAGCCGCGGTCACCTCACCCGGTGGCACCACCGCCGCGGCGCTGCGCGAGCTGGAGCGTGGTGCGCTGCGCTCGACCTTCACCGAAGCGCTACACGCGGCCAAGCGGCGGTCGGCGGAACAGGGCGCAACGAACGAGTGACGATCGGGTACCCGGTTCGAGAACCGATTTCTCACACCCGTCGCAGTAATCCCACTGGTCCCGCTAAGCTCGTAGAAGCACGTGCGTGTCTGTTCCGCTGGTGGGGAAGCCGGCGGCGCGGGCGTGCCGGAGGTCAATGGTGCCATGATGTCTGCGAACAGAATGTCAAGTAATCCATCGGCGTCGGGCGGTGGTTCGGGTTCGCCCGCTCCGCGGGTCGGCGCCACCCCGCAAACGGTGATCGGCGGTGGCACTCAGTTTCTCACCGTCGCCGAAGTCGCCGATCTCATGCGGGTGTCGAAAATGACGGTGTACCGGCTCGTGCACTCGGGTGAACTGCCCGCGGTGCGTGTCGGACGCTCGTTCCGAGTGCACGCGAAGGCGGTGCACGACTACCTGGAGACGTCGTACTTCGACGCCGGATGACGTAGTTCGGCCAGGTACAAGGGCGGTTTCGTTACTGCTCGGGTGCCCCGGTAGCATGGACAACTGGTTCGTGTCCGCCTGCCGGTGGCACCGTTCGTGGTGTCCGGTTGCCCCGGCGGCGCGGACGCCAAACGACGCACGTGAACACCGCGTGTGTATGCCGAGTAGAGAGAACGCGAGGAAACCCTATGGGTTCTGTGATCAAGAAGCGCCGCAAGCGTATGTCGAAGAAGAAGCACCGCAAGCTGCTTCGCCGCACGCGTGTTCAGCGGCGCAAACTCGGCAAGTAAGCCTGCGTGCTGCGATGAGCCCGTCACCCTTCGAAGGTGGCGGGCTCTCGCTGTGAAAAGCCCGGGTTTGTGAATCTCGCTATGCGAGGACGGGTCGTCCTCGTTAAATGCTTGTAGATCGTGACGGTGAGTGGCGCGAATGCGGTTACTCTGGTACGCGAAACACGATGAGCAGGGGGCTTTGAGTGGGGTCAGGTACGAGTTCCGATACACGGGAACGACACGCGCCGAGAGTTGTACTGGTCACTGGTGCCAGTCGCTTCTTCGGTGGCAACGTCGCGGCACGTCTAGCTGCCGAACCCGGCGTCGAACGTGTCATCGCCGTGGATACCGTCACTCCCAGCCGTGAGCTTCGTCGAAAAATGGGTAGTGCCGAGTTCGTGCGTGCCGATATCAGGAATCCGCTTATCCGCAAGGTCGTCGAGGGCAACGACGTCGACACTGTCGTGCACGCGGCCGTGCTCACTCGTCCGCCCGCCGGTGGCGGTCGTGCGGTGATGAAGGATCTCAATGTCCTCGGCGCGATGCAATTGCTCGCCGTGTGTCAGAAAGCGCCGTCGGTGCGGCGCGTGGTCGTGCGATCGTCCTCGGCGGTATACGGATGCAGTGCCAAGGATCCGGCGAAATTCACCGAGGAAATGGGCGCGCGCACTCCGCCCGCGGGGTGGTTCGCCCGCGATATGATCGATATCGAGGCGCTGGTGCGTGGAATGGCGCGGCGCAGGCCCGATATTTCCGCATCGATTCTGCGTTTCGCGCCGATCGTCGGTCCGCGCCTCGCCGATCGGGGAGTGCAATATCTGCGTTCGCCGATCACTCCGACTGTTCTCGGTCGCGAAGCCCGACTGCAATTGCTGCACGAGGAAGACGCGGTCGCGGTGCTCGTGCACGCGGCGCAGCGTAAACATGGTGGCACGGTCAATATCGCCGGTGACGGCGCGTTGGCCATGTCGCAGGCGATCCGACGGGCTGGGCGCATTGTCGCGCCCGTGCCGTTCTTCGTCTTCCGCACGGTCGGTCGCTCGCTGATGGGCCCGATCATGCGCGGATTCAGTGGCGAACAACCCGACTATTTCTATTTCGGCTGCGGGCTCGACACCACCCGTATGCGTACCGAACTCGGTTTCACCCCACGCTGGACCACGGTCCAGGCGTTCGATGACTTCATCGCGGGCGCAGCGTTGCGGCCCGTCTTCGATCCGGCTTGGATCGACGCCGCGGAACACAAACTGCTCGGCCTCATCGGGGCCGGATCAGGAGCGCATAAATGAACGAGGGAGCGAAAGTCATTCGTCTCGACGTGAATGTCGAGGCCCGACAGCGACCGCAGACCCGGCGATGGCCGGATCAGCCGATGCAGGCGATGCCGGTCACCTCCCTCAGCGAGCGTCGGCCGGGAATGCCCGCGCTGCCGCCGAAGTCGCTCACCGACATCGTGCGCGATGCCGTCGGCGAGCAGATCGAACGGACCGCGGAATTCGCGCGTCGCAGGCTCACCGGGGATTACCAGGTCGACGAGTTCGGCTACGACCGGCACCTGCTCGAATCGGTCATCCTGCCCACGCTGCGACCGCTATCGGAGTACTGGTTTCGCGCCGAGGTCGCGGGCATCGAGAACATTCCCGCCGTCGGCGGCGCGCTGCTGGTCGCCAATCACGCGGGCACGGTGCCACTCGACGGTCTGATGCTGCAGCTGGCCGTGCACGACAAGCACCCGAATCAGCGGGCGCTGCGGCTGCTGGCCGCCGACCTCATCTTCGAGATGCCGCTGTTGGGTGCGCTCGCGCGCAAGGCCGGTCACACGATGGCCTGCCACCCCGATGCCGAGCGGCTGCTGCGCTCCGGGCACATCGCGGGAGTGTTCCCCGAGGGCTTCAAGGGCGTCGGCAAGAACTACGCCGACCGGTACAAGCTGCAGCGGTTCGGGCGCGGTGGTTTCGTGTCGGCGGCGGTGCGGGCCGGGGTGCCGATCATCCCCGTGTCGATCGTCGGCTCCGAGGAGATCTACCCGAAGCTCGCCGATATCAAGCCGCTGGCCCGCCTGCTCGGGCTGCCGTACTTCCCGGTGACGCCGCTGTTCCCGCATCTGGGGCTGCTCGGCGCGGTGCCGATGCCGTCGAAGTGGTACATCGAGTTCGGTGAGCCGATCGCGACCACGGCGTTCGAGCCGGAAGAGGCCGATGACCCGATGACGATGTTCGAGGTCACCGACCAGGTCCGCGAGACCATCCAGCAGACCCTCTACAAGCTGCTGGCCAAGCGCCGGAACGTGGTTCTGGGTTAGTTGTCGCGGTGGCGGGCAACGACAGCCGCTACCGCTCCGCCCGCCGCGCCGAGTGCCAGCGCGGTGGGCACACCGATCTTCGCCGCCTTGCGGCCGGTGCGGAAGTCGCGGATCTCCCAGCCGCGGTTCTTCGCCACCTCGCGCAGGTCGGAGTCGGGGTTGATGGCCACCGCGGTGCCGACCAGCGACAGCATGGGGACGTCGTTGTGGCTGTCGGAATAGGCGGTGCAGCGCTTGAGATTGAGACCTTCGCGGATGGCGAGGGTGCGCACCGCGTGTGCTTTGCCGAGGCCGTGCAGGATGTCGCCCACCAGGCGGCCGGTGAATTTACCGTCGACGCTTTCGGCGACCGTGCCGAGGGCGCCGGTCAGGCCGAGGCGTTTGGCGATCACATTCGCCAGCTCGACCGGCGTGGCCGTGACCAGCCAGACCTGCTGGCCTGCGTCGAGGTGCATCTGGGCGAGTGCGCGGGTGCCGGGCCAGATCTTGTCGGCGATGATCTCGTCGTAGATCTCCTCACCGAGCGCCGCGAGTTCGGCGGTGGGGCGGCCCGCGATGAAGCTGAGCGCCTTCTCCCGGCCCGAGACCATGTCGGAGGAGTTCTCCTTGCCGGTAACCCGGAACTTCACCTGTTTCCAGGCGACGTCGACCAGGTCGGAGGTCTTGAAGTACTTGCGCGCGGCCAACCCTCGGGCGAAGTGGACGATCGAGGCACCCTGGACCAGAGTGTTGTCGACGTCGAAGAACGCCGCGGCGGTGAGGTCGCGAGGGACCTCGGGGCCCGCGTCGTCGCCCTGTTCGGCGAGATCGGCAACGTGCAGCTCGAGCGCGGCGTCGGCGCTCGCCTCACCGGCAACGTTGGCGCGTAGCTCTTCCTCGCTCGGCCCGAACGGGCTGCGTGGCAGCCGTGCGAACTGTTCCTGTAGTTCCTGACCGAGGCGGCTGGGCTGCCACCGCGCAGGGAACTCCCCGAATCGCCCTGCGACGAATCCGGCCCTAGTCACCTTCGAACGTTCCGGCACCAGTACCCTCCGCTAGTCGCGCGAACCATGTCCACAGTAACCGGCTGCACCGACAACACGCTGAGGGCTCGAGGATTAAATAGAGCTCATGACTAATCCCACACCGACGGTGACCCTGTTGACCCGCGCTGGTTGTGGCTTGTGCGGCACCGCGCTGGCGCAATTGCAGACGATCTGTGGTGATTTCGGTCTCCCGGTAGCCACCGTGGACGTCGACGAAGCCGCGGTCACGGACCCGGAGCTACGTGCGGAATACGGAGATCGCCTGCCAGTGGTCCTGTTGAACGGCCGTGAACACAGCTATTTCGACGTCGATGAGCCCCGTTTGCGGGCCGACCTGAGCCGGATCGCTGGTCGCGACGGAAAATGAGGCCGAATTCACCGACTTTGTGAACGCCTGCACAAGCAGTTACGGTGGTGACACGCAATCCGCACCGCCCCTGGCACGCAGCGGCGGTGGCCGGGTTTGTACCGCCCCTATGGCACCGGTCGCGCTCTCGTAATTGCAGCGACCCACACCGGTGAACGAAACAGAGGAACCGGACCGCGATCAGGCCCGGAACGAGGAGCCGACGACGTGACAGAGCAGCACGAGACGCCGAGTGGCGTCTCCGGCAAGGCTCTTGTGCGGGACATTCCGCAGGCCACGGTGACTCGTCTCGCTACCTATCTCCGGGTTCTCGCCGGGTTGGCCGACGAGGGTGTAGTCATCGTATCGAGTGAGGAACTCGCTGTCGCGGCGGGTGTCAATTCGGCGAAGCTGCGCAAGGATCTTTCCTTCCTCGGACCCAACGGTGTGCGGGGTGTCGGCTATGACGTAGCCAAGTTGCGCACCAGGATCGAAGATGTGCTCGGACTGTCGCAGGGACATCGGGTAGTGCTGATCGGCGCGGGCAATCTGGGCCGCGCTCTGGTCGGTTACGGCGGATTCGGCGTACGAGGCTTCACCGTGGTCGGGATCTTCGACAACGACCCCGCGGTGATCGGCCAGTCGTACGCCGGTCTGGTCGTGCGCGATGTCGAGCAGCTGACCGCCCAGATTCCGGCACTGACGCCGACGATCGCCGTGGTGGCCGTGCCCGACGAGGCCGCCCAGGACGTGTGTGACCGGCTCGTCGCCGCCGGACTGCCGTCGATACTGAGCTTCGCGCCGCTGGAACTGCGCGCGCCCGCCCATGTTCAGGTCCGCCGCGTCGACCTGGCGATGGAACTGCAGATGCTGTCCTTCGATGCCGCGCGCAACGACGCGCCCGCGCTGCCCGAGATCGCCGAGGTCGGCTCCAGCCGCGTCGCGCGCCGGGTACCGCCGCCGAACCACCTCACACATGCCGCGCCGGTCGAACCGGCTCGCGGCAGGCCGTCGCGTCGCACCGCGCCGCGTTCGGTCACGCCCCACTCGGCAACGGAGCCAAGCACCAAGGGATCGGTGATCACGCCATGAGCGAGCGCCAGCGAGCTAAACAGCGACACGGCGTGGGGACGCGCATGACACGACACAGCGTCGGCGAGGTGTGGTCATGAGTGTTCTGCTGGTCGGGATTTCGCATCGGAGCGCCCCGGTATCGGTGCTGGAGAAAGTCGCCATCAGTGAGTCCGAACGGCCGAAACTGGTGGATCGGCTGCTCTCCTCGAGCCACGTGTCCGAGGCGATGATCGTCTCCACCTGTAACCGGGTCGAGGTCTACGCGGTCGTCGACGCCTTCCACGGCGGGCTCGGTGAGGTGAGCGAGCTGCTCACCAAGCATTCCGGATTGCCGCTGGGCGATCTCACCAAGCACGCCTATGTGCGCTACAGCGAGGCCGCGGCTGAGCATCTGTTCGCGGTCGCCAGCGGCCTCGACTCGATGGTCGTCGGCGAGCAGCAGGTGCTCAGCCAGATTCGCAGCGCCTACGCCAGCGCCGACGGTCAGCAGGCGGTCGGACGCACGCTGCACGAGTTGGCCCAGCACGGGTTGCGGGTCGGCAAGCGGGTGCATTCGGAGACCGGGATCGACCGGGCCGGTGCCTCGGTGGTATCGGTGGCGCTGGACCGGGCACGTGGTGTCGTCGGCGATCTCGCCGGGCGGACCGCGGTGGTCGTCGGTGCGGGCGCGATGGGCGGGCTGGCCGTGGCGCATCTGTCGCGGGCCGGGATCGGGCGCATCATCGTCGTCAACCGGACCCTCGAACGCGCGCAGCGTCTCGCCGAGACCGGGCGCACCATGCACGGTGTCGATGCCGACGCGGTCGAGATGTCACGGCTCACCGAAGCCATGGCGGGCGCGGATGTCGTGATCACCTGTACGGGCGCGGTCGGGTCCGTGGTGACCCTGGCCGACACCCACCGCGCACTCGCGGGCCGGGCCCGCACCGACGCCGCCGAGCGTCCGCTGGTCTTCTGCGATCTCGGCCTGCCCCGCGATGTGGAGCACGCCGTGGCAGGCCTGCCCGGCGTCGCCGTCATCGACATCGAATCGCTGCAGCGCGATCCGGCCGCGGGTGCCGCGGCCGACGACACCGCCGCCGCGCGCCTCATCGTCGCCGACGAACTCGCCAAATACCTTGCCGGGCAACGCATGGCGGAGGTCACCCCCACGGTGGCCGCACTCCGTCAGCGTGCCGCCGATGTGGTGGAGGCCGAACTGCTCCGCCTCGATTCGCGGTTGCCCGACCTGGCCGACCCGGCTCGCGACGAGGTGGCGCGCACGGTGCGCCGCGTCGTCGACAAGCTGCTGCACGCGCCGACCGTGCGGGTGAAGCAGTTGGCATCGACGCCGGGCGGCGACAGCTACGCCGAAGCGTTGCGTGAGCTGTTCGAACTGAAACCCGGTGCGGTACAAGCGGTTGCCGCTCCGATGGAGGTCGCCGCGGGCGAGGCCGTGCTGGCCGACGACTTCACCGCAGGCCACCTCGGCGATGGGCCGTCACGCTTGACCGAGTCAAGACCCGACACAGGCAGCATGCGAAACCACGCAGCGCCGCTCGGGCATGCGCAGGAGGAAACCGCATGACCACGACAGTGCAGGAAGAGGACACCGTGACCGCAGGCAGCGCGAGTGCGCCGTGGCGGATCGGCACGCGCGGCAGCCTGCTCGCGCTGACACAGGCGGGCACCATCCGTGATGCGCTGATCGCGGCGGGGCAGCCCGCCGAACTGGTGGTCATCAAGACGCCGGGCGATCTGTCGTCGGATCCGGTGCAGAAGATCGGTGTCGGGGTGTTCACCTCCGCACTGCGCGACGAGCTCGCCGCGGGCGGCATCGACATCGCGGTGCATTCCTATAAAGACCTCCCCACCGCGCAGGACCCGCGCTTCACGATCGCCGCGATCCCGCCGCGCGAGGACCCGCGCGACGCGCTGGTGGCTCGTGACGGCATGGTCCTCGGCGAGTTGCCCGCCGGTGCCCGCGTGGGAACCTCGGCCCCGCGCCGCGCCGCGCAGCTGCGCGCCCTCGGCCTCGGCCTCGACATCCTTCCGCTGCGCGGCAATATCGACTCCCGCCTGCGCAAGGTGAGTGACGGCGAGCTCGATGCCATCGTCATCGCCCGCGCCGGCCTGTGCCGGATCGGGCGCACCGACGAGATCACCGAATCGCTCGAACCGGTGCAGATGTTGCCCGCCCCCTCGCAGGGCGCCCTCGCGGTCGAATGCCGCAGTGACGACCCGCAATTGATCGAGGTACTCGCCGGTCTGGACGATGCCGCGACCAGAGCCGCGGTGCTCGCCGAGCGTTCGCTGCTCGGTGAGCTCGAAGCAGGCTGCACCGCACCGATCGGAGCACTCGCCGAGATCGTCGAGTCGATCGACGAGGACGGCCGGATCTTCGACGAACTCTCGCTGCGCGCCTGTGCCGCCGCGATCGACGGCTCCGACGTCTTGCGCGCCTCGATCGTCGGCGCGCCGAAAGACGCGGCCGAACTCGGTCGCACGCTGGCGCGCGAACTGCTGGACCTGGGTGCTCGCGCATTGCTGAGCGTCACAGACGAACCGGCGCCCACCGACTTCACTAATTCCAGCCCGATGGAGAACAACCGATGAGCAGCAGCCGAGCTACCAAGAAGCAACCAGGGCGGATCCTTTTCGTCGGATCCGGCCCCGGCGACCCGGCCCTGCTGACCGTGCGCGCCCGTGAGGTGCTCGAGCGGGCGATGCTGGCGTTCACCGACCCCGATGTCGACAAGGGCGTACTCGCCCTGATCGGCATTGCTCACGAGGTGGGCGAAAACGGCGAGAGCCCGGTCGACGTGCGGCCCGCTCTCGGCGAACCCGCCGAGGTGGCCAAAACGCTGATCGCCGAGGCGCGCAACGGTCACGACGTGGTCCGCATCGTCACCGGCGACCCGTTGACCACCGATTCGGTGATCAACGAGGTCAACGCCGTCACCCGTTCGCACATGGTGTTCGAGGTGCTGCCTGGCCTGCCCAACGGCTCGGCCGTGCCCAGCTACGCGGGCATCGCGCTGGGCTCCGGGCACACCGAGGCCGATGTGCGCGGCGAGGTCGACTGGTCGGCGCTGGCCGCCGCCCCCGGCCCGCTGGTCCTGCACGCCACCTCCGGGCATCTGGCCGAGACCGCGAGCGCGCTGGTGGAACACGGTCTGGCGCCGCAGACTCCGGTCGCGGTGACCGTGCGTGGCACCACCCGTCAGCAGCGCACCATCGAGGCCACGCTGGCCTCGCTGAACAACGCCGCTTCCGAGTTGGTCGGCCCGCTGGTCGTGACGGTCGGCAAGGAAGTCGACAAGCGCGCCAAGATGTCGTGGTGGGAATCGCGTGCCCTCTATGGCTGGACCGTGCTGGTGCCGCGCACCAAGGATCAGGCGGGGGAGATGAGTGAGCGGCTCGTCACCCACGGCGCGATCCCGATCGAGGTGCCGACCATCGCGGTGGAGCCGCCGCGTAGCCCCGCCCAGATGGAACGGGCGGTCAAGGGTCTGGTCGACGGGCGCTACCAGTGGGTGGTGTTCACCTCCACCAACGCCGTGCGCGCGGTGTGGGAGAAGTTCGCCGAGTTCGGTCTGGACGCTCGCGCATTCTCCGGTGTGAAGATCGCCTGCGTCGGTGAGGCCACCGCGGAGAGGGTGCGCTCCTTCGGTATCAACCCCGAACTGGTGCCAAGTGGCGAACAGTCCTCCGAGGGCCTGCTCGCCGACTTCCCGCCCTACGACGATGTTTTCGACCCGGTGAACCGGGTGCTGTTGCCCCGCGCCGACATCGCCACCGAGACCCTGGCCGAGGGCCTGCGTGAGCGCGGCTGGGAGATCGACGACGTCACCGCCTACCGCACGGTGCGCGCCTCGCCGCCGCCCGCGGAGACCCGCGAGATGATCAAGACCGGCGGTTTCGACGCGGTGCTGTTCACCTCGTCCTCCACGGTCCGCAACCTGGTCGGCATCGCGGGCAAGCCGCACGCGCGCACCATCGTGGCCTGCATCGGCCCGAAGACCGCCGAGACCGCGATCGAGTTCGGTCTGCGCGTGGACGTGCAGCCCGAGTCGGCACAGGTCGGCCCACTGGTGGAGGCACTGGCCGAGCACGCGTCGCGCCTGCGCGCCGAGGGCTTGCTGCCCCCGCCGCGTAAGAAGAGTCGCCGCAGCAGCAGCCGCTGAACTCGGTAGATACGCCGAAAGCCCGCCCGCAACGGCGGGCTTTCGGCGTATCAGGGTCATCGGCTGTAGCGCAGCAGCGTGCGCACGAGCCGGCAGGTGGCATCCGACGGCGGGCGGATGTCGATCTTCTCGGCGGTGCGTCGGATGGTCTCGTTGGTGGCCTGATTGGGTAGGTACACACCGGAATCCAGCAGTGCGATCGTCAGCCGCATGGCCTTGAGCCGACGATTGTGCGCCACGTACCAGCGGCGCGGACGGCCGGCGGGCAGTCGCTTCTTCTCGAGCGGCACGTACGGCGCGGTGATGAAAGTGGTCTGAGCGGCAATGGCGTTCATTCGGCGTCCTCCCGTTGCGTTTGGGTCCCGCCCCCGATCGTCGGAACCCTCGAACACGCTTTCGATTATAGCGAGAGGTACCGACAGGTTTCGTCCATCTCACGCGGAAGCCATTGAGCTCCAGTCTCTTTCGATGTTATCCACAGGTTCGCCGCGACCGGTTGCCGACCTCGGCGAAGCACTGCGGGTGGCGATTCGCCGGTAGCTGTCGGACCGCTGTGGTCTAGTAGCGCAACGCAACCCGAGGAGAGGCGATGACGGTGGACGAGATCGACAAGCGGCTCGGCGCGCACGTCGCGGCCGACGAGCTGCTCGGCCTGGCCTGGCTCGTCGCGGTCGGCGACGACGTAACCACCGGCGCCATCGGCCATCTCGACGCCGCGCGCAACGCGCCGGTGCGCGCCGACACGATCTTCCGGATCTCCTCGATGACCAAACCGCTCACCGCGGTCGCGGCCTCGATCCTGATCGACGACGGTGTGCTCGACCCGACCGAACCGGTCGACCGACTGCTACCCGAACTCGCCGACCTGCGGGTGCTCGCGAACCCCGCCGCCGAACTCTCCGACACGGTGGCGGCGAACCGCTCGATCACCGTCGAGGATCTCCTGACCTTCCGCCTCGGCTGGGGGATGGATTTCGCCGATTTCTCACCCACGCCACTCGACGCCGCCTGGAGCGAACTGGGCCTCGGCTGGGGCCCGCCGACGCCCGCGCAGATGTTGCCGCCGGACACCTGGATGCGCCGACTCGGCACCTTGCCGCTGCAATACCAGCCCGGCGAACGCTGGCTCTATCACGTCGGCGCACCCATCCTCGGCATCCTGATCGCCAGGGCAGCGGGCGCACCGCTCTCGGAATTCCTGGCCGACCGCGTCCTGCGCCCGCTCGGCATGACCGACACCGGTTTCTCCGTCTCGCCGGACGAGCTGGCCCGACTCGGCCCCCACTACACGGACATCGACGGCCTCCGTACCGTCTTCGATCCGGCCCTCGGCCAATGGAGCACCCCGCCCGCCTTCGAAGGCGGTGGCGACGGCCTGGTCTCCACCCTCGCCGACTACCACCGCTTCGCCCGCATGCTGCGCGACGGCGGCGAATTCGACGGCACCCGGATCGTGTCCGAACGAGCGGTCACCGCCATGACCACCAACCACCTCACCGCCGAGCAACTAGACCGCGGCGGGCCCGCCCCCGACGGCAGCGCGGGCTGGGGATACGGCGTCGGCATCCAGCTGCGCGACCAGCCCGACGGCCCCCGCGCAGGTGCCTACGGGTGGGACGGCGGCCTGGGATCCACCTGGTCCAACGACGGGGCGGTGACGGCGATCCTGCTCACCAACCAAGCCTGGAGTTCGGCGGGCCCCTCGCCGGTCTTCGCAACCTTCGAGCAGATTTTGGGCGAACTGGCCCGCGGCTCCGGCCCGCTGTAGGCGCTGCCACGACCGACCGGCGAGAGGCGTATTCTGCGGGCTATGACCGCTTTCGACCGCCCGCGGCGGTTGCGTAGGACACCCGCATTACGTCGACTCGTCGCCGAAACCACGCTGCAGCCGCGTCAGCTGGTGCTGCCGATGTTCGTCGCCGATGGTCTCGCGGAGCCGCGGGAGATCAGCTCGATGCCCGGGGTGTACCAGCATTCGCTGGACTCCCTGCGCAAAGCCGCGGCGGAGTCGGTGGCCGCCGGGGTCGGCGGTCTGATGCTGTTCGGTGTGCCGCTGTCCGAGGACAAGGACGCGACCGGTTCGCAAGCCAGTGATCCGAACGGAATCCTCAATCGTGGTCTGCGCGCGCTGGCCGAGGAAGTCGGGGACGCGACGGTCATCATGGCCGATACCTGCCTCGACGAATTCACCGATCACGGCCACTGCGGTGTGATCGGCACCGACGGCGCGGTCGACAACGACGCGACCCTGCACCGCTACGTGGAGATGGCGCTGTCGCAGGCCGAAGCCGGCGCCGATCTGCTCGGAACCAGCGGGATGATGGACGGCCAGGTCGGTGCGATCCGGCGCGGACTCGACGCGGTCGGCCGGACCGACACCGCCATCCTGGCCTACGCGGCCAAGTACGCCTCGGCCTTCTACGGCCCGTTCCGTGAGGCCGTCGGCTCGTCGCTGGAAGGCGATCGCCGCACCTACCAGCAGGATCCGGCCAACCGTCGCGAATCGCTGCGCGAACTCGATCTCGACCTCGCCGAGGGCGCCGACATCGTGATGGTGAAGCCCGCGATGTCCTACCTCGATATCCTGCGCGACGTCGCCGACCGCTCGACGGTCCCCGTCGCGGCCTATCAGATCTCCGGTGAGTACGCGATGATCACCGCCGCCGCCGAGCGTGGCTGGATCGACCGAAGGGCCTCGATCTTGGAATCGCTGATCGGCATCCGGCGGGCGGGCGCGGACATCGTGCTCACCTACTGGGCGACCGAGGCAGCACACTGGCTGTCGTGATCGTTCCGCCGAACAAACCCGAAACCCTTTCCATGCCGGAAGACGTCGGCACCGCCCGTCAATTGTGGTGGGCAGTCGCAGGCCTCGGTGTGATCTACACCTTCGCCAGCGTCATCACCATGACCGGCGAGCGCGACGAGCTCAGCAAGCAGTTTCTCGACGAGATGCACAAGTCGGATCCGAACTTCCCCGCCTCGACCGTCGACGCGATGGTGCTGGTGGCTTTCGCGCTGACCGCGCTGGTCGGCGTGCTGCTGGCCGGGGTCACCGTGGCCATCGCGCATCAGCTCGGCCGCGGCAAGTCCTGGGCGCGCACGGTGCTCACGGTCGTCGCGATCTGGCTCGGGCTCGGTGCCATCGCGACCATGTTCACCTTCTCCGCCGTCACCAACCCGGCGACGATCGTGGCGGGTGGCTCGGCGATCGTGCAGGGCGTGCTGGCCGCGGGCGCGGCGTTCCTCAGTTACCGGCCGGAGTCGACGAAGTACTTCCAGTCCCGCCGGAAGTAACACTGCACAGTGTAGGGTGAGGATTATCACACCGGCGCAGCGCCGGGGGAGCGGAGGCAATGATGCGCGTGGTGATCGAGCAGCCACACAGCCTGCGGCGCGACCTGTTGGTCATCGGGTTGATGGTTGTCCTCACCTTGGCCGTCATCGCGCTCTTACTGGTACCGAGCCTGGTCAGCTGATTGATCTTGCCCCTGGCAGGATCGCAGGAATGAGACGCTGGATCGCGTTGTTCGAACTCGGCTTCGCCGTGCTCTTCCTGGCCTGCGCGGTCGTCAGCTGGCAGGCGGCGCGGCGCACCACCGAGTTCGTGGGCACCGATGAACATCCCGGCTTCGTGGCCGTGCGCTACGTGCCGCCGTTGCTGTTGCTCGCCTGCGCGCTGGTGACAGTGGGCGGGCTCCTGGTCATCGACGCCCTCGCCAGGATCTACGCCAGATCTGTAGCACGGCGCCACGTCGAACCGATGATCTAGAGGAAGCCGAATTCCGATGTGCGCGTGGGGGTTCGGGACACGAGCCCGCACTTCGGGCTCCTCTAGGAGGAATCGATGACCAGACTGACCGCAGGAATCTGTACCGTCGCCGCCGCCGTGGCGACGATCGCGCTGGCCGCCGCGCCCGCCCAGGCCGCCCCCGGCCTGCCGCTGACCCCGCTGACCGCCGAGCCGGCCGCCGACGGTTTCGCCCCGGAGACCGGCTCGAGCGGGATCTACAACGGCATCATGTGCCAGCTGCACACGATCTCCGCCGAAGTGCCCTGCATGTACACGTAATCAGTCGGTCCACTGCTGGTAGACGTCGAGAACGCGCCCGCCCCGCGTGCCGGGCGCGTTCAGGAAAACGGAGACGGTGCCGTCGGGATGGGCCGCCGCCTCCGTCACCACCTGGCGCAAGGTGGCTCGGATGCCGCCGTCGGCGTCACGGTACAGATCGGTATCGGTGTGGAGACCCGCGCCGATCCGATTGGGGGGTACGAGCATCGCGGTGATCGCTGGAATCGGCCCCGCCCCGAGTGCCACGGTTTCCTCGTGGCTGAGTTGGGCGCCGATCCGATCGGGCTGGACCTGCGGTGCGAAGGCGGTGGCCGAACCCGCGCCCAGAAGCACTCCCGCCGCGACGAACCCTGTGCCAAGGGCAGTGCTGGTGACGCCGAAACGCATGAAATACCCTCTCGCTGATAGCTGATTTCTCTGCGGCTCAGGTGCTGAGCCGCCCGGAGCGTAGTCGCAGGCCAATGGGCCTAGATCGAATTCTTTCGCCGATAGGGGCGGCGTGTCGGGCGTGTCGTCGGTGGGTCGCTGCGGTCTGGGTCACTGTGCTCCACCCTGTCGTCCGGCGTGCCGAGGCGAGCTGAGAGACTGGAATCCGTGAGTCCTACGCAGGTACCGGTTTCCGCCCAGCTCTTCGAGCGGGCAGCCTCGGTGATTCCGGGTGGCGTCAATTCCCCGGTCCGTGCGTTCAATTCGGTCGGCGGTACGCCGCGGTTCATCACCTCCGCGAGCGGCTACACGCTCATCGACGCCGACGGCAACGACTACGTCGACCTGGTGTGCTCGTGGGGTCCGATGATCCTCGGGCACGCCCACCCCGCCGTCGTCGAGGCCGTGCAGAAGGCCGCGACCAGCGGATTGTCGTTCGGTGCGCCGACCGAGGCCGAGATCGAGCTCGCCGAGGCCATCGCCGCCCGTGTCGATCCCGTCGAGCGGGTCCGCCTGGTGAACTCCGGGACCGAGGCCACGATGAGTGCGGTCCGCCTTGCCCGCGGCTTCACCGGCCGATCCAAGATCATCAAATTCTCCGGCTGCTACCACGGCCACGTCGACGCGCTGCTGGCCGACGCGGGCTCGGGTGTCGCGACGCTCGGTCTGCCGACCTCGCCCGGCGTCACCGGCGCGCAAGCCGCCGACACCATCGTGCTGCCCTACAACGACCTCGCCGCCGTCGCCGCTGCCTTCGAAGCGCACCCCGGCCTGATCGCCTGCGTCATCACCGAGGCCGCCGCGGGCAATATGGGTGCGGTCGCGCCGCTGCCCGGCTTCAACGAAGGCCTGCGCGCGCTGGCCCACGACAACGGCGCGCTGCTGATCATGGACGAGGTGATGACCGGTTTCCGGGTCAGCGCGTCGGGTTGGTACGGCTGCGAAGGCGTCGCCGGTGACCTCTACACCTTCGGCAAGGTGATGAGCGGTGGCCTGCCCGCCGCCGCGTTCGGCGGTCGCGCCGAGATCCTGAACAACCTCGCCCCGCTCGGCCCGGTCTATCAGGCGGGCACCCTGTCCGGTAACCCTGTCGCCGTCGCGGCGGGCCTGGCGACGCTGCGCGCGGCCGACGCCGAGGTGTACGCGGCGCTGGACCGAAACGCTGATCGTCTCGGCTCGCTGTTCGCGAAAGCCCTGACAGAGGCCGGTGTCGAGCATCAAGTCCAGTTCGCAGGCAATATGGTGAGCGTGTTCTTCGCCGAGCGCCCGGTGACCGACTACGCCGCCGCCAAAGCGAGCCAGACCTGGCGTTACCCCGCCTTCTTCCACGCCCTGCTCGACGCGGGCGTGTACGCGCCGCCCAGCGCGTTCGAGGCATGGTTCGTCTCCGCGGCACTCGACGAGGACGCGTTCGACCGTATCGCCGCCGCTCTGCCCGCCGCCGCCCTCGCGGCCGCGGCCGCAACCCCCGAAGGATCCCCAGCGTGAGCTCCGACCAGCCCGACGCAGAATTCGCCCCAGTCCCGGCGGATAGCGACGAGGCGCCCCATCCTGTCCCCGCCGCCGCGCCGCCCGCCATCGTCGTCGACCCGTCGACCGTCGAGACCATCGTGCATGTGCTGCGCCACGGCGAGGTGCACAACCCGAACGGCATCCTCTACGGCCGCCTGCCCGGCTTCAGCCTCTCGGTGGCCGGTCGCTCGCAGGCCGGTGCCGTCGCGCGCTCGCTGGCCGATCACGACATCGCGATGGTGATCGCCTCCCCGCTGCAGCGCGCCCAGGAGACCGCGGCGCCGATCGCGGCCGCCCACGGCCTGATCGTGGGTACCGACGAGAACCTGATCGAAGCGGGCAACACCTTCGAAGGCCTGCGCGTCTCCGTCGGTGACGGTGCCCTGCGCAAGCCGAGGCACTGGTGGAAGCTGCGCGACCCGTTCACCCCGTCCTGGGGCGAGCCGTACCTGCAGATCGCTCATCGCATGCTCGCCGCGGTGAACAAGGCCCGCGTCGAGGCCGCCGGTCACGAGGTGGTGCTGGTCTCGCATCAGCTGCCCGTGTGGACGCTGCGTCGCTTCCTGCAGGGGCAGCGGTTGTGGCACGACCCGCGCAACCGGCAGTGCTCGCTCGCGTCGCTGACCTCGCTGGTCTACCACGGCGACACGCTCGTCGACATCGTCTATTCCGAGCCTGCAGGCGCGTCGGACCCGTCGGTACACGGCGCATGACACGCTGGTCCTCATCGGGATCCGCCCGTGGCCGTCGGCCGCGGGCGCTGACCGCCGTTCTGTCCGCCCTGTTGGTGATCATCGCCGCGGCGGGCTGCTCGACGGGTACCGATGCGGTAGCCACCGGTGGTGGGACCTTCGAATTCGTCTCACCCGGTGGTAAAACGGATATCTACTACGATCCGCCCGCGACGCGCGGGACGATCGGCACGCTCTCGGGGCCCGATCTGATGAACGAGGGAAAGACCGTTTCGGTCGACGATTTCCCGAACCAGATCGTGGTCGTGAACCTGTGGGGACAGTGGTGTGGCCCGTGCCGCGCCGAGTCGCCCGCTCTCGAAAAAGTCTTCGCGGCGACCAGAGATCAAGGCGTCGCGTTCCTGGGGATCAACGTCCGTGACCATCAGCGCGACAAAGCCCAGGACTTCGTAGTGGACAACAAGATCGAATACCCGTCCATCTACGACCCGTCGATGCGGACCTTGCTCGCTCTCGGCGGAAACTTTCCCACCAGTGTAATTCCGACCACGTTGATCCTGGATCGTCAGCACCGGGTCGCCGCGGTCTTCCTTCGCTCGCTATTGGCCGAAGACCTTCAGCCCGTGGTCGAGCGCATCGCCGCCGAGGAGAAGCAGTGAGCAGCCGTCGTCGTCCAGGAAATCTGACCGCGTGTCGTCCCCGTCAGGGCGCACGCCGAATGGGTGCGGGCTGGACGGTCGATGACCGTTGGGCCGGCATCGCGACCGTCCCGCGCAGTGTCGCGGGTGCCGGTCTGTTCGATTTCGGCCCCGCTGAACCGGCCGAGACCGAGCGAACCCTGTCGTTGCCGCGTGACGAGCAGCAGGACATGGAAACGGACACCGACGAGTGATACCGCTCGCCGCAGTCGGGGATTCCTTCCAGCAGACGGCGGCATCGGGTCCGCTTTTGCTGGCGCTGGGAGCCTGCCTGCTCGCGGGCCTGGTGTCGTTCGCTTCACCGTGTGTCGTGCCGCTCGTCCCCGGCTATCTGTCGTATCTGGCCGGGCTGGTCGGTGCCGAGGCGCCGCCTGCCACCAATGCGCAGGCGAGCACGCTCACCGCGCAGCGCCGTAGTGCGAAGATGCGGGTGGCCGGTGCCGCCGGGCTGTTCGTCGCCGGGTTCACGGTGGTGTTCGTGCTGGCCACGGCCACTGTTTTCGGCGTGATCCAGACCCTCAATGTGAATCGGGAACTGCTGCAGCGCATCGGCGGTGTGGTGACGATCCTGATGGGTCTGGTGTTCATCGGCTTGGTTCCTGCCCTGCAGCGCGACACGCGGATGGAGCCGCGCAGGCTCACCAGCATCCTCGGCGCGCCGCTGCTCGGCGGGGTGTTCGCGCTCGGCTGGACGCCGTGTCTCGGGCCGACGCTGTCGGGTGTGATGGCGGTGTCCGCGGGTACCGAGGGCACCACCGCGGTGCGTGGAGTGACGTTGATCGTCGCCTACTGCCTCGGTCTCGGGCTGCCCTTCGTGGTGCTGGCCTTCGGGTCGGCAGGTGCGTTGCGCGGGGTCGGCTGGCTGCGGCGCAATTCGCGCACCATTCAGGTAATCGGGGGTTTTCTGCTCGTCGCCGTCGGCGTCGCGCTGGTCACGGGGGCATGGGATCAGTTCGTCAGCTGGGTGCGTGACGGGTTCGTCTCCGAGGTGACTCTTCCGATCTGATGACTGACACGCTGACTACTCCGACTACCCCCACCCCGCCCGTCCGGCAGTCGCTGCTCGGCCGGGCCTGGGCCCTGGTCCGCAATTCGTGGCGCGGCCTGACGAGCATGCGCACCGCGCTGGTGCTGCTGTTCCTGCTCGCGCTGGCCGCCATCCCCGGCGCCCTGCTGCCACAGCGCAGTCTCAACGCGCAGAAGGTCGACCAGTACATCACCGACCGCCCGACGCTCGGCCCCTGGATGGATCGGTTCGAGCTGTTCGACGTGTTCGGCAGCTTCTGGTTCACCGCCATCTACGTGCTGCTGTTCATCTCGCTGGTCGGCTGCATCCTGCCGCGCTGCTGGGACCACTACCGGGCACTGCGCACCCCGCCGGTGCCCGCGCCGCGCAACCTCAGCCGGTTGCCGCACCACTCCAGCGAGACCGACGACCGGACACCCGACGAGGTGATCGAGGCCGCCAAGGCTGCCTTGCGTGGGTGGCGGACCGAGGTTCGCCCCGGTCAGCGCGACGGTGAGGTGACGCTGTCCGCGGAGAAGGGCTATCTGCGCGAGTTCGGCAACCTGGTGTTCCACCTGTCGCTGGTGGGGTTGCTGGTCGCGATCGCGCTGGGCAAGCTGCTCGGGTACGAGGGCAATGTCATCGTGATCGCCAACGACGGTCCCGGCTTCTGCACCACGTCGCCCGCGGTGTTCGACTCGTTCCGGGCGGGCAACACCAATGACGGCACCGGCATGACGCCGCTGTGCATCAAGGTGAAGGACTTCAAGGCCGACTATCTGCCCACCGGCCAGGCCGAGATGTTCCACTCGAACATCGAATATCAGGCGGGTGCTGACCTCAGCACCGACACGTGGCGCAGCACCGAGCTCCAGGTGAACCATCCGTTGCGCGTCGCCGGTGATCGGGTCTACCTGCAGGGACACGGCTTCGCGCCGACGTTCACCGTCACCTTCCCCAACGGGCAGACCCGCACCGAGACCATCCAGTGGCGGCCCGACGACGCCCAGACCTTCCTGTCCAGCGGTGTGCTGCGCATCGACCCGCCCGGCGGCATGTACGCCACCGACGAGGAACGCAGGCAGAACCAGATCGCCATCGAGGGCCTGTTCGCGCCGACCGCGATGTTCCACGGCAGCCTGCTCACCTCCTCGTTCCCCCGGATGGACGACCCGGCGGTCGCGGTCGACGTCTATCGCGGCAATACCGGTCTCGACACCGGTCGCTCGCAGTCGCTGTTCTCGCTGGACCCGGAGATGATCAAGCAGGGTCGGTTGACCAAGGAAGCGCGGGTCAACCTGCGTCCCGGCGAGTCGACCACGTTGCCGAGCGGGGCGAAGGTCACCTTCGACGGCGCCGAGGAATTCGTCAACCTGCAGGTCTCGCACGACCCGGCCCAGCAGTGGGTGCTGGTGAGCGCGCTGACGATGATGGCCGGTCTGCTGGTGTCGCTGTTGCTGAAACGGCGACGGATCTGGATCCGGGCGTACCCGGTCGACACCGCGCCAGGTACCGTGGGTCAACGACGCGCCGTAGTAGAAATGGGCGGCCTGGCCAGGAGCGATCAAGCAGGCTGGGGTGCCGAATTCGATCGACTGCGGACACGCCTGCTCGAAGCGGAGAAGTGATGCGGACGCGCGCACTCGACATGGAGACGGAATCCTGATGCAGATCGACGAAACGCTGGCACGGTACAGCGACTTCGCGTTCATGTCGGCCATGGCCGTCTACGCCCTGGCCACGGTCCTGCTGATCGTGCAGTACGCCTCGGCGCGCGCCAAGCACGTCGCCGCGCGCGAACTCGTCCCCGCGGGGGACCCGGGGTTGCCCGGTCGCATCGAGACCCCGGAGGCCAAACCGCTCGCCGAACGGCTGGGCAACATGGCCTTCTCGGTGCTGGTGGTCGGCGCGGTGCTGCACATCGGCTCGATCGTGCTGCGCGGCTTCGCCACCCACCGCTTCCCGCTGGGCAACATGTACGAGTTCACCACCATGGCCACCGCGGCCGCCGTGGTGATCGGCCTGATCTTCCTGCGTGACCAGCGCTACCGCGCCATGTGGGCGTTCCTGCTGGTCCCCGTGCTGATCCTGATGTTCCTGGCGGGCACGGTCCTCTACGCCGACGCCGCGCCGGTAGTCCCCGCCCTTCGCTCGTTCTGGCTGCCGATCCACGTCACCATCGTCAGCATCGGCAGCGGCGTCTTCCTGGTCTCCGGCGTAGCCAGCCTGCTCTACCTGTTCCGCATGCGTCAGCCCGCGGGCGAGGAATCCACCAGCATCCTCGGCACCGTCGCCCGCCGCCTCCCCGACGCCCGCACCCTCGACCAACTCGCCTACAAAACCACCATCATCGGCTTCCCCCTCTTCGGCGCGGGCGTCATCCTCGGCGCCATCTGGGCCGAGGCCGCCTGGGGCCGCTTCTGGGGCTGGGACCCCAAAGAAACCTGCTCCTTCATCGCCTGGGTCCTCTACGCGGCCTACCTGCACGCCCGAGCCACCTCCGGCTGGCGAGACACCAAGGCCGCCTGGATCAACATCGCCGGCTTCGTCGCGATGCTGTTCAACCTCTTCATCATCAACATGGTGATCAGCGGTTTGCACAGCTACGCCGGACTGAACTAAACCGCTTCTACCAGCGCATTCGGGTCGTCATCCTCGTCGTCCGGGTTCGTCTGATCGGCTTCGGTACGCAGTGAGTACGCAGTGGAACCGGGCCAATCCTTGATCGCGGCCCCGACAGCGGTACGAGTTGTCTCGTCGGCATCAGGCCACAGGTGCGCGTAGTACCGCAGCGTCGTGATCGCGCTGCCGTGGCGTAGGCGTGCCTGGACCGCCTTGATATCGGCACCTCGGCGGATCAACAGCGAGGCGTAGTAGTGCCGGAAGTCCTGGAAGCTGAATTCCTCGGGCAGGCCGGGAACCTTCGCCTTCGCCGCCCGCAGGTTCCACGCGATCACCCACGGCGACACCGGCTTGCCGAGCTCATCGCACACCAACCGCTCACCGCGGAACGTCTTCGCCGACACCTCAAGCATCGCGACGAGCTCCGGCGGCACCGGCACCGGCTTGGTACTGGAATCGGTCTTCAGCTCTCGCGCGGGCCACTGCTGGCGAGGGGTCACGACGCCGTTCGCGAAATCGACGTCAGCTATCCGCAGTCCGGCAGCCTCCGAGATCCGCAGACCCACGAACGAGCCGAGCAGCACGGCGACCCGCAAGTGCGGAGGCATCGCGTCATGCAAGGCCCAGATCTGTTCCGAGGTCGCCACGTAGACCTTCTGCTGTCCAGTCTTCGGCGACGTCCGGCGCGAGCACGGGTTACGAGCCAGCAAGCCGTCATGCATCGCATCACCGAGGATCTGAGCCAACCGAGAGTGCAGGCTGTAGACGTAGCTGTCGGCCAGGCCCTCATCCTTGAGCGCCACCATCCATTTCTTCACCGTGGACGGCCGCACCGCCGAGAGTTGCAGCGATCCCAGCCCAGCATTGATCTTCTTGACGTGCCATGTCGCCAGCTCGACAGTCTTCTCGCGGTGGTTGGCGTATCCCTTCAACCACTCCTCTGCCCACTGCTCGACGGTCAGCTGCGAGTTGCGCGGTGCAACGTGGGTGCCTTGCACCAGGGTCGAGACCTGCGCATCAAGCCACGCTTTGCCATCCGTCTTCCGGGCGAACCGCATGGTGTGCTCGTTGCCGGCGTCATCGACGTAGCGGGCCCGCCACCGTTTACCCTTCCCATGAAGCTTGGACGGCACCCGGTGAGCCTTCTTGTTCTCATCGAGGACTTCTTTGGTCCACAAGTCTTCGACGCCAGCTCGACGATTGCGCCGGACGGTACTCACGCTGCATCACCGAGTGCATCGGCTTCCTGTTCGGCGATCCACGCCAGGATGACGGACTTGCGCCACACGCGACGACGAGCGCCGAGCTTGAAGCTGGCCGGTCCCTTGCCGACGTGTGCCCACCAACGCCAGGTGGCTTCAGGAATGCCGGTCAGGACTTCGCAATCCTTGGCCCTCAAGTACGACTCTTCGGTGTTCATTTCGGATTCCTTTCCTATGCTGCTGCGGATGAACCGATGGTCGAAACCTGTTGTGTCACACCAGGTTCACGTGGAATTCCTGGTGGTCCTTCGTCCTGCTCAAGACGGGCCGTCACGTACTGAGCGCGTTCGTTGATCCGGCGGGTGACCAGATTCATGACCAGCTGTGCGCGAGGAGGTGCGTCCTTGTCACCGGGGTGTACCGGGGTGATCCGAAGGTGCGAGGTATCGGCCATGACGATGCCCACCGCGGCCAAGTACTGGCGCACGAATTCGAGCCGTTCGGCCTTGTGATCAGGCAGGGTTTTGCCCGTCCAGTTCCGCGAGACCAAGCAGCGTTGACCGGGCAGGCCGAGGGTGTCGCGGCGGTGGGCCTTCTTATTGCACTTGCCCGGCTGGGTCTTCTCGGTCGCGCCGCGGGGAACGATGCCGTAGAGCAACCACACCCCGCACGTTTCCGAGCACGGAGTCACGCACAGTTCGGCGTGGAGACGGTCGTAGTGTTCAGCCACCCGACGCGAACCAGGGGTGAGCAGTTCGCCCAGGCCCTTGGTCAAGTACTTCGTCAAATACCGGACGCTGTACTCCATGCTGTCGGTATTGGCCAGGATCTGAACAGGCTTGGACTGCGCACCGAACTTGAGCGTGTGCGCGGGGTCGAGGTCGTCTACTTCGTCCATCACTGCCAGCGCGTCATCCCAGTAGGTCAACGGTCGACCGGTGCGGGGGTCGGTGAAAGTGCCGGCGTCGTAGTCCCACACCGGCATCCGACCTTCGCCATAAACGGGCTTGTCGAAGTGAGGCCACCAGACGGTGCGGTAGGTCGCCGCGGTGACCTGAGTCAGCAGCTTCTTGGAGAACGACCCACGCAATGCCACATGCAGGTGCGGAGCGGCCCGACGCTGCGGCTCGACCGTGGCGAAGTACTGGACATTCCAGCCCACCGCCCGACGCAGGTTCTCGATCCACGTGGAGAACAGCTTGGACGTGTGGATGGTGTCGCGGGCCTGGCGGGCGTAGTCGTAGGACTCCGGATCACGGGGGGAGCCGTCGGAGACCATGGCGCCCTTGCCGTCTTTGCCTGCGGTAGGGTCCCACACCTGGTTGATCCGGCCGAACGAGTCCAGGGTGAGCGTGAAGAACGTCGAGGGCCGGTGCTTGCCGTCGGCGTATGCCTGCCCGATCGTGAGCGCCTTGTTCACCTTCAGACGCGGCAGATCGGGCAAGTCGTCACGGCGACGGGTCGACTTGGTTTTGCGGCGTGGCTTGGCATCCAGGGCGGGGAGACGGCCACGCACACCGAGTTCACGGAGCTCGATGTCGAGGTCGGCCACCAGAGCCTTGATGGACTCGGCCAGCTCGTGTTCCTCGGTGCGGCGAGCCTCGTGGTATTCGGTGAACAGGGTCGCGCGAGTCGCTAATACGTCCTGCTGCGCTTGGGTGATCACGGGGTCGGCGTCGACGGGTTCATGTTCGGCGCACCATCCTTCACGGAGCTGGGTGATCCGCAGGTACTTGTTCGCTTTCGCGCAGGCCGGGCAGGTCGAAGCCACGGTCGCCTTGCACGGGGCACCGACGTAGGAGGTCCGCGAGGTGATCGGGTCGAAGGCCCGCATCGGCACGACCCGAGCGCACACCCCTTCTTTGTCCGCGGCGTACTGGGCGATGTCGGTGATGTCGGGCATTGCGCGACGATCGGCGGCGGTTTCCCGATTCGGCGCTACACCGATGATCGGGGCTGTGGATGAATGTGGACGACCGAGTGAGGCCGTTCCGGTGGTGTTGTCAGACATGGTGCGGCCTCCCTCGATCGTGGTGGGTGTGGGTCATGCGGCTTTGCGGGTGGACGGGATGGTGTTGAATCCGGCCATCGATTCGAACGGCACCACGACCGGGTCAGCCAGGGAATCGGTGCGGCGGAAGGTGATCTCGACCAGGCCAGGGCCGACGAGGGCGACTTTGGCCTTTTGAGCGCCGAAGCCATGGGCGAAGTGGTCGGCGCGATGGGTCCAGGTATCGGGGCAGTGACCGGGCAACATCCGGGCACGGACCGTGTCGAGGGATTCGCCGATCTGCACGGACACCAGTCGCGGGATCAAGGTCCGATCGCCGTCACGGGTCGACAGTCCACAGGCGGTGGTCATGGTGGTCCAGCGACGCCGATAGCGGAACCAGGTCAGGAACCGGGACCGGACACGGCCGATGAACCAGCGCTCGAAGGTCTGCGGGCTCAACACTCGCCACAGCACCATCCCCGCGACAGCCCCACCAGCCACCCCGACCCCGAACGGCCAGCCGAAGAACCATCCAGTAGCAACGGCGATGCCGGCGGGCACCGAGACCATCGGGAACAGCAGCGCCCACCACGCCAGGGTGAACACCGACAGCAGCAGCCGACCAGCGGCGGTGAGGATGGCGTCGAGGACTTCACCCGCCGGGTCATGCGCGGTGGTGGTTGTGTTCATCGGTGGGCCTCCGGATCGAGGTCGGGCACGGGGAACAGCGGCAGTTGTCCCGGTGTGGGATCAGTCGACAAGGTGACGACCTTGCGACGCTTGCGGGTCTTGGCAGCGGCAGCAGCCACTACCGGGTTCGGTTGTCTGCGAGCGGTTTTGGGTGTGTCATTGGTGTTCATGCCGCCTCCAGGCCGGTGGTGTTGTCGAGGTGGTCGAGCAGATGCAGGCCCAGGTGATGGGTGTAGGCGGGTGGGATCGCTTGGGCCAGTTCGGAACCGGTCATCCAGTCGATGCCCATGCACGCCGGACCCAGCCACGCCGAGATGTCGCCGGTCATCGAGATATTCATGCCGGCGTCGAAGTCGCGGCGACGTTTCTTGGTCGAGGTCCGGGCGGTATGCGCTGGATGCCAGGGCACCGCGGGCAGCCACGGGATACGGGTGTCGATGGCGAATTTGCGGTGCCGGTAGGTGCGTAGCCCGAACATCGACCCACACAGCACCGCGTCAGCGCGCATATCGGCACCCATCACGTTCTCGACCACCCACGGCACCGGCTGTGCTGCGAGCTGATCCAGAGTCGCGCCGAGCAGCCACCCCGAACCGTTGATCCCGGCGCGAGACGACAGCGGGGTGTGATCGTGGCAGGGAGGAGACGCGGCGATAGCGTCGAACTCGTGGCCGTGAGCAGTCAGGAACTCCAGCGCGTCACCCTGAACGAAGGTGAACGGGTACCGCGGTTGCGGCTCGATATCCACGCCGACGACGTCGAAACCGGCGAGGTGGTAGCCCATGGAAGCGCCACCGGCCTTGCAGTAGAGGTCCAGCAGGCGGGGACGAGCGAGACTGTTCATGCCGCGTCATCCCAACCGGCGTAATCGTCGTAGTCGTTCCATGCCGGCGCGGTACCGGTCTCGGCGAGCATCGTCACCGCCACCGCGATCGGGTCCAGGCCGCGAGCTTCGGACCGGCACCGGCTCCGTGTCTGGAAGTCGATGACGTCGGCGAGACCGTTGTCGGTGCGGGTGGTGTTCTTGCGTGCCATGGTCAGGACTCCTTGTGATCGGCGGGGAAGATGCCGCAGACGGTGCATTCGAGGTCGGTGAATCGGTGTCCGTCGCGCTGGCACTGCCGGGTCGCTGTGCAGATGTCGCAGCGGACGGTGTCGCCGTCGTAGACCCAGCCGCTGGCACGGTCAGCGGTGAGGAATGAGACGGCTTGGCTGGTGGTGGTGAAGCAGGTCGATTCGCCAGCGGTGTCGGTGAGGATGTCGCCGCAGGTGTCGCAGTAGATGACGACGTGCGATTCGGTGACCAGGCCGCGTTTCATGCCGCCCACCCCTGCTCGTCGTCTTCCCCGGGGATGTGGTCGGGGTCGAAGGTGGACGGGTCGAAATCGTCATCCACGGTGGCCGGAGGGGCCATCGGGATCGGGGCGTAGGCATCGACAATCGCGTCGACCTGCTCGTCGGAGATCCAGAAGGCCCGGACCCGAACGAACTCGGTGCTGCCGTCTTCGCCGACGTAGCCGACACCGGGTGTGGTGTCGGGGATCTCGTGGCACAACGCCCCGCGGTCTTTCGCGCCTTGGCCGTGGACCATCGCGGTCTGGGTCGGCTCATCCAGGCGCAGACCCACGCGGACGGGGAACAGTTGCCGGTTGGGCATTGTCTCTTTGGACGGGTCTTGCAACGCGGCGATCACCGAAACCCCGACTGCACGGCCTTTGGACAGCAGCAGGCCGGTGAGCTGGCGGAACTGTTCCTGCTGATCACGGTTCGCGTACGACGACAGCGCGGCAGCCTCATCGATGACGATCAAGATCAGCGGCTCATCAGTGGAGGGGTACCACTTCCGAACACCGGCAGCACGCAGGCGGTTCGAGCGTTCGTCCATGACCCGGACGGCTTCGGTGAGCATCGCCAGGATGCCGTCGGCGGTCCACTCGAACCGGACCCACATCCGGGAGCCGCGCCCGAATTCCATGCCGCCCTTGGGATCTGCCATCCACACATCCACGAACCCGGCTTTGATCGCGGGACCGACGCCGTTGATGATCGACCACAGCACCGAGCCCTTACCCGAACCGGTCGCGCCGGCGAGCAGGATGTGGGCGTAGAGGACACGAAGCAGCCAGGTTCGGCCGTCCTCGCGAATCCCGACCGGGACGGCTTCGAGGTCGACGCCGGTCGAGGCCACACCAGGCACGGTGACCGAGGCGGCGAGAGTGTCGAAGGTCCGCAGCTCGACCCGCAGGAAGCCCGGCGAAGTCTGGGAGACAAAGACTTTCGGAACGCCGAGGTACTGAGCGAGGGCGTCGGTGGTGTCATCGTTGGTCCAGTCCGAGAGTTTCTGCCCGCCGACCATCTGGACGTCGATCGCGGCGCCGGACTCGATCAGCTCCGCCGACAGCACGTTCGGCCAGTTCCCCTCCGACCCCAGACCCACCACCGGCCACATCAACGACAACTGACGGGCATCGGTCAGGATCAGCGCGGCGGTACGCAATTCCGCCGGCACTCCGTCGAGGGGGTCGACCTCCCGACCGGGGTAGATGACGCCATCGAGGTGACGCCACCACAGCAACACACCAGCGGCGAGGACTGTCGAGAGCGCGACAATGGTCGTGATCATCACGCCACCGCCCGCAACGTCGAGGCGTACACATCGAGCGCGGCCAACAGCTTCTCAGCCACGACAGCGGCATCAGCCGGATTCAAGTACAACGTGGCGTCCGGGCCGATATCGACGGTAACGCGACCAATGCATTCCTCGTACTTCACTTCGAGGGTGTTGTCGTTGTCGTAGGTCGATGCCCGCATGGCCATGAACGAGTTTTCAGACATTTCAGTTGCCCTCTGTAGGGATCGGGACCGCGACAGGCAGCAACGGAGCAACCGGACGCGGAGGAGAGTGGAAGGTCTGCACCGGCAAGACGGCCGGGACAGGTGTCGTGACCGCGGGCACCACATCGGGCGCAGGGTCATCGGCAGGTTCGGCAACGGGGTCGCCGGTGGCTATCGGTACTGAAACCCGTTGTGCCGCACGGAGAAGCACAGCCAGGCCGTGTGTGTCGAGCAGCAACGCGGCCGGGGCGATCACCGCGAGGATGGCGGCCAAAGCGCCATGACCCGATACGAGCGCGTGAGCGATGTTGCCGCCGATCGAGACCGTGGCCCCTGCGATCAGTACGCGGGTGAAGAAGGAGCGTTCGGGGCTGTCGGCCAGGGCCAGGACCGCGATCGTGGCTTGAATGATGGTGCCGTCCACGATCACCGGGAACAGCCAGGCGAGTTCGTTGGGAGTGTGGGCCCTGATCGCGAGGTCACGCAGAGCCGCGAACGACAGGACGAACGCGGCCCCTCCGATGGCCAGGACGATGAGGACGGCGGACCAGCGAGCCCACCGCATACCGCCTTTGGACTTCTGATCCGCCGTATCCATCGCTACGCCGCCAGTCGCGCGGAGTCGATCTCAGCAGCCGTCTTGATCAGAGCCTTCTCATGCTCGGCGGCATCGTGGGCCATGACCAGGCCCGGCAACTGCTCGGCCAGAACTCGCGCGTCGTCTACCGAAACCATCACGCTCAACCAGCCGTGTTCCATGACGCAGTTGATCCGAACAAAGGCGCGACTACCCGCATCGTCACCGGACTCCGGCCGAGCTTCGGAGTAGATCGCCGTGGCGCTGAGGGACAGACCGGCGTCCGCACTGAAATAGGTCATGACGATCACGCGGCCTTGTCCGCGGCGCGGTTGTTAACCTTCGCGCCGGAGTTGTCACCGACGATGCCGGTCGCGCGGATGTAGAAGCCGATCGACTTGAACTCGCCGTTACCGGTCACGCGCGGCTTGAGCATCAAACCTTCCAGCCGGATCGGGCGGAAGCCGGCCATCACCTCATCCGCAGACGGCACCGGGACGACATCGGAGATAAAGGTGATGTCGAAGCCGGTGTTCTTCGCACCCTTGCCCGCACCGGCCGGGTCCATGACCGTGGCCTTCCACATCCGCTTACGGGAGCCGTTGCCGTCGCGGTCCATGTCGATCTTCTGCCGCTTGGGCGCATTGCGATCCGAGCTGAACTCTTCGTCCGGCTCGATTGCGCCGACCAGCATCAGGCCCAGGGGGAACACGGCATCGAAATCGGTCGGAATCCACATGTCCTTGAGTGCCATTGGAATCAACTCCTGTGTGTTGGTTTGGGGGTCACTTCCCCGATGACCAACGGTAGCAACTGCTACCCATTGAAAGCAACTACTTTCGTGAGGCAATTCACAGCAATCGGAAATCCGGCACTTTTCGCAGGTCAGAAGGAAGGTTTCAGCTGATACCCTCGCGTTAGCAACTGCTACCGAAGGAGTCTCGTGTCAACGAGCGATCCCAAACCCTCCGCGTCGGCTCGGATCGCGCAGGCCATCCGCAACGACATCGAGTCGGGAAGGCTTCGCGATGGGGAGCGACTCGCATCGACTCGCGACCTAGCGAAGGAGTGGAGCGCGAGTCAACGGACCGTCACCGAAGCGATGGATCTACTTGGCAAAGACGGCTACATCTCGTCCCAAAATCGCTCCGGCCGCTTCGTGACCACGCCGACCGCGGTCAGCCTCACTCTGGCGTCGCCGCTTCGCACGATTCGTCCACGCGTCGTCTATGTGGGCGGCTACGCCGGTTCTGGTAAGAGTGAATTCGCCAGAACGCTGGCACGCATGACGAACTGGGCAATCCTCGACAAGGACACGATTGCTCGTCCATTGATCGAGCCCGCGCTGGAAGATCTCGGGGAGAGCATCAATGACCGCGAGTCCGACACCTACCTGAAGAGGCTTCGGCCACGCGAGTACGAGGCCCTCGAAGGAGTCGTGGCCGATAACGTCGCAGTCGGCAACTCCGCGATCGCGACCGCACCGTACATCCGCGAGTTCACTAGCCGAACGTGGCTTGACCGCGTGGTAGCCCAAAACGAGACCTATCGAGTGGACACCACGTTCATCTGGGTCCGGTGCTCGCTCGAATCAATGCTCTTCTTCCTTCGCAAACGTGGGGCTGGTCGAGACACCGCCAAGCTCGCCGATTGGGACCGCTACAGCGCCGGGCTAGATCTTGACTTCAGGCCCGAAGCTGATCATGTGGTCATCGACAATGACCTCGACAGCCCGCCGATGCGCGTGCAGGCCGAGCAGCTCATCGATTCGTTCCGGCATCAAGCCGCCAAATGAAACCCGGAATCATCCTCTACGGTGCGCCCGCAACTGGCAAAGACACTGTGACAGAAGCTCTTTCAGGCATCGACCCTCGCTATCGCCTGTTCGAGCGATTGAAGTCGGGTCCGGGACGCACTGCGGGCTACCGCATGACGGACGCGCACGAGTTCGATCGGCTGGAGAAGGCCGACCTACTGGTGTGGGTCAACGCGAGGTATGGCGCTCGATACGCGATCGATCGGCCTGCACTTGATCGATTGGTGGCAGCGGGTCTGATTCCAGTTGTTCATGCTGGTCAGCCGGAAGTCATCGACGCAGTCCGCACCGCGATGCCCACCGTCAGATGGACTGTCGTGCAGCTCCAATGCGCTGTCGATATCGCGAAGGAGCGCATCGCAGCGCGAAACACCGGCGATGATGCCGAAAGATTGTCCGCTCATGCGGCAACACCGACCGTATGTGCTGACCTGACCATCGACACCGGCCTCCTGAGCCCTGACGAAGCCGCGCAGCGGATCGTCTCTGCCTCCTAGCATTTCTGTTCAGCGCATCACTTCACGGAGTTGTTGCTGAATTTCGCTATATAGAGTCAAGAGCGCCTGCGGCGGCGCAGAGCGCCGCCGCCGCGCTTCGACGCGCAGCGGCCTTGCTCGTACCTCACCGTCCGGCGCGTCGGCACGTCGGCGACACCCTGCGCCGAAAGCAGGCGAACCGGGACACCAACCAGCTCACACAGCACCGACCCGAGCTGTTGACGAGGCCCGACCAGTAGCCCGGCGAGAATTGCTGAACGGAATTCACGAGCCCGATCGTGTCGGCACCCTGCCCGATCGACGACCGCCAGCGCATCGAGTCGCATACGTACTGCCGCACGACTTCGTCGCTTGCCTCATAGGACCAGCCTGCCGAACCCGTGCAGGTGGTCATCGAACCGTCACCGGTCCCAGCCGAAAAGGCCGGCTACTTCACCGATCACCTTGGCCGGTCACCAGGTCGGCGAATTGCTGAACGAAGGAAGCCGCGGTGAGTCGGTGGGAAAACCCCGTGGGTTGAGTCGGCTCCTCATGGCCCAATTGTCTGACCTCACTCGGACGAGTCAAGGGGAAGAGCGCCCTTGACACGACCTCCCTCAGTTCAGGGATGGCCAGTACGAGGAAGCAGGGAGAAGAACAGGCGCTGGGGTGCTATCCGGTGGAGCATCTCAGTCCGGGAGAAAGTAATCCCACGTCCCCTTCGCCCAATTACCGCCACCGATGCGGGCAAACCATTCGATTTCGACGCGAGCTCGGCCCCGGGCGTCGGGGAGACGAGTCATATGGACTTCGAAAGAGTCACCGTGCTGGAACCTGCCCTCGACACTGTTAGTGGTGGACCCGTTGGTCTTCAGCTGGACACCCACGATCCTCGGCTGCTGGAAAAAGACCCGCTCCGCTTCCTTCCCCGTGTTGTTGGTGAAGCGATACCGGCCGGGGGCTGAGTTCGTCACCTTCCACGGACTATCCCCAGGATGTTGTTGATTCATTTCGGCCTCCTCGAAGCCCCCGACGCAGTTGGGTCACCAAGATGATCGCCTCCGGCAAAGGAGTGCTGACCAAGTATTAGCGATGACCCAACTTGGGAGGGGGAGGCTGGTTGCCTGACAGGACGTGTCACGTCGTTGTCACAACTCGCGCATACGACCCCGGACACGACGAGACCCCTACGGAAGCATTCCAGCACTTCGCGTAGGGGTACGGACGTCAGTAGACTTTGGGCGGATGGTCGCCAGTCGACTTGAAACCGAGCGGGCACAGGACAGTCGAGGACTAAGAAGGCGATGGTCTGTCCGAGCCATGGGCAGAAAAAACTTGCGCTATTGGTCAGCCGCGCGGCACGTCGCAGCATCGGTCGAACGCGATGCATGAGAACGGGTCGTAGGCTTGCGTGGTCACCTTTTCGAGTAGCGGTACGTGCGGCTCCCAGTTCCACGCCAGCCATCGCGAAACACAGAGGCCGGTGACAGATGCGGCACCCGCGAGCTTCAACGCGGCCGCTGCCGACTGCATCGATGTGCCCGTGGTCCACATGTCGTCGACCAGGAGAACCCGCTTCCCCTCAATGCTCGTCCGTACTGGGTCGGGTACCGCGAACCGATCAGCGGCGGCGGTTCTTGGAGCGTCATTCCCGCCGACCTTGATTCGCTGGCGACTGATACGACGGGCACTTTTCTCATTGGGCTCATCACCGACAAGCCGCGCGACGTTGGTCGTCACTTTGGAAACCGGATGATCTCCCGCTCTCGGTGTCCGTGATGGGACATAGGTCGCAGCATCCCACCCCTTGCCTAATTCCGTATCGCGGATGCACCCGTCGTGAATCCACGTGACGATGTTCGTCAGCAAGTGAACGTCGGTGACGCTACGTACGGGCGGCGGACTGTTCTTATAGAGGCGCATCGTCTGCGCGCTTTGCGACCGCCCTGATGGGTTCCACCCGTCGGTGTACGACATAAAGAAGGTGTAATCGCAGGTCAGCCCATCCAGTGCGTCCTTTGTGGAAGTACATCTACTACAAATCTCAGACCGGGATGGTTGCCTGCATACGGTGCATATCCCCGGCCCCGCGGGCGCGACATTGTGGAAATAGGAAATCCGACTGAGACCGACGCGAATCGATTCACGGCTCTCCTCGCTTGGGTCTGTCACCACCCACCGCCGGCCACTGCCGACAGACGCGCCCGCAGTGACTGGTCTGCGGCAGCGATCCTCTCCAACTGTTCAATCGCCTCATGAGCGGTGTCGACCACAAAAACATCCGGACGGTCAACAAGGTCGCGGCCCCAAGTCGTCAAGGTAGCGACGCTGCGGTGTAGCACCAACCGACGTCCATGTGCCACGGCCTCGGAAGCCTGATGCTTGGTGCCCGACTTCTCACTGGCCTCGGCGATCACGGTGACCTGCGCGAATGCACTCATTGTCCGGTTGCGCGCGGGGAAGGCCCACTTCGAGCCGCGGAACCCCGGCAGGAACTGGGTCAGTACCAGGCCGTGTTCGGCGACGGCGGCCTGCAATGCACGGTTGGGAGCTGGGTAGGCGACGTCCAGACCGGTGCCGATCACACCAACCACGCGGCCATCGTTCTCGAGGGCTGCGGTCATTGCTGCGGTGTCGATGCCCTCCGCAAGACCGGAAACGACAGTGACGTCCAGGCTGACAAGACCGCGGGCGACGGTGCGCGCAAAGTCAAGTGCCGGGGCCGATGCTCTACGGGACCCAACGATCGCAACCGCTGGGGTGTCGTCGGCAATCGTCCCTGCTGCCATTAGCAGGGCTGGGGGGCGCCGAGCGGCCCGGACCCGGTCAGGGTATTCGGGATCGAGGACCGTGAGGATTTTCCAGCCGCGACTCTTCCACTGCTCGATGTCGGCTCCCGCAGCGTCGCGGTCAGGGCCCGTGCCCGGAACTGGCAGCAGGGTTGCCTCGATGTGAGAGTCCCACACGGCGTCGGCCGAGCCGCAGTCGAGCAGCTTCTCGCCGAGCGTGTTCTGTGTGAGGCCGTTGGGGAGGTCGCGCATGAGAGCGACGACGGTCGCGGTAGTTGAATTATCCACAATTCTCTCCGGTCGCTGTGGGGCCGGCGGGCGAACATTCGACTCGGGCCTATCCGATGATGGGACAAGCATACGACCCGCCGGTGACATCGGCGGTCTCGACTAGCTCGAACACGCCACTTACGCTGGGCAAACAAAGTTTCGGGAGGAGGCGGGTAAGAGCATCCTCGATGTACCTACTGACAATCCTGCGAGTCCATCGGAGCCCACTTCAGCCGGTCGTCATAAGAAAGCTCATTTCGAACTGCAAGCGCGTGGACTCGCGGCCTGCTTCCCGACAGCAGCTGCGGTACGCAGTAAGTACGCAGTGCGGCCCACCGGTGCCCTATTCAGCCAACGCTGCGACCTAGAATCCCCAGGTCAGGCACACAGAGCCAATTCCACCCCACAAGCACAAACGCCAGGAACGGTGTTCATCATCAACATGGTGATCAGCGGCTTGCACAGCTATGCCGGACTGAACTAGCCGTTCTGCCGCGCCCTGTCGCGGACATACATAAGGCCCAGAGGCTCGGATGAGCTTCTGGGCCTTTGGTGTTCGTTGCCGCGGATCAGCAGTAGTAGCAGATCTTGTTGGCAGGCAGTTCCACGTGACAGGTCAGGCAGACGGGCTTGCGGACCGGTTCGGGCTTGGGGATGGCGGCGGTGCTGCGGGAGGCTCGGGTGCGCTTGACGGCTGCCTCGGCTGCTTCGGCGGTGGCCAGGTCCGCGGAGGTGGACTGGCGGATGGCGGCGACCTTCGGGGGGAGGGTGGGCAGGCCGCCGTCGGCGGGGAGGTCGGTGGCGAAATGCTGGTAGCACTGCCAGCGGGCCGCGGCGGCGTGCATTTCGAGGTCGTCGGGGATGGGCAGGCCCGCGAGTTCGAGGATGTAGCGGTAGCCGGTGCCGACGGTCTGGTTCTTGCGCACGCACAGCGCGCTCAGCGGCGGCTCGTTGTTCTCGTGACAGTGCTCGGCGACCTTGTCCAGCACGACGGGCAGCCAGTGCTGCCACTTCACGGCGGTGCGGATGCCGGACTCTTCCTGAACCAGCTCGGCCAGCTCGGTGTTGACGATGAAGTTGTTGAACCGGGTGGCGGTATCGGCCAGCACTTCGTGTGCGGCGCGAGTCCACTCCAACCGGGCCTCGGTGAACGTCACGGCGCTGCCGTCGGCCGCGCGCCAGGTGGTCGGGACAGAACCTTGCTGCACATCAATCACCGGAATACGTTATCTACCCAGCTCTTTCGACGCGCAACGGGGGTATGTGCGTCAGCTCACGGCGACGCACATCGCGAGGTCACTCGGTAGGGCCGGAGTCGTCGCGTGGTTGTTTGCCGAGGCGCCAGAGGAATTCTGGATCGTCGTCAGGACCGAGAACCGGTCTGCGCGGGGGTGGGCCGGAATTCGGGCGCGGCATTTCGGGGCCGAACGCCTTCCAGCACAACACTGCGATGGCAACGATCGCGATGAGTGCCAATAGGAACGTCACGTCGCTCACCTCCTGCTATCGAGGGTAGCCGTGTCCGCGCCGTGTGCACATCCGCAACGGGAGGGAAATTTTTGGCAAACGCGAGCCCGCTGTGGGCTCGCGTCGGCCGGCGAGTCAGCGCGGTGCTGCCTCGGTGGTAAGCGATCTGAGCAACTGCAAGACCTCGGACTCGCGGAAACGGCGATGTCCGCCCGGTGTGCGCAGCGAGCCGAGCCTGCCGGCATGAGCCCACCTGGTGACGGTCTTGGGGTCTACGTGGAACATGGCGGCCACTTGGCCTGGTGTCAGCAGAGTGTCCTGAAGGCCGACGGTGATCGCAGTCATAGCTAACCTCTCCGTTTCGACAGTTCCCTCATCAGTGGCGTCATCGTCGCACTGCGACCCCCATGTAGTCGAACCACCTACTGTTGGTAAAGGGGAAGTAATAGACAAAAGCCGCGAACGTGCCGTATCGAAGCGATTCTCGCCGGGGCTACGCGTGCCTGCGGCCGTGCGCGGCTGGTGAACAGTGTCGCGTCGGCGCCCATTAGGCTGTAGTCGTGAGTGAAGCAACAGGTCAGCAGGGTTCTGGCGCCGGGAAGCGGCTGGTACGCAATCTCGCGCTCTACACGCTGGCTCGCCTCGGGCTGGTGGTGGTGATCGCCGCGCTGATCGTGGGCGTCGCCAAGCTGATCGGCGTCGACGTGCCGATCATCGTCGCGGCACTGTTCGCGTTGATCGTCGCGATGCCGCTGTCGCTGACGTTGTTCAAGAAGCTGCGAGTGAAGGTGAACGAGGACATCGCCGTCGTCGACGCGCGCCGCCGCCAGGACAAGGCGCAGCTGCGGGCCCGCTTGCGGGGTGACGACGACGGTACGTCGGCGTGAAGTACCTCGACCGCAGCGCCCCGCGTGACTGGGTCGACAACGCCGTCCGGCTGATCGACGCCGACACCCAGCGCTCCGCCGACACCCATCTGCTGCGGTATCCGCTGCCCGCCGATTGGCCGGTGCAGCTCTACCTCAAGGACGAGTCGACCCACATCACCGGCAGCCTCAAGCACCGGCTGGCGCGGTCGCTGTTCCTGTACTCGATCTGCAACGGCTGGGTCACCGAGGGAACGACCGTGGTCGAGGCGTCGTCGGGTTCCACGGCGGTGAGCGAGGCGTATTTCGCCAAGCTGCTCGGCCTCGACTTCGTCGCGGTGATGCCGGCGAGCACCTCGCCGCAGAAGGTCGCGCTCATCGAAGCGCAGGGTGGCCGATGTCATTTCGTCGATCGACCACCGGATATGTACACCGAGGCCAAGCGTCTCGCCGCCGAATCCGGCGGGCACTTCATGGATCAGTTCACCCACGCCGAGCGGGCCACCGACTGGCGTGGCAACAACAACATCGCCGAATCCATCTACGAGCAGCTGGCATTGGAGAACCACCCGGTGCCGGAGTGGATCGTGGTCGGCGCCGGGACCGGCGGCACCAGTGCGACGATCGGTCGCTACATCCGTTATCGCAGGCACGCGACGCGCCTGGCCGTGGTCGACCCGGAGCACTCGGCGTTCTACGGCGGCTACGAGACCGGCGACGCGGGCTACGAAACCGGAATGCCTTCGCGCATCGAGGGGATCGGCCGTCCCCGCGTGGAACCGTCGTTCGTCGGCCAGGTGGTCGACCGCATGATCGCGGTGCCCGACGCGGCCTCGATCGCCACCGCCCGGCACGCGAGCACCGCGCTCGGCCGTCGCGTCGGCGGTTCGACCGGCACGAACCTGTGGGGCGCCTTCCATCTCGTCGCCGAGCTGGTCGCGGCGGGCCGTAGCGGCAGCGTGGTCACCCTGCTGTGCGACGGCGGCGACCGGTACGCGGGCACCTACTTCAACGACGACTGGGTGGCCGCCCAGCACATCGATCTGACCGGTCCGACGGACATCCTCACCGAATTCGCCGCCACCGGTCGCTGGAACGGCTGACACCTCCCGCATCTCTCCTCGGGTCCTTCCGCGGCCAGGGTTGTCAATTTTTGTTGACAAATGCAGTATCGTCAATCAAAATTGACACCATGACCGATGCAACAACCCTCGCCTCAGCGGCCGGCAATCCCGACCCGGCGGTCGGACTGCGCGCCGTGCTCGCACTGCGCAGATTGGCCGACCGCCTCGAAACGATCCAGGTGGCCAACGCCAGAGCCAACGGATGGTCGTGGCAGGCCATCGCCGAGGCACTAGAGGTGAGTAAGCAAGCGGTCCATCAGAAACACAATCGGAAAGGTGGAACCCGCTGATGTTCGAAAAATTCAGCCGCGAGGCCAGGGCCGCGGTGGTGAGCGCTCAGGACGATGCCAAGGAGTTCGGCGCGGATCGGATCGGACCGGAGCATGTGCTGCTCGGTACCCTGTCGAACGCCGAACCCGGACTCCGGACGGTGCTCGACGCGCGCGGCATCACCGCCGACGGGGTGCGCACCGCCCTCGCCACCCGCAAGGGCGAGCCGCCGCTCGGCGCCGATGACGCGCATGCCCTGCGCTCGATCGGCGTCGACTTGGACGCGGTGCAGGCCAGTATCGCCGAGAACTTCGGACCCCAGGCCTGGGATCGAGCCGAGCCGGAGACCAAACGCGGCATGCTCGGCCGACTGCTCGGCTCCGGGCACATCCCGTTCACCGGCCCGGCCAAGAAGACGCTCGAACTCGCGCTGCGGGAGGCGATCCACCGCAAGGATCGCGAGATCACGTCGGTCTACCTGCTGCTCGGGATTCTGCGCGGGGCGGACCGGGCCACTGTCGATCTGCTCGGCGGGCGTGACGCGGTGTCGGGTTTGCGCACAGATCTCTACGCGATGCTCGAGCGCGCCGCGTGAATTCCACTTCGGGTGTGTGTCAGACCCGCCGCAATGTCCGTTTCCGGGCCTAACATGCGTGTATGCAACTAGCAATCCGGTTGGTCATCAACGCCATAGCCATCTGGGCTGCGGCCGCGTGGATCGACAAGATCGATATCTACGTGCCGCCCGAGTGGTCAGCGGAGTGGGGCAACTGGGGCAAGGCCCTGGTCCTGCTCATCGTCGCGCTCGTGTTCACGGCGGTCAACGCCGTGATCAAGCCGATCGTGCAACTCCTGTCGCTGCCGTTCGTGATCCTCACGCTCGGCCTGTTCCTGTTCGTGGTCAACGCGGGGATGCTGTGGCTCACCGCCAAGATCACCGAGATCACCGACTACGGCCTTCGCGTCGACGGCTTCTGGGCGGCGTTGTGGGGTGGCTTGATCATCACGCTGGTCAACTGGGTGCTCGGCATTCTGGTCCCCGACGGCGACTAGCCGACGAGCCCGACGGCCAGCGCGCTCAGCGCCGACCACGCCAGCAGGGCCAGCCCCGAATCGCGGAGGGCCGGAATCAGTTCCAGCCCACCCTTGCCGGTGCGCACGGGGGCGTTGGCCCGGATCGCCAGCGGCAACGCGAGCAATCCGACCAGCGCCCACGGCGTGCGCGCGATCAGTGCCAGGCTGATCACGAACGGCGCCGCGAGCAGCACCACGTGCAGTGTGCGGGTGCGCGCGTCGCCGAGTTTCACCGCGAGGGTGACCTTGCCTGCCTCGGTGTCGGTCGGGATGTCACGCAGGTTGTTGGCCACCAGCACCGCGCTGGAGAACGCGCCGACACCGATCGCGAGCAGCAGGCCGACCCAGTCGACCCGCAGCGCCTGCACGTATTGGGTACCGAGCACCGCGATCAACCCGAAGAACACGAACACCGCGATCTCACCGAAACCGCTGTAGCCGTAGGGCTTGCTGCCACCGGTGTAGAACCAGGCGCCCGCCAGGCACACCGCTCCGATCAGCACCAACCACCATGCGGTGGTCACGGCCAGCACCAACCCCGCGACCGCACCGATCGCCAGGCTGAGCACCGCGGCGGTGCGAACGGCCTTCGGGGACGCCAGCTTCGAGCCGACCAGCCGCAGCGGCCCGACTCGCACGTCGTCGGTGCCGCGAATGCCGTCGGAGTAGTCGTTGGCGTAATTCACCCCGACGATCAGTGCCAGCGAAACCAGCAGGGCAAGAATCGCTTTCCACCAGACGGCCCCGTCGATAGACGCGGCCGCGCCGGTGCCCGCGAGTACCGGCGCGATCGCGTTGGGCAACGTCCGCGGCCGGGCGCCCTCGATCCATTCCGCTGCTGTAGCCATGGATCGAAGCCTAATCCGACATCGGTGGGAGGGCGCGGGTGCGCCTGGTCACGGTGTCAGGCCGGGGCGGATTCGGCGATCGTCTTGAGTCGGGCCAGACCCTTGTCGAAGTCCTTGCCGATGAGGTTGTCGATCGGGAACACCTTGCCGAGCACGCCCATCATGCCGGAGTGGGTGCCGGTCATCTTCCAGGTCACCTCGGTACCGCCGGCAACCGGAGCGAGCGTGAAGGTGACGAAGTTGGTGGCTTTGAACGGCTTCTCGAAGGTGAGCTCCACCCCGATCTCGCGTTCGGCGTCGGCCTTGATCTCCATCGTGCCCGCACCGGCTTTGCGGTTGCCACGCCACGCGTAGCGGGCGCCGACGCCGGATTCCGGGCCGGTGTAGGTGCGGGCGAGCTGCGGATCGGCGTCCTCCCATGGCGACCACAGCCGCCACTGGTGGAAGTCGTCGATCAGTGCGTGAATCCGTGCTGGTTCGGCGGCGATGGCGGTGCGCCGCGACACCTCGAAGTTGCCCATGCGCGTGAGCCTAAGGCGAGGCGGCGACAAATCGCGGGACACATCGACCGCGGGTGTCGCGGTGAGTGCGAATCGGGAGCCCGACGCCGCGCTCGCCTACGATGACATCGGCATGTCTGTACAGCACCGCGGCCCCGAGGGGTCGCTCTCCGAGGCTCTCTCCCGCGTTGTCGTGGGGGTGCTCGGCGTGATCGCGATCCGCCGCGACGAGGCCATGATCGCGCTACCCGGCGCCCGCGCCAGGCTGCTGCTGGCCGCCCTCGCCGTGCATCCTGGCCGGGCTCGCAGCGCCCAGGCGCTGATCGACGAGGTGTGGGGCGAACAGCCACCCAGGGCACCGATGAACGCGCTGCACACCCAGGTCTCGCGACTGCGGGCGATGCTGCCCGACGGCGCGCTGGAGATCGGCCCCGCGGGCTACCGGCTGACCCTGCCCGCCGACAGTGTCGACCTCACCGCGGTCGCCGCGCTGGCCCGCCGCGCCGACGAACACCTGGCCGCGGGCAACACCGCCGACAGCCTCGCCGCGATCGCACTGGCCCACACGCTGTGGCGCGGCGAACCGGGCGCCGATCTTCCTGATTCCGCCCCCGCCGTCGACCTGCGCGCGGTCGCCGTCGACCTGCGCCGCCACCTCGATCACACCGAACTCACCGCCCACACCACCCAGCGCGACTTCGCCGCCGCCCTCCCGCTGGCTCGCGCCGCCGCCGCGACCGACCCCTTGGACGAATCCGCCCACACGACCCTGATCCGCCTGCTCGCCGCCGCGGGCCGAACCAACGAAGCCCTCGAAGTCTTCGCCACGTACCGCCTGCGCCTGATCGAGGAACTCGGCGCCGACCCGGGCCCCACCCTGCTCGCCCTCAACACCGCCATTCTGCGGGGCGAACCGATCGAGCTCCCTGGAACCCGCACGGCGCAGCGCAAACCGAGAAGCCGACCAGCGTCACCCATCGTGGAGCGGGAGCAGCCGAACACGCTGCCCGCCGAAGCGGCGAACGGCAGCGCGCCTGACCGATCGGCGGCAAACGACACCCCGATGCCACGCACGGCGGTCGGCCTGCGTGCCGCACCCAATGAACTGCTCGGTCGCACTGCCGATCTCGATGCGATCATCGATCTGGCGCACCGCTCCAGGGTGACCACCCTCCTCGGACCCGGTGGCACCGGCAAGACCAGGGTCGCCAACGCAGTGGGTGAACGGCTGGCTCGTTCGATGCCGGTGGTGCTCGTCGAATTGGCCTCGGTGCAGCCCGAATCGGAGGTGGGCGCCGAATCGCGCACCGGCATCGAGGTCGTGATCGGGCAGGTGATGGGCCTGGGCGAGGTGATCCGTGACCCCGGCGCCATCCGACAGGGCAGGCAGATCGATGCGCGCACCCGCCTGCGTGAGGCGCTCGCGGCCCGGCCGATGGTGCTGATTCTGGACAATTGCGAGCACGTGATCGATGCCGCGGCCGAGGTGGTCGCCGATCTCGTCGGCAGTTGCGCCCAGCTGACCGTGCTCACCACCAGCCGCTCACCGCTGGCGATCACCGCCGAATCCGTCTATCCCCTGGCCCCTTTGGCGATCGACGCGGCCGGTTCACCTGCCACGGAACTGTTCTCGGCTCGTGCCAGGGCGGTGCGTCCCGACGTGCGCCTCGACCCCGACACCGTGGCCAGGTTGTGCCGCACCCTCGACGGTCTGCCGCTGGCGATCGAGCTCGCCGCCGCGCGGGTGCGCACGATGAGCGTCGCCGAGATCGAGACCAGGCTCGAACATCGTTTCGCCCTGTTGCGCAGCGGTGATCGGTCCGCGCCGCATCGGCATCGCACGCTGCACGCGGTGATCGCGTGGAGCTGGAACCTTCTCGACCCCGATCAGCAGGTGACCCTGCGCAGGCTGAGCCGGTTCGCGGCCGGGTTCACCTTGTCCGCGGCCGAGATCGTCGCCGCGGGCCCGGATGTGGCCGCCGCGGTGGACGGGTTGGTCGGCCAGTCCCTGCTCACCGTCCTGGATGACCCCGACGGCGCGGGCATCCGCTATCGCATGCTCGAAACGGTTCGTGAGTTCGGCGCCGAACAGATCGCCGCCGTCGACGCAGCGACCGACGGCGCCGAATCCGCGCTCGTTCTCGACAGAATGTTCTGCTGGGCGCGGGAATTCGCGCTGGCATCGTTTCGCGGCTACCGCGGCGGCGATCAGGTGCGGGCGGTGCTCGCGGTGACCGCCGACCTGGACAACCTGGTCGCGGTACTGCGCACTGCCGTCGATCGCGCCGACGCGCACACCGCGTACTCGGTCTTCCCGGTGGTCGCGATGGCCTGGGTGATGCGCGGCGCGCATCTGGAATTCACTGGGTGGGCCATGCGATTGGTCGATCTCGTGCCGCCGCCACCGGCCTCGGGTGAGGCCGCCGACCTACAGATGATCGCGCATCTGCTGACCTGCCTGCACATGCTGTTCCTCAAGGACGGTGGCGTCCGCGCGACGGCGATCGTGCGCATGCGCGCGCGGCGGTTGCTGACGAGCCCCGATCTCGATCCGGGCCTGTCCTTCCTCGGTGCGGTGATCACCGTTCGGCCCGAAAAGTTCCGACTGGGCAGGCTGTTAGCCCGTGGCGCGCGTTCACACCATCGGCAAGTTCGGGTCGCCGCCCTGATCGCACGCGCCAATCTTTGGGAGAACGCGGGCAACGTCGCGGGCTCGACCCGCGACTCCTTACGCACACTCGACGACATGGACCCGGCGGAAGTGTGGGGCATGGCGACGGTGAGCCAGCACCTGGCCCAGCTGTCCGGTCAGTCGGCGTACTACGCCGACGCCGTGAACTACTACCGCCGCGCGCTGGAGTTGATGGGCAAGCTCCGTGTGCACGAAGAGATCATGGAGAGCCGCTGCTACCTGGCGGCTTCTTTGGTCGGCTGCGGCCGACTCGAGCAGGCCCGCGCTGAACTCGACTTCGCCCTACGCCCGGACGATTCCGGTGTGAGCCCGGTCGACGACCCCAGCGTTCGCCGCAATCACCGGCTGGCGAACGCGGCCACCGCCCTCGCCGAACTCGAACTCGCCGAGGGCGATATCGACGCCGGACTGCGCCATTTCCGCCGCGGGCTCGAGCTGCTCGGGTGGCCCGATTTCGAACCGACGCCCGGCCCCGGTTCACTGATGATCGCGGCGGGCACCGTGAGTGCCCATGTGCTGCACGGCCGGGCGTCGGTTGTCGGCGGCCTGGTGGCCGAGATGATCGAGATCGCCGATCAACGGTTGGCGCAGTACATCGACCTGCCGCAGATCGGCGCGGTGGCGTGCGCACTCGGTTCCTACCTGCTCACCACCGAGAACGGGCGTACCCACGGCCTCGAACTGCTCACGCTGGCAGGGACATCGATGGCCAGACAGGACAGCCCGTCGATGGAACTGGCCGCGCACATCGCCTTGCATCGGAGCGTGGTCGGCGACGTCGCGATGGACGCCGCGCTGCATCACGCGGCGGGTATGCGTCGTCTCGATGCCGCGATGCGCGTCATCGAGATCATCGCCGGACTGCACTGACACGACAACGGCACCCGACCCCATGGATCGGATGCCGTTGCGGAACAGCGGTGTTCAGGCGCGGCGCATATAAGCCCGCACCGCGAGTGGCGCGAAAATCGCGATCACCACGAGCGAGCCGACCAGCGACCAGACGAGATCGGTGCCGTAACTGTTGGAGTTCATCAGTTCCCGGCAGGTGTTGACCATGTAGTACACCGGGTTGGCATGGTTGAGCCCCTGCATCCAGCCCGGCATGGTGCTCACCGGGGCGAAAGCGCCGGACATGAACGTCAGCGGGAACATCACCATCATCGAGATGCCCTGCACCGACGCGGCGCTCTTGCCGGTGACACCGACCAGCGCCCAGATCCAGCTCACCGCGAACGAGCACACCACGACCACCAGGCAGGCCGCGACCACGCCGACCAGACCGCCGCCGGGCCGGTAGCCCAGGCACAACCCGACCAGCACGGTCAGCGTCGAGGCGATGGCGTAGCGGACCATGTCGGCCAGCAGCGCGCCTGCCAGCGCCGAAACCCGCGCGATGGGGAGGGATTTGAAGCGGTCGAACACGCCCTTGTCCATGTCCTCGCGCAGCTGTGTGCCGGTGACCACCGAGGTCAGCACTACGGTTTGCACGAGGATGCCCGGGATGAGCACCGGCAGATAGCCGGACACGCTGCCCGAGATCGCGCCGCCGAAGATGTAGGTGAACAGGGCGGTGAACAGGATCGGCTGCACCGTCACGTCGAAGAGCTGTTCGGGATTGTGTTTGATCTTGAGCAGGCCGCGATAGGCCATCGTGAACGAAGTGGAGATCGTGTCCCGCAGGCTGATTCGGTCGCTGGCCTGAGGGAGGTCGTCGATGGTCTTGGGAGCGGTGAGAACTGCGGTCATGCCGCGCTCCGTTCGGTGTCGTCGGATTCGTCGGCCGGGTGGCCGGTAATGGTGAGGAAGACTTCGTCCAGCGTCGGTTTGCTGACGGTGATCTCGTCGACCGCGATCTCCCAGTCGCGCAACCGGATCAGCAGGTCGGCGGTGAGATTGGGGTCGGGCAGCGGCGCCGTGAGCCTGCCCGCTTCGGGGCTGATCTGCACGCTCACGTCGAGGAAATCGCCGACGATACGGCGGGCTTCGTCGAGCTGTTCGGAATCGACCAGTGTCAGGTGGACCGATGCGCCGCCGATGGAGGCTTTGAGCTGGTCGGCGGTGCCGTCGGCGATCACCTTGCCGCGGTCGATCACCGCGATCCGGTCGGCCAGTTGATCGGCCTCGTCGAGGTATTGGGTGGTGAGCAGCACTGTCGCGCCTTCGCGGACCAGCCTGCGGATGGTTTCCCACATCTGCGCGCGAGTGCGTGGGTCCAGGCCGGTGGTCGGTTCGTCAAGGAACAGCAACGGCGGGGTGGAGATGAGGCTGGCGGCGAGGTCGAGGCGCCTGCGCATACCGCCGGAGAAGTTCTTCAGCGGCTTGGACGCGGCCTCGGCGAGGTCGAACTCCTCGAGCAGCTCGACAGCCTTGCGCCGGGCATCGGACCTGCTCAGGCCGAGGAGGCGGGCGAAGATGATCAGGTTCTCGGTGGCGGTGAGCTCCTCGTCGACCGAGGCGTACTGGCCGGTGACACCGATCAGCGAGCGCACCGCGTTCGGTTCGGCCACGACGTCGCGGCCGAAGATCCGGGCGCTACCGCCGTCGGGGCGGAGCAGGGTCGCCAGCATCTTGATGGTCGTGGTCTTGCCCGCGCCGTTCGGTCCGAGCACGCCGTACACGGCGCCGCGCGGCACCGTCAGGCTCACCCCGTCGACCGCGCGCTGCTTGCCGAACACCTTGACCAGCCCGTCCGCCTCGACGGCGAGGGATGAAGTGGGTGTGTAAGTCATGAGCACCACCGTGCCCACCAGGCCTTGCACGCCCCTTGCACGGCACTGTCAGCGCCTTGCGTCAGGAGTCTTTCCCGTTCTCGGCCGCCTCGATCTGGACTGACTGGAGGGTGTGACGAAGGAGCACCCGGAGGGAGGGAAGATCGAGGCCTCAGGGCCGAGAACACGCGCGCGCCAGCGCGCCGATTACTCAGCTTGTAGAAGCTTGCGCAGGGCTGCGCGGTCGGGCTTTCCGGGGCCGCGTAGCGGGATCTCCGACAGCACGGCCAGTTCACGCGGTGCGGCGATCGAGTCGAGTTCGGCCACCACGTAGGTGCGCAGTTCGTCCAGCGTCGGCGCGGCACCCGGCGTCGGCACGATCGCGACCGCGACCCGCTGACCCAGTCGTTCGTCGGGCAGGCCGAGCACGATGCATTCGCGGATGCCGGGGTGGTGGGACAGCACAGCCTCCACCACCTGCGGAATCACCAGTAGCCCACCGGTCATGATGGCCTCGTCGAGGCGCCCCGTAATCGAGAGCACACCGTCTTCGAAGGAGCCCGCGTCTTCGGTCCGGAACCAACCGGGCTCGGCGAAGGCCGGATGGTCGGGCAGATTGCGGTAACCGCGCGCGATCATCGCACCGCCGAGGATGACGCGACCGTCCTCGATGCGCAGTTCGGTGCCGTCGAGCGGCACACCCTCGTAGACGCACCCACCGCAGGTCTCACTCATCCCGTACGTCCGCACCACGGTGATACCGAGGTCACGCGCCCGGTCGAGGACGGGCGCGGGCGTGGCCGCACCGCCGACCAGGACGCCGTCGAGTTCGGCCAGCGCCTTGGCCGCCACCGGCGAATCCAGCGATTTGATCAGCTGCGTCGGCACCAGCGCGGTGTAGCGCCGTGGTCCACGCATCGCGCCGACAGCCCCGGCCAGCGCCTCGGGCAGGAATCCGCCCGACACGTCGAGCACCGTCGGCTCGGTGCCGGCGAGGATGCTGCGCAGCAACACCTGGATACCGGCGATGTGATGGGTCGGCAGCGCCAGCAGCCAACTACCCGGACCGCCGAGACGGTCGTGAGTGGCGTTGCCGCTGGCACGCAAGGCTTCGGCGCCGAGCAGCGCGCCCTTGGGGATACCGGTGGTGCCCGAGGTCGTCACGACCAGCGCGACATCGTCGTCGATCGGATCACCGGGCTTGAGCGCGTCGGAAAGTCTGCGCGCCTCCCGACGATCGGTGGTCGGGATCGGTAACCACGCCGGGCCGCTGCCGTCGAGGGCTTGGCGCAGGTGGGGCATCACTTCGCTGACCCCGGAACCGGTCGGCATCTGCAGCGTCCGCAGGGTTCGACTCACCCCACCACCTCCGGAAACAGCTTGCCGCGCGCCCTCACGGCTTCGATCGTGTCATGCGACCGACAAGACCCGGCCAACGGGTCGGTTTGTCGGGAAACGGGTCGGGAAAGCCAGACATAGCGACTGCGATTCAGTAGATGGACACCACTCGCACTGCGGTCCGGACGACGTCGGTCGGGCGCTTGCTCGCAGCTATCGTGCGCGGCCGAGCCGTCATCGGCAACTCGGCTCGGCCGTGGGCACAGCCCTCTCACTCCGGCGACCAGCGCTGATCCCGCCGGATCGGATGTTCGGCGGGAACCTGCACCAGCACGATGGGGACACCGTCCGGATCGCGCACCCACATCTCCCGCAGGCCCCAGTGTTCGAGCACCGGTGCGCGCTCGATCTCGATTCCCTTCAGCGCCAACTCCGCCGCCGCGTCGTCGACATCGCGCACCTGCAACCAGATCGCGCCGTCGAAGCTGCCCGACTGCCCGCTGCCACCGTGTGCGGCGACCTCGAGCAGCGACTGCCCGGCGAAGAACACCGTGCCGCCGGGGTACTCCCGTGCGATCGCCAAGCCGAGGCCGTCGCGGTAGAACGCCAGCGTGCGACCGTAATCGCTGGGACGAACGATGATCCGGCTGTTGAGAATCTCCATGGGGGTTTCCGTTCTCAGAAGTACCAGGGGTAGGGCGTCCAATCGGGCTTGCGCTTCTCCAGGAACGAGTCTCGGCCCTCGACCGCTTCGTCGGTCATGTACGCCAGGCGGGTCGCCTCACCGGCGAACAGTTGCTGACCGACCAGACCATCGTCGAGCAGGTTGAACGCGTACTTCAGCATGCGCTGCGCCTGCGGCGATTTGCCGTTGATGTCGGCGGTCCACTCCAGCGCGACGTTTTCCAGCTCGTCGTGGTCGACGACCTTGTTCACCGCGCCCATCTGGTGCATCTCCTCGGCCGTGTACGGCCTGCCGAGGAAGAAGATCTCGCGGGCGAATTTCTGGCCGACCATCTTCGCCAGGTACGCGCTGCCGTAACCGCCGTCGAACGAGCCGACGTCGGCATCGGTCTGCTTGAACCGCGCGTGCTCGCGTGAGGCGAGCGTCAGGTCGCAGACCACGTGCAGGCTGTGCCCACCACCGGCAGCCCAGCCGTTGACGAGCGCGATCACCACCTTGGGCATGAAACGGATCAGGCGCTGCACCTCGAGGATGTGCAGTCGGCCTGCGCGCGCCGCGTCGACCGTGTCGGCGGTCTCGCCGTCGGCGTACCGGTAGCCGTTGCGGCCGCGAATGCGCTGGTCACCGCCGGAACAGAACGCCCAGCCACCGTCCTTCTCGCTCGGACCGTTGCCGGTGAGCAGCACCGCGCCGACGTCAGGGCTCATCCGCGCATGGTCGAGCGCGCGGTACAGCTCGTCGACGGTGTGCGGGCGGAACGCGTTGCGCACCTCGGGCCGGTCGAAGGCGACCCGCACCGTGCCCTGCTCGATATGCCGGTGATAGGTGATGTCGGTCAGGTCCTCGAACCCGGGGACGGGCTGCCACAGCTTCGGATCGAAAGTCACGACCACGATTATTGCCCTACTGTCCGACCGCGCGGTACAAGGTCGTAACACCGCAGCTCGAGCGGTCGGCGCGTGCTCTGAGCACCCGATGCGTATAGTTGCGCCTGCTCGTACATCGAACCGATCCGGAGGAACCTGAAAGTGGTTGCAGCACTGTCTGAATCCCTGCTCGACGACGCCAAGCGTCCGGCTTTCCTTGCTGACGCCGTCGAGGTGCTCGACGCCGAGGTCTCGGACAAAGGTGGTGCGTCCGGCCTGGCCGTGAAGGGTGGCTACGCGGCGGTCAAGAAGATCAGCCCGACCATCGTTCCCGACGGCCTCGCGTCGCTGGCGCCGAAACTGCTCGATCAGCTCCAGCCGTACTGGGCCGAATTCACCACCACCGGCACCGGCACCTTCGCCGATCTGCTGGCCGCGAAGTCCGATCAGGTAGCCGAGTCGCTGCTGGCCGTCACCGACGCCCGCGCCGAATCGTCCACCCGGCCCGCACTGAAGAAGGTGTACTCGTCGATGCGTGGTTCTGCCAAGAAGCACGTCATCGAGGCACTGCCGCGCGTTGGCGATCTGGTGCAGAAGCACGCAGGCTGAGCGCTCCAGCGGGGGTAGCCCCCGCTGTGATCGTGTGAACGAGGGGCCGGTGCGAGTTCGGGTAACCGAACCGCACCGGCCTTTTCGCGTTCGCGGGTGACCACCCTCACGTAACGGGGGTATGCGGTGGCCTCGGACACATCGATTCCCGGTCGGCGGTAAATTCCGTGACAGCCGGTGTGAGCAATATTACCGCCACGGTGAACGCCAGGATAATTGCGGGTTGCCACGAATTCGACGAGAGCGCGCCAGTCATCGGCGCGATTGACAACCACCCTGCCTTATCGGATACGTTGCCAATCAAGCGATCCGGAAATCGAATTGCTTTCAGATGACTGTATTGCAAAGGTCGAAAGGAAGTTTGCTCACATGATCTCTCGTAAGACCCTCGCCGCCACCGGTGCTGCCGCTGCCGCCGCTGTCATGTTCTTCGGTCCCGCCGTCGCGAGTGCCGACGCCACCGGTTCCGCCGATGCAGCCACGGGCTCGGCTGACGTGCTGACCGGCTCTTCCGCTGGTTCGGGTGTGCTGGAGTCGGGCAGCGCCGCGGTCGACAGCGCTACCTCCGCCGTCCTCAACATCATCGAGTCCGTCACGGGCATCCAGGATCTCACCGCGCCCGCGGAGTGAGCTGAATATTCGTTCGACCAACCATTTGTCGGGTTGGCGGAAATTCCGGCGGCGGGCAGGTAGCCCGCCGTCGGATTTCTTTCTTCCGTTGTTCTCTTTGCGATTTCATGAATATCGATTGCCTCGGTATATGAATATCGGTTCATCCCATCCTGGCATCCCGGTAATTGATCGCAGGGCCGAATACTGGTGCGCTGCTCGCACTCGGTGACGCAGGCAACGCGGGCCGGGGGCAGACGAGTGCGCGCCGGTCTGACAGGCTGTGATTGTGAATCCGTCTACTGCGCAGGCACGAGTGGTCGTCGACGAGCTCGTCCGCGGCGGCGTCGGTGAAGTGGTGCTGTGCCCCGGATCGCGCAACGCGCCACTGGCCTTCGCGCTGCAGGCCGCGGACGCGGCCGGGGAGCTTCGGCTGCATATGCGCGTCGACGAGCGCACCGCGGGATTTCTGGCGATCGGTCTCGCGGTGTCCTCGGGGCGACCGGTTCCGGTCGTGATGACCTCCGGCACCGCGGTGGCGAACCTGGGTCCAGCGGTGCTCGAGGCCAACTACGCGCGGGTGCCGCTGATCGTCGTCAGCGCGAACCGGCCCTACGAGATGCTCGGCACCGGCGCCAATCAGACGGTGGAGCAGCTCGGCTTGTTCGGTTCGCAGGTGCGCGCCACGATCAGCCTCGGGCTGGCCGAAGCCGAGGCGGGAGAGTCGGCCTACCCGCGACAGAACAGCGTGTGGCGCTCGTCGGTATGCCGGGTGCTCGCCGCCGCGCGCGGAACCCGTTCCGGCAACGCGGGTCCGGTGCAGTTCGACATCCCGCTGCGTGAACCGCTGGTCCCCGAGCTGTCCGACGATCCGCTGCCCGTCGGTCGCGAGGGTGAACGGCCGTGGACGACAACCCAATACGCCACCCTCGACGTGCCGCTCGATATCGACCTGACGCCCGACACCGTCGTCATCTCCGGCCACGGCGCGCGGCTGTTGCCCGAACTCGCGGCGCTGCCGACGGTGGCCGAGCCGACCGCGCCGATGCACGGCCCCGCCCTGCACCCGCTCGCGCTGTCGCTGCTGAAGCCGACCCAGGCGATCATCACCGGACGTCCGACCCTGCACCGGCAGGTCTCACGGGTGCTCGCCGATCCGGACGTCACCGTGTTCGCGCTCACCACCGGTCCGCGCTGGCCCGACGTCTCCGGCAATGTCGTCGGCACCGGCACCCGCGCGGTGACCACCGGCACACCCGATCCCGCCTGGTTGACGCGCTGCTCGGAACTGAACCAGCAGGCCGAGTCGGTGGTGCGGGCCGAGTTGGCCGCGCATCCGAAGGCGACCGGTCTGCACGTGGCGGCCGTGGTCATGGACGGCTTGCGAGAAGGCGATCAACTGCTGCTCGGCGCGTCGAACCCGGTGCGCGACGCCGCCCTGGTCTCGTATCCGCGCCCGGGCATCCGAGTGCTGTCCAACCGCGGTGTCGCCGGTATCGACGGCACGGTCTCCGGTGCCGTCGGTGCCGCCTTGGCGCATCCCGGCCGCACCGTGGCGCTGATGGGTGACCTCACTTTTCTCCACGATGCGTCCGGCCTGCTGATCGGGCGCGGCGAACCGCGCCCGGACAATCTCACGATCGTTGTCGCCAACGACGACGGCGGCGGCATCTTCGAGCTGCTCGAACAGGGCGATCCGCAGTACGCGGGTGTGTTCGAGCGGGTATTCGGCACGCCCCACGGCATGGATCTGGCCGCCCTGTGCGCCGCCTACCGCATCCCGCACCGTCAGGTCGATCCCGCCGAATTGGCCGTGGAACTGGCCGCCGACACGCACGGCCTGCGGGTGCTCGAGGTCGCGACCGAGCGTTCCAGCCTGCGTGAACTGCACGCGGGCCTGCGGGCCAAGATCGCCGGTTAGGTGCCGGTGAACCCCTCGTCGGCCTCGTCGAAGGGGACGGGGATGGTCTGTTCGATCACGTCCGCCGGGTTCGCGGTGTCGGCCTCGCGGACGATATCGGCCGCCATCTCGTCGGCGTCGGAGTAGGCCGGATCGTCGGGGTCGTCATCGCGGAAGGCGGACTGTTCCTGCTCGATGCGATCGGCCTCGGGGACCTCGTCCAGTGGGCGAGCGGGTTCGTCATCGATCATCGGTGCTCCTCGTTCGTCGGCCTGCTCGATCGGTTGAGCCTCGGACGTGATGTGCGCTGATCGGTCCTGCGCTGTCCAGGGTGCGCCGATCCGGTGCGCGCGGCAAGCCGCACCGATGACTTCGGGGCGATGGGTTCGTCTGCATGTGTGCAGCCACGACGTCATCGACGAGGAGTACTCATGGAACCGCAGTTCGATTTCGAACCCGCCGCTCGGTCGCTCGCCGCGGTCGTCGACGGCATCACCGACGACCAGCTCGCCGACCCGACGCCGTGTGCCGAGTCGACGGTGCGCGACCTGCTCGCCCACGTGGTCGGGCTCACCGAGGCTTTCCGACAGGCCGCGACCAAGGAATCGGTCGGCCGGTCCGCGCCGCCGCCTGCCGGTTCCGACAGCCCGCTGCCCGATGACTGGCGCACCCGCATCGCCGCGCAGCTCGAGACGCTGACGTCGGTGTGGCGGGTGGCGCAGGCGTGGGACGGTGATACCGAAGCCGGTGGGGTCGAGCTGCCCGCCTCGGTGATGGCGATCGTCGCGCTCGACGAGATCACCATCCACGCGTGGGATCTCGCCGTCGCGACGGGGCAGGAGTTGACCGTTACCCCCGTGGACCTGGCGATCCTGCACGAGTTCCTGCGCGAAACCGACCCCGCGGGCACACCCGGCTTGTTCGGCCCGGTCGTCGAGATCCCGGCCGACGCACCGGCATTCGATCGACTGCTCGGCCTCACCGGCCGTGATCCCGCGTGGCGCTCCGCCGTCGCATCGTGAACCGGACGCCCGATACTGAACCTGCTCTGTGGGGAAACTTGTCGGTAGTCAGGCGCTGACGTCGTCGGGTGTGATGACGAACGTTCCCGCGGCGGTGGCGATGGTGGCGGCTCTGGCGGATCGGTCGGCGATGTCGTCGTCGATGGGATCGCCGCTGGCCAGTAATCGGTAGTAGAGCGGCGCGGAGACGGCGGAGAGCACGGCGCGCGGGTCGGTGCCCGCGGGTGCTTCGCCACGGAGGACGGCGGCTTCCACACACGGCGCCCACTCGTTGAGCCGGGTGTCGTAGAAGGCGTGCAGCGCGGCGGCGGTGGCATCGTCGCAGGTGGCGGCCGCGATAACGGCGCGGAAGAGGTTGCTCTGGCGGCCGTCGGCGAGGGTTTTCGCGACCAGGCGGGCGTTGGCTGTCAGGTCGTCGAGCAGTGAGCCGGTATCGGCGCGCGGCAACGACTGCTCTGCCATATCGACGAGCAGGTCGGCGACCAAGCCCGCGGGGGTGCGCCAGCGCCGGTAGACGGTGGTTTTGCCGACCCCGGCGCCGGTGGCGACCTCGGTCAGATCGAGATGCGCGAATCCGCGGTCCGCGAGCAGGTCGCCGGCCACTTCCAGGACGGACTCGCGCACGCGAGCAGTGCGTCCACCAGGCCGAACAGAGCCCGGCCAAGCGATGTCGTGATCCATAACGGAACTCCTGTTTCATTTAGCGCGAATCGGGTGTACTGTCGATTCTGTTAACGAAACAATAGACCCTTTAGGAGCTCTCATGGAATACCGGCGGCTCGGCGCATCTGGTCTTCTCGTTCCGGCACTCGGCTTCGGCGCAGGCACCTTCGGCGGTCGCGGTGCGCTGTTCAGCGCATGGGGCGATACCGATGCCGCGCAGGCCAGGCGCTTGATCGACATCAGCCTGGAGGCCGGTGTCACCCTGTTCGACACGGCCGATGTGTATTCCGACGGCGCGTCGGAGGAAGTGCTCGGCGCGGCGATCAAGGGCAGGCGCGAGCAGGTGCTGCTGTCGACGAAATCGGCGCTGCCCACCGGTCCGGGCCCGCACGAGGCGGGTTCGAGCCGCGCCAGGCTGATCCGTGCCGTCGACGCCTCGCTGCGCCGCCTCGGCACCGATTACCTCGATCTGTTCCAGCTGCACGCCTTCGATGCGGGCACCCCGCTGGCGGAAACCCTCACGGCCCTCAACGATCTCGTGCGGGCGGGCAAGATCCGCTACCTCGGCGTCTCCAACTTCGCCGGCTGGGAGTTGATGAAAACGCTCGCCACTGCGGAGGCGCTCGGCCTGGAAAAGCCGGTGGCGCACCAGGTCTACTACTCGCTGGTGGGTCGCGATTACGAATGGGAACTGATGCCGCTCGGTGCCGACCAGGGCGTCGGCTCCATCATCTGGAGCCCGCTCGGCTGGGGCAGGCTCACCGGCAAAGTTCGTCGTGGACAACCGCTTCCGGCAGGCAGTCGACTGCACGAGACGGCCCAGGCTGGCCCGCCCGTCGACGATGAACGACTCTACGACGTCGTCGATGTGCTCGATCGCATCGCCGCTGAAACAGGTCGCAGCGTCCCGCAGATCTCTCTGAACTGGCTGCTCACCCGGCCCACCGTCGCCTCCGTGTTGATCGGCGCCCGCAACGAGGAACAGTTACGTCAGAACCTCGGTGCGGTCGGCTGGCAGCTCGATCCCGAACACCTGGCCGCCCTCGACGCCGCGAGCGCGACCACGCCGCCGTACCCCTACTACCCGTACCACCGGCTGCCCGACTTCACCCGGCTCAACCCGCCCGCGATCCGCGCGGCCTGATCAGTACACGTCGCGCACGTACCGCTTCTCGGCCACGAGCTGCTTCTTGAAGGCCAGCGCACCCGCCTCGTCCAACTTTCCGTGGATCTGGGCGATCCGCAGCAAGGTGTCGTCGACATCCTTGGCCATCCGGGCGGCGTCACCGCAGACGTAGAAGTGGCCGCCGTCGCGCAGCCACGACCACAGCTCGGCGCCGTGCTCGATCATCCGATGCTGGACATAGACCCGCTCGCGCTGATCGCGAGAGAAGGCCAGGTCCAGGCGGGTGAGGAAGCCGGAGCGGAACATGTCCTCGAGCTCGGCGCGGTAGTAGAAGTTCTGGGCGGCGTGCTGGTCGCCGAAGAACAACCAGTTGCGGCCGGTCGCGCCGATGGCCCGCCGCTCGTGCAGGAATCCGCGGAAAGGAGCGATACCGGTACCCGGCCCCACCATGATCATCGGGGCATTCGGATCCAGCGGCGGACGGAAATGCGGTGCCCGCTGCAGAAAGATCGGGATCTCGGTGGTCCCCCGGTCAGCCAGGAACGTCGAGCACACCCCACCGCGCCGCGCCGAGGTGCCCACCGGATCGCCGTAGCGGACCACGCCTACTGTCAGCTGCACCTCGTCTGGGGTCGTCAATGGGCTCGAGGAGATCGAATACTGGCGGGGTTGCAGCTTTTTCAGAGCTCCCAGCCAGTCGACGAGATCGGTCCGTACCGGGAAGTCGCGCAGCACATCGACGGCCTGGCGGTCCCACAGGTAAGAGGCGAGCTCATTGCGGTTGTCGCGGCGCAACAGCTTGGACAGCTGCGGGTGTGGGTTGCGCTCGCCGATGAAGCCGAGCAGATCCTGACTCACCTTGGTGATGTCGTAGTGCGTGCGCAGGGCATCGGTGAGCGTGAGTTCGCGGTCGTCGACTTCGATCGTGCGCCGACCATCGAGCCCGGTGCAGGCGAGCCATTCGTCGACCAGGTCGGGGCAGTTGGCGGGCAGCACGCCCAGCGAATCGCCCACTTCGTACCCGGCATCGAGGTCGTGGAGGTCGAAACCGAAGCGCCGCACCTCTTTCGGCGAACCGGGCGCGCTCAGGATCTCATTGCGCATCAGGGTGGCGCGGACCGGGGACTGGCGGGTGAACGGAGCGGCGGTGGTGCGCTGCGTCCGGGAGGGAGCCGGCGCGAGCTGCCGGTCGAGCACGGTCGTGCCGCCGCGCCCAGCTGGTGACGGCATCATGTGGGACGAATTCGCTTGGGGAGCAACACCGTTGGTGCCGTGTGAATCTCGGCTAATCGACGCACCAACGAGCGAACCGTCGCGACCTCGTGGAGTGCCGCCGGTCGGACCGCCGTCGTCGGGTGAACCACTGATGATCGCGACCAGGACGTCATCGAGCCACTGATCGGCGACGTCGGCGAAATCGGGTTCGCTGTCCACCCTCGGCAGGAGTCGCTTCGCGCCACGTTCGGCGAACAGCGTGTCGAGCTTGCGACCATGGCCACAGAAATCGTCGTAGGAGGAGTCGCCGAGCGCGAACACCGCGTAGCGAACGCCGTTGAGGCGAATGATGCTGTCTTCGAGCCTGGTCCAGAAGTCGGCGCCGTTGTCCGGCGGCCCACCGTCACCGAACGTGCTGGTGATGATGAGGACGTCACCGGTGATCGAGGTCAGCTCGCACGAATCCATATCGAGCAACGACGGCGTGAGGTCGGCTTCCGAGAGGCGGGCCGCGACGGTGGCGGCCAGTTCTTCGGCATTGCCGGTCTGGGAGGCCCACAGCACGGTGACCGGGTGGGGGGCAGGGCTGTCGATCGCTTCGGCGGCAGCGCCGACATTGCGGGAGTACATGCCGGCCAGCAGACCGTCGACCCACAGGCGTGACTGTGTCGACAACGGTGCGCTCACCGGCAGCACCGGCTGCCCGGTCACCGGTAGCGACTGCAGGGCGGCGAGGTAACCGCCGAGGTAGATGCGCTCGGTCTCGCTGAGCGTGGGCGAGGTACCGGCGTCGAGGCCGAGAATCCCGGCCAGTGGATGCGTGGCCGGTTGGGCGGGCAGCTGTGCGGGCTGGGCGGGCGCGTGCTCGGGAGTGGCGGCGGGGCCGACCCGGCGCAGCGACACCGCGCACGCCTTGAACTCCGGCTGCAACGAGGTCGGATCCACCGCGTCATTGGTCACCGCGTTGATCGTCAGATATTCGCCCTGTTCGTCATTCCAGTGGAAGGGAGCAAAACAATCACCAGGTCGCACCCGGTCGCTGATGCGCACCGGCAGCACAGCCCGGCCCCGGCGCGACGCGATCTCGAGCTGATCTCCCGCCTTCAGATCGAGTCGCTCGGCATCGGTGGGATGCACTTCGACGAACGGTCCCCCTGTCAGCTTGGTCAGCTTGGTCACCTTGCCCGTCTTGGTCATCGTGTGCCACTGATGTTGCAGCCGACCGGTATTCAGCAGGAACGGGTAGTCGTCGTCGGGCAGCTCGGCGGCGGGCAGATGCGGACGAGGGAAGAACACCGCGCGCCTGCTCGGGGTGGCGAACGCGAGCCGCGGGGTGGTGCCGTCGGCCGCCACGTGCAACGGCTGATGGGTGCCGTCGTTGACATAGCGGATCGGGTTGCGCGGTGTGTCGGCGTCCTTGCACGGCCACTGCATCGGGCCTTGCGCCAGACGCTCGTAGCTCATACCGCTCAGGTCGTAGCCGGTGGCCGGATTGGTGAACTGCCGCAGCTCGGCGAACACCTGGGCACTGGAGGTGAAGTCGAAGCCGGGGAAACCCATGGCCGTGGCGACCTGGGCGATCAGCAGCCAGTCCGGTCTCGCGTCGCCGATCGGGTCGACCGACTGTTGCAGCAGGGTGACGTTGCGCTCCGAATTCACCATCACCGCATCGGCTTCGGCCCACAGCGCGGCGGGCAGCAACAGATCGGCGTAGGCATTGGTCGCGGTCTCGGCGTAGGCATCCTGCACGACGACCAACTCGGCCGCTTCGAGACCCGCGATCACGGTTTTGCGATTGGCCACGGTGGCAACGGGATTGGTACAGATGATCCACGCGGCCTTGATCTCGCCGTCGGCCAGTCCGCGGAACATGTCGATGGTGCCGGGGCCCGACTCGGTACGCAGGGTGCCCTCGGGCAGGTCCCAGGCGGTTTCGACGAAGGTGCGGTCGGCGGGGGAGAGCAGGCTGCGCTGGCCCGGCAGGCCGGGGCCCATGTAGCCCATCTCGCGGCCACCCATGGCGTTGGGCTGGCCGGTGAGCGAGAAGGGTCCACTGCCCGGCCTGCAGATGGTGCCGGTCGCCAGGTGCAGGTTGACCAGGGCGTTGGTGTTCCAGGTGCCGTGCGTGGACTGATTGAGCCCCATCGTCCACAGCGACATCCACTCGCCCGCCTCGGCGATCATCGTGGCCGCGGTGCGGATATCGGCCTCGGCCAGGCCGGTCAACTCGGCGACGCGGGCCGGGGGATAGTCGGCGAGGAACTCGGGCATCGCCTCCCAGCCCTCGGTGTGCTCGGCGATGAACGCGGTGTCGATCGCGCCGTCGGCGACCAGCAGGTGCAGCAGTCCGTTGAGCAGGGCGAGGTCGGTACCCGGTGCGATCTGCAGGAACAGGTCCGCGCGGGCGGCGGTATCGGTGCGGCGTGGGTCGACCACGATCAGCTTGGCGCCTGCCTTGAGTCGGTCGGCCATGCGCAGATACAGGATCGGGTGGCAGTCGGCCATGTTCGCGCCGGTGACCAGGAACAGGTCGGCGTGTTCGAAATCGTCGTAGGAACCGGGCGGACCGTCCGCGCCGAGCGACTGCTTGTAGCCGGTGCCCGCGCTGGCCATGCACAGGCGCGAGTTGGCTTCGATGTGCTGTGTCCGCAGGTAGCCCTTGGCCAGTTTGGTGGCCAGGTACTGGGCTTCCAGCGACATCTGTCCGGAGACGTAGAGGGCGATCGCGTCGGGGCCGTGCTCGTCGAGGATCGCGCGCAAGCGGGTGGCGGTTTCGTGCACAGCCTCGTCGACCGGCAGCGGAACCGGGACCTGGCCGCGTTCGGGGCGCCGGTAGGCGGTGTCCATCCGGCCGGGCGCGGCCATCATCTCCGCGTGGGTGGCGCCCTTGGTGCACAGTCTGCCCGCGTTCGCCGGATGCAGCTTGTCGCCGCTGACCTTCGCGATCAACCGCGCGCCAGACTGATCAGTCTTTGTCTGGACGTTTATGCCGCAGCCGACGCCGCAATACGAGCACTGTGTACGCACAGTGTCCGTGCCGCGGCCGTCCGCTTGCCCTGTCATGACTCGATCATCCGCATCGGTCGTTGCGCTCGATTTACCGAACGTTATGTCCAGGTGACAATCGACCTCACAAGTCAAAATCCCGACTGTGAGGAACTGGCCCGGATATCACCCCTGATCAGGGCGCATTCCGGGCAGCGGGCAGGTAATCGCGCACGAACCGGGGTGACGGGACTCACCCCGGTTGTCGAGGGCGTTTCAGCTCAATTTGTAGCCGCGGTGCAGTGCCACCACGCCACCGGTGAGGTCACGCCACTGCACCGAGTCCCAGCCGGCGTCCGAGATCCGGCGGGCCAGCCTGCGCTGGTTCGGCCACGCGCGGATCGACTCGGCCAAATACACGTACGCGTCCGGGTTGGAACTCACCGCGCGCGCCACCCGAGGCAGCGCCCTCATCAGGTACTCCATGTACACGGTGCGGAACGGCCCGAACACCGGCGTGGAGAACTCGCAGACCACCACCCGTCCGCCCGGTTTGGTCACCCGCAGCATCTCGCGCAGCGCCACGTCGATGTCGGCGACATTGCGCAGCCCGAACGAGATGGTCACCGCGTCGAACGAATCGTCGGCGAACGGCAGGGCCATCGCATCGCCCGCCACCATCGGGACCTGCCGGAACCGACCCGCCGAGAGCATGCCCTGGGAGAAGTCGGCGGCCACGCACCAGGCGCCGGACTTGCCGAGCTCCACCGTCGAGACGCCCGTGCCCGCGGCCAGGTCGAGGACCCGCTCGCCGGGCCGCAGCCCGAGAGCACGTCGCGTCGCCCACCGCCAGTACCGATCCTGGCCACCGGAGATGACCGTGTTGGTGAGGTCGTAGCGCTTCGCCACACCGTCGAACATCGACGCGACCTCGTGGGGTTGCTTGTCCAGCGAAGCCCGAATCGGTTCTCGCTGCTCTGTTGTCGCCACGAACCGAGCTTAGAGTTTTTTCGCCGCGATAGCGCGGGTGGGTTTCACCACTCAGGCCGAGCGTGGCAATCGCTCGCGCGTCCCGGTGACATCGGCGTAGTGGCCCATCAGCTCGGTGCAGACCGCGGGCCAGGTGCGGTGCAGCACCGACTTGCGGGCCGCCGCCGCGAACAACCCGCGCTGCCCGGCATCACGCAGGGCGGACACCGCGCTCGGCAGCAATTCCGTAAACCGGTCGACCGGCAGCAGGTATCCGTTGCGGCAAGGGGAGATGAGGTCACGTGGCCCACCGGCGTCGGGCCCGATCACCGGCACGCCAGCGGACAGCGCTTCCTGCACGCCCTGGCAGAACGTCTCGTACTCGCCGGGATGCACCATCACGTCCAGGCTGGCGTAGTGCGTCGCCAGCTCGCTGCCACCCAGCTCGCCGGTGAACACCGCGTCCGGCATCAACCTGCGCAGTCGTGCCCGTTCCGGTCCGTCGCCCACCACGACGAGCTGGATCGACGGATCACCGGCCAGCGCGGACAGCCGCTCCACGTGCTTTTCCGGCGCGAGCCTGCCCACGAACCCCACGACGAGCCGCTCACTCGACCCCAGCCAGCTCGCCCGCAACTCGGCACTGCGCGCGGCCGGGTTGAAGCGGGCGATATCCACGCCACGGCCCCACCGATGCACTCGCGGGATGCCGTGCTCGGCGAGGTCGTGCGCGGCCGCCGACGACGGCGCCAGCGTGCGGGTAGCGCCCTCGTGAATCCGGCGCGTCCATGCCCACGCGGCCCGCGCGGCCAACCCGAGCCCGTAGCTCTTGGCGAACCCGGCCACATCGGTCTGATACACCGCGACGGTCGGCAGGTCCAACCGCGTCGCCGCGGCGAGCCCGCCTGCGCCGAGCAGGAACGGCGAGGCCAGGTGCACCACATCGGGATCGAAATCGGCGATCGCCGCGGTGATTCCCGGTTGCGGCAGACCCACCGGCAGGGAACTCACCTTCGGCACCATCATCGCGGGCACGCGGTGCACCGGGAAGCGGCCGTGAAAACGTGGTGCCGGTGGGGCGCCGCGCAGGGTATCGGGCGCCACGATCATCGCGTCGTGCCCGTGCTGGTCCAGGTGGTCCAACACCCGAAGCACGGAGTTGACGACGCCGTTCATGTTCGGCAGGAAAGACTCCGAGACGATGGCTACGCGCACTCTCTCAGGGTGACCGCCACACCGCGCGACACACCCACACCGACGTGAAGCCGGGACGAACAGCAAGCGAAGTTACAACTCGCGCTGCCTGCGGCGCACGATCCACAGCACCGGAAGCGCCATCGCCCACGCCACGAAGATCACCGACGCCGCCGGGATGATCGCCACCCGCGCATCGCGCCCGGCCACCCGGACCATGTCGGGATCGCGCGTGCTGTACTCCACGTTGATCCGTTGACCAGCGGTCAGGTTCGTCGGATACAGGATGCCGACCTTCGGATTGTGGGTCACGCTGTCGGGCGTCACGTAGGTCACCGCCGAGCGCAACCGGCCCGCGGAGAGCACTTCGCCGGAGGTCACGCCGCGATGGCGCTCGATCTCGAAATCGTTGCGCCAGGCCGCGAGTACCAGCAAAACCATCAGCACGCTGATCACGGCAGCCGCACCGACCACCCACGCCCGAACCCGTCGCAGGCGCTTGTTCCGCCGCTGCGACAGGCTGGTTTCCGACACCCGCCACACAGTACCGGCTGTCATCCCGGCGGCTGGTGCCGCTCCGGAACGAGGCGGCCGAGAACCACGGACTGCCGCAGCCGGGCACAGCGAATACGCCTAGCATTTCCGGCATGTCCCGCAAATTCAGCTTCACCGTGCCCTATACCGTCCCGGTCGAAGAGCTTCACCGGGCACTTGTCGACGATGCTGTCTGGCAGGCGCGTTTCGCCGCCGCCGAGACCGCGACCATCGAACTATCCCATCCCGACGGCCCCGACTCGATCACCATCCATATGACCGAAACGCCAGGTAAGGACAAGGTTCCCGCCCTCGTGCGCAAGGTGCTCAAGAGCGATCTCGTGCTGGTGCGCACCGACAACTGGCAGCCGCTGCACGGCGAGATCGCCAAGGGCAGTTTCACCGGCAACACCAGCGGCATCAGCACCGAGATGTCGGGCACCTACGAACTGCGCCCCACCGCCGAAGGCAGCGAAATCGAGGTCGTCGGCACCGTGAAGGTCAAGGTTCCCCTGGTCGGCGGCGCCATCGAGCCCTTGGCCGAGCAGTTGCACCAGCGCGTCCTGCACAGCGAACGCAAGTTCATCGAGAGCTGGTTCGCCAAGCTCTGAGCCGGTGCGACGGGTGCCGCTCCGGCGAGCGGCACCCTCGCCTCAGCCGCGATTCTCGACCAGAACCAGCCAGTTGCCCGAGTTGTCGCGGATGATCGCCTCGGTGCCGTACGGGCGTTCGGACGGGGGCTGGATGAACTCGACCCCTTTGGCCGTGAGTTCTTCGTAGGTCTTCTGACAGTCGGCGGTGCGCAGCCCGAGGGCGCCGTGGGTGCCGTCGGCCAGCGCCCGCCGGATCGCGTCGGCGAGGTCGTCGGTGAGCGGCGGCCCCGGCACCATCAGCGTCACCTCGAGCTCGCGATGATCGGGGTGGGCGATGGTGACCCAGCGGAACCCGTTGTCGCCCATGCTCACATCCGCGGATTCGACGAAGCCGAGCTTGTCGATGTACCACTGCTTGGCGGCATCCTGATCGGTGACGTACACGGTGACCAGGGAAACGTTCGTGATCGTTGTCATGGTTGCAGGCTATGGCCGCGCGATGTCATCCGGCTTCTCCGAAATTGCGGTGTCGCGGCGGACGCGGTCGGAGAGCCCGTGCATGAAGACGTAGCAGCCCGGAATGTGCGGCGCCCCGTCGGCGAATTTCGCCTGATACTCGCTCGGCGTGACCCCGACGAGCTGACGGAACTTGGCGCTGAACGAGCCGAGGCTCGAATAGCCGACCAGCATGCACACCTCGGTGACGGTCAGGTTGGTCGACCGCAACAGATCCTGCGCCCGCTCGATCCGCCGCTCGGCCAGATACACCGCCGGTGTGCGCCCGTACACAGCGGCGAACGCGCGCAGGAAGTGAAACTTGGAAACACCCGCGGCGCAGGCGAGTTCGTCCAGGTCGAGCGGTTCTGCGTACTGCCGGTCGACCAGGTCACGAGCCTTGCGCAGGTGCGGCAGCAGGGCGAGCACCGGACGACGCGCAGCCCCGCTCACGACTGCTCCGCTCGCCCGCGCTCGGTCATCAGCTGAACGGCGGGAGTTCGTCGGCGCGAAGCGACGCTCGTCCCGCCGCACGCCAGGCGCGGGCGGTGAGGTCGAGGTCCTCGTCGGTCACCAGATTGCCCATCACGCGAACCGCCGTGCGCTGCAGATACTTCGAGCGCATCACCGGCGGCCCACCGAGCGGGACCATCCTCGGCTGGGTGGCCAGGCCCGCGAGCCTGCGCGCCACCGAGAAGGTGCGTCCGTAGTGGTCACGCAGCAACTGCGGCCACGCCCGGCTCAGATCGGCCTCGTCGAGCAGGTCGGCGAGCATGTGCCCGCCTTCCAAGCCGTAGTCGATGCCTTCGCCGTTGAGGGGGTTCACGCAGCCGGCGGCGTCACCGACCAGTACCCAGTTCGGGCCCGCCACGTTCGAGACCGCACCGCCCATCGGCAACAGCGCCGAGGCCACCGCGCGCAGTTCGCCCTCGAGTTCCCATTCCTCGCGGCGTAGCCGGGTGTAGTGCTCGAGCAGCGGCTTGAGCGCGACGTGCGAGGGCCGCGCCTCGGTGGCCAGCGAGCCGACGCCGATGTTCACCTCGCCGTTGCCGAGCGGGAAGATCCAGCCGTAGCCGGGAACCAGTTCGTCGGCGGCGTTGCGCAGTTCCAGGTGCGAGGAAATCCACTGGTCGTCGCTACGGCCGGACTTGATGTAGGCGCGGGCCGCCGTGCCGTAGGCGTAGCGGCGATGCCAGGTGCGGCCCAACTGCTTTCCGATGGGGGAGCGCACGCCGTCGGCCACCACCAGCACCCGGCAGCGCACCGTGTGGGTGTTCTCGCCGATACGCACCGTCACCCCGGTGACCTGTTCGCCTTCGCGCAGGACCTCGGTGACCTTCGCGCCGTCGACCATCCGCGCACCGGATTTGATCGCGGTCTCGCGCAGCTTGTCGTCGAGTTCGGTTCGTGGAACGGCACTTCCGTAGGTCGGGAACGACCCGCCCGGCCACGGCAGCAGCGATTCCTTGCCGAAACCCGCCATCCGCAGGCCGTGGTTCACCGTGTGCGCGCGCAACCATTCGCCCAGACCCAGATGCTCCAGTTCGGCGGTGGCGCGCGGCGTCAGCCCGTCGCCGCAGGTCTTGTCGCGCGGGAAAACCGCCGAATCGAGCAGCAGTACATCGCGTCCGGCGCGCGCGGCCCAGGCCGCCGACGCGGAACCGGCGGGCCCTGCCCCGACCACCAGTACCTCGACGGTGGCAGGCAGGGGAGCGCGGTCGACAGGGGTGAGATCCGGTGAACCCATGGCTCAATACTGGCACTGTCGGCCGCTGTGCGAGAGTGTCGGGTACACCGGGAAATGTCACTGTGTGACGGGGTTCATCGGCCATAGTGCCGGAACACGCTAGGTTGCTACCCGTCGGGGTCGGACGCATCGCTGGGAGAAGATAATGAGCACATCGGCTGTGAGCGACGAGAGCACCGTGGTTGCCGGGGTAGATCTTGTCGATCCCGAACTCGCCCTCATCGTGCGCGACGGACTGGCCGCGGTCGAGAAACTGCTCGTCGACGAACTCTCCGACGGCGCGGAATTCCTGCAGGAAGCCGCCCTGCACCTGGCCAGGGCAGGCGGCAAGCGGTTCCGGCCGCTGTTCACCGTGCTCACCGGCCAGCTCGGCCCCAATCCCACCGATCCGGCGCTGGTCACCGCGGGCACGGTCGTGGAACTGGTGCACCTCGCGACGCTCTATCACGACGACGTCATGGACGAGGCGTCTCAGCGCCGCGGTGCGGAGAGCGTCAACTCGCGGTGGGGTAACAGCATCGCGATCCTGGCAGGCGACTACCTGTTCGCCCACGCCTCGCGCCTGACTTCCACCCTCGGCCCCGACGCGGTGCGCATCATCGCCGAGACCTTCGCCGAGCTGGTCACCGGCCAGATGCGGGAAACGATGGGCGCCAAGCAGACCCAGGATCCCGTCGAGCACTACCTGCGCGTGGTGTGGGAGAAGACCGGCTCGCTCATCGCCGCCGCGGGCCGCTTCGGCGGCACTTTCTCCGGTGCGGGCCTGGAGCATGTCGAACGCCTGGCCCGCCTCGGCGACGCCGTCGGCACCGCCTTCCAGATCTCCGACGACATCATCGACATCTCGTCCTCGGCCGAGCAGTCGGGCAAGACGCCGGGCACCGACCTGCGCGAAGGCGTGCACACCCTGCCGGTGCTCTACGCCCTGCGCGAGAACAGCGCCGACGGCGACCGCCTGCGCACCCTGCTGGCCCGCCCACTGGAAACCGATGCCGAGGTCGACGAGGCATTGGAACTGCTGCGCCGCTCACCCGGCATGGCGCTGGCGAAGGAAAAGCTCGCTGAATACGCCGACCTCGCCGACACCGAACTCGCGGCCCTGCCGGCAGGTCCCGCCAACGACGCCCTCACCCGCCTGGTCCGCTACACCATCGAACGCGTGGGCTGAGACGGAAGATCGACGCGCCTTCTACCCGGAACTTTCGGCCCGCGATTCGCGTTGCTCATTCATGCCCAATGGGATCAAAACCTTCGGTTTGATGGTTGGGATGTCGGCGCTGATCGTCGCCATCGGGGCGATGTTCCGCAGCCCGACGATCCTCATCATCTCGATCGTGTTGGCCGTCGGCATGAACGCCTACGCCTACTTCAACAGCGACAAGCTGGCGTTGAAGGCGATGCACGCGCAACCGGTGAGCGAACTCGAGGCGCCGGTCATGTACCGGATCGTGCGTGAACTCGCCACGACGGCGCGCCAGCCGATGCCCCGGCTCTACATCAGCCCGACCAGCGCCCCCAACGCGTTCGCGACCGGCCGCAATCCGCGGCACGCCGCGGTCTGCTGCACCAGCGGCATTCTGCAACTGCTCGATGGACGGGAACTGCGGGCGGTGCTCGGGCACGAGCTGTCTCACGTCTACAACCGCGACATCCTGATCTCGTCGGTGGCGGGCGCGATGGCCTCGGTCATCACCGGCTTGGCGAACATGGCGTTCTTCGCGAGCTCGTTCGGCAGCAGAGACGGAAACGGCCCGAACATCATCGCTGTGCTGCTGGTCTCGTTGCTCGGCCCGATCGCGGCGGGCCTGATCAGGATGGCGGTCTCGCGATCGCGGGAGTACCAGGCCGATCAGTCCGGGGCCGAACTCACCGGCGACCCGCTGGCCCTGGCCTCGGCCCTGCGCAAGATCGAACGCGGTGTGCAGGCGGCCCCGCTTCCGCCGGACCCGAAGATCACCAGCGAATCGCACTTGATGATCGCCAACCCGTTCCGCACGGGCGACCGCGTCGCCCGCTGGTACTCCACCCACCCCCCGATGGACGAACGAATCAAGCGCCTCGAAGACCTGGCCAGGGGCGATACACATCAGCACTGACCGCCACGGTTCGCGGCCCGCCTCGCGGTCGAGGGCCGAGACGGAACGCCGCAGGCGCAGTATCGGTCCTCGACCGCGAGGCACACGGGGGCCGCGAACCCGCGGCACCAGCCGCTGAGTTATCGGTAGTTGACGAACTGCAGGGCGATGCCGAAATCCTCGCCCTTGAGCAGCGAGATCACTTCCTGCAGATCGTCACGCTTCTTGCTGCTCACCCGCAGCTCCTCGCCTTGGATCTGCGCTTTCACGCCCTTGGGGCCCTCGTCGCGGATCTTCTTCGAGATCTTCTTGGCCTTCTCGGTGTCGATGCCCTGCACCAGGGTGCCGGTGATCTTGAACACCTTGCCCGAGGGCTGCGCCTCGCCGGCGTCGAACGCCTTGAGCGAGATATCGCGACGGATCAGCTTCTCCTTGAAGACGTCGAGCGCCGCCTGCACCCGCTCCTCGGCATTGGCGGTCAGCACGATGGCTTCCTCGCCCGACCACGCGATGGACGCATCGGTGCCTTTGAAGTCATAGCGCGAGTTCAGCTCCTTCTCCGCCTGATGCAGAGCGTTGTCGACCTCCTGGCGATCGACCTTGCTCACGACGTCGAATGACGAATCAGCCACACTGCGCTCCTGTCCTGTGAAGGTCCGGCGAACTCCGGCCGGGGTTCTACCGGCCACCGAGACAGTTGTACCCGCATAGGCGGCCAACCTGTGCTCGCAGGGGGTCTGTGCAGGCGTTTTGATAGTCCGGGTGGGTACGTTGTAAGCTGCTCAGCGCACCGGAAACGGCGCACACGGCAGATTGCCCGAGCGGCCAATGGGAGCGGACTGTAAATCCGTCGGCTTATGCCTACGTAGGTTCGAATCCTACATCTGCCACCTCGAACCCCGTCGATCATGAAGATCGGCGGGGTTCTTTGGTTCTAGGGGTCGCCCCAGCGCGCAGTCGAGGTAGCCTCGATAGGTACCTCGTGCCGGACCGGTTCCGATGCCGTGAAAACGGGCCTTGAGCTGCCGATTTGGTGGTGTCGGGTGCGAGTGTGTAATCTCGTTCAGGACGCCGGAGCACGGGGTCACGCTGATCGGCTTGCCGATACAGACTCTGTGCCACGTTGTCATGCCCCCTTAGCTCAGTCGGTAGAGCGTTTCCATGGTAAGGAAAAGGTCAACGGTTCGATTCCGTTAGGGGGCTCGCCGGATTGCCGGTGGTGAGCGGCTAACCGCGGCATCATCGGGATATTAGTCCGCCGTGGCGGTGTAGCTCAGTTGGTAGAGCAAACGACTCATAATCGTTGTGTCGCCGGTTCAAGTCCGGCCATCGCTACCAATTTCAACTCAGCCCAGACCGGAAAGAAGGCAAATCGTGGCCGCGAAGTCCACCGATGTCCGGCCAAAGATCACCTTGGCCTGCGACGAGTGCAAGCACCGCAACTACATCACCAAGAAGAACCGGCGTAACGACCCGGATCGCCTCGAGCTCAAGAAGTTCTGCCCGAACTGCGGAACCCACCGGGCGCACCGCGAGTCGCGCTAGTTTTCAACAGCATCTGCCAAAGGCCGGACGAGAGTCCGGCCTTTGTGCTTTTCCCGGTAAGTTCATGCGAAGTTCGGGGCCGATACACTACTCGGACAGGTCACGTTTTACACCGGTCGACTTCGGTGCTGTCTTACAGGTGAGTAAGGTCCACGTTGTGACAGTGAACACCGGAACTCCCGAAGCGGTCCCTGCCGCAGCCGCCGAATTCGACCCCGCCGCCCACGCGGCGTCGATGGTCGGCCACCACTATCGCGTCGACGACTACTACGAGGTCGGCCGCGAGAAGGTGCGCGAATACGCCCGCGCGGTGCAGGACTACCACCCGGTGCACTGGGAAGAGGACATCGCGCGCGAGTACGGCCACCAGGGCCTGGTCGCCCCGCTCACCTTCATCTCCCTGGTCGGCATCCTCGCCCAGCGCAAACTGTTCGAACAGATCGTGACCGGGTACGACCTGAGTCAGATCATGCAGACCGACCAGATCCTGGAGTTCCACCGCCCGATCCGGGTCGGCGACCAGTTGACCTGTGATGTGTATCTGCATTCTTTCCGCCAGGCTTTCGGCGGCGACATCATCGTGACCAAGAACATCGTCACCGCCCAGGACGACGAGTTGGTGCTCACCACTTACACCACTCTGATCGGCCGCAGCGGCGGTGACATCGACCCACGGATGTCGGACGCGGTGCGCAACGTGCTCATGCACGGCCTCGGCGAAGAGGAACCCGCCCACCATGCACCGTCCGAGATTTCCGTCGGGAGCACCCTCGACCCGATCACCAAGCAGCCGGAGCCGACGGTCAGCGTGCACGCCCTGTCCTTCGACAGCGTGTCGGTCGGTGACGAGCTGCCGGCGCGCGTGGCCCGACTCACCCGTGGCGACCTCGTCAACTACGCCGGCGTGTCCGGCGACGCCAACCCGATCCACTGGAGCGACGAGGTCGTGAAGCTCGTCGGCCTGGACAACGTGGTCGCGCACGGGATGCTCACGATGGGTCTCGGCGGCGGTTTCGTCACCTCGTGGCTGGGCGATCCCGGTGCGGTGAAGGAATACAACGTCCGCTTCACGAGCCCGGTCTACGTCGGTTCCGACGTCCCGGCCGAGGTCGAATACACCGGCAAGGTGAAATCGGTCGACCCGCAGACCCGCACCGCCGTGGTCGCCATCACGGCGAAGTCGGCGGGCAAAAAGATCTTCGGTCGCGCCACGGCAACCGTTCAGCTGTCCTGACCTGGTCGAGTGTCCCGGATTGGCGATAACCGCGCGCGGTGACGTATAGTCGGGTCTCTGGGGTCATGAGGTGCTGCGCGCTGATCTTCCCGAGGGGTTATCTCCTCATGGAAGCGGCGCGCGTGTTGTGTGACACTGGGGACAACCGAATATCGAATGTGGTTGGGCACTACAGCTCAGGCTGGTCCAACCGAAGGGGCGTAGCTCAATTGGCAGAGCAGCGGTCTCCAAAACCGCAGGTTGCAGGTTCAAGTCCTGTCGCCCCTGCCCTGAATGCCAGCGACGAGAGAGGATCGACGTGAGCGACGAGCGGGATACTCGCGGCGAAGACGGCGAGGACACCGCCGCTGCCACTCGACCGAGTGGCAAGCGGTCTGCTCGTCGTGTGCGCGCGTCGGATGCTCCGGCAGACAACGGATCGGTGGCCACGCTCGATCGGCCGTCGGCTTCGCGTAAGGCAGACAAGTCTGCCGGCACGGGCAACCCGTTCAAGCGGCTGCTCAAGTTCCTGCGAGAGGTCATCGCGGAACTGCGCAAGGTTATCTGGCCCAACCGGAAGCAGATGGTCACCTATACGGCCGTCGTTCTGGTGTTCGTGGTCTTCATGGTCGCGTTCATCTACGGGATCGACATCGCGTTCATCAAGAGTGTCGACTGGCTGTTCGGCTGATCGCCGACACCCGCGCCGGCCGCCGATCCCGGGCCCGAACGACGTAGTGCGCTCACCGACGCGCAGCTGGCCCGGTCCATCAGGATGTACGTGACGACACAGGAAGCGAGTGCCTCAGTGAGCACCCCGGAGAACGACACCAACGACGAGTTCCCGGTTGACGACACTGTCGTGGCGGAAACCGCCACCGACGAGGTCGAGGCCGCCGAGCTCGCCGATACCGACGAAGCCGCTGCCGAAGAGGCTGTCGTCGACGAAGCCGTGATCGACGAAGTCGCCACCGAGGACGACCCCGAGGCCGACCCGATCGAGTCGATGAAGACCAAGCTGCGCCGCGTGCCCGGCGACTGGTACGTCGTGCACTCCTACGCGGGCTACGAGAACAAGGTCAAGACCAACCTCGAGACCCGTGTGCAGAACCTCGGCCTCGAGGACTACATCTTCCAGGTCGAGGTTCCGACCGAAGAGGTCACCGAGATCAAGAACGGCCAGAAGAAGAACGTCAACCGCAAGGTGCTGCCGGGCTACATCCTGGTCCGGATGGAACTGAACAACGAGTCGTGGGGCGCGGTCCGCAACACCCCCGGCGTCACCGGTTTCGTCGGCATGACCGGCGGTGGCCCCGGCGCCAAGCCGACCCCGCTGACCATCAACGAGGTCGTGAAGTTCCTGGTCCCGGCCGGTGCGCAGGCGCAGAAGAAGGCCGCCGCGGCCGCCGCCGGTGGTTCGGATGCCGGTAGCTCGGCTTCGGGCAAGCCCACCATCGAGGTCGACTTCGAGGTCGGCGAGTCGGTCACCGTCATGGACGGCCCGTTCGCGACGCTGCCCGCGTCGATCTCCGAGGTCAACGCCGAGCAGCAGAAGCTGAAGGTGCTGGTGTCGATCTTCGGTCGCGAGACCCCGGTCGAGCTGAACTTCACCCAGGTTTCCAAGATCTGAGTTTTCACCGCTTTCGCAAACGGCACCGCTCACCGGCGGTGCCGTTTCGCGTTTGTGCTGGTCGCCACCCGATTGCTGGGTCGCGAGTCAAGTCGAGTAGAGTGTGATGGTTCGTGTTCTGACTTCCCCGCAGTACCTGTCGGGGCCTAGTCGTGCGCGGATACGAGGCTTACGGCAACCGTAAGGAACCGAACCCCAGAAAGCCAAGGAAGAAAGATGCCCCCCAAGAAGAAGAAGCTCGCCGGGATCATCAAGCTGCAGATCCAGGCCGGCGCAGCCAACCCGGCACCGCCGGTCGGCCCCGCGCTCGGTCAGCACGGCGTCAACATCATGGAGTTCTGCAAGGCGTACAACGCCGCGACCGAGTCGCAGCGTGGCAACGTCATTCCGGTCGAGATCTCGGTGTACGAGGACCGGTCGTTCGACTTCAAGCTGAAGACCCCGCCTGCCGCTCGTCTGCTGCTCAAGGCCGCCGGTGTGCAGAAGGGCTCCGCTGAGCCGCACAAGACCAAGGTCGCCAAGGTCACCATGGACCAGGTCCGGGAGATCGCCAAGACCAAGGCCGAGGATCTCAACGCCACTGACATCGATCAGGCCGCGAAGATCATCGCCGGTACCGCGCGTTCGATGGGTATCACCGTCGAAGGCTGAGCGAATCTCGCTCCATGTGGGAGGGCCGGCCAGGCCCGACAACCACATCTGAACTCGAAACACTAAGGACAGAAAATCATGGCAAAACGAAGCAAGGCGTACCTCGCCGCTGCTGAGAAGGTCGATCGCGACGCCCTGTACTCCCCGCTGGCCGCCACGCGCCTGGCAAAGGAGACCGCGACCACCAAGACCGACGCGACCGTCGAGGTCGCCGTCCGTCTCGGCGTGGATCCCCGCAAGGCCGACCAGATGGTCCGTGGCACCGTCAACCTGCCGCACGGCACCGGTAAGACTGCCCGCGTCATCGTGTTCGCCGCGGGCGAGAAGGCTTCCGAGGCCGAGGCCGCAGGCGCCGACGCCGTGGGCGCCGAGGACCTGATCGAGCGGATCCAGGGCGGCTGGCTCGACTTCGACGCCGCGATCGCCACCCCGGATCAGATGGCCAAGGTCGGCCGCATCGCGCGTGTCCTCGGCCCGCGTGGTCTGATGCCGAACCCGAAGACGGGCACCGTCACCAACGATGTGACCAAGGCCGTCAACGAGATCAAGGGCGGCAAGATCAACTTCCGCGTCGACAAGCAGGCCAACCTGCACTTCGTCATCGGCAAGGCGTCGTTCGACGACTCCAAGCTGGTGGAGAACTACGGCGCCGCGCTGGACGAGATCCTGCGTGTGAAGCCGTCGACCGCCAAGGGTCGCTACGTCAAGAAGATCACGGTTTCGACGAACACCGGACCGGGCATCCCGGTGGACCCGAACCGCACCCGCAACCTCCTCGACGAGGATGCGTGAGCTTCGGCTGACCGCTAGCTCCTAGAGCAACCACGAGGGTGGGAACGCACTGCGTTCCCACCCTCGCGGCGTTGTCAGGACTGTTCGGGAGTCTTGTCCCGCCAGCCGAGCAGCACCGATTCACCGCTCTGCGGCTTCCACGGCAGGAAGACGGCCACGATCACCGCGCACACCAGCACCGCGCCGGTGGCGACCAGCGAGGCCGCATGTGCGCCCTGCAGCGTCGCGGCCTTCATGGCGACGATCAAGTTCTCGCGTTGAGTCTCGAAGAACGGCGCGAGCTCGCGTTTACGCAGTTCCAGCACGCTGAGTGGACTGGCCTTGACCAGGCTCTTCTCGTTGTCGTTCATGATGCCCATCGGGATCGCGTCGATTCGGGCGCCGATCCGGCTGGTGTAGTACGAGGCTACGATCGACCCGAGCACCGCGACGCCGAGGGTGCCGCCGATCTCGCGGGTCGTGTCGTTGACGGCCGAGCCCGCGCCCGCCTCGTCCAGTGGCAGCGAGGACATGATCGATTCGGTGGCCGGTCCCTGCACGATGCCGAGACCCAACGCCATCAACACCATCGAGGGCAGCACGCCGATCAGGTAGCTACTGTCGACGGTCACCTGTCCGCCCAGGTAGAGACCCGCGCCGATGAGCAGCAGGCCGATCACCAGTACCGCGGTGGTGCCGACCCGTTGCGCGAGCAGCGTCGCGACCGGTGCGCCGATCGCGACCGAGAAGGCGAACGGCAGTGAGGCGATACCGAATTCGAGTGGGGTGTATTCGCGCACGCCCTGGAAATACTGGGTGATCAGGAACAGGAACCCGAACATCGAGAAGTAGCCGATCGCGATAGCCAAGGCGGGCAACGAGAATCGGCGATTGCGGAACAGTCGCATGTTGAGAATCGGTGCGGCGGTACGCAATTCCCACGTGACGAAGCCGGCGAGCATAGTGGCGCCGAGGGTGGCGGTGCCGAGCGTGGTGAGGGAGAGCCAGCCGTTGTGCGGCGCCTCGATGATCGCCCACACCACCAGCGTGATGCCCGCGATCGAGAGGCCGATGCCGACCAGGTCGATCTTGCCGACCTGCGCCGCGCGCGATTCCGGCACCCAGATCAGGGTCGCGATCAGGGCGATCAGTGCCACCGGCACGTTGATCCAGAACACCGAATGCCAGCTGAAGTGTTCGAGCAGCCAGCCGCCGGAGATGGGCCCGATCGCGATGGCGAAGCCCGCCATCGCTGTCCAGGCCGCGATGGCGAGTGCGCGTTCGCGCCGGTCGGTGAAGATGTTGATGATCAGGGCGAGGGTGGCGGGGAAGACGGCCGCGGCGAAGATGCCCATCGCGGCGCGGGCGGCGATGACCTGGGTCATCGAATCGGCGAGCGCGCCGCCGACCGACATCACCGCGATGCCGACGAGGCCGACGATCATGATGCGACGGCGCCCGTAGCGGTCGCCGAGGTTGCCCGCGGCGAGTAGTAGTCCGGCGAAGGTCAGGGTGTAGGCGTCGACGATCCATTGCAGACCGGAGACGCCGGTGGCGAGTTGGACGCCGATGGACGGCAGCGCCACGTTGACGATGGTGTTGTCGAGTACGACCAGCAGTTCTGCCAGGCAGATGACGGCTAGCGCGATGAATCGCTGCGGGCGTCGGCCCAGCAGCACTGGTGGAGCGACTATGGAGGTTGCCATAGCATTGGAGTGAACCAGGTTACTGTCACCGTGCGTAACACCTTTCCCCTGGGATTCCGGCCACATTCGACCACCAAATGTGATCTGGGGCACATAAATTCGGCCCGAGTGGAGGGTTTTCGACCCGTTTTGGCAGATAGGGGTAGGTGCAGGTACAGTGGTCAACGGTCATGCGGGATGTGCATACATCCTCGAAGACCACACCCATTCGTTCTACCGAAGACCGTTGGTCGTTGACGCCGAATTTCACGGTGTCGATCGAAGGTCCGGCGACATTGCCGGCGACCCACGCAGGGAGAGCTGAGGCCGAAGTTATTTTGCGCCCCGGTACGCCTTGCGTCCGGGGCGTTCGTTTTGTCGCCGGCCCCTGATTCGGTAGTGCACCAACGAAACCGACATCAGAGAGGAGGCGAAGTATGGCGAAACCTGAAAAGGTCACCGCTGTCGCGGAGATCGCGGAGCAGTTCAAGAACTCCACGGCCACTGTTGTCACGGAATACCGTGGCCTGTCGGTCGGCAAGCTCACCGAGCTGCGTCGTGCGCTCGGCGCCGACGCCACGTACTCCGTCGCCAAGAACACCCTGGTCAAGATCGCTGCCGGCGAAGCCGGTGTGGCGGGTCTCGACGAGCTGTTCGTCGGCCCGACCGCTATCACCTTCATCCAGGGTGAGCCGGTCGATGCCGCCAAGGCGCTCAAGCAGTTCGCCAAGGACAACAAGTCCCTGGTCATCAAGGGCGGATACATGGACGGCCGCGCGCTGTCCGTGTCCGAGGTCGAGCGCATCGCTGACCTCGATTCGCGCGAGGTGCTGCTGGCCAAGCTGGCCGGTGCGTTCAAGGCCAAGCCTTCGCAGGCTGCCGCCCTGTTCGCCGCTCCCGCTTCGCAGGTCGCCCGGCTCGCCCAGGCGCTGCTCGAGAAGCGCACGAGTGCCGAAGGCGCTCCTGCTGCCGAAGAAGCACCCGCGGCTGACGCCGAATAAGACATCTATTACCCGCCTCGGGGTGCGTATGCGCTGCGAGGTACACCACGAAAGGAACCACCATGGCAAAGCTGAGCACCGAAGAACTGATTGGCGCCTTCAAGGAGCTGACCCTGCTCGAGCTCGCTGAGTTCGTCAAGGTCTTCGAAGAGACCTTCGACGTCACCGCCGCTGCCCCCGTCGCCGTCGCGGCCGCCGGTGGCGCTGCTCCGGCCGAGGCTGCCGAAGAGCAGGACGAGTTCGACGTCATCCTCGAGGGTGCCGGCGACAAGAAGATCCAGGTCATCAAGGTGGTCCGTGAGATCGTCTCGGGCCTGGGCCTGAAGGAAGCCAAGGACCTGGTCGAGGGCGCCCCGAAGCCGATCCTGGAGAAGGTCGCCAAGGATGCCGCCGAGGCCGCCAAGGCGAAGCTCGAAGAGGCCGGCGCCAAGGTTTCCGTCAAGTAATTCGGAACCAGTGCTGTTGTGAACGGGCGGTCCTTCGCGGGCCGCCCGTTTGCTATTTGTCCGGACATGCGAAAGTGATCCGGGTCGTAGGAGCCGCGCCAGGTTACTCTGCAGTCATGTAGGGGTGTGCCCCGTCTCACTGATGGGTTACAGTGACCGGACCCACAGAGTCGTAGCGCACCGCCGTGATGTGAGCGCGCGGGAACGCCGGTGGGGTGCTCGCAGGGATCAATGGAGGTAGCAGTGGGCGTCGAGGTCAGGACCGAGGGTGTAACCAAATCCTTCGGTTCACAGCGAATTTGGCAGGACGTGTCGATCACGCTCCCTTCGGGTGAGGTCAGTGCGTTGCTCGGACCTTCAGGTACGGGTAAGTCGGTGTTCCTGAAGTCGCTCATCGGTCTGCTGCGACCCGAGCGCGGGTCCATCTTCATCGATGGCACCGATATCATGACCTGCTCCAACAAGGAGCTCTACGAGATCCGTAAACTGTTCGGCGTCCTTTTCCAGGACGGCGCGCTGTTCGGCTCGATGAATTTGTACGACAACATCGCCTTCCCGCTTCGTGAGCACACGAAGAAGTCGGAATCCGAGATCCGCCGTGTCGTCATGGAGAAGCTCGAGCTGACCGGTCTGCTCGGCGCCGAGGGCAAGCTCCCCGGTGAGATCTCCGGTGGTATGCGCAAGCGCGCCGGTCTGGCCCGCGCGCTGGTCCTCGACCCGCAGATCATCCTCGTCGACGAGCCCGACTCGGGTCTTGACCCGGTGCGTACCTCGTACCTGGCGCAGCTGCTGCTCAACATCAACGCGCAGATCGACGCCACGATCCTGATCGTGACCCACAACATCAACCTGGCCCGTACCGTGCCGGACAACATCGGCATGCTCTTCCGCCGCAACCTGGTGATGTTCGGCCCCCGCGAGGTGCTGCTCACCAGCGAGGAGCCGGTGGTCAAGCAGTTCCTCAACGGCCGCATGATCGGTCCGATCGGCATGTCGGAGGAGAAGGACGAGGCACAGATGGCGCGCGAGCAGGCGCTCGTCGACGCCGGTCACCACCACGGTGGCGCCGAGGAGATCGACGGCATCATCCCGCAGATGAAGGCCGAGCCCGGTATGCCCGCCCGCCAGGCCGTGTTCCGTCGGCAGGCGCGCGTGCGCGAGATCATCCACACCCTGCCGCACGCGGCGCAGGTGGCGATCCGCGAGTCGCTGGATTCCTCCGATGACACTCAGGTGATGGCGGCCTACGGCGGCAGCGACCAGCCCACCGAAACGTTCAAGACCGTTCCGCACGGCCAGGTCAACAGCTGAGCGACTTTTACGGCCTGAATGAGCCCCGACCCTACGGTCGGGGCTCATTTGCGTTACAGGCCGGAAAACAGCTGCTGACCGGCCGTCCTGCAGGTTGGCGCGCACGGCGTGTCGCGGGTAAAATAGCCGCGGTTCGAGGCCGGGGAAGTCCAGCGGCCCAGGCGATCTCACTTCGCGAACAGACCGTCCCGCGGCACTTGACGAGGCGCGCGGGAACCGTCACCCTATCTACAGCAGTACAAGCTGTTAAGGGGCACCAGCGGCCAGCTGATAGTTGGCCCGGCGCCGAGGGAACCCGACGCGGCCAGCGTTCCGGGGCTTCGGCGCGTTATCCGTGCGAGCGGTCACACGGATGGTATGTTGACACTCCCTTGTCTAGGGGTGTAAGTTTGGACGTTGCGCTGGCTGCCTCCTGTCCACACCTTGATTCGCACTCGAAAGTTCCACCCTTCCGGTGTTACTTCCGCTGCTGCTTGTTCTGGTTTCGTTCGGGCTGTAACCAGCGGAATTCGTAGCAGACAAGCGACGGTCGCGGACCACCACGCGACGCGCGTGAGGTGCTGGAAGGACGCATCTTGGCAGTCTCCACCCAGACCAAGGCTGGTATCCCCGGAGCCCCGTTGAGGGTTTCGTTCGCGAAGATCCGAGAGCCCTTGGAGGTGCCCGGACTTCTCGACCTACAAACGGACTCGTTCGCCTGGTTGGTCGGTACACCCGACTGGCGCGAGAAGGCAGCCGCTCGCGGCGACGTCGGTCTCGCAGGCGGCCTCGAGGAGGTGCTCGAAGAGCTCTCTCCGATCGAGGACTTCTCCGGGTCCATGTCCCTGTCGTTCTCTGATCCGCGCTTCGAAGAGGTCAAGGCCTCCATCGATGAGTGCAAAGAGAAGGACATGACCTACGCGGCGCCGTTGTTCGTCACCGCGGAGTTCATCAACAACAACACCGGCGAGATCAAGAGCCAGACGGTGTTCATGGGCGATTTCCCCATGATGACCAATAAGGGCACCTTCATCATCAACGGCACCGAGCGTGTCGTCGTCTCGCAGCTGGTCCGTTCCCCGGGCGTCTACTTCGATCACAACATCGACAAGACCACCGAGAAGGACCTGCACAGTGTGCGCGTGATTCCGTCGCGCGGCGCGTGGCTGGAGTTCGACGTCGACAAGCGCGACACCGTCGGTGTCCGTATCGACCGCAAGCGTCGGCAGCCGGTTACCGTGCTGCTCAAGGCGCTGGGTTGGACGACCGAGGAGATCGTCGAGCGTTTCGGCTTCTCCGAGATCATGATGTCCACCCTGGAGAAGGACAGCACCCCCGGCCAGGACGAGGCGCTGCTCGATATCTACCGCAAGCTGCGTCCGGGCGAGCCGCCGACCAAGGAGTCCGCGCAGACTCTGCTGGAGAACCTGTTCTTCAAGGAGAAGCGCTACGACCTGGCTCGCGTTGGTCGCTACAAGATCAACAAGAAGCTCGGCATCAACCTCGACAAGCCGGTCACTTCCTCGGTTCTCACCAAGGAAGACATCGTCGACACCATCGAGTACCTGGTGCGTCTGCACGCCGGTGACCGCACGATGACCGCCCCCGGCGGTGAAGAGGTTCCCGTCGGCGTCGACGACATCGACCACTTCGGTAACCGTCGTCTGCGCACCGTCGGTGAGCTCATCCAGAACCAGATCCGTGTCGGTCTGTCCCGCATGGAGCGTGTCGTTCGTGAGCGGATGACGACTCAGGACGTCGAGGCGATCACGCCGCAGACCCTGATCAACATCCGTCCGGTCGTCGCGGCGATCAAGGAGTTCTTCGGAACTTCGCAGCTGTCGCAGTTCATGGACCAGAACAATCCGCTCTCGGGCCTTACCCACAAGCGACGCCTGTCGGCGCTCGGCCCCGGTGGTCTGTCCCGTGAGCGTGCCGGTCTGGAAGTTCGTGACGTCCACCCGTCGCACTACGGCCGCATGTGCCCGATCGAGACCCCGGAAGGCCCGAACATCGGCCTGATCGGTTCGCTGTCGGTGTATGCGCGGGTCAACCCGTTCGGCTTCATCGAGACCCCGTACCGCAAGGTCGTCGATGGCAAGGTCACCGACGAGGTCAAGTACCTGACCGCCGACGAGGAAGACCGGTACGTTCGCGCACAGGCCAACTCGCCGGTCGACAACGAGGGCCACTTCCTGGAGGAAAAGGTCCTGGTTCGCCGTCTCGGTGAAGAGGTCGAGTTCGTCACGCCGGCTCAGGTCGACTACATGGACATCTCGCCGCGCCAGATGGTGTCGGTCGCGACGGCCATGATCCCGTTCCTCGAGCACGACGATGCCAACCGTGCCCTCATGGGTGCGAACATGCAGCGTCAGGCCGTGCCGCTGATCCGTTCCGAGTCCCCGATCGTGGGCACCGGTATGGAGCTGCGCGCAGCCGTCGACGCCGGCGACGTTGTCATCAACGAGAAGCCCGGTGTGGTCGAAGAGGTCTCGGCCGATTACGTCACCGTGATGGCCGACGACGGCAGCCGCAAGTCCTACCGGATGCGCAAGTTCAACCGGTCGAACCAGGGCACCTGCTCGAACCAGCGTCCGATCGTGGACGAGGGCGATCGGGTGGAGAAGGGGCAGGTCCTCGCGGACGGCCCCTGCACCGAGAACGGTGAGATGGCGCTGGGCAAGAACTTGCTCGTCGCGATCATGCCGTGGGAAGGCCACAACTACGAGGACGCGATCATCCTGTCGCAGCGCCTCGTGGAAGAGGACGTTCTCACCTCGATCCACATCGAAGAGCACGAGATCGATGCCCGCGACACCAAGCTCGGTGCCGAGGAGATCACTCGGGATATCCCGAACGTCTCCGACGAGGTCCTCGCTGACCTCGACGAGCGCGGCATCATCCGCATCGGTGCCGAGGTTCGCGACGGCGACATCCTGGTCGGCAAGGTCACGCCCAAGGGCGAGACCGAGCTCACCCCGGAAGAGCGTCTGCTGCGTGCCATCTTCGGTGAGAAGGCTCGCGAAGTGCGCGACACCTCGCTGAAGGTGCCCCACGGTGAGTCCGGCAAGGTCATCGGCATTCGCGTGTTCTCGCGCGAGGACGACGACGATCTGCCTCCCGGTGTCAACGAGCTGGTCCGCGTCTACGTGGCCCAGAAGCGCAAGATCCAGGACGGCGACAAGCTCGCCGGTCGCCACGGCAACAAGGGCGTCATCGGCAAGATCCTCCCCATCGAGGACATGCCGTTCATGCCCGACGGCACGCCGGTCGACATCATCCTGAACACCCACGGTGTGCCCCGTCGTATGAACATCGGCCAGATCCTGGAAACCCATCTCGGGTGGATCGGTAAGGCCGGCTGGAATATCGACGTGGCCACGGACGGCACTCGTCCCGATTGGGCAGCCACGCTGCCCGAGGAGATGCTGGCCGCGCCTGCCGACTCGAACATCGCCACGCCCGTCTTCGACGGTGCCAAGGATGACGAGCTGACCGGTCTGCTCGCGTCGACGCTGCCCAACCGTGACGGCGAGCGCATGGTCAACTCCGACGGCAAGTCGACGCTGTTCGACGGTCGTTCGGGTGAGCCGTTCCCGTACCCGGTCGCGGTCGGTTACATGTACATCCTGAAGCTGCACCACCTGGTCGACGACAAGATCCACGCCCGTTCGACCGGTCCGTACTCGATGATCACGCAGCAGCCGCTGGGTGGTAAGGCGCAGTTCGGTGGTCAGCGATTCGGTGAGATGGAGTGCTGGGCCATGCAGGCCTACGGCGCGGCGTACACGCTGCAGGAACTCCTGACCATCAAGTCCGACGACGTGGTCGGTCGCGTGAAGGTCTACGAGGCCATCGTCAAGGGCGAGAACATTCCGGAGCCGGGCATTCCGGAGTCGTTCAAGGTGCTCCTCAAGGAACTCCAGTCGCTGTGCCTCAACGTCGAGGTGCTGTCTTCGGACGGCGCCGCGATCGAGATGGGTGGCGGCGAGGACGAGGATCTGGAGCGCGCTGCGGCGAACCTGGGCATCAACCTGTCCAGGAACGAAGCAGCAACCATCGACGATCTGGCGAACTAGGTGGTTAGCGGTGCGGTCGCTGTGGAAGCGACCGCACCGCGCACCGCGCTCGACAACTAGTGAACTTTTGCTCGAATTCGACCCGAATAGGGGAAAGGAAGTTACGTGCTAGACGTCAACTTCTTCGATGAACTCCGGATCGGCCTTGCCTCCGCCGATGACATCCGCCAGTGGTCTTTCGGCGAGGTGAAGAAGCCGGAGACCATCAACTACCGCACGCTCAAGCCGGAGAAGGACGGGCTCTTCTGCGAGAAGATCTTCGGTCCCACCCGGGACTGGGAGTGCTACTGCGGCAAGTACAAGCGCGTCCGCTTCAAGGGCATCATCTGTGAGCGCTGTGGCGTCGAGGTAACTCGTGCCAAGGTGCGTCGTGAGCGGATGGGCCACATCGAGCTGGCTGCTCCCGTTACTCATATCTGGTACTTCAAGGGCGTTCCGTCGCGCTTGGGTTACCTGCTCGACCTGGCGCCGAAGGATCTCGAGAAGATCATCTACTTCGCCGCCTACGTCATCGTCGGTGTCGACGAGGAGCTGCGTCACAACGAGCTCTCCACGCTCGAAGCCGAGATGGAGGTCGAGAAGAAGTCGGTCGCCGATCAGCGCGACGCCGACCTGGAGGCCCGCGCGCAGAAGCTCGAGGCCGACCTGGCCGAGCTGGAAGCCGAGGGCGCCAAGTCCGACGTGCGTCGCAAGGTCAAGGACGGCGGCGAGCGCGAGATGCGTCAGCTGCGCGACCGCTCGCAGCGTGAGCTGGATCGTCTCGACGAGATCTGGACCACCTTCACCAAGCTGTCGGTTCAGCAGCTCATCGTCGACGAGGTGCTCTACCGCGAGCTCGTCGACCGCTACGGCGAGTACTTCACCGGCGCCATGGGTGCGGAGTCCATCCAGAAGCTGATGGAGAACTTCGACATCCACGCCGAGGCCGAGAAGCTGCGCGAGACCATTCGCAGCGGCAAGGGCCAGAAGAAGCTGCGTGCGCTCAAGCGTCTGAAGGTCGTCGCGGCCTTCCAGACCAACGGCAACTCGCCCATGGGCATGGTGCTCGACGCTGTTCCGGTGATCCCGCCGGAGCTGCGTCCGATGGTTCAGCTCGACGGTGGCCGTTTCGCCACCTCCGACCTGAACGACCTGTACCGCCGCGTGATCAACCGCAACAACCGCCTCAAGCGACTGATCGATCTGGGTGCGCCCGAGATCATCGTCAACAACGAGAAGCGGATGCTGCAGGAGTCGGTCGACGCACTGTTCGACAACGGCCGTCGTGGCCGTCCGGTCACCGGACCGGGTAACCGCCCGCTGAAGTCGCTGAGCGATCTGCTCAAGGGCAAGCAGGGTCGTTTCCGTCAGAACCTGCTCGGCAAGCGCGTCGACTACTCGGGCCGTTCGGTCATCGTCGTCGGTCCTCAGCTGAAGCTGCACCAGTGTGGTCTGCCGAAGCTGATGGCGCTCGAGCTGTTCAAGCCGTTCGTGATGAAGCGTCTGGTCGATCTCAACCACGCGCAGAACATCAAGTCCGCCAAGCGGATGGTCGAGCGTCAGCGTGCCCAGGTGTGGGATGTCCTCGAAGAGGTCATCGCCGAGCACCCGGTGATGCTGAACCGCGCGCCCACCCTGCACCGCCTCGGCATCCAGGCCTTCGAGCCCCAGCTGGTCGAAGGCAAGGCCATCCAGCTGCACCCGCTCGTCTGTGAGGCGTTCAACGCCGACTTCGACGGTGACCAGATGGCCGTGCACCTTCCGCTGTCCGCGGAGGCGCAGGCCGAGGCACGCATCCTGATGCTGTCGTCGAACAACATCCTGTCCCCGGCGTCGGGTCGCCCACTGGCGATGCCGCGTCTGGACATGGTGACGGGCCTGTTCTACCTGACCCGTCTCGACGAGAACGGTGCGGGCACCTACCGCGCCGCGGCCACCGACGAGCCGGAGTACGGCGTGTACTCCTCGCCCGCCGAGGCACAGATGGCCGTCGATCGTGGCGAGCTGACCGTGCGGTCCACCATCAAGGTGCGGCTGACCGAGCAGCGCCCGCCGCGCGATATCGAGACCGAGCGGTTCCCGGACGGCTGGAAGCGCGGCGAGGCCTGGCTGGCCGAGACCACGCTGGGTCGCGTGATCTTCAACGAGCTGCTCCCGGCGGACTACGCGTTCATCAACGAGCCGATGCCGAAGAAGCGTCAGGCCACGATCATCAACGATCTGGCCGAGCGCTACCCGATGATCGTCGTCGCGCAGACCGTCGACAAGCTCAAGGACGCCGGCTTCTACTGGGCCACGCGTTCGGGTGTCACGGTCTCCATGACGGACGTGCTCGTTCCGCCGGAGAAGCCCGAGATCATGGAACGCTATGAGGCCATGGCGGACCTGATCGAGAAGAAGTACCAGCGTGGTGCGCTCGATCACGCCGAGCGCAACAACGCTCTGGTCAAGATCTGGCAGGAAGCCACCGAGGAAGTGGGCGCCGCGCTGCGGACCCACTACCCGCCGGACAACCCGATCATCACGATCGTCGACTCCGGCGCCACGGGTAACTTCACCCAGACTCGTACCCTCGCGGGTATGAAGGGCCTGGTGACGAACCCGAAGGGTGAGTTCATCCCGCGCCCGATCAAGTCCTCGTTCCGTGAGGGCCTGACCGTGCTCGAGTACTTCATCAACACCCACGGTGCTCGTAAGGGTCTGGCCGACACGGCGCTTCGTACCGCCGACTCGGGTTACCTGACCCGTCGTCTGGTCGATGTGTCGCAGGACGTCATCGTCCGCGAAGAGGACTGTGGCACCGAGCGCGGCATCCTGGTGCCGATCGCGGAGAAGCTGGCCGACGGCACGATCATCCGTGACGCGCACGTCGAGACCTCGACCTTCGCTCGGACCCTGGCGTCCGACGCGGTCGATGCCAAGGGCAACGTCATCGTGGCGAAGGGCGCCGACCTCGGCGACCCCGCGCTGGAGGCGCTGCTCGAGGCCGGTATCACCGAGGTGAAGGTCCGCTCCGTGCTGACCTGCACCACCGGCACCGGCGTCTGCGCCACCTGCTACGGCCGTTCGATGGCCACCGGCAAGCTGGTCGATATCGGCGAGGCCGTCGGCATCGTCGCGGCCCAGTCCATCGGTGAGCCCGGTACCCAGCTGACCATGCGTACCTTCCACCAGGGTGGCGTCGCGGGCGACGACATCACCGGTGGTCTGCCGCGTGTTCAGGAGCTCTTCGAGGCCCGTGTCCCCAAGGGCAAGGCGCCGATCGCGGAGGTCTCGGGTCGGGTGCGTCTCGAGGACGACGACCGCTTCTACAAGATCACGATCATCCCTGATGACGGGTCTGAGGAAGTCGTCTACGACAAGCTCTCGAAGCGTCAGCGTCTGCGGGTGTTCAAGCACGACGACGGCTCCGAGCGTCTGTTGGCCGACGGTGACCACGTGGAGGTGGGTCAGCAGCTGCTCGAGGGCGCTGCCGATCCGCACGAGGTGCTGCGCGTGATGGGTCCCCGTCAGGTGCAGGTCCACCTGGTCCACGAGGTCCAGGAGGTCTACCGCTCGCAGGGTGTGTCGATCCACGACAAGCACATCGAGGTCATCGTTCGTCAGATGCTGCGTCGTGTGACGATCATCGATTCGGGTGCGACCGAGTTCCTGCCCGGCTCGCTCACCGAGCGCGCCGAGTTCGAGAACTCGAACCGTCGTGTGGTGGCCGAAGGCCGCGAGCCGGCTTCGGGCCGTCCCGTGCTGATGGGTATCACCAAGGCGTCGCTGGCCACCGATTCGTGGCTGTCGGCGGCTTCCTTCCAGGAGACCACCCGAGTGCTGACGGATGCGGCCATCAACTGCCGCTCCGACAAGCTGATCGGCCTGAAGGAGAACGTGATCATCGGTAAGCTCATCCCGGCCGGTACCGGTATCAACCGGTACCGCAACATCACGGTGCAGCCGACCGAAGAAGCCCGTGCCGCGGCGTACGCGGTGCCGTCCTACGACGACACCTACTACTCCCCGGACAGCTTCGGCTCCTCCACCGGCGCAGCAGTGCCGCTGGACGACTACGGCTTCAGCGACTACCGCTAGTCCGTAGGTAGGCAACAGATTTCGGCCCCCGCCCTTTCGAGAGCGGGGGCCGTTTCTGCGAATGAGTACGCGATCATCGTCGGGATCTCACCCAATCGTGGCTTGTTCTACCGGATCCCCTACGGAGCTGAAGATCGCAGAAGCGGAGTATCGCGACCGGTAGCCTGTCGCCTTCTCCGCGAACTTCATTCCTTCACAACGGATTCTGTGGGTTCGGACTGCCGGCGGGACGGGCCGGTGCGGGCGTGGGTGGCGTAGAGGGTGAGGCCTACGAAGGTGAGGCCGCCGACGAGATTGCCTATGACGGTGGGGATTTCGTTCCAGATCAGGTAGTCGCCGATCGAGAAGTCGCCACCGAGGAGCAGGCCGGAGGGGAAGAGGAACATGTTCACGATGGAGTGTTCGAAGCCCATGTAGAAGAACAGCATGATGGGCATCCACATGGCGATCACCTTGCCCGACACCGAGGTCGACATCATCGCGGCGACCACGCCGGTGGAGACCATCCAGTTGCACAGCACGGCGCGGATGAACAAGGTGAGCATGCCCGCGGCGCCGTGTTCGGCGTAGCCGAGGGTTCTGGATTCGCCGATCTCGCCGAGCTTTTCGCCGACAACGCTGGGGTCGACAGAGAAGCCCATGGTGAGGATGATCGCCATCATCACTGCCACGGTGAACGCGCCGGCGAAGTTGCCGACGAACACCAGCCCCCAGTTTCGCAACATCGAGCCCACGGTGACGCCGCGTCGTTTGTCGATCAAGGCCAGCGGCACCAGCGTGAAAACGCCGGTGAGCAAATCGAATCCGAGCAGGTAGAGCATGCAGAACCCGACGGGGAAGAGCACGGCTCCGAGCAGTGGTTCGCCGGTGTTCACGGTGATCGTCACCGCGAAGGCGGCGGCGAGCGCGAGGATCGCGCCTGCCATGTAGGCGCGGATCACGGTGTCGCGGGTGGACATGAACGCTTTGGCTTCGCCGGCGTCGATCATCTTCTCGACGAAGTCCGCCGGTTTGAGATAGGACATGAAAACCCCTTCGTAGTGGTTCTAGCGCAGGAGTTTTCGCTGTCGACATTGCCTCGTGATCACTCGAGGTTGCGCCCGCGTAAATAGTGGTATTCCACTATGGCGAGTAAGCGGCTCCGAATGGCAGGCTAGCGGCGACCCGCCGACCAAGGAGCCCGTATGGAACCGATCCTGAGCAAGTCCGCCGCCGCCGACCTCATCGTCGCCGCCCGTATCCGCAAAGGCCTCACGTGGGCAGGCATCGCGGAATCGATCGGCGCGCCACTGGTCTGGACGACAGCCGCCCTGCTCGGCCAGCATCCGATGACCGAGGAACAGGCCGCCGCCGTCTGCGCCCTGCTCGACCTGGACGACACCGTCGCCGAAAGCCTGCGCCTACAGCCCTCCCGCGGCGCCGACCCGGCACAACTGGCCGACCCCACCGTCTACCGCCTCGTCGAAGCCGTCTCGGTCTACGGCCCCGCCCTCAAAGAACTCATCCACGAGGAATTCGGCGACGGCATCATGAGCGCCATCAACTTCAACATCGACATAGCCCGCCGCCCCCACCCCGACGGCGACCGCGTCGTCATCACCCTGGACGGCAAATTCCTCGACTACCGCTGGTGAGTCGCATCCTGTCGTCGGTCAGGATCCTTGCTCGAACCGAGCCGCTGGGATCTCCGTCGGGGTGTCTGCCGGTGTCTCGGGGTCGCCGAGTGCGGAGGTCGTCGGTTCGCCGAGGCGGACGGTGACGACTCCGATGAGAATCAGTGCGCCGCCGAGCAATTGGATCGGGCGGGGGGCTTCGCCGAGGAGGGCCCAGGCGAAGATCAGGGCGGCGAGGACTTCGGTGAGGGCTACGAAGGAGGCCAGGCGGGAGCCGAGGCGACGGGTGGCGGCGATGCCGGTGACGTAGGCGATGGCGGCGGTGACTATGCCGATGAGGAGGATGGGGATCCACCAGGGGGTGGTGAAGTCGGCGAAGACGACCTGGTGGGTGGTGGCGTGCAGGGGGACGATGCCGATGGCGCCCGCCAGGATCAGGGTGAGGCCGCCGATCAGGAGACCGCCGCAGGCCAGGACGGTGCCGGGGAGGTCGCCGCCCTGGGCGGAGAGGACGAAATAGGCCGCGGCGCCGACCATCGCGGCTAGCGCCCAGACGATGCCGATCGGGTCGGTCGACAGGCCGGATGTCACATCGAGGACGAGTAGTAATCCGGTGATGCCGAGAACCGCGCCGGCGATCGTGGCCGCGCCGGGCTGTTGCCGGTGGCGCACCCACAACCAGCCCACCACCGCGATCGGTGCGGTGTATTCGATCAGCAGTGCGGCGCCGACTTCCATGTGCGCGACGGCGTTGAAGTAGGCGAGCTGAGTGCCCGCCACGGCGACCAGCCCGTACGCGCCGATGAGACTCGCGTTGGCGCGCAGTAGCTTCCAGTTTCCGCGCAGCTGAGGCAATGCGAGCGGCAACAGAACCACCCCGGCCAGCAGAACGCGCGCGGCGACTACGGCGGCGGCACTCCACCCCGCGTTCATCAATCCACGGGCGAGCGGACCGGACAGCCCGAACGAGGTGGCCGATGCCAGCGCGAGCAGTAGCCCGGATCGCATCCGGATCGCGCTGTCATGAGTCAAGGTCGCCATGACTAATGACGGTAAGCAGCCTGCGGTAATATGTCAATGTGGTTTTTGCTCATGACACAGAGGCGGCCCTGCTGGCGGCGGTCGAACTGGTCAATTCCGCCGAAGATCCCGACACGTTGACCGAGACAGCCCAGCTCGCCGAGTTCTTCGACCGACACGTCTACACGGGCGTGCACACCGGCGACCCCGCCGAACTGGCCGCCGTCCGGGCCCTGCGCGCGCCGCTACGCGCGATGCTCACCAGCGACCGTGATGCCGCCGTCGCACTTGTGAACGAGACCCTCGCCGAGCACCGCGCGATGCCGCAGCTGGTCCGCCACGGCGACGTCGACTACCATGTGCACGCCGTCCCGGCGCAGGCTCCGCTCCCGGTTCGCGTCGCCGTGGAAACCGCGATGGCGATGATCGACCTGATCCGCGCAGACGACCTCAGCCGCCTCTCGATCTGCGCCGACGCGGACTGCGCCGGGCTGGTGCTAGACCTGTCCCGCAATCGTTCCCGTCGCTATTGCAGTACGGCATGCGGTAATCGCAACGCCGTCGCGGCCTATCGCGCGCGTCAACGCTGAGGGCCGCCTGTCAGCCCAGCGTGCGCACCTTCGGGCACTTCTTGCCCGCCAGATGGCACTTGTCCTCGAATCCGGCGGGCAGCCAAGTCCCGGTCTTCAGCAGCGGATGATGCGGAAAATGCCGCAAGGCGGCCGTGACGAAAAGTAATGCTGCCCAAGGAGTCTGGACCTGTATCTGCTGTAACTTCCCGTCCCGGTCGGGGAATCGGCAGCCGACGCGATCCGGTGCCGTGAGGTCGATGGACTCGAGCGCGGACCAGTACAGCGAGAACGACAGATCGGGGTTGGTGAGGTGCAGCCGCCGGTCCGAGATCATCACCGACCCTGCCCGTTCCGACACCCAGCGCGGTTGCGCGGCGGCCGCTGCCTGTGTGCGTCGGGTCCGGTTCACGACGGCATTGCCCAACTGCGCGGCCGCGACGATCGGGGTCGGGCCCGCGATGGGGCCCCGGCTGCGAGCCCGGCTGCCGTCGCCCGTAGCCCGCCACGTGTACCAGTTGACCGACCCCTCGGCCAGACCGACCTCACCGGGCTCGATCCGCACTCGCGTCGCGGTGTGCGGGATCAGCGCCACCTCGCCACGCGCAAGTAGATCGGCCACCCCGCACGTGTACAGCAGGTAGTCGTCGAACCACGTCCACCCGGCCTGTTCGGCCAGGGCGCGTTCGATATCGGCCAGCGGGTCGAACACCACTCTCATCACCACCCACCCGTGCGGACTTACTGCCGTCAACGGTAGCGGAGACCGGCGGCAACGCACTGCCCGTGACCCCACAATCGCGGGCGCCCCGAGCCGCTCACAGGAGGCGACGCACGGCTTCGACGATCGCGCGGCGGTGATCAGTGGTGGCCTCGGCCTCGGACGAGGAGGCGGGCACGCTGGTGACGTTGCTCGGGCTCCAGGCAAGCGCCATGCTCAGGACGAGGGTCAGCAGCGTCGTGGGTGAGAACTCGGAGCCGATGCCGTCCTTCTTCTGGGCTGCGGCGAGTGCGTCCAGTTTGGCGTCGCGCGCAGGCGCCGCGCCGACCAGGTCCCGGTCGCCACGCTCCAGGCGGTGCCAGGTGGCCAGCCGGATGACTTCGGGGTTCCGGCGGCAGTAGTCGAACAGCCGCCCCGCGTACTCGGGGAGGTCGTCGGGGGTGAAGGGAACCGAATTCAGGCCGTGGGTGACGTGGGCGTCGATGACCGCGTCGAAGAGTTGATCCTTGCCGCCGAAGTAGATGTAGATGAGGTTCTTGTTGGCCCCCGCCGTCTTGGCGATCCGGTCCACCCGGGCGCCGGCGATGCCGTAGGTGGCGAACTCATCGGTGGCGGCCTGGAGAATGCGGGCCTTGGTGGCATCGGCTCGGGACATGGCCTGCGTCATCCGATTCCGAAGACGGCAAAGGCCGCGTCCGATGCGACGAGTAGCACCGTGCACCACAGGGCGGTCCCGGCCATCAGCCAGCGGATCAGCCGCCAGTTGGGGATGCCGAGCGCCGCACCGAGTAGGGCCGAGCCCCAGGTGCCGAAGAGGGCAGGCCCGACGATGCCGAAGCCGACAACCCCGTATCTGTCGAGGACCCGTCGGGCCCGTCGCCCCGCGGCGCCGGCGAGCCGGGCGTCTTCGGCAGGCGGTGCACCGATGGCGGATGCACCGCCGACTTCCGTCACCGAATCGGCCAGTTGTGTGGCCGACTTCCGGCGAACGCGGCGGGACTGCCAGAGGAGCCGGGCGCGTTCCATGGCGAATACCGCGAAGACCACGCAGCAGGCCGAGCCCAGCAGCACCGCGAACAGTGTGACCGGGCCGGGGAGCGACAGTGAGAGGCCGACAGGGATCGCTGGGGTCCCCAAGACGAAGCCCGCGAGCAAGGTTCCAATGAATCGCACCGAGCAGATTCCTTTCCGCCGCGTCGTGCGGTTCGCAGGACGGTTCCAACGACCACAAAACTAACTAACTGGTTAGTATTGTGCCATGAAGGACACCGAGGCTGCGCTTGGCGAGTTGGCGGCCGGCAAATATCTGCTTCTCACCACGTTCCGCCGAGACGGCACGGCGGTCCCCACACCGGTCTGGGTGATGCGAGACGGCGAAACGCTGGCGGTGTGGAGCGCGGCAGACGCGGGCAAGGTGAAGCGGGTTCGCAACGGGAGCCGGGTGACGGTCGCTCCGTGCGACTGGCGCGGTAAGTCGATCGGTGCCTCGCTTCCCGGCTTCGCCGAGGTGCTGGCGCCGGACGCGAGTGCACACTTCACCGCTCTGATGAAGCGCAAGTACGGGCTGGTCGCCCGGATCGGACTGCTGGGCAGCAGACTGCGCGGCGGCACCGAGCGCATGGTGGGCATCCGGGTCCGGCTGGACGGTTGAGCGGGGCGCTTCGATCACGCTGTTCCCCGAATCGAATCGGTTCCGAATGAGCCGCGGTCACGTGGCCGATCGCCGCGCAACCGTGGCGTATTCCTCAGTCCCACAACGTGATCAGGGTGCCCCGGTGACGTAGGCCGGCGCGGTGTCGATCGCGGGCTGACCACCCGACCCATTTCGAAAAATGCCGACTGGAGCGGTAGGGCGGATCAGCGCGTCGCGTTCGATGGTTCGACGCCGGACGGTGGACGTCGCGCGAACTCCGGTGCGTGCTCGGGGCGCAGGCCGATGCCGCCGAGATAGGCGGTGAGGCCGGCCAGCGCGGGCACGGCGTCGACGACGCGAAGTGGCAGGGGCGCGGTGTGCAGGGTTCCCCGCAGCGCGGGCGCGATGAGCATGTCGTGCTCGCCACGCTGGGACCGCTGGGTGAAGCTGGCCGGCAGCATCCGCCTGCGCTGCACCTTTTCCAGATCGGCGGTCCGCACGGTGCCGTCGAGCAGTGGCTGCGCCAGGATGCGCGCGGCAGCCACGGCATCCTGCACCGCGAGGTTGACCCCGACCCCGCCGACCGGCGACATCGTGTGCGCGGCATCGCCGATGCACAGCAGGCCGGGCACATACCACCGGTCGAGCATGCCCACCGTGACCTCCAGCAGCTCGACGTCGTCCCAGGTCTGGATCGCCGCCGTGGCCTCGGTGGACCAGCCGAAGAGTTCGGCGACGCGATCACGTAGCCACGCCACGTCGTGGGCGGCGCGAAGCTCTGCGTCGCAGCCCTTCTCGATGATGTAGCCGGTCTGGTAATAGTCGCCGCGGTCGATGGCCACCGCGGAATTTCCGCTGGTGAAGCGGGCCTGCACGGCTCCGCCGTCGATGTCGTCGCGCGCTTTGGGGATGCGGAAGAACCACATGTCCATCGGCACGTCCTCCATCCGCTGGTGCAGGCCCGCAGCCTCGCGCGCCACGGAATCACGTCCGTCGCAAGCGATCACGAGATCGGCTCGCAACGCGTGTTCGACGCCGTCGGCATCGAGGTAGCGCACGCCGGCCACCTGGCCCGCCTCGTCGATCAGCCCGATCGCGGTCGAGCGCATCCGCAACGTGAAGGACGGTTCCTCGGCCGCGGCGCTGGTCAGCAGGTCGAGGAAGTCCCATTGCGGCACCATGGCGATGTGCCGGTACCCGCCGGGAATGCGGGTGAGATCGGCGGCGACCACCATGCGGTCGCCCGCGTACATGCACATCCGAGTCAGCTCGCAGGACGGCAACTCGGCGAACTCGGCGCCGAGCCCCAGTTCGTCGATCAGCCGCACCGTCGACGGGTGCACCGTGTCGCCACGGAAATCCCGGAGGAAGTCGGCATGTTTTTCCAGCACGGTGACGTCGACACCGGCCCTGGCGAGTAGTAGACCGGCCATCGCGCCCGCGGGGCCACCGCCGACGATGCAACACGTGGTCTTGTCCATGAGTGTTCCCCCTCGATGATTCCCGCCAAGTTCTACGACAAAGCGTAGTAGTGAATCCGTTGGCCAGTCCAGGGTTTTCCGAAAGGGGTTGACCGGAGAGGGTCGGCGCGCAATACTGAACTAGATGGTTCAGTATGACTTCCTAGACGCCTCGTTCGGGGCGCTCGCGGACCCCACACGGCGGGGCATCCTCGAGCAACTCGGGCGTGGGCCCGCGAGTATCAGCGAGTTGGCCGAGCGGTTCGAGATGACCTTGACCGGCATCAAGAAGCACATCGGCCTGCTCGAGGACGCGGGCATGGTGGTCACCGAGAAGCGTGGGCGGGTGCGGTACTGCCGGATCTCCGAACACGTCTTCGATCGTGAGGTGGCCTGGATGCAGGGTTATCGGCAGATGCTCGAAGCCCGGATGGACCGTCTCGGTGAATTCCTGCAACGAACGGAGCCAGAGCAATGAGCACAACCACCAAGTCCACCGACAACGCCGTCATCACCTCCACCTCGGACCGCGAAGTCCACATCGAACGCGATTTCGACGCGCCGCTGGACCGGGTGTGGGACGCCTACACCCGCATCGAGCAGCTCTCGCGCTGGTGGGGTCGCGGCCATGTGCTCGACGTCGAGCGCTGGGAGTTCCGCAAGGGCGGGCACTGGCGTTTCGTCGAACGCGACGGCGACGAGTCCTACGGGTTCGAAGGCCGCTTCCGCGAGATCACCCCGAAGGAGCGCATCGTGCAGTCCTTCGAATGGGACGGCATGCCCGCCCACATCTCCATCGACGACACCACCTTCGTCGACCTCGGCGACGGCCGCACCAGGGTTGTCGTCGACAGCGTCTTCCACACGGCCGAGGAATGCGCGGGCATGCTCGCCTCCGGCATGGAGGGCGGTCTCAACGACAGCTACCGCGCCCTCGACGCCCTGCTCGCCGACGGTCGCTGATCGCGCACACCCGGTGCGGCGCAGGCGAACCCGCATCGGGTGCAGGCGCGGACTGATCCGATTCGGTGCGGTCGGCCGATTCGGCTCGCGCGCAAGCTGATTCGGTACTCCGTTCGACCTCGATGCCGAGTCAGCGGTGACTGCAGCCGGTCGCTCGTTTGCGCGGTTTCAAGCGCAGCGGCGGCAGCGGCGGGGCGGGTATCCGCTCGTCGGGGATGTGGCCGACGACCGTAGGAAAGCGGCTGGTGTCGCGGGCTTCCCACGCCTCACGGGCATCGACGATCTCGTCGTGACTGCGGGCGACGAAGTTCCACCACATCACCAACTCCTCGGCGAAGGGTTCGCCGCCGACCAGCGCGAAATGCGCACCCTCGGTACTGGACAGCCGCAGTTCGTCGCGGTCGGTACCCAGGTACAACAGCGGTCCAGGGGTGAGATCGGTGCCGTCGACGGTCACCGTGCCCGCGATCACGAGCACCGCGTGCTCGAACGCGCGCTCCAGCGGCAGCCGCACCTCGGCGCCGGGATCGAGCAGGATGTCGGCCCCGACGATCGGCGTGTAAGCCTTCGCCGGCGAGGTGACTCCACCCAGCGCACCGATCAGCACGGTGGCGCGCAGGCCCGGTGCCGCGTAGATCGGCAGTTCACGATGCTGCTCGAAATGTGGATCGACGCCCGTCGCAGTGCCGGGCAACGCGATCCACAGCTGGAGGCCGTTGGCAGACTCGGCGCCGGACACACCGAACTCCGAGTGCGCGATGCCGCGACCGGAGGTCATCAGGTTCAGCTGACCCGGTTCGATCACCACATCGGAGCCGACCGAATCGCGATGCCGGATGTAGCCGTCGAGCGGCCAGGTCACCGTCTGCAAGCCGATGTGCGGGTGCGGCAGGATATCGGGGGAGGCGCCGGCCTCGGTCGCCGACGCCGAACCGAACCGGTCGAGGAAACACCACGCGCCCACGGTCGGCAGATCCCGTTGCGGCAGTGTGCGTTCCACGTACACCCCGCGCACGCCGCCGAGCGGCACCTCCCTGGCCGGGTACAACTCGGTGATCGGACCCGGCCGGGGCGAGGGCTCACACAGCGCCTCGCCCGGGTCGATCTCCAAGTCGCTCATTGCGCGATGCCCTTGCCCACCACATGCGCGTCGTACTCGGGGTGCTTGTCCAGCCAGCCGCGAATGAACGGGCAGTGCGCGGTGACGGTGCGTCCGCGCGCGATCACGTCCTCGACGGCCTGGCGGGCGAGTACCCCGCCGAGCCCTTTGCCCGCGAACGCGTCGTCGATTTCGGTGTGGATGAAGTCGGTGTCGTTGTCGCGCTCGATGTACTCGGTGAAACCGGCGAGTTCATCGTCGAAGAACACGTCGTAGCGGTTCTTCTCGACATTGCGCACGACGCGGCGCTGCGGATCGGCGGGGGCATCGGTCATGGTCGCGATCCTATTCGCGACCCGCCGAGGTGAACGACATATCCGCGTACCGGCTGCCCGCCACCTGCCCGGCGATCGGTTCCAGGGTCGCCAATTCGTCCGAGGACAGACGCACCGACGCCGCGGCGACGTTATCGGCCAGCCTGGTCCGCTTGCGGGTACCGGGGATCGGCACCACCGACAGGTTGTGCACACCCGCCCTCGCATGCACCCACGCGAGCGCGGCTTGGGCCTGGGTGATGTCGTGCGCCGCGGCGATCGCGGCCAACGGCGCGAGCAATTCGGCGTTGTGCTGGGCATTGTCGCCGGTGAAGCGAGGCTGGAACCGACGGAAGTCCTTGTCGCTCAGATCTTTCGCCGAGGTGAACGCGCCGGTCAGGAAACCGCGACCCAACGGCGAGTACGGCACGAACGCCACACCCAGTTCGGCCGCGGCGGGCACCGCGGTGCGCTCCACGTCGCGCGAGAACAGCGACCACTCCGACTGCAGCGCCGCGATCGGGTGTACCGCGTGCGCGGCGCGCAACTCGTCGCCGGTCACCTCGGACAGCCCGAGCGCCCGCACCTTGCCCGCCGCGACGAGCTCGGCCATCGTGGCGACGGACTCCTCGATCGGCACCGCGGGATCGCGCCGGTGCATGTAGTACAGGTCGATCGTGTCGACGCCGAGTCTGCGCAGGCTGGCATCGACCGACGCGCGGATGTAGGCGGGGGAGTTGTCGAGCCCACGGAAGGACAGGTCGTCGGCCTTGCGCACGATGCCGAACTTCGTGGCGATCAGCAGGTTCTCGCGGTTGGCCCGGACGAAATCGGCCAGGAATTCCTCGTTGTGGCCGGAGCCGTACACATCGGCGGTGTCGAACAGGGTGACCCCGAGTTCGAGCGCGTGGTCGAGAGTGGCCAGCGATTCGGCCGCATCGGTGTCACCGTAGAACTCGCTGATGCCCATGCAGCCGAGGCCCTGTGTGCCGACCAGCGGTCCGTCGGCGCCGAGAGTAGTAGTCGGCAGTGTCGCGGTGTTGCTCATGTTTCGCTTCCTTCGCTCGTGTGCACGGTGATCGTGGCGGGACGGACCACATCGGATCGGCCTTCGTAGACGCCGATCTTGTAGTCGAGAACGGCCACGGTCTGCTGCAGCTCCGCGATCTTGTCGAGCACATCGGATCTGGTCTGCCGGAACATCTCCAGCCGATCCGGGTAGGTCTGTTCACCCGCCCGGACCAGCTCGGCGTAGCGGATCATGTCGGCCACCGGCATGCCGGTGAGCCGCAGCCGCCCGATCAGCGCCAGCCACTCCAGGTCGCGGTCGCTGAACCGGCGGTTGCCGGTGTGATCGCGACCGATGTAGCCCATCAGCCCGATCCGCTCGTACCAGCGCAGAGTGTCGCGGCTCAGCCCCGATCGTTGCGCCACCTGGCCGATCGAATACCTCGGGCGCCCGTGCTCGTCGTCGCCGCTGTCGTCGCGTAGCGCCGCGTCCTGATCCATCGTGCTCGTCCCTTCCCGTGGAACTTCCTAGAAGCTATCCACCTGGAGTGCGCTCCAAGCAAGACTTATTCTCACGGGCGGGCGAATTCAGCTGTAGTTCGGCAGCTCCTGGATAGCCCATTTGTTGCCGTCGGGGTCGGCGAAGAAGGTGAACCGGCCCCAACCCATGTCCTCGACGGGGGTGGCCGCCACGCCTGCGGCGATCAGTTGTTCATAGGCCTTGTCGGCGCTGGCCACAACCATCTGCATGCCCTCGACGCTGCCCGGCGCGGCACTGGTGAGCCCGCGTCCGATACAGATCGAACACCCCGAACCCGGCGGAGTGAGCTGCACGAAACGGATCTCCGGGGTCGGTGTGTGGTCGTGATCGGCGTTGAAGCCGATGCTGGTGTAGAAATCCTTGGCCCGGTCGACATCGGTGACCGGAATGGCAACGAGTTCGATTTTCCAATCCATGCGGTCAAGCATCGTTGCGAGGTCCGACAGAAACAAGATGTGGATCACATGTGGGTGCGTGCGAGCCTGTGTACCGGGGTCCCGCGGAAACGTAGTGTGGATCACATGGCTGGTAAGGACATCGACCGCGTCAGGGCCCGCTCGGCTTGGGAAACGGTCAAGGAGAGCCCGGTGATCACCGCTATCGCGGTGGCGCCGGTGGTACTCGTGCTAGGCGTGGTCTGGGCGCTGACGAACGGATTCGTCGCGTTCGTGCTCCTCGCGCTGCTGGGGGTGGGCATCGTCGTCGGCGGCAAGTTGCTCAAGTGAGCCGCACCGAGTGAACTCAGCGCGGGACGTGGAACGTCGTGAGCTCGCCCGTGCCGGGGCCGAGTTGTGCCCACGGCCGGTCGAATTCGAGCACCGCCAGGGCCGAGGTGGGGAATTTGCGGCTGAGTTCGGTCGCCTGATCGGATTCACGGTTGCTCGCCAGTTCCCACGCGGTCCACGGGATCCCTGGCACATGGCCGACGACGAGCAGGGTCGAGATCGTGTCGTCGGTGAGCCCGATCAGCTCCAACAGAGTGTGCGGGTTCGCGTCGTAGATGTCGTCGGTGTACTCCACCGGCGCCGTGATGCCGGTGGCGGCCAACGTCTGTCTGGTGCGCTCGGCCGTCGAGCAGCGCACGGCGTCGATCGGCGGCTGGGCGGCGCGCAGCCAGTCACCGGCCAGGGCCGCTTCGCGTTCGCCACGCGGTGCGAGCGGGCGCGCGTGGTCGTCGACATTGTCGGGGTAGGCCGATTTTCCGTGCCGCATCAGGATCAGGGTCGCCACCATGAGACCACCGTAATGCTGGGCAGCGGGGAGGTAGCAGTCACACTCGAGGCACACTGAAAGCTGCGTCACCATCGATGGGTTCGTGGTTCACCCGCCACGGGCCCTGATAGGGGGCGTCTCGAGCCACCGACCACACATTTCGAGGATCTGCACCTATGGCCTACGTCATCACGCAGCGTTGTTGCAACGACGCCAGCTGCGTCACCGAATGCCCGGTCGACTGCATCCGCCCGACTCCGGATCAACCGGAGTTCGCCACGGCGGAGATGCTGTACATCGACCCTGACACCTGCATCGACTGCGGTGCCTGCGTCGACGCGTGCCCGGTGGACGCGATCTTCTCCGAGGACGACCTGCTCGCCTCGCTGGCCAGGTATCGCGAGATCAACGCCGCCTACTTCCAGCGCCACCCGCTCGAGTCGAACTTCGACCCGTTGAGCACCCCGACCCGCCCGCCCAAGACTTTGGGCACGTTGCGCGTCGCGATCGTCGGCGCGGGCCCTGCGGCCTGCTACGCCGCCGACGAGCTACTGCGGCGCAGCGATGTCGAGATCGAGATGTTCGACCGGCTGCCGACCCCATGGGGGCTGGTACGCGCGGGCGTGGCCCCCGATCACGCGGGCACCAAGGGCGTCGCCGAGATGTTCGAGTCGGCGTTCCGTCGCGACACGCTGCAGTACTACCTCAATGTCGAGGTCGGCGAGCACATCAGTCACCAGGAGCTCCTCGACCACCACCACGCGGTGATCTACGCCGTCGGTGCCTCGAGCGACCGCTCGCTAGACATCCCCGGCGAGGACCTGCCCGGCAGCCACTCGGCCACCGAGTTCGTGGCCTGGTACAACGGCCATCCCGACTTCGCCGACCGTGAGTTCGATCTGTCCGGCGAGCGCGCGGTGATCGTCGGCAACGGCAATGTCGCCCTCGACGTGGCGCGCGTGCTCACCGCCGACCCGGACGAGCTCGCCAAGACCGATATCGCCGATCACACGCTCGACGCCCTGCGCCGTAGCAACATTCGCGAGGTCGTGATCCTCGGACGGCGCGGTCCGCTCCAGGCCGCCTACTCCTCACCGGAGTTCCTGGCCCTCACCCATCGCAACGGCGTCGATGTGATCATCGACCCCGCCGATATCGAACTCGACCCGCACAGCCGCGCGGTGCTCGACGATCCGAACATCGAACCCTCGTTGCGCCTGAAGTACGAACTCGCGCAGGAGTATTCGACGGCGCAGCCGGACCTGTCGAACAAGCGGATCGTCTTCCGCTATCTCGCCACGCCGACCGCCGTGCACGGCACCGACGCGGTCACCGCGATCGAGGTCGCGCACAACGAATTGACCGAGGAGAACGGGCAATTGGTGGCCACCGCCACCGACCGCACCGAGACCATCGACACCGGCCTGGTGCTGCGCGCGATCGGCTACCGCGGCGAACCCATCGCGGGTCTGCCGTTCGACGAGCGCCGCGGCACCGTGCCGAGCGAGCAAGGCCGCGTCATCGACGCCGCCGAGCCCGTTCCCGGCGTCTACGTTTCCGGCTGGATCAAGCGCGGCCCGCGCGGGGTGATCGGCTCCAACCGGGTCGACGCGGAGGAAACCGTCGAAGCGGTGATCGCCGACTTCATCGCGGGCAAACTCACCACGCCGACCGGCGATCGGGCCGCACTGCGCGCGCTGCTCGCACAGCGCCAGCCCGAGCTGGTCGACCGCAAGGGCTGGAAGACCATCGACCAGGCCGAGAAGACCGCGGGCAAGGCGGCAGGCAGGCCACGGGTCAAGTTCACCACCCGCGCCGACCTGCTCAAGGCCGCAAAGGGCTAGACGTAGAGCCAACACGGGGACCCCCGGCGCCGGGTTCCCGTGTCGGCTGCCAGAGGAACGGCCGAAGGCCGGTTCTCGGCGCGCCTCCGCCGATGGACTGACCGAAGGGTGCGACGAAGGAGTGCCCGTAGGGAGGGAAGAGGTGGAGTCAAGCGCCGAGAACACGCGGCGCCAGCCGCCAAATCACGGCAGGGGCATGATTCGGACGACGGTGGTGGTGACGCCGCCGACCACGAACCACAGTCGCAGCACCATCTGCCCGGTCCGGTCACCCGGTTCGTGGCGGGCGCGCACGGTGATGTGCTCGCGGGCCAGCACCGGCGCCACGTACTCGATCACGGCGCGGTGCGGTCCGGCGACCAGCTTGGGGAAGTCGACGAGGAACTGTTCGACGGCCTGCCAGTAGCAAGCGTTGTTGACGTGGTTGTACTGGTCGATATCGGTCGCCCGCACCGGGAACGGTAGGTCGTTGTCGGACTCGCGCGGCGCCGGATCGGTGAGATAGGGCCGCCAGCGCAGGCGATGCTCGTCGGTGGAACGAGCCAGGTAGGCGAGGCCGTCGTCGCTGATCCGGGCGGGCAGATTGCTCGATTCGCTGAGGTTGATCCAGAAACCCTCGGTCTCGATCAGCCCGCCGCGCTCGCTGGTGATGCGCGTGCGCATATTCGTCCACCGGGTGGACATCGACGAACACCAGCGCTCGAGATGCACGTGATCGGGCCACACGACCGGACGGACCACGTCGATGACGGTGCGGCGCACGATCCAGGTGGGATCGGTGAGATGCAGAGCCGTCTGATGCAGCTCGTCCCAGGCGATGTCTGACAGATAGCGCGCCACGGCATCGAGGCGCAGGCGTTGATAAGGATCCACGTCGCCGGCCCGGACGGGCCACGCCGTGGCGAAACCCGTGCCCTCCTCGGGAAGCGGGGCCAGTGGCTGATCGAGTGACACGTGTGCTCCTTGCACGACACACCAGTGCGTCGCGACTTCTTGCGTAGTTCTGTAGACGACTTTACGGGTCGCAGATCACACCCTCACGCCGAGTCGGGACTAGCAGTACCAGGTGTCGGTCACCAAGGGGGTAGCGGCGCGGTTGTCCTACATGACAGACCTATCCGCGCCCAGGTAGCCTGCTGTAATGGCCGGCGGAGCAATGGCGGGCTCGATGTTCGGGCGCTATGAAATTCGCAGACTTCTCGGAGTCGGCGGCATGGGGGAGGTCTACGAGGCCTACGACACCTCCAAGAATCGTGTTGTCGCGCTCAAGATGCTCAATCGCGAACTCGCCACCGACCCCACCTTCGTGCAACGCTTCCGCCGCGAATCGCACGCGATGGCGAGCGTGCAGGAACCGCACGTCATCCCGGTGCACGACTGGGGCGAGGTCGACGGTGTCCTCTACATCGACATGCGCCTGGTCAAGGGCGTCGATCTCAAGGAGCGGCTGCAGAAGTACGGCAGGCTCACGCCCGTCGAGACGGTGCAGGTGGTCGAGCAGATCGCGTTCGCGCTCGACGCCGCGCACGAGATCGGCCTGGTCCACCGCGATGTGAAACCGGCCAATATCCTGCTCACCGGCAACCTGTTCGCCTATCTGGTCGATTTCGGCATCGCCCACACCGCCACCGACCCGCAGCTCACCAGCGCGGGCAGCGCGGTCGGCTCGATGGCCTACATGGCGCCGGAGCGGTTCGAGAGTGTGCCGATGTCGCCGTCGGTGGACACCTACGCGCTCACCTGTGTGCTCTACGAATGCCTGGTCGGCCGAGTGCCGTATCCGGTGAACAGCCTCGCGGGCGCGATCGGCTCGCATCAGATGGCGCCCGCCCCGCGCCCCAGCGCCGCCGACTCCACGCTGGCTACCTTCGACCCGGTCGTCGAGCGGGGCATGGCCAAGCGTCCCGATCAGCGTTACGCCACCCCCGTCGACTTGGCCCGCGCGGCCAGAGCCGCCTTGATTCAAGCCGAACGATCTACTCCCGCAACGGTATCCGGCCCTCGAATCGAGATCACCGGCCCGCAGGCACCGCCGAACCGGTCCGACGCTCTTCCTTCCCCGCCGACAACCCGTGGCTCGGCTGTGGTCCCGGCCGACTCGCAACCCCCACCGGCTCGGGACTCCGCGGCCTTCTCGCCCGACTCGCACTCACCCCCGACTCGGGCTTCCGCGGCGCTGTCGCCCGACTCTCGTTCCCCCGCTACTCGGGATTCCGCTGCGCTGTCGCGTGATTCGCAGTCGCCCCCGACGGTCCGCGGCTCGGTTGCCTATTCCGCCGAACAACATTCGACGCGCCGCGTGACAGGCCCACAATCCGCCGGACCGCAGCCGACGCGCCGCGTGACCGGACCCCAACCCACCGGCGCGTATCGGGCAGCGGCGCACGAGCCCACGGTCCTGCGCGCGTCACCCAGCGTGGGCGGCCCCGGTCATGCAAGTGGTTATACCCATCCGTCGGCGCCGATACCGATTCCCCCGCAGCGTAATTCGGCGACTCCGATCCTGGCCGGTGCGCTGGGTTCGCTGATCGTGTTGGCGGCGATCGGTATCGGGGTGTGGTTCATGATGAACGTCGACGACCGCCGCAACGTGGCCGTCCCGCCGCCGCCCGCGTCCGGCGTCGTCGATCCCTCCGTGATCGAGACCGGCAGCCAGACGGGCTACACCACAGCGCCGTCGCCGGCCACGACCACCGTCCCTCCGCTGCAATCGAGTGTCTCCGGCGCCGACGGCCAGGGCTTCCTCACCGCGGGCCCGCGGTGCAATGACAACGACGCCGCGATGTCCATCGCCCGCACCACCAGATCGCGCGTCGTCATCTGCCACACCGGCGACCAGCGCTACTACTACAAGGGCTTACGGGCCAGCGACGGCGCCGGGATCGAACTCGACGATCCGGTACCGAACGGCGGTGGCGCGTACACCGTGACCAACCCGACCGACGGCACCCAGTACCAGCTCAACGCATCCGGTCTGACGATCATCAAGGCCGGTTCGGTGCTCGCCAGCGAGCCGGTGATCGAGTTCGCCCATCGTTGATCCCGTCGCCGGGTTATGTTCGCGGGTGAATGTCATCGAGAGAGGTGTCGAAAAATGCGCGCAGCCCAGGTCGGGAAGTTGGACGGACCGTCGGCGATCGAGATCGTCGATCTGCCCGAGCCGGTGGCCTATCCGGGTGGTGTGCTGATCGACGTGCACGCTGCGGGCATCGCCTTCCCCGATGTGCTGATGACGCGCGGTCTCTACCAGATGAAGCCTGGCCTGCCGTTCGTCGTCGGCGGCGAGGTGGCCGGTATAGTGCGCGAGGCGCCGGAGGGTTCGTCGCTGCGCCCCGGTGACCGGGTCGCGGCGCTGACCATGCTCGGCAACGGTGTCGCCGAGGTGGCGGTGTCACCCGAGCACGCTGTGTTCACGCTGCCCGACAACATCTCCCTCGAAGCGGGAGCGGGCGTGCTGTTCAACGACCTCACCGTCCATTTCTGCCTGACCAAGCGCGGCAGGCTGGTCGAGGGCGAGACGGTCTTGGTGCACGGCGCGGCAGGCGGCATCGGCACCTCCACGCTGCGCATGGCCAAGGCGCTCGGCGCGGGCCGGGTGATCGCCGTGGTCAGCACCGACGAGAAAGCCCAAGTGGCCAAGGCCAACGGCGCCACCGATGTGGTGCTCACCGATGGCTGGCTCGCCGCGGTGAAGGACCTGACCGAAGGTCGCGGCGTCGATATCGTCCTCGACCCGGTCGGCGGCGACCGCTTCACCGACAGCGTCCGCTCCCTGGCGGGCGGCGGCCGACTGCTGGTCGTCGGCTTCACGGCGGGCGAGATCCCGACGGTGAAGGTGAACCGCCTGCTGCTCAAGAACGTCGAGGTCATCGGCGCGGCCTGGGGCGAATGGGTGATGTCGCACCCCACCTACCTCGCCGAACAGTGGGCCGAGATCGCGCCGCTGCTGGCCTCCGGTGCGATTTCCGCTCCCGATCCGGTGCTCTACCCGCTGGAGAGCACCGCCGAAGCTGTTGCAGCACTGGACAACCGGACTGCCACCGGCAAGGTGGTCGTGCAGCTGCGCTGACCCGGCGCATCCGTGTGGTCACGGTCTGGCTGTCATAGGCCGGCGGTAATGTCGGCGGATCGTAGCGGGCCGACGGAGGAACTCGAATGCAGTTGTCGAATCGAACGCTCAACCGGACCTTGCTGGCCCGGCAGCATCTGCTGGAGCGCTCAACGCTGACCGTCGCCCAGATGTGTGACCATCTGATCGGTTTGCAGGCTCAAGACGTCCCGCCACCGTTCGTCGGATTATGGAGTCGGATAGCCGATTTCGATCCGGCGACGGTGGCGGCAGGTCTCGAGGACCGCTCTCTGGTGCGAATCACCTTGATGCGCGGCACGATTCACCTGGTCACTCCGCCCGACGCCTTACGTATCGCGCCCCACATCCAGCCGGAACTGGAAAAGGCCCCGTTTCGCAAGGGCTTCAATTTCGGCGCGATGGTCGGTCTGGATCCGGAGGAGGTGCGGGCCAACGGGGAAGCGGTTCTCGGCGACGAGCCGATGTCGGCGGCGGACATGCGTGCCGAGGCCGCGCGCCTGTACCCGGACCGGGACGCCGGTGCCGTCCTGCAAACCTGGCTGTACCAACTCCCCGTCCTGCAAACACCCCCGCGCGGCCGCTGGCGTGACAACAGCCGCCCGGTCTGGTCGAGAGTCGAGCCCTGGCTGAGCGCACCGCTGGACCCGAGCTACCCGGTGTCGGAACTGATCCTGCGTTACCTGCGCGCCTTCGGTCCGGCCAGTACGATGGACATGCAGGCCTGGTCACGCCTGCCGGCCATGAAGAAGGCCGTCACCGAACTCGGCGACCGGGTTCGCACCTACACCGACGACCGCGGCCGCACCCTCTACGACGCCGCCGAACTCGAACTCGCCGACCCCGACCTGCCCGCTCCCGTCCGCCTGCTCGGCTGGTACGACAATGCGCTGCTCTCGCACAAGGACCGCTCCCGCGTCATCGGCGACGCCTCCGCCACGTCGTTCCGCACCTTCGCCACCATCGTCTCCTCGGTCCTGATCGACGGTTTCCTCGCCGGGGTCTACAAGATCTTCGTCAAGTCCGGCACCGCACATTTGCGGATCAGTCCGAACCGCGCCTGGACGAAAACCGAAGCGGCGCAAGTAGAACAAGAAGCAGCAGCGCTGCTGGCCTTCCTCGAACCCGAATCCGAGCCCGCGGTGGAGATCCTGGCTCCCGGCGCGGACCTCCGCCTGTGACACAGCTTTAACGTCGAGGCAACAACTGGTTCCTAGGGTCGTCCCCACGACGTTCATGGCTGCAACGGACGACGTGCGGCGCTGAATCCGGCGCGCTAACCAGCCGCATCCCGAAAGAGGTGCGCGCATGGAATCTGTCGCGTCCGTCGTCATCACCGACGTCACCGCCTACACCGAGCAGGGCTGGACTTCCGGCGAAGTCGTGGTCCACGACGGTGTTGTCATCGCTCTGCGCGCCGGGCCCGAACACGCGGACCTGCCCCGTTTCGACGGCGGTGGCGGCTACCTGCTCCCCGGCTTCGTCAACACTCACACGCACCTGCAGCAGGCGGTCCTGCGGGGAGTCGGCGAGGGCCTGCCGCTGCTGGAATGGCTGCGCTGCGTCGGCGAACACACCGTGGCCGCCACCCCGGAACAGACCTACCTCTCGGCGCTGGCGGGCGGTCTGGAACTGCTGCGCAGCGGCGTCACCACGGTCGTCGAACACATGTGGCCCAGCCCGTCCGACGAGGTCCATCAGGCGATGATCCGCGCGCTGCGGGAACTCGGCATCCGTGTGGTCCTCGGTCGCGGCATCGCCGACCGCGCCGACATCACCCGCAAATGGGGCCTCGACCCGCGCCTCATGCAACCACTCGACGCCGCCCTCGCCCACGTCGACGAACTCGACAAGCAACTGGTCGGCACCCGCATCACCACCGCGCTCGCCGTGCCCAACCCGCGCTGCCTCACCCCTGACGGCATGGCAGCCACGCGCGAGTACGCCCAGGCCACCGGCAAAACGGTGTCGATACATGTTCTCGAGACCATCACCGACGACGATATGTGCCGATTGCATGCAGGTGTCTCGGCCGTCGACTACCTCGACGCTAGCGGCTTCCTCTGGGATCGCACTCTCGCCGTGCACTGCGTCAACCTCGACGACCACGGCCGCAGGGTCTTCGCCGAGCGCGGTGTCGCCGTGTCCTACAACCCGGTCTCGAACATGCGGCTCGGCAGCGGCGTCGCCCCGGTTCCGCAGATGCTGGCCGCGGGCATCGATGTCACCCTCGGCGTCGACGGCGCCGCGAGCAACGACACCCAGGACATGTTGCTGGCCCTGCGTATCGGCGCGTATCTGCAGCGTGCGGCCCACAAGAAGGCCGACCTCCTCGGCTTCGACGAGATGGTGCGGATGGCGACCGGCGCCGCGGGCCGCGTACTCGGCCGCCCGTCGCACACCGGCATCGCGATCGGCGACCGCGCCGACCTCACTCTCGTGCGCTTCGACCGCGACTTCGCTTGCCTGCCGGTTCTCGACCCCGGCGCCACCCTGCTCACCGCCGCGTCGCCGCGCGTGATCGACACCGTGTGGGTCGACGGTGAGGCCGTGATCCGCGACGGCGCCAGCACCCGCGTCGACCATCGCGATCTCGCGCGTCGTCTGATCCGCATGCGATGACTGTTAATAATTCAGAAACGAACGACACATTGCATGTAATTCAGTTGGTTCAAACTGAATGCACCCACAAGTTGCACGCAACACCGATATACCGCAGGAGAAGGTGATCACGGTGACGCTCTACGACACGGTGAATGACGCCGACGCGAGGACGCTGCTGTCCGGCATGGAGGTTTCCTTCGCCGACGTGAGCAAGCGCTTCGGCGGCGAAGAGGGCACGCTCGCCCTGACCGACATCGACCTCGACATCCGCGAAGGCGAATTCGTGGCGGTGGTCGGCCCGTCCGGCTGCGGCAAGTCCACGCTGCTGCGCCTGGCCGCCGGTCTCGAGCCGGTGAGCTCGGGAGCCGTTGCGGTGCGCACGAATTCGATCGGCTTCATCTTCCAGGAAGCCACGCTGCTGCCGTGGCGCAAGGTGCGCCGCAATGTCGAACTCTCGGCCGAACTGGCCGGTGTAGACCGCAAGACGCGCCGCGTTCGGGTCGAGCGGGCGATCGAAGCCGTCGGCCTCGCGGACTTCGCGAACAAGCTGCCCAGCCAGCTCTCCGGCGGCATGCGCATGCGCGTGTCGCTGGCCAGGGCGCTGACGCTGGAACCGCGCCTGATGCTGCTGGACGAACCGTTCGGCGCGCTCGACGAGATGACCAGGCTGAACATGCAGGAAGAGCTGCTGCGCCTCTACCGCGACAACGCCTTCACCGCCCTGTTCATCACCCACTCGGTCTCCGAGGCCGTGTTCCTCGCTTCGCGCGTGGTGGTGATGTCGGCCAGACCGGGCCGCATCCACGAGGTGATCGACGTCGACCTGCCCTACCCGCGGGAACGCGAACTGCGCTTCGAACCCGCCTTCACCGAACTCGTTTCGCGCATCTCGCGCTCGTTGAAAGAGGCTGCCTGATGGTGAGTATCGCGGCCCGTGTCCCTGCCACGGCGAAGGTGCGACTGCCGACGGTGCGACTGCGCAGATTCGGCAGTGCCCTTGTGGCACCCATTGTTTCGATCACCTTGGCGCTGGCCGCCTGGTACGCGGTGTCGATGCTGATCCTCAGCGAGGGCCGCCGCTTCCTGCTGCCTGCGCCGCATGTGGTGTTCAGTGAATCGCTCGCCGACCCGAAGAAGCTCGAGGTGATGCTCGAGGCGCTGGCCGTGACCGCCAGGGTCGCGATCACCGGCCTGCTGATCTCGGCGGTACTCGGGGTGGCGATCGCGGTGCTGATGAGCCAGGCCAAGCCGATCGAGAACGTCGTCTACCCGTACGCGGTGGTCTTGCAGGCGATTCCGGTGCTCGCCGTGGTCCCGCTGATCGGCTTGTGGCTCGGCTACGGCTTCGCCGCCCGCACCACCGTGTGCGTGCTCATCGCGATCCACCCGATCATCGCGATGACTCTGTTCGGCATCAAATCCGTGGACGGCAATCTCCAGGAACTGTTCACCCTCGGCCGAGCGGGTCGCCTGCGTCGCCTCTGGTCGCTGCAGTTGCCCGCCGCCCTGCCCTCGACGCTGACCGGATTGCGCACCGCCGCGGGTCTTTCGGTCACCGGCGCCATCATCGGCGACATGTTCTTCGCCCAGGGCAAACCCGGGATCGGCACCCTGCTCGACACCTACCGCGCCCGCCTGCAATCCGAGGACCTGATCGGTGCGTTGCTGCTGGCCGCCCTGTTCGGCGTGCTCGTGTTCACCGTGTTCACGGTCATCCAGAAGGTCAGCGTCGGCCGCTGGCACAACTCCGCCCAATAGCTACTGAGGACAACCATGAAGACATTTCCGCTGCGTCGCCTAGGTTTCGCCGCGCTGGCCGTGCTGCTGGCCGGCACCGCGTCCGCATGTTCCGACGACACCACCGACGCACCCGCCGTCGCGCTCGAACCCGCACCGGCCGAACAGCAACTCGCCGGTGCCTGCCCGGCCACCGTGGTCGTCCAGCTCCAGTGGGCGCCCGAAACCGACTCCGGCCCGATCTTCGGTCTGCTCGGCCCCGGGTACCAGGTCGACGCCGACAACAACAAGATCACCGGCCCGCTGGTCGCCGACGGCAAGGACACCGGCGTGAAGCTGGAGATCCGCGCGGGCGGACCGGCCATCGGCTTCCAGACCGTGCCGTCGCAGATGTATGTCGACCAGAGCATCACCCTCGGCCTCGCCCACTCCGAGCACGCCATCGCCGCCGCCGGTCAGCAGCCGATCGTCGCCGTCACCACGCTGCTGCGGAACAGCCCGCAGATGCTGATGTGGGACCCGAAGACCAATCCGGACTGGAAGGGCATCGCCGATATCGGCAGGTCCGGCAAGCCGGTTGTGGTGTCCAAGGGGCAGCTCTACCCGGACTGGCTCGTCGCCCGCGGACTGGTGAAGAAGGAGCAGATCGACGCCTCCTACGACAATTCGCCCTCGCGCTTCGTCACCGATCCGTCCTTCGCCCAGCAGGGCTTCGCCAACGCCGAACCCTTCACCTACGAGCACGAAGTGCGGGCCTGGAACAAGCCGGTGGGCTACCAGCTGCTCAAGGACGTCGGCTACGAAGGTTATGCCCGCACCGTGAACGTGCGCGCCGACAAGCTCGCCGAGTTGCGTCCGTGCCTGCAGAAGCTGGTGCCGATGATCCAGCAGGCCACCGCGTCGTTCAAAGCTGATCCCGGTCACGTCAACGAGGTTGTCGTCGACGTGGTCGAACAGAATCCCAAGCTCAGCCCCTACAGCGCCGAACTTGCCGAATTCGGCTCCGCGGCCCTCATCGACGGCGGCCTGATCGGCAACGACACCGACGGCGTGCTCGGCAGTTTCGACGAGGCCCGTGTGCAGCGCATCATCGACGAATTCGGACCCATCCTGCGAGCCGGCGGCGCGAACGTACCCACCGGCCTGACCGCGAAGGACCTGGTCACCAAGGAATTCCTCGACCCCGCCATTTCCGTCACCGGCTAAGGAGACACCCCATGACCACCAGCTACGACCTGTCCGAAGTCTCGCGCGAGAAGCAGATGGGCGGCCTCGGCAAGGAGACCACCGACCGCGAGATCCGCGTCATCGACCTCGCCGACTTCGAGAACCGTCGCGCCGAGATCACCGAGGAACTGTGGGCCGCCGCCACCGAGATCGGCTTCTTCCAGCTTTCCGGCCACGGCATCCCGCAGGACCTGATCGACGAAATGTTCGGCACCACAGCCGATTTCTTTGCCCTCCCCGAGGAAGTCAAGGGTCAGTACCCCTTGGTCAAGAAGAACAACGCGGGCTGGGAGAGCTTGAGTCAGGTGCGCCCGTCCATCGGCGTGCCCGATCAGAAGGAGTCCTACCAGATCACCCGGCCGCACATGGACGAGCTGTGGCCCAGTGAGACCGAACTGGCCGGATTCCGTTCCCGTGTGCTCGATTTCGAGAGCCGGGCCTGGGAAGTGGCGATGCGGGTGCTTTCGTGCTTCGCCGACCGCCTCGGCCTCGAACGGGAACACTTCACCGCCGCACACGATCCCAGCTCCGAGAGCTACCAGAGCGCCCTGCGGTTGCTGCACTATTTCGCCGTCCCCGCGGAACTGCGCGGCGTTCCCGGGCGCTGGCGGGCCGGTGCCCATACCGACTTCGACTGCCTCACACTGCTTTTCCAGCGCGACGGTCAGGGCGGGCTGCAGGTGTGCCCAGGCAAGGAGATGGAGGAACAGGAGTGGACCTCCATCACCCCGTCGTCGAGCCTGATCACCTGCAATATCGGTGACATGCTCACCCGCTGGAGCGACGACCTGCTGCCGTCGAACTTCCACCGCGTGCGCAGCCCCGGCGAGGGCGAGTACCAGGGCGAGCGCTACAGCATCGCCTACTTCGCCCAGGCCGACCGCGACGCCGTCATCCAGGGGCCCGCGGGCAAGTACCCGCCCGTCACCGCGGCGGACTTCCTGACTCAGCGGGTGCAGGCGAACTACCGGCCCCAGGGATAATTGCCGCAATCAACGGAAAGGGCACTGCGATGACCGAAGCCTCGCTGCTCGGCCAGTCTGTTCATCGGCAGATCAGGCAGATGGTCCTCTCCGGCGAGCTGACCCCGGGCCAATCGCTCAGCGTGCCGGCGCTGGCGACCGAACTCGGGGTCAGCCGCAGCCCTGTTCGCGAAGCGGTGCAGCAGCTGATCTACGAGGGTCTCGCCGTGAGCGCGCCGCACGCGGGCGCGAAGGTGGCCGCCGTTGACGACGACCGCATCCGCGATGTGCTCGCGGTCCGCGCCGCCCTCGACGGCCTCGCCGCGGCCGCGGCCGCCACCCGCCTCACCGAGGCCGACCTCGACAAGCTCACCGGCATCATCAGTGCCCAGCAGGCGCACCTCGACGACCCGACCGACCCCGCGCGCGACGCTCAGCTCGACCTGGAATTCCACACCTTCATCCGCGACGCCTCCGGCAACGCGTGCGTCGTCGACGAACTGGCCCGCCTGGAGGCCCAGGCCCACCTCTACCGCGGCGACCTGTGGTGCTCGGCCCGCAACCGCCGTGTCGCCCTGCGCGAACACCGCCGCATCGTCGAAGCCCTCGAGTCCGGTCATCCCGAGTCCGCCCGCGCCGCCGCGGAGGCGCACGTACAGGGCCTACTGACCCGCCTCGCCAGGCAATAACAGCTCGGGCAGGAAAACTCGGCGCGCAATCCTCAGCGTTGATCCCGGTACGCGGGCGCCTTCGCGGTGCCCGCCGGGGTCAGTGTGTGCAGCAGCGGCATCGTGCGGTGCGCGACCACCGTCGACAGCACGACCACGCTGTGCGACCGCACCACCGAACCGGTCCGGTCGATGCTCAACAACACCGCTTGCAATCCCGCATGTGAATCGGCTCCGATCCGGCACAACACATCGCCGGAGCCCGTCGTCGCGTACGCCTCGACCACCCCCGGAATCGCGGTGAGCTCTGAGCTCACCTGGTCGAGCGCCCCCTGCGCGATCTCCAAGGTCACGAACGCCTGCACGTCGAAACCCGCTGCGGTGACATCGATCTGCGGATCGTAGGACGCGATTACCCCGGATTCCTCCATCCGGTTGATCCGCGCCTGCACCGTCGCCCGCGCGACCTTCGTCCGCCGCGACAGCTCGAGAATTCCGGCCCTCTGGAATTCGTGCATCGCGGTGAGGATCGCCAGATCGAGCTCATCCAATTTCGCGGGCGTGCGCATGCGAAGACCTCCCTGTCCGGTTACTATTCAAATTGTCCACCATTTGTGCGCATTCGGTGGCTTCTCGAGCCAGCCTGTTCAGGCAAATATGGAGTAGTTGCTCACCTGCGGCGTGACGCGATTTCCTAGGTCATGACCATTGAGCAGCAGCTCGTCGGGCTGATCGAGCACGACGACAGTGTCGATCCGTTTCCGGTGATCGGGTGGGACGCCCTCGTCTGGGTTGTCGGCAACGCGACCCAGAGCGCCCACTTCCTGCAGTCCGCGTTCGGCATGCGACTGGAGGCGTACTCGGGCCCGGAGACCGGCAATCGCGAGCGCAAGTCGTTCGTGTTGCGCAGCGGGGGAGCGCGGTTCGTGATCACCGGCGCGGTCGACCCCGACAGCCCCCTCGTCGCCCACCACGACCGCCACGGCGACGGCATCGTCGACATCGCCCTCGAGGTCGCCGATGTGGACCGCTGCATCGCCAGGGCCCGCGAACACGGCGCGACGATCCTCACCGAACCCCACGACGAGACCGACGAATTCGGCACCGTCCGCTCCGCCGCACTGGCCACCTATGGCGACACCAGACACACCCTCGTCGACCGCTCCGGCTACGTCGGCCCCTATCTTCCCGGCTACATCGCAGGTACTTCCGCCCGCGCGCCGGGCAAGCGCGTGTTCCAGGCGATCGACCACGTAGTGGGCAATGTCGAGCTGGGCATGATGGACCGCTGGGTCGACTTCTACCGCGACGTCATGGGATTCACGAACATGGCCGAATTCGTCGGCGGCGACATCGCCACCGAGTACTCGGCGCTGATGAGCAAGGTCGTCGCCAACGGCAACCACCGGGTGAAGTTTCCCCTCAACGAACCGGCCCTGGGCCGCAAGCGTTCTCAGATCGATGAGTACCTGGAGTTCTATCGCGGCCCCGGCGTACAACACATCGCGCTGGCCACCGGCGACATCCTCGAAACCGTCGATGCCCTACGCGCCGAGGGCATCGAGTTCCTCGCCACCCCCGACACCTATTACGAGGACCCGGAATTGCGCGCCCGCATCGGGGCCGTGCGCGTACCGGTCGATGAACTCCAGCGCCGAGGCATCCTGGTCGACCGCGACGAGGACGGCTACCTCCTGCAGATCTTCACCCGTCCCCTCACCGATCGCCCCACCGTCTTCTTCGAACTCATCGAGCGACACGGCTCACTCGGTTTCGGAAAAGGCAACTTCAAGGCTCTTTTTCAGGCCATCGAACGCGAACAGGAGGCTCGCGGCAACCTGTGACCGGGTCCGCGGACCTACTACAGTTCATGCCATGCGGATCCCCTCGGCGATCATCACCGGCATGACCTTGGTCGTCATGCTGACGTCGTGCGGATCGGGGGGCGACTCCGATGCGCCGACAGGGCCCAACCGACCACCACCGAAGGTCGCCTCCCTCGGCCCCTTCGTGGGCGAGTGCGGCAACGTCACCGACGATGAAGTGCGCACCCTCGCCGGCCTCGGCCAGATCGCGCGGGTCTATAAGAACGCGACCGGCTGCAATTGGCAATCGGCCGGATTATCCTCGCCCAGCGTCACTTTCGCCTCGTACCGGGGCAGTCCGATCGAACGTGAGAAGGCGTGGGTGTCCAACGTGGGGCGTGCACCGGAGACCATCGACGTGGGCGGGCATTCCGGCTTCATGGCGCTCGACCCGCAGGGCACTGTCTGCGACCTCGCCGTGCAACTCGACGACGACTTCTTCGAGTGGTCGATGTCCACCGGCATGTTCGCCACCGGCGGCAACCCGTGCGACCGCACCAGGAAACTGGCCGAGTTGACCGTGGGACGGCTGCGGTGAGCGCCGGCAAGGTCGCCGCCGCGGCGCTGATGCTCACCCTCGCGTTGGCAGGCTGCGGCCAGAAGATCGAGGGCAGTGCCCAGCCGCTGGGGAAGGGTGGCGGCGGTGAGTCGATCAACACCGACTTCGACAAGCTGTTGCGCGAGTGCGAGGTGGTGGCCGCGGACAAGATCGGCGAGATCATCGGTAACGCCAAGTACGTGAGCGCCTCGTTCAGCGGTGCCGTCTGCATGTGGGACGTCGAGGACGCACCTGGTGGGGGAGCCATGGTCAGCCTCAACTGGTACGAGATGGGTACGCTGAACAACGAGAAGACCACCAACGACAAGTTGGGCTACCTCACCGGCGACATCACCGTGCAGGGCCGCAGGGCGCTGCAGGTGCGCCGACCGGGCGACAACGACTCCTGCGGCGTCACCGCACCGGCCGCCGATGTCGGCGTCGTCGGCTGGTGGATCAACTACCGGCCCGGCTCGGCTCACCCCGATCCGTGCGCGGGCGCCCAGAAATTGGTCGAGCTCACCTTGGATCTCGCCCGGTAGAAGGCTTGACGCGGCCCCCCGCTTTGACCCCCGATCGGGCACGCGGGTATCGTAGATCCCTGTGCCCGGATTGCTACGGGCAAGTTCGTGTGTGAACGTAGGCCAGCGAAAGCGGCCGACACGTTCCAGCGTGCCTTGAAAAGGGCACTGAGCGCCACGGCGACACGCCCGACCTCGGGTTAATGGAAACGAGGTCTGACGTGCGAGTGAAAGCTCGATGAACTGCAAGACACTGCACACCAAGCGCAATTACCAATAAGGAAAGCCGGTCTATGCCAACCATCAACCAGCTGGTCCGTAAGGGTCGCCGCGACAAGGTCACCAAGACCAAGACCGCGGCCCTCAAGGAGAGCCCGCAGCGTCGTGGCGTGTGCACTCGCGTGTACACCACTACCCCGAAGAAGCCGAACTCCGCGCTTCGTAAGGTCGCGCGTGTTCGCCTGACCACTGCGATCGAGGTCACGGCGTACATCCCCGGTGAAGGCCACAACCTGCAGGAGCACTCCATGGTGCTCGTTCGCGGCGGTCGTGTGAAGGACCTCCCGGGTGTGCGCTACAAGATCATCCGCGGTTCGCTCGATACCCAGGGCGTGAAGAACCGCAAGCAGGCTCGCAGCAAGTACGGCGCCAAGAAGGAGAAGAGCTGATATGCCACGCAAGGGCCCCGCACCCAAGCGTCCGCTGATCAACGACCCGGTCTACGGGTCGCCGCTGGTCACTCAGCTGGTCAACAAGATCCTCATGGACGGCAAGAAGTCCACCGCCGAGCGCATCGTCTACGGCGCACTCGAGCAGGCGCGTGAGAAGACCGGCACCGATCCGGTCGTCACCCTCAAGCGCGCGCTGGACAACGTCAAGCCCGCCCTCGAGGTGAAGCCCCGTCGTGTCGGTGGCGCCACCTACCAGGTGCCGGTCGAGGTCCGTCCGGGCCGCGCCAACACCCTCGCGCTGCGCTGGCTTGTCAGCTACTCCCGCGCCCGTCGCGAGAAGACCATGGTCGAGCGTCTCGCCAACGAGCTCCTCGATGCCAGCAACGGCCTCGGTGCCGCTGTGAAGCGTCGCGAAGACACCCACAAGATGGCCGAGTCGAACCGGGCCTTCGCGCACTACCGCTGGTGATTGCCCGGCCCGTCACTTAAAAGGGAGAATTTCGTGGCACAGGACGTGCTCACCGACCTGAACAAGGTCCGCAACATCGGCATCATGGCCCACATCGATGCGGGCAAGACCACCACGACCGAACGCATCCTGTTCTACACCGGTATCACGTACAAGATCGGTGAAGTTCACGATGGCGCGGCCACGATGGACTGGATGGAGCAGGAGCAGGAGCGTGGTATCACCATCACCTCCGCGGCTACCACTTGCTTCTGGAAAGACAACCAGATCAACATCATCGACACCCCCGGGCACGTCGACTTCACGGTCGAGGTGGAGCGTTCGCTCCGCGTGCTCGACGGTGCGGTCGCGGTGTTCGACGGCAAAGAGGGTGTCGAGCCCCAGTCCGAGCAGGTGTGGCGTCAGGCCGACAAGTACGACGTGCCGCGTATCTGCTTCGTGAACAAGATGGACAAGCTCGGTGCGGATTTCTACTTCACCGTGCAGACCATCAAGGACCGTCTCGGCGCTCGTCCGCTCGTGATCCAGCTGCCGATCGGCGCTGAGAACGACTTCGAGGGCATCGTCGACCTGGTCGAGAACAATGCCAAGGTCTGGAAGGGCGAGACCAAGCTCGGCGAAGAGTACGAAGTCGTCGAGATTCCGGCCGACCTCAAGGAGAAGGCCGAGCAGTACCGTCAGGAACTGCTCGAGACCGTCGCCGAGTCCGACGAGGCACTGCTCGAGAAGTTCTTCGGTGGCGACGAGCTCACCATCGAGGAGATCAAGGGCGCCATCCGCAAGATGACGGTCAACTCCGAGCTGTACCCGGTGCTGTGTGGTTCCGCGTTCAAGAACAAGGGCGTTCAGCCCATGCTCGACGCGGTCATCGATTACCTTCCTTCCCCGCTGGACGTGGAGGCCACCACCGGCCACCTGCCCAACAAGGAAGAAGAGCTGGTCACCCGCAAGCCCAACGTCGACGAGCCGTTCTCGGCGCTGGCGTTCAAGATCGCGGTGCACCCGTTCTTCGGTGAACTCACCTACGTGCGCGTGTACTCGGGTCAGGTTGCCTCCGGCGCCCAGGTCGTGAACTCGACCAAGGGCAAGAAGGAGCGTCTGGGCAAGCTGTTCCAGATGCACTCCAACAAGGAGATGCCGGTCGCCACGGCGTCGGCAGGCCACATCTACGCGGTCATCGGCCTGAAGGACACCACCACCGGTGACACCCTGTCCGACGCGCAGAACCAGGTCGTCCTCGAGTCGATGACCTTCCCGGATCCGGTCATCGAGGTCTCGATCGAGCCCAAGACCAAGTCCGACCAGGAGAAGCTCGGCACCGCGATCCAGAAGCTGGCGCGCGAAGACCCGACGTTCTCGGTCAAGCTCGACCAGGAGACCGGCCAGACCGTCATCGGCGGCATGGGCGAGCTCCACCTCGACATCCTCGTCGACCGTATGCGTCGCGAGTTCAAGGTCGAGGCCAACGTCGGCAAGCCGCAGGTGGCCTACCGCGAGACCATCACCAAGAAGGTCGAAAAGCACGAGTTCACCCACAAGAAGCAGACGGGTGGCTCCGGCCAGTTCGCGAAGGTCATCATCGCCCTCGAGCCGTTCGTCGGCGAAGACGGCGCGACCTACGAGTTCGAGAACAAGGTCTCCGGCGGTCGCGTTCCCCGTGAGTACATCCCGTCGGTCGACGCGGGCGCCCAGGATGCCATGCAGTACGGCGTGCTCGCCGGCTACCCGCTGGTGAACCTGAAGGTCAGCCTGCTCGACGGCGCGTACCACGACGTCGACTCCTCGGAAATGGCGTTCAAGATCGCGGGTTCGCAGGCCCTCAAGGAAGCGGCCCGTAAGGCCGGTCCGGTGATCCTCGAGCCGCTCATGGCGGTCGAGGTCATCACGCCCGAGGAATACATGGGCGACGTGATCGGCGACCTCAACTCCCGCCGTGGCCAGATTCAGGCCATGGAGGAACGCAGTGGTGCCCGTGTCGTCAAGGCGCTGGTTCCGCTCTCGGAGATGTTCGGCTACATCGGTGACCTGCGGTCCAAGACCCAGGGTCGCGCGAACTACTCCATGGTGTTCGCCCAGTACGCGGAGGTTCCGGCCAACGTGTCCAAGGAGATCATCGCTAAGGCGACCGGCGAATAAAACCCTCTTGCGGTCCAGTGACACACTGGACCGCAAGTGCTGGACGTCAAGAAAAAACCCGATCCCCACCCCCAGTGGGGATGACACACGCACTGCTGCAAATGCACGCACCAACAAGTCCAGGAGGACCCACAGTGGCGAAGGCGAAGTTCGAGCGGACGAAGCCGCACGTCAACATCGGCACCATCGGTCACGTCGACCACGGCAAGACCACGCTGACTGCAGCGATCACCAAGGTGCTGGCTGACAAGTTCCCGAATCTGAACGACGCGTTCGCGTTCGATCAGATCGACAAGGCGCCGGAGGAGAAGGCTCGTGGTATCACGATCAACATCTCCCACGTCGAGTACCAGACGGAGAAGCGCCACTACGCGCACGTCGACGCCCCGGGCCACGCTGACTACATCAAGAACATGATCACCGGTGCGGCGCAGATGGACGGCGCCATCCTCGTGGTCGCGGCCACCGATGGCCCGATGCCCCAGACTCGCGAGCACGTGCTGCTCGCCCGTCAGGTCGGCGTTCCTTACATCCTGGTCGCGCTGAACAAGTCCGACATGGTCGACGACGAGGAAATCCTCGAGCTCGTCGAGATGGAGGTCCGCGAACTGCTGGCTTCGCAGGAATTCGACGAGGACGCGCCGGTCGTGCGTGTCTCCGGTCTGAAGGCCCTCGAAGGCGACGAGAAGTGGGCTGAGTCCATCGTCGAGCTCATGCAGGCCGTCGACGACTCGATCCCGGAGCCGGTCCGCGAGACCGAACTCCCGTTCCTGATGCCGGTCGAGGACGTCTTCACGATCACCGGTCGTGGCACCGTCGTCACCGGTCGTATCGAGCGCGGCATCGTCAACGTGAACGAGGAGGTGGAAATCGTCGGCATCAAGGAGAAGTCGACCAAGACCACCGTCACGGGCATCGAGATGTTCCGCAAGCTGCTCGACCAGGGCCAGGCGGGCGACAACGTCGGCCTGCTGGTTCGTGGCATCAAGCGCGAAGATGTCGAGCGTGGCCAGGTTGTCGTCAAGCCGGGCACCACGACTCCCCACACGGAGTTCGAGGGCCAGGCCTACATCCTGTCGAAGGATGAGGGCGGCCGCCACACCCCGTTCTTCAACAACTACCGCCCGCAGTTCTACTTCCGTACCACGGACGTGACCGGCGTCGTTACCCTCCCCGAGGGCACCGAGATGGTCATGCCCGGCGACAACACCGAGATGACTGTCAAGCTCATCCAGCCGGTCGCCATGGACGAAGGCCTGCGCTTCGCGATCCGCGAAGGTGGCCGCACCGTCGGTGCCGGTCGCGTCACGAAGATCATCAAGTGAGTCTGTAAGACCCACTGCACAACCTGAACGGCGTCGCTCCTCCGGGAGCGGCGCCGTTCGGCGTTTCCGGGGAGGTCGTCCGGTTCACCGACGCGGACGGATCCACTACTCCGGTCGGACGCGGACGGTCACTCGGCCTCGGTCGTCCCGGGCCGCTATGGCGTGGCCGGGGTGGTCGATGCCGTCGATGCGGAGGGTGGCGGGGGCTCCTTCGCCCAGGAAGTTGCGCCACCACGTCTTCTTGTCCGGCATCGCCACGCCGATGAGGTATTCGTTGCCGGCGCGGCGGTAGTTGACGGGGGTGCTGAAGGTGCGGCCTGAGCGGCGGCCGGTGTAGGTGATCTGGGCGAAGGCTTTGCCCAGTAGTTTGCCGATGACGGGGGCATTGGTCAGGGCGACCACGCCGGTGTTGAATGCGCCGACACCGCGGCGCAACAGCGATTCTTGTCCCATCGGATTCTCCTGTAGTCGATGAACCGCCAGCCTACTGATGGTGGATGACCTCGCAGGTCATCGTGGTTGTCGGTGGTGCTCGGTAGCGTTGAGGCGCCAACGCATTCGAGAGGATCGGAGACGCAATGGGTAGGGCACTCGAGCGGGAACTGGATGTCAGCGAAGGGGTGCTCGAACACGGGATGCCCTATCTCGCGTTCGGGTCGGGGCGTCCATTGGTGTTCTTGCGGTGGTTCATGCCCGACCACGCCAATCCGAGTGGCTGGCTGCGGTCCAGCGAGATCAAGACGATGGCGCCGTTGGCCAGGAACTTTCGGGTGTACGCGGTCAATCGCGCGCCGGGGATGGCGGCGGGTACCTCGATGGCCGATATCGCACGGGCGCACGCGGAAGCCCTGCACGCCGAATTCGGCGCTCCCGTAGACGTTCTCGGCATTTCCTCGGGAGGCTCGGTAGCCCTGCAACTCGCCGCCGACCATCCCTCGGCCGTGCGCCGATTGGTGATCGCTTCCTCCGCCTACCGTCTCGACCAGTCCGCGCGCGTGTCGCAGATGAACTACGCGGAGGCCGCCGCCGCGGGAAAACGGTCTCTGCACCACATGGTGACCCAGGGCATCGAATCGCCGCTGAAGGCCCGCCTCATCGGCGCCGCGGCCTGGTTGGCGGACCCACTGCTTCGCCCGAAGAACCCAGCCGACACCCTCGCCTTCGTCCGTGCCGAAGATGCCTTCGACCTCACCGACCGCCTAGCCGACATCACGACCCCCACTCTGGTCGTCGCAGGCGAACGCGACGAGTTCTACGACCAATCCTCCTTCCGCTACACCGCCGACGGCATTCCCGATTCCCGCCTGATCATCTACCCCGCGACAAGCCATCTCGGTGCGATCAAACATGCCCGGTTCGCCCCGGATGTCACCGAATTCCTGTCGGCGACAGAATGACTCAGCGAATCTTGGCCCCGTAAACGTGCTCGACGGACAACGCCATGAGTACGCGCCGGTCCGAGACCATGACTTCGCGGTACTCGTTCCAGTCGGGATGCTCGCCCGCGGCCGCGCGGTAGTAGTCGACCAGCGCCTCGACTTCCGGCCCGTTCGGATCGGTTCCGGGACCGGTCAATGTCGCGGTGCCCTCGGCGGTGGCCCACGACCATCCGTCAGCGCTGGTGACCTCCAGGGCAGCCCGGGGATCGCGTCGAAGGTTGACCGTTTTGGCGCGACCCTCGGTCATGGAGACATAGATGATGCCCGCCGCGCGGTCGTAATACGGGGTGACGGGGGAGAGTTGGGGGCGGCCGTCGGACTTGATGGTGGCCAGGATGCCGATGCGAGAGTCGGCGATGAGAGCGTGCAGGTCGAGTGGGGTTTCGGGCATCGGTCGGCTCCTAGGGGTGGCGGGGCTGTTCGTTGTGACGAACCGTCGTGCTCGCCCGTTTATGCCCGGGCGGCGGAAATCCCGTCGACAGCGCGCGATCGGGCGCGTAGAACTTGTCGCATGGTTACAGCACGTCCGCAGTCGCGGTTCTAGCTCGCATCGGGTCTTTCGGCGCCGGTGCGGCGCCGCGTGATCCGACGCCCGTGCCGTCCCAGGAACGCACAACTGGCGAGCGTCGATTCATCGACCGAACCAGCCTGGGGGATTCTCATGACCAGATTCGATCTCGCCCGAATACGCAATATCGGCATCGCCGCCCACATCGACGCCGGTAAGACCACGACCACCGAGCGGGTGCTGTTCTACACCGGCGTCACCCGGACGCTCGGCGAGGTGCACGACGGTACCGCAGTGATGGATCGCATGGTCCAAGAGCGCGAACACGGCATCACTATCGCGGCGGCGGCGACCACCTGCTGGTGGAACGAGCACCAGATCACCATCCTCGACACCCCTGGCCACGTCGACTTCACCGTCGAGGTGGAGCGCTCCCTGCGGGTACTCGACGGTGCGATCGCGGTGTTCGATGCCAAGGAGGGCGTGGAGCCACAGTCCGAGCAGGTGTGGCGCCAAGCCGACAAGTACGGCGTTCCACGGATCTGCTTCGTGAACAAGATGGACAAGCTCGGCGCCGATTTCGCGTTCACCGTGCGGACCATCGCGGAGCGACTGGGCGTGCGTCCTTTGGCGATCCAGCTGCCGATCGGCGCGGAGCGCGAGTTCGACGGGATCATCGACCTGGTCGAGATGACCGCGAAGGTGTGGCGTGGCGACACCGATCGCGGCACCCACTTCGAGACGATCGAGATCCCGGAAGATTTGCGCACCAAAGCCTTCCAGCATCGTGACGCGCTGGAGGCGGCGGTCGCCGAAGCCGATGAGGAAGTGCTCGAGCGCTACCTCGCCGGTCGGCCGATCACCGTCGACCTCATGAAAGCCGCCATCCGGCGGATGACGATCGACGCACAGGCCTACCCGGTCCTGTGTGGTTCGGCGCTGGCGAACATCGGTGTGCAACCGCTCTTGGACGCCGTCGTCGACTACCTGCCGTCGCCGCTGGATGTTGTCGCTGTGCACGGATTCTCGCCGGAAGGCGAACACATCCACCGCGCGCCCGATGTCGCCGAGCCGTTCGCGGCCCTGGCGTTCAAGGTCGCGCTGCACCCGTTCTTCGGCAAGCTCGTGTACCTGCGGGTGTACTCCGGTACCGCCGAACCCGGTGCGACCGTACTGAATTCGACCAACGGACGAAAGGAGCGCCTCGGCAAACTGTTCCAGATGCATTCGAGCACCGAGATCGCCGTCGAGCGGGTGCAGGCCGGTCAGATCTGTGCCGTGATCGGCCTGAAGGCAACGGGAACCGGCGACACCCTGTGCGATCGGCAAGCCCCCGTCGTCCTGGAGTCGATGACCTTCCCCGACCCGGTACTCGCCGTCTCGATCGAACCGAGGACCCGCGCCGACCAGGACAAGCTGGGCACCGCCCTGGCTCGCCTGGCCGACGAGGACCCGACGTTCACCGTGCACGTCGACGCCGAAACCGGCCAGACGGTCATCGGCGGCATGGGCGAACTGCACCTGGAGATCCTGGCCGACCGGATGAAGCGGGAGTTCCGAGTCGACGCCGACATCGGCGCCCCACGTGTGGCCTACCGCGAAACCATCACCGCCGCAGTCGATCTGTTCGAATACACCCACCGCAAGCAACAGGGTGGGCACGGACAGTTCGCCAAGGTGGTGATCGCGCTGGAACCACATGTGGCCGATGACGACGCGATCTACGAATTCGACAGCCGGGTCACCGGCGGGCGGGTACCGCGGGAGTACATCCCCGCGGTCGACGCGGGCGCGCAGGACGCGCTGCGCGTCGGCACACTCGCCGGCTTCCCCCTGGTGAACGTGAAGGTGACGCTGCTCGACGGCGCCGCGCACGTGCAGGATTCGTCGGAGCTGGCGTTCCGCCTCGCGGGCGCGGCCGCGGTGCGTGCCGCGCTCGCGAGGGCCGAGCCGGTACTGCTCGAACCGGTGATGGCCGTCGAGGTCGTGACTCCGGAGGAGTACGTCGGCGAGGTGATCGGTGACCTCAACGCCCGCCGCGGCCGGGTCACCGAACTAACGGAACGGGGCGGCGCGCATATCATCCGCGCGCTGACCCCGCTCCAGGAGATGTTCGGCTACATCGGGGACCTCCGCTCGAAAACCCGTGGCCGAGCGAACTACTCGATGGTGTTCGACTCCTACGCCCCGGTCCCACCGGGCGCAGCGGCGTCGATCATCGCGGGCAGTTGATCGACACCGGTGGCGTCGCAAGTGCGGCGTCACCGGTTCGTCGGCCTAGGTGGGGGTTCCGTCCGATGCCTCGGAGTCGACCATCGCCGGAAGCTGACGTGTCCCGGCGGATCCGGCAGTCAGCAGGCGCAGCGCATCGGCCGAACCCTCATCGCGCGCGGTGTAGATCTCGAGTCGGTGGTCGGGACTGTCGGGCTGCAACCACACCTGATAGTCGACATCGACGCGCCCGACCGTCGGATGACGCAGATCCATCGGCCCCACGGTGCAATCGGCGACCTCCGCCGCTGCCCACAGCGTCGCGAAAGTCGCACTGCGCATGGCGAGTTCGCCGATCAGTTCGGCCAGGGCAGCGTCGGTGGGATGGCGTCCCGCGGTCAACCGCAGGTAGCCGACGTGGATGCGGGCGAGTTCGTCCCAGTTTCGGTACAGGTCCCTGGCGAGGGGATCGAGGAAGAACAGCCGTGGAATCGACGGGCGTCGCGCGGGGTCGTCGGGGGCGGTGATATCGAGGTGCTCGCCGACGAGCGCGTGCCCGGCACGATTCCAGGCGAGTACATCGCCACGGCGCCCGAGGACGATGGCGGGCATGGTGTCGCCGAGTGAGGTGAGCAGCGCGAGCACCCGAGGGTGAGGTTGCTCCGGTTCGTCTCTGACCAGGCGCGGGACGGTCGGTTGGCCTGCGAGATTGTGCAGGTGGGCCGTTTCGGCGGGGTCGAGCTGGAGCACCCGGGCGATGGCGGCGATGACCTGCGCGGAGACGGTCCCCGCCTGGTCCTGTTCGAGGCGGGTGTAGTACCCGGTACTGACCCCGGCGAGCTGAGCGAGCTCCTCGCGGCGCAGGCCGGGCACGCGGCGGGTGACGCCGAAGGTCCGTAGGCCGATCCGTTCAGGGGTGGTTCGGTCGCGGCGGGACTTGAGGAACGTTCCGAGGCTTTCCAACTCCATCGTTCCGATCGTAGGCACCTGGGTGCTGTCCTGCCTATCCCGGCTGGGTGTACCCACGTCAGGGGCCTGGTTGTCACCCGCACGCGCTCGCAGGGTGAGTGACATGAATCGAACCCATGACACCGACGTGCGGTCCTGGCTTGGCCTGCTGGTGGTACTCGGTCCCGTCCTGCTCGTCGCGATGGACGGCTCGGTGCTGTTCCTGGCGATGCCCGCCATCACCGACGCGCTCTCACCTTCGGCCGACGAAGCCCTGTGGATCCTGGACAGCTACGGCTTCGCGGTCGGCTCACTGCTGATCGCGTTCGGCACCATCGGCGACCGCTACGGCCGCAAGCGCCTGTTGATGATCGGCGTCGCGATGTTCGGCCTCGGCTCGGTGGGGGCGGCCTTCGCCACGAGTCCCGAACTGTTGATCGCCTTCCGTGTCCTGATGGGTGTGGCCGGTGCGACGCTGTTGCCGTCGGCGCTCGCCGTGCTCGGCACCCTGTTCACCGACCCACGCCGTCGCGCACAGGCCATCGGCATCTTCGCCGCCACCTTCGCGGCGGGTTTCGCGATCGGCCCGATCGTCGCCGGTCAGCTGCTGACGCGGTTCTGGTGGGGCTCGGTGCTGCTGATCAATGTGCCCGTGGTGCTGGTGTTCCTGGTGCTGGCGCCGGTCCTGCTCGGTGAGGTGCGCGCGACCGGGCACGGCCGTATCGATGTGGCGAGCGTGCTCACCTCGGCGACCGGGCTCTTGCTCACCATGTTCGCGGTGAAACACGTGGCCGCCCAGGGTGTCTCGATCTCGACGGTGATGGTCGGGCTGGCCGGAGTGGCTCTGCTCGGATCGTTCGGCCGCAGGCAGGGGCGCATCGACAATCCGCTCGTCGACTTCACCCTGTTCCGCAACCGGGTCTTCACCATCGCGATCATCACCGGGTTCCTGCCCCTGGCGGCCTGGTCGGCGACCGCTTACCTGGCCGCGACCTACCTGCAATCCGTGCTCGGGATGTCCATCGCCGACGCCGCGCTGCTGGCGGTCCCCGGCGCACTCGTGCTCACCGTGGCCGCCGTCCTCACCCCGGCCGTCGTCGCCCGCGTCGGGCACTCGGCAGCCCTGATCACCGCCCACTTCACGATCGCGGTCGGCCTGTTGCTGCTGTTGGCGACCGGTTCCGGCGGCGGTGTGGGCTGGTACATCGCCGCGACCGTGGTCGCAGGCGTCGGCTACGGCATCTCGTTCAGTGTGGTCGCCGACATCGCCGTCGCCGCGGTCCCGGTCGAACGGGCAGGGGCAGCCGCCGCCCTGGCCGAAACCGGCAACGAACTCGGCAACGCCCTCGGTATCGCCCTGTTCGGCTCCCTGGCCGCCGTCCTCTTCCGCATCCAGGGCCCCGACCTCGCTCCCACCCTCGGCGAAACCCTGCGCCTTTCGGCCCTCGCGCCCGCCGTGCTGGACGACGCCCGCAGCGCCTTCGTCAGCGGATTGCATGTTGTCGCCGCTACGGCGGCCGGCCTGCACGTCGTCCTCGGGCTGGCGGCCATCCGCGTCCTCGGCGGCGGTTCGCGGGCGAGTCGACCGAGCGCGCCGGGATCAGCCGAGTTGGGTCATCCCCGCCGCGACCACCTGGGCGACATTCACCAGGTCGTCGGCCGTCGGCACGGGTAGACCGTCGAGGGCGTGGAGGCGGTCGGTGCTGGCGATCGCGAACATGGCGGACACCCAGGCGGCCGCGCACGCGTGCAGGGTGCCGGGCCGAACCGGGACCGGGGTGCTGGCTTGCAGTACACGGGCGGTGACGTCGAGGAGCTGGTCGCGCAGGACGCGCAGGGTGCGGCGGACGTCGGGGTGGGTGTCGGCCTCGCGCCACATGATCACCCGCAGGACCGAGGAATGGTGGTCGCGCAGGTTGATCGCGGTGTCGAGGTTGATGAGGCTGGCGGCCGGATCGCCGGGGCTCACCACGGCGGCGAGGTCGTCGATCGGGTGTGCCGGGACGCGTTCGCGCATGAGCGCGGACAGGATCGCGTTCTTGGTGGGGAAGTAGTAGAAGACCAGTCCTTTCGGCACATCGGCGGCCGCGGCGACGGCTGCGGTCGGTGTGGCATCGAATCCCTGTGTGGCGAACAGGGTTTCGGCGGCATCCAGGATGAGTTGCCGGGCGTCGCCATCGCGTTTCGCGTTGCGGCGCCCGACTCGTCGGCCCGGCATCAGTGATGTGGAGCCATGTTGTGCAGGCGCTGGTTCATCGCGGGTAGCGCGGCGACCGCCACCACCGCCGTCACCACTCCGACCACCCATGCGGTCCAGGATGCGCCGCTGAAGGCGGTGAAGTCCATGGCCCACGGCGAGATGAACAGCAGCACGCCGAACACGCCCATCGCGTAGTCCGCGACGGACAGATCGTCCCTGGCCATCTGGATCAGACCGGTCGCGGCGATGAGTACGCCGAGCACGATGAGAGTCCAGCGGGCATTGTCGTTGGTGTCGAGCCACAGGGGCGACAATGCGGTGAATGCGCCGAGCACGACGGCGAGAAAATCCTGTGCGCGACTGTTGGTGAACATGGGGAATGCCTCCTCGTTGAGACGAAAATACCTCTGACCTCGGTCTACTCCTGATTGACCGCCCGGTCGATATCGGAAGCGGCACGGTTGGGTTGCGACGTGGGTGTCACAGGCGGCCCGGCGCACTGGTACAAACATCTGGGGGCCGTAGTGGTCCGCGACACAGCAGAACATGGCATGGGTGCGGTCGGTGACCGAGCATGCCGAGAGGACACAACATGAGCGCGCCCATCGTGATCGTCGGAGCGGGTCTGGCAGGCCTGCGAACGGCCGAGGAACTGCGTCGGGCCGGGTACGAAGGCGGTGTGCTGCTGCTCGGTGACGAGTCGCGCCCGCCGTACGACCGTCCGCCGCTGTCGAAGCAGTTCGTGCGTGGCGAGACCGACGACACCACCCTTCGCCCACCGGAGTTCTTCGCGGACAAGAACATCGAGCTGCGCCTCGGCACCGCTGTCACCGGCGTCGACACCGCCGCGCGCACCGTCGCCTTGGCCGACGGCAGCACCATCGCCTACGACCAGCTGATCATCGCGACCGGTCTGCGCCCCCGCAAGCTCCCCGGCCTGCCCCAGGTCGCGGGCGTACACGTGCTGCGCGCCCACGAGGACGCCGCGACTCTGCGCGCCGAACTCGAGGGCGCGACCCGCGCCCTGATCATCGGCGCCGGTTTCATCGGCTGTGAGCTCGCCGCCAGCTTCCGCGCCGCCGGAGTCGAGGTCACCCTCGTCGAACCCCAGCCCACTCCGCTCGCGTCGATCCTCGGCGAGCAGATCGGTGGCCTGGTGGCGCGCATGCACCTCGACGAAGGCGTGGACCTGCGCTGCGGCACCGGCGTCGACACCCTGCGTGCCGACGACGCCGGCCGGGTGTGCGGCGCCGTCTGCACCGACGGCACCGAGATCGACGCCGACCTGGTCGTGGTCGGTGTGGGCTCGGTGCCCGTCACCGACTGGCTGGCCGACTCCGGCATCGAACTGGCCGACAGGTCCGCGGGCGGTGGCGTGCTCGCCGACGAGGTCGGCCGCACCTCCGCCGACGCGGTCTGGGCGGTCGGCGACGTTGCCGCCTGGCAGCACGACACCGGCGTCCGCAAGCGTGTAGAACACTGGACCAGCGCGGGCGAACAGGCAAAACTGCTGGTCACCGCTCTCCTCGGCGGCGCACCCCTCACCATGGCCCGCGTCCCGTACTTCTGGAGCGATCAGTACGACGTCAAGATCCAGGCCCTCGGCACCCCATCACCCGACGACGACCTCACCATCGTCACCGACGACGGCCGCAAGTTCCTCGCCTACTACTCCCGCGACGGCATCCTCACCGCCGTCCTCGGTGCGGGCCTGACCGGCCAGGTGATGAAACTGCGCGCGAAGCTGGCCACCCCCACCCCGGTGGCCGACCTCCTCGCCGCAGCGGGCTGAGGGTCACCCGAGGTCTCGGGCGCCACGGCGGCGCGCACACGGTCGCGATCGGCCGATCTCACCGCTGTAATACGGTGTAGCGGTGATCGTCGCGCTCATCGATTCCGGCCTCGGCCTCTTGCCTACGGCTTCGTGGTTGCGCAAACTGCGGCCCGATGTCGACCTGTTGCTGTTGCTCGACCCCGACGGCGCGCCGTGGGGGCCCAAGCCCGAGCAGTGGGTGGTCGAGCGGGTCGTCGGCGCGGCGCGCCAGGCGGTCGAGTCGGGGGCCGAGGTGATCGTGCTGCCGTGCAATACCGCCAGCGTCACCGCGTTGGACCATGTGCGGGCCGAGGTGGGGGATTCGGTGCCGGTGATCGGCACCGTTCCCGCGATCAAACCCGCTGCCGCGCAATGTAATTCGGTGGCGGTATGGGCGACCGCGGCGACCACCGCCAGTCGTTACCAAGCCGACCTGATCGCCCGGTTCGGCGGTGACGCGAAGGTGGTCGGGGTCGCCTGCCACGGACTGGCCGACGCGATCGACCGCGGCGACATCAAGGCCATCCGCGAGTCGATCGCCGACTCCGCCGCCCGCACCCCGGCCGACGTCGAGGGCGTGGTCCTCGGCTGTACCCACTATCCGCTGGTCATCGACGCCATCGTCGCCGCCCTGCCCGACGGCGTGCGCCTGTTCGACAGCGCCCAAGCCGTCGCCGCCCAAACTGTCCGCAAGATGGACGCACTCGGACGCCCCACCACCGGCACCGGCACGGTCACCGTTCGCACCAGCGGGCGACCGGGCGAATTGCCTTCCGGTGCGGCGACATTCGAGTCGGGTCGCCTACTCGGTGCGCTTCCTGCGTGAACATGTCACCGCACCAGTGTTGAATGCGGGGAGAATCCCCGACCCGGAGGTGCGTGTGTCCGAGCTCCCCACCGCTGCACAGGTGCGCAAGGCCCTCGCCGACCTGGCGAACCCCACCGACGCGCATCACCTGCAACGTTTCTTCAAAACCGGCCCCGGCGAATACGGCGAGGGCGACATCTTCCTCGGCATCCGAGTTCCCGCCACCAGGAAGGTGGCGAAACAGTTCGCCACACTTCCCCTTTCGCAGATCGACGAACTCCTCGACAGCCCCCTCCACGAGGAACGCCTGGCCGCCCTGTTCATCCTCAACGCCCGCTTCGCCGAGGTATCGAAACCGCGCGTCCGCGACGACAAGGCCCGCGAGGAGATGGTCGACCTCTATCTGGCAGCCGTCCGGAGGGGACGAGTCAACAACTGGGACCTGGTCGACGCCTCCGCCGAGAACATCATCGGCCCGTGGCTGCTCGACAGAGAACGCACTCTACTTTTCGAACTGGCCGACCAGGATTCACTCTGGGAGCGTCGAGTAGCGCTGCTGTCCACCTTCGCCTTCATCAAGGCGGGTGACCCGAGCACCACCCTGGAACTCGCCGAGATTCTCCGGTCGGACCGCCGAGACCTGATCCAGAAAGCGCTCGGCTGGATGCTGCGCGAAGTAGGCAAACGCGTCGACCAGGCCGCGCTCACTGACTTTCTCGACAAGAACGCACCCGAATTGGGCCGCACCGCGTTGAGTTACGCGACCGAACACCTCGAGCCCGAGCAACGTGCCGCCTACCGCGCCCTGCGTTAGAACTGGATCCGCAACCGATCGGTCACCGGCCGCGCCTGGCAGCCGAGGATGTACCCGTTCTCGATGTCCTCGGGATCCAGGATCTCCGAATTGGCCATCTCCACTTTGCCTTCCAGCACGGTGCAGGCACACGACCCACACTCGCCCTCCTGGCAGGAGTAGGGCACGTCGAGGCCCTTGTCGAGCATGATGTCGACCAGCGTCTGCTTACGCGGCCACGACATTTCGTGCACCTCGCCGTCGAGCTCCACCTCGACCGTCGCCGCGTCGGCAGCCTCGGCCTCGGAGACCTCGGCGGGTGCGTGGGCGGCGAACGGATCGCCCGCGAGGGAATTGAACACCTCGGCATGGGTCCGGTTCCGTGGCACCTCGAGCGAGGCCAACGCGTCGTGCACCAGGTCCATGAACGGCTTCGGCCCGCACATGAACGCTTCATAGCTGGTGTAGGGCGAGACCAGGGTGGCCATCATGTCGGCGGTCGGCAGGCCGAGCAGCGGCTCGAGCCAGTGGATGACGGTGAGTCGCTGGGGATGCTTGCCGACGAGATCGCGCAGTTCGTCGGCGAAGATCACCGAATTCGCGTCGCGATTGGCGTAGACCAGCACGACCTTGCCCGAACCCTGCGACAGCGCCGACTTCAGGATCGACATCACCGGCGTGATCCCGCTACCCGCTCCGAACAGCAGCAGGTCTTCGTCGAGATCTTTCGGCGTGAACACACCAGAGGGCGGCAGCACCTCGACCTCGTCGCCGACGGCGAGGTTGTCGCAGAGCCAGTTCGAGCCGTACCCGCCCTCGGTGCGTTTGACCGTCACCTTCGGCTGATCATCGGTGAACGGCGAGCTGGCCAGCGAATAGCAGCGGGCGACCGATCCGGTCTGCTCGCTCGGGATACGCAGCGTCAGGAACTGGCCGGGGGTGTAGGCGAAGCGCTCGCGCAGTTCGGCGGGCACCTCGAAGACCACGGAGTGCGTATCGGCCGTTTCGGCGATCACCGCTGCTACCCGCAGCACCACCGAGCGCGAGCCGTGCGGAACCTCGACTGTGGTCATGTCGTCCTCTCGGGCAAAACTAGAACGTGTTTCAGTTTCATGCTAGGCCGGAACGCGCCTGCAGGGCAAGCTGTGCCTCGAGTCCGGCGACCAGCACCTCCATCCCGAAGTCGTAGGAGTACTTGCCGCGCAGGTCGGACATGTACTTCGTGGCTCGGGCCACCGCCTCGGGCAGCAGCACATCCGCCGGCGCGGAACGGTCGCGCGGGTTCACTCTGCTGCGGCCGAACAGGTAGGTGTGGATGGTCGCGTAGGCGGCCAGCACGTTGCGGTCGCTGAAGCCCGCGTCGAACAGGATCTCCATCACCGCTTCGATCAGGTCGAGCTGCTTGCCGAGCATCTGCTCGAGCAAGATGTCGCCGAGGCCGGGATGCGTGCGGAGTTTATCGTCTATCTGATCGATCAGATCGCGCAGGCGCTGCTGCCACGGACCGGACTCGCGCGGCGGCTTGCGCACCCCGAGCAGTGCGGCGCTGGCGACGAGATCGAGCAACTCGCGCTTGTCGGCCACGTAGTAGTACGGCGCCATCGGCGACACCCCGAGCTCGCGCGAGAGCCGTCGCATCGAAAGTTTTTCGACCCCGTCCTCACGCACCACCTTCAGTGCCGCGTCGACGATCTCTGCCTCGGACAGTGTCGAACTAGCGCCCGCCCCACCATGGTTACGCAAGCCTCTGCCTCACCTCTGCTGCCACCGGGCCATCAGCCCTTTTCCCATCCTGCCCCCGGAAGTCTAGAGGGGTTCGCAGCTGATGGGGGCGGGGTGTGCTCAGAGAAAGATTTTCCGATTCCGCCCTTTATGGCAGTCACTGACGTTAAGGTTCGAGGTGACCGGCAACACAATGGAGGTAGTCATGCCTGAGAACACCACGCCTGCGACCGTCGAATCCGACGAGGACCTGGTCACCGAGACGCTGATCGAAGAGGTCAGCATCGACGGCATGTGCGGCGTGTACTGACCATGCTCGATCTCGACACCCGTTGGACGCTGCACCCGCGGGTCTCGTTGCGCCCGGAATCCTTCGGCGCGCTGCTGTACCACTTCGGGACCCGCAAGCTCTCGTTCCTCAAGAGCCGCGATCTCGTCGACGTGGTCCGGTCGCTGCCCGCGCACTCTTCCGTGCGCGAGGCGCTGCGCGCCAAGGGCATCGACGCCTCCGACGCGCACCTGGCCGCGCTCGGGCAGCTGGCCGACACCGACATGATCGTGGCATCGCCCGGCCCGGTCACCGCCGCACCGAAAGCCTTGCCCGCGGGTGACGCACCCCAGGGCGGCAGGCTGATCGACCGCTTCGAATCGGGCCTCGGCGCACCGATCTGCCTCACCTGGGAACTCACCTACGCCTGCAACCTGTCCTGCGTGCACTGTCTGTCCTCGTCGGGCCGCCGCGACCCGGACGAACTGAGCACCGAGCAGTGCAAGGCACTGATCGACGAGTTCGAGCGCATGCAGATCTTCTACGTCAACATCGGCGGCGGTGAACCGACCGTGCGCCCGGACTTCTGGGAACTGGTCGACTACGCCACCGCGCACAATGTGGGGGTCAAGTTCTCCACCAACGGCGTTCGCATCAACGAAGAGGTCGCCGCGCGCTTGGCGGCCAGCGACTACGTCGACGTGCAGATCTCTCTCGACGGCGCCGATGCCGCGGTCAACGACGCCGTGCGCGGTCCCGGCTCCTACGACACCGCGATCAAGGCGCTGTCGAACCTCGCCGCGGCGGGTTTCAAGGACGCGAAGCTCTCGGTCGTGGCCACCCGTCACAACATCTCCCAGCTCGACGAGTTCAAGGCCATCGCCGACAAGTACGGCGCCACCTTGCGACTCACTCGGCTGCGCCCCTCGGGTCGCGGCGCCGACGTGTGGGACGAACTGCACCCGCTGCCCGAGCAGCAACGCGAGCTCTACGACTGGCTCGTCCGCAACGGCGAGGGCGTGCTCACCGGCGACTCGTTCTTCCACCTGTCCGCATTCGGCTCAGCGCTACCGGGTTTGAACATGTGCGGCGCGGGTCGCGTGGTCTGCCTGGTCGACCCGCTCGGCGACGTCTATGCCTGCCCCTTCGCCATCCACGACCGCTTCAAGGCCGGAAACATCGTCGCCGACGGTGGTTTCGAGGCGGTCTGGACCGATTCGGCGCTCTTCGCCGAACTGCGCGAACCGGTCGACGGTGGCGCGTGCACGAAGTGCTCGCACTACGACTCCTGCCGCGGCGGCTGCATGGCGGCGAAGTTCTTCACCGGCCTGCCCGCCAACGGACCCGATCCGGAATGCGTGCAGGGCTACGGTGAAGCGGCATTGACAGCGCCGGGTCGCACCATTCCGCGCCCTGCTGTCGACCACTCACGCCCGGTTCGTAGCCGTGCCAGAGTGTCGCTGCCGCTGACCGTGAAGCGCCCACCGGCCAAGGCGTGCAACGAGAGTCCGCTCGGCTAGGCGTACCTCCGCCTGCGCTCCGGCCGTGCGCAGCTGAGGAACGCTGACGCGTCCGAACCCTTTACTCCAGTCCGGTTGCCGGAAATGCGCTGCCGATCTTGTTGACACGTCCGGCAACCGGTCAGGGCGGCATTTCAGGCAGACTTTCCTCCTTTTTTGTGGGGTGATGATGTCTGAGAGCCCAACTGCGCATAGCATGCGAGGAATGCGCCATGATCGTCTGCCCGACGGCTTCGGGGTACGGATCGATCCACGGGTACGCGCATTTTCCGGGGGTCGGATCCTGATCGGAGGATCGCCCGCACGGATGCTGCGCTTGGCCCCGGAGGCCGCCGAGTTGATCGGCGACGGATACCTGGAGGTGACCGACACCAAGTCCGCGATCGTCGCCCGCCGACTGCTCGATTCCGGCGTGGCCAACCCGCGTCCGCGGCTCGAGCCGTCACTCGATGACGTCACCGTGGTCATCCCGCTCTACAACAATGCCGACGGGCTGTTACGTCTGCTCGCTGTGCTGCGCGGGCACAACGTGATCGTCGTCGACGACGGTTCCGACGAACCGGTCCGCATTCCGCCGCGATCGGGCCGTGGTCAGGTGACGGTGCTGCGGCACGAGAGTCCGCTCGGCCCCGCGGCTGCCCGAAATGCCGGATTGCAAGCGGCGACAACGGGCTTCGTGGCGTTCCTGGACTCCGACGTGGTGCCTCGCAGCGGGTGGCTGGAGGTCATGCTCGGGCATTTCAGCGATCCGCAGGTCGCGCTCGTCGCGCCGCGCATCGTCGCCCTCGACTCCGAATCCAACGCGCTCGCCCGCTACGAACACACCCGCTCCTCACTCGACCTCGGCCGCCGCGAGTCGGCGGTGCACGCGCGCGGCATCGTGTCGTATGTGCCGAGCGCGGCGCTGCTGGCGCGGCGCGCGGCGCTGCTCGGCGAGGGCGGATTCGACGAATCGATGCAGGTCGCAGAGGATGTCGACCTGTGCTGGCGGCTCGAACGCGCCGGCTGGCGGTTGCGCTACGAGCCCGCCGCGCACGTCGCCCACGATCACCGTGTCGCCTTCCGTGCCTGGTTCGGGCGAAAGCTGTTCTACGGCACCGGCGCCGCACCGCTCGGCAAACGGCACTCGGGCCTGGTCTCGCCGCTGTCGGTGCCGACCTGGACCGTGCTGGCGAGTCTGCTGTTCGCGACACTGTCGAAGTGGGGTCTGCTCGGCGGACTCGTCACCCTCGCCACGGCCCTTGTTCGTCTGCGCCGGGTCTTCACCGAACTCGACAACCCGACCAGGATCGCCGCGGTCTACCTGGCCCGCGGCTACTTCGCCGGTATGTGGCGACTGGCTTCGGCGATGTGTCGGGACTATTGGCCGGTGACGCTACTCGCCGTCATCGCGTCGAGCCGGATCCGCAGGATCGCCATCACCATGGCGCTCGCCGACGGTCTGGCCGACTGGTTCACCCATCGCGACTCCGGCGGCCTCGACCCACTGCGCTATGTGGCCTACAAGCGTCTCGACGACGTGGCCTACGGCACCGGCCTGTGGCTCGGCGTCATCCGGGCGCGCAGTTTCGAAGCGCTCAAGCCGAGCGTGCCACCCCGCTGAATACGCCTGCGTGACGAGCACTCTCATCGTCGGAGCCGGGTCGGCGGGGTGTGTGCTCGCGGCCCGGCTCAGTGCCGATCCGGCGCGCTCGGTGCGAGTGTTCGAAGCTGGACCGGCACACCGAGCAACGGGGGAACTGCTCGACCCGGCTCATCTACCGGTCGGCCCCGAATCCGGTGTGCTCTGGCGCTACCCGGGAAACCTGGTGCGCGGCAAGCTGATCGGTGGATCCGGTGCGATCAACGGCAGCTACTTCATTCGCCCACCCGCCACCGACTTCGCGGCATGGAGTGCGGTGGCAGGTCCGCGCTGGTCGTTCGAAGCGGTCCTGCCTGTTTTCCGCGACCTGGAACACGACATGGATTTCGGCAGCGCCCCCGGCCACGGCGTCGGCGGCCCGATCCCGATCTCGCGAACCAGCGATCCCACGGAGTTCAGTGCCGAGTTCGCGCGACAGTGCGCGGCGGCGGGGTTCACCGAAATCCCCGACCTCAATGCCTCGGCCGGATCTGCCGATCGGGGATTCGGCCGGGTGCCGTTGGCGGTGTCGCGAGGTCGTCGAGCAGGGCCGGCCGTCACTCATCTCTATCCAGCAATGGGGCGACAGAACCTGACGGTCACCAGCGACACCATGGTGACCCGGCTACTACTACGCGGCACGACGGTGATCGGTGTGGAGTGGGCGCGCGGTCGTGAGCGCGGGCGAAGCTATGCCGATCAGACGGTGTTGTGCGCGGGCGCGGTCGAGTCGGCCGCGCTGCTGATCAGATCCGGAATCGGCCCCGAACCGCTGCTGCGCTCGCTCGGTGTCGCGATCGTGCGGCCCGCCGCGGTCGGCGCGTGGTGCACCGATCACCCCGAGATCGGCGTCGAGTTCGGTGTCGCCGAGCCCGCCGAGTCCGCCGTCCCGCTCGAATACGTCCTCGAAATCGACGACCTGGAACTACGCCCGTACACCCCGATGTTCACGCCGGGTCTTCGCAGGATCGGGGTCGCCCTGATGCATCCCGAGTCGACCGGCGAGCTGACGCTCGTCTCGACAGATCCCACCGTCCCCGCCCACGTCGACCAGCGCTATCTCCGCAGTGCGCGAGACCGCGCCCGCCTGCGCGACGGAGCAGCGCTCACCGCGGATCTGCTCGGTCGACCGATCAGTCGCATCGACGACGAGTGGCTGTACGCCAACCTCGGCACCTCGCAACACCTGTCCGGTACCTGCCGCATGGGCCCCGCGCACGACGAGCGTGCGGTGGTCGACGAACGGGGCCGCGTCCACGGCATCGACGCCCTGACGGTCGCTGATCTGTCGGTTGTCCCGGTCCCGCTGCGCCGTGGTCCACAGGCCACGACAGTGATGCTCGCCGCAGCCATAGCCGACCACATGGTCGTGTGACGAAGTGACGGTTGATACCACGATGTGACCTGCGGGACAAACCCAGACTTCTGGCGTTTTGCCCGATAACTGCCCGGTACAGTTTGTAGCGGGAAAGAAAGGCAAATGGTCAGCAATCTTACAGGTGGGAGGCCCCCACGGCAGGCATCGGAGTCGGGCGCACAGCTCGGTGCTCTGGAAGCCTATGCCGCACAGGCCCATGGATATCTCAGTGCCGGTGGTGAACAGCTTACCCAGCTGGCCGGTCTTCTACGTCCGCTCGTTCTCGAATCATGGCTGCGCAGTGTTCGCGGTGGTGTCGATCCGACGGACGTCATCGACGGTCGCGGGCTGCGCGGCGCCGATCTCGAGCGGTATCGCGATGCCCATCCCATCGCCGCGCTCATGCCGCTGATCGACAAATTGCTGGTCCAGGACGCGTCGCAGGCCGGATTGATCGTGACAGTGGCCGACCAGTTCGGTCGCGTGCTCTCGGTGCACGGTCATCCCGAGCAGGTCGCCGCCGCCGCCGAGATCGGCGTGCGCGAAGGCGACGATCTCAGCGAACGCCGGATCGGCACCAACGCCGTCGGCCTCGTGGTGCGCACCGGCCGCGCCACCTGGATCCACGGACCCGAACATTTCCTGCATCGCATGCATCAGATCACCGGCGCCGCGGCCCCCGTGCACGAGCCGGACGGCCGTCTGATCGGCGTTCTGATGATTGCCGGCGGGATGCGGGTGGCCAAGCCGGAAATCCTCGCTCTGGTCAAAGCCGCCGCGACCGCCGCCGAAATGGACCTGGTGCTGCGCGCGATGCGCGCGAGCCACGGCATCGCGGCGCCGGCGGCGGCCAACCGCGACGACACCGAACAGGCCAACCTCGGTCTCGACGTATTGGGCCTCGGTCAACCTCAGTTGAGTATCGCGGGGGAGCGGGTGCCGCTCTCACAACGTCATGCCGAGATCCTGCTCCTGCTCACCGAACATCCCGAAGGGCTCGGCGCCGACCATCTGGCGCTGCTGCTCGACGACACCGATCTGGACAACGGCACGATCCGCGCGGCGATGTCGCGGCTGCGGTCGGTGATCGGCGCCTCGGTGGTCGGTTCGCGTCCATACCGTCTGCGCGTGCATGTCGCAACCGATGTGGAGGCCCTTCGGGCCGCCCTCGACTCCGGTGATATCGAATCCGCATTGCGCTTGTACGCGGGCCCGGTGCTGCCGCGCTCCTCGGCTCCCGGCATCTGCGACATCCGTGACGAGCTCCGGGTCCGGTTGCGAAGCGCCGTGCTCGCCGCCCCCGAAGTCGGCGTACTGCGCCGTTGGACCTCGGGCCCGGAGGGGCGCGACGACGCCGCAGCGTGGGCCGCCTACCGATCGACGGTCGATCGTGATTCGCCGCTGTATGCGCAGATAGAAGCCAAGATTCGGGTACTCGATCGGCGCATCGGCGCGGATGCAACGCAGATGCAACGTTTCGGCTCATAGTGTCCGGGTCTGAAGGTGTGGTGGCTCACATATCGATGTTCGATGTGTTGGAGCCCACACTCATGCCCTGGTCGTGAGTACCCACTGGTACAGACTGGACAATCGACCGGTTTTTTTACCGGAATAAGTTCCCTTTTATTAAATGAGCGCCTACTGTCGGCTTTGCATGGACAGGCACCATGTGACGTAACTGACACAGCCGTTGGAGGAACGATCATCAGCTAGGCACCCGCGACGGACACAACATCCGTTTGCTTCGGCGACCCGTGGTCGCCGATCTCATCCACATGATCTGTCGGGGATCTTGCGCGAGTGTGGCGTCACGCCCACCGCGTTCATATCGAATCTTCGGTTCACGAGGTGTATTCGTGCTGCCCGAAAACATTCGATCTGCTGTTCTTTCGTGATACGAGGAGGCTCTGGTGCACGGTACGGAGTTGGGTGGGTTCAGTGCGCGACCACAGGAAGCGCAGGTCATCGGCCCGCCGTTTCCGCTGACCCCGGCCCAGCTGGGTGTCTGGTACGCGCAGCTGCTCGACCCCGATGTCCCGATCACCATCGCCCAGTACGTCGATATCGACGGCGAGCTCGATGTCACTGTGCTGCAGCAGGTTTCGGCAGAGGCCGCGCACGCCTACGGCTCGCCGCTGGTGCGCATCGGCGAATTCGACGGTGTCCCGCACCAGTACGTCGACCACACCATCGCGGTCGAGCAGGAGCTGCCGCTGATCGATCTCCGCCACCACGACGACCCCGTGGCCGCCGCGCAGGAATGGATGCGCGCCGAGTTCGGTGCCCCCATCGACCTGCTCACCGACCGGCTGGTGGCGGGTGCGGTGCTGCGGGTCGGCGAAGCGCGCTGGTTCTGGTACCTGCGCGGCCATCACATCGTGCTCGACGGGTTCGGCGCGTTCACCAACTCCCAGCGCATCGCCGAGCTCTACACCGCGCGGATGCTCGACACCCCGGCCCGCGAGGTGGTGCCGGGCGAGCTGTCGGCGCTGGTCGAGGGCGAACAGCGGTACCGCGAAAGCACCCGTTTCATCGGCGACCGTGAGCACTGGGCCCAGCGCATCGCGGGCCTGGACAGTCCTACCGCGCTCGACGGCCGCACCGCGCCGCGGTCGGCGATCAACCTGGTGACCGGAGGACGCCTGTCCGAAAACTTGGTCGACCGGCTGGAAACCATTGCCGCCAGCGATGATTCGGCGATCTCCGCGGTACTCCTCGCCGCGTTCGCCGCCTATCTGGGCCGCCTCACCGACCGCCCGGACGCGGTGCTGAGCCTGCCCGTCACCGCCCGCACCACCGCGGTCATGCGCCGCTCGGCGGGGATGCTGTCCAATATCGTGCCGCTGCGACTCCCCACGGGCGCGGCGGGTTCGGCCGCTACCTGGGGTGAGCTGCTGCGCGCGGCGCGGGTGGAGGTGGCGGGAGCGCTGCGCCATCAGCGCTACCGTGCCGAGGACATCCGCCGCGACGCCGAGGACGACGGCCGCCCCGCGCGGCGTGCGCTGTTCGGCCCGCTCGCCAACTTCATGCTCTTCCGCAGTGACCTCACACTCGGTACCACCACCGGCCGTTATCGGGTGCTGTCCACCGGTCCGATCGAGGACCTGAGCCTCAACGTCTACTACGGCGACCGCGATCGGGTGCACGTCGATTTCGAGGCCAACCCGCACCTCTACGACGCCGACACCCTGGCCAGGCATCACGCCCGCTTCCTCGGTTTCCTCGAGCGCTTGGCCGCCGCCGACCTCGACACCGCGCTGAGCGCGATCGAGGTGGCGACCGAACTGGAACTCCAGGTCAGCACGCGGATCTGGAACTCCACCCGGTTCGATGTCGATGCCGCGCTGGCCGAACGTTCGGTGCCGGTGGCCACCCTGCCCGCCCTGTTCGAAGCCCAGGTCGCGCGTACCCCCGACGATGTGGCCGTGCGCATGGCGACGTCTTCGGGCGCCGAGGACGCGACGCTGACCTATCGCGAGCTGGCCCAGCGGGTCAACCGGCTGGCCCGGCGCCTGCGGGCGGACGGCATCGGCCCGGAATCGCTGGTGGCGCTGAGTATTCGGCGGTCGCCCGAACTGGTCGTGGCGATGTACGCGGTGCTCGCCACGGGCGCGGCTTACGTGCCGATCGACCCGGATCATCCGGCCGAGCGGATCACGCACATCCTTGTCACCGCCGCCCCGGCCGCGGTGCTCACGACCACCCGCGACCGCGCGCCCGTCGACGGGCTGCCGGTGCTGACCGTGGACGCCCTCGATCTGAGCGACTACGACGACGCCCCGCTGACCGATGCCGACCGCACGGTGCCGCTGCGCCCCGGCCACCCCGCGTATGTCATCTTCACTTCCGGCTCCACCGGTCTTCCCAAGGGCGTCGCCGTCGAGCACGCCGCGATCGTGAACCGGCTGGTGTGGATGCAGCAGACCTACCGGCTGCACGGCGTCGACGTGGTGTTGCAGAAGACCCCGATCACATTCGATGTGTCGGTGTGGGAGTTCTTCTGGCCCTTGCAGATCGGCGCCACGCTGCTGCTGGCCGAGCCGGACGGCCACCGCGATCCCGGTTACCTCCGCCGAGTGATCGCCGAATACGGCGTCACCGTGGCACATTTCGTGCCATCGATGCTGGAAGTCTTTCTGTCCCAACAGGAAATCGCCGAGCGCACCTCGCTGCGGCTGGTCTTCGCCTCCGGTGAGGCTCTGCCCGCCGCGCCCGCCCAACGGCTGCGGCTGCTGACCGGTGCCCGGCTCCACAATCTCTACGGCCCGACCGAGGCCGCCGTCGACGTCACCTTCCACGAGGTGAACGACAGCGACCGGGTCACGGTGCCGATCGGCGCGCCGGTGTTCAACACCCGGCTCCATGTTCTCGACTCACGGCTGCGGCCTGTTCCAGTCGGGGCTCCGGGTGAGCTGTATCTGTCGGGGGTACAGCTCGCCCGGGGTTATGTAGGACGTCCCGAGCTCACCGCCGGACGTTTCGTCGCCGCGCCCGCGGTGGTCTCCGCCGACTCCGGGCGCACGGTCGCCGAGGGCGGATCCGGTGCCACGGTCGTGCACCCGCTGCCGGGTGAACGGATGTACCGCACCGGTGACCTGGTCCGCTGGACCACCAATGGTGAGCTGGAATACCTGGGGCGCACCGATTTTCAGGTGAAGCTGCGTGGTCTGCGGATCGAGCTCGGCGAGATCGAGGCCGTCTTGGAGAGTGTCGACTCCGCGGCGCGCGCCGTGGTCATGGTCCGTGACGACGCGGGCGTCGGCGAGCAGTTGGTCGCCTATGTCGTGGAAGCCGAGCCGGGCGCGGTCACGATCGATGATCTGCGCGAGTCCGCGCTGCGCGCGCTGCCCGCCTACATGGTGCCCGCCGCGTTCGTGCTGCTCGATACCCTTCCGGTGAACGCGTCGGGCAAGCTCGATCGCAAGGCCCTGCCCGCACCCGTCCGCACCGTCGTCACCTACGCCGAACCCGTCGGCCCGGTGGAGCAGACGGTGGCCAGGGTGTTCGGCGAGGTACTCGGCCTCGACCGCATCGGTCGCGACGACGACTTCTTCGCCCTCGGCGGCAACAGCCTGGTGGCCACCCAGGTCGCGGCCCGCCTCGGCGCCGACCTCGGCTGCCGCCTCGGCGTGCGCGATCTGTTCGGCGCGACCACTGTCGCCCGCCTCGCCGCCGCCATCGCCGAACGTGACGACACCGGTGTCTCGGCTCAGCTCCCCGTGCTCACCGCTCGCCCCCGCCCGGCACTGATTCCGCTTTCCCCCGCGCAGCAACGAATCTGGTTCCTCAACCGCTTCGACCCCTCGGCCCCCGGCTACAACATGCCGTTCGTCATCCGCCTGCGTGGCACCGCCGATCTCCCCGCCCTGGTCGCCGCGCTGCACGCGGTCGTCGACCGCCACGAGGCCCTGCGCACCGTGTTCCCCGCGGTCGACGCCCCTGGTGGTGAGGTTGCCGAGCAGGTCATCCGCGATGCCGGGTCGGTCCGCATCGGCGATCCCGTCGCAGTGTCGGCCGCAGACCTCGACGCCGAGCTGACTCGGTTCGCTCGCGCCGGGTTCGATCTCGAACGCGAAGCTCCCTTCCGCGCGGGCATTTTCGTTGTCCCGGAGGCTGTCGACAGCGCTGTGGACAACTCCGCCTCGCGGCTCGCCGAGCCCATCGCGGGCGACAGTGTGGCGGATGCTCCGGCGGGGGAGTGCGTCCTCGCTGTCGTGCTGCATCACATCGCGGCAGACGGTGTTTCGCTGCAGGTGCTCGTCCGCGACGTACTCACCGCCTACCGCGTCGCGGCCGACGGCGTCGACCCGGGTTGGTCGCCGCTGAGTGTGCAGTACGCCGACTATGCCCTCTGGCAGCGCGAGCTCCTCGGCGCCGAAGCTGATCCGCAGTCGCTCGCCTCGCGCGAAATCTCTTTCTGGGAGCGGACTCTCGCGGGACTGCCCGATCAGCTCGAGCTGCCCTCGGCCCGGCAGCGGCCGATCGAGCCGAGCATGCGCGGCGCACGCACCGCCTTCACCATCGACGCCGACCTGCATCGGCGGCTCGCCGATCTGGCCCAGCAGGCAGGCGCCTCGCTGTTCATGGTCCTGCACACCGCGCTGGCTGTGCTCCTCGCACGCTTGTCCGGGACCACCGACATCGCCATCGGTACCGGCGTCGCGGGCCGTGGTGACCGCGCCATCGACGACCTGATCGGCATGTTCGTCAACACCCTGGTGCTGCGCACCGAGGTCGATCCGGCGGCGAGCTTCACTGCCGCGCTCGAAGACACCCGGGAAACCGACCTGGCCGCCTTCGCCCATGCCACCGTTCCCTTCGATCGTCTGGTCGACGTCGTCAACCCGGCTCGCTCGCAGTCGCGTCACCCGCTGTTCCAGGTGGCGCTCAACTTCCAGGCCGTGCTCGACACCACCTTCGAACTGGCAGGCTCGCCGGTCACGGTGCGTGAGATCGAACTCGACATCACCAAGTTCGACCTACAGATCACCCTCGCCGAACGACGCGGTGCCGCAGGCGAACCCGACGGCATCGAGGCCGTCACCCTGTATGCCACCGACCTCTTCGACGAGCCCGAGATGCACACTCTCGGTGCGCGTTTCGTGCGACTACTGGCCGCGGCGGTCACCGCCCCCGACACTGCGGTCGGTGACCTCGCGCTGCTGTCGGCGCCCGAACATGCCCAGCTCGTCGGCATGCGCGGAGCACCGGTGACAGCCACCGGCCTGCTGCCCGACCTCCTGGCCACGGCCGTCGCGGCCGATGCGGATCGCGATGCCGTGACCGACGGCGACCGCACCCTCACCTACCGTGAACTGGACCGGGCGTCGTCACGCCTGGCCAGGGTCCTCATCGACAGTGGCGTCGGTCCCGACGACGTCATCGCCGTCGGCATCCCCCGCTCCATCGAGTCGGTCCTCGCGGTATGGGCCGTTGCCAAGTCGGGTGCCGCCTGGCTGCCGGTCGACCCGAGCTACCCGCTCGATCGGATCACCCATATGGTGACCGATTCCGGTGCGCGACTGGGTCTTACAGTGTCCGAGTCGCAGCCGGCGCTGCCCGGCTCGATCGACTGGCTGGTCCTCGACGAACTGAAGCTGATGGCCGAATGCGCCGGGCGTTCGAGCGCTCCCGTCGCCGACGTCGAGCGCGTTCGCCCCCTGCGCACCGAGCACCTCGCCTACGTCATCTACACCTCCGGCTCCACCGGCCTGCCCAAGGGCGTGCTGGTGACCCAGGCCGGCATCGCCGGTTTCGCCGCCGAGGAAACCGCCCGCATGTTCGGCTCCGCCGACGCCCGCGTCCTACAGGTCGGCTCGCCGTCCTTCGACATCTCGGTGATGGAATTCCTGCTCGCCGTGAACTCCGCCGCGACGCTGGTGATCGCCCCGCTGGGTCGCCATGTGGGAGACGAACTGGCCCAACTGCTCTCGGAGCAGCGAGTCACCCATGCGCTGATGACTCCGTCCGGACTGGCCGTCCTCGACCCCGCTCGACTCGACGCCCTTCGCATGGTGATGGTCGGCGGCGAAGCCTGCCCGCCCGATCTGATCGCCCGCTGGACCACCGGACCCGTCCCGCGCGCGTTCGTGAACGCCTACGGCCCCTCCGAGACCACGGTCGCCACCAATATCAGTGCCCCCCTCACCGCGGATTCCCCGCTGACCCTCGGGGCCCCACTGCGCGGCATCACCCAGTGGGTACTCGACGCGCGGCTGCGACCGGTCCCCGCCGGTGTCGCGGGCGAGCTGTACGTCGCGGGAGCCCAGGTGGCCCGTGGCTACCGCTCCCGCGCGGCCCTCACCGCGGCGCGCTTCGTCGCCTGCCCGTGGGCACCGTCCGAGCGCATGTACCGCACCGGCGACCTGGTTCGGTGGACCACCGAGGGCACCCTCGAGTACCTGGGTCGCAACGATGACCAGGTCAAACTCCGCGGCTTCCGGATCGAACTCGGTGAAGTCGAAACCGCCCTGCTCGCCCTGCCGTCGATCCGCCAGGCCGTCGTGCTCGTCCGTGCCGACGCCCACCGTGGCGACCAACTCGTCGCTTACCTGGTGCCCGCTGCCATCGAGGACCGAGCCGTCGGTGCGGCGGCAACGGCCACCGAGGTCGACGCGATCACCGCTGCCCTGCGTGGCACCCTCGCCCCGCACATGGTGCCGTCCGCGTTCGTCGTGATCGATGCGCTGCCGCTCACCCCCAACGGCAAGCTCGACCGCAAGGCGCTGCCGGAGCCGGTGTTCACCGCGCGCGCCTTCCGTGCGCCCGCCGCGGGCACCGAGTCCGTGGTGGCTCAGGTGTTCGGCGAGGTGCTCGGGGTCGAGCAGGTCGGCGCCGACGATGACTTCTTCGCGCTCGGGGGCAACTCCCTCGTCGCCACCCAGGTGGTGTCTCGCCTCGGCACCACGCTCGGTCGCGTGGTGTCGCTGAAGGTGCTGTTCGAGGCGCCGACTGTGGCCGCACTCGCCGCGGTGCTCGGCTCCGCGGAAGCGGTCGCGCCGAGGCCCGCGCTGGTGGCAGGCGAACGGCCGCACCGGGTTCCGCTGTCGTATGCCCAGCAGCGCATGTGGTTCCTGAACCAGTTCGACGCCGAATCGGTCGCCGACAATATCGCCGCCGCCATCCGCCTGACCGGCGCCATCGACTACGCCGCGATGAACGCGGCCGTCGCCGCGGTCTTCGCCAGGCACGAAGCGCTGCGGACCCGCTACCCCGCCGTCGACGGCATCCCGTTCCAGCAGGTGCTCGACGCCGACCAGCTGACGATCACCCTCGAACCGCACGCGATCGCCCTGGTCGACCTCGACAGCCGGATCCGCGCGCTGGCCGCCGTCCCTTTCACGGTCGACGAGGAACCCCCGGTCCGCCTGCATCTGCTGCACACCGACGCCGACGAGCACGTCCTCGTCCTCGTGCTGCACCACATCGCCGCCGACGGCTGGTCGGTCGCGCCACTGACCCGCGACGTGATGGTCGCCTACGCCGCTCACCGGGCGGGCATCGCACCCCAGTGGACGCCACTGCCGGTGCAGTACGCCGACTTCGCCCTCTGGCAGCGCGATGCCCTCGGTGCCGAGGACGACGCCGATTCCGCCATGTCGCGACAGATCGCCTTCTGGACGACCGAACTGGCGGATCTGCCCGACCTGCTCTCACTGCCGAGTGACCGTCCGCGCCCGGCGGTGGCCTCGGGTCGCGGTGCGCGCCAAACCTTCACGGTGCCCGCCGCGATCACCGAACGACTACGCGGCATCGGCGCGGATGCCGGCGCCTCGCTGTTCATGGCGCTGCACACCGTCTTCGCCGCCACCCTCACCAAACTGTCCGGCCAACAAGACATCTCGATCGGCACTCCGGTCGCAGGGCGCGGTGACCAGGCGCTCGACGACCTGGTCGGGATGTTCGTCAACACGCTCGTGCTGCGGGCCCGGATCCGGCCCGACGCCACCTTCACCGAACTCCTCGGCACGGTCCGCGACAGCGACCTACGCGCCCTTGCCAACACCGACGTCACCTTCGACCGTCTCGTCGAGGCGCTCAATCCCGAGCGCTCGACGGCGCGGCACCCGTTGTTCCAGGTGATGCTCGACTTCCAGAACAACTCCCGCACCGAACTCGAACTCGCGGGCTTGACCGCCACGGAAATCGAGATCGACACCCACACAGCCAAATTCGACCTGCACCTCACCCTGCGCGAGACCTCCGACGGCCTTTTCGGCCGCTTCGAGTACGCGACGGACCTCTTCGACGCGCAGACCATCACAGATCTCGGCACCCGCTTCCTGCGGATGCTGGAGACGGTGACCACCGATCCCACCGTCGTGATCGGCGACATCGACCTGCTCGACACCGCGGAGCGCACCCACCTGCTCGACACCTGGAACGCCACCGCGTACCCGGTCGACGAGCGCATGACGCTGGTCTCGCTGTTCACCGCGCAGGCCCAGCGCACCCCGGATGCGACCGCCGTGAGCTTCGAAGGCGAGTCGTTGAGCTACGCCGAGCTCGCCGCCCAGGTGAATCGCCTTGCTCGCCTGTTGATCTCGATCGGTGTTCGCCCCGATCGCACCGTGGCTCTCGGTATGCGTCGCTCGACCGACCTGGTCGTCGCCATGTACGCGGTCCTCGCCGCGGGCGGCGCCTATGTGCCGCTCGACCCGGACCACCCGGCCGAGCGCATCGCCCAGGTGATCGCCGCCGCCGATCCGGTCTGCGTCCTGACCCGTGCGATCGACGACATCGACCTGTCCGCGCAGGATCGCGATGACGCGCCCACCGCTCGTCCCGCGATTCTCGATCTCGAGCAACTCGACACCACCGACTACTCGTCCGAGCCGATCACCGACGCCGACCGCCTCGCCACCCTGACCCCCGGCAACGCCGCCTACCTGATCTTCACCTCCGGCTCCACCGGTCAGCCCAAGGGCGTCGTCGTCTCCCACACCGCCATCGTCAACCGCCTGGTGTGGATGCAGGACGCCTACCGCCTCACCCCCGCCGACGTCGTCCTGCAGAAGACCCCCGCCACCTTCGACGTGTCGGTGTGGGAGTTCTTCTGGCCCTTGCAGATCGGTGCCCGTCTCGTGCTGGCCCGCCCCGACGGCCACCGCGACCCGGCCTACCTGGCCCAGCTGATCGACACCGAGCAGATCACCGTCGCCCACTTCGTCCCCTCGATGCTGGCGGTCTTCGTCGCCGCGCTCGACGAAGCGAATGCCCGCGCCGACGCGGCGAGCGATGCGACCACGACCACCGCGAGCTGCGCTTCGCTGCGCCTGGTGTTCGCATCGGGCGAGGCACTGCCGCCCACGCCTGCTCAACTACTGCGTCGGCGCACCGGTACGGCTGTGCACAACTTGTACGGCCCCACCGAGGCCGCGGTCGACGTCACCTTCCACGAGGTGATCGACGCCGACACCGTCGCTGTCCCGATCGGCGCACCTGTGCACAACACCCAGGTGTACGTCCTCGACGGTCGGCTGCATCCGGTCCCTGTCGGCGTCCCCGGCGAGCTCTACCTGGCAGGTGCTCAACTGGCGCGAGGCTACGCGGGCCGTGCCGACCTCACCGCGGACCGCTTCGTCGCCAACCCGTTCACCCTCGCCGAGCGCATGTACCGCACCGGCGACCTCGTCACGTGGACCACCGACGGTGAGCTGGAGTACCTGGGCCGCACCGACTTCCAAGTGAAGCTGCGCGGTCTGCGGATCGAACTCGGCGAGATCGAAGCCGTCCTGTCCGGACTTCCCGAGATCACCCAGGCCGCGGTTATCGTCCGCGACGACGCCCTGGTGGCGTATCTCGTCGCACCACAGCACCTCGACGTGGATGCGGTGAAGTCCACGCTGATCCGTACCCTTCCCGCCTACATGGTCCCCGCGGCGTTCGTGGTCCTGGACGAGTTCCCGCTCAACACCTCCGGCAAGCTCGACCGGAAGTCGCTGCCCGCACCGAGTTTCGAGGCCGCGGTGTTCCGTGCGCCGGCCACCGAGGTCGCGCGCATCGTGGCAGCCACGTACGCCGCGGTCCTCGGTTTCCCCGCCGATCGTGAAGTCGGGCTCGACGACGACTTCTTCGCCCTCGGCGGCAACTCCCTCAACGCCACCCAGGTCGCGGCCCGCCTCGGCGCCGCCCTCGACACCCAGATCCCGGTCCGGTTGCTGTTCGACGCCCCGACCGTGGCCGACCTGGCCCACCGGTGCACCGCCCTGCGCGGCACCGGTGGCCGCCTCGAACTCACCACTCGCGAACGACCAGAGCGGATTCCGCTGTCAGCCGCTCAGCGCCGGATGTGGTTTCTCAACCGCTACCTCGCCGACGTCGACGGTATCGGCGATGCCGTCGACAACATCCCGGTCGCGCTGCGGCTCACCGGCGACCTCGATATCACCGCCCTCGAAGCCGCCCTCACCGACGTGGTCACCCGGCACGAGACCCTGCGAACCAGCTACCCCGACGGTGCGGAGGGCGCCGAGCAGTTGATCTCGGACACGGCAGAACTCACCCTGCGGCCCGAGGCGATCACCGAGGCGGAACTGCCCGAACGCCTGTTGTCCTGCGCCGCGGTTCGATTCGACCTCACCACCGAAATCCCGCTGCGTGCGGCCTTGTTCGCGGTGAACGGCGACCACGTGCTCGTCTTGGTGGTCCACCACATCGCCGCGGACGGTTTCTCACTCGGCCCGCTGGCCGCCGACCTGATGGCCGCCTACGCCGCTCGCCGCGAAGGGACCACCCCTACCTGGGCGCCGCTGCCGATCCAGTACGCCGACTACACCCTCTGGCAGCACGAAAACCTCGGTGAAGTGGCAGATTCCGAGTCGCAGGCACACACCCAACTGGCCTTCTGGCGCCACGGCCTGGCCGGCCTGCCCGAGCAGCTCGACCTGCCGACCGACCGTCCCCGCCCCGCCGAATCCACCTACCGTGGCGCCGTCCACCGCTTCCAGATCGACTCCGATCTGCACAGCGAACTGCGCGAACTGGCCCGCAAGCACGAGGCCACCCTGTTCAGCACCGTGCACGCGGCACTGGCCGTCCTGCTGGCCCGCCTCTCCGGCGGCAGCGACATCGCCATCGGCACTCCGGTGGCGGGCCGTGGCGAAGCCGCCCTCGACGGCCTGATCGGTATGTTCGTCAACACCCTGGTCCTGCGCACCCAGATCGACCCGCGCGTCGAATTCGAGACCGCCCTCGACGCCGTCCGCGCGGGCGACCTCGACGCACTCTCGCACGCCGACATCCCGTTCGAGCAGGTCGTGGATGCCGTCGATCCGGCGCGAGCCCGCAACCGCCACCCGCTGTTCCAGGTGGCACTGGTTCTGCAGAACTTCACCGTCCCCGCGCTGGAGGCCGCAGGGCTGCGTATCGACCCTGTCGATTTCGATGCCGCAGTGGCGAAGTTCGACCTGCAGTTCACCGTCGGCGAATCCGACGACATCGATGGACGCGCGAACGGCATGTCGATCGAAATCGCCTACGCCACTGATTTGTTCGACGAGGGCAGCGTCGCGGTACTGGCTCGTCGCTTCACCCAGGTGCTGGCCGCCGTCGTCGCCGACCCGACTGTCGTGGTGGGCGACATCCAACTGCTCAGTGCCGAAGAACAGCAGCGCACCCTGCACGAATGGTCGTCCACCGGCGCTTCGGTGGCCGCCGCCGACACCATGGTGGACCGATTCACCCGCGCCGCCGCCCTCGACCCGAACGCCGTCGCCGTGAAAGCGGGCGATCTCACCCTGAGCTACGGCGAGCTCGACGCCTGGTCCAACCGCCTGGCCCGGCGTCTCGTCGCCGCGGGTGTCGGCCCGGAATCGCTGGTAGCGGTGGCACTTCCGCGTTCGGTGGAGCTGCCCGTCGCCTTGCTCGCCGTGCTGAAGGCGGGCGGCGGTTACCTGCCGATCGACCCCAACTACCCGGCCGATCGCATCGAATACGTGCTGGACGACGCCCGCCCGCACTGCGCCATCACCAACGACGACACCGGCCTGGCGCACGACTGGTTCGGTGGCCCGGTCATCGACCCCGACGCGGGCAACCTGTCCGACTTCGCCGCCGAACCCCTGACCGACGCGGACCGGCGTACGCCCCTGGCCCCCGCCAACACCGCCTACGTCATCTACACCTCCGGTTCGACCGGCCGCCCCAAGGGCGTCGTCGTTCCGCACACGAATGTCGTCGCTTTGCTGGACAACACCGCGGCGCGCTTCGACTTCGGTCCGTCGGATGTGTGGACGATGTTCCACTCCTACGCCTTCGACTTCTCGGTGTGGGAGCTGTGGGGCGCCCTGCTCCACGGCGGCTCGATCGTCCTGGTCGACTACTTCACCTCTCGCTCGCCCGAACAGTTCCGCGAGCTGCTGCGCGCCGAACGCGTCACCGTGCTCAATCAGACGCCGTCAGCGTTCTACGGGCTCGTCGCCGCCGACCTGGCCACGCTCGAACCCGCCGAATACGCTTTGCGCACAGTGATCTTCGGTGGCGAAGCGCTCGAACCCCAACGCCTGGCCGGCTGGTTCGCCCGCTACCCGGACTCGCCCCGCATGGTGAACATGTACGGCATCACCGAGACCACCGTGCACGCCTCCTACCGGGAGATCACCCCGAACACCGGCTCCGCCAGCGTGATCGGCGGCGCCATCGCGGGACTGACAGTGCGCGTGCTGGATTCGCGTCTGCGCCCCGTTCCGGTCGGCGTGCCCGGCGAGATCTACGTCTCCGGACCGCAGCGGGCGCGCGGCTACCTGGGCCGACCCGACCTGACCGCGAGCCGCTTCGTCGCCGACCCCTACGGGCCTGCCGGATCCGTCGCCTACCGCTCGGGCGACCTCGCCCGCTGGACGGTGGCGCCGGACGGTCTCGCGTCGTCGCCTTCGGCAGCCGCCGAACTCGAATACCTGGGCCGTGCCGATCAACAGGTGAACCTGCGTGGCTTCCGCGTCGAGCTCGGTGAGATCGAGGCCGCGCTGCTGCGCAGTTCGGTAGCCCCGCGCGAAGTGGCGGTACTCGTCCGTACCGACCTGGTCGACGAGCCGCGAATCGTGGCCTACCTGGTCGCGGAATCGACCCACATCGACACCGCCGACCTGCGCAAGGAGCTGGCGCGGACCCTGCCCGAGCACATGCTCCCGGCCGCCGTGGTGCTGGTCGACCGCATTCCGCTCACGGTCAACGGCAAGCTCGACCGTGCCGCACTCCCGGCACCCGTCTTCGAGACCACCGCCTACCGCAAGCCCGCCACGATCAGCGAGCAGATCATCGCCGACGTCTACACCGAGGTCCTCGGCCGTACCGACGGGCAGCCGGTCGGCGCCGACGACGACTTCTTCGCGCTCGGCGGCAGCTCCCTGCTGGCAGCCAAAGCCGTCGCCCGCATCGGCGCCGCCCTCGACCGGCGCGTCGGTGTGCGAACCCTGTTCGAGACGCCGCGCGTCGCCGAGTTGGCCGCCGCCGTCGATGCGCAGTCCGAGGTCGCTCGGCCCGCGCTCGTTGGCCGGGCCCGTCCCGACTTCCTTCCGCTGTCCCCGGCTCAGCAGCGGATGTGGTTCCTCAACCGTTTCGACGGCGCGTCGGTGGCCTACAACATCCCGTTCGCGCTGCGCCTGAGCGGTGCGCTCGATACCGGTGCGTTGCAGGCCGCGATGTCCGACGTGGTCGCCCGGCACGAGTCACTGCGCACCATGTACCCGGTGTCGCGGGCCGCGGGGACCGACATCGACGGCACTCCGACGCAGTCGATCGTGGCTGCCGCCGACGCCGTGGTGTCGCTGGAACCGATCGCGGTCGCCGACGCGGACCTGCCCGCGGCGATTCGCGAACTGGCCGAGACGACCTTCGACGTCACCACCGAGATTCCGGTGCGCATGCGCCTGTTCCAGGTGGCCGATACCGAATTCGTGCTGGCCGCCGTCATGCACCACATCGCGGCCGACGGCTCCTCCATCGCGCCCTTCGTGGCCGACCTGATGCGGGCGTACACCGCCCGGCTCGCCGACACCGCACCCAGTTGGGCACCGCCCGCCGTGCAGTTCGCCGACTACGCACTGTGGCAACGCGACCTGCTCGGCGACGAGTCCGATCCGGAATCCGTCGCCGCCCAGCAGGTCAGCTACTGGCAGACCCAGCTCGCCGGACTGCCCGATCAGTTGGCCCTGCCGACCGACCGGCCACGCCCGGCCCGGCAGAGCCTGCGCGGCGACAAGGTGAGCTTCACCGTCGACGCCGATCTGCACGCCGCGCTGATCGCGCTCGGTCGCGGCAATGGCGCCACGCTGTTCATGGTGGTCCACGCGGCCTTCGCGGCCCTGCTGGCCCGGGTCTCCGGCACCGCCGATATCGCCGTCGGCACCCCGAACGCGGGACGCGGCGAAGCCGAACTCGACGAGGTCATCGGCATGTTCGTCAACACCCTCGTCCTGCGCACCCAGGTCCCGGGCGACGCCGCGTTCACCGACTTGCTCGCCGCGGCACGCACTTCCGATATCGCCGCGTTCTCACACGCCGATGTGCCGTTCGAGCGGTTGGTCGAGGTGCTCAACCCGGCCCGTTCCACCGCGCGGCACCCGCTGTTCCAGGTCGGCTATTCGTTCCAGAACCACGAGCGTGGTCAGCTGGAACTACCTGGACTGACCGTCGCGAACATCGAATTCGATTCCGGCGTAGCACAGTTCGATCTGCACCTGTTCGCGCTCGACAACTACACCGTCGAAGGCTCTCCGGCGGGCATCGAGATGGCCCTCGGCTATGCCACCGATCTGTTCGACGCCGGAACCGCCGAACGCTTCGTCGCTCAGCTGCGCCGGGTGCTCGAATCCGTCACCACTACACCGGATGTCGTCGTCGGCGACCTCGACGTGCTCGGCGCCGACCGCACCCTGCTCCTCGAAACGTGGAACGACACCGCTCATCCGGTCGAGTCGACCACCCTCGCCGAACTGGTTGCCCGCCAAGCTGACCGAACCCCGGCCGCGCTCGCGCTGGTGGACGACGCGACCGGCGAATCCCTGGACTACGCCACCTTCGATGCCCAGATCAACCGGGTCGCCCGGCTCCTGATCGCCGAGGGTGTCGGCCCGGAACGCACTGTCGTGCTGGCCATGCGTCGGAGCATCGACCTCGTGATCGCCATGCACGCCGTTGTCCGGGCGGGCGGCGCGTACGTGCCGATCGACCCTGATCACCCGGCTGACCGCATCTCTGACATCGTCGCCACCGCGGCACCGCTGTGCGTGCTCACCACAGCGGCCGACGGTCTACCGATCTCCGTCGACGCCCCCGTCTTCGAGCTGGATCACCGCGCCCTGCAAGATCTCTCGACCGACCCGGTGACCGATGTCGAGCGCATCGCCCCGCTGCGTCCGGAGCACCCCGCATACATCATCTTCACCTCGGGCTCCACCGGTCGCCCCAAGGGCGTAGCCGTCCCGCATGCCGCGATCGTCAACCAGCTCGCCTGGCTGCACGACCGCTTCGCCATGACCACCACCGATCGCGTCCTCCTGAAAACCCCTGCCACCTTCGACCTCTCGGTCTGGGAGTTCTGGTCGCCGTTGAGCTCCGGCGGGGCCCTGATCGTCACCCGCCCCGGTGACGAGCGTGACCCGGATCGGCTGCGCACCATCATGACCCGGCACGGCGTCACCGTCCTGCACGCGGTGCCGTCACTCGTCGGCATGCTCCTGACCGCCGACACCGCCCTCCCGGTGTCACTGCGGGCCGTCCTCGCCATCGGCGAAGCACTGCCCGCCGCCACCGCTACCCAGTTCCGCGCCAGCGGCACCACCGCCGCCCTGCACAACCTGTACGGCCCGACCGAGGCTGCCGTCTCGATCACCGAATACGAAGTAGCCCATGACCCGTCGCACGTTGTGCCGATCGGTGCCCCGGCTTGGAACAGTGCCCTCTACGTCCTCGACGCTCGTCTGCGGCCGGTCCCGATCGGCGTAACAGGCGAGCTCTACCTGGCCGGAGGCCAACTCGCCCGCGGCTATCACGGCCGCCGAGCGCTCACCGCCGACCGCTTCGTCGCCAACCCCTTCGCCACCAGCGCAGGTGCGTCGCTCGGATCGCGGATGTACCGCACCGGCGACATCGTGCGGTGGCGAGCCGACGGCACCCTCGAATACCTCGAACGTGCGGACTTCCAAGTCAAGATCGGTGGCTTCCGCATCGAACTCGGCGAGGTCGAAACAGCCCTGCTGCGCTGCGCCGATGTGCGTGCCGCGGTCGCCGTGGCCAAGACCGACGAGCACGCGGGGGCCCGGCTGATCGCCTACGCGGCGGTCGCCGACCTGACCCCGGGCGACGAACAAGCCGTCGCGGCCCGACTGCGCGGGGAACTCGCCGCGAACCTGCCCGCCTACATGGTTCCCGCCGCGCTGGTGGTGCTCGACGCGTTGCCGCTCAACGCCAACGGCAAGGTCGACCGGGCCACCCTGCCCGAACCCGAGTTCGCCGAGGCGGCCTTCCGCGCCCCGGTCACCGGGGTCGAACAACTTGTCGCCCGGACTTTCGCCGAGGTGATCGGCTGCCCGACCGCCGGGCTCGACGACGACTTCTTCGCCCTCGGCGGCAACTCGCTGATGGCAACCCGGCTGGCCGCGCGCCTCGGCGCCGCGCTGGGCATCCGAGTCCCGGTAGCAGCGGTCTTCGATGCCCCGACGGTGGCCGCACTGGCCGAACACCTCGCCACCGCCGATCGCACCGCCGCCCGCCCTCCGCTGACCAAACGCACCAGCGAAGGTCCCGCGGTCCTCTCGCCCGCGCAGCAACGCATGTGGGTCCTGCACCAACTGTCACCGCAGTCCTCGGCCTATCACATCCCGGCCGCCATCCGCCTCACCGGAAACCTCGACCTGCCCGCCCTGCAAGCGGCGATCGCCGACCTGCTTGCCCGCCACGACACCCTGCGCACCCGCTACCCGGACACCGCAGGCGGCCCCGTGCAGCAGGTGATGCCTGCCTGGTCCGCGGCCGTCGACCTCACCCCCATCCCGGTCGCGCCCGCCGATGTCGAAACCCGAATCGCGGCTCTCGTCGCGCAGCCCTTCGACATCACGGCCGCGCCCCCGATCAGAGTCGCCCTCTACCGCCTCGCCGACAACGATCACGTCCTCGTCGTCGTGGTGCACCACATCGGCGCCGACGGCTACTCGATCGACCCGCTCACCCGAGACCTGGTGCGCGCCTATGTCGATCGCAGCCAAGGGCGCCAACCCGGCTGGGACCCGCTGGAAATCCAGTACGGCGACTTCAGCGTCTGGCAACGCGACCTGCTCGGCACCGACGCCGACCCCGACAGCGTGCTCACCCAACAGCTCACCTACTGGACCCGCGAGCTCGCGGGCGCACCCGAACTGCTGGCGCTGCCGACGGACCGTCCGCGCGCGACCCGGCGCGAAATGCGCGGTGCGACGATCGAATTCGAGATCGACGCCGCGCTCACTCGCAGCCTCGACCAGGTAGCTCGCACCAACGGAACCACCCTGTTCACACTGGTCCACAGCGCTCTGGCCGTCCTGCTCGCCAAACAATCCGGCAGCGCCGACATCACCATCGGCGCCCCGGTCTCCGGTCGCGGCGCTCGCGAACTCGACGATCTCGTCGGCATGTTCGTCAACACCGTCGCCCTGCGCACCGAGATCGACTCACGCGCACCGTTCACCGAACTGCTGGCCCAGGCCAAACGTCGCGACCTGGCCGCCCTCTCCCACGCCGACGTCCCGTTCGAGCAGGTGGTCGATGCCATGGGTCGCACGCGAACCGGCGCCTACACCCCGCTGTTCCAGGTGATGCTGACCTTCCAGAACATGCCGCCGGGCGGTATCGACCTACCCGGCCTACACGTTCGAACGCTGGACCCGGGCCTGACGGAAGCCAAGTTCGACCTGCACCTCACCGCCCTGCAGCGCTACGCGGATGACGGCACCCTGGACGGCCTCGATGTCCACTTCGGCTACGCCACGGACCTGTTCGACGCGTCCACGGTCGAAGCGCTGGCCGAACGGTTCCGCAAGATCCTCGCCGCCGTCGCCGCCGATCCCGCCGTGGCGGTGCGTGCCATCGACATGCGCACCGACGCCGAAAAGACCCCACCACCGAGCACCTACACCATCGCCGATCTTCCGAGCCTCGTCGGCTCGGCAGCTCGGCTCGCGCCGGCGACCGTGGCATTCGCCCACGGCGAGCACGCCATCTCCTACGGAGCACTCGACGCCAAACTCACCGCGGTGAGCAGGGCGATGGGCGCGAAGATGAAACCTGAAGCGTTGGTGAACGTCGCGCTGGCCGGCCTCGTGCCCGGCGTGCTCGCCGCCCTCGGCGCGGCCGGTCTCACTTCCACTCTGCAAACACTGGTGACCGATGCTGCCGCGGTAATCGCCGGGGCGGGGTCGGCTGACGACTCGGAAGGACAACTCTGATGTCGCACACGGATTCGGTCACGACCGCCGCCACCCTCGCCGCGCTCCTGCGTGACCTGGACGGCGATCGGCCGCGTGACCCGGCGACCCTGCTCGCCGCCTTCTCCACCTACGCCGATCGCGAACCCGACATGCTCGCGGTGCGCGACGGCGAAATCGGTCTCACCTACGGCGACTTAGCCGAGCGTGTCGATGCCTTGGCCGCGGCTCTCATCGAGCACGGCGTCGGCCCCGAGACCACCGTCGCGGTGTCGCTACCGCGCTCGGCGGAACTCGTTGTCGCCGTGCACGCGGTACTCGCCGCGGGCGGTGCCTTCGTTCTGCTCGACCCCGCTACCCCCGTGGATGGGCAGAGCCGCACCTTGGCACTGGCCACGCCAACGCTCGTCCTCACGAGCGCCCGAACGCGGCACCCGGCCGGGTTCCCTGTTCTGTATACCGACGCCACCGTCGAGATCACTCCCGACGAGCTACCAGGGCCTACCGCGGACAACCCGGCCTATCTCGTCGTCGACTTCGCCGCCTCGACCGCCGTCGTCGTCGGACACCGTGCGGCACAGGCGAATTCGAGCTGGCGTCAGCGCCTCTGCGGGATCGGCGCCGGTGATTCCGTGCTCTGGCACGCTCCGCTGACCGGACAGGCCGCGGTAGGGGAGATGCTGCTCGCCTTGCAAACCGGTGCCACGCTGGTGGTCTCGCCTTCGGAAGTGCTCGCCGACGCGATTTCCCGAACCGGCGTGACCACAGCATGTCTGGACCACGCCGAGCTGGCCGAACTGGCGGCGCTGCCCGATGCCGAGGAACGCCTCGACTCGCTGCGCGTGGTGCTCGGCTCCGGTGGGTCATTGCTCGCGAAAACCGCTGCCGCCTTGCGCGCGGTGAGCGGAGCGACCCTGTGGCATGTCTACGGCAGGCCCGAAACCGCGGGCGAGTTCGTCGCGCACGAGGTGACCGGGGCCGATCTGGAGGTGGTCCCGTTCGGATCGGCTGCCGACGATGTCGAACTGCTGATCCTCGACGAGCACCTGTGCCCCGTCGCCGACGGTGAAATCGGCGAACTCTATGTCTCCGGTGTGCAATTGGCGCGTGGTTACGTCGGCAGGCAGGCCACCGCCGCGACCTTCCTGGCCAACCCCATCGGCCCGGTGGACGACCGCATGTTCGCCACCGGCGACCTGGTGCGGCGCAGGCCGCCGGGCGATGCCTGGACCGCCGAGATCGAATTCGTCGCCCGCATCGACGACGGGCACTATTCCGGTGCGGTGGGACTGCCGGGCGAGCTTCTACTCGACGAATTCGAAGCGCAGTCCGCCGCAACCCCTTTCGACCCGGCCGTCGTCCATGCGCCGAGCGACGGCCCGACATCGATCATCACCTACGGTGACCTCGACCGGCGCACCAACCAACTGGCCAGGCATCTGACCGCCCTCGGCATCGGCCCCGAATCCGCTGTGCTCGTGGATGTTCCACGTTCCATCGAGTTCGTGGTGGCCACCTACGCGGTTCTCAAGTCCGGTGGCACGGTGGTGCCGATCGACACCGGAAACCCCCTGATCCCACCGGTCGTCAACCCCGCCCTGGCCCTGACCATCGCGGCCCGCGAACACCTCGGGGCCTACGACATCCCGACGGTCACGGTCGACCGGGTCGCGCTGTCGGCCTACTCCAGTGAACCGATCGCCCGTGGCGAACATCGCGCCCCGATCCTGCCGCAGCATTCCGCCTTCGTGCTGTTTCCGCCCGGCGCACCCCACAGCGTCAAAATCAGCCACGCTGCCGCGGTTCATCGGGTAGCCGCCATGCAGGCCCGCCACCATCTCTCCACTCGCGACGTCTACCTGCACCAGGCCCACACCGGCGACGCCACCGCCTGGCACGGCTACCTGCTACCTCTTCGCGTCGGCGCGACCGTAGTCCTCACCGAACCGCCCGACCCCGCCCGGTTAGCCGCCCTCATCACCGCCTACGGCATCACCACCACCGACTTCACCCCGCACTTCGCGCCCGCCCACCCCACCCACGGCGACCGTCTGTTCCGCACCAGCGAGCTCGCTCACCACGACATCGAAGGCACCCCATCAGCATTAGCCCACCTGGGCACTCTCCTCGGAAAGGCCACCCCATGACCAACCCGTTCGACGACGACAACGCCCAGTTCTACGTCCTGGTCAACACCGAAGGTGAACACTCCCTCTGGCCCACCTTCGCCGCCGTCCCCGGCGGGTGGTCGGTAGCCTTCGGCGCCGCCCCCCGAACCTCCTGCCTGCACTACGTGGAATCCCACTGGCTCGACATGCGCCCCAACTCCCTCATCGCCGCCATGTCCAACAAGCCCTGACCTGTCAGACGGTCGGGCTAGCTTCTCCCCATGGGACTTACCGTAGGAACCGGGGGACTGGCCTATGCCGTGGAAGACGGCAGTGACCCGGAAAATCTCGACAGGCTGAGAGATCAGCTGCGTGCGCTCAACGAATTGCTGGTGCAGGAGGGGCTATCTCCGCACGACGAGCCGACGGTTGCGGGCTCAGCAGTGAACCGCGCTCGAATATTGGGCGTGCCCTACTCTTTCGTGCACTATCTGCGACGCGCGTATGCCCTGGCGCGCGAGTACCCCGAGCAACCGCTGACTCCCGTTGCCGAGGGAGAGCGGGCTTCGGATGATCCAGTCATCAATTCGGTCGGATCCACCTTCGACTCCCACCTCGTCTGCCACTCGGATTGCGAAGGGCTCTACGTTCCCGTCGAATTCGATGAAGTTCTCTTCGTCGGCGAAGGGGTCGACATCGCCGGTGGCACGGTCGGGTCGAGCATGGCGCTGATGCGCGAACTTGCTTATGTCGCACCGTATTTGGGTATCGGGTTGGTCGAAGGTGAACTATCCGATGCCGAGCTCGCCCGGATCCGGGCAGTGCTGGACAGCCACAACGACGCGGAGCACCCATTCTACCGGGAGTTGAACACCTGGCTGTTGTTCTTCGAGGCCGCCAGGGTTTCGATCGCGAACAGCACCGTCATCGAATTCGGGTGAATCCCCGGACCTCTCAGTCGACGCGGGTCATCGGTGGTGGCTGCCACTTCCCGTCGAGCGCAGCCTCCTTGGGTGCGTAGAGGCGCAGAGTCAGGGAGAAGATGCCTGTCGAGGGAATGGGGAGCCAGTTGCCCGTGGGGACGGCGGGGCGTGGGTCCTGTTGTTGGACAGTGAGTTCCACGGAGCCGTCGGGGGCGCGGACCACGGCGGGGAAGTGGCCGACCGAGTAGATCTCGTCGGGGTTGGGGACCAGGAAGCCTTGGGTGTCGTAGGCGGTGATCGTGGCGAAGGCGTCGACGGGGGGCCATTGGCCTGGTTCGAAGCGGATTCGGTAGCGCAGGGGTTCGCCTCGGTCGTCGGTGGTGGGCGCGTCCAGGTTCGCGTAGAGGACGTCGCGGATGGGGGCGAGGCCGGGCGAGAGCCTGGTGGTGGCCGCGCGGCGTAAGTAGTCGGTGCCGTAGGTGCCGCCCAGGTCGATGGGAATTTCCCAGCCGTTGACCCGGCGGGCGGTGGGGTCCTTCCAGTCGGCGATGCGGCGCTGGGCCTGGCGGACCGCTTCGTCGAGGACGTCGGCCGGAAGGTTGTCGACAACTCCGCCGGGTTGGATGTCGATCGTGGCCAGCTCGGTCATCAGCGGTGCGTCGTCGGCGGCCGGGGGATCGGCGATCATCAGCCGGCAGGCGCGGTCGAGATAGGTGCGGCCGTCCAGTGCCGCGATCCGTTTCGCCGGGGGTTCCGGCCCACGGTCGATCGGGTGGACGCGGCTGACCGTGCTGTCGAGTTCACCGCGGTTCCAGGCGCTCAGCGGGATCAGTTTCATCCGCTGCTGCCACTGGTTGACCTTCGTCGCGTCCTCGGTGCCGTTGATCTGGATCCGCCCGACGATGGTGCACAGCTCCGACGGCATTCGCAGCCGTGTCATCCGCGCAGGCAGCTCGCCCGTCCACTGCGGGCCGGTGAGGAGATAGGTGAAAGGCGGACCGTCGGCGTTCACTGCGGTCCGCGGGTTCTCACTGGTCAGGTCGTGCACGGTATTGGCCCACCCGTCGAGCAACTGGACCAGCCAGAACCGGTCGGGCTCCGCCCCGGGAATCTGCAACACCATCGGCTCATCGGCCAGGTCCAGCCACGCCTGCGTGTAGACCATGTCGTTGCTGAGTCTGGCCACTCCGCGGTCGTAGGGATCGGGCAGCACGCTGTGATCGAGGCTGTTGGTCGGACCACTGGCCGCCCGCATCATGTCCATCATGATCAACGGATAACCGAAGATGTAGGCGTCGATCGCCAGGGCGAGCACATCCGGGCGACCAGTGGTGCGAACCGGCCAGGACGTCGGGTCGTCGCCACATGCGGGCAACACCGCTCCCACCGCGACTGCGGCACCGAGCCCCAGCAACGATCGCCTGGTCAGCGCGCTCGCGCGAGGATCCATTCACGCTCCGTTCGACGGACCTGATCGCCGAGCGTAGGCCGTATCGAGAACGGTCCGCCTCATACGCGACGGGTGAATTGCCTCAACCGAGCAGCACCCGCCGCATCAGGAATCCCACCCTGGCCCGGCCCGCGATCGGGTCGTCGCCGAACCGCTGACCGAGGTCGATGACCATGGCGAACGCCGCGTGCACCAGGAATCTCGCCTCGGCCGCGGAAAGCTCCGGCCGCATCTCGCGCACCAGTCGCGCCCACTCCTGCACGCTCAACCGCTGGATATTGCGCAGGACGGCACGTTCCTCGGCGGGCACGTGGCCGAACTCGGCGTAATAGACGACGGCGAGCGCTCGCTCGTTGAACGTGTCGGCCACGAACTGATCGACCAGCACGCCCAGCGCCGCGCCACTGTCGGGCGTGCTCGCGACCGCGGGCCCGATCGCCCCGGACACCCGGTCCGCCGCCCGCCGGAACGCGGCGGCGAGGATATCGCTCTTGCCGCGATAGAACCGGTACACCGCCGACGCCGCCGACAATCCCGCCGCCGAGGCGATGTCCTCCACGCTGACATTGGGATAGCCGCGTTTGTGGAAAAGGTCCACCGCTTTACGAAGCAGCAGTTCGTGTTTGAACGAATCCGGAATCTCGGCGCGGGCGCCCTGCTCCGAAACGGTTGCCGCAGGCGGCAATTCCCTGTCGGTCAGTGCCATGCAGGCTGAACCGAGCAATCTGTTCAGCGTGCGAACGGGCAGTGCCGCGTGGTGATCGGCGACGCTGGTGATCACACCGAGAATCGCCGTGGAGATCATGCGCCGCTCAGCCGTGGTCAATTCGGGACGCAGGTCCGCCAACTGTTCGTCGAGCGCGACCAGCACCGACCCCTGCTGCTCCTCGAGCACCACCCGATCCGTCGGTTCCAGGTAGCGGCCCTCCCACCGCACCAGCCGCACCGTCGCCCGATTCTCCACGGTCGCGCCGATCAGCCCGGTCAGCATGTGCCGCAACCGTTGCCCCGCGGGCAGCGTGTCCTCGGCCGACACCACGATCGACGATGTGAACGCCTGCCCGACCCGAAGTAACTCCTCCCGGAACAACGCGTACTTGCTGGGGTAGTGCCGGTACAGCGCGGCCGAGCTGATCCCCAGCCCGGACGCGATGTCCTCCATGCTCACCCCGTGATACCCAGCGGCCCCGAACGCCACCGCCGACGACGCCGCGATTTGCGCCCGACGATTCTTCGGCCTACGCCGCACTTCGGTCCCAGCTACCCCACGCGCCCCACGAGACTCGCTGACATTCATACGTGAAGTGTATTAGGGCTTGTCGGGTGGGGTTATGCGGGCATACCAGTCGAGCAGTGCGGGGTCGTCGACGGCGCTGCGTTCGACTACGCGGGCGGGGTCGGCGCCTTGGAAGAGTTTCTTGATGGGGACTTCCAGTTTCTTGCCGGTTCGGGTGTGCGGGATGCCGGGGGCTTCGCGGATCTCGTCGGGGACGTGGCGGGGGGAGACCTCGGTGCGGATCGCCGTGGCGAGGCGGGTTTTCAGGTCTTCGGTGAGTTCCGCGCCGGGGGCGAGCAGCACGAACAGTGGCATCCAGTAGCCGCCGTCGGGTTGTTCGGCGCCGATCACCAGGGCCTCGGCGATCTCGGGGAACTGTTCGACGACCTGGTAGATGTCGGCGCTGCCCATCCGGATGCCGTGGCGGTTGAGGGTGGAATCGGAGCGGCCGTGCACGACGATGCTGCCGTGTTCGGTCAGGGTGATCCAGTCGCCGTGGCGCCATACGCCGGGGAAGGTGTCGAAATACGCCGCGTGGTAGCGCTTTCCGTCGTCGTCGCGCCAGAAGCTGACCGGCATGGACGGCATGGGCGCGGTGACCACCAGCTCGCCGACCTCGCCGCGCACGGGCAGGCCCTGCTCGTCGAAGGCATCGAGGGCGACGCCGAGATACGGCGCCGACAGCTCACCCGGCCAGACCGGCACGGTCGGCACCCCGCCGACGAACGCCGACACCACGTCGGTACCGCCGCTGATCGAGTTCACCTGAACATGTTCGCCCGCATTCTCGTTCAACCACAGCGCGCTCGACACCGGCAGCGACGAACCGGTGATGCCGACCGAGCGCAGGGCCGACAGGTCGTGATCGGCGCGCGGTACGGAACCCGCCTTGATGCACCCGAGCACATATCCGGGACTCGTGCCGAAAACGGTGGCGCCCACCTGGGCCGCTATGCGCCACAGTGCATCCGGTCCGCCCGCGGTCGGGCTGCCGTCGTAGGTGACGATGGTGGAACCGGTCAGCAGGCCGGCCACCTGGAAGTTCCACATCATCCAACTCGGGCTGGTGTACCAGAAGAACGTATCCTCGGGACCCATGTTCGATTGCAGCGCTACGGCTTTCAGGTGCTCGAGCAGCACGCCGCCGTGCCCGTGGACGATGCCCTTGGGCAATCCGGTGGTGCCGGAGGAGAACACGATCCACAACGGGTGATCGAAATCGACAGGGACAGTCTCGATCACACCGAGCCCGGCGTCGGCGACCGCGTCCGTCCAGGACAGCGTGTCGGAGACTTCGAGTTCGAGCTGTGAGACGACGACGGTGGCGCGCAAGCTGGGCAGCCCGTCGCGCAACGCCGCGATGTCGCCCCGCTTGTCGTGGTCCTTGCCGCCGAAACGGTAGCCGTCGGCGGTGACCAGCACCGTCGGTTCGAGTTGGCCGAGCCGATCGAGCGCGGCCTTGGCGGAGTAGTCCTGACCGCAGGCACTCCACACCGCGCCGATGCTCGCGGTGGCGAGGAACGCGACGATCGCTTCCGGAATATTGGGCAGGTAGCCGATCACCCGATCGCCCGCCTCGACACCCTGCTCACGCAATGTGCGCGCGAACACCGTGACCTGCTCGATCAATTCCGACCAGGAAACCTCCCTCGGCTCGGCGTCCTCGTGCAGGGCGATCACCGCCGGGCGGCCGAACTGGGCCATCCGGATGATCTGGTCGACGTAGTTCAGCCGGGTGCCGGGAAACCACTGCGCGCCCGGCATCTCCCGCGAGCCGAGAACCTCACCGGCGGTCTCGCCGAGTTCGAAATAGTCCCACACCGCCTGCCAGAAACCGGCGATGTCATCCACCGACCATCGCCACAGTGCCTGGTAGTCGGGGTATTGCTCGCCGGTTCGCGCGGTGACGAAGGCGGCGAAGTCGGTGATTCGGGCCGACGCGACGTCGTGTGCGTTCGGTACCCACTGCGGTTGCACCGGATGTCCTCCTCGGACTGGACTACTTCGGGTATCGGGGAGTGGTTACCCGATGTTCAGCCGGGCACGCCCGCGCGCCGGACGATCTGTTCGGCGTGCCGAAGCACCGGAGCGTCGACCATACGACCCTCGAACGCGAAGACGCCACGGTGGTCGGGCACCTCCGCCAGCACCCGGTGCGCCCAGTCGAGCTCGGCGGGGTCGGGCGCGTAGGCCGCGCGGATCACGGCGACCTGACTCGGATGGATGGCGACCTTGACGTCGAAGCCGACGGCGACCGCATCGCTCGTCTCCGCGGCGAGACCATCGAGATCCTTGATGTCCAAGTACACCGAGTCCAGCGCGAAGCGGCCGAATGCCTTGGCCGCCAGCAGGGTTGACGAGCGCACGTGGCGGGCGACCTCCCGGTAGCCACCGTCGGCGTGCCTGCTCGAGTTGCCGCCGAGTCCGGCGACCAGATCCTCGGCACCCCACATCACGCCGATGGCGTTGACGGCCTGCACCGACTCGGTGACTCGCACCGCGCCGAGTGGCGATTCGACCAGCACGATCACCTCGTAGCCCGCGAGGCTTCGAACCTGTTCGGCCGATTCGCATTTGGGCAGCATCACCCGGCGGTAGGCGGTCTGGGCGAGGATCGCCAGATCGGCCGCGTAGTCGTCGGTGTCCGCGGCGTTGACGCGAATCACGGTGTGCTGCGGGTCGAGTGGGGTGTCGATCAGCGCCTGCCTGGCCGCGGCCTTGTCACCCGCCGCGACACCGTCTTCGAGATCGAGGATCACCACATCGGCCACCGCCGCGGCCTTCGCGAAGCGTTCGGGGCGATCGGCGGGGCAGAACAGCCACGCGGGACCACTCGGCTGCCAGCTCATACTGAATCCTCTCGACGGGTGCCATGCGTGGGGCGGTCGCTCATGCTGTCGGCGCCTTGCGGACCAACGTCTTGCGTACCGCCGTTGCCACGATCACGCCGTGCTGGTTACGTGCGGTGTGCGCCAGGCTGACGATGCCCTCGCCGGGGCGGCTCTTGGATTCGCGCTTGTCGGTGACCATCGTCTCGGCGTACATGGTGTCGCCGTGGAACAGCGGAGCGGGCGTGGTCATCTCGGAGAAGCCGAGGTTGCCGACCAGCGTGCCCTGGGTGAGCTGGGCGACGGAGAGCCCGACCAGGGTAGAGAGCGTGAACATCGAGTTCACCAGGCGCTGGTTGAACGGGGGCTGCGCGTCGGCGAAGGCCGCGTCCAGGTGCAGGGCCTGGGTGTTCATGGTGAGCGTGGTGAACAGGACATTGTCGGCCTCGGTGATGGTGCGGCCGGGTCGGTGCTCGTAGATCGTGCCGATCTCGAACTCCTCGAACCACAGGCCACGCTGGACCACCCGGCGTTCCTCGCTCACAGACCCAGCTCCCTTGCGATCAGCATCAGCTGAACCTCCGTGGTGCCCTCGCCGATTTCCAGGATCTTGCTGTCACGGTAGTGCCTCGACACCGGGTATTCGTTCATGAACCCGTTGCCGCCGAAGATCTGGGTGGCGTCGCGGGCGTTGTCCATCGCCGCCTCGCTGGCGACCATCTTCGCGATCGACGCGGCCTTCTTGAACGGCTTACCGGCCAGCATCAACGCGGCGGCGTCGTAGTAGGCGGTGCGCGCGACATGGGCCCGCGCCTCCATCCGGGCGATCTTGAACGCGATGGCCTGATTGCGCCCGATCGCCTGCCCGAATGCCTGACGTTCGCCCGCGTAGCGCACGCTCTCGTCGACACAGCCCTGCGCGGCGCCGACGGCCAGCGCGGCGATGGCGATGCGGCCCTCGTCGAGGATGCGCAGGAAGTTGGCGTAGCCGCGACCGCGCTCGCCGAGCAGGTTCTCCTGCGGCACCCGCACATCGGTGAAGCTCAGCGGGTGGGTATCGGAAGCGTTCCAGCCGACCTTGTTGTAGGCGGGCTCGGCCACGAAACCTGGTGTGGAGGTCGGCACCAGGATGGTGGAGATCTCCTTCTTGCCGCCGGACTGCCCGGTGACCGCGGTGACGGTGACCAGCCGGGTGATGTCGGTGCCGGAGTTGGTGATGAACTGCTTGCTGCCGTTGATCACCCAGGTCTCACCGTCCTGCACGGCGGTGGTCCTGGTGCCGCCCGCGTCGCTGCCCGCGTCGGGTTCGGTGAGTCCGAAGCCCGCCAGGGCCTTGCCGCTGGTGAGCTGCGGCAGCCATTCGGCGCGCTGCTTGTCGTTGCCGAAGCGGTAGATCGGCATGGCGCCGAGCGACACACCCGCCTCAAGGGTGATCGCCACGCTCTGATCGATCTTGCCGAGTTCCTCGAGCGCCAGGCACAGGGCGAAGTAGTCGCCGCCCATGCCGCCGAACTCCTCGGGAAACGGCAGGCCGAACAGTCCCATCTCGGCCATGCCCGCCACGACTTCGTACGGAAAGCTGTGTTCGGCATCGTGTTTCGCCGACACCGGCGCAACGACCTGGTTGGCGAAGTCGCGCACGGTCAGCGCGAGTTGGCGATATTCCTCGGGCAGCGAACCGGAGGACAGGTAGTCGGTCATGCGAGGGATCCTTCGCGCTCGGTTTCGGCGGTTTCTGCTGCGGCACTATCGGCCGCCGCGGTTTCTGCGGGATGGGCGACGACGCGCACCAGTACCTGGTCGAGCTTCACCTGGGCGCCAGCAGCGGCGAGCACCTCCACAGTGCCTGCCACCGGCGCGGTGAGCGCGTGCTCCATCTTCATGGCCTCGATGACGATCACCGGATCACCGACGGCGACGGTCGCGCCGTTCTCGACCGGCGTCGCGATCACCGAACCCGGCATGGGACTGCGGATCTCGGCGTCACCGACGTGGGCGACATCGCCACGCACGCTCGCCTCGGCGACCTCGCGCAGGACAGCGAGGGCGCCGTCGTGGCTCACCCACAGCTGACCGTCGGCCTCGGCGATGCGGTAGGTGCGGCGCAGTCCGTCGAGAGTCGCTGCGAGACCCTCGGCCGTGACAGTGGCGGTGAGTGTGTGCAGCGCGAGCTCGCTCGATGTCGAAACCTCGGCCCCCGGCTCGTCGAGCCAGACCGTCGCCGAAGCCGGTCTGCCCGCGATGAAAACGTGGCGTACCTGCTCGCCCGCGGACAGTCTGATCGAGGTCGGGGCCGGTGTGCCGAGGCGCCATCCCGAGGGGGTCGCCCAGGGATCGCCACCGGTGGCGGGCCAGCGTCGCAGCCAGTGATGTGTCGCGGCGGCGATGAATTCGGCGTCGGTGACCTCGGCGGTCACGAAGTCGGCGACGCGCCGATCCAGCAGCGCCGTGTCGAGACGGCCCGCCTGTACGTCGTCGTCGGCGAGCAGGAACCGCAGGAACTCGATATTGCTCGTAACCCCGAGCAGCACAGTCTGTTCCAGTGCGCGGTCCAGCGCGGCGAGTGCTTCGGCGCGCGTGTTGCCCCGTGCGATCACCTTCGACAGCATCGGGTCGTAGTCACTGCCGACCACGGTGCCTACCGACAGGCCCGAATCCACCCGCACGCCAGCGCCTTCCGGCTCCGACAGCGCGAGCACGGTGCCGCCGGTCGGCAGGAACCCGCGGCTCGGGTCCTCCGCGTAGACGCGCGCCTCGATGGCGTGCCCGACGAGGTGGATCTCGTCCTGGGTGCGCACCAGCTTCTGGCCCGCGGCCACCCGCACCTGGCACTCCACCAGGTCGACGCCGGTGACCATCTCGGTTACCGGATGTTCCACCTGCAGACGGGTATTCATCTCCATGAAGAAGAACTCGTCCGGCTGGTCGGCCGAGACGATGAACTCAACGGTGCCCGCGCCCACGTAGTCCACGCTGCGGGCGGTATTGCAGGCGGCGGTGCCGATCCGCGCTCTGGTCTGCGCGTCCAGCAGGGGTGACGGCGCTTCCTCGATCACCTTCTGGTGCCTGCGCTGCAAGCTGCATTCGCGCTCACCCAGATGCACCACATTGCCGAACTTGTCGGCCAGGACCTGCACCTCGATGTGACGGGGCCGGTTGACGAACCGTTCGAGGAACAGGGTGTCGTCGCCGAAGGCCGCACCGGCTTCGCGCCGGGCGCTCACCAGCGCGGCAGGCAGATCGGCGGGGTCGGCGACTCGGCGCATGCCCTTGCCGCCGCCACCGGCGGAGGGCTTCACGAGCACCGGGTAGCCGATTTCCGTTGCGGCGGCGATCAGTTGGTCATCGGTCAGGCCGGGCTCGGCGATGCCGGGCACCACGGGAACCCCGAACGCCGTCACCGTCTTCTTCGCGGTGATCTTGTCGCCCATCACCTCGATCGCCTTGGCCGGCGGCCCCAGGAACACGATGCCCGCGTCGGACAGCGCTGCCGCGAAGGCCGAATTCTCCGACAGGAAGCCATAACCCGGATGCACAGCCTGTGCACCGGAACGAACGGCGGCGTCGACGACCTTCTCGATCGACAGGTAGCTCTCACGCGCCGGCGCGGGCCCGAGCCGCACCGCGAGATCGGCCTCACGCACGTGGCGCGCGTCGGCGTCGGCGTCGCTGTAGACCGCGACCGAGCGAATACCCATGGCGCGCAGGGTCTTGATGACTCGCACCGCGATCTCGCCACGGTTGGCGACCAGGACGGTGTCGAATTCGACGGGTTGGTTCTTGTTCAGCATGTCGCTCACATCCGGAAGACGCCGTAGGAAACGGGTTCGAGCGGCGCTTGCGCGCACACCGAAAGGGCAAGGCCGAGCGCGGTTCTGGTGTCGGCCGGGGCGATCACGCCGTCGTCCCAAATGCGCGCGCTCGCGTAGTAGGGGTTGCCCTGGGTCTCGTACTGCTCACGGATCGGGGCTTTGAACGCCTCCTGATCCTCGGCCGACCACGGCTTGCCCGCGTTGTCGAGCTGATCGCCGCGCACCGTCGCCAGCACGGACGCGGCCTGTTCGCCACCCATCACCGAGATGCGCGCGTTGGGCCACATCCACAGGAAGCGAGGCGAATACGCGCGCCCGCACATGGAGTAGTTGCCCGCGCCGTAGGAGCCGCCGATCACGACCGTGAGCTTGGGCACCCGCGCGCACGCGACGGCGGTGACCATCTTCGCGCCGTGCTTGGCGATGCCGCCCGCCTCGTAGTCGCGCCCGACCATGAAGCCGGTGATGTTCTGCAGGAACAGCAGCGGGATCTTGCGCTTGTCGCACAGTTCGATGAAATGCGCGCCCTTCATGGCGGATTCGCTGAACAGCACGCCGTTGTTGGCGACGATGCCGACGGGATGGCCGTGGATGCGGGCGAAGCCGGTGACCAGGGTCTTGCCGTATTCGGCCTTGAACTCCTGGAAGCCGCTCTCGCCGTCGACGATGCGGTCGATGACCTCGCGCACGTCATAGGGGGTGCGCGGGTCGACGGGGACCACGTCGTAGAGTTCGTCCTCCGGCTTGGCGGGCGGGGTGCTCGGCAGTACCTCCCACGGCGCTTCGGGGCGCGGGCCGAGCGTGGCGACGATATTGCGGACGATGCGCAGTGCGTCGCGGTCGTCCTCGGCCAGGTGGTCGGTGACACCGGAGGTGCGCGAATGCAGCAGGCCGCCGCCGAGGTCCTCGGCGGTGACGATCTCGCCGGTCGCCGCCTTCACCAGCGGCGGACCGCCGAGGAAGATGGTGCCCTGGTCGCGCACGATGACGGCCTCGTCGGCCATCGCGGGCACGTACGCGCCGCCGGCGGTGCACGAACCCATCACCGCCGCGATCTGGGCGATGCCCTTGGCGCTCATGTTCGCCTGGTTGTAGAAGATGCGGCCGAAGTGCTCGCGGTCGGGGAACACCTCGTCCTGGTGTGGCAGGAAGGCGCCGCCGGAGTCCACGAGGTACACGCAAGGCAGGTTGTTCTGCGCGGCCACCTCCTGCGCGCGCAGGTGCTTCTTCACCGAGATCGGGTAGTAGGTACCGCCCTTGACCGTTGCGTCGTTGGCCAGGATCAGGCACTCGCGGCCCGCGATGCGGCCGATGCCCGCGATCACGCCCGCGCCGGGGCACTCGTCGCCGTACATGCCGTCGGCCGCCAGTGGGGACAGTTCGAGAAACGGGCTGCCGGGGTCGAGCAACTGGTCGACGCGCTCGCGGGGGAGCAGCTTGCCCCTGGCCACGTGGCGTTCGCGCGACTTCTGCGGACCGCCGAGCGCGGCTGTGGCCAGCCGCTGTCGCAGATTCGCGACCAGGGCGCCGTGCGCATCCCGGTTGCTCGTCGCGGCCACGGTGCCGTCTTCGGTCTCGTGCGTAACCGTCATCGCGCCCATTCTCTCATTCGGTTAATCGCTAATAACTGAAATTCAGGTTAATCTTCACTAACCAAGTTGTCCAGAGGGGGCGGCCACAATGTCGACCAGCGAGCCTGTCCAGGTGACCCGGCGCGAGCAACTCAAAGCTCAGCGTCGCGAACAGTTGCTCGCCGCGGGCGCCCGTCTCATCGCCGACCGCGGCTTCTTCGGCGTGCGCCTGGACGACCTCGGCGCGGCGGTCGGCATCAGCGGCCCCGCCGTCTACCGCCACTTCGCGAACAAAGAGGCACTGCTGGTCGAACTCCTGGTCGGCATCAGTGAGCGCCTGCTCTCGGGCGGTCGCGCCGTCGTCGACGAATCACCGTCGGCCGCCACAGCGCTGACGGCCCTGGTCGACTTCCACCTCGACTTCGCCTTCGGTAATCCCGAACTCATCCGCATCCAGGACCGCGACCTCGACAACGTGCCCGCCAACGACCGCCGGATCTTGCGCCGCACCCAGCGCCAATACGTCGAGATCTGGGTAGGTGTCCTGCGCGAACTGAACCCCGGTCTCCCCGAGGAGGCCGCCCGCATTCAGGCTCACGCCGCCTTCGGCCTGATCAACTCCACCCCGCACAGCGCGTCCGCGGCGAGTGCGTCGAGGGCCCGGCCGGTGCTTCGTCAGATGGCGTTGGCGGCGCTGTCGGCCGACTAGTTCGCGCTTTACGTGCGTGGGCTAGTCGCCGATCGGATCCGCGACCAGCCTCGGCGTGCGGTCAGCCGAGCTGGCTCCACAGCCAGCCGGGGCCTACGGATTCGGCGCCGTGGGCTGCTACTCGGGTGCGGAGTTCGCGGTCGGCGGTGACGACGGTGATCTGTTCGTGGGAATCGGTCTCGGCGACCACATCGACGATCTTGTCGTCGCCCGAGCGGTCGGCGAGAACCACCTTCATCCGTGGCGCGGAGGGTTCGGCGCCGTCGGCGGCGACTTTGGCCGCGCCTTCGAGGACGACGGTGACTTCTGTGGTCTCGGGCAGACGGGTCGTCAGGTCCGCCATGTCGGCGAGAAGCCTGCGCGCGGCACCCGCGCGGTCCTTCCACCAACCGTTGGGGCGCGAGCCGATGACATTGGCCGCATCCACCACGATGAGATGCCTCGGATCGCTCATCGCTCCAGTCTGCCGCGCAGTCTGCCGCGGGCGAGATGGCGCACCGGGTCGCCATCTTGATATATGATCTATAGAGGCTGTATATAACGTCAATGTTAGGTGGGGAAGTGTCCAAGCTACTGATCGACGTCGACGACGAAGCGCTCGCGGAGGCACAGCAACTTCTCGGAACATCGACGAAGAAGGAAACCGTCAACGCGGCACTCGCTGAGGTCGCCAAGCGACTCAAGCGGGTGCGGGCGTTGAACAGCCTTGCCGAGATGGCGGAGCAGGGCGACTTCGATGTGCTGCTCGACAAGTCCAATTACCGAGCGTGATCAGCTATTTGATCGATACCTCCGCCGCCGTCAGATTCATCGCGAATCCGGCCGTCAAACAGGCGTGGCAGGAGACTGTGACAGCGGGAGCGGTCGCGGTGTGCGACGTAGTGGAGCTCGAACTCCTCTACGGCGCAACGTCACTCGCCGACCGATTGCGAAAGAAGAAGCTTCTCGGCGAACTTTTCGGCTGGGCACCCACGCCCGACAGTGTGTGGACCCGGGCGCATGAGGTTCAGCAGTTGCTCACCGAACAGGGGCAGCATCGCAGCGCCGGTGCAGCGGACCTGGTGATCGCGGCCACCGCGGAGGCGAATCGCATCACGATCCTGCACTATGACCACGACTTCGAGGCCGTTGCCAAAGCAACCGGTCAGTCCACCCAATGGATCGCGCCGCCGGGTACCGTCAGCTGACCTCGCTCGGCACTTCCAGTCTGGACAGCGTGCCGTCGGTCATGCGGTAGACCGCGTCCATGCGGTGCAGGTGGGTCGGGTCATGGGTTACCAGGATGGTGGCGGCGCGGTGTTCGCGGGCGATGGTGGTGATCAGGTCGATGATCGCGGCGCCGCGTTCGGAATCCAGCGCGCTGGTGGGTTCGTCGACCACGAGCAGGGCGGGGTCGTTCATCAGGGCTCTGGCGATGTTGACGCGCTGGCGTTGGCCGCCGGAGAGCTGGGCGGGACGTTTGTGAGCTTGTTCGGTCAGACCTACCGCTTCGAGTAGTTCCTTTGCGCGGGAGGTGGTTTCACTACGCGATGCCCGCTTCGGGCCACCGAGGTGGGCGGTCACTTCCAGCTGCTCGACGGCGGTAAGGGACGGGATGAGATTCGGTTGTTGGAAGACGATGCCCATCGAGGTCCGGCGGGCTGCGGCGGCGGCTCGGCGGCTCAGCGTAGCCAGATCTGTAGTGGCCGAATCAGTTTCGAGAATGACCGTGCCCGAATCGGGCCGGATCAGGGTCGCGGCGACGGCGAGCAGGCTCGACTTTCCTGATCCGGACGCGCCGGTCACCGCGGCGATGGTGCCGCCGGGGACGTGCATGTTCACTCGGTCGAGGGCGGTGAGACGGTCTGTGCCGTCGGGGTAGGTGAGGGTCACGTCGGTGAGAGTGATTGCCACAGTGGATCCTTCGGTTGGTCGCCCGGTGCGCGGGATCGGCTGCGCGACTGCGGCATCGGTGCGGGCGACGGTCGTCACGGGTTAGTCAGCGGCTCGCGCCGAGCGCGGTCAGCGGGTCGGTGGTGAACAGGAAGCGCAGGGCGACAGCGGCGCCGGCGAGGCCGAGGACGATCAAGGCCAGCGCGGGGACCAGGGTCGTCGCGGGGCTGAGCACGAAAGGCATTGCCTCGCCGAGGAACAACGAAGCGAGGGCGGTGATCGCGAGGCCCGCCGTGACGCCCGCGGTCAGGACGATCGCGGCCTGGGCGAGGGCATCGCGAACCAGTGAGCCGGTGGTCGCGCCGAGAGCCTTCAAGGTGGCGATGTCGGGTTGGCGCTGCACGGTCCAGACCGTGAAGAAGGCGCCGATCACCAGCGCGGAGATGGCGAACAGCAGCACGGTCATCAGGGTGAGTGAGCTGTTCTCGGCCTGGTATGAGCCGATCGCCTGGACGGCATCTTTCGCGGGCAGCGAGTGCGTTCCGGCTTCGGCGTCGAGGCCACTGGGGACATCGCCGGTCACCGCCAGCACGGTCGCGGCACCGGCGCGCGGGCTGGCTGCCTGCCAGTCCTGCATGCTCGTCCAGATCACGGGGGTGTGGCTGTACCACTCGTCGTCGGCTACGTCGGCGACGGTGAACTCGTGGCCCGCCAGCAGCACGACGTCACCGGTACCCGCCGACAGCTCACGAGCCGCCGCCGAACTCAGCACCACGGCGCCGGGAGCGGTAGCAGGACGATTGCTGAACGCCGACGGGTCGCCGCCGAACAACGCGACCTGAGTCGGGCCGGCGCCGACGTGCTCGGCCCTCGTGCGTGAGATGCCGATCGGGGTAGCGTCCGCCGATTTCCACTGCTCGATCTGCTGCTCGGTGAGCACCGACGAATCGAAAGTCGGATCGGCCCCGGTCTCGGCGAAAACCACCTGGTCGGCGTCGATGCCCTGGACCGCGGAGATGTTCTGGTGCGCGAGCCCGGCGGTGAGACCGCTGAGGAAGCTCACCAGCACCGCCACCAACAGCACGACGGTGGTGATGAGCAGGAAGCGGCCAAGGGCGGCTCGCAGATCTCGGAGTGCGACGAACATGACTCCACTCTGTCGATCTCGCCTGTCGACGCCATCGCACCGGCGCACGAAACGCCGTCCATCCAAGGTCTGGCGGCGTTTACATCTTTCGATGGATGCCCGTGTGGTTGCCGCACATAAGCTGGTCGACGTGCACTCGTCCCCCCTGACCCCGGTGGTCACCACCCTGCGCCTCGGCCTGCATGTGCTGGTGACGGTGCTGGCGGTGGTGGTCGCGGTGCGTGCGTTGCTGCCCGACGGCGGCGGTCACGGAATCGCGGTGGTCGCGCTGACGGTGGTGTGGTTGCTGGTCTATTTCGCGGGGACCGAGTTCCCTCGCTCGCGTTCGCGGACGGTTCCCGATGGGGCGGTGTGGGTGTGGCTGGCGGCGTTGACCGTGCTGTGGCTGGTCTTGCTCGCGCTCACCCCCGATGCGGTCTACCTGGCGTTCGGGCTGTTCTTCGTCTACCTGCACCTGCTGCCACGGCCGTGGGGTCTGGTCGCGGTGGTCTCGGCGACGGCCATCGGTGTACTCGGGTTCGCGGTCCATCGTGGTTGGTCCGCGGGCGCGGTGGTGGGGCCGGTTCTCGGCGCGTTGGTAGCGATCGGAATCGGGCTCGGCTATCAGGCCCTGCATCGTGAGGCGGTCGAACGGGAGCGATTGATCGACGAATTGATCGGCACCAGAGCGATTCTCGCGGAACAGGAACGGACCGCGGGCAAGCTCGCCGAGCGTGAACGCCTGGCCAAGGAAATCCACGACACCGTCGCCCAGGGGTTGAGCAGTATCCAACTACTCCTGCACGCCGCCGAGCAGGCCGCGCCGGATCATCCTGCGCTGGACCGTATTCGGCTCGCGCGCGAGACCGCCGCCGAAGATCTGGCCGAAACCCGAAGGCTCATCGACGAATTGTCGCCCGCCGCGCTGGACGGACAATCGCTCGCCGAAGCGCTGGAACGTATCTGCCTTCGCGCGCAGTCGCCGACACTGACCACGCAGCTACTCGTCGAGGGTGAACCGGAACGACTGTCGATGCCGGTCGAGGCGGCGCTGGTGCGGATCGCGCAGAGTGCGGTGGCCAATGTGGTCCAGCACGCGCAGGCTGAGCGCATGCGGGTCACCCTCACCTACGGCGACACCGACGCGCACTTGGACATCGTCGACGATGGGATCGGGATCGAACCGGATATGTTGCGCCACCCTCGATCCGGCGCGTTCGGCCTCGCCGCCATGCGCAGTCGCGTCGAGCAACAGGGCGGTGCGATGACCGTCGAATCCGAACCCGGCCATACCGCCGTGACGGTGTCCTTCCCGCTCGGAGCGGCCTCATGATCCGCCTTCTCCTCGCCGACGACCACGCCATCGTCCGTGCGGGCCTTCGCGCGCTGCTCGACGCCGCCGCCGACATCACCGTCGTCGGCGATGTCGCCGATGCCGATGCGGCAGTGGCTTTTTGCGCCGCTACCCCCGTCGATCTGGTCCTCATGGACCTGCGTTTCGGCGACGGCCGCTCCGGCGCTTCCGCCACCGCCGACCTGCGCGCCCTCCCCACCCCACCGAACGTCCTCGTCGTCACCAATTACGACACCGACGCCGATATCCTCGGCGCCATCGAAGCAGGCGCCGTCGGCTACCTCCTCAAAGACACCCCACCCACCGAACTCCTCGCCGCCGTCCGCGCCGCCGCCGCGGGCGAAAGCGTCCTCTCCCCAACCGTCGCCTCCCGCCTGATGACCAGAGTCCGCCGAGCCGACACCACCCTCAGCCCCCGCGAAGTGGAAGTCCTGCGCCTGGTCGCCGCAGGCCTGTCCAACCGCGACATCGCCAAACAACTGTTCCTCAGCGAAACCACCGTGAAGTCCCACCTCGTCCACATCTACGCCAAACTGGGCGTCAAGTCCCGCACCTCCGCCGTCGCGACCGCTAGAGAAAGCGGTGCGATCTGACCGTCGACATGCACTTTCACCTTCGGCGTCACCTCCGTCGCTGCGTTTACCCTGAGTGCATGGCCTCTCTGTCTGATCCCAAGGTGCTCGAATTTCTGTCCCACGGAACGCGGACGGGCAAGGTGGCGTTCGCTGCCGCGGATGGGCGTCCGTTGGTGACGCCGGTGTGGTTCATCGTCGAAGGTGACGAGCTGGTTTTCAATACGGGCAAGAACTCGGCCAAGGGGCGGGCTTTCGCGCGTGATCCGCGCGTCGCGGTGTGCGTCGATCTCGAGGAACCGCCGTTCGCGCTGGTCGAGGTGCAGGGGACGGTCACGCTGTCCGAAGACCTCGATGAGCTGGTGCGCACGGCTACCGCCATCGCCGCCCGGTACATGGGGCCCGACAAGGCGGAGGAGTTCGGTAAGCGCAATGGGGTGGCCGGTGAGCTCGTGGTCAGGGTGCGGCCGACCAAGATCATCGCGCAGTTCGATATGACCGGTTAGGCCTTCGCCTACTAGCGACTCGACAGCACGAATTGTTTGCCCGGATCGACCATTTTTCGCACGGTCGCGCCTTTCGAATATTCGCCGAGGGCCGTCATATTCCATCCGTGCCCGGCACGGGTGAGCATCGCCAGGAACACCCCCGTGGTCGGTTCGCCCTTCGACAGCTCGAAACGCACCAACTCGGTGCCGGTGTGTTCGTCGACCAGCCGGCAATGCGCGCGGCCGACCTGATCGAACTTGTGGCCCGCGAAGGAGTTCACGGTGAACACCAGGGCGTGGACCTCCGGCGGCAGCGCGGTGAGGTCGACGGTGATGACCTCGTCGTCGCCGTCACCGTCGCCGGTCAGATTGTCGCCGGAGTGGGCGATGGCGCCGCCGAATGCCTCCCGTCGCAGGAACCACACGTTGGTCAGTTTCTTCGCTCGGTCGTCGTAGGCGATGACAGAGGCATCGAGGTCGACCCTGCTGCCGTGCGTGGCCGGGTCCCACCCCAACCCCATCCGCACCCGCGTGAGCGGCGGCGCGCCCTGCTTGGTGAGCGATACCGTCTCGTTCTTGCGCAGCGTGACGTGGCCCTTGGACAAGTCGACCGTCGGTCGACCGAATTGTGGCGGATCGGCGGGGGCTACCGGAGGTGGCGTCGGAAGTTGTTGCGCGGCTGGTGGGGTCGGCTCATCGTCGACGGTGATCCCGAAATCGCCTGCGATCCCGGCTAGTCCCTGCGCGTACCCCTGACCGACAGCGCGGACCTTCCATGCGCCATCGCGCCGGTAGATCTCGCAGGCGATCAGCGCGGTCTCCGGTCCGAGTCCGGTCGGGCTGAAAGTGGCCAGCAGTGCGTCGGTCACCGCGTCGGTCACCGCGATCCGGATCGGTCCGGCCTGGCCCCAGTCGGTTGGTCCGGTCCCGTCGAGACTGGTAGTGAGAACGATCTTTTCGATGTCGAGGGGCACCGACCCGAGGACGACTCGAATCGCATCGGGCGTCACGACCTCGACACCGGGTGCGACCGGTTGGTTGTAGAAGACGAAATCGCTGTCGGAGCGCACTTTTCCGGCAGCGGTGAGCAGCAGCGCGGCGATATCGACTGGTGTCGCGGCAGTTACCGTCACCCGCACCTCGCTCGCGGGGATCGGCGTGTTCGCACCCTTGGCCAACTCCATGGTCGTTCTCCGCTCTCGTCCGACTACCGAATACCCGACATGGGAACCGCGTCGGGGCCGGGCGGGGTCGGGTCGTACGGCGGGGGATCGGTGCGGTCGAAGAGGGGGGACGAGCAGGTCGCGCCGACTTCTGGAGTGGTGTAAGGGTTTTCGCGGAGGGCCACGATGAACTGGTCGATACGTTCGTCGGTGACGTCGTCGAGGGGGAGTTGATGGCCCCACGACTGCAACGAGATCGGGTGGTCCATGTCGGGGATGGGCGACATCAGGGTGTACTGCCTGTCGGTCACCTTCGCGCTCAGCGTCGCCTGGTCCTGCGCGCTCACCTGCGCGGGGTCGTAGGCGATCCATACCGCGCCGTGCTCCAGCGAATGCACCGCGTTCTCGGTGCGCAGGGCCTTCGCATAGACGACACCGGTGCAGGCCGCCCATTGCGCGTCGTGCGGTCCGCCCACCGGCGGGATCGACGGGTAGGCCACTCGCTGGTTCGGCCGCACATGCTGCTGCCCCGGCGCGATCTCGGTGACGACGACGCCGGGAATCTGGAGCGAGGGGTCACGGTTGTCCGAGGTCGGGGCGAAGCTGTCCGCGGTAGCGGTGGCCCTACCGACGACCTTCTCGGCCGAGCACCCCGTCGCCAGCGTGGCGGCCACGAGCACCACCGCGCAAGCGCCTGCGCCGCGCACCCCACCGGACCTACTCGAAACCCGCATCGCGGACCCCCGTTTCCTCGTCGCCGCCGCTTGCCATCCGACACAGAACCTACTTGTCTCCCGGTCGCGGGGGCACTTCTAGACTCCCGACTATGACTGTGCACTTCATCGGGGCAGGCCCCGGCGCCGCCGACCTGCTCACGGTGCGAGCGGTCGAGCTTCTGCGCGACAGTCCGGTCTGCCTCTACGCGGGTACCTACCTCGATCCCGAGGTTCTCGCGCACTGCGCGCCCGACACCGAAATGATCGACACCCAGCACCTGAATCTGGATCAGATCATCGACCACCTCGTGCGCGCTACCGAGGCGGGCCGTGACGTGGCGCGGCTGTGTTCGGGCGATCCCTCCATCTACTCGGCCCTCGCCGAGCAGACCCGCAGACTCGATGCTCGCAACGTGCCGTGGGATATCACCCCGGGAGTCCCCGCCTACGCGGCCGCCGCGGCGGCCCTCGGGACCGAACTGACCGTCCCCGAGGTCGTCCAGTCGGTTGTACTCACCCGGACCCAGGCCCGCTCCACCGCGATGCCCGCAGGTGAGGCCCTGAGGAACTTCGCCGCCACCGGCGCGACCCTCGTCCTCCATCTCGCCATCACCCGGATCAGGGTGCTGGCCGAGGAACTGGTCGCCGAATACGGTGCGGACTGCCCAGTCGCCGTCGTCTATCGCGCCAGCCAACCCGAGCAACTCGTCCTGCGCGGCACGCTGGCCGACATCGCCGATCAGGTGGAGGGCGCGGGCCTGCGGCAGGCCGCTGTGATCCTGGTCGGGCGTGCGCTGTCCACATCCATCGACTGCGCCCAGTCGCACCTCTACGACCCCGCCAGGGCCCGGTAACACCCACTGCCGCGACAGCAGACCGATCGGTGTGAGCCATCACTCAGTTCATCCGGTGCGCCGGTGGTCAGCCAGGGATGTGAGAACGCGGACAAGCGTCAGCAAACGAGGGCCGGCGGTTTCACCAGGGGCGATGCTTGCCAGCTATGGAGGTGGTTGGTTGCGGGGCGGCCACACCGGTAGATTGGTGCGATGGTTTGCGACGAGTAGACCGGCGCTGGCGGCCGGACGGTCAGGTGCATGGTCTCGGCTGTGTAACGAGACCGACCCGGGCGACAGATAGTGCCAATGGACATTTTGCCTGATTGATTCGAGAACTGAACCCGAGACGCGGGCGCCACGCTGGTAGTTAGGTGGGCGCTCGCGTTCCGGTGTCGTCGGGGAGCGCCTGACCGGGTGTTCCGGAAGCGAGGTTTGGGTTGGACCGGCTGGATTTCGGCGGAAACGGCGAAACTGGTGACGGACGTGGAGGCTCCTCGGAGTACTTCCCGCTCTCGCCCGCACAGCTGGGTATCTGGTACGCGCAGCACGTCGACCCACAGGTGCCGATCAATATCGCCCAGTACGTCGACCTGCGCGGACGCCTCGATGTCGCCGCGCTGGAGCGTGCGAGTGCCGACGCGGCCACCGACATCGAATCGGGCTGGTTGCGCATCGTCGAGGTCGATGGTGAGCCGATGCAGACGGTCGATCCCACCCAGGACGCGACGCTGATCTATGTCGACGTGCGTGGCGAAGCCGATCCCGAAGCGGCCGCGGCCGCCTGGATGCGCGCCGAGTACAGCCGCCCGCTCGACATCGTTCGCGACCGCCTCGTCCAGGCCGCCGCGCTGCAGCTCAGTGACGATCGCTGGTACTGGTATGCCCGCGTCCACCACATCGTGCTCGACGGTTTCGGCGCCAACAACTTCGTCAACCGCACGGCGGAGCTCTATACCGCCGAGGTCACCGGCACCCCGGCCCCGCCGAACAAAGCCACCGATCTGCGCACTCTCCACGAGTCCGAGCTCGTCTACCGCGACAGCACCCGTTTCCAGTCCGACAAAGAGCACTGGGCCCAGCGCGTAGCGGGTCTGGAAGAGGGCAGCAGCCTCACCGGCCGCTCGGCCCCGCCCTCGCCGGTCAACGACGTCACCAGCGCGGCGCTGAGCACGGCCCAGGACGCGCTGCTCACCGCGGCGATCGCCCGCCACGACAGCACCGCCGCACCGCTGCTGATCGCCGGTTTCGCGGCCTACCTGGCCCAGATCACCGGCACCGAGGACGTGATCCTCAGTCTCCCGGTCACCGCTCGCACCACCGCGGTGATGCGTCGCTCCGGCGGCGCCACCTCGAACATCGTGCCGCTGCGCTTGCGCGTCGGCCACGACACCACCGTCGCGCAGCTGCTGCGTTCGGTGACCACCGAGGTCTCCGGCGCCCTGCGCCACCAGCGCTACCGCCACGAGGACATCCGCCGTGATTCGGCGGGCGACGGCATGGTCTCCACGGAGTTCTTCGGCCCGTGGGTCAACATCATGCTGTTCGACAACCACCTGAGCTTCGGTGGCATGGAGGGCACGCTCAACGTGCTGTCCACGGGCAGCATCGAGGACCTGGGCGTCAACTTCTATCAGTCGCACGGTGGCACCCGCTCCCACATCGACTTCGAGACCAACCCGAACCTGTACTCGGCCGCCGACGCGCAGACCCATCACGGCCGGTTCCTCGAGTTCTTCGACCGGTTCCTGGCCGCCGACGCCGACCTCGCGGTCTGGAAGCTGCCGGTCACCGGCACCGCGGAGCTGGAACGCTCGCTCACCGACTGGAACGACGCGGCCCACGAGGTCCCCGCCACCACGCTGCCCGCGCTGCTCGACGCGCAGATCCTGCTCACTCCGGACAACATCGCCCTCGACTTCGAAGGCGAAACCCTCACCTACGCCGAGTTCGCGGCGAAGGTGAACCGGCTGGCCCGCTTCCTGATCGCCGATGGCGTCGGCCCGGAATCCCTCGTAGCGCTCGGCATGCGCCGTTCGCTCGACCTGGTCATCGGCATGCACGCCGTGCTCAGGGCCGGTGGCGCGTACGTGCCGATCGACCCGGACCATCCGGCCGACCGCACCGCCTACATCCTCGAGTCCGCGGCACCGGTCTGCGTCCTGACGACCACCGGTGACGACCTCGACCTGCCCGACACCGTCGCCCGCGTCGAGATCGATCGACTCGACACGACCAGTTTCGACGCCGCACCTGTCACCGATGCCGACCGCCTGTCCCCGCTGCGCCCGGACAACACGGCCTACGTCATCTACACCTCGGGTTCCACCGGTCGCCCCAAGGGCGTCGCGGTCACCCACCACGCGATCGTCAACCAAGAGCTGTGGATGCTCGACGAGTACCGGTTGACCGCCGACGACGTCTACCTGCAGAAGACCGCGACCACCTTCGACGTGTCGCTGTGGGGCTACTTCCTGCCGCTGATGGTCGGCGCGAAACTTGTCATCGCGAGCCCCGACGGCCACCGCGACCCGCTCTACGTCGCGGACATGATCGAACGCCACGGCGTCACCGTGACGGACTTCGTCCCGTCCATGCTCACGGTATTCGTCTCCCACGCGACGCAGGCCCAATGCGCCACGCTGCGTGCGGTTTTCGTCATCGGTGAAGCACTGCCTCCCGAGACCGCCGCAGGTCTGCGCGCGATCTCCGACGCCGGCCTGCACAACCTCTACGGCCCCACCGAGGCAGCGGTCTCGGTCACCTACTGGGAGGCCACCGAAGCCGACACCACCCAGGTGCCGATCGGTATCCCCGAGTGGAATGTCGAAGTCTACGTACTGGATTCGCGGCTGCGACCGGCCGCGATCGGCGCGCCGGGTGAGCTGTATCTGGCCGGTCGTCAGCTGGCCCGCTGCTACCGTGGCCGCCCCGACCTGACCTCGGATCGCTTCGTCGCCAACCCCGTCGGCGCCCCCGGCGAGCGCATGTACCGCACCGGTGACCTGGTGCGCTGGAACGCCGACGGCGTGCTGGAATACATCGGCCGCACCGACTTCCAGGTGAAGTTCCGTGGTCAGCGCATCGAGCTCGGTGAGATCGAAACCGACCTGCTCGCGCACCCGAGCGTCAGCCAGGCCGCGGTCCTCGTGGTCGATACCGCGACCGGCCAGCAGCTCGTGGCCTACATCGTGCCGTCGCCGGGCCAGTCCGCCGACCCGGCGACGCTGACCCGCTTCGTGTCCGAGAAGCTGCCCGCCTACATGGTCCCCGCGTCGATCATGGTGCTCGACGCGTTCCCGCTCAACACCTCGGGCAAGCTCGACCGCAAGGCACTGCCCGAGCCCGTCTTCACCGCCGCCGCAGGCGATTTCCGTGCACCGCGCACCCCGGCCGAACAGATCGTGGCCGGCATCTTCGCCGACGTGCTGAGCCAGGAACGGGTCGGCGCCGACGACAACTTCTTCGAACTCGGTGGCAACTCGCTGGTCGCCACCCAGGTCGTCGCCCGCATCGGCGCCGCGTTCGGCATCCAGCTCGGCGTGCGCGCGCTGTTCGAGACCCCGACCGTGGCCGGACTCGCCTCGCGGGTCGAATCCGCTACGCCCGCAGATGTTTCAGCCACGCGTCCGCAGCTGGTGGCGCAGCCCCATCCCGAACAGGTCCCGCTGTCGCTGGCCCAGCAGCGGATGTGGTTCATCAACCAGTTCGACCCCACCGCGCCCACCTACAACCTGCCCTTCGTGGTGCAGATGAAGGGTCGCGTCGATGTCGACGCCCTGATCGCCGCGCTCAATGATGTTGTGGTGCGCCAGGAATCGCTGCGCACGATCTTCCCCGACGCCGACGGCGGCTTCCAGCGGGTGCTCGGCGCCGACGAATTCGATCTCGGCATCGCGGTGACTCCGATCGACCAGTCGCGCCTGCGCGAGGAACTGATCGACTTCGCCTCCACCGGCTTCGACGTCACCCTGGAACTGCCCATCCGCGTGCAGATCTTCAAAATAGTCGGCGGAACGGCCGAGTCCAACGGCGCCGCTCCCGAGGGCTCTGCGTGGTCACGCTCCGCTACCGCCTCCGAGCCCGCCGGTCACGGCGCGGGCACACCGGAATACGCGGTCGCCTTCGTCGTCCACCACATCGCGGCCGACGGCTTCTCCTTCGGCCCGCTGGCCCGCGACGTCGCCACCGCCTACCTGGCCCGTGCCGCGGGCGAGGCCCCGGCCTGGCTGCCGCTGCCGGTCCAGTACCGCGACTACACCCAGTGGCAGCACGATCTGCTCGGCGCCGAGTCCGACCCGACCTCGATGGCCGCGCGTCAGCTCGACTACTGGCAGCGCGCGCTCGATGGCCTGCCCGACCAGCTCGACCTGCCCAGCGACCGCCCGCGCCCGCAGCAGCAGAGTTTCCGTGGCGCGCGCGTCGGATTCGAGATCGACGCCGACACCCACGAACAGCTCGCCGCCGTGGCCCGCGCCAACGGCGTCACCCTGTTCATGGTGGTGCACGCCTCCCTGGCTGTGCTGCTCGCGCGCCTGTCGGGCACCACCGACATCGCCGTCGGCACCCCGATCGCCGGCCGTGGTGAGCAGGCGCTGGACGACCTGATCGGCATGTTCGTCAACACCCTGGTGTTGCGTTCCGACGTCGACCCCACCCAGCCGTTCACCGAATTCCTCACCCGCACACGCGAAACCGACCTGAGCGCGTTCGCCAACGCGGACGTGCCCTTCGAGCGGCTCGTCGACGTGCTCAATCCGTCGCGCTCGCAGGCCCGGCACCCGCTGTTCCAGGTGGTGCTGTCGTTCCAGGAGATGTCGCACGGCACCCTCGAGCTGCCCGGTCTCACGGTCACGGCCGACGAGGTCGAGGTCGACATGGCCAAGTTCGACCTGCAGTGGACGCTGACCGAGGAGCACACCGGCACCGGCTCGCTGTCGGGCATGACCGGCGTGCTCACCTACGCCATCGACCTGTTCGACCAGTCGACCGTCGAAGAGCTGCTGTTGCGCTGGCGCCGCGTGCTCGACGCGATCCTGGCCGACCCGGCCGTCACCGTCGGCGCGATCGACGTGCTCGACGCCGCCGAACGCACCGACCTGGTCACCCGCTTCGGCGCTCCCGCCGCAGTGGCGCGCACCCTGCCGCAGCTCATCGCCCAGGCCGCCCGCGACACCGAATCGACCGCCGTGGTGTTCGAGGGGACAGCTGTCTCCTACGGTGAACTCGATCGGCGCTCGAACCAGTTGGCGCGCTTGCTGATCCAGCAGGGTCTCGGCGCCGAGGACTTCGTGGCCGTGGCTGTGCCGCGTTCGCTGGAGTCGGTGCTTGCGGTGTGGTCGGTCGCCAAGACCGGCGCCGCGTTCGTGCCCGTCGACCCGAACTACCCGGCCGACCGCATCGCCCACATGATCGCCGATGCCGGTGTGTCCGTGGGTATCACGGTCACCGGGGAAGCAGGCGAGCTGCCCGATTCGGTGAGCTGGCTGGTGGTCGACGACCTCGACCTCGACTACATCTCCGATGCCCCGCTGGCCCCGCGCGAACTGGTCCGCCCGACCGATCCCGCGCAGCCCGCGTACCTGATCTACACCTCCGGCTCCACCGGTGTGCCCAAGGGCGTCGTGGTGACCCATGCCAGCGTCGCCAACTTCTGCGCCGAGCAGATCGACCTCTACTCGCTCGACTCGAACACGCGCGCACTGCATTTCGCCTCACCCTCGTTCGACGCCTCGGTGCTGGAACTGCTGCTCGCGATCGGTCGCGGCGGCACCCTCGTCGTCGTCCCGCCGGGCGTCTACGGCGGTGAGGAACTGCGCGACATCCTCATCGCCGAACAGGTCACCCACGCCTTCGTGACCCCCGCCGCGCTGGCCACCTTCGACGCGCGCGGCCTCGATCACCTGCGGGTGCTCGCCGCCGGTGGCGAAGCGGTGCCGCCGGAACTGGTCGCCAAGTGGGCGGTGCGCCTGTCCAACGGTTCGCGCCGCATGCTGGGCAATGTCTACGGCCCCACCGAGACCACCATCGCGTCCAACCTCAGCGAAGGGCTGATCCCGGGGGAGCGGGTCGTCATCGGCGGACCCATCCGCGGCGTGCACACCCTGATCCTCGACGACCGCCTTCGCCCCGTGCCGGTGGGTGTCGCGGGTGAGCTCTACATCGGTGGCGTCGGTATGGCCCGTGGCTACCACGCCCGCGCCTCGCTGACCGCCGACCGGTTCGTCGCCAATCCCTACGCCCCCGGCGCGCGGATGTACCGCACCGGTGACGTGGTGCGCTGGACCGCCGATCGCAATGTGGAATACGTCGGCCGCTCCGACTTCCAGGTGAAGGTCCGCGGTTTCCGTATCGAACTGGGCGAGATCGACTCCGCGCTCGCCTCGCACGAGACCGTCGATTTCGCGGTCAGCATCGGCCACAAGAACAAGGGCGGCAGCACCTCGCTGGTGTCCTATGTCGTCGCGGTGCCCGGCACGTCGATCGATATCGCCGAACTGACCGACCACGTCGCGCAGCGCCTGCCCGCGTACATGGTGCCCTCGTCGATCATGGTGCTCGCCGCGATCCCGCTGACGGTCAACGGCAAGCTCGACCGTCGCGCGCTGCCCGCGCCGGTGTTCGAGGTGCGCGAGTTCCGTGCCCCGACCACCCCGATCGAGCAGATCGTCGCGCAGATCTTCGCCGACGTGCTCGAACTGGGCCGCGTCGGCGTCGAGGACGACTTCTTCGAACTGGGCGGCAACTCGCTGATCGCCACCCAGGTCGCCTCCCGCATCGGTATCGCCCTCGACACCCGTGTCCCGGTCCGCATGCTGTTCGAGGCTCCCACGGTGGCGGCGCTGGCCGCCCGGGTGGAATCCCAGGCCGGTGACGGCGCGCGCAAGGCGCTGGTCGCCCGCGAGCGCCCCGACCGGGTGCCGCTGTCGCTGGCGCAGCAGCGCATGTGGTTCCTCAACCGCTTCGACACCGCCTCGGCGGTCAACAACATCCCTGTCGCGATCCGGCTCTCCGGTGATCTCGATGTGGCCGCGTTGCAGGTCGCGGTCATCGACGTCATCGACCGGCACGAGTCGCTGCGCACCGTGTTCCCCGACTCCGGCGCGGGCCCCGTGCAGGTGGTTCTGGACGCCGCGCAGATCGTCCCCGACCTCACCCCGTACCGGGTCACCGAGGACAACCTCATCGATCACCTGATCGACCTGGCGTCGATGGCGTTCGACGTGACCAGCGAAGTACCGCTGCACGCACGGCTTTTCGAGGTTTCCGAGTCCGAGTACGTGCTCGGCATGGTGGTGCACCACATCTCCGCCGACGGTTGGTCGATGGCGCCGCTCTCGCGCGATGTGATCATGGCGTACGCGGCCCGCACCTCGTGGGAAGCGCCGACCTGGGCCGAATTGCCGGTCCAGTACGCCGATTACGCGCTCTGGCAGCGTGAGGTGCTCGGTTCCGAGGACGATCCGCAGTCGCTGATCTCCTCCGAGATCGCCTACTGGGCAAAAGAACTCGCCGACCTGCCCGACGAGCTGGTCCTGCCGGCCGATCATCCGCGCCCGCCCGCCGCCTCCTACCGCGGTGGCACGTACAGCTTCGTGATCGCGAGCGAAACCCAGCGCGCCCTGGTCGAATTGGGCCGCCGCTACAACGCCTCGCTGTTCATGGTCATGCACAGCGCGCTGGCCGTGCTGCTCGCCCGCGCCAGCGGCACCAGCGATATCGCCATCGGCACCCCCGTCGCGGGCCGTGGTGATCAGGCGCTCGACGACCTGGTCGGCATGTTCGTCAACACCCTGGTGCTGCGCTCGCAGGTCGAGGGCGCCACCCCGTTCGCGACCCTGCTCGACCAGGCCCGCGAGACCGACCTGCAGGCCTTCGCGCACGCCGATGTGCCGTTCGAGCGGCTCGTCGAGGTGCTCAACCCGGCCCGTTCGCAGGCGCGCCACCCGCTGTTCCAGGTGATGCTGTCGTTCCAGAACAACAAGCAGGCCTCGCTCCAGCTGCCCGGCCTCGCGGTCAGCGGCATCGATTACGACCCACAGCTGGCCAAGTTCGACCTGCAGCTCACGCTCACCGAGGTGCAGGACACCAACGGCGAAGCCGGCGGCATGGCGGCCGAGTTCTCCTACGCGCTCGACCTTTTCGAGGAATCGACGATCGCCGCGTTCGCGCGCAGGCTCGACAACATCTTCGCCGCGATCGTCGCCGATCCCGAGGTGTTCGTCGGCGATATCGATCTGCTCGCGCCCGAGGAGCACGCGCAGGTTCTCGTCGACTGGAACGACACCGCGCACGCGGTCCCGCAGGGCACGCTGGTGTCGCTGTTCGACGCGCAGGTCGAGCGGACCCCGGACGCCGTCGCCCTGGTCTTCGAGCAGGAAGAACTGTCCTACCGCGAGCTCCAGGAGCGGGCCAACCGCATCGCGCGCCGCCTGATCGCCGACGGCGTCGGCCCCGGTGACCATGTGGCACTGGCGATCCGGCGCTCCACCGAGCTGGTCGTCGCCATGTACGCGGTGCTGCAGACCGGCGCCGCCTACGTGCCGCTCGATCCCGATCAGCCCGCCGACCGTATCGGTCACATCATCGAGACCGCGCAGCCGCGCCTGGTGCTCACCAGCCGTCGCGACTCGTTCGAGGCCGACGGCGTCACCGTGCACGTGGTCGAGAACATCTTCTCGCCCGCCGATTTCAGCGGTGCCCCGATCACCGATGCCGAACGCGTGCAGCCGCTTCGGGCCACCAACACCGCCTACGTGATCTTCACGTCCGGCTCGACCGGTCGCCCCAAGGGCGTCGCGGTCGACCACGCGGCGATCGTCAACCGGCTGCTGTGGATGCAGCACGAGTACCCGATCGACGCCGCCGACGCCGTGCTGCAGAAGACCCCGGCCACCTTCGACGTGTCGGTGTGGGAGTTCTTCTGGCCCTTACAGACCGGCGCCCGCCTGGTCGTGGCCAAGCCCGACGGACACCGCGACCCGGTGTACCTGGCCCAGATCATCGCCGAGCGCGCTATCACCACCGCGCACTTCGTGCCCTCGATGCTGTCGGTGTTCGTCTCGACCCTCGGCAGCAACGGCAACGGTGACGCGGTGCGCCTGCGTCAGGTGTTCGCCTCCGGTGAGGCGCTGCCCGCGCCCACCGCGCAGCGGCTGCGCAAGCTCACCGGCGCCCGCCTGCACAACCTGTACGGCCCCACCGAGGCCGCGGTCGACGTCACCTATCACGAGGTCGTCGACGCCGATGTGGAGTCGGTGCCGATCGGCCGCCCGGTGTGGAACACCAGGGTTTTCGTGCTGGATTCGCGGCTGCACCCCGTGGCCCCCGGTGTCGCGGGTGAGCTCTATCTCGCGGGCGATCAGCTGGCCGTGGGCTATCTCAACCGGGCCGACCTGACCGCCGACCGTTTCGTCGCCAACCCGTACGGCGCGGCAGGCTCGCGGATGTACCGCACCGGCGACCTCGTCACCTGGACCGCGGTGTCGGACGGGAACGGACTCTCCTACGGCGAGCTGAACTATCTGGGCCGCACCGACTTCCAGGTGAAGTTGCGCGGTCTGCGCATCGAGCTCGGCGAGATCGAGGCGACCCTGCTGGCCCAGCCGGGCGTCGCGCAGTCGGTCGTGGTCGTGCGCTCCGACGCGCACGCCGGTGACCAGCTCGTCGGTTACGTTGTGCCCGAAGCCGGTACGACCGTCGACGTGGCCACCGTGAAGGCGGGCGTCACCGCTGAGCTGCCCACCTACATGGTGCCCTCGGCCCTGCTCGTGCTCGATGCCTTCCCGCTCAACGCCTCCGGCAAGCTCGACCGTAAAGCTTTGCCCGCGCCCGTGTTCGAGGCGAAGGTGTTCCGTGCGCCCTCGACCCCGATCGAGGAGATCGTCGCCGAGATCTTCGCCGATCTGCTCGGCGCCGAGCGCGTCGGCGTGGACGACGACTTCTTCGCCCTCGGCGGCAACTCCCTGGTCGCCACCCAGGTCGCGGCCCGCCTGAGCAAGGCGCTCAACGCCGAGGTCGGCGTGCGCACGCTGTTCGAGGCGCCCACCGTCGGCGCGTTGGCCGCGCGGGTGGAGTCGCACGCGGGTTCCGGTCTGCGCGCCGAGCTCGCGGCCCGTCCGCGTCCCGAGCACCCGCCGCTGTCGCTCGCGCAGCAGCGCATGTGGTTCCTCAACCGCTTCGACGTCGCCGACACCGGCACCTACAACATCCCGGTGGCGGTCCGCCTGCAGGGCCTGCTCGACCTGCCCGCCCTGCGCGGCGCGGTCGCCGACGTGATCGCCCGCCACGAGACCCTGCGCACGGTCTACCCCGTGTACGTGGCCCCCGAGTCGGGACGCGCCACCATGGCGGAAGGCGCCGCGTACCAGAAGGTCCTCGCCGCCGCGGGCTCCATCCCCGACGTCGAGCTGATCGAGGCCGACGAGACCGATATGGCGATCTCGCTCTACGAGTTCGCCCGCCGCGGTTTCGATGTCACCGCGAACGCGCCGGTGCGCCTTCGGGTCTACGAGCTCGGTGAACGCGAGCACGTGCTGGTGATGGTGGTCCACCACATCGCCGCCGACGGTTTCTCGCTGCGTCCGCTGGTGCGCGACCTGATGACCGCCTACGTCGCCCGCACCGCGAGCACCGAACCCGGCTGGCCGCCGCTGGCCGTGCAGTACATCGACTACGCGCTCTGGCAGCGCGAAGTCCTCGGCGACGAAATCGATCCCACCTCGCTGATCTCCGAGCAGCTCGATCACTGGCGCGGCGCGCTGGCCGACCTGCCCGACGAACTGCGCCTCGGCCACAAGTCGCGGCCCGCGCAGGCCAGCTACCAGGCGGGCACGCACCGTTTCGAAGTGCCGGGCGAGCTCGTCGAGGCACTGAACCGGGTCGCCCACGAGCACAGCACCACCCTGTTCATGGTGGTGCACAGCGCTTTCGCCGTCCTGCTGGCGCGGCTGTCGGGCACCTCCGACATCGCCATCGGCACGCCGGTCGCGGGCCGTGGTCAGCAGGCACTCGACGATCTGGTCGGCATGTTCGTCAACACCCTGGTGTTGCGCGCACAGGTCGACCCGGGCGCGAGCTTCACCGAGCTGCTCGGTCAGGTCCGCGAAGACGACCTGGCCGCTTTCGCCCACGCCGACGTGCCGTTCGAGCGCCTCGTCGAGGTACTCAACCCGACGCGGTCGCAGTCGCGCCACCCGCTGTTCCAGGTGATGCTCTCGTTCCAGAACCTGGGCCGCACCACCCTGGAATTGCCCGGCCTCACCGTCTCCGAGCTGGGCATCGACCAGCACATGGCCAAGTTCGATCTGCAGCTCGCGCTCAGCGAGGTCCCTGCCGACGACGACAGCCACATGGACGCCGAACTCGTCTACGCGACAGACCTTTTCGACGCGGGCTTCGCCGCGACCTTCGGCGCCCGACTGCTGCGCGTGCTCACCGCCGTCGTGGTCGACCCCTCGGCTCCCGTCGGTGACATCGAACTTCTCGACTCCGCCGAGCGTGCCCTGGTGCTCGATCGCTGGAACGACACCGAATTCGCCGTCGACGCCGCGCTGAGCACGCCGAGTGACGACGAACCGGCCACCCTCCACGCGCTGTTCGAGGCACAGGTCGCGCGGACCCCCGACGCGATCGCGCTCACGTTCGAGGGGACGAGTCTGTCCTACGCCGAGTTCGCCGGGCGGGTGCGTCAGCTGGCGCGCTGGCTCAAGGACGCCGGTGTCGGCCCGGAATCGTATGTGGCACTCGGCATGCGGCGCTCGATCGACCTGCTGGTCGGCATGTACGCCGTGTCCGCCGCCGGTGGCGCGTATGTGCCGCTCGACCCCGACCACCCGACTGAGCGCATCGAGCACATCCTCGAGACCGCGCAGCCGGTCTGCGTGCTGACCTCGGGTGAGAGCCTGCCCGCTGCCGCCGGTCGCGAGGTACGCATCGACCAGCTCGACCTGTCCGGCCACTCCACCGCGCCGGTCACCGATGCCGACCGGCACCGCCCGCTGCGCTCGGACAACACCGCCTACGTCATCTTCACCTCCGGCTCGACCGGTCGTCCGAAGGGTGTCGCGGTCAGTCACGCGGCGATCGTCAACCGCCTGGTGTGGATGCACGCCGCCTACGGCCTCGCCGCCGACGACGTGGTGCTGCAGAAGACCCCCGCCACCTTCGACGTGTCGGTGTGGGAGTTCTTCTGGCCCTTGCAGGTCGGCGCGCGCCTGGTCGTCGCCAAGCCGGACGGGCATCGCGACCCGGCCTACCTGGCCCGCCTGATCGGGGCCGAACAGGTCACCACGGTGCACTTCGTGCCGTCGATGATGGCGGTGTTCGTCACCGAACCGCTGGCCGCCGAGTGTGTCTCGCTGCGCAACGTGTTCGCTTCCGGTGAGGGTCTGCCCGCGCCGACCGCACAGCGTCTGCGCGAATTGACTGGCGCCGCACTGCACAACCTCTACGGTCCGACCGAAGCCGCGGTCGACGTGACCTATCACGAGGTCACCGACGCCGACACCGAGACGGTGCCGATCGGCGCCCCGGTGTTCAACACCCGTCTGTACGTGCTGGATTCGCGACTGCGACCGGTTCCGGTGGGTGTCGCGGGTGAGCTCTACCTCGCGGGCGTGCAGCTGGCCCACGGGTATGTCGGTCGCGCCGATCTGACGATGGACCGGTTCGTCGCCGACCCGTTCGCACCCGCCGAGCGCATGTACCGCACCGGCGACCTCGTCACCTGGACCGCCGACGGCGAGCTGGAGTACCTGGGCCGCACCGACTTCCAGGTGAAGCTGCGTGGTCTGCGCATCGAGCTCGGCGAGATCGAGTCGGCGCTCACCGCGCTGCCGGAGATCGCCCAGTCGGTGGTCGTGGTCCGCGCCGACGAGCACACCGGCGATCAGCTGGTCGCCTATGTCGTCCCGGAGACCGGCGCCACCATCGACACCGACGCGGTCAAGGACGCCCTCGGCGCCGAGCTGCCCGTCTACATGGTGCCCGCCGCGTACGTGGTGCTGAACGCGTTCCCGCTCAACGCTTCCGGCAAGCTCGACCGCAAGGCGCTGCCCACGCCGGTATTCGCCACCCGCACCTTCCAGGCGCCGGTCACCCCGGTGCAGCAGATCGTCGCCGCCACCTTCGCCGAAGTACTCGGCGCCGGTCAGGTCGGCCTCGACGACGACTTCTTCGAACTCGGCGGCAACTCGCTGGTCGCCACCAGGGCCGCGGCGCGTCTGTCCGAGGCGCTCGACACCCAGGTGCCGCTGCGCGCGCTGTTCGAGGCCTCGACCGTCGCGGCGCTGGCAGCTCGCGTGGAAACGCATACCGGTCGTGGCGGACGGATCCCGCTCGTCCCGCGCCCGCGTCCCGAGTTGGTGCCGTTGTCGCAGGCCCAGCAGCGGATGTGGTTCCTCAACCGCTTCGACAACCGCACCGCGGTCAACAACATCCCCGTCGCGATTCGCCTCACCGGTGACCTCGATGTCGCCGCGCTCGAAGCGGCCGTCGCCGATGTGGTGGCCCGGCACGAATCGCTGCGCACCTACTACCCGGCATCCGACGTCGCCGCGGGCGCGGTCGACGAAGGCGCCGGCTACCAGCGGGTCCTGCCCGCCGACGAGGTTCGTTTCGCGCTGCCCGCCCAGCCGGTCGCCGCGAGCGACGTGGTCGCGCGCGTGGTCGAGTTGGCGAGCGTGCACTTCGACGTGACCCGCGAGGTCCCCTTCCGCGCGAGCCTGCTGCGAGTCGACGACCGTAATCACGTGGCCGTATTGGTGATGCACCACATCAGCGGCGACGGCTTCTCGCTGCGTCCGCTGCTGCGCGATGTCGTCGTCGCCTACACCGAGCGCACCAGGGGCGAGATCCCCGCCTGGTCGCCGCTGGAAGTCCAGTACGCCGACTACACCCTGTGGCAGCGTGAGGTCCTCGGCGAGGAGTCCGATCCCGAATCGGTCGCCGCGAGCCAGCTCACCTACTGGACCGAGCAACTGCGTGACCTGCCGGATCAGCTCGAACTGCCCGCGGATCGTCCGCGTCCCGAGGTCGCCACCAATGCCGGTGACCTGCACCGCTTCTCGGTCGACGCGCACCTGCACCATGCGCTCACCGAGATCGCCCGCGCCCGCGGTGTCACCCTGTTCATGGTGATGCACGCGGCACTGGCCACCTGGGCCGCGCGCCTGTCCAACAGCACCGACATCGCCATCGGCACTCCCATCGCCGGTCGTGGCGAGCGCACGCTCGACGACCTGGTCGGCATGTTCGTCAACACCCTGGTGCTGCGCAGCGAGGTCGACTCCAGCGCGAGCTTCAGTGACCTGCTCGATCAGATCCGCAAGGTCGACCTGTCCGCTTTCGCCAACGCCGATGTGCCGTTCGAGCGCCTGGTCGACGTGCTCAGCCCCACCCGTTCGCAGGCGCACCACCCGCTGTTCCAGGTGGCGCTCACCTTCGAGGCGGCCACCGCCGCCGACACCGGCACCATCGCACTACCTGGTCTCGAGCTCGATGTCGTCGACTTCGATCCGGGCACAGCGAAGTTCGACGTGCAGCTCACCGTGGGCGAATCCGCCGACGGCTCCCTCGCACTGTCGTGGAACTACGCCACCGATCTGTTCGACGCCGAGACCGTCGCCGCCTTCGGTGACCGGCTGGTGCGTATCCTGCGCAGCGTCGCCGAGGACCCCGACGTGATCGTCGGCGATATCGACCTGCTCGGCGAGGCCGAACAGCGCGATGTCGCCCAGCGCTGGGTGTCCTCCGGCGTCGACGCCATCGGTCTGCCGGTCATCCACGATGCCAGCACCCCCGCGGGCTACCGGCGCGGTCTGTTCGGCAACAAGCACACGACCCTGGTGGACCTGTTCGACGCCGCGGCCGCCGCCTACCCGGACCGCATCGCCGCCAAGTTCGGTGTCGAGTCGCTGACCTACGCCGAACTCGATCGCCGCGCGAATGTGTTGGCGCGCAGGCTGATCGACGATGGCGCGGGCCCAGAATCGCTGGTCGCGGTGATCCTGCCGCGCTCGCTCGATCTGGTCGTCGCGCTGCTGGCCGTCGTCAAGACCGGTGCGGGCTACGTGCCGGTGGACCCGACGTACCCGGCCGAGCGCATCGCCTACGTGCTCGAAGACTCGCGCCCCACCAGCGTGGTCCTCGATTCCACCGTCCAGGTGACAGTGCCGGAGCACCTGCCCTCGGTGGTGCTCGACGGATTCGCCGTGGAAACCGGCAATATCGAAGACGCCGACGACGCCACGATCACCGACGCCGACCGGCTGGCACCGCTTTCGCCGGACAACGTCGCCTATGTCATCTACACCTCCGGCTCGACCGGTCGCCCCAAGGGCGTCGCGGTCGCGCACCGCAATGTGGTGCGGCTGTTCGCCAACACCGACCGGGACTTCGGCTTCGGCCCGCGCGATGTGTGGACGCTGTTCCACTCCTACGCCTTCGACTTCTCGGTGTGGGAGCTGTGGGGCCCGCTGCTGTTCGGCGGCTCGCTGATCGTCGTCGACTACTACACCTCGCGCTCGCCCGAGCAGTTCCTGGAACTGCTGCGCGTGGAGCAGGTGACGGTGCTCAACCAGACGCCGTCGGCGTTCTACCAACTGGCCGAGGCCGACCGGAACGCCGGACCCGGCCTGGAACCGCTTGCCCTGCGCTACGTCGTGTTCGGTGGCGAGGCTCTCGAGCTGCGTCGTCTGTCGGATTGGGTCGCCCGCCACGGTGACAGCTCGCCGACGCTGGTCAACATGTACGGCATCACCGAGACCACGGTTCACGTGTCGTTCCGTGCACTCGATGCGAAAACCATTGCCGCCGCAGCGGGTTCGGTCGTCGGCCGGGCGATCGCCGGGCTCGGCGTGTACGTCCTCGACAACCGGCTGCGTCCCGTGCCGGTGGGTGTCGCGGGCGAAATGTATGTCGCCGGACCGCAGTTGGCGCGCGGCTACCTGGGTCGCCCCGACCTGACCGCCACCCGCTTCGTCGCCAACCCCCTCGCAGGCCCGAACCAGGGCGGCTCGCGTCTGTACCGCTCCGGCGACCTCGCGCGCTGGAACCGCTTCGGCGAACTCGAATACCTGGGCCGAGCCGACGATCAGGTGAAGGTCCGCGGTTTCCGCATCGAGCTCGGTGAGATCGAAGCCGCCGTGCTCGCGCAGCCGGGTATCGCGCAGGCCGCGGTGATCGTGCGCGAGGATCAGCCGGGTGACCAGCGGATCGTCGCCTACGTGGTCGCCGAGGGCGACCTGGAACCCGACCTCGAGGTCATTCGCAGCGGTGCGGCCGAACAGCTGCCCGCCTACATGGTTCCCGCGGCGCTCGTGCGCCTCGAGTGGATCCCGCTGACCGTCAACGGCAAGCTGGACCGCCGCGCGCTGCCCGCCCCCGCGGTGCAGGCGCGGGCCTTCCGCGCACCCGTCACACCTGTGCAGGAAACCGTCGCCGCGGTCTTCGCCGATGTCCTCGGCCTGGATCGGGTCGGTGTCGACGACGACTTCTTCGACCTCGGCGGCAACTCGCTCATCGCCACCCGTGTCGTGGCCCGCATCGGCGCGGCGCTCGGCGCCACGGTGCCGGTGCGTGCCCTGTTCGAAGCCTCCACCGTGGAAGCCCTCGCGGCACGGGTGGAATCGCACACCGGCGGCACCGCCCGCGCGGCGCTGGTCGCCCGTGAGCGCGCCGAAGGCGAAACGGTTCCGCTGTCGTTCGCCCAGCAGCGCATGTGGTTCCTCAACAAGTACGACACCACCTCGGCCGCCTACAACCTGCCCGTCGCGATCCGCCTCACCGGCGAACTCGACACCGAGGCACTGGCGCTCGCGCTCGCCGACCTGGTCCGCAGGCACGAATCGCTGCGCACCCGCTACCCCGAGCACGGTGGCACCCCGGTGCAGCAGATCGTTGCCGCGGAACGAATCTCGCTGGATCTGCGCCCCGTCGCGATCGATCGCGACGAGCTGTTCGAGACGGTCACCGAGTTCGTGTCCACCGGTTTCGATGTGGCCGAACAGGTTCCGATGCGCGCGCGGCTGTTCCGCGTTGCCGGATCAGTTGACAGCGCTCCCGACGAGCACGTGTTGGTCGTGGTCGTGCACCACATCGCCGCCGACGGTTTCTCCATCGCACCGCTGACCCGCGACGTGATGCGCGCCTACACCGCCCGCGCCCAGGGCACCGCCCCCGGCTGGGCGCCGCTGCCGGTGCAGTACGCCGATTTCGCGATCTGGCAGCGCGCCGTGCTCGGCACCGAGGACGACGCCGAATCGCTGATGTCGCGCCAGGTCGGCTACTGGCAGTCCCAGCTCGCCGGCGTCCCCGACGAACTGACCCTGCCGTTCGACCGTGCCCGCCCGGCGATCGCCTCGCACCACGGCGCCACCGTGCACCGTGAGCTCTCGCCCGAGCTGATCGCCAGGCTCGACGAGGTCGCCCGTCGTCAAGGCGCGTCGCTGTTCATGGTCATGCACACCGCCCTCGCGGTGCTGCTGGCCAGGCTGTCCGGTTCCGACGACATCGCCATCGGCACCCCCATCGCGGGCCGTGGCGAGCAGGCCCTCGACGACCTGGTCGGCATGTTCGTCAACACCCTCGTCCTGCGCACCGGCGTCAGCCCGGCGGAGTCGTTCACTGACCTGCTCGAACGCGCACGCAAGGCCGACCTCGACGCCTACGGCAATGCCGACGTCCCGTTCGAGCGCCTGGTGGAACTGCTCGCGCCGGAGCGCTCGCAGTCGCGCAACCCGCTGTTCCAGGTGATGCTGGCCTTCCAGAACCTGGACCGCACCACCCTCGAACTGCCGGGGCTCGCTGTCTCGGCGCTCGATCTCGACGAAAGCGTTGCCCGCTTCGACCTGCAGTTCACCCTGTCCGAACTGGGCGAACCCGGCAGCGGCGGGATGGCGCTGGCACTGAACTACGCCACCGAACTGTTCGACGAGAACACCGTCGCCGCCATCGCGGTGCGCTGGCAGCGCGTACTCGAAGCCGTCGCAGGCGATGCCGCGATCACGGTCGGCGCGATCGATGTCCTCGATGCCGCCGAGCGGTCCGATCTGGTGTTCCGCGTCGGTGCACCGCCGGTACCCGCCCGCACCCTGCGCAACCTCCTGACCGAGGCTGTCGCCCAGAACCCGACCGGCCCCGCCGTAGTGTTCCAAGGGGTCAGCGTTTCCTACGCCGAGCTCGACGAACGCTCGAACCGGTTGGCGCGCTTGCTGATCGCCGAGGGCATCGGCGCCGAAGACCTCGTGGCCGTCGCGGTCCCGCGCTCGGCCGATTCGGTGCTGGCCGCGTGGGCCGTCGCCAAGACCGGCGCCGCCTTCGTACCGGTCGACCCGACCTACCCGGCCGACCGCATCGCGCACATGGTCACCGACTCCGGATCGCCGCTCGGCCTCACCGTCGCCTCCGTGCGTGACGGATTGCCGGATTCGGCGCGCTGGCTGGTGCTCGACGAGTTGGATCCGACCACCGTCGACGGTGGTCCGATCGCGGATTCCGAACTCGTGCGGGTGACCACCCCCGAGCAGCCCGCCTACGTCATCTACACCTCCGGCTCCACCGGCGTGCCCAAGGGCGTCGTCGTCACCCACGCGGGTCTGGGGAACTTCGGCGAGGAGCAGGCCGAGCGCTACGCCCTCGACTCCGACACTCGCGCACTGCATTTCGCCTCGCCCTCGTTCGATGCCTCGATCCTCGAACTGCTGCTGGCGCTGGCCCGTGGCGGCGCGCTGGTCGTGGTCCCGCCGGGCGTCTACGGCGGCGACGAGCTGTCCGAGCTGATCCGCACCGAGCGGGTCACCCACGCCTTCATCACCCCCGCCGCCCTGGCGACCTTCGACCCCAGCGGTCTCGACTCGCTGCGCGTCCTTGTCGCCGGTGGCGAAGCGGTGCCCGCTGATCTGGTGTCGAAGTGGGCAGTTCCGTTGGCGGACGGCACGATGCGTGCCTTCCACAACGGCTACGGCCCCACCGAGACCACGATCATGACCAACATCAGCGCCGCGCTGGCGCCGGGCGAGCTGGTCACCATCGGTGGCCCCACCCGCGGCATGCGTTCGCTGATCCTGGACGCCCAGCTCCAGCCCGTTCCGGTGGGTGTGGCGGGTGAGCTCTATCTGTCGGGCATCCAGTTGGCCCGCGGCTACCACGCCCGCGCCGGGCTCACCGCGGACCGGTTCATCGCCGACCCGTTCGTTCCGGGGGAGCGGATGTACCGCACCGGTGACGTGGTGCGCTGGACCGCTGATCGCACCGTCGAGTACGTCGGCCGCTCCGACTTCCAGGTCAAGATCCGCGGCTTCCGTATCGAACTGGGCGAGATCGACTCCGCCCTCGCCTCGCACGAGACCGTCGACTTCGCGACCACCGTCGGCCACAAGAGCACCGCGGGCGCTGTCTCGCTGGTAGCGTATGTGGTTGCCGCACCGGGTCATTCGATCGATGTCGCCGCGCTGACCGCGCATGTCGAGGATCGTCTGCCCGCGTACATGGTGCCGTCGTCGATCATGGTGATCGACCACGTACCGCTGACCCCGGTCGGCAAGCTCGACCGCAAGGCGCTGCCGGAGCCGGTCTTCGCCACCGAGGTCACCTTCCGCGCCGCACGCAACCCGATCGAGCAGACCATCGCCGAGGTCTTCGCCGAGGTTCTCGGTGTGGAGCGCGTGGGCGTGGACGACTCGTTCTTCGCCCTCGGCGGCGACTCGATCGTCTCCATCCAGCTCGTCTCCCGGGCCAAGGCCCGTGGCGTGCTGTTCTCCCCGCGCAACGTCTTCGAACAGCGCACCGTCGCGGGCCTGGCCTCGGTCGCCGAAACCGCCGATGTCGCCGCGGCTTCCGCGATCACCCTCGCCGAGCTGCCCGGTGGCGGCGTCGGCGAGATGCCGCTGACCCCGGTCGTGCGGTTCATGGCGGAGCGGTCCGGTTCGTTCAACCGGTTCAACCAGACCCTGGCTCTCGAGCTGCCGGTCGGCATCGACCGCGCGGGCATCGCCGCCACCGTCGGTGCGGTGATCGACCGCCACGACATGCTGCGCTCGCGCCTGCACCAGGTCGACGGCCGCTGGGTCGTCGACACCGCCCCCACGGGCACGGTCGACGTCACCGCGCGCATCGACCACACCGTCTTCGATCCCACCGTCTCCGACGACGAGCTCGTCGAAATCGCCTCTGCCGCACTGGACGCCAGCCTGGATCGCCTCGATCCCGCCAATGGTGTCGTGGTGCGATTCGTGTGGCTCGAGCCCGCCGCGCCGGACAACAGCGACTCGTCCACGCGGTCCGCCGCACGGGCCGGTCGACTGATCGTCGTCGCGCACCACCTGGTGGTCGACGGCGTGTCCTGGCGCATCCTCGTCCCCGACTTCGTCGCCGCGTGGGGTCAGCTCTCGGCCGGTCAACAGCCGGAGCTGGTGGCCCCCGCGACCTCGATGCGAGCCTGGGCGCACGCCCTCGCCGACGAGGCGAAGAGCACCGAACGCGCCGTCGAGCTCGACTTCTGGCGCGCGGTCGTCGACACCCCGGACCCGCTGCTCACCGAGCGGGCGATGAACCCGGCGGTCGACGTCTCCGGCGTGGTCGAGAAGCTGCCGGTCGAGGTGTCCGCCGAGGTCACCAAGGCACTGCTCACCACGGTCCCCGCCCTGTTCCACGGTGGCGTCAACGACGGCTTGCTCACCGCGCTCGCGCTGGCCGCCGCCAAGTGGCGCTCCACCCGCACCGGTCCCGGCGCACTCGGTAACGGCCGCCGCGCCGACTCGACCAGCGACGCGCTGCTCGTGCGCCTCGAAGGCCACGGTCGCGAGGAAGAGGTCGCGCCCGGCGCCGACCTGTCGCGCACCGTCGGCTGGTTCACCGCCATCTTCCCGGTCCGACTCGACCTGGCCGGCATCGACATCGACGCCGCTCTCGCCGGTGGCCCGGCGCTCGGCCAGGCCGTCAAGGCGGTCAAGGAACAGCTGCTCTCGGTGCCGGACAAGGGCATCGGCTACGGCCTGCTGCGGTACATGAACGCCGAGACCGCCGCCGAACTGCCCACGCAGCTCCCCGGCCAGATCAGCTTCAACTACCTCGGCCGCGTCGCCGACAGTGATGTCCCCGACGCCCTGCGCGGCTTCGGCTGGATCCCCGCGCCCGAGCTGGCCGCCCTCGGCGGCGCCTACGACGCGGACATGCCCGCGATGGCGCCACTGGACGTGAACGCGATCGTCGTCGGCGACAAGCTCAGCGCCAATATCGGCTACCCGAGCACGCTGCTCGCCGAGGCCGAGGTGCGCGCGTTCGCCGATCTATGGATCACCGCGCTGGAAGCTGTTGCCCGGCACGCTAATTCGGCAGATGCGGGCGGTCACACACCGTCCGACTTCGCCCTCGTGCGCTCCACCCAGCGCGATATCGACACCTGGGAGAAGCGCTACCCCGAGCTGACCCAGGTGTGGCCGCTGGCCGCGCTGCAGGCGGGTCTGTTCTTCCACGCCCGACTGGCCGCCACCTCGGTTGACGTCTACACCGCACAGGCGGTCCTCACCCTCACCGGTCGCGTCGACGCCACCCGTCTGCGCGCCGCCGCCCAGGCGCTGCTCGACCGCCACGAAACCCTGCGCACCGCGTTCGTCACCGACCACGACGGCAACGCCGTGCAGGTCGTCCTCGACACCACCCGCGTGGCCTGGACCGAACACGATCGCATCGAGACCGGCGAATACGCCGACCTCGTCGAGGCCGACCGCACCGCCCGCTTCGACCTGGCCGACCCGCCGCTGATCCGCTTCACCCTGATCCAGATCGCCGAGCACGAGTGGCGCTTCGCGGTGTCCAACCACCACATCCTCCTCGACGGCTGGTCGACGCCGCTGGTGATGCGTGACCTGCTCGCCCTCTACGCTCTGCACGGCGACGCGAGCGCGCTGCCCGCCGTTCGCTCCTACCGCCACTTCCTGGAATGGGTTGCCCGCCAGGATCACTCGGTTTCGGTCGAGGCCTGGTCGCATGCGCTGCGCGGCGTCACCGAGCCGACCATGCTGGCCCGCCCCGACGCGAGCCGCGAGATCGCCGCGTTGTCCGACGAGTACCTGTTCGACCTCGACGAGCCCACCACGGCGCGGCTCGTGGCGATGGCCGCCGACCTCGGCGTCACCCCGAACACCGTCCTGCAGGTGGCCTGGTCGATCGTGCTCGGCCGGATGACCGGCCGCGACGACGTGCTCTTCGGCACCACCGTCTCGGGCCGTCCCGCGCAGCTCTCGGGCGTGGAATCCATGGTCGGTCTGTTCATCAACACCGTCCCGGTGCGCGTGCGCTTCGACGCCGCCGAAACGGTGCGCGACGTGCTGACCCGCACCCAGGGCGAGCAGGCCGACCTGCTCGACCACCACTACATCGGCCTCGCCGAGATCCAGTCCGCGGCCGGAATCGGTGGCCTGTTCGACTCGCTGGTGGTCTTCGAGTCCTACCCGGTCGACGCCGAGGGCATCAAGGCCCAGGCCGCCGACATCGACGGCATGGCTGTCACCGGCCTCGACGCCGCCGACGCCACCCACTACCCGCTGTCGCTGATCGCCCAGCTCGACACCCAGCTGCGCGTGCGCGCCGGCTACCTGAGCGACCTGTTCGACGCCGCCACCGTGCATCGCATCGCCGAGCGCCTGATCCGGGTGCTCACCGCGATCACCACGGAACCGACTGTCGCCGTGGGCGATATCGAACTGCTCGACGCCGCCGAACGTGAACTCGTCGTGCGTGAGTGGAACGCCACCGCGCACGAGGTCGACCAGCGGGCCACCCTCGTCTCGATGTTCGAGGCCCAGGTCGCCCGCACGCCGCAGGCCACCGCCCTGTCCTTCGAGGGCACGAGCCTTTCCTACGCCGAGTTCGCCCAGCAGGTCTACCGCCTGTCGCGCTGGCTGATCGACCGCGGCGTCGGCCCGGAAACCTATGTGGCGCTCGGCATGCGCCGCTCGATCGACCTGGTGGTCGGCATGTACGCGGTGAGCGTGGCCGGCGGCGCCTACGTGCCGCTGGACCCCGATCATCCGGCCGAGCGCACGGAATACATTCTGGCGACGGCGGATCCGGTCTGCGTGCTCACCTCGGGCACCGATCTGGAGATCGACACCGCACAGGTCCGGATCGACCTGCTCGACCTGGACGGCTACGCCGACACCCGCGTCACCGATGCCCAGCGCATCGCGCCGCTGCGTCCGGAGAACACGGCGTATGTGATCTTCACGTCGGGTTCGACGGGTCGTCCGAAGGGTGTGGCGGTCGGCCATGGTGCGATCGTCAACCGTTTGGTGTGGATGCAGGCCGCCTACGGCCTGACCGAAGCGGACGTCGTGCTGCAGAAGACGCCCGCCACGTTCGACGTGTCGGTGTGGGAGTTCTTCTGGCCCTTGCAGATCGGCGCGAAGCTGGCTGTCGCGAAGCCCGACGGACATCGCGATCCGGCGTACCTCGCGGAGATCATTCGCGTCGAGGGCGTCACCGTCACGCACTTCGTGCCGTCGATGCTCGCGGTGTTCGTCGCCGACGCCGATGCCGCGCGCTGCGAGTCGCTGCGGATGGTGTTCGCCTCCGGTGAGGCGTTGCCGCCCAAGCCCGCGCACCGGTTGCGGGAGCTGACCGGCGCCGCGCTGCACAACCTGTACGGCCCCACCGAGGCCGCGGTCGACGTCACCTTCCACGAGGTCGTCGACACCGATGTGGACACTGTCCCGATCGGCGCCCCGGTCTTCAACACCCAGGTCTACGTCCTCGACGCGCGTCTGCGCCCCGTGCCGGTCGGTGTCGCGGGTGAGCTCTACCTCGCGGGCACCCAGCTGGCCCGCGGCTATGTGGCGCGCCCCGACCTGACCGCCGACCGTTTCGTCGCCGACCCGTTCGCTGCTGACGGCGAGCGCATGTACCGCACCGGTGACCTCGTCGCCTGGACCGAACAGGGCGAGCTGGAATACCTGGGCCGCACCGACTTCCAGGTGAAGCTGCGTGGTCTGCGCATCGAGCTCGGCGAGATCGAGTCCGCGCTGACCGGCCTCGACGAGGTGGCGCAGTCGGTGGTCGTCGTGCGCGGCGAGCAGCACACCGGCGATCAGCTGGTGGCCTACGTGATCCCGGCGACCGGCCGTACCGTCGACATCGAGGACGCCCGCGAGGAACTGGGCAACAACCTGCCCGCCTACATGGTGCCCGCGGTGATCATCGTCCTCGACGAGTTCCCGCTCAATGCCTCGGGCAAGCTCGACCGCAAGGCGCTGCCCGCGCCGGTGTTCGAGGCCGCGGTGTTCCGCGCCCCGACCACGCCGGTCGAGGAGATCGTCGCCGCGACCTTCGCCGACGTGCTCGGCCTCGACCGGGTCGGTCTCGACGACGACTTCTTCGCCCTCGGCGGCAACTCGCTGACCGCCACCCAGGTCGCCGCGCGCCTGTCGGCCGCGCTGGACACCGATATCGGCGTGCGCGAGCTGTTCGAGGCCTCCACCGTCGCCGGGCTGGCCGCCCGCGCCGAGACGCACTCCGGCGCCGAACGCCGCGCGCCGCTGGTACCGCAGCAGCGCCCCGAGCGGGTGCCGCTGTCGCTGGCCCAGCAGCGCATGTGGTTCCTCAACCGCTTCGACCCCGAGTCCGCGGTGGACAATATCCCCGCCGCCGTCCAGCTGTCGGGCTTGCTCGACCGCCAGGCGCTGCAGGTCGCCGTGGCCGACGTGCTCGCCCGCCACGAGTCCCTGCGCAGCTACTACCCGGAGGTGGCGGGCGCCGGCTACCAGGTGATCGTCCCGACCGGCAAGGTCATCCCCGACCTTGCGCCGATCGAGACCACCGTCGCCGAACTGCCGCAACGGCTTTCGGAGCTGGTACTCACCGCGTTCGACGTCACCGCCGAGGTGCCGTTCCGCGCCGCCCTGTTCGAGGTGAGCCCCACCGAACACGTGCTCGCCCTTGTCGTGCACCACATCTCGGCCGACGGCTTCTCCATGGGCCCGCTGACCCGCGACGTGATGACCGCCTACAGCGCCCGCGTGGAAGGCGCCGAACCGGCCTGGCGTCCCCTGGAAGTCCAGTACGCCGACTTCGCGCTGTGGCAGCGCGCCGTGCTCGGTGACGAGGACGACGCGAAATCGGTGATCGCCCAGCAGATCTCGTACTGGGGTTCGACCCTGCGCGGCCTGCCCGAGCAGCTCGACCTGCCCGCCGACCGGCCGCGTCCCGCGGTCGCCAGCGGACGCGGCGCCACCCACGCCTTCGAGATCGACGCGAAAACCCATGCGGCACTGACCGAGCTGGCCCGCACCCGTGGCGCGACGCTGTTCATGGTCGCCCACGCCGCGCTGGCCCTGCTGCTCTCGCGCCTGTCCGGCGAGAACGACATCGCCATCGGCACCCCCATCGCGGGCCGTGGCGAGCGTGCCCTCGACGACCTGATCGGCATGTTCGTCAACACCCTGGTGCTGCGCACCGAGGTCGACGGCGACGCGAGCTTCACCGACCTGCTCGGTGCGGTCCGCGCGAGCGATATCGCGGCCTTCGGTCATGCCGACCTGCCGTTCGAGCGGCTCGTCGAGATCATCAACCCCGCCCGCTCGCAGGCCCGTCACCCGCTGTTCCAGGTCATGCTGGCCTTCCAGAACACCGGCCAGACCAGCCTGGAACTGCCCGGCCTCACCGTGAGCGGTGTCGACCTGCCGATCGACGTGGCCAAGTTCGACCTGCAGGTGGTGCTCACCGAGAAGCCGGGCGACGCATCCGGCATTCTCGCCGAGCTGATCTACGCCACCGATCTGTTCGACGCGGCCACCATGGACCGCTTCGGTGCCCGCTTCGCCCGCCTGCTCGCCGAGATCGCGGCGGCTCCGAACCGCGCTGTCGGCGACATCGCCCTGCTCGACTCCGCCGAAACCGCACTGGCCGTGCGTGGATGGAACGACACCGCGCACGAGCTGTCCGGCGCGGGCACTCTGGTGGACGAGTTTGCCCGTCAGGCGCTGGCCACCCCCGACGCGGTCGCGATGGTCGACCCCGCCACCGGCGAGACCCTGACCTACGCCGACTTCGCCGCTCGCGTGCACCGTTTGGCGCATCGCCTGATCGAAGCGGGCGTCGGCCCGGAATCCCTCGTCGCGCTCGGCCTGCGCCGCAGCATCGACCTGGTCGTCGCCGCCTACGCGGTGCAGGAAGCAGGCGGTGGCTACGTGCCGCTCGACCTGGACCAGCCCGCCGACCGCATCGCCTACGTCCTGGAGACAGCAGCCCCGGTCGCCGTCCTCACCACTACCCGCGACGGGTTCGGACTCGACGACGACGCGGCCGTGGACACCGCGCCGATGACGCTGGTCATCGACGCGATCGACCTCACGGCGTACCCGCAGACTCCGGTCAGCGATGCCGAGCGGATCGTCCCGCTGCTCCCGCAGCATCCGGCCTACGTCATCTTCACCTCCGGCTCGACCGGTCGCCCGAAGGGTGTGGCCGTGCCGCACTCGGCCGTGGTGAACCAGATCCGCTGGATCACCGGCGAATACGGCATCGACGCCGACGATGTGGTGCTGTTCAAGACCCCCGCCACCTTCGACGTGTCGGTGTGGGAGCTGTTCGGCCCGCTGAGCACCGGCGGCCGGATCGTCGTGGCGAGCCCCGACGGTCACCGCGATCCGGCGTACCTCGCCGATGTCATTGCCGCGCAACGGGTCACGATGACCTCGTTCGTGCCGTCGATGCTCACCGTCTTCGCCGGCAGCATCGATGCCGCCGCCGTCGCGGGCGGAGCGCTGTCCTCGCTGCGCGCCCTGCTGATCGCCGGTGAGGCGTTCACCGCCGACGCGGTCGTGGCCCTGCGCAAGGTGAGCGACGCGGCCCTGTTCAACCTGTACGGCCCCACCGAGTTCACCGTCCACGCGACGCACGGCCCGGTCGCCGACCAGGTCGACGGCGCTGTCCCGATCGGCTCGCCGGTCTGGAACTCGCAGGCCTACGTCCTGGATTCGCGACTGCATCCGGTCGCCGCCGGTGTCGCCGGTGAGCTGTATCTGGCCGGCGCCCAGCTGGCCCGCGGCTACTTCGGCCGCCCCGACCTCACCGCCGACCGCTTCGTCGCCGACCCGTTCGGGGCTGTATCCGATGGCGGGCAAGCCGAGGGCCCTGCGTGGTCACGCTCCGCTACCGCCTCCGTGCCCGCCGGCAGCCCCGCGGGCGGCGAACGGATGTACCGCACCGGTGACCTCGTCCGCCGCGACGAGAACGGCGTGATCACCTACCTCGGCCGCACCGACTTCCAGGTCAAGCTGCGTGGTCTGCGCATCGAGCTCGGCGAGATCGAAGCCGCGCTCACCGCGCACAACACCGTCACGCAGGCCGTGGTGGTCGTGCGTTCGGACGCGCGCACCGGCGACCAGCTCGTCGGCTATGTCGTCCCCGCCGCGGGCGCGACCGTCGACATCGACGCTTTGCGCTCGCATCTGGCCGCGCAGTTGCCGTCCTACATGGTTCCGGCCGCGTTCGTCGTCATCGACGAGATGCCGCTGAGCGCCAATGGCAAGCTCGACCGGCGCGCCCTGCCGGAGCCGGTGTTCGAGGCGCGTGAGTTCCGTGCGCCGCGCACGCCGATCGAGGAGATCGTCGCCGCCACCTTCGCCGAGGTGCTCGGCCTGTCCGGCGACCGCGCGGTCGGCCTCGACGACGACTTCTTCGACCTGGGCGGCAACTCGCTCATCGCCACCCAGGTGGTCGCCCGCCTCGGTGCCGCCCTCGACACTCGCGTCCCCGTGCGCGCGCTGTTCGAAGCGCCGTCGGTGTCCGCGCTGGCCGCCAAGGTCGAGGTCCACGCGGGCAGCGGCAGCCGCCGCGAGCTCGTGGCCGGTGCGCGCCCGGAGCAGATCCCGCTCTCGCTCGCCCAGCAGCGCATGTGGTTCCTCAACCGCTTCGACAGCACGACCGGCGTCAACAACATCCCCCTCGCGGTCCGCCTGATCGGTGACCTCGACATCGACGCCTTGCGTCAGGCCGTCGCCGACGTGGTCGACCGGCACGAGGTGCTGCGCACCGTCTACCCGGAGACCGCGGAGGGTCAGGGCGTACAGGTCGTGCTGCCCGCCGGTCAGATGCCGATCTCGCTGCACCCGATCACGGTCGGCGAGGACGAGATCCGCGACCGCATCAGCGCACTCGTGCTCGCCGGGTTCGACGTCACCGCCGAGGTCCCGGTGCGCGCCGAACTGCTGCGCGTCGCGGGCTCGATGGACGGTTCGCACCCCGACACCCACGTGCTGGTCTTCGTCGTGCACCACATCTCCGGTGACGGCTGGTCGGTGCGCCCGCTGGCCCGCGACGTGATGATCGCCTACGCCGCCCGCTCGCGCGGTGAGGCACCCGGCTGGGCGCCGCTGCCCGTGCAGTACGCCGACTTCGCCCTGTGGCAGCGCGAAACCCTCGGCTCCGAAGCCGATTCGGCGTCGATGATCGCGCAGCAGGTGGCCTACTGGTCGCAGAACCTGGCCGGGCTGCCCGACCAGCTCGACCTGCCCGCCGACCGGGCCCGTCCCGCCATCGCGTCCAACCGCGGTGGCGTGCACGAGTTCTCGATCGACCCCGCCCTGTCGGCCGGACTCAACGCGCTGGCCCGCGAACACGGCGCCAGCCTGTTCATGGTCGTGCACGCCGCGTTCGCCGCACTGCTGGCCCGTCTGTCGGGCAGCGACGACATCGCTATCGGCACCGCCGTCGCCGGTCGTGGCGAAGCGGTGCTCGACGATGCCATCGGCATGTTCGTCAACACCCTGGTCCTGCGCAGCGCCGTCGACCCGGCCCAGCCGTTCACCGAGCTGCTCGACCGGACCAGGGAGAACGACCTGGCCGCCTTCGGCCACGCCGACCTGCCGTTCGAGCGGCTCGTGGAGATCCTCAACCCGGCCCGTTCGCAGGCCCGCCACCCGCTGTTCCAGGTGATGCTGTCGTTCCAGAACACCGGTGAAGCGTCCTTCGAACTGCCCGGCCTCGAGGTCGCGGGGGTGCCGCTGGATGTGGTCACCGCCAAGTTCGATCTGCACCTGAATCTGGCCGATCGTCACCGTGCCGACGGTTCCGCCGATGGCATGACCGCCGAATTCGCCTACGCCACGGACATGTTCGACGCCGACACCATCGCCGCCCTCGCGCAGCGCCTGGTGCGGATGCTGACCGCGGTCGTGGCCAAGCCCGCCCGCGCGATCGGTGAGGTCGACCTGCTGGCCCCGGCCGAATACCGCCAGGTGGTCACCGACTGGAACGCCACCGAGCACCCGGTCGACCAGGCCGCCACGCTGGTGTCGATGTTCGAGGCACAGGCCGCGACCAGCCCGAACGCGACCGCCGTCACGTTCGAGGGGACGAGTCTGTCCTACCGCGAGTTCACCGCGCAGGTGAACCGCCTTGCCCGCCATCTCATCGCCCAGGGCGTCGGCCCGGACACCATGGTCGCGCTCGGCATGCGCCGCTCGCTCGACCTGGTGATCGGCATGTACGCGGTGAGCGTGGCCGGTGGCGCCTACGTGCCGCTGGACCCCGACCACCCGGCCGAGCGCACCCACTACGTGCTCGAGACCGCCGCCCCGGTGTGCGTATTGACCACTGTCCGTGACGAATTCGACGCGGGTTCGACCACGGCGCTGAACATCGAGCGCCTGGATCTCTCGGGCTACTCGGACGCGCCGGTCACCGATGCCGAGCGGATCGCCCCGCTGCGTCCGGAGAACACGGCGTACGTGATCTTCACGTCGGGTTCGACGGGTCGTCCGAAGGGTGTGGCGGTCAGCCATGGCGCGATCGTCAACCGCTTGGTGTGGATGCAGCAGGCGTACGGCCTGACCGAGGCCGATGTCGTCTTGCAGAAGACCCCGGCGACCTTCGACGTGTCGGTGTGGGAGTTCTTCTGGCCCTTGCAGATCGGTGCGCGTCTGGTCGTCGCGAAGCCCGACGGTCACCGCGATCCGGCCTACCTGGCCGAGATCATCGCCACCGAGGGCGTCACCACCGCGCACTTCGTGCCGTCGATGATGTCGGTGTTCGTCGCCGAACTGGCCGAGGCCGCCGCTGTCGCGCTTGCCGACGGTCGGCAGATCTCGAACAGCCTGCGCCTGGTGTTCGCCTCGGGTGAGGCGCTGCCCGCGCCGACCGCCCAGCGGATGCGCGCCCTCACCGGCGCGGCCCTGCACAACCTGTACGGCCCCACCGAAGCCGCAGTCGACGTGACCTTCCACGAGGTCACCGATGCCGACACCACCTCGGTGCCGATCGGTGCGCCGGTCTTCAACACCCAGGTGTACGTGCTGGATTCGCGTCTGCACCCGACGCCCGTCGGCGTTCCCGGCGAGCTGTACCTGGCCGGTGTCCAGCTGGCACGCGGTTACGTCAGCCGCCCCGACCTCACCGCCGACCGCTTCGTCGCCGACCCGTTCGGGACCGACGGCGAGCGCATGTACCGCACGGGTGACCTCGTCGCCTGGACCGTCGATGGTGAGCTGGAATACCTGGGCCGCACCGACTTCCAGGTGAAGCTGCGTGGTCTGCGCATCGAGCTCGGCGAGATCGAGTCGGCGCTCACCGCGCTGCCCTCGATCGCCCAGTCCGTGGTCGTGGTCCGCTCCGATGAGCGTCTCGGCGACCAGCTGGTCGGGTACCTGATCCCGGCGGCCGGCGCGAGCATCGACCTCGATGCCGTGCGTACCGACCTCGGTGGCGCACTGCCGACCTACATGGTCCCCACCGCCTTCGTGATCCTGGATGCCTTCCCGCTCAACGCTTCCGGCAAGCTCGACCGCAGGGCGCTGCCCGCGCCGGTGTTCGAGGCCAAGGTGTTCCGCGCGGCGTCCACCCCGATCGAAGAGATCGTGGCGGGCACCTTCGGCGACGTTCTCGGCGTGACCCGCGTCGGCGCCGACGACGACTTCTTCGAACTCGGCGGCAACTCGCTGCTGGCCACCCAGGTCACCGCCCGCATCGGCGCCGCCCTGGACACCCAGCTCTCGGTGCGCGACCTGTTCGAGGCCTCGACCGTGTACGCACTGGCCGCCCGCGCCGAGCACAACGCGGGCTCCGGTCGGACCCGTCCGCGCCTGACCGCGGGGGAGCGGCCCGCCGTCATCCCGCTCTCGCCCGCCCAGCAGCGCTACTGGTTCCTCAACCAGTTCGACACCTCCACCTCCGCGGTCGACAACATCCCGCTCGCGGTGCGCCTCACCGGCGAACTCGACGTGCCCGCGCTCGAACAGGCCATCGGCGACGTGTTCGCCCGCCACGAAATGCTGCGCACCACCTACCCGGGCTCGCCCGACGGCCCGCACCAGGTGATCCTGCCTGTCTCGCAGAGCCGCGCCGTGGTGCACCACATCGCGGTCACCGAGACCGAATTGCTCGGCAGCGTCATCGAATTCGCGATGACCACCTTCGACGTCACCCGAGAGGTGCCGCTCAAGGTCGCGCTGTTCGAACTCAACGAGACCGACCACGTGCTCGCGTTCACCGTGCACCACGTCTCCGCCGACGGTTCCTCGATGGGCCCGCTGGCCCGCGACATCATGGCCGCCTATGTGGCCCGCGTGCAGGGCGAGGCGCCGCAGTGGGCGCCGCTGCCGGTGCAGTACGCCGACTACGCGCTGTGGCAGCGTGAGGTCCTCGGCGACGAGACCGATCCCGAATCGCTGGCCGTCAAGCAGGTCGCGTACTGGACCGAAGCCCTCGCCGAGCTGCCCGACCAGCTCGAACTGCCCGCCGACCGGCCGCGCCCGCCCGCACAGTCGTTCCAGGGCCAAGCCATTCGCTTCGAGATCGATCCGACCCGTCACGCGGCCCTGCACGATCTGGCACGGGCGAACAACGCTTCGCTGTTCATGGTCGTGCACGCCGCGCTCGCGGTGCTGCTCGCTCGCCTGTCCGGCACCGACGACATCGCCGTCGGCACCCCGATCGCGGGCCGTGGCGAGCGCGAGCTCGACGACCTGATCGGCATGTTCGTCAACACCCTGGTGTTCCGCACCGTCGTCGACTCCGGCGCTTCCTTCGCCGAACTGCTCGCCGATGTGCGCAACCGCGACCTGGAAGCCTTCGCCAACGCCGACGTGCCGTTCGAGCGCCTGGTCGAGGTGCTCAACCCGGTCCGCTCCACCGCGCGCAACCCGCTGTTCCAGGTGGGTCTGTCGTTCCAGAACCTGGCCGACACCACCTTCGAACTGCCCGGCCTGACCGTCAGCGCCGTCGACTACGACTCGCAGCTGGCCAAGACCGACCTGCACGTCACCCTCTACGACCGCTACACCGACGACGGCGCACCGGCCCAGCTGGTCACCGAATTCGAATACGCCATCGACCTATTCGACGAGGCGACGGTCCAGAGCTTCGCCGACCGCTTCCTGCTGGTGCTCGACGCGGTCGCCGCCGACGCCACGATCCCGGTCGGCGATATCGACCTGCTCACCAGGCCGGAATCCGCGCAGATCGTCACGGCGTGGAACGACACCGCGCACGAGGTCGACACCGATGCCACCCTGGTGTCGCTGCTCGATGCCAGCGTGGCCGCGACTCCGGAGGCCGTCGCGTTGGTCGTCGACGAGGCCGACGGTCGCCGCGAGCTCACCTACGCCGAACTCGACGCCGAGGTGAACCGTCTTGCGCGGCAACTGATCTCGCGGGGTATCGGCACCGAGGACCGGGTGGCGCTGGCCATCCGTCGCTCCGCCGAGCTGATCATCGCGATGTACGCGGTGGCCCGCACGGGTGCGGCGTATGTGCCGATCGACCCGGATCAGCCTGCCGAGCGCACCGACTACATCCTGGAAACGGCCGCGCCCGCTGTCGTGCTGACCACGGCGAACGCCGAATTCAGCACGGCGGCAGCCGAAGTGGTGGTCCTCGACAACCTCGACCCGAGCGCTGTCAGCGACGCCGCGATCACCGGGCTCACCCTGGCTCCGGCGAATACCGCGTACGTGATCTTCACGTCCGGCTCGACCGGCAAGCCGAAGGGTGTGGCGGTCTCGCACGGTGCGATCGTCAACCAGCTGCTGTGGGAGACAGCCGAATTCGGCATCGGCGCCGACGACGCGGTCCTGCTCAAGACCGCCGCCACCTTCGACCTCTCGGTCTGGGAGTTCTGGACCGCCGCCGTCGCGGGTGCCCGTCTGGTGGTCGCCACCGCCGACGGCCACCGTGACCCGGCCTACCTCAACGACCTGATGCGGGCCACCGGCGTCACCACACTGCACGTGGTGCCGTCGATGCTCGACGCCTTGCTCACCGAATCCGGTGCGGCACTACCGCGTACGTTGCGTCGCGTCCTCGCGATCGGCGAGGCGTTGCCCGCCGCGACCGCGCAGCGCTTCCGCACGGCCAACACCGCCGCGCTGTTCAACCTGTACGGCCCGACCGAGGCCGCGGTCTCGATCACCAGCCACGCGGTCACCGACGCGGACAAGGTGTCGGTCTCGATCGGTGCGCCGGAGTGGAACAGCCGTGTCTACGTGCTGGATTCGCGCCTGCGCCCGGTTCCGGTCGGTGTGTCCGGTGAGCTGTACCTGGCCGGCGCCCAGCTGGCCCGCGGCTACTACGGTCGCGCCGATCTCACCGCCGACCGCTTCGTCGCCGACCCGTTCTCCGTGCTCGGCGAGCGCATGTACCGCACCGGTGACCTCGTCGCCTGGAACGCCGACGGTGAACTGGACTACCGGGGCCGCACCGACTTCCAGGTGAAGATCCGTGGCTTCCGGATCGAGCTCGGCGAGATCGAGGCCGCGCTGCTGCGTCAGCCGGGCATCACCTCCGCCGCTGTTCTGGCCCACACCGATCCCGTGGTGGGCGACCGTCTGGTCGCCTACGTCGTGGCCGCCGATGTGGTCGACAAGCTGGCCCTGCGTGCCGCACTGGCCGCCGAGCTGCCGTCGTACATGGTTCCGACCGTGTTCCTGCAGCTCGACGCGCTGCCGCTCAACGCCAACGGCAAGCTCGACCGCAAGGCTCTCCCGGAGCCCGAGGTCGAGAAGGCGGTATTCCGCGCGCCGGTGAGCCCGAGCGAACAGCTCGTAGCCGCCACCTTCGCCGAGGTCCTTCGCCTCGATGCCGACAAGCGCTTCGGCCTCGACGACGACTTCTTCGCCTGGGGCGGTAACTCGCTGCTGGCCACGCAGGTCGCCGCCCGCCTCGGCGAGGCGCTCGACACCCGTATCCCCGTGCGCCTGCTGTTCGAGGCGTCCACGGTGTCCGCGCTCGCCCACCGGGTCGAGCAGCACGCGGAAACCGGTGACCGCAAGGCACTCACCGCCGGTCCCCGCCCCGAGCACATCCCGCTCTCGCTCGCGCAGCAGCGCATGTGGTTCCTCAACCGCTTCGACACCCAGTCGGCGGCGTACAACGTCCCGGTCGCGGTTCGCCTCACCGGCGAACTCGACATCAATGCGCTGCGTGCCGCGGTCACCGACCTGGTGTCGCGCCACGAGATCCTGCGCACGATCTACCCGCAGACCGAATCCGGTGCGGCACAGGTGATCCTGTCGCCCGCGCAGGCGGCACCGGAACTGATCGAACGCACCGTCGCCGCCGAGGAGATGGAATCGGCGGTCGCGGAACTGATGTCGACGATGTTCGACGTCACCGTCGAGGTGCCGCTGAAGGTCGCGCTCTTCCGCGTCGAGAACACCGACGAGTTCGTCCTCGCCCTGGTCGTGCACCACATCTCCGGTGACGGCTCCTCGGTCGCCCCGCTGACCCGCGACCTGATGACCGCCTACGCGGCCCGCTCGATGGGCTCCGAGCCCGGCTGGGCGCCGCTGGCAGTGCAGTACGCGGACTACAGCATCTGGCAGCGCGACCTCCTCGGCAGCGAGGACGACGCCGATTCGATGGCGTCCAAGCAGGTCGCGCACTGGAAGCAGGCCCTCGCCGATCTGCCCGATCAGCTCGACCTGCCCGCCGACCGTCCGCGCCCCGCGGTGCAGACCTTCGCGGGCAGCAAGGTCGACGTCCAGATCGACGCCGACACCCACCGCGCGCTGGTCGAACTGGCCCGCGCCGAGGGCGCGACGCTGTTCATGGTCGTGCACACCGCCCTCGCGGTGCTGCTCGCCCGCCTGTCGGGCACCGACGACATCGCCATCGGAACCCCCATGGCCGGTCGTGGCGAAGCCGCGCTCGACGACATGATCGGCATGTTCGTCAACACCCTGGTCTTCCGCACCAAGGTCGACAGCGGCGAAGCCTTCACCGAGCTGCTGGCCCGCCAGCGTGAGGACGACATCGCGGCGTTCGCCAACGCCGACGTGCCGTTCGAGCGCCTGGTCGAGGTGCTCAACCCGGTCCGTTCCACCGCGCGTCACCCGCTGTTCCAGGTGGGCCTGTCGTTCCAGAACCTCGGCCGCGCCACCCTGGAACTGCCCGGCCTCACGGTCTCCGGCCTCGACATCGACTCCAAGCTGTCGCAGTTCGACCTGCACCTGATCGCCACCGACCGCTACGGCGACGCCGGTGAGCCCGAAGGCATCTCGGGTCTGTTCACCTACGCCACCGACCTGTTCGACCACGCCACGGTCGAAGGCTTCGTGGAGCGTTTCGTCCGCCTGCTCGGCGCGATCGTCGCCACCCCGCGCACCGCGGTCGGCGATATCGAGCTGCTGGCTCCGGCCGAACGCACCCAGGTGCTCGACGCCCGCAATGCCACCGCCTACCCGGTCGACACCGAGGCCACCCTGGTCTCGCTGCTCGACGCGTCGGTGGCCGCCGATCCGAAGTCGACCGCCCTGGTCACCGATGACGGCGCGCAACTCACCTACGCCGAACTCGACGCGAAGGTGAACCGCCTCGCGCGGCACCTGATCTCGCTCGGTGTGGGCCCGGAGTCCCGTGTCGCGCTGGCGATGCGCCGCTCGGTGGACCTGGTTGTCGCGATGTACGCGGTGGCCAAGTCCGGTGGCGCGTATGTGCCGGTCGACCCCGATCAGGCGGCCGAGCGCACCGACTACATCCTCGAGACGGCGGCACCGGTCTGTGTGCTGACCAACGCCGAGTTCGCCACCGATATCGCGCCCGTGGTCCGCATCGACGAGCTCGACCTGGAATCGATCGGCGCCACCCCCATCTCCGATGCCGAGCGCACCGAACCGCTGCGTCCGGAGAACACCGCGTACGTGATCTTCACGTCCGGCTCCACCGGCCGCCCGAAGGGTGTCGCGGTTCCGCACGCCGCCATCGCCAACCAGCTGCAGTGGAAGCTGATCGAGTTCGGCATGGACGCCGCCGACGCGGTACTGCTCAAGACCGCAGCTACCTTCGACCTCTCGGTCTGGGAGTTCTGGTCGGCAGCGGTCTGCGGTGGCCGCCTGGTGATCGCCTCGGCCGACGGCCATCGCGACCCGGCCTACCTCAACGAGCTGATGTCGCGCGAATGGGTCACCACCCTGCACGTGGTGCCGTCGATGCTCGACGCGCTGCTGGCCTCGGGGATGCCCGATTCGCTGTGGCGGGTCCTGGCCATCGGTGAGGCGCTGCCGGGCTCGCTGGCCCAGCGTTTCCGCGCCGAGTTCAGCCGCACCGAGCTGTTCAACCTGTACGGCCCGACCGAGGCCGCGGTCTCGATCACCTCGCACCGGGTGAACGCCGCCGACCAGGTGTCGGTCTCCATCGGTTCGCCGGAGTGGAACAGCCAGGTCTATGTGCTCGACGAGCGTCTGCGCCCGGTGCCCGACGGCGTCGCCGGCGAGCTGTACCTGGCCGGCGCGCAGCTGGCCCGTGGCTACTTCGGCCGCGCCGACCTGACCGCCGACCGTTTCGTCGCCAACCCGTTCACCCCCGGTACCCGCATGTACCGCACCGGTGACCTGGTGGCCTGGAACAACCGCGAACTCGACTACCGCGGCCGCACCGACTTCCAGGTGAAGATCCGCGGCTTCCGGATCGAGCTCGGCGAGATCGAGGCCGCGCTGCTCGCGGTACCCGAGATCGCGCAGGCCGCCGTGATCGCCAAGTCCGATCCGCGCACCGGCGACCGCCTGGTCGCCTACCTGGTCGGCACGGATATCGCGGTGGCACAGGTCAAGTCGACGCTGTCGGCCGGTCTGCCGTCGTACATGGTGCCCGCCGCCTTCGTGGTGCTGGACGCGCTGCCGCTCAACGTGAACGGCAAGCTCGACCGCAAGGCACTGCCGGAGCCGGAGTTCGAGGCACAGGCCTTCCGCGCACCGTCGACTCCGATCGAGGAGATCGTGGCGGGCGTGTTCGCCGATGTGCTCGGTGCCGAGCGCGTCGGCGCCGACGACGACTTCTTCGCTCTCGGCGGTAACTCGCTGCTGGCCACCCAGGTCGCCGCCCGCCTCGGCGCCGCACTGGACAGTCGGGTGCCTGTGCGCCTGCTGTTCGAGGCGTCGACGGTGGCCGGTCTCGCGGTGAAGGTCGAGCAGGGTGCGGGCGCCGGTGGGCGTCGCGCGCTGGTCGCCGGGCCGCGCCCGGATCAGGTGCCGCTGTCGCTCGCGCAGCAGCGCATGTGGTTCCTGAACCAGTTCGACACTGCGTCTTCGGTGAACAACATCCCCGTCGCTGTCCGCCTGTCGGGCGCGCTGGATGTCGAGGCCTTGCAGCTGGCTGTCGCCGATGTGCTCGCGCGGCACGAGACCCTGCGCACGGTGTACCCGTCGACCGACGGCACACCGCACCAGGTGATCCTGCCGGTCGAGGGCAACGTGCCGGACCTGACGCCGGAAACCGTTGCCCCCGAACAGGTGCGCGACAAGATCGCCGAACTGATCACCACCGGCTTCGACGTGATCGACGAAGTTCCGTTGCGCGCGAAGCTGATGCGAGTCGCCGACGAGGAATTCGTCCTCGTCTTCGTCGCCCACCACATCAGCGCCGACGGCTGGTCCATGGGCCCGCTGACCCGCGACGTGATGATCGCCTACGCCGCCCGTGCCGCCGGTGAGGCGCCGGGCTGGGCGCCGATGCCGGTGCAGTACGCCGACTTCAGCGTCTGGCAGCGTGAGGTGCTCGGCGCCGAGACCGACGAGACCAGCCTCGTGGCCCAGCAGGCCGACTACTGGAAGCGCGCGCTCGCCGGTGTCCCCGACGAGCTGAACCTGCCCCTGGATCGACCGCGTCCGAGCACGCAGTCCTTCGCCGGTGGCCGGGTGCTGTTCCCGATCGGCGGCGACATCCACGCCGGGCTGTCCGCCATCGCTCGCCAGCAGAACGCGACGCTGTTCATGGTCGTACACACCGCGCTGGCGGTATTCCTGGCGCGCATGTCGGGCACCGAGGACATCGTCATCGGTACCCCGATCGCGGGCCGTGGCGAGGCCGAACTCGACGACGTGATCGGCATGTTCGTCAACACCCTCGCCCTGCGCACGCAGGTGGGTGGACAGCTGAGCTTCGCGGAGCTGCTGACCCAGGCCAAGGAAGCCGACCTGGCCGCCTTCGCCCACGCCGACATCCCGTTCGAGCGTCTGGTGGAACTGCTCAACCCCGAGCGCTCCACCGCGCGGCACCCGCTGTTCCAGGTGGCGCTGTCGTTCGAGAACCTGCCCGACGCCAGCTTCGAGCTGCCGGGTCTGTCGGTCTCGGCCGTCGACTTCGACGTCGACACCGCCAAGTTCGACCTGCTGCTCACCGTGCGGGAAGCGACGGCCGGTGACGACGCGGGCGCTTACGCCGAGTTCTCCTACGCCAGTGCGCTGTTCGATCAGTCGACGGTGGAGAAGTTCGCCCAGCGCTTCCAGCGTCTGCTCGCCGAGGTCGTCGCTGACACCACGACGCCGGTCGGCGATCTCGAACTCCTCGACGAGTCCGAGCGCACCGAACTGCTCTCTCGCACAGGCGGTCCCGCCGCTTCGGTGAGTACCCTGCCGGAGCTCCTCGCGCAGGCCGTGGCGACGAACCCGACCGGTCAGGCCATCGTCGCGCCGGGCGAGTCGGCCTCGCTCACCTACGCCGAACTCGACGCGGCCTCCTCGCGTCTGGCGCGGGTGCTGATCGAACGTGGCGCCGCACCGGAGACGGTCGTCGCCATCGCCATGCAGCGTTCGCTCGACACCACCCTGGCCATCTGGGCCGTCAGCAAGACCGGCGCGGCGTTCCTGCCGGTCGACCCGAAGTACCCGGCCGAGCGCATCGCGCACATGATGTCGGACTCCGGTGCGGCACTGGGCATTACGGTGTCGGCCGAGGTCGACCACCTGCCCGCGCCCGCGTTGGGCGACTGGCTCACTCTCGACGACGCGGCCACCGAGGCCGCGATCGCCGCGCAGTCCGACGCCGAGATCACCGAGGCCGATCGTCGTGGCGCGGTCAGCCCCGACAACACGGCCTACATGATCTACACCTCGGGTTCGACGGGTCTGCCCAAGGGCGTCGTCGTGACCCACGCCGGTGTACCCAACTTCGCCGCCGCCCAGGTGGCGCAGTTCGGTCTGGACAAGAACGCTCGGACCCTGGCCTTCGCGTCACCGTCGTTCGACGCCTCGATCCTCGAGTTCCTGCTCGCGGTCGGCTCGGCGGGCACCCTCGTCATCACGCCGGTCGGCGTGGTGGGCGGCGAGGAGCTGGCCGACATCATCGCGAGCGAGCGGCTCACCCACGTGTTCCTCACCCCGCTGGTCGCGGCGTCGATGGAACCCGCGGCACTGGCCGGACTCCAGGCGCTGATCGTCGGTGGCGACAAGGCCCCCGTCGACCTGGTCGCGAACTGGCACAGCGCGGGCACCGACCCGGCACACCACCGGTTCTACAACGCCTACGGCCCGACCGAGGCGACCATCGCCACCAACCTGTCCGATCCGCTGCTGCCGAGCGACACCATGAACATCGGTGGCCCGATCGCGGGCGCGACCGTGCTGGTGCTCGACTCTCGCCTGCGGCCCGTGCCAGAGGGCGTGGCCGGCGAGCTGTACCTCGGCGGCGTCCCGCTGGCACGCGGCTACCACGCGCGCCACGGCCTCACCGCCGAGCGTTTCGTGGCCAGCCCGTACGCCGTCGGCGAGCGGCTGTACCGCACCGGTGACGTCGTCGCCTGGCGCACGGTGAACGGCAAGCCGGTCGTGGAATACGTGGGCCGCAACGACTTCCAGGTGAAGATCCGCGGTTTCCGGATCGAACTGGGCGAAATCGACGCGGTCCTCACCGCGCACGACGACATCGAGTTCGCCGCCACCATCGGTCGCAAGACCGATGCGGGCGCCACCATCCTGGTGTCCTACGTGCGCGGCAACGTCGACCCGGCCGCCCTGGTCGAATACGCGGCGCAACACCTGCCCGCGCACATGGTGCCCGCCGCCGTGATGGTCCTCGACGCGATCCCGCTGACCCCCGCGGGCAAGCTGGATCGTCGCGCACTGCCAGAGCCTGTTCTCGCCCCGCGCGAGTTCCGCACGCCGACAAGCGAAGTCGAGGCGATCATCGCCATCGTCTTCGCCGAGGTGCTCGGTGTCGACGCCGTCGGCCTCGACGATTCGTTCTTCGCCCTCGGCGGCGACTCGATTCTGTCCATCCAGCTGGTCTCGCGTGCCAAGGACCGCGGCGTGCTCTTCAAGCCGCGCGATGTGTTCGAAAAGCGCAGCGTGGCAGGGCTTGCCGAGATCGCCGTGCTCGCGGGCGACGCCGAACAGATCGTCCTCGAGGAACTGCCGGGCGGCGGTGTCGGCGACATCCCGATGCTGCCGATCATGCGCCAGATCCTGGCCGGCGGCTCCACCTACGACCGGTTCTCCCAGTCGATGGTGCTTCGCCTGCCCGAGAACATCACGGCCGAGGTCCTGCACGCCACGATCGGTGCGGTCTTCGACCACCACGACGTGCTGCGTTCGCGGGTGGCTCGCGGTGCGAACGGTTGGGAATTCGAGGCTTTGGCGCCGGGCGAGGTCGACGTGGCCACACTCGTGCGTCGGGTCGAGGTCGCCGGCGACATCGCCGAGGACCAGCTCTCCAAGCTGGCCAGCGTCGAATACGACGAGGCCATGGGCCGTCTCGACCCCGCGAACGCCGCCATGGTGCAGTTCGTCTGGTTCACCTTCGGTGCGCCCGCCGAGGGTCCGCGCCGCCGCGACGTGCTGCTCGTCGTCGGACACCACTTCGTGATCGACGGCGTCTCGTGGCGCATCCTGATCCCGGATCTCGGCATGGCCTGGGGCCAGATCGCGGCGGGCCAGCAGGTCACGCTGCCCGTCAACGGCACCTCGATGCGTCGCTGGGCACACAGCCTGGTGGAGCAGTCGACGGATCGTCGTGCGGAACTGCCGTTCTGGCGCGAGGTTTCGGCCACCGCCGATCCGCAGCTGGGTGCGCGGGCCTTCGACCCGCAGGTCGACACCTTCGCCACCGTCGACCGGGTGCAGGTCACCCTGTCGCCCGAGGTCACCGACGCGGTCCTCACCGCGATCCCCGGCCTCTATCACGGCGGCGTCAACGACGGCCTGCTCACCGCACTCGCACTGGCCGTATCCCGGTGGCGCGGTGACGAATCCGGCACCGCGGCACTGATCAAGCTGGAAGGACACGGCCGCCAGGAAGAGATCGTCGCCGGTGCCGACCTGTCGCGCACCGTCGGCTGGTTCACCACCGCCTTCCCGATCCGCCTCGACCTGGCAGGCGCTGACCTCGACGACGCGTTCGCCGGTGGCGCCGTGCTCGCCGACGTGATCAAGTCGGTCAAGGAGCAGATGCTGGCCGTGCCCGACAAGGGCATCGGCTACGGCATGCTGAAGTACCTGACCACCGAGGGCGCGGATCTGCCGAGCGTCGGCCAGATCAGCTTCAACTACCTCGGCCGCGCGACCGCCGGTGAGATCCCCGCCGAGCTCGCCGAACTCGGCTGGGTGCCGGTGGCGGATCTGGGTCAGCTCGACGCCGAGATGGACCTGGACATGCCCGCCAACGCGACGCTGGACATCAACGCCATCGTCAACGACGGCGACGAGGGCCCGCAGCTCGGCGCGAATATCGCGTTCCCGAAGGGCCTGCTCACCGCCGACCAGGCCCAGGAGTTCGCCGATCTGTTCGTGGCCGCGCTGACCGCGCTCGCCACTCACGCGCAGCGTGCCGACGCGGGTGGCTTCACCCCGTCCGACATGCAGCTCGTGCGGGTCGGCCAGTCCGATATCGAGCTCTGGGAGCGCAACTACCCCGCGCTGTCGGAAGTGTGGCCGCTCTCGCCGCTGCAAGCCGGCCTGATGTTCCACGCCATGCTCAGCTCGGCGACCGTCGACGTCTACACGGTGCAGGCCGTGCTCGACCTGACCGGCACTCTCGACACCGAGCGGCTGCGCGGCGCGGCCCAGGCCGTGCTCGACCGGTACCCGAACCTGCGGACCGCGTTCGTCACCGATTCGGCCGGTCAGCCGGTGCAGGTGGTGCTGTCCGAGCTCGAGGTGCCGTGGCGCGAGGTGGACCTCACCGACCTGCCCGAAGACGAGCGGATGCCGCGCATGCGGCAACTGCTGCTCGCCGACCGCGCCGACCAGTTCGACATGGCCACCGCGCCGCTGATCCGCTTCGGTCTGTACACGACCGGCGAGGGCACCGCGCACCTGGCGATCACCGTCCACCACATCCTGGTCGACGGCTGGTCCATGCCGCTGCTGATGCGCGACCTGCTCGTCCTCTACGCGGTGCGCGGTGACCTCACCGCGCTCCCGCGGGTGGCGTCCTACCGCAACTTCCTGTCCTGGCTCTCGGGCTGGGATCGTGAGGTGTCGCTGCAGGTGTGGGCCGAAGCGCTGGCCGGGGTCGAAGGCCCCACCCAGCTCGCGCCCGCGCCGCGCACCGAGGAGCGCTACGAACTCGACAAGGTCATCGTCGAGATCGACAACGACCGCACCAGGGCTCTCGGCAAGTTCGCGGGCGAGCTCGGTGTCACCGTGAACACGCTGCTGCAGACCGCGTGGGGCATCGTCGTCGGTCGCCTCACCGGCCGTGACGACGTGGTGTTCGGCGCGACGGTCTCGGGTCGCCCGGCGGAGCTGCCCGGCGTCGAGTCGATGGTCGGCCTGTTCATCAACACCCTGCCCGTGCGCATCCAGATCGACGACCGGATGACCGCGGAGAAGCTGACCCAGCGGGTGCAGTCCGAGCAGGCCGAACTGCTCAGCCACCACTTCGTCGGGATGTCCGACATCCAGCGGGTGGCGGGCATGGGCTCGCAGTTCGACACCCTCGTGGTGTTCGAGTCCTACCCGATGGACAAGGACGCCGTCACCGCGGCGAGCTCGATCGACGGCATGCAGGTCACCGGTGTCGGCCTCGACGACGCCACGCACTACCCGCTCACGCTGGTGGTGATGGCCGAGTCGACCATCGAGATCACGATGAAGTACCTGACCAGTACCTTCACCGCCGACGAGGTTCGCACGCTGTCGCAGCGCCTGCTGCGTGTGCTCGACGAGCTGCTCGACAACCCGACCGGCCTGGTCGGCGACATCGACATCCTCGACGCGAGCGAACGAGCGCAGCTGCTCGCCGATTCCGGTGTGACAGCCGCTGTTTCGGCTCCGGTGGCTACGGGCGTCGGCGCGCAGACGGTGGCCAAGGTGCTGGCCGAGGTCGTCGAAGCCGACCCGCAGGCCCCGGCCCTGTTGCGCGGCGACAGCGAAATCGCCTACAGCGCACTGGATCGCAAGTCCTCGCAGCTGGCTCGCGTGCTCATCGCACGCGGTGCGGGCCCCGGCGACGTGGTCGCGATCTCGCTGCCGCGCAGCGTGGATTCGGTCCTCGCCGCCTGGGCGGTCCAGAAGGCGGGCGCCGCGGCCCTGTTCGCCGGCGAACTCCCCGGCGTCGAGATCGCGGCCGCCGGAGCGACCTTCGGCATCAGCGCGACCCCGGTCGCCGGCGTGGCGGGCCAGTGGTTGGTTCTGCCCGACATCGAAGCCGACATCGCCGCGGCGGCGGCCCACCCCGTCTCCTACGCCGACCGGGTCCGCCCGCTCACCGAAGACCACCCCGCCTTCGTGCTGGTCTCCGGCGAGAACACCAAGGTCCTCGGCCAGTCCGAAGCGGTGGCTCTCGCCGAACGCCTCCGCGACGAACACGGCATCGATTACGAATGCACCACCTACACCACCCACGCCTCCGGCCCGGCCGCCGTCCAGGAATTCCTGGCCTCGTCCACCGCGGGCGCCCTGTCGGTGCTGCCCGACGCCTCGGTCGAAGACGACCTGGCCGAGGGCGAAGTGACCCACTGGTTCGTGGTGGCGGGCGATGCGACCGACGCGGCCGAGGGTGAAGTGACGGTGATCGTCGCCGAATAGTACGGCCTGTGACGTGAAGTCCTTCCTGTCGAAATGTGCCTGAAGCAGAACCGGGATATGGTCCGGGTTCTCTACGGGAAACAGGAAGGGAGCGGTTGGTATTACGCTTCGGATTTGGCTGAGCAGTGCGGGGGCGGCGACCGTTCAGGTCATGCGGTTGCTGCGGGAGAACCCCGACGGGGTCGAAGTCACAATTTATGCCAGCAATGTGGATCCGAGTGCGGCCGCTCTCTCGGTGTGTGATGTGTCGGCGATCGAACCTCGGTACGCGAGCAACGAGGAGTACGCGCAGTTCGCGCTCGACTTCTGTCGGATGCACCGCATCGACGTACTCATTCCGCCGCGCCGCCTCGACGCACTCGCGGGCCGGGTGGCGGACTTCGCGGCGGTCGGTACCAGCGTGATGTGTTCGCCGTTGTCGGCGGTCACGGCGCTGACCAGCAAGGTACTCACCTACGAGATCGCCGGTGCCGCAGGCATTCCCGTGCCGCCGTGGCGCGAGGTGAGTGATGCCGACGAGTTCTACGCGGCGGTCGACGAGTTGTCGCTCACCGGGGAGACGCTGTGCGTCAAGCCGAGCGGTGAGTATTCGGCGTTCGGGTTTCGCATCCTGGACGACCGGCCGCTGACCATGGCGAACCTGCGGGTGGCACCACGGCCGGTGGCCACGGTCGAGGCGATCGCGGGGGCGATGCGGCGGGCGGCGCAGGACGGGGAAGCCGTGCTGCCGCTGCTCGTGATGCCCTTTCTCGAAGGCCCGGAGATCAGCATCGATTGTCTCTCGGCTCCGGGAGGCGAACTGCTGATGGGGATTCCGCGGGCCAAGCGGGGGCGTTTCCGGATGCTGCTCGACGATCCCACCGCGGTCGATATCGCGCGTCGGCTCGTGCGGCATTTCGAACTGGCCTATCTGACAAATGTTCAATTGCGTTATCGCGGTGGCGAACCGATGCTTCTCGAGGTGAATCCACGACCCTCGGCGGGTCTGTTCCACACGTCCTTCGCCGATGTGAATCTGCCGTGGGCCGCGGTTCGGCTACTGCTGCAGGGTGATTCGGGACTGCGCAAGCCGCCACGACTCGGCGCCTGTCTCGCCGTGGCGGAAGCGGTCATGGAGGTCGTGCCGCAGTTGGATGGTCACCTGCCCGGTGCGGTGCGCAGGAGTGCGGACCTGGTACCCGGTTGATCGACAGTGGCACAGTGAGTTCGGATCACTCGTCGGTGGTGAACAGTCCACGGTTCATGGCGACGATGACGGCGTGAGTGCGGTCGTTGACGTCGAGTTTGGCGAAGATGCGGAGTAGATGGGTTTTGACGGTGGCTTCGGCGATGACGAGGCGTCTGCCGATCTCGGGGTTGGACAGGCCGTCGGCGACCGCGCCCAGGACCTCGATTTCCCTGGGGGTCAGGGTGATCGGGTCGGGGCGGCGGATGCGGGCGACCAGACGCTCGGCGACGCGGGGCGCGAGGACGGTCTGGCCACGGGCGGCGGAGTGGATGGCATCGACGAGTTGATCGCGGGTGGTGTCCTTGAGGAGGTAGCCGATGGCACCGGCTTCGATGGCGCGTTCGATGTCGACATCGGTGTCGTAGGTGGTGAGGATCAGCACACGGGTTGCAGTGCGGCGCAAGATTTCTCGGGTGGCCGCCACGCCGTCCAGGACCGGCATCCGCAGATCGAGTATCGCTACGTCCGGGGACAGGGATTCGGCGAGGTCGATGGCTCGAGCGCCGTCGTCTGCCTCGCCGACGATCTGGATGGAGGGTTCGGCCTGTAGCAGCGCGACGAGGCCCGCACGCATCACGACGTGATCGTCGGCCAGGATCAGGCGAAGGGGCTCGGTCACGCCAGCTCCGCCCCGGTCGGGAGGAGGGCGAAGATCCTGGTGCCCTCGCCGGGTGAGCTGGTGACGGCGAATTCTCCACCCAACTCGGTGATCCGGTTGCGCATCCCGTTCAGGCCGAAACCGCGGGCATGGTGCGGTGTGAAACCGATGCCGTCGTCGGTGATTTCGAGTTCCAGACCGGCATCGGTGTGCGAGAGAACGATGCCGACGGTGCTCGCCTTCGCGTGCTTGCTCACGTTGGCCAGGGATTCCTGCGTGCAGCGCAGCAGCCCGATTCTCGCGGGTTGGTCGCACACGATGTCAGCGAGTTCGGCGTGCACGGTCAGCCCAGTGTCTTCGACGAATCTATCGAGGACCCGGCGCAGTGTCTGGGCTATCCCACTGCTGTCCGCGGGACTTCCGCCGACCAGAACCCTTGCCTCGGTGAGATTCTCGCGGGCGGTGCGCTCGATCGACAACAGCTGTTTGGCGGTGGCTGCCGGATCGGTGTCGATGCCGTCGCGGGCCGCCTCGGCCAGCACGACGATGGAGGCGAAGCCCTGGGCGAGGGTGTCGTGGATTTCGCGGGCGATCCGTTCGCGTTCCTCGGCCGCGCCTTGCCGCTGGTGGGCGGCGGCGAGATCCGATCGGGTGCGTTCCAGCTCGGCGCCGAGGGCGCGGGTGCGTTCCGCGCCCTGCCTGATCACCTGGTCCATCCACAGCCCGAGCAGGACGCCGCCCGCGTATCCGAGCAGCGTGAAGGTGGCATTGCCAGGGGAGAAGATCGGCCCGGTGAGGTTCCCGACGAGAGTGGCGACCGCCGCCGCGCTGAGGAAGCCGACCGCGCGGCGCGGCGTCGGAGTGTAGATCCAGAACAGCGGAATCGAGACGATGAAGAATGCCGCGCCGCCCTCGAGCAAGATCGCTGTCACGCCCAGGACGGCGACGAGCAGGCAGAGGAAGCTGGTTGCCCCGACGATGCGGTTGCGCGGAGAGGTCGACAGCGCCACATAGCTCGCGGCCACCGCCGTGATCAGGATCCACGTCGAGTATTTCGTCAGATCGGTGCGATCGTGCACCGCGATCACCGGCGGACCGAGGCCGAACAGCACCCAACATCCGGCATACCACCGGCGCAGAATCTGCGTCCGGGTCGGCCTCTGCTCCATTGCGCTCACCCTACTTTCACCGGCTCGGCGATGACGGCGGGGCGGGCGGGCCACCAGGTGCGATCACCCAGCAGCAGCAATACCGCGGGCAGGATCACGATCCGGATCACGAACGCGTCGAGCAGGACCGCCGCCGCGAGGGCGAAGCCCATCTGTTTCATCTCCATGATGTGCAGCGGAACGAAGCTCGCGAACACTGTGACCATGACGAACGCGGCGCTGGTCACCGCGCTCGCCGAACCCCCGACACCCTCGAGCACGGCCTGGCGGGTCGGCAGGCCGGCGCGTGCGAGCTCGCTGATGCGGCTGAGCACGAAAACCTGGTAGTCCATCGACAGTCCGAACAGGATCACGAACAGCAGCAGCGGGACTCGGGAGCCGATCGAGCCGGTCGAATGGAAATCGAGCAGGCCCTCGGCCCAGGTGTGCTGGAAGACGGCGGTCAACAGGCCGAGCGCTGCGCCCGCCGAGAGCAGATTCAGCACCACACCGATCAGTCCGAGGACCACGGAGCGAAATGCCACGACGGTCAGGACGAACGTCACCAGCAGCAACGTCGCGATGATCAGCGGCAGCTTCTGTTCCTGGTGGCGCGGGTAGTCGGCATAGCGAGCGACATCACCGGTCACCGCGTAGTCCACGTCGGAGAGGGCGCCGACGGTTGCCGGTAGGTAGTCCGTGCGGACGGGGAGGTGCGCAGTTCGGTATTGCCCGCGAGGGCAGGATCGGACTCGGCTCGTCGGGCCAGTGCGCGCAGCGCGGCGGTGACATCGTCGGCGCGCGTCGGCTCGGCCGCCACCACGACCTGATGCATCGACTTCAGCTGGGGGAAGGCGGTATTGAGTCGATCGAACGTTTGCATGGCGGGGATGGAGCGTGGATGGGTCTCGCGGCCCCATGTCGGTCAGTTCCAGGCTGAGTAGCGGCGCGGTGAGTGCAAGCATGGCCAGAACCGAGATCGTCAGTGCAACTACCGGGCGTGCGGCGGTCAGTCGCAGCAGGGAACCGGTGAGTCGACCGGTGTTCTCTCGCTTGGGTTCCGAGGGCTTGCGTGCGGCACGCCGCTCGGCTCGATCGGTCAGAACTGTCAGCAGGGCAGGCAGTGCGGTGAGCGAGCTGGCCACCGCGACCAGGGTGACGAGAATCGCGGCGGTCGCGATCGAGGAGAAGACCACGTCGTCGGCGAGATACATCGTCGCGCTGGAGACGGCGACGGCGATACCGGAGACCACCACCGCGCGCCCGGAGGTCGCCGCGGCCAGTTCCACCAGCGCCCGTGAACTGAGCGAGCTGCCCGCGCGGGCCCGCTCCTCGCGCGCCCGTTTCAGATAGAACAGGGTGTAGTCGACACCGACCGCCATCCCGATCAGCAGGATGATGTTGGTGCCGACTCCGTTGTCGGGGAACAGATGTGAGGCGGGCAGCGACAGCCCGATCGCCGCGACGATCGACGATATCGCCAACAGCAACGGCACCAGAGCCATTGCCGCCGAGCGGAATACGACGAGCAAGGTGATCAGGGTGAGCGGCAGTGCGATCAACTCGGTTCTCGCCAGATCGCGCCCGCGCAAGGCTTCGACACCGCTGCTGATGGAGGGGCCGCCGGTCTGCTCGACCCGTAGGTCCGGGTATGCCCGCTGTACCTGATCGGTTTGCTCGCGAAGGGCGGCCACGTGCTTCTTGGCATCGAGTTCCGCACCCGCCATCGTCACGTCGACGCGCATCACTGTGCCGTCGAGTGAATGCACCGGCACGGCAACGGATTCGACCTCGGGCAATGTCAGCATCCGGTCGGTGATCGCTCGAGCGGCACTGTCGGCGGCGGTTCCTCCGCCGGTGATCAGCACCCGTTCGATCGGCACCTGCTGCAGCCCACCCGAGGTCGCGATCGCCTCACCGCGGCCCGCCTCACCGATCCAGAAATCCTCGGTAGCTGCGGGTTTCCCCCCGATTCCGGCGCCGATTCCGACGCAGAACGCGACGAAGACGAACCAGCCGACAATGGCGCGCCACGGATGGCGTGCGCTGGCAACGGCGATCAATACCGAGCGATTTCGCATGTCGTGAATGCTGCTCGGGCGGCCGGTGTTGCCGACAGCATCGACCGGTCGAACTTCGTGTCCACCGATCGGTGGACACCGCGCCGTTTCCTTGTGGATAAGCCTGTAGCCACGCTCTGGAAACGGTGAATTCGGTGGTCCGGAGGTCACTAAGCGGTAACACCGGTTTTCGCGGCGTCACGGCGGGAAAACCGTCGATTTTCGCAGCATGCGGGCTTTTCGAGGGTGACCGTCGAATGCCGAAAGAGACAGTTCCGCGACACCACGGCGCCCGGCGTGATGCTTTCTTGCCTGGAGATTGGCTACTTCACAGCGAACACTGAGAGGGTGCGCAGCTAGGAACAACCGAGTTCACCCGAGGGAAGGATTCCCCTATGTCCGTGAAGATGAGCAAGGCAGCCGCCGCGGCAGCCATCGTTCTGGCTCTTGGCGCTGTCGCCGCTCCTGTGGCCTCTGCTGCCGCGCCTGCGCCGCAGGCATCAGAAGTTGGATCGGTGGGGATCTGCTTCCCGGTGGGCAGCGTGGACATCTGCTTCTGATCGCTCGGATACGAAGTCGACAATGGCGTGGTGCCTACCGATCGGTGGACACCGCGCCATTGTCAGCGGGGGAGCAGTCCGGCCAGCCCCTCGAGAAGTAGGTCGAGGCCGAAGGTGAAATCAGCCGCGCCGGAGTGTGTTCCGGTGATGACGAGGGCGGCCAGCGCGTGCATGTGGGGATGGGTTTCGGTGGGGATCAGCGGAAGGAATCGTTCTGCGGCCGAAGCGTATTCGGAGGGGTCGAGGGGGAAATTGATGGCCTGGACGGTGAAGCCGTAGATGTGGCTGTCCATGGCGTTCCAGGCGCGATCGGCCTGTTCGTAGGTGAAGCCCGCGGTGATCAGGCAGCCGAGGGTGGCGTCGATGTAGCCGAGCATGGCCGGGCCGACGTTGATGCGGGAGCCGAGTAGGCCGGTGGCCCAGCGATGGTTCAGCAGGACCTCGTGGGCAGAGGTGGCGCGGTGGCGGAGTTCGGCCCGCCAGTCGCCGCCCGCCCTGGGGACGTAGATCTCCGCGACCACCAGGTCGATGATGCCGTCGTAGAGGTCGTCCTTGTTGGCGACGTGGTTGTACAGCGACATCGCTTCCACGCCGACGGTCTTGGCGAGGTTGCGCATCGACAGGGCGGCCAGGCCCTGCTGGTCGGCGAGCTCGATGGCGGCACGCAGGACTCGTTCTCTGGTGAGCGGGGTGCGCGGCGGCATGGGGCTCCTGACTGTTTCCTTGACCTACTTACGGCGTAAGTGTAGCGTCTCGCAGTAGAAACTTACGCTGTAAGTGCGAGACGAGGGACAGTTCTCATGACCGATGTGGATACGGCTTCGATGACCGCCTGGATCGCGCCCCGGTACGGCGGGGGTGAGGTGTTGCGGGCCGAGGTCGTGCCGCGACCGATGCCTGGGGATCGGGATGTGGTGGTCCGGGTGCGGGCGGCGTCGCTGTGCAGTGGCGATCTGCATCTACTCAACGGGACGCCGTATCTGCTGCGTCTCGGATTCGGTTTGCGCAGGCCCAAGCATCGGATGATCGGGCAGAACCTGGCGGGCGAGGTGGTCGCCGTCGGTGGTTCGGTGACTGATTTCAGGGTCGGGGATCGGGTCTTCGGTGAGGTTCCCAGCGGCGCGTTCGCGGAGTACGTCTGTGCCGACACGGGTGCGTTCGCCGTTGTGCCCGCTGCGTTGAGCATGGAAGAGGCCGCGGCGATGCCGGATTCGGGCATGACGGCATTGCAGGGCCTGCGCGACATCGGCAAGGTCGGGCCAGGGCGCCGGGTGCTGATCAATGGCGCGTCCGGCGGGGTCGGGAGTTTCGCGGTGCAGATCGCGAAAGTACTCGGCGCGCACGTGACGGCGGTGTGCGGCACCCGGCACATCGAGATGGTGCGCGGAATCGGTGCGGACGTCGTAATCGACTACACCACTGATGATTTCACGCGTACCGATGCGCCCTACGACGTGATCTTCGACCTGGCAGGCAACCGCGAACTCCGGGAGATCCGCCGAGTGCTGGCCGCGGACGGCGTCTTCATCTCCTCTGCCGCCGCGCCGGGCAACAACTGGTTCGGCCCGATCCGATGGCTGGGTCAGGTGGTGCTCACCGACCTGTTCGCGCGGCAGACCCTGAAGGCTCTGCTCATGCGACCCGCTGCCGCCGACCTGGAATACCTGGCCGGGTTGGCTGTCGACGGAAGCTTGCGACCGGTGATCGAGCGACAGTTCCCGTTGTCCGACACGGCATCGGCCATCGCGGCGTTCGAGCAAGGGCATGCGTCGGGAAAGACCGTTCTCGTCGCATGAGCGCCCCCCGTTGTCGTCAGTCGGTGAGTTCTCCGGCGGTGCGCCAGGATTGACGCTCCTCGGCGAAGGCATCGGCTTGGAGCGCGCGGAAGTCGGAGATGGAGTCGTCGTTGTCCGCCAGGAACTTGCGGTAGTCGGCGAGGCGGAAGTCGCCGTCCTCGGTGGTGATGTCCACCTTGCCCGCGGCGAAATCCGCGCGCAGGTCGAGCAATTCCTCCGCCTCTACCGGGTGCCAGCGGATGCGGTCGAAATAGCGCAGGAGCCAAGGGGTTTCGGCGTCGGTCGAGAAGCGGTCCACGCCGGGGCCGGCGGTGCCGGTGGGACGGGCTCGGTGGTTCCAGACCTGGGTGGTGCGGCCGACGAATTGGTAGCCGCCGGGGCCTTCCATGCCGTAGATGCAGAGGTAGGCGCCGCCGATGCCGACCGCGTTCTCAGGGGTCCAGGTGCGGGCCGGGTTGTACTTGGTGGTGACGAGGCGGTGGCGGGGATCGGTGGGGGTGGCCACGGGTGCGCCCAGGTAGACATCCCCGAGTCCGAGGACCAGGTACTCGGCGTCGAAAACGGTCTTGTAGACGTCGTCGACGGAGGGGAGGCCGTTCATGCGGCGGATGAATTCGATGTTCCACGGGCACCACGGGGCGTCGGCGCGGACACCGTGCATGTAGCGGGTGATCGCTTCCCTGGTGGCGGGGTCGTCCCAGGACAGCGGGAGATGGACCGTGCGGCTCGGGACCACCAGTTGGTCGGAATTCGGTAGTTGCGCTTCGGCTTCGGCGAGGAGGTCGAGTAGGCGGGGAATCGGCAGCACGGCCGGGTCGACCCTGATCTGGAGGGAACGGATTCCCGGGGTGAGCTCGATGACGCCACGCAGGCCGATCGCGATGAGGTGCTGGTGCAAGGCGTGCACCCGGGCGCGAAGGCCGAGATCCAAAGTGAGCGTGCCGTATTCGACCAGGACGCCGTCATCGCCTTGTCGTCGGTAGGTCACGCCGGTTTCGTCGTCGACTTCGGTGCGGCGCAGGATGCCGTCGTCGCCGTCGCGGCCTGCTGAGAGGACAGTGCCGAGCGCGGCGCGTCGGCGGGCCGCGAGTTCTGCTGCGGGAGCGGCATGTTCGGAGCGGATGGGAACGAAGCGAACCTTGTCGCCCGGGGTGAGTTGGCCGAGTTTCCAGCGGTCGGCGGCGACTACCGTGACCGGGCAGACGAATCCGCCGAGGCTGGGGCCGTCCGGGCCGAGCAGGATCGGGGTGTCGCCGGTGAAGTCGAGGGCGCCGATGGTGTACGCGTTGTCGTGGATGTTCGACGGGTGCAGGCCCGCTTCGCCGCCGTCGGTGCGGGCCCACTCGGGCTTCGGGCCGATGAGGCGGACGCCGGTGCGATCGGAGTTGAAGTGGACTTCGTAGTCGGTGCCGACGATGGTGTCGAAGTCGTTGCGGGTGAAGAACTCCGGTGCGCCGTGTGGACCTTCTGTGACGGCGAGTTCCCAGCGGTGGGCGAAGGCGGGCTGGTCGGCCATCGGAACGGCGGGGGCGAGGCGGGCCGACGGTGCGCCCAGCGTGAGCGACTCATCGGCGCGTAGGGCGGCACCGGTGCCGCCGCCGAACTTGCCGAGCGTGAATGTCGCCGCGCTGCCGAGGAACTCGTCGACCTCGATGCCGCCCGAGATCAGGATGTAGGTCCGCATGCCGGGGCCACGGATCGCGCCGACATCGAGCACGCCGCCCGCCGGTATCTCGACGGTCCGCCACTGCTCGACCGGGATGCCGTCCACCCGGACATCGGCGACCGCGCCGGTGACACACACCCACGTGGGGGCCGAGAACCGCAATGCGGGGCCGCCCAATGTGCACTCCAGCCCGGCCGCGCCTTCGGGGTTGCCGAGCACTCGGTTGCCGAGGCGGAACGACAGGTCGTCCATCGGGCCGGACGGTGGAACTCCGATGTGCCAGTAGCCGATTCGACCCGGCCAGTCCTGGATGGTGGTCTGCATCCCGGACCGCACGACATCGATGTGCCGCTGCGAAGGGGAAGGCACAACCGTGCTGACGACCGCAGTGTCCGAGGGGGCGGAGGGGGCGGAGGGGGCGGAGGGGGCCGAGGGGGCGTCGTCGATGCAGGTGTCGGTGAGGCTCATCGGGTCACCACCATGCGCACCGGGGTCGGGTCGAAACCGTTGCAGGGGTTGTTGATCTGGGGGCAGTTGGAGACGAGAACCAGGGTGTCGATCTCGGCGCGGAGGGTGAGCTTCTTGCCGGGGGCGGAGAGCCCGTCGACGATGCCGAGAGTGCCATCCGGTTCGACGGGGACGTTCATGAACCAATTGATGTTGGAGACCAGGTCGCGTTTGCCCAGGCCCCATTCGAGGGCGGCGGTGAGGAAGTTCTCCACGCAGGCGTGCTGGTGGCGGGTGTGGTGCCCGTAGCGCAGGGTGTTGGATTCCTGGGAGCAGGCGCCCGCGATGGTGTCGTGGTTGCCGACCTCGTCGGCGACCACCGTCATCAGGGGCGTGCCGCCTTCGGTGCGCAGGATGCTGCCGGTGGTGAGGAAGATATTGCGCTGGGCGGCGACGGTGGCCTGGGCGCTGTAGCGGTCGGTGCGGTCGGCGGCGGAATAGAGCAGGCAGTCGACGGCCTGGTTGCCGTGCAGGTCGATGATGTCGAGGTGGTCGCCCGCGCGGACGATGGCCGACCACGGTGCCTGGGCGGGAACGGTTTCGTCGAGGACGACGGTGCGGGTGGTGGTCATGCCGGAACCTCCGTGTTCAGTGCGGCCGTCCAGGCGGCTTCGGTGTTCTCCACGGCCCGTAGGTATTCGGGGTCGTCGTTGGTGGCGCGGTCGGCGGGGGCGGACCAGGCGAGGAGGTCGAGGTCGCCGGTGGGCCGGTCGTCGAGAGGGTGGGGGGCGTTGGCTACCAGGAGAGTCACCGGCAGGTGGACGATCAGGTCGACGGTGGCGCCCGCGTCGCCGTTGCCGGTCGACTCGATCGCGCCGTTCGGTGCTACGCGAGCGCCGCGGAACAGCGCGATGGAAGGGCCGATGTCGCGGGGTTCGAGGCCCTGTTTGGCGGCGGCGAGATGGAGCTGGTGGCGGCCGTCGGTGGTGGGGCCGCACAGGGTGTCGTGGTGGCCGGAGGTGTCGGTGAGCACGGTCGCCAGGACTCTGCCCTGGTCGGAGAGCAGCGGGTGGCCCGCGCTCAGGTACGCCTGCCAGGGGACCTTCACGGTGTCGGCGACGTTCAGCCGCTCCCACGGTGATTCGGCGCGCAGCAGGAACAGGTGGGCGCAGGTGGTGCCGGCGGGGTCGGTGAGGCGCACTCGGGTGCCGCGGCCGAGGACGACGTTCGCGTAGCCGCCCGAGGGGATGCGTTGTGCGACAACGACCGTGGTGGGATCGATGCCGTGCGGTGTCTCAGGACGCGCCGGGGTCGCTGCCGCGGCCTGGGCTCGCGCGTGGGCGCGGGCGCCGTCGGTGGATTGGGTACTCGTCATCGGTTACTCCTCGGCGAGTGGGTTGACGAACGGGAACGATGGGCGAGCTGGGCGGAGTCGCGAGGCGGGCCCGCGGCGGATGCGTACTCGTCGCACCCGCCGCGAATCCGGATCACGCTGTCGCGGGAGCTATTTCGGCCTCGGGCTCGGTGTCCTTCGGGGTCGCGACCACGAAGCGGTAGACGACCGCGCCGACAGTGAGGATTACGGCTACCGACAGTGGGCCTGCCCAGAGCTGCCACCAGCTGCCGCCCGCGGGGGTGTAGACCTCGGAGCGGGGCCAGGCCAGGTTGATGACCATGGCGATGCCCCACACGACGGCGAGTGCGTTGACCGGGATGCCCCAGCGGCCGAGGTGGAACAGGGTTTTGTCGTCGGGGGCGGGCAAGCCCTGAATGCGGCGGAGCAGCAGCGGCACGGTGACCAGCAGGTAGGCCAGGTACAGGCTGACGATGCAGACGCTGGCCAGGGTGGCGAAGATCGCGGGGTTGCCCAGGTTCAGTACCAGCAGGCCGATGCCGAGAGCGCCGATCGCGACGGCGGGCCAGACGGGGGTGCCGAAGCGGGGGTGCACGGTCGAGAGGGCCTTGGCGAAGGGCAGCTTGCCGTCGCGGGCCATCGAGAACATCAGGCGTGAGCCCGCGGTCTGGATCGCGAGGGTGCAGACGATCACCGCGACCGCGACGCAGCCGAGGAGCACCGAGCCGGCGGGGCTGTTCAGCTTCGAGGTGATGACGTAAGCCAGCCCACCGGTGGACAATTCGCCGTCGGTCAGACTCGGCGCCGCCATCAGCGCGCCCAGCAGCATGAGGCCGCCGCCCAGCGCCGAGACGGCCAGGGCGAGCAGGATGGTGCGAGGCGCGACCTTGCGCGGGTTCTTGGTCTCCTCGGAAAGCTCACCGGCGGAATCGAATCCGACCATCACGTAGGCGGCCATCAGGCCCGAGACCAGGAACGCCGCCCAGTACGGGCCGGGGGTGGCCTGATCGGTCTGGAACACCACATCGGGGCCGCGCTCGGTATTGACGAAGAACAGCGCGATGATCGCCAGCACGCCGACGATCTCGACCGTGACGCCGATCGAATTGATCTTCGACATCAGGTCGATGCCGATCACGTTGATAGTGGTGGTGACGACGAGCAGCGCGCTGCCGAGCAGGACGGCGTTCATCGCGCCGTCGCGGGAGGTGAGCGCGGTGTCGGTGCCGATGAGCTGGAATCCGCTCCAGATCGAGGGCAGGACCACCTGGAGTGCGATGGCGGCCGCGGCGGCGGTGACGACCTGGGCGATCACCATCATCCAACCGGCGAACCAGCCGATCACCCCGCCCGCCAGGCGACGCGACCACTGATAGATACAGCCGGAGATCGGGTACCGAGCGGCGAGCTCGGCGAAGTTCAGCGCGACCAGGAACTGGCCCGCGAACACGAGCGGCCACGTCCAGAAGAAGGCGGCGCCGCCGAACGAATAGCCGAAGCCGAAGAACTGGAAGATCGTGGTGAGGATGGAGACGAACGAGAAACCTGCCGCGAAGGACGCGTAGCGCCCCAGTTTGCGGTGCAGGACCGGTTGATATCCGAAAGCTGCCAGATCGGCGCTGTCGCGGCCGAGTTCAGCTGGGGCGGCGGGGGATTCGAGTGTCGTGGCCATGTCGGTGTCCTTCAGCGGTGCGGCCAATATCTATCAGTCGATAGTTTTGCGCGCCTGATCGCTCGAACGGTGTCGTGCGTGTATCGACTGCGCGGCCCGCGGTAACTTCTGCGTTTCCTGAGTTTCTGTCAAATGACAGAAATTCGACCGCCCGGCATCCTCGCTGGTGAGCTGCCCGCTGCCGTGCAGGTGGTAGCCCGGTGACAGAATCTCCGGTGTGGCGAATCTCGGTCCCGGGCGTCCCCGGCTGGAACAGCGGCGCAGACAGGGAACTACGCCGCGCGCGGAGATCCTCGACGCGGCGGCGGAGCTCTTCACGACCAAGGGGTATGCCAACACCTCGACGCGGGCAGTGGCCGACGCGGTCGGTATCCGCCAGGCTTCGCTGTATCACCACTTCGCGGCCAAGGACGACATCCTCGACGCGCTGCTGGCGGAAACCGTGGCGGGGCCGGTCGAGCTGGCGCAGCGGATGATGACCGAACCGGACGACGCGGTGACCCAGCTGTACGCGCTGGCGCTGTTCGATGTGCGCCAATTACGCACGGCGCGCTGGAATCTGGGTGCGCTGTACCTGCTGCCGGAGTTGCGCACCGAACGTTTCGTCGCGTTCCGGCGTCGTCGGGATGAGCTACGCGGGCACTACGAGCGCCTCGCCGCCGAATCGTCGACGGCTGCCGGTGAAACCGAGGATGCGCGGATTCTGCCGTTTCGGCTGGTCGAGACGGTGATCGCGATCAGGTATGACGAAGGAGCCGTGGGCGTGGACGCCGAGCGCGTCATCCCGGACGGCGTTGTGCGGATCGTCGGGCACCGCGGTGACATCGGTGCGGTGCGTGCCGCGGCGAACGCACTACTCACCCGGCTCGACGAGCTCGGCGGCAGCCCACCTGCATGATGGCCGCCGCCGGATGGCCGGGTCAGCGAGTGGTCGGTGGGGCGATCTGCCAATGCTGCTCGAGCGCACCGGCGATCTCGGGCAGCACGGTGATCGGGATGCGCTTGGCACGCAGCATCTCCCTGATCTCGCTCACCTGTTCGCGCTTGCGCATGTCGTAGGCGCCGGTGACGGGCCGGATCACGGGCGGGATCGACAGCAGCACGAGCTCGTCGGCCGACTCGCCGTCGAGGTCCAACGCCAGAGCCCAACGGGCGTGCTCGTCGAGGGTGAAGCGGCCCGCGACGACGCGGTCCCACAGCACGGTCGACGAGCGGAACGGGGTCCGCGCGTAGATCGCGTGCTCGTGCAGTTCGATCACATCACGGACGAACAGCGCGACGCCCACCGCGAACCCGCCGACCGCCCCGACCAGCAACCCGGTGACCACCCGGTTCACCCCGAACACCGCCAGGAACAACCCGACGACGCCCGTGGTGACCAGGACTCCGATCAAGCAGTAGAACAGGCTCCGCCTGGTGGACACCACACCGGCACGCACGACCGACATGCGGACCTCCCTCTCCAGCTCGCCGGGCCCGATGCTCGCGCCGATCGGCGAATCACGATTCGTGGCTCACCCTAGCGGTGCGCACCGCCGCGGGTTCACGAGCCGAGCGATACCGCCGCCTCCGAGGTATCGACGAGGAAAGTGAAGGTCTCCTGGAAGTAGAGCTGCACGGTCTCGGCGTCGTGACTGAGGTAGCCGATCGACAGGTCCTGACCGAGCGCGAGCTCGAAATCGCCGCCGCGGGTGGTGAGCGCGAAACCGCCGGAAATCGCCGGCGCCCAGATGATCTCGCCTTCGATCAGCCGCTCGATGTGGGTCCGGATCGGGTGACCGTGATCGGAGGTCTCGCTGACCTGGGTGTACAGCTCGGCGCTGAGCACCACCGAGTACGGGCCCTGCACGCCGGCCAGGCGCAGGCCGGTGAGGGCATGCGAGATGGCATCGGGAATGTCGACGACATTGCTCGGGAGGGCGACGGGGGGGTTCGAGGATGCCTCGCGGATACCGGTGATGGCCGCCGCGGCGTAGCTCTCGAAGATCGCCCGGTCTTCGGCGAAGGCGATCTTCTGCGCGGCGTCCTTGAGATTGTCGAAATCGGCGTCGTCCGCTCCACGCGCGATGTCGTCGAGTTCGGCGCGCTGCAGGGTGAACGGCACCCGCAGCTCGATCACCGGTTGGATTACGCGCTGACGGGCCTGCACGCCGTCGTCGGGCGATTCGATCGAGGTGACCCGGCCGAGGTTGCGGGCCGAGAAGTCGAAACCGTGCGGTCCCGACACATCGACCACCCGGCGGCCCGCGATATTGCGCTTGAACGTGCGGGTCGCCTCCTCCTCGATCTGCGACCAGGCTTCGCCGGTGATCGGCGCCAGTTCGCGATGCAGGTTGTTCATTCAGATACTCCTTTTCATCGTGCCGATTGCGAGGGAGCCGTCAGAGCGAGCTTCCGCCGTCGCATTCGCGCGTTCGACGGGGTCGATTTCCGGCAGGGTCGCCGGCTCGATCTCGGTGTCTGCCGCGTCGGGGGCGTCGGGCAGATCATCGAGGAAATCCACGGTGGGAGTGAAGAAGAGGGTGCCGGTGACGGCGAAGGAGAAGTCGAGGATGCGGTCGTAGGCCGCCTCGCCGGTACCGAGGAACATCCGCTCGAGCATGCGTTCGGTGACGCTCGGGGTGGCGGCGTAGCCCACGTAGTAGGTGCCGAACTCGCCGGTGCCGATGGTGCCGAACGGCATGTTGGCGCGCACGATCTGGCGTTCGGTGCCGTCGGGGTCGGTGATGGTGTTCACCGCGACATGCGAGTCGGCGGGTTTCACGTCGTCGGGCAGTTCGTAGTCGGCGAGTTTGGTCCGCCCGATCACCCGCTCCTGTTCCTCGATCGACAGCGCGTTCCACTGGTCGAGCGGGTGGGTGTACTTCTGCACGATCACGTAGCTACCGCCCGTGAACGCAGGGTCCTCGTCGCCGATCAGCGCTGCCGAGACCGCGCCTCGGCCTTCCGGGTTCTCGGTGCCGTCGACGAAGCCGAGCAGGTCGCGCTGTTCGAAGTAGCGGAAGCCGACGGTCTCGTCGACGATGGTCGCCGCGCCTTTGAGGCGAGCGCCGATCACCATGGCGAGTTCGAAGCACGGGCCCTGGGTTTCGCCCCTGATGTGGAAGAACAGGTCGCCCGGGGTGGCCGGTGCGCTGTGGATCGGACCGTTGTAGCCGGGAAACTCGTGCAGCTCAGCGGGTTTCGGGCCGACGAAGAGCCGGTCCCAGGCCGCGGAGCCGATCGAGGTGACGCAGGTCAGTCCTTCACCGGGCACTCGGAAACCGATAGAACGGCGCAATCCGGAGATGTCTGCCAAGAGGTCGCGGACCGCGGATTCGCCACCGGAGTCGATGGTGGCGACAAGGAAGATCGCGGACGGCGTGAGTGGATCGAGGATCGGCTGTGGCTCACCCATGGCCCCCACAGTACGGCTCCACACCGACAGGTTTGATCAACACCTCGCGGTGTTGATCCATTCGGGCGATCGACCTGCTATTTCGCGACGGTCAGCAAAAATGTGACGTCGTCGACGGCTTTGACGCTGTGGCGGGCGCGCGGCACCACGAGGAGATCGCCCGCCGAACCCTTCCATTCGTCGGTGCCGGCGATCAGCACCAGCGTGCCGGAGAGCACCTGGATGGTGGCGTCACCCGCATTGTCGTGTTCGGCCAGGCTCTGGCCTCCGGCCAACGCGACGACCGTCTGGCGCAGCACGTGGGTGTGGCCGCCGATGAGGGTTTGCGAACTGCGGCCACTCGTCGAGGTGGCCGCCAGCTTGAGCTGTTGACGGGCCACCGCGGTCAGCGATTTCTTGTCCATGGATCGGGCCTTTCGCAGGCTTCTCGCGGGCTGGTCTTCGAAGGAGTATGCCCGACACCGCCCACGCGTTCGGGCGTTTTGCCGTGACCGTTAGCCGGGTGTTGTCAGTCCCGGGTGTAGTGGCGAATACGGTAGTGCAGACCGGTTTTCGAGGTCAGCCACGGTGTGTCGACCGCGTGCCATTCCGGGCCGATGACCGGGGCGAAGGCGTCGCCCGCCACAGTGGTGTCCACCTCGGTGACCAGCAGTGTCGTCGCGAGCGGCAGCGCGGCGTGGTAGATCTCGCCGCCACCGGCGACCCAGGTGTCGGTCTCGCCGGTCATGGTCAGCGCGTCGGGCACCGAGGCGGCGCGTTCGGCACCTTCTGTAGCCCAATCAGTCTGGCGGGTGACTACGATATTGCGGCGGCCCGACAGCGGACGAAAACTTGCCGGGAGCGAATCCCATGTCCGTCTGCCCATGATCACCGGGTGGCCCATGGTGGTGTCGCGAAAATTGGCCATGTCCTCGGGCACGCGCCACGGAATCGTGTTGTCGACGCCGATTACACCGTTGTTCGCCTGTGCCCAGATCAGGCCGATCATCTTCACACCGCCACCGGCGCCTTGATGCCGGGGTGATGTTTGTAGTCGGACACCTCGATGTCTTCGTAGGCGTAATCGAACAGGCTCGTCGCCGGGCGCAGGTGCAGCGTCGGGAACGGGTAGGGCTCGCGGGTGAGCTGCTCGCGGACCTGGTCGACGTGGTTGTCGTAGATGTGCACGTCGCCGCCGGTCCAGATGAACTCGCCCGGCTCGAGCTCGGTCTGCTGGGCGACCATCAGGGTGAGCAGGGCGTAGCTGGCGATATTGAACGGCACACCGAGGAAAAGGTCGGCGCTGCGCTGGTACAGCTGGCAGGACAGTTTGCCGTCGGCGACGTAGAACTGGAAGAAGGCGTGGCAGGGGGCGAGGGCCATCTTGTCCAGGTCGGCCACGTTCCAGGCCGAGACGATCATCCGGCGCGAATCGGGGTCGGTGCGCAGGGTGTGCAGGACCTGGGCGATCTGGTCGATGTGGGTGCCGTCGGGGGTCGGCCACGAGCGCCACTGCACGCCGTAGACGGGACCGAGTTCACCCTTGGCGTCGGCCCATTCGTCCCAGATGGTCACGCCGTGTTCGCGCAGCCAGGAGACATTGGAATCGCCGCGTAGGAACCACAGCAGTTCGTAGGCGATGGATTTCATGTGGACCCGCTTGGTGGTGATCAGCGGGAAGGACTCGGCCAGGTCGTAGCGCAGTTGGTGACCGAAGATGCTGCGGGTTCCGGTGCCGGTGCGATCGGCCTTGGGCGTGCCTTGCTCCAGAACGTGCCGGAGCAGATCCTCGTACTGCGTATCAGGGGTGGCCACGTCTTGTGATTCTACGGGGGTGGGCTCGGCGGATCGGCACCTGGCAAGCTCTTCGGCTATGCGCAAGCTCTACGTGATCGGCATCGGTGCGGGAGACCCCGACCAGGTGACGGTGCAGGCGGTCAAGGCCATGCGAAAGGCCGAGGCCTTCTTCGTGATCGGCAAGGGCGCCGAGAAGCAGGAACTCGTCGACGTCCGCACCACGATCTTGGCCGAGCACGTGGACACGCCACATCGGATCATCGAGATCGCCGATCCGCCGCGCGAGCGCACCCCGGCGGACTACGCCGGCGTCGTCGTGGACTGGCACGAACGGCGCTCCGAGCTCCTCGAAGCCGCGTTCGACCAGGTAGACGGCATCGGCGCGATCCTCGTGTGGGGGGATCCGGCGCTCTACGACAGCACCTTGCGGATGGTCGAGCACGTGCTGGCACGGGGGCGCGCCGACTTCGACTACGAGGTGATCCCCGGCGTCACCAGCATCGCCGCGCTGGCAGCGCGCCACCGCATGGTGCTGCACCGGATCGGCGAACCCGTCCACGTCACGACCGGGCGCCGACTGCGCGAAGAAGGGCTCGGTCTGGGCTCGACCGTGGTGATGCTCGACGGTGAATGCTCGTTCACCGAAGTTCGCGGCGACGATATCCACATTTGGTGGGGTGCCTATCTCGGCATGCCCGACGAAACGCTGATCGAAGGAAATCTGCGCGAGGTCGAACGCGATATCGTGGCCCGCCGCGCGGAACTGCGCGCGGAAAAGGGCTGGATCATGGACGTATATCTGCTCCGCGCCGGCTGACGGATCCCGCGCCGATCCGCAAGAGATCGCTAAACTGGCAACCGTGCCCGAGCTGCCGGAAATAGAGGCGTTGGCGCAGTTCCTTCGGGATCATGCCGTCGGCGCTGTGGTCGGCCGTGTGGATGTAGCGGCCCTGAGCGCGGTGAAGACCTTCGATCCGCCGGTGACCGCGTTGTCCGGCCGAGATGTCACCGGTGCCGGGCGGTGGGGGAAATTCCTCGGTATGGATTGTGGCGGACTGTGGTTGATCACCCATCTGTCGCGCGGTGGGTGGTTGCGCTGGATCGATGAGCCGAATCCGTTGCCGCCGAAGCCGGGTGGAAAGAGTCCGCTGGCGCTGCGCGTGCATTTCTTCACGCCAGAGGGAGCCACACCCGCGATCGACTTGACCGAGGCGGGCACCAAGAAACGGCTGGCGGTGTATGTCGTCGAGGATCCGGAGCTGGTGCCGGGCATCGCGCGGCTCGGACCGGACGCGCTCGGACTGACCGAGGACGAATTCGCCGCGCTGCTGAAAAGCACCTCGCAGCGGATCAAGACCGCGATCGTGGATCAGACCCTGATCGCCGGGATCGGCAATGCCTATTCCGACGAGATCCTGCACACCGCGAAGATATCCCCGTTCGCGAACACCAAATCGATGTCGGCGGAGACGGTTTCGCAGCTGTACACCGCGATGCGCACGGTTCTGCTCGACGCGGTCGATCGGTCGGTGGGTCAGGACGCGGCCCGGTTGAAGGGCGAGAAGCGTTCGGGCATGCGGGTTCACGCCAGAACCGGACAGCCGTGCCCCGTGTGCGGGGACACCGTGCGCGAGGTGTCCTACGCGGAGCGCTCGTTCCAGTACTGCGCCACCTGCCAGACCGGCGGCAAGGTGCTCGCCGACCGGCGGATGTCGCGACTGCTCAAATAGTCTTCTCGCGCCAGGCTTCCAGCAGGCGGAGCCAGAATTCGCTCACGGCGGGGAAGGCGGGCACCGCGTGCCACAGCGTGTCCAGCGGCACCTGTCCGACTATCGCGATGGTGGCCGCGTGCAGTTGCTCGCCCATGTCGGGGCCGACGAAGGTGGCACCGAGAATGCGATCGGCCGCGGTGTCGACGACGAGCTTGGCGCGACCGTGGAAGTCGTCACGCGAGAGCGCGGAACCCGCGACGGCGATATCGAGCTCGACCGTGTCCACCGCGAATCCGGCGGTGCGCGCCTCGTGTTCGGTGAGGCCGACGGACGCGAGTTCCGGTGCGGTGTAGACGACTTGGGGCACCTGCTGGTGGTCGGCGCTCGCGGTGAACCGAGTGCCGTCGAGTGCCCTGCCCTCGGCGCGGGCGGCGATCACGTCACCGCACACTCTGGCCTGGTACTTGCCCATATGTGTCAGTGCCACCCGGTGATTCACGTCGCCGACGGCGTAGAGCCACTCGCCGGGAACCTCGCGCGCGGTGAGCTGGTCGTCGACCTCGATGTATCCCGCGGGCAGGCCGACGGCGTCGAGGCCGAGAGTCGAGGTGGCGGGGGTGCGGCCGGTGGCGGCGACGAGTTCGTCGACCTCGAGTTCGCCGTCGTCGAGCACCAGGGTGACCGGACCGCCGTGGATGTGGCCCACGCCGGTGTCTTCGGGGTCGCGGCGCGAGACCAGCAGCGGTTCGGTATGGAACCGCACCGTGACGATTCCGGTGTCGCGCAAGCCACGCAGGACCAGCTCCGAGGCGAACGGCTCGCTGCGTGGCAGCAGGCGGTCGCCCCGGACCAGCAGGGTCACCTCCTCGGCGCCGAGTTCGGCCAGCCAGGTCGCCGTTTCGCAGGCGACGACACCCCCGCCGATGATGGCGACCCGGCGCGGGACGACGGTCAGGTTGGTCGCATCACGTGAGGTCCACGCCAGGGCCTCGCGCACGCCCTGGATGTCCGGAATGGTGGCGGTGGTGCCGGTCGCGATGACCACCGCGTGCCGGGCGCGCAAGACCTTGACGCCGTCGTCGGTGTCGACCTCGACGAGTCGTTCGCCGATCAGGCGACCCGCGCCGCGGACGGGATCGACGCCTGCCGATTTCGCCCAGTCGACCTGGGAGCTGTCGTCGTGGTTGTGTACGAAGCTGTCGCGGCGGGCGAGCACATCGGCCACCTGCGGGCCGCTCGCGCTCACCCCCGGCATCGACTCGCCGAGGCCGAGTACGGCGCCGGGGCGTAGCAGCGCCTTGCTGGGGATGCACGCCCAGTAGCTGCACTCGCCGCCGAACAGCTCCCGCTCGACGAGGGCGGCGGTGCGGTCGCTGCCCGCGATGGCGTAGGCGGCGGCGTTCTCACCCGCCGGTCCCGCGCCGATGACGATGACGTCGTATTCGACCTCGGTCACTGCAGGTAGCCCTCGACCTCACGGGGGGAACGCAGCCCGGTGTCCTCGGGAGATTCACCGGAGCCGCTGCGAGCACGTCTCTGCCGCAACAGATCCCAAGCCTGATCGAGCATCACTTCCAGCTCGGCCAGCTGCTTGCGTTCGGCTACCGGGTCGATCTCGCCCGCGGTGGCCTTGGCTCGCAGCGCGTGCTCGTCGTCGACCAGCTCCTTGATCCGCGCCAGAATGTCCTGATCGGTCATGTGCTCACCTCTTCGATAGTCGCCAGGGGTAGTGCCGGTTCCTGGTCCATGCTACGACCGCGCAGGGTCGACTATCCGCGAGATGCTTCGGCGAGGCAGTCGGCCGCGATAGGCACGGCGCGGGCGAGGTCGGCGCTGTTGAGGGCGGTGTAGCCGATGGCGACGCCGAAGTGGTGCGGTTCGGCGAGATGGTGGCGAGCCAGGCCGTCGAGCAGGACACCGCGTGCGCGGGCGGCGTCGACGGCGTGGCGTTCGGCGTCGGAGCCGGGGAGTTCGACGACTACGTGCGAGCCCGCGTCGTCACCGATGACGGGTAGGCCGTGGCGGGCGAGTTCGTCGACGACCATGGCGCGTCGAGGCGGCACGACCCGGCGAAGTCGGCGCAGGTGCCGGGACAGGTCGCCGTGGCGGGCGAATTCGCTGAGGATCCGTTGCCCGGCCGGGCTCGGGGAACTGCCGATCTCGGCGCGATGGGCGAGTACGGCGTCGGTGATGTCGGGACGGGCGACGAGCCAGCCGACGCCGAGGGTGGTCGCGATGATCTTGCTGGTGGTGCCGAGATGCACCACGACGTCGGGTGCCATCGAAGCCAGCAGCGGCAGTGGGGCTGTGTCGTAACGCAATTCGCCGTCGTAGTCGTCTTCGATGATGAAAGTTCCGGTTCTTCTGGCGAATTCGATGAGCTCGACCCGGCGGCCGGCGGGCATCATCGCACCGAGCGGGAACTGGTGTGCCGGTGTGCAATACACCGCGCGGACACCGTCCGGGATCAGGTCGACCCGCAAACCGTCGGCGTCTACGGGCACCGGGACAGCCTCGATGCCCGCGGCTCGGAGCGCGCCGACGGCACGCAGGTAGCCGGGATCCTCGATGGCGACCCGATCACCGGGCCGAAGCAGCGCGGTAGCCAGCTCACCCACCGCCGCGCTGGTCCCCGCGGTGGCCATGACCACCGATCCGGCCCCGGCGGCCAGCCCGCGATGGCGCAGGAGGTGATCGGCGACCGCCGCGAGGAAGTCCGGTTCGCCCGCGCGGTTCTTGCGGGCCTCGGGCGCCTGATCGCCTGCCGCGCGCCAGGCGCGCCGCCACGCGGCGGAGTCGACCGCTTCGGCGCACGGTGCTCCGGGGCCGAGATCGAGCAGGCCCGCGTCGGGATCGGCGCCGTGGTCGGTCTCGGTGCTCGGCGGTGCGGTGGCCGGGGCGGTGCTCAAGTAGGTGCCGGAGCCGTGCCTGCCGGTCAGCCAGCCTTCCGCGTGCAACTGGTCATAGGCACCCGCCACCACGGCCCGGCTCACCCCGAGCTGCTGTGCCAGTGCGCGCGAAGACGGCAAACGGTCGCCGACGCGCAGCACCCGGTCGGTCGCCGCGACCCGCAGGGCGTCGGCCACCTGCACCGAGAGTGGTTCGGGGGCAGTTCGGTCGAGGGGAATCGGAAGGTCGTCGAGCATCGTCCACCTCGAATTGGCCTGTTGAAATTCGATTGAATTGGACCTACACACGGTCCACTTCTTCGGCGAAGCTCATCTTATGAGCACGCACGACGTCCACCGCAACCCCCTGTCACCGACCCCGCGCACCACGCTGACCCGCGCCAAGGAACGCGGCGCCACCGATCGCGCCGCACTCGACGACGTGCTCGACGCGGGTCTCATCTGCCACCTCGGCGTGCTGCTCGGCGGGTCGCCGGTCGTGCTGCCCACCATCTACGGGCGTGTCGGCGACACCCTCTACCTGCACGGATCGACCGGAGCCGGCAATCTGCGCGCCGCGATCGACACCGATATCTCCCTCACTGTGACCCACGTCGACGGGCTGGTGTACGCCCGCTCGGCCATGCACTTCTCGATGAACTACCGCAGCGCGGTGATCCGGGGCAGGGCGGTGCTGGTCACCGACGAGGCCGAGCGCGACAACGCCCTGCGGGTGATCGTCGAGCACGCCGCCCCCGGTGCCTGGGATCGGGTGCGGCCGCCCAACCGCAAGGAGTTGGCGGCGACGATGGTGCTGGCGCTCGACCTCACCGAGGCGTCGGTGAAGGTGCGTACCGGCGGGCCGAACGACGACGAGGGCGACATCGCGGCCGGTGGTGTGTGGGCCGGTGTGCTGCCGCTGCGACAGGTATGGGGCGAGCCGATCCCGGCCGACAACCTCGAGTCGGGCATCGACGTGCCCGCCGATGTCGCGGGTCGGGTGACCTCGATCGACGTGCCGGTTCCCTAGTTCCCCGCCGCGCCGAGCGCCATCAGGTCCTTGGCCGAGACTTCGGGGAGGTAGGCCTTCGTCAGCGCGATGCCGATTCGGGGCAGGTCGGCCTCGTCGCGGTAGCACAGGTACACCGGCTCGTGGCGGGGCTGGAACTTGGCTTTGAACGAATGCAGTGACCGGAAGCCGTAATACGGTTCCATCGCGGCGCCGAGCCCTTCGAGTAGACGATCGATCGGTTCGGCGCCCTCGGTGCTCGCGCTGCGCGCCAGCGGAGCCCCCGACAGCGAAACGATCTCGGCGCCTTCTTCTTTGAACTCTTGGCACGCCGAGGCGATGAGGAATTCCACGACCGGCCGGAAGCCGTCGGGGCGCCTGCGCATCACGTCAAGGGTCCAACCGCGGATCTCGTCGCCGGGGCCGTAGACGGGTAGCCAGGAGGTGACGCCGTGCACGCTGCCCTGGCTGTCGATCGCCAGCCCCACTCGCACGGCCGGATCCATGGCTTCCTCCACTCCGCCGAGCGTGAATCCCATTTCCGGCAGGCCCTTTTCGCCCACCCACTCCTCGGAGATCGCGCGCACCTGGGCGATCACCGCGAACGGCTGATCGCCCAGTTCGACGAGACGGAACTCGATGCCCTCCTTGGTCGCCCGATTGATCGCCGACCGGATGTCCTGCCACGCTTTGCCTTTGTACTCGAGCTCGGGCAGGTCGACGATGGTGTCCTCGGCGATCTGCACGCTGCGCCACCCGAGCTCGCCCGCGATATCCGCGACGATCTCGGTGGTGGAGAACAGACACGGAACCAGGCCGTCGGTCTCGCAGGTGTCGGTGAAGGCGGCGATGGTGTCCGGCAGCAGTTCTTCGGGACCGATCGGGTCGGTGAGCGCGATGACAGTGCCCGCGTGGCGTTGGTAGGCGACGCACCGTTCACCGTCGTCGGCGAACCAGTATTTGTTCTCCGGCCACGTGGTCATCCACGACATGGTGCTGCCGCCGTAGCGGGCGAGCAGGTCGCGCACCGCTTCGGCGGGATCGGTGCCGGTGAGCGCACCGCCGGAGATCCTGCGCCGGACCGGCACCCGGAACGCGCCGCGGCCGCCGTAGAGCAGCGCCACCTCGCCCGCCCACAGCAGGGCGGTGCCGACGGTCACCGCGCCGGTGGTCTCGTAGTCGGTGCCCATGGCCACGCCGAGCAGCACCAGGGTGAGCACCACGTGCAGCAGGCCGTAGCCGAGGGTGACCCACCACGCCCAGTGTCGGCCCTTGCGTAGCTGATCGGCGACCAACCCGATCACCACCACCGTGACGATCGTGCTCCACAGCGAACCGCGTTCGTTCCCGGTGGGACCGAGCAGGCTGTTGGCGGGGAAGAAATACACCGCCACCGAGGCCGCGGCGATCACCATCAGTCCGGCGAAGGCCAGCATGCGCACCTCACGTCGGGTGCGTGGCCAGATTGTTCGGTTCGGCTGAAGAGCTTTTCGCCCGCGGGCAGCCACACGGCGACCGCGATGAGATGCATGAGATCGGCGAAAGTCGATTCGAACAGGAAGGTGATCGACACGTGTGCCAACAGCAAGGCGCGCACCCGCAGGCGCCACGGCGAACGCAGGGTCGCCGAGACCGCGGCCACCGCCGAGATCGCCGCCGTGGAGAACCCGACATCGCGCACCTCGGAAAGCCGGTCGGCCCAACCGAGATGGGTGTGTGCCAGCAGCCCGACCGTCACCGACGCGCCGAGGACCCCGATCAACTGGCCCGACAGGCAGACGAGGGCGGTGCGCACGGTGCCGAGCCGCCACTCCGCCCAGCCGATCGCGGCCGCTGAAAAGATTGCCATGCAGAGGTATTGGACGGGGGTGAGTCCGAAGAACCAGCCCGACAGCGGCGTCCACCACTTGCCTTCGGTGAGCGCGAGCCAGCCGTAGGCGATATCGGGGTACCAGGAACGCTGGTCGAGCCTGCGCCAGAGGCCGCCGGTGGCGAGGCCGAGAATCATGACCACGACGAGGAAGCCGAGAGTGAACGGCACCCGGCGGATCACGGTGTGCGCCAGGGCGACGCCGCGCGAAGGAGCTGGTTCGGTGGCAGTCGCGTCGTCGTTCATAGAACCACCCTTTGCTGCGAGTGCGCCGCACCGGCGCGGTGACGTCTTCTGTGTACCGTATGTCATCGCGGTCGTACCGGGACCGCGATGCGCGCGCTAGGGCGGTCGAGGTGGCATCTGTGGAGGTCAGCGATGACGCGAATCACCGATCTGTCGTTGCTCACCGGATGGCTGCCGGTGGCGCTGACGGTGCTGGGCGCCGTGGGTGCGGTGTGGTTGCTGTTTCCTCGCGTACGGCGGTATGTCACGACGACCATGCCGATCGTGGTGCTGTCCGCCGTGGTGCTCACCGTGGCGCTGTACCTGTTCGTCGAAGAGGTGTGGCGGCCGTTTCCCGATCCGGTCGCCGTCTCGGTGTACGTGCTGATCGGGATCGCGGTGGCCGCGGTGCTGCTGGTGGTGCCACGGATTCTGGTGCGCCGGAGTGTGGGGACCGTGGTGGTGACCGTGCTCGCGGCCGGTGTCGTGCTGGTCGCGGTGGGAGTCCGGATCAACCTCGTGTACGCGTCGTATCCGACGGTGGGCGCGGCGCTCGGGGTGGAAGAGGTCGATCGGATCGAGCCCGGTGAGCTGACCCGGAGCGAGCGGGTGATCAGCGCGCGCCCGCTCGAGCCCGCGTGGCAAGCACCCGGCGGATTGCCCGACGGCGGGCGGATGCTGACCGCGACGGTACCGCCGACGGCGTCCGGATTCACCGCTCGCGAGGCTCAGATCTATTTGCCGCCCGCCTATTTCGCGGACCCGCGTCCGCTGCTGCCGGTCCTGGTGTTGCTCGCCGGTGAGCCGGGCGCGCCGCAGGACTGGTTCTTCGGTGGGCAGTTGGCCGAGACCATGGATTCCTTCGCCCGTGCGCACAACGGCCTCGCGCCGGTGGTCGTGGTGGCCGACGGGACCGGCTCCCAGCTGGCCAACCCGCTGTGTCTGGACTCCGCGCTCGGCAAGGTCGCCACCTACCTGGCCGTCGACGTGCCCGCATGGACAAGGGCGAATCTGCAGATCGATCCGGATCCGCGCTCCTGGGCGGTGGGTGGACTGTCCTATGGCGGCACTTGCGCACTGCAACTGGCCACCAACTATCCCGGGGTCTATCCCAACTTCCTCGACATCTCCGGTCAGGACGAGCCCACGCTGGGCGACCGGCAGCGCACCGTCGACGCCGCGTTCGGCGGGGATACCGCGGCGCTGCTGCGGGTCAATCCGCTCGATCTGCTGCGATCGCGGACCTATCCGGATTCCGCCGGCGCGTTCGTGGTCGGCGCCGATGACGAGATGTATCGGCCGCAGGTGGAGCGGATGTATCAGGCGGCGAAAGACGCGGGGATGGACGTGCGGTTGCGGATTCTGCCCGGCGGCCACAACTTCGCGCTGTGGGCGTCCGGGCTGCGCGATCAGCTGCCGTGGTTGGCCACCCGGCTGGGCCTGACACCCTGATCGGTGCCGGATTCCGCAGGGGTCGCCGGAGTACAGTCGACGCATGTCCGAGGCGGAAACCCCAGGTACGGACGCCGGTGACGCAGCAGGGGTGCTCACCGAGAAACACATTTCCGACGCCGCGCTCGCCATTCTCGACGTGGGCGGCAGGCAGGCTCTGTCCGTCGGGGCGGTGGCGCAGCGGCTCGGGGTCGACGCGGCCGCGGTGCGTGCTCGCGTGGGCAGCTCGGACGGGCTCGAACGCGCCGTGATCGAACGCGTGCTGTCGTCGGTGGTGCTCGGGCCGCTCACCGACGACGGCGTGGAGTGGACCGCGGCGGTGGTCCAGTTCGCGCTCAGTGTGCGCGGTCGGCTGTTCGATCACCCCGCGGTGCCGGAGTTGATCATGTCGGGTCCCATGGACAGCCCGTCGGCGGACGGGCCCGCGGCACGCGATATGACCGAGTCGCTGTTCGTCTGCCTCGCTCGCGGCGGACTACCTGCGCCCATCCGCGCGCACGGGGTCTACGCGGTGATCGTGTACGTGCTCGGCTCGATCGCCCTCGACGTGGCCGAAACCGATGGAAAGCCGCCGCTGCCCGGGGAATCCGAGCGGAGCGCGACCCGCCGCGCGGCTCTCCACCACCTGGATCCAACCCGGTGGCCGCGCACCGCGGCGCACCTCGAGGAGATCGCCGCCTGGACCTCCGTCGATCAGTTCGTCTGGGGGCTTCGCGTGCTGCTCGTCGGGATGACGGCGACCTGACGCGCGAACCGCGAGGAGGGTCGGGCGGCACCGGGCGCTGTCGATCCGGGCGGTCGCGGGCAAGCTCGGGTTGCCGGTCGACTACCAGGGGCGGGGGTGCAATCCCACTGCCGCACAGGCCTTGTCGATGGATTCGGGCAGGGCGTCGTTGTCCGCGGCGAGGCTGACGAGGGCGAGTGTGTAGGTATCGCCGAGGTGGGAGAGGTAGCCCGCGAGTCGGGTGCGGGGGAAAGTGGTGATGCCGGGGTGGATCGCACGTGCGGCTACTCGGGTGCAGTTGTGCGGCCCGACATTTCGCACGGCTTCAGGGAGGGTTCCGATGTTGGAGCACAGGATGTCCCGCTCGCCCGCGCCCTTGCTGAGGGCGTAGGCGTAGTGGTCGGGGAGTACTTGGAGAATCTCCTCGGGAAGGCTTGCGGGGCTCGATATTCGGCGCTGATAGGCGGCCTTGGCCTTGTCGCGGATTGTCGCGGGGGAGTCGGTGCGCTGGATCGCGATCTCGGTCATCGCGAGGTCGTTGTCGACGCGTGGTTCGTCGCGAGTGTCCACGGGCAGGCTCGCGATGATCGTCGGAGTCGGGAATCCGTTGTGCCACAGGATATTCGCGATCAGGTGAATGAACAGGCTGTTCGCGGTTCCGTCGGCCGTGGCCGCGGTGGTGTCCCAGTGGTCTGCGTCGAAGGTGAGCAGGGTGCTGTGGATGGCGCGATCGGTGGACGTGTCGGGGGTGCTGGTTGCGGGTGACCGAGGGATGCCTCGGCGCAGCGCGCGTGCGGTGCCGCTGATGATGGTGGTCCATTGGGTGCGCGCGTCAGCCCAGTCCGAAGACGTTGCGCGGATGCCTTTCCCGCCGCTGGGCCTGTTCTGCTCGGCGGCCGGTGATGTGCGAGTGGGTTCGGCGGCTCCGAGGGAGTCGAGGGCGACGGTGATGGCGTGGATCAGACCACGGGCATCGGCGAGTGCGTGCGAACACGTCACGGCCACCACGGTTCCGCCGTCGTCCAGGCGCGCGGCCGACAGCCGCCATCCCGGGGTGTACTCCGGGTCGAGGTCGGTGCCGAGGGCATCGGCCCAGGGCAGGATCGCGTGCTCGGCGAGTGGCCCCACGCTGCTGGAAGTGAGGTCGTCCGGGCTCATCGGTGTTGTCGACCAACCGGCTTCGGCGGTCCCGATGGCGTTCGGGAGGAGGTCGAGAGCGTGCGCTCCGATGTTGGGTTGCCAGGCGCGGCGGGCACCGGGGACCCGCGGGTTGACGACTCTGCGACCCAACCGGCCGTGACGTAAACGGTCGTGAATCGCTTGCAGGAGCACAGGTTCCATCGCATCGGTGGTGCGCCAGAGGCCCTGGAGCGCGATGGGGGTGCCCATGCCGCGGTGGGTGCGCAGGAAGATTTCGTCGACGACCGTGAGACGGTCCATCAGCGGCGGTCTGCGCTACCGTGCCTGCCCTCACCCGCGGCGAAGCGGGCGGCGCCGTCGAGCGCACCGCCGGTCAAGGCGGTCAGGCCGTGCCGGAATTCGATGCGCAGCGCCTCTTCCTCGGTGTGGCCGTACTGGTCGTACAGGGCGGCGCGGTCGGTGCGCAGACAGGTTTGAGGCAGCGCCGCGAGCTGGGCGGCCAGTTCCTCGGCGACGCGGCGGGCATCGCCGGTGGGCACGACCCGGGTGACCAGGCCCATCTGCAGCGCTTCGGGCGCGCTCACCGGGCGGCCGGTGAGGATCATGTCGAGTGCGCGACCTTCGCCGACGATGCGCGGCAGACGCACGGTGCCGCCGTCGATCAGCGGAACGCCCCAGCGGCGGCAGAAGACGCCGAAAGTGGCGTCCTGCTCGGCAATTCGCAGATCGCACCACAGGGCCAGTTCGAGCCCGCCCGCCACGGCGTATCCGGAGACCGCCGCGATCACCGGCTTGGACAGGCGCAGCCGGGTCGGGCCCATCGGACCGTCACCGTCCTCGGCGGCGTGATTGCTGTTCTCGGTGCCGAGGGCTTTGAGGTCGGCGCCGGAGCAGAAGGTGCCGTTCTCGCCCCACAGCACGGCCACCGAGGAGGTGGGGTCGGCGTCGAACGCGCGGAAGGCCTCCACCAACGCGCGAGCGGTCGGGCCGTCCACCGCGTTGCGGGCCTGTGGGCGATCCAGGATCACCGTCGTGACCGGGCCTGCGTGCTCGACGCGCACGGGGGGTGAAGCCGGCTGACCGGTCGATGGTTCCATTCCTCGACCATACGGCCAGCCTGCCCTTGTGTGAAGAGGTGAATTAGTGGTTCACTTCTTCACATGGTGTACCGCAGGACCCCGGCCGTACAGGCCCGGCTCGACGCGCAACGGGCGCTGATCGTGCAGGGCGCCACCGCCGTGCTCTCGCGTGATGGGTTCGCCGGACTGTCGATGGCCGCGGTCGCCGCCGAGGCGGGAATCGCGACCGGCACCGTGTACAAGCAGTTCGAGAACAAGGCCGAGTTGGTAGCGGCGGTGTTCGAGACGGTGGTCGCCCGCGAGGTCGACGCGGTGCGAGCCGCGGTGGCCGCCGGTGACGTGGTCGGGCGGGTCACCGCCGCGGTGGAGACCTTCGCCGGTCGTGCGCTGAAGAATCCGAAACTGGCCTATGTCCTGCTGGCCGAGCCCGTGGACCCCGCGGTCGACGCGCAGCGGCTGGAATTCCGGCGCGCGTTCGCCGCGTCGTTCGAGACCGCTATCGCGCACGGTGTCGCCGAGGGTCGTTTGCCCGCGCAGGCCCCGAGCCTCACCGCCGCTGCCCTTGTCGGCGCGATCGGCGAGGTACTCGTCGGGCCGTTGGCGGCGGCTCCGCACGCCGAGACCGTCGTTCCCGAATTGGTTGCTTTCGCCGTGCGCGCGCTCGGTGCGCGCCCGGAAACGTTGTAGTCGAAGGAGTTACAGGACATGCCGACCCACGAAGTGTTCAACCAGGCGCCACCACTGATCCCCTTCGATGGCGCGCGCAACCCCGCGCTGCTGGAAGGACTGCACCGCGAAGGGGCAGGCTGGGCCGAAGCCGAGGTGCGCGAACTCGGCGCGCTGGCGGGCGGTTTCGAGGCGCAGGAGTGGGGCAGGCTGGCCAACGAGTACCCGCCGGTGCTGCACACCCACGACCGTTGGGGTAATCGGGTCGACAAGGTGGAATTCCACCCGCACTGGCACGACCTGATGAAAGTCGCTGTGGCGCACGGCCTGCACGGTTCTCCGTGGCTGGACGAGCGGTCGGGCGCGCACACCGCTCGCGCCGCCAAGTTCTTCACCTGGGGCGCTGCGGACGCCGGGCACATGTGCCCGATCTCGATGACCTACGCGGTGGTGCCCGCGTTGCGCCACAATCCCGAACTGGCCGCCCGCTTCGAGCCACTACTCGGTTCACGCACCTACGATTTCGGCTTGCGCGAGCCGTCGACCAAGGCCGGGCTCATCGCGGGCATGTCGATGACGGAGAAGCAGGGCGGCTCGGACGTGCGGGCCAACACCACTACCGCCACACCGCAATCCGACGGTTCGTACCGCATCGTCGGGCACAAGTGGTTCACCTCGGCGCCCATGTCGGACATGTTCCTCACCCTTGCCCAGGCCCCCGGTGGCCTGTCGTGTTTCCTGCTGCCGCGCGTGCTGCCCGACGGCACCCGCAACCCCCTCCGCATCCAGCGACTGAAAGACAAGCTGGGCAACAAGTCCAACGCGTCCTCGGAGATCGAGTACGAGAACGCCACCGGCTGGCTCGTCGGCGCCGAGGGAGCAGGCGTGAAGACGATCATCGAGATGGTCAATATGACCCGCCTCGACTGTGTGATCGGCTCGGCCACCGGCATGCGGCTCGGCGCGGTGACCGCGATCCATCACGCCAGGCATCGAGAAGCATTCGGCGCCAAGCTGATCGACCAGCCCGCGATGCGCAATGTGCTCGCCGACCTCGTCGTCGAATCGGATGCCGCGACCACGGTGATGATGCGACTGGCAGGCGCCACCGATCGCGCGGGTAGCGATCCGGCCGAAGCGGCGCTGCGCCGTATCGCCCTCGCCATCACCAAATACTGGGTCTGCAAGCGTGCTCCCGCCCACGCCGCCGAGGCCCTGGAATGTCTCGGCGGCAACGGATATGCCGAGGAATCGGGGATGCCGCGGCTGTACCGCGAGGCGCCGCTCATGTCGATCTGGGAGGGTTCGGGCAATGTGGCGGCGCTGGACGCGCTGCGCGCCATGGGACGTCAGCCCGAGACGGTCGAGGCGTACTTCGCCGAGGTCGGTCTCGCCCGCGGTGCCGATTCGCGCCTCGACGACGCGATCGACCGCGTCGGCAAGGAACTCACCGACCTGTCCGACATCGAATATCGCGCTCGACGCGTCGTGGAACTCATGGCACTGGTCCTGCAGGGCGCGCAGCTGGTGCGGCACGGACATCCCGCCGTCGCGGATGCCTTCTGCGCGACGCGCCTCGGCGGCGACTGGGGCATCGCGTTCGGCACCCTGCCGGTCGGTGCGGACACCGGCGCGATCCTCGAACGCGGATTCGTCGACGTGCGCTGAGTCCGATGTGCTCACCGATATCCGGTGAGCTCGTCGGTAGGGTACCCAGGTGACCTGGGCGAGTGGGGTGCTGTCGGTGAGCGAACTGGCTCAACAGATTCCGATGCGCCGTGAGCGGTTCCTGCTCGGGATCGCCGGGCCGCCCGGCGCCGGGAAGTCGACACTGGCGCAGCGGCTGTGCGCCGAGTCGATCACGTCGGGGCGGCCTGCGGTGGTAGCGCCGATGGACGGCTACCACCTGCGAAATGAGGTGCTGCGGGCGCGGAATGCCTTGGCGCGCAAAGGTGAACCGGATACCTTCGACGCGGGCGGGTTCGTCGCGGATCTGCGGTTGCTGCGGGAAACACCGGTCGGAGCGCCGGTGCCGTGGCCGCTGTTCGATCGCGCGATCGACGAGCCGACCGACGGCGGCGTGGTCGTGTGTGACGAGCGGGTGGTCATCGTCGAGGGCAACTACCTGCTGCTGACCGATGCCGAGGCGCCGGGTTGGGCTGAGGTCCGCGGGCTGCTCGACGCGTGCTGGTACCTGGACGCGCCGCGTGGAGTGCTCACCGAACGACTCATGGACCGGCACACCGCGGGCGGGCGAACATCGGATCAGGCGCGAGAGAAGGTGACGGGGAGCGATCTGCGCAACGCTGATCTCATCGCGGCGAGCAGGGACCGCGCTGACCACGTGTTGACCGCCGCGGGACATGGCTACCGCGTGACCTGATCCGTTTCGAACAGGCCGGCCCCGACCTGCTCGGCGCGTGTGCACGGAAATCGGCGGCTTCGGGGCAATCATGGAGTGATGACGCGAGATCGGCGGTTCCCCCATCATGTGATGCGCAATGGTGCGGCGGCGTTTTGCTCGGTGTTGCTGTACTACAGCGTGCCAGTGGGTTGGGCGTTCGAGCTCGACGCGTGGCCGGGGCGGTTGCTGGGGGTGTGTCTGTTCCTGGCCGGGATCGCGGGAATCGGCTGGCTGGTCTGGCGGCGGATCGATAACTACCTCAGGGCGCCGACCGCCATGGGTGCGCAGGTCGACGGATTGCTGCTGCTCGTGTGCGTCGTCGGCGTGGTGTTCGCCCTGTTCTATTTCCGCTTGCAGCAGGTTCATCCGGGTCAATTCGACGGGCTCGAAACCCGCACCGACGCGCTGTATTACACGCTCGCCACGCTCGGCACCGTCGGCTACGGCGATGTGCACGCCGCCGGTCAGGCGGCGCGGATCGCGACAATGGTGCAGATCGTGTTCGACCTGGTGGTGCTCGGCACCCTGCTCACCATCATCACTACCAGCGTGACCGCCCGGGTCCAAGCCGCGACTCGTGCCGCGCGTGCAGCGCGCGAAGTCAGCGGCGGTGCGTCCGATACCACTCGATGAGCTCGTCGGTCGACGAATCACCCACCGACACTGGCTTTTCCGGCCCGCTGAGCAACGGCATCAGGGCCAGAGCCTGCTGCTTGCCCAGTTCGACGCCCCACTGATCGAAGCTGTCGACGCCCCAGATGATGCCCTCGACGAACACCTGATGCTCGTAGAGCGCGATCAGTTGTCCCAGCGCCGACGGCGTGAGCTCCTCAGCCAGGATCGTGGTGCTCGGCCGGTTGCCCGGCATCACCTTGTGCGGCACCAGTTCCGGGTCGGTGCCCTCGGCCCGGATCTCCTCGGCGGTCTTGCCGAAGGCCAGCACCTTCGACTGCGCGAACAGGTTGCTCATCAGGATGTCCTGCATGCTGCCGGTGCCGTCGCGGGTCGGCAGGTCATCGGTGGACCTGGCGAAGCCGAGGAAGTCGGCGGGGATCAGGCGGGTGCCCTGATGCAGGAGTTGGTAGAAGGCGTGCTGGCCGTTGGTACCCGGCTCGCCCCAGAAGATCTCGCCGGTCGACGAGGTCACCGGGGTGCCGTCGGCGCGTACCGACTTACCGTTGGACTCCATCGTCAATTGCTGCAGATAGGCCGGGAATCGCCCCAGGTCGTTCGAATAGGGCAGCACCACACGGGATTCGGCGCCGAAGAAATTCGAGTACCAGATGCCGAGCATCGCCAGCAGCACCGGCGCGTTCTCTTCCAGCGGCGCGGTCGCGAAATGCTTGTCTATGGCGTGCATTCCGCTGAGGAACTCGGCGAACTTCTCCTTGCCGATGGTCACCATCACCGAAAGGCCGATCGCCGAATCCACCGAGTAGCGACCGCCGACCCAATCCCAGAAACCGAACATGTGCGCGGTGTCGATTCCGAAGGCGGCCACACGTTCCGCGTTCGTCGATACCGCGACGAAATGCTTGGCGACCGCTTCCTCGCCCAGCGCGGTGACGAGCCAGCGGCGCGCCGCGGTCGCGTTGGTGAGGGTTTCCAGCGTCGAGAAGGTCTTCGACGCGACCACGAACAGGGTGGTCGCCGGGTCGAGTCCGGCGAGCTTGGCGACCAGATCGGCAGGGTCGACGTTCGAGACGAACCGGGCGGAGATGCCCGCGTCGACATAGTGGCGCAGCGCGCGATAGACCATGTCGGGCCCCAGATCCGAGCCGCCGATGCCGATATTGACGATGGTCTCGATGCGTTTTCCGGTCGCGCCGAGCCACGCGCCCGAGCGCACCGAATCGGCGAATTCGCCCATCCGGTGCAGGACGTCGTGCACCTCGGCGTCGGCGTCGGTGCCGTCGATACAGAGCTGGTCGCCGACCGGAAGGCGCAGAGCGATATGGCCGACCGCGCGGTCTTCGGAGGTGTTGATGTGCTGACCCGAATACATCGCGTCGCGGCGTTGCGGCACACCCGCCGTGCGCGCGAGATCGATGAGTAGGCGCAGAGTTTCGCGGGTCACGCGGTGCTTGCTGTAGTCGATGTGCAGATCGGCCACCCGCAGCGTCAGCTCGCGGCCGCGTGCCGGATCATCGGCGAACAGTTGCCGTAGATGCATCGGCGCAACGGTGCGGTGATTGCCGTGCAGTGCCTGCCAGGCCGCCGACGCGGTGATGTCGCTGCTGCTCACGACCCGAGGGTACCGCGTTATATGCGCGCTGGCGCGCGGGTGTCCGCGGCCCCAAGGGGCCGCCGGTCAGGCACCGTTGCTTGCTCCTTCGTCGCCTACGCAACGGCGCCTGACCGGCGACCCGGCCGCGGACCGGCCACTTCGTGGCCGCCGCTCCCTAGGGGTCGCGGGTGCGGGGAGGGAAAGTGGTGATCGTCCGACTCGGTGTTCGGGTGTTGGCTGGGGCGGCGGGCTTAGGCTGGGCGCATGGTGTCTGAACGCGATGTACTCGAATTCGTACCCAAGGGTTTGTGGATCGGCTCCGGACCTGTCGAGGCCACCGGGGGTGGGACTTTCGACGTGCGCAATCCGGCCGACGGGTCGGTGATCGCGCAGGTGGCGGACGCGACCCCCGAGGACGCGATGCGGGCGTTGGACGCGGCCGTCGCGGCAGGGGACGCGTGGGCGTCGACGCCGTCGCGGGAACGGGGCGAGATCCTGCGCACGGTGTTCGAGCAGCTGACCGCGCGGGCGGAGGAATTCGCGCTGTTGATGACGCTCGAGATGGGCAAGGCGCTCGCGGAAAGCCGCAACGAGGTGCGCTACGGCGCCGAGTTCTTCCGCTGGAACAGTGAAGAGGCGGTGCGGATTCACGGGCGGTATCTGAACGCGCCGTCGGGGACGGGGCGGATCATGGTCGCCAAGCAGCCGGTGGGGCCGTGCCTGGCGATCACGCCGTGGAATTTCCCCCTCGCCATGGGCACCCGCAAGATCGGGCCCGCGCTGGCGGCAGGCTGCACGATGATCGTCAAGCCCGCCTCGGCGACGCCGCTGACCATGCTGGCGCTGGCCAAGCTCTGTAGCGAAGCCGGCCTGCCCGACGGGGTGCTGTCGGTGGTCACCACGCAGCGTTCCGGGGCTGTCACGGGCCCGCTGATCGACGATCCGCGGCTGCGCAAGCTCACCTTCACCGGCTCCACCGAAGTCGGCAAGAAACTCGTTTCCGCGTCCGCGAACCGGTTGCTGCGCACGTCCATGGAATTGGGCGGCAACGCACCGTTCGTGGTGTTCGACGATGCCGATATCGACGCCGCCGTGGCCGGTGCGATGCAGGCGAAGCTGCGCAACGGCGGCGAAGCCTGCACCGCGGCCAACCGGTTCTACGTCCAGCGTGGCGTAGTCGCCGAGTTCACCGAGAAGTTCGTCGCCGCGATGGCCGACACCGTCGTGATGGGGCCGGGCACCGATTCCGCGACCACCCTCGGCCCGCTGGTGAGCGAGGACCAGCGCGAGATCGTGAGCGACCTGGTCGATGATGCGGTTTCCGTCGGCGCGCGAGTCCTGATCGGCGGCAAGGCCCCCAGCGGTCCGGGGTGGTACTACCCGGCCACGATCCTGGCCGATGTTCCGCCGACCGCCCGCATCCTGCGCGAGGAGGTCTTCGGCCCGGTGGCTCCGATCGTCGCCTTCGATACCGAGGACGAGGGTGTCGCGGCCGCCAACGACACCGAATACGGGCTGGTCAGCTACGTCTTCACCCGAGACCTCGATCGCGCGCTTCGGATCTCGGAGGCGATGGACAGCGGCATGGTTGGCGTCAACCGTGGCGTCATCTCCGACCCCGCGGCCCCGTTCGGTGGAGTCAAGGAATCGGGCTTCGGTCGCGAGGGCGGCACCGAGGGCATCGAGGAATACCTGAACACCAAATACATCGCCCTGACCTGAGTCGGGCCAAAAATAACCGCCCCGGGGATGGTGTCGCACCCGGGGCGGCTTTTCGGAAGCGGCGAACTGGCTGGTCCGCCGCTAGGTTTGTGGTCTGGGGCTAGCGGCCGAGTCGGCCGCGGCCGAGGCGGAGCAGGAGCATGGCGAGGGTGTGGCCCTCCTGGCCGAGCTCACTGAAGCGCTCGAGCACCTTCATCTCACGGCTGTGGACCAGGCGCGTACCGCCGGAAGCCATGCGGGTGCGGCCGATGATCCGGGAAATTTCGCTGCGGCGTTTGATCGCGGCGAGGATCGTGGCATCGAGCTGATCGATCTCGAGGCGGAGCTTGTCGATCTCGGCTTCGGACTGCGGCAAGGCCGAATCGGAGCCGGTGGTCGTAGCAGGGGTGCTCATCATTCATCTCCTCGTGTCAGAACTTGGATCGGTCAAACCGAACGGCCTGTTACCCGATCTGTTCCGTCACCCTGAAACTTTCCCGATGGGCGGTACAGGATCCCCCGGGAGTACACATAAGTCGTACTCGCCGCCACGATATCGGATCGGCCTCCGATCCGGGCATGCGGAGAAGCTCTGACCATGTCGCCCAGTCTGCCACGGGGCGCTAGGTAGGCAAAACAGTTCTGTTTGTGAATTCGCTGAGAACGGTCACCAGCGCTGCCCGCGTCTACCTGGCCGCGTTCACCCGTGGTTTGCCGAGCCGCCGTCCGCTGGTCACCTCGGCGGCTGCGGTTCGCGGCTTGTCGGTGGCCGCCGGTAGCGTGGACAGACGATGGATATCACGGTCGCTCCCCACGCCTCAGCCACCGATCCCAGCGAACCAGCGCCCGCGCCGAGCGGTGGCGCGCTACCGCCTGGGGACGGTGGTGGAAGCGGTGCGTCCGCGCTGGCTCAGGCGGCGGCCAGGAACAGCGCCGAACAGTCCCAGCGCCGCCAGGAGCGCGCCGAGGAGATCGAGCGACTGCTCGACGGGCTCAACCCGCCCCAGCGTGCCGCGGTGATGCACGCGGGGTCACCGCTGCTGATCGTGGCGGGTGCAGGCTCGGGCAAGACCGCGGTGCTCACCCGTCGAATCGCGTATCTGCTCGCTGCGCGGGGTGTGCGCACCGGTGAGATCCTGGCCATCACCTTCACCAACAAGGCCGCCGCCGAGATGCGGGAACGCGTCGCCGGGCTGGTCGGTCCGCGCGCGACCAGCATGTGGGTGTCGACCTTCCATTCCAGCTGCGTGCGCATTCTGCGGATGCAGGCGGCACTGCTGCCCGGCTTGAATTCGAATTTCTCGATCTACGACGCAGATGATTCGCGTCGTTTGCTAACGATGATCAGCCGCGATTTCGAGATCGACACGAAGAAGTATTCTGCGCGGTTGCTGTCGACGGCCATTTCGAATCTGAAGAACGAACTGATCGGTCCGGAAAAGGCCGCCGCCGACGCCGAAGCCGACGACACCGAACTGCCCGCTCTGGTCGCCAGGGTCTACGCCGAGTACCAGCGGCGGTTGCGCACAGCCAACGCGATGGACTTCGACGATCTGATCGGCGAGACCGTGGCGCTGCTGCAGAACCATCCGCAGGTGGCCGAGTACTACCGGCGCCGATTCCGGCACGTGCTGGTCGACGAGTACCAGGACACCAACCACGCCCAGTACGTGCTCGTGCGTGAGTTGGTCGGGCATCACAGCGAGGCGGAAGAACAGGCGGTCGAGCCGAGCGAGTTGTGCGTGGTCGGTGACGCAGACCAGTCGATCTACGCGTTCCGTGGCGCCACGATCCGCAACATCGAGGAATTCGAACGCGACTTCCCGGATGCGGAAACCATTCTGCTGGAACAGAACTATCGCTCCACCCAGCACATTCTGTCCGCCGCCAACGCGGTGATCGCGCGCAACGAGGGCAGGCGCGAGAAGAAACTGTGGACCGATTCCGGCGAGGGTGAACTGATCACCGGCTACGTCGCCGACAACGAACACGACGAAGCCTCCTTCGTCGCCAAGGAGATCGACCGGCTCGTCGACGCGGGCGATGCCAACTACGGCGACGTGGCGGTGTTCTATCGCACCAACAACAATTCGCGTGCGCTGGAAGAGATCTTCATCCGCATGGGCCTGCCGTACAAGGTCGTCGGTGGTGTGCGGTTCTACGAGCGCAAAGAAGTGCGTGACGTGGTGGCATATTTGCGCGTGCTGGAAAATCCCGAGGACGCGGTGAGTGTGCGCCGCATTCTCAATACTCCGCGTCGTGGGATCGGCGATCGGGCGGAGGCGTGCGTGGCGGTGCACGCCGAACAGCGCGGTATCGGTTTCGCCGCGGCGCTGCGTGATGCGGCCGACGGCAAGGTCGCGTTGCTGAATACCCGCGCGCAGCGGGCTATCGCGGGGTTCCTCGATCTGCTCGACGAGATTCGGGTGGCAGGAAAGCGAGCCGACAGCGACTACCCCGATGTGGGGAACGTGGTCGAGGCGGTGCTCGACCGCACCGGGTATCGCGGCGAACTGGAAGCCTCCGACGATCCGCAAGACGGCGCCCGGCTCGACAACCTCAACGAATTGGTCAGCGTCGCACGCGAATTCAGTTCCGAGGCGTTCAACAATGCCGAGGCGGCGCGCGAGGAAGGGCTGGTACCGGAGGCGGGCGACGGTGAGCCGGAGCCGGGGTCGCTGGCGGCTTTCCTCGAGCGCGTGTCATTGGTCGCCGATACCGATCAGATCCCGGACGAGGGCACGGGTGTGGTCACCATGATGACGCTGCACACGGCCAAGGGGCTGGAATTCCCGGTGGTCTTCGTCACGGGTTGGGAAGACGGCCAGTTCCCGCACATGCGCGCGCTGGGTGATCCGAACGAGCTGGCCGAGGAACGCCGGTTGGCCTACGTGGGGATCACGCGGGCGCGTCAGCGGCTCTATCTTTCGCGCGCGGTGGTGCGGTCGGGGTGGGGGCAGCCGGTGTCCAACCCGGAATCGCGGTTCCTGCAGGAGATTCCGCAGCATCTGCTGGATTGGCGCAGGCTGGAGCCGGTGATCTCGCCGGTGCAGCGGGGGCGGCGTCGGGGTGAGGACAGCGGCTTCGATCGGGACTGGACCAGTGGGAACGGGTGGGATCAGCGACCCGGTGTACGTGGGGGATCCGGTGAGCGCAGGCCGGCGCCGGGTGGTGCGGTGAAGCGCAACAACACGGAATTGGTTCTGGCCGTGGGTGATCGGGTCACCGACGACAAGTATGGGTTGGGGCGGGTGGTCGCGGCCGATGGTGTGGGTCCGTTGGCAACGGTGACCATCGACTTCGGGTCCGCTGGAAAGATCCGGCTGATCCCGCAGTTCAGTCGGACCATTGTGAAGTTGTGAGGTGGTTGGGCAACCTAACGGTCGAGCTCCCGGACGGCACGCTGAATACGCGGAGAGGCGGAACCGAGCAGGTCCGTCAAGGCTTCGTCGAGGGTTGGGTAGCGGAAGTCGAAGCCTGCCTTGTGGAGGACTTCGGAGGTGGCGTGGCGGCCGGTGAGGCCGAGGGCCGGGTCGGTGCGCAGGGCTACCGCGCCTAGCTTCAGGATCGCCGAGGGGGTGGGGGGTGATGAGGGACGGTGCAGGATTCGGCGGAGAGTGGCCATGAGTTCGGCGTTGCGGACCGGGAATTCGGTGGCGGCGACGAGGATGCCGTCGGGGAGGGTGACGGCGGGGTCGAGGCCGAGGCAAGTTCGGACGATGGCCAACCAATCCTCGATGTGGATCCAGCTGAACCACTGATCGCCGGGGCCGACGCGGCCGCCGAGACCGGCCTTGGTGAGCTGGCCGAGGCGTTTGAGGGCGGGGGCGTCGGGGTCGAGAACGATGGAGGTGCGCAGGATCGTCCAGTGATCGGCGCGTGCGGGATCGAACGCCTGCTCCCATGGCTGGGCCACGCCGGTCATCTGCGGGAGACCGACCGGGAGGGGAGTTGTCTCGGTGCACCGGGTTTCGCCCGCGTCCGACCAGATGGCCGTGGTGCTGGCTTGCACCCAGTAGTCGACGGGGGTATCGCGCAGACCCGCCGCGGCGACGAGAGCGACGGTGGAATCGACTCGGCTGGAGCGCAATTCGGCGATATTGCGTTCGGTCGGCCTGCAGTCGACCAGCTTTCCGGCGAGGTTGATCACCGCGAGCCGACCGGGTTCGCGCAGTTCTGCCGACCAGGAGCCGATCGAGCGGCCGTCCCATTCGGTCTGGCGGAACGGGAGATCGGGGTTGCGGCGGCGGGTCAGCAGGGTGACGCGCTGTCCGCGGCAGGTCAGATCGGCGGCGATCTGGAGTCCGAGTGCGCCGGTGCCGCCCGCGATGACGACATTCAGTGCGCTGTCGACGGGCGCGAGTCCGGCCAGCCGGGCCAGCCGCGAGAAGTTCACGCGCGCATCGGTTTCGATGAAGGGGCGAACGACGGTGCGCGCCGCGGCGGCGGAGGGGCCGGTGAAGCGGAGTTCCTGGGTGATCTCGGTGCCACCGTCGCGGGGCGTCAGCCGCCAGGTGAGGTGCATGGCGCCCGCGGGTTCGGGCTGCTCGATCCCGAGCTCACGATTCGGCTCGAAGGTGGTGACAGTGAACGCTTTTGCGAACCGCCTGTGGATCCGGGCCGAGACGTTCCCGTTGGGCAGATAATCGCCGGTGGCCCCGACGGCGACCGGCGAGTGCATCCGCACCGATCGCACTCCGGGATTCCACTCCGGCCACTGCTCGAGATCCCCGAGCACCCCCCACACCAATTCCGGTGCGAGCCCGATGAACTGCGTGTACTTCGTCGTACCAGCCATACCGCAACGCTAACCCCGCCCCTGACAGAGCGGAAGCGTGCTACTGGTCACGTAGAAGCGACATCACGCCACGTCAGTCGCGCTGGGAGCCCAGACTGATGCCGCGGGTGGCCAGCCACGGGACCGGGTCGATCTTGTCGGTGCCGTTGAGCCAGACCTCGAAGTGGCAGTGCGGGCCGGTGGAGAAGCCGCGGTTGCCCATGGTGGCGATCTGGTCGCCCGCCATCACGCGCTCGCCCTGCGAGACGGTGGCGGTGTCGATGTGGCCGTAGATGGTGACGGTGCCGTCGTCGTGCAGGACGCGGACCCACATGCCGAAACCGGAGGCCGGGCCCGCTTCGATGATGGTGCCGTCGGCGACCGCGTAGATCGGGGTGCCGATCGGGCCCGCGACGTCGATGCCGAGGTGCTGGACGCCCCAGCGGGCACCGAAGCCGGAGGTGTAGTTACCCGAGGTGAACTTGGCGAACAGGGGCCGCAGCTTGGCGGATTCCTGGGCGGCGAGGTCTTCGGCGAACTTGGCGCCCTTGGCGAGGATGTCGTCGAAATGGCTCTTGTCGGCGACGCCGGTGGCGTCGAGTACCTGTGGCGACGCGCCGGTGCCAGGGTCGCCGACGTCGGCGGTGCTCATCGACTGGGCGGCGATCTCGTGGACCTGGCCCGCTGCCTCGTAGTCGATGCCGTGTGCGGGCTGGCCCGGATCGGCCATAGCCGCCTGACCGGCGGCGACAACGGCGCCCGCGGCAACGGCGATGACCGCGGCGCGGCCTTTCAGCGCGGCGGGCGGTGCGGGGACGCGGTGTGCGCCACTACGACGTTCGGCGCGGCGCGGCGCGGGCGGCTCTTGTGCGGTGGTCTCTTCGGCCGCGGGCGCCCAGTCGGTGCCGTATGTGCCGGTGTCATAGGACTCGTCCGCGGTCCATTCGTCCTCGGCCGGGGTCCATGCCGCGTCGTCGGACCATGTGTTCTGGTCGCGCCACGCATCGTCGGTCTGCGGCCATGCGGCGGCGGGGGCTCGACGTGCCTGCGGATGCGATGCGTACTCGTCGGCATACCGGTAACGGTGGCCGGAGCTGGTGCGATTTTCGACTGGAAGGGTGGAGCGGTGGTTCATCGGCCGTGCCGAATCGCCAGCTGTTCCAAGCGAGTACTGATGTACCTCAAGCTTGTCGTCCTCCTCAGTCCTGACTTGCCAGTCGTGACTTGCCAGTCGTGACCTGGTTGTGACTTCGACCGCATTGACGGTAACGAAGCGATTGCAGAGTGGCAAGCGCTGATCGAAAACCTACACCTGTGTGTGACATTCGTCACCGTAACGCAGAGGAATAACTCACCGTTTTCCGGCATCTCGGGTGAGGTCTGTCGACGACATAACGTAGTAGATGTCGGGGTGCCCCGGCTTTAGGTGGCCCGACCTGCCAAGGCGCTGGCAAACCGCGAAGAACTACTCGCCAGTAGCCTTGGCCAGCGGTTTTCCGGGGCTCCCGTTATGGGTCGTGACCTGCGCCACTTACTATGAACGTGGTCGTTTAGCCCTCCCCGTGACTAGCTACAGTCCGATCCGACCCGCTATTGACGTCGGGCCGCCAACAAAGACGTTGTCATAGCAACGCAGACGAGACGGTGAGTACATGGATCTCTTCGAATATCAGGCGAAGGAGCTCTTCGTTAAGCACGGAGTGCCTTCGTCCGAGGGTCGTGTTTGCGACACGGCTGAAGAAGCACGCGCCATTGCCGAGGAAATCGGCAAGCCCGTGATGGTCAAGGCGCAGGTCAAGGTGGGCGGCCGCGGCAAGGCTGGCGGCGTCAAGTACGCGGCCACCCCGGAAGACGCGTTCACGCACGCGCAGAACATTCTCGGCCTCGACATCAAGGGCCACATCGTCAAGAAGCTCCTGGTCGCCGAGGCCAAGGACATCGCGGAGGAGTACTACATCTCCTTCCTGCTCGACCGTTCCAACCGCACCTACCTGGCCATGTGTTCGGTCGAGGGCGGCATGGAGATCGAAGAGGTCGCGGAGAAGACTCCCGAGCGCCTCGCCAAGATCGCCGTCGACGCCGTCAAGGGTGTCGACCTGGCCTTCGCCCGTGAGATCGCGGAGAAGGGCCACCTGCCCGCCGACGTGCTCGACGCCGCGGCCGTGACCATCCAGAAGCTGTGGGAGGTCTTCATCAACGAAGACACCACCCTGGTCGAGGTCAACCCGCTGGTGCGTACCCCCACCGACGAGATCCTGGCCCTCGACGGCAAGGTCACCCTGGACGAGAACGCCGAGTACCGGCATCCCGACCACCTCGAGTTCGCCGACGTCGACGCGACCGACCCGCTCGAACTCAAGGCCAAGGAAAACGACCTCAACTACGTCAAGCTCGACGGTGAGGTCGGCATCATCGGCAACGGCGCCGGTCTGGTCATGTCGACCCTGGACGTCGTCGCCTACGCCGGTGAGAACCACGGCGGCGTGAAGCCGGCCAACTTCCTCGACATCGGCGGCGGCGCCTCGGCTGCCGTGATGGCCGCGGGTCTGGACGTCATCCTGGGCGACGCGCAGGTCAAGAGCGTGTTCGTCAACGTGTTCGGTGGCATCACCGCGTGCGACGCGGTCGCCAACGGCATCGTCGGCGCACTCGAGGTGCTCGGTGCCGCGGCCACCAAGCCGCTGGTCGTTCGCCTGGACGGCAACAACGTCGAAGAGGGTCGTCGCATCCTCGCCGAGGCCAACCACCCGCTGGTGACGCTGGCCCAGACCATGGACGAAGGCGCCGACAAGGCTGCCGAACTCGCCGCAGCCAAGTAAGGAACCGTAAACATGTCCATCTTCCTGAACAAGGACAACAAGGTCATCGTCCAGGGCATCACCGGCGGCGAGGGCACCAAGCACACCGCGCTGATGCTGAAGGCGGGCACCAACGTCGTCGGCGGCGTGAACGCGCGCAAGGCCGGGACCACGGTCAAGCACACCGATAAAGACGGCAACGAGATCGAGCTGCCCGTGTTCGCCTCCGTCGCCGAGGCGATCGAGAAGACCGGCGCCGACACCTCCATCGCGTTCGTGCCGCCCGCCTTCTCCAAGGACGCCATCATCGAGGCCATCGACGCGGAGATCCCGCTGCTCGTGGTCATCACCGAGGGCATCCCGGTGCAGGACTCCGCCTACGCGTGGGCCTACAACGTCGAAAAGGGCGAGAAGACCCGCATCATCGGCCCGAACTGCCCCGGCATCATCACCCCCGGCGAGGCGCTGGTCGGCATCACCCCGAACAACATCACCGGCAAGGGCCCGATCGGCCTGGTGTCGAAGTCGGGCACCCTGACCTACCAGATGATGTACGAGCTGCGCGATTTCGGTTTCTCGACCGCGATCGGCATCGGCGGCGACCCGGTTATCGGCACCACCCACATCGACGCCATCGAGGCGTTCGAGAAGGATCCCGAGACCAAGATCATCGTCATGATCGGCGAGATCGGTGGCGACGCCGAAGAGCGTGCGGCCGCCTACATCAAGGCCAACGTGACCAAGCCGGTCGTTGGCTACGTCGCCGGTTTCACCGCGCCCGAGGGCAAGACCATGGGCCACGCCGGCGCCATCGTCTCCAGTGGTGGCGGCACCGCGCAGGCCAAGCAGGACGCGCTCGAGGCTGCAGGCGTGAAGGTCGGCAAGACGCCGTCCGCCACCGCCGCGCTCGCTCGCGAGATCCTGGAGAAGGCGTCCATCGCTTCTGCCTGATCTTCAATCTCACACTGTCGAAGGCCGCTTTCAGGTTTAACCTGGGCGGCCTTCGTCGATTCATCCACAGGTAGTGGTTTATCCACAGCCTGCATCGGTAGGTGATGACCGGGGCCGTGGCGTGCAGTAGCGTCAGGTATCGGATCAGGCACCAGTCAGTTCGACGCGACCGATGCGCACGACTCGACAAGGAGACGACGAGACATGTCATACCCGACCGGGGGCTCCGGGTACAACGCACCCGTGACACCCGCCGCGCCCCAGGGCCCGAGTACCGGAGCCGCCGCTGCTTCGCCATCGACCGCGACCGGCTCGGAAGGCAAAGGGCTGCCGTTCATTCTGACCGCGGCCGCAGCCGGACTCGGCGTCGTCACCTTCCTCCTCGGCTTCGCACCCTATGTCGGCTTCACCGCGCTGCGTGAGACCTCGACCGGCAGCATGTTCGAGTCCAGCAACGGCGCGATCGCGACGCTCATCCTGGCCGCTGCCTTGCTGGCCGGGCTGTCGTTGCTGCCCAAGCAGAATGTCCTCGGTGTCGCCGCCGCACTCGCGGTGGCCTCGTTCCTCGGTGTCGTCGTCTCGCTGATCAGCGTGGGCGAAGGCATGGAACTGCAGTGGGGCGCGTTCGTCGTCGCCGCGTTCTCGTTCGTCGTCGCTGTGCTGCTGGTGCTGGCACTGCTGTTCGGGCTGGGGATCGTCAAGGTGCCCGCGCCGAAACCGGCTCAGCCGCAACAGCAGCCAGGCCAGTACGGCCAGTACGGTCAGCAGGGTTACGGCCAGCAGGGCTACGGCCAGACCGGCGGCCAGCAGTACGGTCAGACCGGTTACGGCCAGGCCCAGACCGGTGGCCAGTACCCGACGCAGTCGCCGTCGCCCTACGGCCAGCAGAGCCAGCCGTCGATGCCGCAGGCACAGCAGCCGTCCTACGGCCAGCCGGGTCAGCAGGCCTACGGTCAGCCGCAGCAGTCGCCGTACGGCCAGCAGTACGGTGCCCCGCAGCCGCAGCAGCAGCCCTCGCCGTATGGTTCGGCGCCGCAGGCACAGCCTCGTCCCGACGAGAGCGCGACGCAGACCTTCGGTGGGCAGCAGCAGGGCCAGCCGTTCGGTGCACCGACCTATGGTGCGCAGCCGTCGTCGCCGGGTCAGCCGCAGCCGTTCGGTGGCGAGCAGACCGCCGATCCGGCGGCCGACGCGACCACCGCGTTCCGTCCGAACGACGACAACAAGTAGAACCGCACGGCATGATCGGTCAGCGCCCGGAGGCGGTAGCGAAGTGTGACCACGCAGGGCGCCCGATCATGCCGAAATGGACACGGCTGCCGCACGGTGGTTCAGGTTCGATCGCGAGCCCACAGGTACGCCTGTGGGCTCGCGGCGCGCCTGACCCCCGGCCGCCGAGGAAGCTGCCACGCTGAATTGTCATGAGCTCCCGTAACGCCCTCGTGCGCCGGACCTCCGGGTCGCGCGGCACCGGGGAGACAGTCACGGCACCACCGTCCGGGCACGAGCCCGGTTGGTGGTCACTCTCGCCCGAGCGGGCGCGAACCCTGCTGCTGGTCGCGGCGAGGCCGACGATCACCGCCTTGGCGGCGACGGTGCTGCTCGTACTCGTGGTCATGCTCTCCACCGGCACCGATCTCACCAGTGCGCCCGCCGCGGTCGCCGCTACGTGGCTTGCCGCCCACCAGGTTCCGCTCACGGTCGGCCGGACAACGCTCGGCCTGCTCCCGCTGGTACCGACGGCCGTGCTGGTCTGGCTGGCCGCGCGCGAATGCGCGCGTGCCGTCCCGAACCGCCCGACCCCCGTCGAGCTGGGCTGGTTGACGGGTGCGGTGTTGGCCGGACCGCTGCTGATGACGGCCGTCTGTCTCGCCGTCACCGGCGACGCCGCGGGCGTCACGCCACTGGAATCGTCCGGTCCGATCGCGGCCTTCGGCTGGGTGCTCGTGCTGTATCTGGTCGCGGCCGCCGTCGGTATCGGCAGTCGGGCGTGGAGTTCGCTGTGCGCGCTGGTGCCGATCGAGATCCCGGAATGGGCGGTCCTCGGCGCCCGCGCCGCGCGTCGCACCGTGCTCCGCATGCTCGGCTGCGCCGCACTGGCCACCGTGATCTCCTTCTTCGTCCATCTGTCCCGGCTCGACGGCGCTTTCCAGCAGGCCCACAACGTCACCGATGTACTGGGGATGACGTTGTTGTCCCTGCTCTACCTGCCGAATGTGGTGATCGGCGCGGCGGGGATCCTCAGCGGTGCCGCGGTGCTGTTCGGCGCCGGGTCGGTGGGTCTGTTCGGGGTCACCGGCGGACACATGCCGGTGCTGCCCGCGCTGATTCCCGTGCCGGAGGGGCCCGCGTCCGGGTGGTGGGCGGCGCTGCTGCTGGTCCCGCTCGCTGTCGGTGTGCTCGGCGGGATCGAACTCGGCCGTACCAGCGACGATCGGCCCGGCGCGCCGTGGGCGACTCTCACCTGCGCCGCGCTGTCCACGCTGACGTTCCTGGTGCTCGCGATCCTCGGCAGCGGTCAGCTCGGCGCCGTCGGGTGGGTCGGCGTCGATCTGCTGATGCTGGTGGTGCTGATGGTCACCTGGTTCGGGTTCGGCGGCTTCGTGGGCATGGTGTTCGCCAGCCGCTTCCTCGCGCCCGCCGCGCCCGCCGCGCCGGTCGAGGTGTACGACGAATACGACGCCGACGACTACGAGGACGACGACTACTACGACGAGGACGAGTACGACTACGAGGACGCCGACGACGACGAGGACGCGGTCGAATACGACGATCCCGCAGTCGAAGTCGACGGCGAACTGGTCGAAGACTTCGATGACGATGTCGAAGTGAGCATCGCCGCACCCGGCTCGACCGACGAGCCGACCGACGACATCGTCGACGTCGAAGTGGTCGAGTCGGACCTGCCGGACGGCGACGAGACCCCCGGTCGCTAAGCTCGACCCGGCGCCTATCGCCGTCGCCGTCGCCCGATCACACGCAGGAGTAGAGCGCTGACGTCCTCGTTTGCCCCGTGGAAGCCCGCCAGAACACCGGCCACCGTCGTCGTTCTGGCCTCGGGCACCGGCTCGCTGCTCAACGCATTGCTGGCCGCCGCACGTGAGCCCGGCTACCCGGCGCAGATCGTCGCTGTCGGCGTCGACCGGGACTGCCAGGCCACCGCCCACGCCGATGCCGCGGGGGTGCCGCACTTCAAGGTCGGGCTCAAAGATTTTTCGGATCGCGAAGCCTGGAACGTCGCCCTCACCGAGGCCGTCGACGCGCACAAGCCCGATCTGGTGGTCCTCGCGGGCTTCATGAAAATCCTCGGCCCCGCGTTCATGGAACGCTTCGGCGGCCGTCTCATCAACACTCATCCCGCGCTGCTGCCGTCGTTCCCCGGCGCGCACGGGGTGCGTGACGCGCTCGCCTACGGCGTGAAGGTCACCGGCTGCACCGTGCACCTGGTCGACGCGGGCGTCGACACCGGCCCGATCCTCGCGCAGGAGACGGTCGCGGTGGAGCCCGGCGACGACGAGGACACGTTGCAGGAGCGCATCAAGGTTGTCGAGCGACGGTTACTGGCGGAGGTCATCGCCGCCGTCGCGACGCGAGGCATTGTCTCCGACGGACGAAAGGCAGAAATACCAGTGAGCGAGCACGCCGGTGAGTGAACGTAAGGCGATCCAGAGGGCGCTGGTGAGCGTCTACGACAAGACCGGGCTCATCGAGCTCGCCACCGGCCTGCACGCGGCCGGTGTGGAGCTGGTGTCGACCGGGTCGACCGCGGGCAAGATCGCCGAGGCCGGGATTCCGGTCACCAAGGTCGAGGATCTGACCGGATTCCCGGAGACCCTCGACGGCCGGGTCAAGACGCTGCACCCCCGTGTGCACGCGGGCATCCTGGCGGACACCCGTCGCGCCGAGCATGTCGATCAGCTCGTCGAGCTCGGTGTCGAGGCGTTCCAGCTGGTGGTGGTGAACCTGTATCCGTTCACCCAGACGGTGGCCAGTGGCGCGAGCGTCGACGAGTGCGTCGAGCAGATCGACATCGGCGGGCCGTCGATGGTGCGGGCCGCCGCGAAGAACCACCCGTCCGTGGGTGTGGTCGTCGACGTCACCGATTACGACGACGTGCTCGCCGCGGTGAAGTCCGGCGGGTTCACCCTCGCCGAGCGGACCGCGCTGGCCGCCAAGGCCTTCCAGCACACCGCGAGCTACGACGTGGCCGTCGCGAGCTGGATGGGTTCGGTCGCCGTGCCCGCCGTCGCCGAGGAGACCGAGCAGTTCCCCGGCTGGGTCGCCGGTTCGTGGGAGCGCGCCGCGGTGCTGCGCTACGGCGAGAACCCGCACCAGGCCGCCGCGCTGTACACCAGCAACGACGGCACGGTCGGGATCGCGCAGGCCGAGCAGTTGCACGGCAAGGAGATGTCGTACAACAACTACACCGACGGTGACGCCGCCTGGCGTGCCGCGTTCGACTTCGACGAGCCCGCGGTGGCGGTGATCAAGCACGCCAACCCGTGTGGCATCGCCGTGGCAGGCGATATCGCCGAGGCGCATCGCAAGGCACACGCCACCGACCCGGTCAGCGCCTACGGCGGCGTGATCGCGGCCAACCGTGAGGTCAGCGTCGAGATGGCCGAGCAGGTCGCCGAGATCTTCACCGAGGTGATCATCGCTCCGGGGTACGCGCCCGGTGCCGTGGAAGTGTTGCAGCGCAAGAAGAATGTGCGCGTGCTGGTGGCCGAGGCGCCGCAGCGCAAGGGTGTCGAGCTGCGTCCGATCAGCGGCGGTGCGCTGCTGCAGGACCGCGATGTCCTCGACGCCGCGGGCGACGATCCGGTCAACTGGACCCTCGCCGCGGGTGACCCGGCCGACGTCACCACCCTCGCCGACCTCGAATTCGCTTGGCGCGCATGCCGTTCGGTGAAGTCGAACGCGATCCTGCTCGCCGAGGACGGCGCCGCGGTCGGCGTCGGCATGGGGCAGGTCAACCGGGTGGACTCCTGCAAGCTCGCCGTCGAGCGCGCGGGTGAGCGCGCGAAGGGCTCGGTCGCCGCTTCCGACGCCTTCTTCCCGTTCTCGGACGGGCCGGAGATCCTGGTGGCCGCGGGCGTTCGCGCGATCGTGCAGCCGGGCGGTTCGATCCGCGACAAGGACACCATCGAGCTCTGCAAGCAAGCAGGCGTCACGCTGTACCTGACAGGCGCTCGCCACTTCGCTCACTGAGTCGACACCCGTACGGGTGCCGCGCCGAATCCTCGGTGCGGCACCCGTTTTCGGCTATCCAGCGTCGAGTACCTCGCGGGTACCCAGTGGGGAGTTCAGCGGGATCGCCAAGGTGGCGAAGACGGCGTTCATGGTGCACATCTTGTTCACCGAATCCGCTCGCGTCCCGGAGCGAAGGGCGACGGTAACCGCCTCGGGGGTTTCGGTGACGGTGGCGTCCACGGCGTAGCACTCGGGGTTGCCGGTCTGGAAGTTGACGCTGATCGCGTTGTCGCTCAGTCGATTCCAGGATGTGAAGGGGATCGGGTTCGGGTTGACGAGGGTGGGATCCGCGGTGAAGGGCAGGCCGATGCCGGGATTCGGGTCCTCGGGTCGGCTGTTGGTGTTCGACGTATCCTGTTGGGGCGCAGGCTCATCCGAGGAACCGCAGGCGGTGAGGGGTGCGATCAGCACGGCCACGGCCGCCGCCGCGGCGGTGTAGCGCGACATCGTTCTCATGCTGCCAACCCTAGACGGCACGGCTCTACTGTGAACTTTCCGCGAACCCTGCGCATAACCCCTCCATTTCCCCACTGCGGCGACTAGATTCGGCTGTGATGCGGCACTGTGGCAATCGGTCGGCATCAACTGTTGGGCTCTGCAATTGGCGATCTTCGAAAGGAACAACGTGGCCGACACGCTGCGCGTAGGCGAAGAACTGGGTCTGGGTCAGTCCCTGACCGGCGGTGCGTACACCCTGACTCTGCAGCCGGACGGCAACCTGGTGCTGAGTGAGCCCGACGGCAACGTCGTCTGGGCCGCCATGACGCATGGGCAGGACGCGCAGCGCGCGGCTCTGCAGCACGACGGCGACTTCGTCGTCTACAGCGGTGGCGGTGCGCGGATCTGGGCGACCGACACCAGTGGGAAGAACGTCGAGAAGCTGGTCGTGCAGCCCGACCGCAACGTCGTGCTCTCCGGCACCGACGGTTCGGTCGCATGGTCCACCGCCACGAACACCGACAACCCGCTGCCTGCTCCGGAGCCGGTCGCCGCCGCTCCGGTCGCCGAAGAGGTCCCGCCGCCGCCGGCCGCGCAGACCTACACGGTCGAGTCGGGCGATACCCTGTGGGCCATCTCCGAGCGCTTCTACGGTGACGGCAACCGCTACCACGAGATCGCCGCGGCCTCCGGTATCGACAACCCGGACCTCATCAACGCGGGTCAGGTACTGACCATCCCGTAATTCTGGCGGCCGGGGCCACCGGTCCCTCCGTGGTTATCGGTTTCTCGAACAAAGGTGGCCCCGAAGCTGTTGCTCCGGGGCCACTTTCGCGTTCACGGCTACTTGGTCGTGGTGAACGGCAGCAGCGCCATCTCGCGCGCGTTCTTCACCGCGACGGCGACCTGACGCTGCTGCTGCGGGGTCAGGCCGGTGACACGGCGGCTACGGATCTTGCCGCGATCGGAGATGAAGGTGCGCAGCAGGTTGACGTCTTTGTAGTCGACGTACTCGATGCCCGCGGCGATCAGCGGATTCTTCTTCGGCTTGCGGCCCTGGTCGGCGCGTGCCTTCTTGGACGGTGCTCGCTTCACTGCCATGGGATATTCCTTCTCACGAATCAGTTTGGGGAGTCTCTACCAGCTCGATTTGTGGACCCCCGGAAGTTCGCCCCGGTGGGCCATCTCGCGCACACGAACACGGGAGAGGCCGAACTTGCGGAGATAGCCGCGTGGGCGGCCGTCAGCAGCGTCCCGATTGCGCAATCGTACCGGACTGGCATTGCGTGGCTGGTTGCGCAGTTCGGCCTGTGCGGCCGCGCGCTCGGGCTCGCCGGTGCTCGGCTTGCGGATGATCTCTTTGAGCTCGGCGCGACGGGCGGCGAACCGTTCGACGATCTCGCGCCGCTGTTCGTTGCGGGCGATCTTGGATTTCTTGGCCATCAGCGCTCCTCGCGGAAATCGACGTGGCGGCGCACGACGGGGTCGTATTTGCGCAGGACCAGCCGGTCGGGGTCGTTGCGGCGATTCTTGCGGGTGACGTAGGTGAAGCCGGTGTCGGCGGTGGACTTCAGCTTGACGATCGGCCGGATATCGGTCGATTTCGAGGCCATGTTCAGCTCCTAGATCTTGTCCCCACGAGCGCGGATGCGGGCCACCACAGCCTCGATCCCGTCGCGGTCGATGGTCTTGATGCCCTTGGTGGAGACCGTCAGCGTGATGCGGCGGCCCTCGCTGGGCAGGTAGTAGGTCTTGTGCTGGATGTTGGGGTTCCAGCGTCGGTTGGTGCGCCGGTGCGAGTGCGAGACGGCTTTTCCGAAGCCGGGCTTGCGACCGGTGACCTGGCAGTGGGCCGACATGTCGACCTCCTTCCATGGTTATGACAACCATTTTCGACAACGATTATTCCGCACTGTACAGTCGCGCTGAAGTAAATGAAAATCATTGTCGAAAGGGGTATCGGGTGCTAGACCAGTCGGACCGGAGAACGCCCGTGGTGCTGCTGGCCGGCTTCTCGGGACCCGCCATGGGCGGCGTCGAACACATCGCGGAGACGTTGAGCGCGGACGCGGGCACCGTGGTGGTCCATCACGACCTCGCCGAACTCCGTGAAGGCGTGGTGCGCCGCACGGTGCGCACCGCGGGCAACGTGAGCACCACGGTGCTCGAACTCGCGCACGGGTGCGTCTCGTGCACGCTGCGCGCCGATCTGCTGCCGATGCTGTGCACGCTCGCCACGCGCGACCATGTCGAACGCATCGTGCTCGCGCTGGATCCCGGCATCGAGGCCGAGGCGCTGTGTCACGCGATCGCGAATGTCGTGGTGACCGGAGTCGCCGATCGCGTCGATGGGCCTGCCGGGCGTTCCGTGCGCATCGAGTCCGTGCTCACCTGCCTCGACGGGCAGCAGTGGCTGGCCGACGCCACCGGTGACGAGGTGCTGGCCGATCGGGGCCTGGCCTCCGCCGACGACGAGCGCACCGTGGCGCAGGTGGCGGTCGGGCAGGTCGACTTCGCCGACGCGCTGGTGGTCCTCGCCGCGGGAGTCGACGCGCTCGATCGCGAACGCCTCGGAGCGGTCCTCGACCGACTGGCGCCCGCGGCGCCGGTCGCCTGGCTCGACGGATTACCCGGCTTCGACGCGATGGAGATCGGCGCCTTGCTGACCCGCGTGCCCGCCGATTCGCGCCGAGGCCGGATCTTCGACGCGCACGCGCCGTTGCTGCGCGGGCAGCCGCCGCTGAGCACCGACTGTGGTGTCTCGATCGTCGAATTCGCCGCGCGCAGGCCGTTTCATCCCCAGCGGTTGCACGAGGCGCTCGACGTTCTGCTCGACGGCGTTGTCACCGCCCGCGGACGGGTCTGGCTGGCGACCCAGCCCGATCACGTGGTGTGGCTCGAGTCGGCGGGCGGCGGCCTGCGCGTCGGTGGGGCAGGGCGCTGGCTGGCGGCGATGAGCGCCGAGGAACAGGCCGCCGTCGACCCCGATCGACGGGCGATGGCCGCGCTGGGCTGGGACGAGCGGTTCGGCGATCGTGATGTGTCGCTGGTGATCCTGGCCCACGACGCGGACCCCGTCGAGATCCGCCATGCCCTGCACTGGGCGCTGGTCGAGGACGACGAGCTGATGCTCGTCGAGCGGGCCCCGGAAAGAGTCGCGTTGTGGGAGGACCCCTTCGGCGACTGGCACGAAGATCCCTGCGCCGACCCCACCGAGGCAACGGCTTCGGCGAGCGAGCGCACCAATCCGAGAGGAGAAACAGCATGAAAGCGGGCATCCATCCCGATTACCACCCCGTCGTGTTCGAGGACGCGAGCACCGGCAAGCAGTTCCTGACCAGGTCGACCGCGAACGGCGACCGGACGATCGAATGGGCCGATGGGAACACCTATCCGCTCATGACGGTCGACGTGACGTCGGATTCGCACCCGTTCTGGACGGGCACCGCCCGCAACCTCGACACCCAGGGCCGGGTCGAGAAGTTCGAGCGCAAGTACGGAAAGCGCTCGCGCGCAGGCGAGGAAGGCTGAGTCATGGCGGTTCCCAAGCGGAGAATGTCGCGCTCCAACACGCGAAGCAGGCGTGCGCAGTGGAAAGCGGAAGTGCCACAACTGGTCCCGGTGACGGTGGCAGGCGTGCAATACCGAGTGCCGCGCCGGATCGTCAACGCCGTACGCAAGGGCATGATCGACCCCGCCCGGCTCTGACACAGCAATGGCCTGCCAGGAATGCCTGGCAGGCCATTGTCATCTGAGGATGACTCAGCCTTCGCGTTCGGCGAGTGCCACGAGAGTTGCGGCGAGCTGGAAGAACTTGTTGTTGCCGAGGTCGGCGATGGTCTTGATCTTCAGCGCCTCGAGCAGCTGCTTGTCGTGCGCCTCGGAGAGGCCGGCCAGCGCCGACGGTGGAGCGGCGAGAATTTCAGCGAGCGTCTTGTTCTCGAATTCCTTGTCGAGGACTTTGTCGAGCACCACGTTTACGGCCATGCGAACTCCTTCGAACGAACCTTGGATGTGCCGGGCGAGACGAATGCGCCCTTCAGCGACCATAACTCGCTTGGCCCATCGTGTGGTGAGCTTCCGAGGGGTCGGCGGTTCGTTCCGCCGCCCACCTGTCCAGGGGTCTTACCTCGACACTGTTGTGCCTGTTCACAGCCTCATCGGAGGGGTGGGGCAACCGTCCCGTTAACGGTGTGATGCGCGCCACTTGGTGCGGACGCACCGAAGGGCTTGCGGAACATTTGCTGGGAATCGAATTACCAACTCCTGGTTTGTTTTTCGCCACAAGAAAATTCCCGAACCACTGATGCGGAGTCCCTCACAGGTATGTACTCTCGTGCGGGAGGGCGGGTTCTCCGAGTCAGGGGAACCCGCTCATCGCCACTTCAGGGGTGGTTTTCGCGGTAGTTCACCGCAGGTCGCGAGCGCTTCGATCAGCGGGGCGGAAGACCGGAAAGATTCCGACAAACCGGACGTTAGCTGGTTGGCCTCAGCGGGCCGGAACGGGCTGGCGCGCCTGGGCCGCGACGTCGCGCCGATCCGGGGCCACCAGCACCGCGGTGATCGGCACCGTCAGGCCGAGCGCACCGATCACGAACATCGGGAACACCAGGTCGAACAGCGGCATCCCGTCCGGTGTCCGGATACCCGGATCGATCGAGAACTTCAGTGCGGCGACGGCCGTGTAGTACACCGCGGCGACGCCGAGCGCGAACAGCACCGACACCAACACCCGCGCCGGTATCCGCCGGACCACCTGCGCCACCCACAGGGTGGCGGTGCACAGTGCCATCGACACCAGTACCGACACCCCGATGAGGCCGAGCGACTCCTCGACGGTGCCCTGCACGGCGAGCGCGTCGAGGGTGAGATAGGTCGACAGTCCGACGCTCAACCCCATCGTCAGTCCGCCGATGATCAGCCGCGGCACCTGCGTGGTCCGGCCGCTGATCAGCAATCCGGCGAGCACGCCGACCACCGCGATGGCCAGCGCCGCCGCGCCGAGCGCGACGTTGTATCGCACGGTGCTGTCGTTCACCCGCATCGCGAGCAGCGCGACCGAATTCGCCAGCCACAGCCCGACCCCGCCGAGCGAGACCGCGGCCATCGTCAGCCAGATCAGCCGGAACCGGATCGAGTACTTCGCGTGCCGGACGCAGGCGAACGACACCAGCGCCCCGAGCGCCGAAAGATCCAATGCGAGCCACGCGATACCGGTGCCGTGCGCGAAGGTTTCGGCACCGGTCGCGGCGAGCACATCAAGCACGCCTGCCCGCTCCTTCGAACTGCTGCGGCTCGAGTTGGGCAATGGCGTATTCGGTCACCGCCGCCAGTGCCTGACGGACCTCGACGGCGTTGCGCGCATCGATGTCGACGATCGGGATGCCCTCGCGCACCGAGAGCGCTTCGCGCAGTTCGGCGATGGGGAAGCGGGGGGCGTTGGGGAAGCGGTTCACCGCGATCAGGAACGGCAGTCCGCGCGCCTCGAAGAAGTCCACCGCGGCGAAACTGTCTTCGAGCCTGCGGGTATCGATCAGCACCACCGCGCCGATGGCGCCACGGATCAGGTCGTCCCACATGAACCAGAAGCGCTTCTGGCCCGGTGTGCCGAACAGGTAGAGCACCAGGTTTCCGGGCAGCACGATGCGGCCGAAGTCCATGGCTACGGTGGTGGTTTCTTTTTCCGGCGTCTCGGCGAGGTCGTCGATGCCATCGGAGAAATGGGTCACCATCGCCTCGGTACGCAGCGGCACGATCTCCGACACCGCACCGACGAAAGTCGTTTTACCGGCGCCGAATCCACCGGCTACGACGATCTTGGTCGATGCAACACGTTGTTCTGTTGCCGGCGGGCGCATGCCATCAGAGGCCACGGAGTCCACGCAAAGTCCTCTCCATCAGTGATCGGCGTTCGTCGTAGCTCGCCTGTTCGGTCAGCGTCGAATGCACTCGAAGAATCCCGCCCACTACGAGATCGCCGATCATCACCCGGACCATACCCAGTGGGCGTCCAAGGTATGCGGCAATCTCGACGACAGAGAGCCGATGTGTGGCAAGACGCACGATTTCGATCCGCAAATCGCCTGCGGACCAGTCGTTGTGCGCTGTATAAGAGACCGTCTCGACGACTGCTTCCAAGGGCAGCGCGATCGCGGGCTCTGTGCGGCCTGAGGTCAGGGCATAGGGCCTGACTCGCGTAGTCGGCCGGTGATCGGATCCGTAAGGGCTCGACATCTCACCTCAGCCGGCGGAGCGGGCGGTGGCGGTAACCGCCGAGCCCACCCGGTCGACGAGCAACGCCATCTCGTAGCCGATACGGCCGATGTCGTGGCTCTTGTTGGCGAGAACGGCCAGATGCGAACCGTTTCCGACGCTCATCACCAGCAGGTATCCACGCTGCATCTCCACGATCGACTGCATCACCTTGCCGCCGTCGAACAGGTGCGCCGCACCCATCGACAGGCTCGCCAGACCGGCGGTGACCGCAGCCAATTGCTCGGCACGGTCCGCGGGTAGATGGGGACTGGTCGCCTGGAGCAGTCCGTCGGCCGAGACGAGCACCGCGTGCGAAACGCCGGGTACGTCGCGGGTGAAGCGGGCGACCAACCAGTTCAGATTCTCGTCTGTGGGGTGCGCGTTGCTCATTCGAGGCCTCCGTCGTTGTGCTGGATCTCGGCACGGCCGCTGCGGACGCCGCTGAGATGTCGGGTCAGGTTGTTGCGAATCTCCTCCGGGTCGCGATCGCCCTCTTCCTCCGCGGGGGTGAGCCCACCGGGGACGAGCTGAGCGCCCGGCTTGCGGATCGGCAGGCCACCGCTCGTTCGCGAGGACGTGGGCGGGTGGTCCGCCTCGGCGGCGGCCGTCCAGCCCGCGTCGCCGGGGGCGCTCCACGACGCACCGTTGCCACTATCGGATTCGGCAGCGGCGGAAGCCGGTTCGACGAGCCACTCCGAGACCATCCGCTGGTAGATCGGGGTCGGTGCCGGGCCGGAAACAGGCTGCAAGCGGGTGCTCGTCGTCGGCAACGGGTCGGTGTCGATGGATCGCGACACCGGTTTCGGCTCGGGCTTCGGTTTCGGCTCGGGGTCGGGATCTGGGTCCGGCTTCGGTGGCGCGGCGGGTGCGGACGGAGCGGCGAGCTCGGCCAGCGCGCTCGCGGGGATGCGCTGCGGCAGGCCGAAGGGCAGCGAATCGGTGACCGTGGGCGGATCGGTGGGTTCCGGGAGATCGTCGGAGTCGTGATCGTGCTCGGCCCACATGCCTACCGGCGTCGCGTCGTCGTCGGGTTCGACGCCGACCGGTTCCGGTGGGGGTGCCGGTACCGCGGCCGGAATGCGTTGTGGGAGGCCGAGACTGGAGAGCGCGGAGGTGGGCGTGCCCACGCCGTTGGTCGGGACGAGTGGACTCGGACCCGACGGCGTGAATATCGCGGGCCCGGGCAGCGGGGAGGCGGGCAGGTCGAGATCGGTCACCGCGTCCAGCGAAACCAAGGGACGTGGCCCGGTCGGCATGATCGGATTCGGCCCGGTGATATCGGCCGGAGTCAGTGCGTACGGGCCGATTCCGGCGGGCATGATCGGGTTCGGCCCGGTGGGCGGGCCCGACGACACCGGCGGCGACGGCGCGACGAGCGCGCTGGGCAGATGCACGCTGGCCGTGATGCCGGGCTGTGGCGCGGCACCGCTCGTCCGGCGCAGGCTCACGGTGATGGTGTGGCGCTTGGCGAGCCTGCCGACCACGAAAAGACCCATGCGGCGGGCGGTTTCGATGGTGACCTCACCACCGGAGGCGAGCCGGTCGTTGGTCGTCCGCAGATCGTCGGCCGACATGCCGAGGCCGCGGTCGGTGATCTCGATCAGATAGCCGCTGTCGACCGCCCTGCCGACGATGACCGCCACCGACGTGCTCGGCGGGGAGTAGCGCAGCGCGTTGTCGATGAGCTCGGCGAGCAGGTGCTCGATATCGACCGCGGACTCACCGGCGACGACACCGTCGGGCACATTGCCGATCTCGACGCGCTGGTAGTCCTCCACCTGCGAGACCGCGCTCCACAGCATGTCCGACAGCGGCACCGGCGGCAGGTGACCGCGGCGCAGCACGGTGCCCGCGAGCACGAGCAGGTTGTCGCCGTTTCGGCGCATGCGAGTGGCGAGGTGGTCGAGGCGGAACAGGGTTTGCAGGCGCGAGGGGTTGTCCTCGTCGTGCTCGAGTTCCTCGATGAGCGCGAGTTGCTGCTCCACCAGCGACTGGCTGCGCCGCGACAGCGTCTCGAACATGTTGCCGATCTGCAGGCGAAGCCGGGCCTGGTCGCCTGCCAGATTCAGGGCCTGTTCGTGGATCTCGTCGACGGCACGGGCCAGCTGGCCGATCTCGTCGGTGGAATGCACACCCACCGGCGTGATCTCCGGCGTCGCGCCGCCGCTGCGGACCACGGCCAGCTCGTCGGGCAGCTTCACGTGCGCCACTTCGAGCGCGTCGCGACGCAGCCTGCGCACCGGCACCACCAGGGTGCGGGCCACGGCGAGCGCGAGCGCGAGCCCGGCCAGCAGCATGCCGAGCACCAGGGTGGTTTCGCGCAGGGCACCGGTCTGGGCCGTCGCGGTATTGCTGTCGAGGGTGTGGTCGATGTTGTCGAGCAGCGCGGAGATGGTGGAGGCGTAGGTGTCGGCGCTGACCTGCAGCGTATTGAGCACCGCCGCGTTGGTGGTCGGGTCGCCGTTGTTCTGGCTGAACACACTGATCCGGGTCTGCACCGCGTCGAGCAGCGCCGCCTGGCTGCCCGCGTGCTCGGGCAGGATCATCCCGTAGGTCTTGATCATGTTCGCTTCGGAGCCGAGTTCGACGAGCATCTTCGCCCGCGCGCTCTGGCTGCGACCCGATTCGGGCGAGACGACCAGGGTGCGTTCGCGGGTGAGCACTCGGCGGGCCTGGTGCAGTGCGGTCAGCTGCAGGAAGTAGCGCTGCACGACGAAGTCCTCGACCTGGGGGGTCTTGGACAGCGCGTTGCCGATCCGTTCGCCGATCTCGTCGGTCTGCTCACCGACCATCGCGGGGGAGCCGCCGCGCACGGTATTGCGCAGGGTGGCGCCGGTGGTGGTGGCCGCAGTGAGTTCACTGGCGACGCTGGGTTCGATGCGGGCCGAGCGCAGCGCGCTCTGCACCTCGGCGAGCGCTTGGTCGTAGTTGGTGAGCGCGGCGTCGGTCTGTGGGTCGGCGATCGCACCCCAGTTGGCTGTCGCGGCCACCGCGAGTTGTTCGGTCGCGGTGGCGAATTTGACGACGGGTCGGATGACGGTGGCCTGTTCGGTTGCCGCGCCGAGCTGCGTCATCGTCTGCAGTTCGTTGTTGATCCGCAGCACGGCGAAGGTGGTCGCGAGCATCACCGGCAGCACCAGCACCACACCGACCTTGCGCGTTACCGACCAGTTGGACAGGCTGAATTGCCAGGAGCGCGATGCAGGTTCCATCCGCGTGCGTTGCCTCTGCTTCCACGTGTGACCCCGGCCCGCGCGGGGAGGTCGCGGAGCGATGCGAGCGCAGAACCAACTGGAGGTCTTCTTTTACCGCAGGAAAGATACCGTGCTGAGTGGGCAACGGCAATCCGGGCCACGCGGTCTGTAATTCGCCGAATATGCGCTGACACAACGACGATTCGTTCAGGTTTGTCAAGACCTACAACATACATCGCCGAGAACACGACGTTCGGCGCGCCGAGCCCTCTCAGTACGTTCTCAGTCGGTCACGGCAAACTACAGCACATGCGCATTCTGGTAGTCGACGACGATCGCGCGGTGCGGGAATCACTGCGCCGGTCACTGAGCTTCAACGGCTACACCGTCGACCTGGCCGTCGACGGTCTGGACGCATTGGAGAAAGTGACCGCAGCCAGGCCCGATGCTCTGGTTCTCGACGTCATGATGCCGCGCCTTGACGGCCTGGAAGTGTGCAGGCGGCTACGCAGTACGGGCGACGATCTGCCGATTCTCGTTTTGACCGCGCGCGATTCGGTGTCCGAACGCGTGGCCGGGCTCGACGCGGGTGCCGACGATTATTTGCCGAAACCTTTCGCGTTGGAGGAATTGCTGGCGCGTTTACGGGCGTTGCTGCGTCGGCGAACGCCCGATCCTGGTGAAGCGTCGGAGGCGATGGTGTTCGCTGACTTGTCGCTGGATCCGGTCACCCGCGAGGTTTCGCGCGGCGAACGCGGGATCAGTCTGACGCGCACCGAGTTCTCGTTGCTCGAGATGTTGATGGCCAATCCGCGCCGGGTACTCACCCGCGGCCGAATCCTCGAAGAGGTCTGGGGCTACGACTTTCCGACCTCCGGCAACGCGTTGGAGGTCTATATCGGCTATTTGCGCCGCAAAACCGAGGCCGACGGCGAGGAGCGACTGATCCATACCGTGCGTGGCGTCGGCTACGTGCTGCGCGAGACCCCTCCGTAGGCGGGCGGCATGGCACAGAAGGAACCCGCGGTCGCCGTTCTCGGCAGGCCGCTGGACGCGAGCGAGATGCGTCCGCCGACCCCGCTGACCCGCTCGGTGTCGCTGCGCTGGCGGGTGACGCTGCTTGCGGCGTCGGTGGTGCTGATCGCCGTCGCGGTGACCTCGATCGCCGCCTATGCGATGGTGGCGCGCGCGCTGTACGCCGACGTCGACGCCCAGCTCGAAGCCCGCGCGGCGACCATGATCAACAACAACTTCGAGACCGCCGGTTTCCAGTCGATCGTGCTGGCCGGGCTGTTCTCCAACGATGTCGGCGTCGCGCTGATCTATGCCGGTCACAAGCCATATATGCCGCCCCAGCAGACAATTCCGCCGGTCGGCGCCCAGGAGCTCGCCGTGGCCGACGGCAAGATCAACTCCTCGCTGCGCACCGTCGGTGACCAGCGGGTGCTCGCCGCGCGCACCCACAGCGGCGCGACGCTGATCATCTCGCAGAAGCTCTATCGCACCCGCGAGGTGCTCGATCAGCTGGCGTGGCTGCTGTTCGTGGTCGGCGCGTGCGGTGTCGTGCTGGCCGCCGCGGCCGGAACCGCGGTGGGCCGCACCGGCCTGCGCCCGATCGCCCGCCTCACCGCGGCGACCGAGCGCGTGGCCCGCACCGACGACCTGACGCCGATCCCGGTGACCGGTGACGACGAATTGGCCAGGCTCACCGAGAGTTTCAACACGATGCTGCGGGCGCTGACCGAATCACGCGACCGCCAACGCCGACTCGTGGCCGACGCCGGTCACGAGCTGCGGACCCCGCTCACCTCGCTGCGCACCAACATGGAGCTGCTCATCGCCTCTGGCAGGCCGGGTGCGCCCCGGCTGCCGGACGAGGACATGGCCGAATTGCGCGCCGATGTGGTCGCCCAGATCGGTGAGCTGTCGACACTGGTCGGCGACCTGGTCGATCTGGCCCGTGAGGACGCCCCCGAAACCGTGTACGAGCGGGTGGATCTCGGCGAGGTGGCCGAGCGTGCGCTCGAGCGTGCGCGACGAAGGCGGGTGGGGATCACCTTCGTTGCCGATCTGGCGCCGTGGTTCGTCTACGGGCACGAGGCGGGCCTGGAACGGGCCGTCCTCAACGTCCTCGACAACGCGGCCAAGTGGAGTCCGCCCGACGCGGTCGTGCGCATCACCATGCGCCCGGCCGGTCCCGGTCTGCTCGAACTGGCCGTCGGCGACGCGGGCCCCGGTATCCCCACCGACGAACGCGAACTGGTCTTCGAACGCTTCTACCGCACGACTGCCTCGCGTTCGATGCCCGGTTCCGGGCTCGGGCTCGCCATCGTCAAGCAGGTGGTGACCAAACACGGCGGCACCATCGCGGTGGACACCTCCGATCGTGGCGGCGCGCTGGTGCGCATCGTGTTGCCCGGGGAGGCGCCGACCGTTCTCGACGAGTCCGACGCCGAGTGATCGCGGGAGTCACGGCGAACTGATAGTCCGATCTCAGGCGCCTCTCAGTAGCCGTCAGGAAGCTGGTCTGCAAGCGTGAGGAGACAGACACCATGACCGACGATCCCCAGCGGCACCCTGCCGACCGCCCCGCCGAGACCGGCGGGCAACCGGAGTTGCCTACCGAGTCGAGGGGGGCGTACGCGCCCGATGTGCCCGCGTCGGGCGCACCCTATTCGCAGGGGCCTGCGGCGGGTTACGGCGGTCAAGCTCCGTTCGGCGGGCACCAGGGTGAGCAGGGTCCCTACGGCAACCCCGCGCCTTATGGCGGCCCGACGCCGTTCGGACACCAGCATCCGCAGGGTGGTCCGGCGCCGCACAGCGTCGCGCCGCAGGCGTTCGGCCCCGCGCCGACTCCGCAGCGAAAGCCGTTGCGGCTCGGCCTGATCGCCGGAGCGACCGCCTTGGCGCTGGTCAGCGGTGGTGTCGGTGGTGTCGTCGGCGTGCTCGCCACCGACTCGGGTTCCGCACCGGTGACCAACGCGCTCGAGGCGCCGAAGCCCGCGGTGAACAATGTCGCCAACGCGCCCGCCGGGTCCACTCAGGCGGTGGCGCAGCGGGTATTGCCCAGTGTCGTGATGATCAAGGTCGCGGGTAGTCGTGCTTCCGGAGAAGGTTCCGGGGTGGTGCTGTCCACGGACGGGCTGATTCTCACCAACAATCACGTCGCCGCGGGCGCAGGCGCCTCGGCGAAGATGGAAGTGGTGTTCAGCGACGGCAGCACCGCGCCTGCCACCATGATCGGCGCGGATCCGGTGTCCGACCTGGCTGTCATCAAGGTCAGCGGCAAGACCGGGCTCACGCCGATCGAGTTGGGTACCTCCGACGGGCTGGCGGTCGGCCAGTCGGTGATCGCCATCGGCTCGCCCCTCGGCCTGGCGGGCACCGTCACCACCGGCATCGTCTCCGCCCTCAATCGTCCGGTCTCGACCAGCGGTGAGGGAACCCCGAGCCAGGTGAACCCGGTGATCGACGCGATCCAGACCGACGCGGCGATCAACCCGGGCAATTCCGGCGGTGCGCTGGTCGACGGGCAGGGCAAGCTGATCGGCATCAACACCGCCATCGCCAGCCTCGGCGGCGAGGCGGCGGGCGGCACCCAGAGCGGTTCGATCGGCCTCGGCTTCGCGATCCCGGTGGATCAGGCACGCCGGGTCGCCGACGAACTGATCAAGACCGGCCACGCCACCTACGCCCAGATCGGCATCAAACTGCGCCCGCAGGACACCGCCGCGCGCGTACTCGAGGCCACCCCTGACGGCCCTGCCGCCAAGGCGGGCATCCCCGCGGGCGCCGTCATCACCCGCCTCGACGACCGTCCCATCGACTCGGGCGACGCGCTGATCGCCGCCGTCCGCTCGCACCAGCCAGGAGACAAGGTGAAGGTGACTTACACCGACGAACAGGGCGGCAATTCCAAGACCGTCGAGGTCACGCTCACCGCGGCGGCGGCCGAAGGCGGCCGATGATGCGTTCGAACGCAAACCTGTCGTGCGTAGGCGCTACGGTGATGACCATGGACATCGATGCTCCCGTGGCAGGGCGCGCACTGGTTGTTGTCGTCGACGATCGGACGGCTCATGGCGGCGTGGATTCACTCGGCCCACTCGTTACCGAATTGCTCAACGAGGCCGGGTTCCTCGTCGACGCCTCGGTGACGGTCCAGGCCGAGGAGGTCGAGATCCGCAACGCTCTCAATACCGCGGTGATCGGCGGTGTCGACCTGGTGATCTCGGTCGGCGGCACCGGCATGTCGCCGCGCGACATCACACCCGAGGCCACGACCCAGGTGCTCGACCGCGAACTGCCCGGCATCACCGAGGCGCTGCGCGCGTCGGGTCGAGTGGCGGGCTCGCTCGACGCCGGTCTGTCGCGTGGCGTCGCGGGCATCTCCGGCAGCACCCTGGTGGTGAACCTGCCGGGTACCCGTGCGTCGGTCCGCGACGGCATGGCCACCCTCGGCCCACTGGCCAGCAAGGTGATCGGCGAACTGTCCGGTCTGGACGAATGACCTCCGATCCGCGCGACGCGGTTCCCGGCCCCGATGATCAGGGCCGGGAATCCGCGTCGGCGGACGAGCTCCGGCTCAAGGCGGCCGAGGCCGCGCGGCTGGCGAGGATCTTCGGCGACGTGCTGCCGGAGACCACCGGTGACGAGCGCGGCGACCGATCACGCGACTCCGGCGCGGACGATTGGTTACGATCTCAGGTTCCCCCGCATCACGGGTGATCGGCCCGTTATCTACGTAGCCGCTACGTAATAGGCGGTATCGGAAAAGTCTATTTCCGCGCGAACGCGCACTGCCGACAAATACTCGAGACCACGCGAAAGCGTGGTCTTTTGTCGTTGGAAGGCCCAGATCGTTACCCGTGGCTATCTACTGTCAAGGTGCCATGACAGGAGCCTTCGCGACTGCATCAATGCACGTCAAAGCATGTGGCGATGTACGAATGTGTGCTGTGCTTCACAGTGAAATTTACGAACTCTTTCATTGCCGTATCCGTGGAACGGCGTTTAATGTTCGCCATTGAGCCACCAACTATCGGTCCCCGCAGTACTCCCGCTTCTGTGCGTTGAACCACCCGGTGGAGCCCTGGCTCGGGTTCGCCACACCGGCCCCGGCCGTATCGTCGAAATAACAGTTAGTTACGTAACGGCAACAAAGGGGCGACACACTGATCTGGGCCCTGTGAGGTCCACTTGTCCGGCTTCGAAAGTCGAGGCCGGCTGTTAGACACCTGATGAGGGGAAGTATGAGCGAGAACCGCACCACCGGTGTGCGCCGTGGCGTCCGTGCCGCGGGCGTCGGCGCTGCCGCGGCCGCCGTGGCCTTGGGCCTGCTGTCGACCGGTGCCGCCAATGCCGACACCTTCGTGCCGTTGCCGGACGGCCAGAAGGTCAGCCCTGCTGGCGTGACCATCACCCGCACCCACGAGTCCGCGCTGATCTCGCCGTCGCTGTCCGCCAATGGCGCGGGTCGCGTCGTGTGGGTCTCGGGCACCGCGGTCGCCGAGGTCACCCAGACCCCCGAGGGCGAGGTAGGCCCGTGGAACGGCCCGACCGGCCGCCCCGGTTCCAACAATTCCTCCACCCACGGCGCCTCCCAGCTGAACACCGGCTACATCGTCGGTTGCCAGGTGAGCATCGCCGATGACGCGATCGGCGCCGGCCTGTCCGGTGGCCTGAGCACCGGCGGCGTGACCGCCGGCGGCTCGATCGGTGTGAACCTGGGTCCGGGCGAGGTCAAGTTCGTGCAGATCAGCTCGAAGGACATCCTGAAGGCCGGTACGTACGCGGTCGATTACCAGGACGCGGAAATCGAGATCCAGGGCTGCGCCGGCTACGCGCAGGCTCGGGCCTACACCGTGGTCGAGATCATCGGCGACCACTACTCGAAGACCACCCTGTACGGCATGCCGTTCAGCATCGGCTGACGTCTTTCGATCCGGCACGAATCTTCTTCTCGCTGCGGCGAACTCAATCCTCGAGGGACAAATCCTATGATCAACCGTAAGTTCATGGCGAAGGTGGCGGGCGTCAGCGCTGCGGCCACCGTGGCCGTCGGCCTGTTCTCGACGGGCGCGGCCAATGCCGATACCTTCGTTCCGCTGCCGGGTGGACACATCACCAAGACGCTGTCCGACGGCACCGTTGTCGATATCGCCTTGGTCGGCGAGTCGGCCAACATCAACCCGTCGCTGGGTTCCACCCCGGTCCACCGCAACGCGTGGGTTTCGGGTAGCGCTCAGGTCTCCGTCTCCGACGGCGGCTCCGGCAAGATCTTCCCCGGCTACACCGTGGGTTGCCAGGTCAACATCGCGGGCGGCGGCGTCTCCGGCGGCGGCGACCTCGGCAGCGACTGGGAGGGCAACGTCGACGCGGGCGTGACCTCCGGCGGCGAGCTCTCGCTCGGCCCCGGCCAGTCGAAGTCGTTCTACGTCCTCGACCTCGAAAAGGCCGACGACTTCGGTTCGGAGTCGCACGGCAAGTCGAACAAGTTCAAGGACGGCTCGGGCTCGGTGACCTGGTCCGACGAGACCATCGGCCTGTCCGGCTGCGGCGGCTACGCGCAGGCGCGTGCCTTCGTCTCCGTCGAGGTCGAGACCGACAACGTCATCTCCTGGGTGACCCTGTGGGGCGCTCCGTTCAGCCTCGGCTGATCTGTTCGCATCCCGCACTCGAAACGGGCCGGTCGCTATGCGACCGGCCCGTTTTGTTGTGCGCGCACCCCAGTAGCGCTGGACATTACGAGTCAGTCTCACTATGTTGAAGCCGAATCGACTGCTCTTGCAGTCGAAGTCACTTGCGTTTTCGTTCGCCGATCGGCTGAGCTCGCGCCGATCCGGTGACCAACAGCTTCTCGATCCACCTCCCGGCAGGGCGCATCTGTCCTGTTGCCAGCGGTGCCTGTCCCAGTGACACACCCCAGCTGGGTCCGGGCGCAACACAGATATCGACCTCGATGGTCGAGGTCGGATTTGCGTATACCTCGAGGGGAAGAATGAGCGAGAACCGCACCAACCGCGGGCGTCGCGGCGCTTGGAGCGTGGGCGCCGCCGTGGCCGTGACGATCGGCCTGTTGTCGGCCGGTGCTGCCAATGCGGACACCTTCGTACCGTTGCCGGACGGCCAGAAGGCCGGCCCCGGTGTCACTTTGAGTCGTACCGGTGAGCATGCCGTGGTCTCCCCGTCGCTGGCCGCCAACGGCGCTGGTCGCGTCGTGTGGGTGTCGGGCAATGCCCGCGCCGATGTGCAGGTCACGCCGGAGGGCGAGGTCGGGCCGTACAACGGTCCGACGAACCGTTCCGGCTCCAACAATTCTTCGACGCATGGTGCGTCGCAGCTGAATACGGGTTACATCGTCGGTTGCCAGGTGAGCATCGGCGACGAGGCGATCGCTGCCGGGTTGGCCGGTGGAGTATCGACCCTCGGCGCCTCGGCCGGTGGTGCGATCGGCCTCCATCTCGGCCCCGGTGAGGTCGCCTTCGTGCAGATCGATGCCAAGGACATTCTGAAGCCCGGCGTCTATTCGGTGGAGTACCAAGACGCGGAGATCGATGTCCAAGGCTGCGCGGGTTATGCGCAGGCCCGGTCCTACTCGGTGGTCGAGATCATCGGTGACCATTACTCCAAGACCACGCTGTACGGAGCGCCGTTCAGCATCGGCTGATCATCGGCCGAATCGAAACTCTTTCTCGTTCACACGAATTCACCCTCGAGGGGTCACTGTGATGATCAACCGTAAGAGCATGGCGCGCGCAGCCGGATTCATGGCGGCGGCGACTATGGCATCGGGTCTGCTGTCCACGGGTGCGGCCGCTGCCGACACCGTCGTTCCGCTGCCTGGTGGCCACATCACCAAGACGCTGTCCGACGGCACTGTCGTCGACATCAGCCTGGTCGGCGAGTCCGCCAATATCAACCCGTCCATGGGGTCCACTCCAGCGCATCGCAACGCCTGGGTTTCCGGTAGTGCGCAGGTCTCGGTTTCCGGTGATGGCGGTGGCAAGATCTTCCCCGGTTACACCGTGGGTTGCCAGGTCAATATCGCCGGTGGTGATGCGCTCGGAGACGCTGGAGGCGAGGTCGTGGAGGGCGTGGAGTTCGGCGAGGTGAACACCGGCGGCGAGCTCACCGTCGGCCCCGGCCAGGCGAAGTCCTTCTACGTCCTCGATCTCGAAATGCCCGACGACTACGGCAATGAATCCCACAAGACCCGCAATGCCTTCAAGGGTGGGTCGGGCTCGGTGACCTGGGCCGACGAGACCATCGGCCTGTCCGGCTGCGGTGGTTACGCCCAGGCCCGTTCCTTCGTGAGCGTTGAGGTGGAAACCGACAACGTCATCAGCTGGGTGACCCTGTGGGGTGCGCCGTTCAGCCTCGGCTGAGCAATCTCCAGGTATGAATTCGGGTCCCGCTCACCCAGGGTGAGCGGGACCCGATTCGTTGCGGGAGTGCCGGATCAGTAGGTGGTCTTACCGTCGGTATCCGACGCCGGTTCGGCCAGGTAGCTGTGCTTGCCGTTCGAGCGGCTGTGCTGTTCGGCGAGCAGGTCTCGGATCTGGATGAGCAATTCGTTTTCGCTGAGTTTCTCGTCGGCCGCGGAGAACCGCTTCTGCGCTCTGGTCGCGGGCACCACCAGGATGAAGTAGAGGATCAGCGCGACCAACAGGAAGTTGATCGCCGCGGTGATGATCGGCCCGATCTCGATGAAGGTGGCCGGTTTGTCCGCGACGAGCTGGAAGCCCAGCCCCATCTCGTTCGATCCGCCGAACACCGCGAGCAGCGGATTGATGATCCCGGTGCTGAACGCGGTGACGATCGCGACGAACGCCGTGCCGATGACGACGGCGACCGCCAGGTCGACCACATTGCCGCGGAGTAGGAAATCCCTGAAACCTTTGAGCATTGCCGATGTCTCCTTCGTACAGGAGCCGGCCCATGGCGCTGCGCTCCATATCGAATGTTGCGAAACGGTCTGCTTGGTTCCTGTTTGATGCTAACGAGAGTTCGGGCAAATTTCTCGCGAACTTCGCCGTGGGCGACAGCGGCAGCGGTCAGTGGAAAACGACAGTCAGTGCTGTCCGCAGTGACGCACCGGCGACAGCGGTGGCGTATTCGGTGTCCAGAGCGAGCAGGACCACCCGTTCCGCCCCGCGCCGATCGCCCGTCGCGGTGACGAGCACGACCGCGGCATCGGTGGCCAGCGTCCGTGCGGGTTTGCTCGCCCCCGGCCCGCCGGCGTCCTCGACCCCGACGACATCGACTCGATCGCCCGCCCGCAACACATCAGCCACCGCGGCATCGGCCAATCGGATCGGCACGATCCGCGCCTCGGCGCTACCCGCGGCCGCGGTGGCCAGCCGTGGCCCGACGACGCGCAGATCGGTGAAGGTTTCCCCGGCATGCATGGCGCCGGTCAGTGTCGCGCCGAGCAGGGGAGCGGTATCGGTGACCGAACCTGTTGGCAGCGAACGGGATTCGTGTTGATCGACACGCAGATCGTCGGCGGTGAGCAGCCGACCGGGCGCGAGATCGCGGGCCGCGACAACGACCGCGACCCTCTCCCTACCGGGATCGCCACGCACGAAAAGCACCACGGCGGCCACCGCGAGAACTGCGGCGGCGATGCGTCGGGCGAGCAGCGCGTCGGCCCAGGCCGGACGGTTACCGAGGGCGAAGCGCCAGGAACTGCCACGTCCCAGATAGGCGAGACTGCGAGTCATGGCGAAAGCGTAGAACCGCGGCACGGCGGAAAAGCCGCCGAAAGCCCCGCCTGTGGATAACTACGGGGCTGTGGACAACTGTGGGAAAAGTCAGCTGGCGGCGGCCGGAGTGGAGCTGGTGGAAGCGCTCGACGACGAATCGCCGGTGCTGCCGGACCCGTTGGTGCTCGACCCGTTGCTGCCGCTCTCGGACGAGGTCTTCGCCGGTTCGCTCGCGGTGGAAGCGCCACCACGGCTGTCGGTGCGGTAGAAACCGCTGCCCTTGAACACGATGCCGACCGAGTTGAACAGCTTGCGCAGCTTCCCGGAGCACTGCGGGCATTCCGTCAGTGTGTCGTCGGAGAAGGACTGAACGATGTCGAAGCGGTTGTCACACTCGGTGCACGCATACGAATAAGTTGGCACAGGATCCTCCGCAAGTCTCTCGTCGATCTAGCACTCTACCGCCGACACTGCCAACGCCGCGAATCGCCTTTTCATTCCGGCGAAACGGGGAGGTCGCGGCCCAGCTGTTGCAGCCCGCCACCCGGGGTGAGTACCCAACCCATTCGCCGATCGTGCGGTTCCTCGGGAAGCAGGTCGACCAGTTCATCATCCCGTACTACGGCGATGAGGCGCACGTCAGCGCGGGCCGCACCGAGCGTCCGGTCGTAATACCCGGCACCACGCCCGAGCCGCACGCCGCGTCGATCCACCGCGAGGGCGGGCACCAGGATCGTCGTTGCTTCGGCCACCACGGCGGGCGGCAGCGTCTCGGTGGCCGGTTCGAGCAGGCCGTAGCGGGCCTTGCGCAGCGAATCCGCGCCCTCGTAGCGTGCCCAGCTCAGCGGACCTGGCTCGCCGGTCACCGGCAGCAACACCGTGGCGCCACGCGCGCGCAGCGCGTCGAGCATGCGCAGATCGCCGGGTTCGCCGCGGATGGGCACGTAGGCGCACACGACATCGTCGGGCGCGGCCAGGCGGGCTGCCGAGGATGCGAGCGCGGCCGCGTCGACGGCGTGTTCGGTGGGCTCCACTTGTGCGCGAGTGGCCAGGATCTCGCCGCGCCACGCATATTTCGTGCGCTCACCGGGCATCTCCACAGCGACCACCATAGTCTGCACAGGCGCGCAGCGATCCGAGGTCTTTCGCGCACGGCCGGAGCGAAGGCGGAGGTACGCCTAAGCTCTTGCCGACGCCGGATCGTCGCGAGGAGGCGATCGGACGGCACTGAATGGATAGGGTATGCGCATGACAGACAAGACTTCCGGTTTCCGCACTGCGGTGGTACCCGCGGCCGGACTCGGGACGCGGTTTCTGCCTGCCACCAAGACGGTGCCCAAGGAGTTGCTGCCGGTGGTCGACACCCCCGGTATCGAGCTGGTCGCGGCCGAGGCCGCCGAATCCGGCGCCGACCGGCTGGTGATCGTGACCTCGCCGGGCAAGGACGGCGTCGTGGCCCACTTCGTCGAGGACCTGGTGCTGGAGAGCACCCTGGCCGAGCGCGGGAAGTTCGCGCTGTTGGAGAAGGTTCGCAAGGCCCCGGCGCTGCTCGACGTGACCTCGGTCGTACAGGAGGAGCCGCTCGGCCTCGGCCACGCGGTCGCCCAGGCCGAAGCCGTCCTCGACGACGACGAATTGGCCATCGCCGTCCTGCTGCCCGACGATCTGGTGCTGCCGTGTGGCGTGCTCGAGACGATGAGCCGGGTCCGCCGTGAGCGCGGTGGCTCCGTGCTGTGCGCCATCGACGTGCCGAAATCCCAGGTCAGCGCCTACGGTGTCTTCGACGTCGAGGAATGCGCCGACGGAGCCGAGACCGACGTGCTGCGCGTCAAGGGCATGGTCGAGAAGCCCGATCTGGCCGACGCGCCGTCGACCCTGGCCGCTGCCGGCCGCTATCTGCTCGACCGGGCGATCTTCGACGCACTGCGCCGGATCGAGCCGGGTGCGGGCGGGGAACTGCAGCTCACCGATGCGATCGCTCTGCTGATCGCCGAGGGTCATCCGGTACATGTGGTGGTCCACCGTGGGTCGCGCCACGACTTGGGCAACCCGGGCGGTTATCTTCGAGCTGCTGTGGATTTCGCTCTCGAGCGGGAGGAATACGGCCCGCAACTGCGCGAGTGGCTGAAGTTCCGGCTCAGTCCGGAGTGGGATCCGCAGTCGCCCGTCGCGTAAACGCGGTCAGGTACACCGCCATAGATTCAGGAGCTCGATGCGCTCGGTTGAGGATCAGCTGATCAAGGTCACCGCGGCTGCGGTCGCACCCCGGCCGGTCCGGGTGGCGATTTCCGAAGCCCAGGGTTTGCTGTGCGCGGAAGACGTCGTCACCGAACGGCCGTTGCCCGGCTTCGATCAGGCCGCCATCGACGGGTACGCGGTGCGCAGCGTCGACGTCACCGCCGCGGGCACCGATGTGCGCGACGAGGAGGGTGAGCTGATCGACCTCACCCTGCCGGTGGTCGGCGAGGTGGTGGCCGGTTCACGCCAGCCCATCCGACTGCAGCCGCGCCAGACCGTCCGGGTCGATACCGGCGCGCCGCTGCCGACCCTGGCCGACGCGGTGCTGCCGGTGGAGTTCACCGACGGTGGGCGGGCCAGGATCAAGGTGTTCGAGGCGGTGCGCTCGGGCGACTACGTCCGCCGCATCGGTGACGACGTGCAGCCCGGTGACGTGGCAGTACGGGCGGGCACGATCATCGGCGCGGCCCAGGTGGGCCTGCTCGCCGCGGTCGGCCAGGACAAGGTGCTCGTGCATCCACGTCCGCGCCTGTCGGTGATCTCCATCGGTGGCGAGTTGATCGACATCGACCGCACGCCCGGTCCCGGCCAGGTCTACGACGTGAACTCCTATGCCCTGGCGGCGGCCGCGCGCGACGCGGGCGCCGATGTGAACCGGGTCGGCATCGTCAGCGCCGATCCGCGCCGACTGCGTGACGTGGTCGAAGGGCAGCTGGTGCGCTCGGAGGTCGTGGTGATCGCGGGTGCGGTCGGCGGCTGGGCCTCCGATCAGGTCCGCGAGGCGCTCGACGGGCTCGGCGAACTCGAGGTCGACCGGGTGGCGATGCACCCGGGTTCGGTGCAGGGTTTCGGACGGCTCGGGCGCGACGAGGTGCCCACCTTCCTGCTGCCCGCGAATCCGGTGAGCGCCCTTGTGGTGTTCGAGGTGATGGTCCGCCCGCTGATCCGGATCGCGCTGGGCCGCCGTCAGCCGATGCGTCGAATCGTGAGCGCGCGCACCATCACTCCCGTCACCTCCTTGCCTGGCCGTAAGGGTTACCTGCGCGCGCAACTGCTGCGCGACGAGACGACGGGCGACTACCTGGTGCAGCCGCTCGGCAACGGCAACGCGGGCTCCTCGCATCTGCTGGTGTCCCTCGCCGAGGCCAACAGCCTGATCGTGGTGGAACCCGACGACACCGATTTCCGTACCGGTGACGAAGTGCAGGTCGCGTTCTTGGCGCAGCGCGGCTGAAAAATGGAATCCATGAACGTATTCCGGGCCGGACAGCATCCCGGCTGGCCCGCTCGGCTCGGTCCGGTAATGGTGGCGGGCGGCAAGGTGACCCTGCGACCGGTGCGCTTTCGTGATGCCGCCGCGTGGAGCCGGATCCGGCTGCGCGACCGCGACCACCTCGAGCGCTGGGAACCGACCGGTCGCGGCAGCTGGGAGGCGCGCAATCACGCGTCGAACTGGCCGTCGCTGTGGACGAGTCTGAAGGCCGAGGCCCGGCGCGGGGCGATGATCCCGCTGGTCATCGAGGTCGACGGGCAGTTCAGTGGTCAGTTGACCATCGGCAACGTCGTTCGCGGCGCGCTGCGCTCGGGCTGGATCGGGTACTGGGTGGCCAAGGATCTCGGCGGTCAAGGGGTGGCGACCGCCGCGCTCGCGCTCGGCCTCGACCACTGCTTCGGACCGGTCGGCCTGCATCGCGTCGAGGCGACGGTGCGGCCGGAAAATCTTGCCAGCCAGGCGGTTCTGCGCAATGTCGGCTTCCGGGAAGAGGGCCTGCTGCGCCGCTACCTCGATGTCGACGGTGCGTGGCGCGATCACCTACTGGTCGGTCTGACCGTCGAAGAGGTTATGGGCACTGTGGTAGATCGCCTGGTCAGGGAGGGTCGAGCGGCGCTGCCGTGAAATTTCTGTTACTCATGTGGCAGGTGTGCACGGCGCGCCTGCCACACGGGCGCGTCTGCCCGAATTAACCTACGGACGTCAGTGGTGCGTCCACAGAGGGACAACACGTAGGTGGGGACGGGAGGTGATGACCGCGATGCCGAATTCGATCCTGTGGATCGGACTGGTGGTGCTGTGGGTCTTCGTCCTGTTCCCGATCCTGGCGGACCGGCATCCCCGGATCCGCCGCACCACCGATGCCGCGCTCGCCACACGCGTGCTGCACCGTGGCGGGGCCGAACGACGGATCCGCATCGGCGCGGCGGGCGGTCACGAGAGTGACCCCGATTACCGACCCCGTGTGCTTCGCAAGCGCTCCCACCGAACTGATTCGGAGGATCGGATGACGACCGAAGAGCCCGTCACCGAAGATGACGACGAAAAGTTGACCCCCGCAGTCGAACTCGAGGCAGCCGAAGCCGAGGTGGACGCCGACGACATCGGAGACCCCACCGCGACAGCCGATCCCGACGACGACGAGACAGAAGACGCTGCGGCGCAGCCACTCTCGGCGGACGTCGACGAGGACCCACCCGTCGCCGCGCGCATCCCACCCGCCCCGCCGGCCAGACTCGACGACCTCGTTGCCGAGGACGCCGAATTCGACGATGACGACGACTTCACCCCGACGCGTCGGGGGCGCGGCGGCTACGACCCCGAGGCCGACGCGATCGCCCGCGCCGCCCGCTACGGCTTCCGTCAGCGCGCGGTCATGGGCCTGATCGTCGGCATGATCCTGTTCGCCGCGTTCGGACTGCTGCTCAACTCGATGTTCTGGTGGGCGTGCGGGTTGTCGGCGGCGGTGCTCGCGGGCTATCTCGCCTACCTGCGTAAGCAGGTCCACCTGGAGGAGGAGATCCGCCGCAGGCGCGCGGCCCGCCTCACCCGCGGCAAGCGCCAGGAGGCCGCGGAGGCCACTCCGGAGGCGGCCACCACCCGGCGCACCATGGACCGCGACACCGCACGCGCCCTGCGCCGCCGCTCCACCCTGCTCGACACCGACGACGAGGACCCGAGGTTCGAGTTCCTCGAAATCTTCGATCCGGCCACTTCTCGCGCACTCCGCAACCGGGTCGAAGACCTCGGTCAAGCCGTCGGCGAGTAACTGGTGCAACCACGCAAATCAGCAGGTCAGAGTACCGATTCGGTATCGGGGCGCAACCCCTGATACAGTGTCACAGCGCGGTTCGCCAGGGCCGCACGGGGCTATAGCGCAGTTGGTAGCGCGTCTCGTTCGCATCGAGAAGGTCAGGGGTTCGATTCCCCTTAGCTCCACCCCAGAAGGGCCCGGTCACCGACCGGGCCCTTTTTCTGTGCCTGGCGAACATCAGCCCCCTTCGCTGCGGCGCGTACTTTAGGCGCGACAGCGAGAAATCGCATGCCCCCAATTTTTATGGCACGATCCATTGATCAATATTTACTGGTGAGTAATCGTCTTATTGATTCCAGGTGACGGTACATGTCGAATTTCATTGTGAAAGCTTCATTTTGCTGTACAGCAGTGGATTCAACTTATTCGCAAACCATATAAACCGTAATACCGGTCACATCGGTAACGCTGACCAAGTGGTAGCCGATACACCAAAAATGGCTATTACCGTGCAGGTCAATGCATTTGCGGACCCTGCTGAATGGCAGTAACGTTCCGGTAAATCACATGATCCGCGCAGGACCGCGAGCGCCCGCGCTCACCAAGTTCGCTGCCGGGGAGGAATCGTTTCACCAGCGAACAGATGTGACGCCACCAACGGGAGGGGCGTCGAACACGTCTGTTGGAAAGCGTCAGAGGCAGTTCATGACAGCGGTTATCGAGGTTCGTACCGAGCCCGAAGAAATACCGAATACCCATCCGTCGTTCGCGTATCGTGGCGTCGCGCTGATCGCTTCGATCGCCGCGATCGCACTGACGGCAACGGCGGGCCGATACGACTACTTCGGTGACGAACTCTATTTTCTCTCCGCCGGACGGCGACTGGACTACACCTACGCCGATCAGGGCGTGGTGGTGCCCATGTTCGCGTGGATCGCCGACCAGCTCGCACCGGGATCGGTGACGGTCCTTCGCTTCCCGGCCGTCCTGATGTGTGTGGGTGCGGTAGTCGTGGCGGCACTGATCGCCTACGAACTCCGGGGCAGCCACCGCGTTCAGATGCTCGCCGCGGCCGCGTACGCGCTGTCGGGGCTGGCGGCCAATCAGGTCGTGCTGAGCACGTTCTCCTTCGATGCGACCTTCACGGCCGTGATCACCTGGCTGTTCATTCGCTGGGTTCGTACGCGCCAGGACTGGCTGATAGTCGTAGCCGGACTGGTCGCCGCCCTGGATATGCAAGTGAAGTGGATGATCCCCATCGTCTGGGCGTGCCTCGGCATGGCAGTCATCCTGTGCGGCCCCCGCGACATCCTGCGCCGCCCCGCACTGTGGGTGGCGACCGGCATCCTCGCCTCGTCGCTGATCCCGATTCTTTACTGGCAGTCCCAACACAATTGGCCACAGCTGGCTATGGGCGCGGTCATCGGAGCCGAGCAGGACGCCACCGGTTACGGTCCGGTGGGATTCCTTCCGCAGTTTCCCATCCTCGCCGGCATCCTGGGCACATTGCTGCTCGCAATCGGACTCTGGGCGGCTTTCAAACAGGAGTCGCTGCGCCCGTATCGATTTATCGCGGTGGCACTTGTGATCATGACCGCATTTGTCATGATCACGCATGGACGGCCCTATTACCCGGGCGGCCTCTTTCCCGCCATGTTCGCCTTCGGCGCAGTCGGCCTCTGGCAGTACGACCGGAAACGGTGGATGAATCTGGCGCTGGTTCCGATCGCCGGAATCTCGGTGCTGACGACCGTCGTGACGCTCACGGTGATACCCCTCGCGCCAAATTGGCGCACGCAGGCCGAGGATGCGATCGACCTCGGACTCCGGACGGCATTTTTCGGAAACACCAATTGGTCATTGATGGTGTCCGCGGTCAACGACGGTTACCTCACGTTGACGCCTGCGGAAAAGGCTGATGCCGTCATCGTCGCGCAGGGCTATCCGCAAGCAGGTGCCGTCGAACAGTTCGGCAGGCAGTACGGCTTGCCCGCCACGTATAGCCCGAGCCGTGGCTTCGGGTTCTTCGGCCCGCCGCCGGACTCGGCGACATCGGTGGTCTACGTCGGACTCGACACCGCCGAACACGAACTGCGCACCCGTTTCACCGAGGTGGAGCGCGTAGTCCACCTCGACGACCCCATGGGCATTCCCGGTATCGACCGCATGACCGCGGTCTGGGTCTGCAAGGGCCCGAAGCAGCAGTGGTCGACCATATGGGATTCCATGACCACGCTGTATTTCGATCTCGGCCTCTGGCGAGACGGTCGGACCACTACCCGACCCACGCGCTGAGCGAGGACGACACAAACGAACCCCCCGGCCGCGAAGGCGGCCGGGGGGTTCGTCGTTCGATCCGGGAGGTCAGTTCTTGACCAGCTCCGGCTCGTCCGCCTCGTCCTGCACGGGTGCGGCGTGCGGGTCGGTCGCCCCACGGTTCGGCAGCAGGACCGCCATGGCGATCACGACCAGGGCCAGGGCGGCCGAGATCAGGAAGGCCAGGCGCATGCCGTCGAGGGTGGCGACGGCAGGCGGGGTGCCCTCGTCGATGAGCGAGGTGCTGCGGGCCGACATGACGGTGACCACCAGCGCGGTACCGAAGGCGGCCGCCACCTGCTGGATGGTGCCCAGCATCGAGCTGCCGTGCGAGTACAGGTGCATCGGCAGTGCGCCCAGGCCGAGGGTGAACACCGGAGTGAACGTCGCGGCCAGCGACACCATCAGCAGGATGTGCAGGCCGAGCAGCTGCCAGTACGGCATGTCCATCGAGATCTGGGTGAAACCGGCCAGCGAGGCCGCGATGCCGATCGAGCCGGGGATCACCAGCAGGCGTCCACCGAACTTGTCGAACAGCTTGCCGACGGTCGGGCCGAGCAGACCCATCGCCAGACCACCCGGCATCACCAGCAGGCCGGTCTCCAGCGGGCTCAGACCGCGCAGGTTCTGCAGGTACAGCGGCAGCAGGATCATCGAGCCCATCATCGCCAGGAACGCGATCGACATCAGGACCAGAGCCTTGGTGTAGGTGCCCTGCAGCAGGACGCGCAGATCCAGCAGCGGGGTTCCGTTGCGCTGCAGGCTGATCTGACGCAGCGCGAACGCCGCGATCAGCGCGACACCACTGGCGGTGATCAGTGCCGCGGTGGTGTAGCTGTCACCGTGGAATTTGCTCAGCCCGAACACCAGTCCGCCGAAGCCGAGAGCCGCCAGCGCCACGCTGGGGAGGTCGAGCGTGCCCGGCTGCGGCTCGCCGACGTTCTCCAGCTGACGCAGACCCAGCCAGGTGACCAGACCGGCGATCGGCAGCATCACCACGAACAGCAGTCGCCACGAGTCGATGCCGGGGATGTCGATCTGCAGGATCAGACCCGAGATGACCGGACCCATGGCGGGCGCGACCGAGATTGCCAGGGTGACGTTGCCCATCACGCTCCCACGGTCCTTCTCCGCCACGACGGTCATCAAAGTGGTCATCAGCAGCGGCATCATCACCGCGGTGCCGCCTGCCTGGATGACGCGGCCGATCAGCAGCACCGCGAACGTCGGCGCGAGTGCCGAGATCACGGTGCCCGCGATGAACACGCCCATCGCGGCCGCGTAGGCCTGCCGGGTCGTGACCCGCTGCAGGAACCAGCCGGTGGTGGGAATGATCGCGGCCATCGTGAGCATGAACGCGGTGGAGACCCACTGCGCGGCGACCTCGGTGACGTGGAGATCGCTCATCAACCGCGGAATCGCGTTGATCATGATGGTTTCGTTGAGGATGACGACGAAGGTCGCGAGCACCAGCACGCGGATGACGGTCGGTGTCTTGCCCTTCGTCATCGGCGTGGATAGATCGGCTGGCATCGGGGTAACCTCCGGAGGACATGGGTACGGCGGGGCGTGAGCTGTGGCCCGATGCCGAGTCGACGACGTCCCGGCACCACAAGAGAGAAGACGGATTCCGTCGGTCCAACTCATCGGGCGCCGGTCAGTATTCCGGGCGGGTACGACACAAATCACCTGGTTTTTCGGATTCACGCCGGCGGGGAAGCGCGGAAAATCCCAGGTCCCGGGGATATCGAAGCGAATCTCGGGCTGGATGGTGAGCCTGGTCACTGCCCGATTTCGATGCACGGCGCGCCGGTGTGTTTCCCGGAGTGGCGCCCGAAATGCGGGGTATACCGGTTAGGTGACTGCATCGAGAACGTGGCTTGCTGTGGTGTGCGCGATTGTTGCCGCTCTCGGGGGTGCGAAGGCATCAGCCGATCCGGGGGCCTATGTGGCGGGCGAGGCGCCGCTGGGTGGCAGGTCCGCGCAGATCGATGTGTACTCGCCCGCTATGGGGCGGGTGATCCAGAACAAGGTGATCAAGGCGGCGGGGGCCGGGGCGCCCACGTTGTATCTGCTCACCGGGGCCGGTGGCGGGGCGGACGGGATCTCGTGGTGGGACAACACCGACGTACGCACCTTCTTCGCCGACAAGTTCGTGAATGTGGTGATGCCGGTCGGTGGCGCTTTCACGCTGTACACCGATTGGATTTCCGATGACCCCGGCGTGGGTCGGGTGCGGTGGGAGACCTATCTGACGCAGGAGTTACCCGGGGTGATCGACGGCGCGCTCGAGACGAGTGGGCGCAATGCCATCGCCGGTGTGTCGATGAGCGCGTCCTCGGCCCTGGATCTGGCGATTCAGAGTGGTTCTCGGTTTTCCGCAGTGGCGGCGCTGAGTGGTTGCCCGTGGGCTTCGGATCCGATGGGGATCGCGATGGCCAGCGCGCAGGCTGTGCGTGGCGGTGGGAATCCGGGGAACATGTGGGGGCTGCCCGGTGGGCCGGGGTGGCAGGAGCACGATGTCTTCGCCAACGCGGGGCGGCTCGCGGGTAAGGCTGTTTTCCTGTCCGCGGCGACGGGGTTTCCCGGTGCGCAGGATCGGGGTTTGCCTATGCCGCCGATCGAGACTCTCGCGGGGGCGTGTACGGCTGCTTTCGCGGGGCGGTTGGGGCAGTTGGGGATTCCGGCTGTGCATGTGCATCGGCCGACCGGGTCGCATACCTGGGGGCAGTTCCAGGCTGACTTGCATGAGGCTTGGCCGCATTTGGCTGCCGCTATCGGGTGAGAAGTAGTCCCGGATGGTTTGACGCTGTGTTTATTGGCGCGCTGGCGCGCGCGTGTCCGCGGCCCCAAGGGGCCGCCGGTTAGACGCCGTTGCTTGCTCCTTCGTCGCGTACGCAACGGCGTCTAACCGGCGGCCCGGCCGCGGACCGGCCACTTCGTGGCCGTCCCTCCCTAGGGGTCGGGAGTGCGGTGGGTGGGTTGTTGACGGCAGGGATCGGCTGGGGTGGGGTGTGTGGTCGGGAGTGTGGGGTATGGGTTCGGTGGGGTGTGTAACGCGGTGACCAGTTGGGGGTTCGGAGGATTGGTCGAGGGTTGGGGTTCGGGGGTTTCTGGTGGGTTGTTCTGGCGGGTGCGGCGGAACATCCACTGCAGCAACGCGATGCCGATCAGGGCTAGCAGGGCGGTGGTGAGGCTGATGGACAGGCCGGGTGGTCGCCAGGTGACGGTGAGGGTCGCGTTGCGGGTACCTGGGGGAATGTCCACCGCGACGAAGGTTCCCGCGACTGCTCGAACGGGGATTTCGCTGTTGCCGAGAGTGGCTGTGTAGCCGGGCCAGGCCAGGCGGGACAACACGATTCGGCCGCCGGTCCCGGATGAGACGGTGGCGCGGTTGGTGAGGCCGGCTTCGGGCATGACGGTGGCGTGGACGCCGGATTCATGGGCGATCAGGTCGCCGGGGGAGGGCAGTGGGTTCACTCGTTCCAGTACCCAGATCTGGTGTTCGTGACCGGGGTAGTGGACGAACTTCCAGCCTGCGGGGGCCGGGTCGTTTCCTGCGTTCGGATACTGACTGCGCTGCAGGACGATGCGATCCAGCCGCATCAAATCGACGATCGGGGTGTCGGTCGACGGTTCGACAGCGAAGACCCTCCTGTACGCGTCAGGGCAGGTGCCGCCGTCCCATGCCATGCATAGCAAGCCTGCGAAGGCCGCGTGCCCCACGGGCGTGTACCCGTTCACGTACTGCAGCCCCAGGTTCTTGGCGTAGCTGCCCAGTGCGATGGAGCCGTAAGTGCCTGCGAGCGTTCGCTCTTCGTCGCGCACCAAGATTCGGTCCGCCAATTGCAGTGTGCGCCCGTCGAAATCGGGGAACGCGTCGGTCATGTCCGAGCGCTGCTCGGCGAAGCCGTACGACATCGGGGTCCGCGGCGCCGACGCCACCTGGACGTAGGCGATCGGGAAGGTCGCGACAATCGTCAACGCCGCCGCGGCGGCGATCCCGCGCGTGCGCGCCAGCCACACCACCCCGGCCCCGAGACCGACCACCACGAACACCGCGAGGGCATGCCGTTCGACGAGTTTCGGTGCGGCGGAGAACGATCGGATGAAAAGCAGGGCGATCAGCGCGCCCGCCGCCGCGTATCGCCGCCGCGACGACGCGAAAGCCCCGTAGCGACTGATCAGCACACACACCAGCACCAGCAGCGCGATCGCGAGCATCGGCAACACTCGCGCCGGCCACCGCAGCGGACCGATCGCGCCCGGCCCGGCCGTCCACATCAGGGTCGCCACCGCGAACAGCGCGATCCCGCTCCAGGAAGCGGCGGTGCGCGCGGCGGCCTTCCAGTCGATGAACGCGAGCGCGGGAATCACGAACCACGCGATGTAGACCATCGGTAGCGGCTGCACATGCCCCCACCACGCGGTGAACGCGGGCACGGTGCTCGGCAGGCTGGCATTGAGCGATTCCGACCACGGCACGGTCAGGAACGGGTCGTTGTGGATGGTGGATACGTCACCGCGCCAGGTGGCCTGTGAGGACAGCAGGACCGGCAGATTGGCGATCATCGACGCGAGCACCGCGAGCCCGGATGCCGTGAGCAGGCGCAATACCGGTGCCCACCGACGCTGGTGCAGGTACTCACCCGCGGCGACCGTCGCGATCATCAACCCGGATTCGACGGCGGGAAAGGCGTATTGGACGGTCAGCGTGAGGTACAGGAACACGAACAGCGGAATCGGTCCGGTCCGCCCTCGTGCGTAGAGCACCGCGGAGGCCCACGCGTGCACCAGCCAGGCCGTGCCGGTCTGCGAGGTGAACCAGCTGGCCTCGTCGAAGAACAGGAACCAGCCGCTGAACGGAAACGCCACTCCGGCGACCGCCGCCCATGGCGCGCGGGCGCCGTAGGCCAGACAGATGCGAAAGACGCCGAGCGCGGCGATCGCCGAGAACACGAATTTCACGGCGGTCGCGTACAGCGCGAGATTGTCGAACGAGGGCGCCAGCAGGTACACCAGCAACTGCGCGGGGTTGTAGAGCCCGGCCTCTTCGAGGCTGTAATTGCCCGCCATCCATTCCCATGGCACCATCGCCGGGAATCTGCCCGCCCGCAATTCGGTACCGAGCAACTGCCACATCGGCACGTATTGCGCCTCGGTGTCGTCGGTGTAGAAGTGCCGCGAATCCCCCAGCAGCACAGCGAGATATCCGACCAGCACGGCCGCGATGACGACACCGGCCCAACGCACGACTTGTTTTCGCGGTTCCAGCGCCGCGCGTACCCACACGAGCGCGGGAGCTTAGGGCACGGAGATGAATCGAACAATAGCGCCAGGCATCCATTCGGCGATGGTGGACATTTGTCCAGCTCAGATATGGTTAGGGTGGGGTTTGATAGCATTGCGCAACCCGAGCAGGACCCTTCGAGAGAGTCGTCAATTGCAGTTCGAAATCGTCGAGCGGGACGAGACCTGGGTGGCCGGTCTTCCGGTTCGCAGTCCCAAACGCGCACTCGGTGAGCTGCGCGACCGTGACCTCGAAGCGGCATGGTCGGCGGTCTTGCATCAGGATCTCGGCGGGCCACTGGCCAGCGCCTATACCGACTACACCGGCGAGTTGAGCACCTACAACACCCAGATCGTGGGTTATCAGTGTGAATCGCTCGACCAGGTGACTCGTGGACATCTGGCGGCTCGGCTGCCGCGCGGTGCCTACGCGCGCTTCTCCTCGGTCGGCAATTTCCCGCAGGTGATGACGGATCTGTGGACCCAGATCGCCTACGCCGAGGAGCACAACCAGATCAAGCGCACCTTCACCGGCGATTTCGAGTGCTACCCGCACGCCTACAAGATCGAGCTGTACCTGGCGGTCGACCCGCGATGACGTATTCGATCGTGGTCCGTGGCGCGGCGCTGTACGGCGGCCTGGCCGTGCCCCGGGTGCATCCGAGCTTCAAAGTGAGCAACAGCGATCTGATCGAGTTCCTCAAGGACCGACTGCGCGACCGGTCCGGCGCCGGCGAACCGCTGCACACGGTCTACGTCCCCGATCCGGCGGGCAATTGGAACGCGCTGGTCGCGCGCGAATACGCGACTCCGGCCGACGTGCCGGTGGGCGATCTCATGCTGCGCGTCCCCAAGGGCATCTTCGCCCGTTTCGCGCCCAACGGTGACTATCACGACCCGGTGGAAGACGTATGGGCCCAGGTCGACGACGCGACGGCGTCGGCCGAGATCTCCCGCGCCTACCGCGAGGAGATCGAAGTGTGGCACGGCCCCGACACGGTGGAATTGTTCGTGTCGATCACTGTCGATAGCTGAAAGTTAGCCGAATTCGAACCGATCGGTCTTCATTCATTCACCTTTCGTGCCTTCACCCGCTCTGACCTGGGTTTATTTCAACTGGCTCAGAAGGTTACCGGAAAATTAGCCACTCGTATGGTGGATTCCTTCGGAATGACGGATACTGCACGAGTTGGCATCGGAAGGACGCCGACCGCGCGCAGGCGTTGAGCACGGAGTAGGAACACGATGGCTGACGAAGCTATGCGGGCTGGAGTGAGGTTGCGGAGCATTCACCGTCGCACCGAATCGGTCGAGGTGCTCCGGGTGTGGGGTCGGCTCGCTCCATGACCGACCCCGAATATCCGGCGATGGATCATCGCCCCCTCGTCCTCGATCCGACCGACCCCACCGACGCGGCAACCCTGCGGCAGCTGGCAGGCCGAGCCGAAATGCGCACCGATGACCTGCGCGCGGGGCTGCGTGCTGAACTGGCTCGGCTGACCGGGTTGCCGCCCGGGATCGACCCCGCCGAGGAACGCTGGGTCTATTACCCGTGGCGGCGCGCGCTGGTCGCGATCCTCGGGCCTGCCGCGTTCCGGGCGATCCGCTCGGACCGTAACCGCAACAAACTCACCAGCGGCGAACAACAGCGCCTCGCCCAGTTGGTCGTCGGCGTCGTCGGGCAGAGCGTCGGCCACTCGATCGCCTACACCCTCGCGCTCGAGGGCGGCTGCGGGCTGCTTCGCCTCGCCGACTTCGACACGATCGAACTGTCGAATCTGAATCGGGTGCCGGGCGGACTGTTCGATGTCGGCGTGAACAAGTCCGTCGTCACCGCGCGCCGAATCGCCGAACTCGACCCCTTCCTGCCGGTCGAGATCTGGCCCGAGGGCGTGCTGGCCGACACGGTCGACGAGTTCCTCGACGGGCTCTCGGTAGTGGTGGAGGAATGCGATTCCCTCGACATCAAATTCGCGGTCCGCGAGGCCGCGCGCAGGCACCGGATCCCGCTGCTGATGGAGACCAGTGACCGTGGGCTGTTCGACGTCGAGCGATACGACCTCGAACCTGATCGCGAACCCTTCCACGGACTGCTCGGCGCGACCACCGGCGAGCAGTTGGCCGGCCTCGACACCAAGGCCAAGGCGCCGCACGTGCTGCGGATTCTCGACCCGGGACAACTGTCGTCGCGGATGGCGGCCAGTCTTGCCGAGATCGGTGAAACGATCACCACCTGGCCACAACTCGGCAGTGACGTGCAGCTGGGCGCCGCGATCGTGACCGCGGCCGTTCGCCGGATCGGGCTCGGCGCCAAGTTGTCCTCCGGCCGGACCCGCGTCGATCTGGAGGCGACCCTGGACTCCCTCGCCGAGCCCGGCTATCTCGACGACGGCATCGACGCCGTCGTCGACGATCCCGTCGAACCGCCGCCCGCTGACCCGGTCGAGGCGATTCTCGCTTGCGCCCAGCGCGCGCCGTCGGGGGGCAACGTCCAGCCGTGGCGGTTGCGCGGCGACACCTCCACGATCGAGCTCGCCCTCGACCCCGCTGTGACCACCGCTATGGACGTGCAGCTGCGTGGCAGCGCCGTCGCGGTGGGCGCCGCACTGCACAACGCCCGCGCGGCCGCTGCCGCACACGGCTTGCTCGCCGACCAGGAACTGATCGTCGACGACCCGACGGCCCCCTTGATCGCCCGATTGCGGCTGCGCGCGGGCACCGATCCCGACCTCGCCGCCGACTATCCGCTCGCGCTCGCCAGACACACCAACCGCCGCCTCGGCGTCACGACGCCGCTGCCGGGATCGGTCCTGCCCGCGCTGGCCGACGCCGCGGCGGCCGAGCGGGCGAGCGTGCGCGCGATCACCCACGCCGACGCGCTGGCCGAGGCGGCATTGCTGCTCGGCGCCAGCGATCGCGTCCGCTACCTCACCCCCCAGCTACACGAAGAGCTCTACGCCGAATTGCGGTGGCCGGGCGAGGACTCGACCACCGGGATCGACGTGCGCACGCTCGACCCGGCCCCGGATGAACTGGCGAAGATGCAGGTCGGGCGCCGCACCGATGTCATGGATCGGTTACGCGAGTGGTCGGCGGGTTCGGCACTGGGCGAGTTCACCGTCGATCGAGTGCGGGCCAGCTCCGCGCTGGTGGCGATCACCTTCGCTGTCCGCGACGGCGGACCGGATCTGGCCGACTACGCACGGGCCGGTGCCGCGGTGGAAAGGGTGTGGCTACGTGCGCACCTGCTGGGTCTGGCGGTGCAGCCGGTGTCGCCGGTGTTCCTCTATGCCGACCGGCGGGATGATTTGCGCAGCGTTTCTCCCGAGTTCACAGATACACTTGCCAGCATTCAGAGACGTTTCCTGGACCTGCTGGAAATCCCTGAGGATGAGAACGTGGCATTGGTTCTTCGTCTGAGCTACGCCGCGGCTGCGAGCGTTCGCAGTCGACGGTTGCCGGTGCCCGGCAGTAGGACTGTGCCGGTGCCCGGCAGTAGCAACGACGGATAGCGCGGATCGGAGACAATGTGCCTCGGCAAACGCTCGACTCACTGGTGACACAGGTCGCCTCCGAGTTGATGGGTGTCGACGCCACGACCATGGTGGCGGTGAGCGAGCGTGTGCTCGCCGCCCTGGTCGAGCACTTCGATGTCGATGTGAGCTATTTACGCCACACCGACCGTGCGCGGCGTGCGACCGTCCTCATCGCGGAATGGCCACCTCGCGCCGATATCCCAGATCCCGATCCGCTGCGCGTCGTCGAATTCGAGCACGCCGATTCGGTCTTCCGGGTGCTCGAATACGCCGTCGAACCGCTGGTCGTGCGGCCCGGGACCGACAGCGCCGACTATCAGGAGACGATCCGCAAGTCCTCGGGCATCCCGGAGGTGGCCATGGCCTGCGTGCCGCTGGTCTCGCGCGGCGAGTCGACCGGCGTGCTCGGCTTCGTGAAGATGGGCGACCGCGCGTGGAGCAACCGGGAGCTCAACGTCCTCAAGGCGATCGCCGCTTTGTTCGCGCAGTTGCAAGCACGCGTGGTGGCGGAGGAACAGCTTCGCTACATCGCCCTGCACGATGACCTGACCGGGCTGGCCAATCGCCGCGCCCTGCTCGAATACATGGAGCAGCGGCTGCAGGCTGGCAACCAGGGCCCGATCGCTACCTTCTTCCTCGACCTGGACCGGCTCAAAGCGCTCAACGATTTCCTCGGCCACAGCGCGGGCGACAACTTCATCCGCACCCTGGCGCACAGATTGCGCCAGAATTTGGAACCCACCGACATGATCGCCCGGCTCGGAGGCGACGAGTTCGTGATCGTGCCCGCGATGCCGATGGACGCCGTCGCCGCCGAATTAGAGGCGACCCGCATCCAGGAGCTGATCGGCCGCCGCGTCTCGGTGGGGCAGGAATCGGTGAGTCGGGGTGTGAGTGTCGGTGTCGCACTGGGCATTCCGGGGGAGACCTCGGTGTCGGATGTGCTGCGCCGCGCCGATCACGCGCTGTTGTCGGCGAAGGCCGGCGGCGGCAACGGGGTAGCGGTGTTCACCGACGCGATGCGCGCGCAGTTCGAACTGCAGGACGACGTGGAGCTCAACCTGCGCACCGCGGTGTCGGATGGGTCGCTGGTGCTGCACTACCAACCCGAGGTCGACCTGCGCACCGGCCGGATCGTGGCGCTGGAAGCGCTGGTGCGCTGGCAGCATCCCACCCGCGGGCTGTTGCCGCCCGGCGCGTTCGTCTCGGTCGCCGAGGCCACCAACCTGGCCGGCGAACTCGGCCGGTGGGTAATCCGCTCCGCCTGTTCACAGTTCGCTGATTGGCGCAGGCGCGGCCTGGCCTCGAATGTCGTGATCCGGATCAATGTCTCTCCGGTGCAGCTGGTTTCGGCGGATTTCGTCGAACGAATCGAGGATGTCCTGCACATGTTCGGCATCGACGGCAGTTCGGTCTGCCTCGAGATCACCGAACACGTTGTGGTGCAAGACCTGGTACGCACCCGGCTCACGTTGCGCGGACTCAAGCGAATGGGCGTGCAGATCGCCATCGATGATTTCGGCACCGGCTACAGCTCACTGTCGCATCTCAAGGCGCTGCCGGTGGACGCGGTGAAGATCGACCGCGGGTTCGTCCAGCGACTCGGCGACAGCAACGACGACCTGGCGATCGTGAAATCGATTATCGGACTTGCCGGTTCGTTCGGCCTCGGCGTGGTCGGCGAGGGCGTCGAGACGGCGATGGCGGCCCGCACGCTCGTCGGCCTCGGCTGCTATCGCGCGCAGGGCTTCCTGATCGCACGGCCCATGCCCGCCGAAGAAGTCGAGGCACAGTTACGGGAGGGTCGCATCCCGCTCGATCTCGATCTGCCACGCGCGGGCCGCGGCGTGGCACCGAGCTGATCTTTCGACGCTGTTCACCTTTCGTTCCTCGGGCGGGAGCCCTAGGTAACCCGCGCGGCGCGACGATCGGCGGGTGCGCATCGTGCAGCTAGCCAATTTCTATGGCCCGCGATCGGGTGGGTTGCGCACTGCCCTGCACCACCTGGGTGAGGGATATGTGGCGGCAGGGCACGAAGTGGTGCTGATCGTGCCGGGGTCGCGTCGTTCGGAAGAGGTGCTGCCCACGGGCGCGCTGCGAATTACGCTGCCCGCGTTGGGGATTCCGTGGACCGGTGGTTATCGGGCGGCTGATCCGCGGCGGGTGGCCGATGTGTTGTCCGGGTTGTCGCCGGATGTGCTCGAGGTGTCGGACCGGCTCACGCTGCGCGGTTTCGGCCGGTGGGCGGGGCGTCGAGGGGTAGCGAGCGTGATGATCTCGCACGAGCGCCTCGACCGGCTGCTCGGCCAGTTCCTGCCCGGACCCGCCGCGCGCCGCTGCGCCGATGTGGCCAACCGGCGCACGGCCGCCGACTACGACATGGTCGTGTGCACCACCGATTTCGCGCGCGAGGAGTTCCTGCGGATCGGTGCGCCGAACGTGGAACTGGTACCGCTCGGCGTCGACCTCGACCTGTTCAGTCCACGCCGCCGTGACCTCGGCCTGCGCGCCGATCTCGGGGTCGCCGGACATCCGATGCTGGTGCACTGTGGACGACTGTCGGTGGAGAAGCGCGTGGACCGCAGCATCGAAGCGGTCGGCGCCCTGCACCGAGCCGGGGTACCGGCCCGGTTGGTAGTCGCGGGCGACGGCCCCCGCCGCGAATCACTCGAACGCCGCGCACGCACCCTGCCCGCCCTGCCCGGTGGTGAACCGGCGGTCCACTTCACCGGCTTCATCAACGACCGCGCGATGGTGGCGAAACTCCTTGCCACCGCAGATGTTTCACTGGCGCCCGGCCCGCACGAAACTTTCGGCCTCGCGGCCCTGGAGGCATTGGCCGCAGGAACCCCGGTAGTGGCCAGCCGTTCCTCGGCGCTCGCCGACATCGTCACCGCCGAATGCGGAGCCATCGCCGCCGACCGACCCCGAGCCTTCGCCCGAGCCGTCACCGACGTCCTGGCCATGCCGACCTCCGGCCGCCGCCTCGCCGCCCGCTCCCGTGCCGAACAGTTCGGCTGGCCGCGCGCGGTCGCGGGGATGCTCGCGGTGCTGGGGCGCTGAGGCCCCGGCAGCGCGGTCAGGCTTCGGCGGACCGGGCGGCCAGGACGGCGTCGTAGAGCTCGCGACGGGAGGCGCCTCGGCCTGCCGAGACTTCGGCGCAGGCGTCCTTGAGTCGCATTCCACCGGCCACCAAGGTCTCGACCTCGTCGACCAATTCGGCGGGCTCGGCCGAAACCGGTTGGGAGCCTTCGAGAACCACGGTGATCTCGCCGCGGGCCCCGTCGGCCGCCCAGGCGGCCAGTTCGCCGAGGGTGCCGCGCACGACTTCCTCGTAGGTTTTGGTGAGTTCGCGGCAGATGGCGGCACGGCGGTCGGGGCCGAGGACGGTGACCGCGTCGGTCATGCAATCGGCGAGGCGGTGGGGGGCTTCGAAGAAGACGATGGCGCGTTGTTCGGAGGCCAAGGTGCGCAGCCACTCTCGGCGCTGACCGCCCTTACGCGGGGCGAAGCCGTCGAAACAGAAGCGTTCCACCGGCAGGCCGGACAGGGCCAACGCGGTGGTGACCGAGGAGGGACCGGGTAGGCAGGTGACCGGGAGATCGCGTTCGACGGCGGCGGCGACCAGTCGGTAGCCGGGGTCGCTCACCGACGGCATGCCCGCGTCGGTCACCAGCAGGACGGTCAAGCCGCTCGCGATATCGTCGAGCAGACCGGGGATGCGGGCGGTTTCCACGTGGTCGTAAAAACTGACGATGCGGCCGGTGATCTCGACGCCGAGCGACTTCGCGAGTGATTTCGTGCGGCGGGTGTCCTCGGCGGCGACCACGTCGGCCGAACCGAGCGCGTCGCGCAGTCGCTGCGACGCGTCGCCGATATCGCCCATGGGGGTTGCCGCTAAGACCAACACAGTGTTGTCCCGCCTCTCCGGTATTTTGGGGCCGCAGGCGATCAGTACGGCGAGCGGTGCGTGCGATGAGCAGATGGCGCCCGATCCATTCTGTCAGGCGAGCGCGCGAGCCCTGTGCGCGCGTAGGTGGGGAAACGAGGGGGCACAGTGTCGGGTCGGACTTCGGTGGGCGTACCGCCTACGATCGGGGCGTGATCCCGGTGACCGATGAGCGCGCGATGCCCCCGTCGCGTCCGGTGTCGGCGTTGGTGAGTCCCGCGCCGCGGCGCCCGGCCGCCGATTTCGGCCCGCTCGACACCGCGCGTGGCTGGCTGGTCACCGCGGTGCTCACCTTCATCGCCGCGCTGACCAGGTTCGTCAACCTGAACTATCCGACCGATGCGCGCACCCCCGTCTTCGACGAAAAGCACTACGCCCCACAGGCCTGGCAGATGGTCACCGGCGGCGGTGTGGAGGACAACCCCGCCTACGGCCTGGTGGTACACCCACCCGTCGGCAAACAGTTCATCGCCATCAGCGAGGCGATCTTCGGCTACAACGCGTGGGGCTGGCGCGGTACCGCGGCGTTGGCGGGCACGATCCTGGTGCTGCTCGTGGTGCGGATCGTGCGCCGGATGGCACGGTCGACCCTGATCGGCGCCTTCGCGGGAGTGCTGCTCATCGCCGAGGGGCTGACCTTCGTCTCCTCGCGTATCGGCATGCTCGACATCTTCATGTCGCTGCTGGTCACCGCCGCTTTCGGCTGTCTGATAGTCGACCGCGACGAAGTCCGCGAGCGCATGGCTCGCGCGGATCTGGCAGGCCGGGTCGGCGTCTCGGACTGGGGCCCGCGACTCGGCGTGCGCTGGTGGCGGTTCGGCGCGGGAGTGCTGCTCGGGCTGGCGTGCGGCACCAAATGGTCGGGCATCTACTACATCATGTTCTTCGGCCTGCTGAGCGTGGCCTTCGACGTGAGTGCGCGCCGCGCGTACGGGGTGCGCAGGCCGTGGCTCGGCACGATGATCCGCGACGTGGGGCCCGCGCTGTACGCGCTGGTGGTGATTCCGCTGGTGGTGTATCTGTCCTCGTACTGGGCGTGGTTCGCCAGCGAGAACGGAGTGTTCCGGTACGCGGTGGGCAATCAGGTCGGCGGCGGTGGCACGTTCGCGTTCCTGCCCGACGCGCTGCGCTCGCTCTGGTACTACCAGGGCGAGACCCTCGACTTCCATTCCAGCCTCACCAATTCGGCGGGCAATCACCATCCGTGGGAATCCAAGCCGTGGACCTGGCCCATGGGCCTGCGCCCGATGCTCTACTACTACGCCGACGGCACGGTCACCGGTTGCGGCGAAGCGCAGTGCGTGAAGGCCGTGATGGCCGTCGGCACGCCCGCGCTGTGGTGGCTGGCGCTGCCCCTGATCGGCTGGATGGTGTGGCGTTCGATCGTGCGCCGCGATTGGCGCTACGCGGCGGTGCTGGTGGGCTACGGCGCCGGGCTGCTGCCGTGGTTCCTGACGCTGGACCGGCAGATGTACTTCTTCTACGCGGTGGTGCTCGCGCCGTTCCTGGTGATGGGGATGGCGCTGGCGCTCGGTGACATCCTCGGATCGGCGAGACCCGCGGGGCTGCCGCGCAGTCCCACGGGCACCTATCTGCCCGCCCCGGTGAACGAGCGCTACGCGCTCGGCTTGCTGATCGTGAGCATCTATCTCGGCGTGGTGATCGCCAACTTCGTCTGGCTGTGGCCGATCCTCACAGGTCAGGCGATCACGCCGCAGAACTGGCAAGACCACCTCTGGCTGCCAAGCTGGCGGTAACGCCGGGTAGTCAGTCCATGGCGCGGTGGACGAATTCGATCGCGTCGGCGTCGTCGAGGCCGAGTCGTCGGATCGTGGTCACGTAGTCGACGGCGGCGCGGCTGGCTATGTCGCGGGTCGGGTCGCCGGAGGAGGCGATGAAAGAGCCCTGGCGGCCACGGGTTTCGAGGACGCCGTCGGCTTCCAGCTCGCGGTAGGCGCGGGCGACGGTGTTGGGGGCGATGCCGAGGTCGGCGGCCAGCGCGCGGACCGTGGGAATCTTGGTGCCCGCGGTGAGCGTGCCCGCGCGGACCTGTTCGATCACGGCTGTTCGCAACTGCTCGTAGGGCGGCTGGGTGGAATCAGTGGACAGCTCGACGTGGAACACGGTGCTCACACCTCGTCTCGGGACAGCGGGCAGGACATGCAGCGGGGGCCGCCGCGGCCGGAGCCCAGCTCCGAGCCGCTGATGGTGAGGACCTCGATACCCGCCTCGGTCAGGCGCGAGTTGGTCATCTCGTTGCGTTCGTAGGCCACGACCACCCCTGGCTCGAGGGCGAGGGTGTTGTTGCCGTCGTCCCACTGTTCACGTTCGGCGTCGGGTCCGTCGCGGCCGGTGTCGATCACGCGCAGCTTCGGGATGCCTATCGCCTTGGCGGCGGCGGGCAGGAAGGGCTCGGGACCGCTGATGCTGATACGTTCGAGGTCACCGCGTCCGGAGAAGCCGTCCTCGCGGCGGATCGTGAACGCCTCCAAGGATTTCCGCACTCCCGGGTACATCACCACCGCGTCGGTGTCGACCATGGTGCAGACGGTGTCCAGATGCATGGTCGCCCGATTCTGTGCGATCGGCACCACCAGGACGGTGTGTGCGAGATCGTCGTCGAACAGGCTGCGCGCCAACGCTTCCGCGCCCGCGGGCGTGGTGCGCTCGCCGACGCCCACGGCGACAACGCCTTTGGCGAGCAGCAGCACATCGCCGCCCTCGATCGGCGCGGTATGCGATTCGTAGGCCCGTCGCACGCCGAGGAAGCGCGGATGGAACGCGTAGACGAGATCGGTGATGGAGGTCTCGCGGCTGCGCGCGGGCAGCGCCAGCGAGGTGATCGCGACCTTCGGACCGACCCAGAACGAGGAATCGCGGGTGAACAGCAGATTCGGCAGCGGATCGATCACGAAGTCGCCGCCGTGGTGCATGCGCCGCACCAGTGAGGTGGCGTCGGGGCCGAACGGCAGCTCGTCGAAGGTCATCCCGGCCATCAGGATGTCGGCGAGTGCGGGGGCGTCGAATTTGCGCAGTTCGGCGGCGAGCTGGTCGGCCAGGCCGTGGCCGAGCCTGCGGGCGTCGACCGCCGCCGAGATGCCCTGGATCCTGGCTGCTCCACTGGCGCTGAGGGTTTCGGTCAGCAGATCTGCCAACAACAGCACTTCTACGCCGCGGTCGCGCAGTACGGTGGCAAAGGCGTCGTGTTCGGCTTGTGCGCGTTCGACCCAGGGGATTCCGTCGAAAAGCAGCTGATCGTTGTTGCTCGGGGTGAGACGGCGTAGTTCTGCGCCAGGGCGGTGCAGCAGCACCGTCCGTAGCTGGCCGACCTCGGAGGTGACGGTCAGACGCGAGTCGGGGGCGGTTCCCATTGGCAAACCGTAATGCGAGGACGGCGTGTCTGCGAGCCGCAACGCGCTGGGTTCGGCCACGGTGTGCTCACCCCTGACACGTGTTCCGCCCATTTTTCGTACACGACACGAATACCTGAAGTATTGTTTAGGTGGTAGTGGGAGGAGCTATAGATGACGATGGCCGATTGGCAAACGAAGGAGCTGACCCCCGGGCAGCTTTCCGATCGTAGTGGAGTTGCAGTGTCCGCGTTGCACTTCTACGAACGCGAAGGTCTCATATCGAGCCGTCGAACCAGTGGCAATCAACGTCGATATTCTCGCGAGACATTGCGTCGGGTCGCCTTCATTCGCATCTCGCAGCGGGTGGGCATCCCGCTCAGCGAGATCCGTTCGGCACTGGATCGCCTCCCCGAGGGGCGCACGCCCACCCGTCGCGACTGGGAAACCCTGTCGACCACGTGGCGCGAAGATCTCGACGATCGCATCACTCAGCTGGTGCGCCTGCGCGACAACCTGACCGGCTGCATCGGCTGCGGCTGCCTCTCGCTCGGCTCGTGCAAGCTCGTCAACGAGCACGATCGCCTCGGCGCGGAGGGCCCCGGCGCGCGTGTGCTCGATGTCCAGCTGAACTGCCCGCCCAAATCCGGCTGCGTCTAGCTCTTGTCGGATGCCTGGGGCATCATCGCTGGTATGACTTCTCTGGATGCCAAGGCGAAGACTCTGCTCGAACTGCACCGTCCGGGAAATCCGGTGGTGTTGCCGACGGTGTGGGACGCGTGGTCGGCGAATGTCGCTGTAGCCGCTGGTTTTTCGGGATTGACCATGGGCAGCCATCCGGTCGCAGACTCGATCGGTCGCGCCGACGGCGAGGGCATGAGCTTCGATGAGCTCCTCGCGCGCGTCACCCAGGTCACCGGATCCGTCGAGCTTCCGGTCTCGGTCGACATCGAATCCGGCTACGGCCTCGAACCGCTGCAGCTCATCGACGGCCTGCTCGCCGCGGGCGCCGTCGGCCTCAATATCGAGGACACGGTCCACAGTGAGGGCAAGCGCCTGCGATCGCCCGCCGAACACGCCGACCTGGTCCGCGGTCTGCGCGAAGCCGCCGACGCGGCGGGCGTGCATGTGGTGGTCAACGCCCGTACCGACCTGTTCGTGCGTCAAGACGGCGAGGAGTCCGACCGCCTCGACCGCGCCATCGCCCGGCTGACCCTGGCCGCCGAAGCGGGCGCCGACGTTCTGTACCCCGTGGGCAAGCACGCCGACGCCGATCTGCGCCGGCTCACCACCGAGCTGCCGTTGCCGGTCAACGCGATCGGCCAGCCGGGCGCCCCGGCCAAGGACTACTTCGCCGAACTCGGTGTAGCCCGCATCAGCTTCGGCCCGTTCCTGCAGGCCGCGCTGGGCGCCGAAGCGACCAACCTGCTGGCCGCCTGGAAATAACGCCGGGCCGGACCAGCTGTGGCGCACGGCGAAAGGTCGTGCGCCACAGCTCGTTCGACTATTCCTTGGGCTCGATGTAGCGCGGGAAGATCGGTTCCGGCGCAGGCAGGTCGAGGCCGGGGGCCAGAGGTGTGGCGATATCGGTGAAGGTGCGGGCTTCCTGGGCGAGCAGGTCCAGGATCTTGGCCGCGGAGCCGGGCATCACCGGCTGGACCAGGATGGCGACGATACGGACCACCTCGAGGGTGACGTAGAGGACCGTCGCCATGCGGGCCAGGTCTTCTTCGGTGCCCGACTTGCGCAGTGCCCAGGGGGCATTGGCGGAGAAGTAGCGGTTGGTTTCGCCGAGGGTGAGCCAGATGGCTTCCAGGGCGAGGTGCATCTGCTGGACGTCGAACTCGGCGCGGCACTTGGCGAGCAGCCCGTTCGCGCGGTCGAGCAGCGCACGGTCTTCGTCGGTGAACTCGCCGGGCGTGGGGGACTTGGCGTCGCAGTTCTTGTTGACCATGGTCAGGCTGCGCTGGACCAGGTTGCCGAACTCGTTGGCCAGGTCGCTGTTGATCCGGCCCGCGATGGCGTCGTTGCTGTAGCTGCCGTCCTGGCCGTAGGAGATCTCGCGCAGCAGGAAGAAACGCACCTGGTCGAGGCCGTAGGTGGACACCAGCGAGAGCGGGTCGACGACATTGCCCGTCGACTTCGACATCTTCTCGCCCTTGTTGTACAAGAACCCGTGCACGAACACCCGGTCCGGCAGTGCGATCCCGGCCGACATCAGGAACGCGGGCCAGTACACCGTGTGGAAGCGGGTGATGTCCTTGCCGATGATGTGCAGGTTCGCCGGCCAGAACTTCTCGAACGCCGCGGAGTCGGTGTTCGGAAAGCCGACGCCCGTCAGGTAATTGGTGAGCGCGTCGACCCACACGTACATCACGTGGTCGGGCTCGCCGGGGACCGGAACGCCCCAGTCGAAGGTGGTGCGCGAGATCGACAGATCCTTCAGACCGGCCTTGACGTAGCTGACGATCTCGTTGCGCCGGGTCGAGGGCGCGATGAACTCGGGGTGATCCTCGTAGAGAGCGAGGAGCTTGTCCTGATACGCCGAGAGCTTGAAGAAGTAGTTCGACTCCTCGGTCCAGGTGACCGGGGTCTTGGTCTCGGTGGACTCGCGGGTGCCGTCGGCGAGGAGGGTGGTTTCGTCCTCGTTGTAGAAGGCCTCGTCGCGCACCGAGTACCAGCCGGAGTAGTTGCCCAGGTAGATGTCGCCGTTGGCGAGCATCCGCTCCCAGATGGCTACACAGGCGGCCTGGTGGTCCTCGTCGGTGGTGCGGATGAAGCGGTCGAACGAGATGTCGAGGGCTTTGTCCATCGCCTCGAAGACATCGGAGTTGCGGGCCGCGAGTTCCTGCACTCCGATGCCTTCGGTGGCAGCGGTCTGCTGCATCTTCTGACCGTGCTCGTCGGTGCCGGTCATGAAGAACACGTCGTAACCGTCGAGTCGCTTGAAGCGGGCGATCGCGTCGGTGGAGATGTACTCGTACGCGTGGCCGATATGCGGCGCACCGTTGGGGTACGCGATGGCCGTCGTGACGTAGAAGGCGGGCGCCTCGGCGCCTACGGGTGCACTCATGATGCCCATTACTGTAATCCGGGTGGCAAATACGAATCGTCCGGCTCCGCCAGTTCCGACGCCGCTCGCGCCCCTGATCGACGCGCATACCCACCTCGATGCCTGTGGCGCAACCGATGCCGCGTCGACCACGGCCATCGTGGACCGCGCCGCCTCGGCCGGTGTCGGGCACGTGGTGACCGTGGCCGACGATCTCGCGGCCGCGCAGTGGGCCGTGCAGGCGGCGCAGTGGGATCCGCGGGTGTACGCCGCCGTCGCGTTGCATCCCACCCGGGCCAACGCTCTCGACGACAAGGCCAAGGCCGAGCTCGAATTCCTCGCCGCCGACCCACGCGTGGTGGCGGTCGGGGAGACCGGCCTCGACTATTACTGGCCGGGCAAGCTCGACGGCTGCGCCGACGTCGAAACCCAGATCGAGGGTTTCCGCTGGCACATCGACCTCGCCAAACGCGTGCGCAAACCGCTGATGATCCACAACCGCGAAGCCGACCACGACCTGCTCACGGTGCTGCTCGACGAAGGCGCGCCGGACACGGTGATCTTCCACTGCTTCTCCTCCGACGCGACCATGGCCGAGGCCTGCGTGGCGGAGGGGTACGTGCTGAGCTTCTCCGGCACCGTGAGTTTCAAGAACGCGCACGAACTTCGAGAGGCCGCCAAGCTGGTGCCCGACGACCAGATCCTGGTGGAGACCGACGCGCCGTATCTGACGCCGCACCCGTATCGCGGTGCGCCGAACGAGTCGTACTGCCTGCCGTACACGGTGCGCGCGCTGGCCGAAGTGCGCGAACAGGATCCGCAGGCGCTGGCCGAAATCACCACCGCCAACGCGCGCAGGCTGTATCGGATTCGGTAGTCCGTTTCGTCTGTTCGGCAGGGGGCTGGACAATAAACGTGAGTCGGCTCACATTCTTGTGCTCACGTTGTTATCTACCAGCGCTGTCTATATCGAATTGTGATCTACGATCCCGCTGTTCGGGCGGCCTGGTGTTGTCTACCGCGCACCTCGTCGTTATCGTCCTGTAATCATGTCAGCTTTTGCGCGGATCAACTCGTCACGTTCACCGTTGCTGTTCGCAGCGGTGGCGGCCATGCTGCTGATTCTTCTCGTCGGCGCCTCGCTGGCGATCGTGAACCACAAGACGGTGGCGCTGGTCATCGACGGCGAACAGACCGAGCTCTCGACGATGTCGCGCGATGTGCGCGCCATTCTGGCCGACGCGGGCTACGAGATCGGCGAACACGACGAGGTGATTCCCGCCGCGGGCGCCAAGGTCGGCGACGGCGCCACGATTACTTTCAACCGTGGCCGCGAGATCACGGTCACCGTCGACGGTGTCGAGCGCACGGTGTGGACCACCGGCACCACCGCGGGCGACGCGCTCGCGTCGATGCAGATCCCGTCCGACACCCACGTGTTGCCGTCGCGCACCGAGAAGCTGCCCCTCGCCGGTGCGGCGCTGAGCGTGTACACCCCGCGCAATATCTCCCTGGTCGACGGCGGCGCCGCCCCGATCGATGTGCGCCTCGCCGCCGCGACCATCGGTGAATTCCTCGCTGCCGCAGGCGTTCCGCTGAAGGACGAGGACTTCACGGTGCCCGCCGCGACGACACCGCTCGCCGAGGGCATGCAGGTCGTCGTCACGCGCCAGCACACCGAACAGCGCACCGAAACCCTGCCGCTGGATCCCGTCGAAACGGTGATCGAGGACGTGACCATGAACATGAGCCGCACCGTGGTCGAGAACCCGGGCATGCCCGGTCTGCACGAGGCGACCTTCGCGGTGCGGATGGTCAATGGTGCCGAAGCCTCACGCGTGCAGGTGAATTCGAATGTGATCACGCCCGCGCAGCCCAAGACGATTCGGAAGGGCGCCAAGCCGGGCACCGAGGTGCCGCCGGTGCGCGACGGTGCTGTGTGGGACGCGCTGGCCAAGTGCGAGTCGACGGGGAACTGGGCGATCAACACCGGCAACGGCTACTACGGCGGCATCCAGTTCGATCAGAGCACGTGGGAACGACAGGGCGGGTTGAAGTACGCGCCGCGCGCCGACCTGGCGAGTCGGGAAGAACAGATCGCGATCGCCGAGGTGACTCGGGCGCGGCAGGGCTGGGGCGCGTGGCCGGCTTGCACCGGACGGTTGGGCATCAGCTGATTTCGCAAGAACATTGGTAACTCCCCAGCCACCTCCCATCTGGTGCGCACCTGACGCAAGGCCGAGAACTGGCAATCGAGCTCCCGGACGGCACGCTGAATACCCGGTGAGGCGGAACTGCCGGTACAGTGCTCTCGTTTCGCCGGGTCTGCTGTGCTCGTGCGGCGGGGTCGGGTCGTTGAACGAGTCGACGGGTGGTTGAGATGTCTACGGTTTCGGCCTGGTGGCGTGCGATTGCCACGGTGGTGCTGTCGGCGGGGGTCGGGGTGTGCGCGCCGGTGACGGTGGCGCACGCGGACGCGCCGGGAACGGTTATCGCGGTTGTTCCACAGGCCGACGGGTTCCATGGGATGTCGGGGGCCCAGGTCATCGACTACTGGACCCGGGGTGTGGGGGGTGTGCCGCAGCCCGCGAGTGGCGCGCTGTATCTGCCGACCGGGGCCGCGCCCGCGGGTGGTTGGCCGGTCGCCACCTACGACCACGGGACCACGGGACTCGGCGCGGGCTGTGGCGGGCAGTCGGATCCGGCGGGTGCGCCGTGGCCGCAAGCGCAAGCGGGCCAGGACGTTTTCCTGCGGCATCTGGTGTCGAAGGGGTTCGCTGTCGTCGCGCCGGATTATCTGGGTCTCGGCAGGTTCGACACCGGTCCGCATCCGTACCTCGGGATCGATACCGAGGCCACTGCCACGATCGATATGCTCCGGGCCGCGCATGCTGTACGTGATGATCTGTCGCCGGTCTGGGTGGCGACGGGAATGTCGCAGGGTGGGCAGGCCGCGCTCGGCACCGCGCATCGGCAGGTGAGCTACGCGCCGGAGCTGGACTTCCGCGGCACCATCGCGATCGACCCGGAGTCGGACGTGGAGAAAGTGGCCACGTTGCTCGGGCCGGGGAACCCCGATCGACTCAGCGGCGGAATTCTGGGGTTCTCGGCCAGCATTCTGGCCGGACTGCGAGCCGCTCGCCCGGATGCGCAGGTCGACACCTACCTGAGCCCGCTCGGCCGCCAGGTCATCGACGAGATCGGTGCCATGTGTTCCGACGCCATCGACGACCGGGTCGCCGATCTCACGCTGGGTGAGATGCTCAGCCGCTCGCTCGGGGACGAGCCGTTGCGCTCGGTGATGGCCGACTACATGACCGTCCCGACCAGCGGGTACGACGCGCCGATCCTGCTGCTGGTCAACGCCACCGACCGCACGGTGCCCTCGCCGCTCCATGCGGCGCTGGCCGCGCAGTTCACCGCAGGCGGCGTGAACTACACGCCGGTGGTCGGGACAGGCAGTCACTGCGAGCTGAATCCGGCGATGTGGGCCGCGATCGACGAGTTCTTGGGTCGGGTCGCCGCAGGTTAAGGGTTCTCTGTCATTCGGGGTTCCGAGGGTCGTTGATCTGTACACTCGTCCAAAATCTTGATCGCCTGGTAGAGAGACCGAACTGTGCTGAAGAACCCGATTCGGGCGACCGTTGTCGCCGCGCTGGCCGCGAGCGCTGTCACGGCCGCCGGCTTCACCCCGGCAACGGCCGAGACCCCCGGTTCACTCATCTCGGTGCAGGCCGAGCCCGCGGGCTGGCACGGGCTCGACAGGGGCTCCTCGGTCGAATACTGGATGACCGACTCGGCGGGCGTCCAGCGCCCGGCCAGCGGCGCGATGTTCCTCCCCGAAGGCGAAGCCCCGGCGGGTGGTTGGCCGATCGTGGCCTATGCCCACGGCACGTCGGGCTCCGGCCCGGGATGCGGCGGTCAGGCCGACCCGGAGCTCGCGCCGCTGCCGCTGCATCGCGCGTCCGAGGACCGGCTGATCAAGCGGTTCGTCGACCAGGGCTTCGCCGTGGTCACCCCCGATTACCTCGGCCTCGGCCGCTTCGACACCGGCCCGCACCCATATCTGGAGGTGCGCAGCGAGGCGACCGCGACGATCGACCTGGTTCGCGCGGCCCGTGCCGCCAGCCCCGAACTGTCGCGGACCTGGACCGCGGCGGGCACCTCACAGGGCGGTCACGCGGCGTTGAGCGCGGCGCATGTTCAGGCCGAATACGCTCCCGAGCTGGACTTCCGTGGCACCGCCGCCATCGACGCTGCCTCCGATGTGGAGAAGATCCTGCCGTTGCTCGGGCCGGACATCCCGTCGGCGCCCGGACTTTCGGGCACCACGTCGTTCGTCGTCAGCATCCTGGCCGGGCTGCGCGCCACGCACCCGGAACTCGATGTGGACTCCTATCTGACGGAGCGCGGCAAGGCGCTCGTCGACGACGCGGGCACTCAGTGCCTCGACGAGATCCTCGCCGCGACCAAGGGCGTGACCTCGGCCGATTTCCTGGCGCGCCCGCTCGCTCCGCTGCGTGAGCCGCTCGCGGCGTACATGATGCTGCCGACCAGTGGCTACGACGCCCCGATCCTGCTGACGATGAACGTCACCGACACGGTCGTGCCGTCTCCGCTGCACGCGGCGCTGGTCGCTCAGCTCGCGGCCAACGGCGTCGATCAGCAGGTGGTCACCGGCACCGGCCAGCACGGCTCGGTCTCGCCCGAGCAGCTCGCCGCCATCGACGGCTTCCTCGCGCGCGTCAATGCCGCCCCGACACAGCGCTGAGCTGCCTCATCGGCGAGGTTGGTAGGTTCTAGCGGTGTCCGAACCAGAGAATTCCGCTCGCGGTAGCCGTGCCGCATTGCTCGGTCCCGTCGAGGTGCGGACGCTGGCCGAACGTTTCGGCGTCCGACCCACCAAGCAGCTCGGACAGAACTTTGTGCACGACGGCAATACCGTGCGTCGCATCGTGTCCGCGGCCGGTGTCGGTGCGGGCGACACCGTGCTCGAGGTCGGTCCAGGTCTCGGCTCGCTGACGTTGGCGCTGCTCGACGTGGTCGATCAGGTGGTCGCCGTCGAAATCGACCCCGTGCTGGCCAATTACCTGCCCGAAACCGTCGCCGATCGCGCGCCCGGCCTGGTGGAGCGTCTGCGCGTGGTCGAGGCCGACGCGCTGCGGGTGCGCCCGGAGCAGTTGCCCGCCGTGCCGACCGCGCTGGTGGCGAACCTGCCGTACAACGTGGCCGTGCCCGTGCTGTTGCACCTGCTCGCGACGTTGCCGAGCATCATGGTGTCGCTGGTGATGGTCCAAGCCGAGGTGGCCGACCGGCTGGCCGCCGAGCCCGGCAATCGGGTGTACGGGGTTCCGAGTGTCAAGGCGGGTTTCTTCGGCAAGGTTCGTCGCGCAGGCCATGTGGGGACGCAGGTCTTCTGGCCGGTGCCGCGAGTCGAATCGGGACTGGTGCGCATCGACCGCTATGTCGAACCGCCGTGGCCGATGGACGAGGCGCATCGCCGCCGGGTGTTCGAGGTGATCGACGCGGCGTTCGCGCAGCGGCGAAAGACGTTGCGGGCAGCGCTGTCCGGATGGGCGGGCTCGCCCGTCGAAGCCGAGCGCAGGCTCGTCGCCGCGGGTATCGATCCGACGGCACGGGGGGAGACCCTCGAAACCGCGGCGTTCGTCCGGTTGGCGGCGACGACTTAGGTCCGCGAATCGTGGGTTCTCGCAGGGGAACCCGCAGTACACCGGCCGTTCATCGACACGGGTCGGGCGGTCCCTGTGAAAGCACTTGTGGATAACCGGTTTTCGCCGTGTCCGGAGTTGATCATGGTCGGCGGGTGGCGCTCCCGGTCGAACCCCGGAATTCGTGTCTCACCACGCCTGGGTAGGGATGTGGATGACATTGTGGATGATTCGTCGGGCGGCACGACGGGGGTGAACCGCCGGTGAACGACTGGTCAGCCGTGCACCGGCGGCGAGGAAATCAGGCGCTGAGCGCGTAGCCCGCTTCGTCGACCGCGGCGGCCACCTCGGTATCGGCCAGTTCGCCCGCGCTGTCCACGCGAACGAGACCGCTGGCGAGGTCGACATCCACGCTGGTGACGCCGTCGATCTTGCCGATCTCCTGCTTGACCGAGCTCACGCAATGTCCGCAGGTCATCCCTGTGACGGTGTAAGTGGTGGTGGCCATAGCCGACTCCTTCGCTTCGAACATACGGTCCAGGGGTATGTCCCCGACACGAAAGAACATACCCCCCATGGGTACCTCGCGCAACCCCTTGTTCGAGCGATGGGTGTTCGACGTGCGTACTAGTCGGCCGAACCTATTACGCTTGGTGATCGTGCTGTCAGTTGTGCCCAGCCCGGTCGTCGTGCGAGCTCCGTCGAAGGTGAACCTGCATCTCGGAGTCGCTGATCTGCGTCCGGATGGATACCACGACCTGACCACCGTCTTCCAGGCATTGTCCCTCGCCGACGACCTCCGATTGGCCCCGTCGGCCTCGCTCGCCGTGCGGGTCACCGGCGAAGGCGCCGCCGAGGTGCCCACCGACCGCACCAACCTGGTCTGGAAGGCCGCGGTCCGCCTGGCGCACCTGGCAGGCCGTGCCCCGCTGGTCGAGATCGCCATCACCAAAGGCATCCCAGTGGCCGGTGGCATGGCGGGCGGTAGCGCCGACGCGGCCGCGACCCTGGTCGGGCTGAACGAGCTGTGGGACCTCGGCCTGGCCCGCGACGAACTGTCCACGATCGCCGCCGAGCTCGGCAGCGACGTCCCGTTCGCTCTGCACGGCGGCACTGCGCTGGGCACCGGTCGCGGCGAACGCCTGCTTCCGGTGCTGTCACGCAACACCTTTCACTGGGTCCTGGCGTTGGCCAAGGAGGGCCTGTCCACCCCTTCGGTCTTCCGCGAACTCGACCGCCTCCGTGCCGAAGGCGAGCCGCCGCGTCTCGGCGACCCCCAAAAACTCATGCAGGCACTGGCCGCGGGCGACCCGCACACCCTCGCGCCGCTGCTGGGCAACGATCTGCAGGCCGCGGCCCTCTCGCTGAAACCGGAACTGCGCCGCACCCTGCGCGCGGGCGTCGGCGCGGGCGCGTTGGCCGGCCTGGTCTCCGGCTCGGGCCCCACCTGCGCCTTCCTCTGTGAATCCGAGGAAGTCGCGATCGGTGTCGCCGCCGAACTGGCAGGTGCGGGCGTGTGCCGCAGCGTGCGCACCGCGAGCGGGCCAGTTCCGGGCGCGCGAGTGCTCGATGCCGAGGCATCGTCCAAAGGCTGATGGGCCCGCCGCGGTGGCGGGCCAGAGCGGCCGACGGCCGGTCCTCTATGATCGCAAGCAACAGATCTCGTATGGACATGGGTAACTCGCCGGGGACGGGCCCACTGATCCAGCAATCCAACGTAGGCCGCCGACGCACCGCCTCCCCGCGCCTGAGTCCGGCTAGAAGTCGCGGGGAGGCGGAACAGGCTACATCTATGTCCAACCTGATCAACCTGGAACAGGTCTCCAAGAGCTTCGGCGTCAAGCCGCTGCTGGATGACGTCTCCCTCGGAATTCACGCGGGGGAACGGATCGGGGTGGTGGGCCTCAACGGTGGCGGTAAGACCACGCTGCTCGAGGTTCTGACCGGACTGGAACCGCCCGACAAGGGCCGGGTGAGCCGGGTGGGTGGGCTGCGGATGGCCGTGGTCACCCAGCGCGGCGTGCTGCCGGAGGGCGCGAGCATCGGTTCGATCGTGTTCGCCGGGCTCTCCGACGATCTGTCCACCGTCGACATCGCCGATCATCAATGGGCCGCCGATTCGCGCGTGCGCTCGATCCTCGAGGGCATCGGCATCGCCGACCTCGGGCTCGACACCCTGGTCACCAACCTCTCCGGTGGTGAACGCCGCCGAGTCGCCCTGGCCGCAGCGCTGGTGCGCGACCTGGACCTGCTCGTCCTCGACGAGCCGACCAACCACCTCGACATCGAGGGTGTGCAGTGGCTGGCCGAACATCTGGTCGCCCGACGCACCGCACTCGTCGTTGTCACCCACGATCGCTGGTTCCTCGACACCGTCGCCAACCGCACCTGGGAGGTCGTCGGCGGCAAGGTGGAGGTCTACGAGGGCGGCTACGGCGACTGGATCTTCGCCCGCGCCGAACGGGCACGTCAGTCCGACGCCTCGGAATCGCGCCGCCAGAACCTGGCCCGCAAGGAACTGGCCTGGCTGCGCCGCGGCGCCAAGGCCCGCACCTCCAAGCCGCGCTACCGCGTCGAGGCCGCCGAGGCGCTGATCGCCGACGTGCCCGCACCGCGCGACTCGGTCTCGCTGGCCGCGTTCGCGCGCAAGCGCCTCGGCCGCGTGGTGATCGAACTCGAAGACGCTGCCCTCGCCACCCCCGACGGTCGTGTGCTGGTCGACGACCTCACCTGGCGACTCGCGCCGGGCGAGCGGGTCGGCCTGGTCGGCGTCAACGGGTCGGGCAAGACCACGCTGTTGCGCGCGCTGGCCGGGGAGACCGAACCCGCCAAGGGCAAGCGGATCCAGGGCCAGACCGTGCAGATCGGCTGGCTGCGTCAGGAACTCGACGACCTGCCCACCGATATGCGGGTGCTCGAGGCCGTGCAGCAGGTCGCGCAGCGAATCATGCTCGGCGACAAGGAGATCTCGGCCGGCCAGCTCGCCGAACGGCTCGGGTTCACCCCGGCCCGCCAGCGCACCCCGGTCGGCGACCTCTCCGGTGGTGAACGCCGTCGCCTGCAACTGACCCGCATTCTGATGGCCGAACCGAACGTCCTGCTGCTCGACGAGCCGACCAACGATCTCGACATCGACACCCTGCAGCAGCTCGAGGACCTGCTCGACAACTGGGCGGGCACCCTGGTGGTCATCAGCCACGATCGCTACCTGGTCGAGCGCATCTGCGACTCCACCTGGGCCCTGTTCGGCGACGGCAAACTCACCAACCTGCCCGGTGGCATCGACTCCTACCTCGCCAAGCGCGCCACCATGGCGGGCAATGTCAAGCCGCTCACCGCGAAGACCGGTGGCACCTCGACGGATTCGTCCGACCGCCGCGCCGCCCGCAAGGAACTGTCGAAGGTCGAGCGCAGCATCGCCAAGTTCGACGAGCGCGAACAGAAACTCCACAAGGCGCTGGCCGACGCCGCGACGGACCCGGACAAGCTGATCAACCTGGGAGCCGAACTCAAGGAAGTCGTGGCCGAAAAGGAAGCAGCGGAAGAACGCTGGATGGAACTGGCGGAGCTCGGCGAGAACTAGGTCGCGGTCTCGCGACCGTCGTTGATCACGACAGGTAAACAGGTCTGGACGAAGTCGGCGCCGAATTCGGTGAGCAGGATGCTGCGGTAGGTCACCTTCGTACCGAAACCGGGGCGCTTCATCGCTTCCCGCACCTGCTCCTGGGCCTCGATGACCTGGTAGCGGTGCGGGTTGCCGACGGGGTCGCGGGTGTACTCGATGAGCCCGAGCCTGCGCAGGTTGGGCAGGTATTGCGGCACCCGGTTCGGAAACCGCAGGCCCGCATGCTCACCCAGCATGGTGAGTCCGCTGATCAACCGCTCGCCACCGAACGCCCGCTGACGGCCGGTGCGCACATCGATGGCTGGTTGTGGCCCGTCGACGTGCAGGAATCGCAGGATCCGTGCCTCGTCCGGCGTGATCTCGGTGAGGATGCCGGGATAGGCCGGATGGGAGTCGGGCTGTGCGGCATGCGTGCTGGCGGACAGGCGAAGCAGTTCGGCGCCCTGCTCGCGCAGGGTCGGCGTGCCGTCGTCGCCGCGGTGGTCGGCGCTCGTCGGCAGGCCGAGCGCGTGCCGAAGCCGGTCGCGCACTTCGGTTTCCGCTTCGGCGAGTACCTCGTTGGGCGGGTTGCCCGCCATGCTGCCGCGTACCACCGTGGCGGTCACCCCGAGCGCGGTGTCCAGCGTCCACAGCGTCATCCCCGAGGCAGCGGTCAGCGCGACCCGCGCCACGCCGGTCGCGGCCCGAACGGTGCGCACCGGTGAGACAGGCAGCAGGCCACGCTTGTCGCCTGATGCCTCGAGCGGCGGTACCGAACGTCGCACCATGTCGGTGGACGGGGTCCCGTCGTCTACATCCATGTCGTCGCTACTCCTGTTCCGAAGACCAGGATATGAGCGTATCCGGCGAGCAGTCCCAGCACACCGCCATGGACGAAAAGTAACCATTCGTCCTGTTTGATCGCCGAGCGCAGCATGTCCACGAAGTCATGGGGCGAAAGTGCGGACATTTGCCGGGCGATGTAAGCGTTGACCTGTCTGCTCTGCTGAGCGTTGAACGCGGGGTCGGCGAACGCCATCGGCGCGATCGTCATCGCCTGCGTGGTGAGAGTTGTTTGCAGCGTGTCGTACTCGCGGCTGCCGAGCATGAATTTCACCGCGGGCCGCGCGGGCCCGAGCGCACGGTCGGCGGCCGGGCGCAGGGTGTCCTCCAGCATCTGCAGGGTGCGGTCCGAGCGCGGTCCGTTGAGCAGTTCGTCGCCGATATTGGCCACGGTGACGACCTCGGTGGACACCAATGCCGCGTACCCCGCGGTGATTTCGGGCTGGCGCTTGATCAGCAGACCCTGGCGCCACGGGCACCACCACTTCGGCGTGGCGGGCGCGAAGATCATATTGATGCCGATCCAGTTCACCACCCAGCCGATGATGATCCCGCCGACCGGAAGCACGACCAGCGCCGAGAGCCCTGTGGTGTGCAATGCCAGCACCAGCAGCAGCCCGCAGGGCGCACCGAAGTAGAAGCCGAAATTCTGCATGAACCGCAGTTCCTTGGCACCGAGCACCTGAAACAGTTGGTTGAGCAATTGCGGTCGGGCCTGGAAGTAGCGGATCACCATCTGCTTCACGTCGAGCAACTGGTCGATATTGGCGCCGAGCTCCATGGTGAGGTCGCGCAGAATCTCGGGCAGTTGCGAGCGCACCCGCTGATGGATCATCTCCCTGACCTGAACGGGCAGGTTGTACCAGAGCTGCGGGTGTTCGCGGCGCAGGATCACCTCGACGATGTCGCGGATCTGCGCGTCGGCTACCTCGGCGAGATGTTCGGCCAGCTTCTCCGGGTCGAGCTCGCGATAGAAGTCGGCGACGCTGCCCAGCTTGGACAGCCCCTTGTCGACCGCGATGCTGGCCATCTTGTCGGCGCGCGAGGGCACGATGCCCTGCCAGCCGATCCGGCCGTCATAGCTGAGCAGCGGCAATACCTGGATCCGCTTGGGTAGAAAGGGGAAGATCGCGCGCAAACCGGGCAGTCGGACTCCGTGGAATTGAATCGGCTGGAACAGCATGAGAATGCCGGACCAGTTGGTTATGTAGCCGATAATTCCTGTGAAAAGAGGAATGGTCACAATTTCTAGCAGGAGTGTCGGGTGTAACCCGAACACACTCTCCAACACGACACGCCCTCCTGCCGATACCCGGTGACCACCGCCTCACCGAGAACCAAAATTTATCACCCCCGCGGCGAGGTGACCCTACTGTGAGTTGACGAACTGGGTCCATTCGTCGTGCGTCAGACCACAGGGTAGTGTCTGAGACATCAGTCACAGAACCTGTTGCGAATGCCGTACTCACCCTTGCAAGTCGGAACAATGACCACCACCACCTTTGGTGACAGCCCACAAACTTGCGCACAGGGGGCGCGGTGGCAGGACTGTTCACATGGCGAGACTTCGGAGTAGTACGTGACAGACGACAGGACCGGACAGGACCTGGCCCGTGCCGGTACCCGCGCCGTCGAGCGCAGCTCGGATGTCGAGCAGCGACAGATCAGTAATGAAGCACGTTTGATCCGTGGCGTTTTCCGCGCCGCCGGATTGGCCGCCGGTACCGCGGTGCGCGGCAGCCAGTGGGCTGTGGGCACCACCTACGAGGTCACCAAGGAACTGGCGCAGGCGGCGCTGGACGGCGAATCCTCCGCCGATATCGCCGAGCGCACCGGCAATGCCCTGCGCTCCATCGCACGCAGCGCACTTGGCGTCACCGAGGGGTCGGTGCGCGAGATCGTCAGCTATGTGCCGACGCCCAACGGGGCATCGCAGCAGGCCATCACGGTCGGCCCGTACCTGCAGTCGGCCACCACCGATGACCTGCGGCGGCGCGGCGACGCGCTGCTGGCCCGCTCGGCGGACGTGTACTTCACCGAGGACGTGCACCCGGCCTACGACCGCATTCTCGACGAGGTCGCCCCCGACGAGGCCCGCATCCTGCGGTTCATGGCCCTCAACGGTCCGCAGCCCTCCGTCGACGTGCGGACCAACCGACCGCTCGGCATCGGCTCGGAGCTGGTGCAGGGCGATCTGACCTCGGTCCCCGAGCAGGCGGGCGTGCGCTACCCGGACCGCTCACGGTCCTACCTGATCAACCTCAACCGACTCGGTCTCACGCTCACCTCCGACGATCCGGTCGTGCTGAGCCGGTACATGGTGCTGGAAGTGCAGCCCGTCGTGGAGCAGGCGCTCAAGAAGGCGGGCCGTGCGCCCAAGATCGTGCGCAAGAGCCTTCGCCTCTCGGAATTCGGTGAGGATTTCTGCCGCACCTGCTTCACCATCGGGTAGCTCAGACAGCCGGCACGGTCGGCGCCGGAGGTCACACTCCGGTGTCAGCAGTGATAGCGATCTGATACAGAACGGGCGGCGAGCCGTTTCCGGTGGGATCGTGGAGAGATGGAGCAGGGCCCGGAAACTCCGAACGTGCACGTCGACGAACCTGTCGTGTCCGAGTGGATAGGCCCTACGCCGTTACTGCCCGGAGATGACACGCCGTTGGTCGCCGGGTCGGACTCGGGGGAGGCATGGATGACGTCAGAGCCGCTGGACGACGACGAACAGCCCGAATCGATCGAGCGCCCGCCGGATCACCCCGACGACCTCATCGCGATCAGCAGGCTGAAGTACCGATATTCGCGCAGCCTCGACACCAAGTCCTGGGACGAGTTCGCCGACACGCTGATCCCCGAGGCCACCGCCACCTACAGCGAATACCTGCAGTTCGAGTCACGCGAAGCCTTCCTGGCCTTCCTGCGCAACACCCTCGGACCGCACGTGATCACCGAGCACCGCTGCGACCACCCCGAGATAGACGTCGACGGTGACACCGCGAGCGGCACCTGGTACCTGGCCGACACGGTGATCATCCCCGAGCACAACATGTGCCTGCGCGGCGCCGCCTTCTACACCGACAGCTACGTGCGCTGCGACGACGGGCATTGGCGCATCTCGCACACCGGGTACGAGCGCACCTACGAGGTGGTGCTCTCGCTCAGCGACCTGCCCAGCCTGCGAGTCACCGCGAGCCGCTGGGGAATGATCGCGCAGGAGAACCACATCTCCTCGGTGGAACGCAATCCGGGACCGGCCGCTTAGCGGCCGACCCAGACAGCCCTAGTCCGCGGTCGCGACCAGCGGTTCCAGCGTGAGCTTCGGGTGTTCCTTCTCGATGTACTGCAGCCGCCACTTGTCGCTGAACAGCGCCAGGATCACGCCGTCGGTGCGGGTGAACACCTCGACGCCGCGCTGGCGATCCAGCTCGGGCGCCGACTCCGCGTCGGTGCGCCGGGCCAGGGTGAAGGGGAGGAAGTCCAGCTGGGTCTCGACGTTGAACTCGCCCTGCATCCGGGCGGTGACGACCTCGAACTGCATCGGACCGACCGCGGCCAGTACCGGGGTGGCGTCACCGCGGGCGTCGTTGCGCAGCACCTGCACCACGCCCTCGGAATCGAGCTGGTCGATGGCCTTGCGGAACTGCTTGTACTTGCCCGCGCTCTGCGCGCGCAGCGTCGCGAAATGCTCGGGGGCGAAGCTCGGGATCGGCGGGTACTCCACCTTCTTCTCGACGAACAGCGTGTGGCCCGGTGCGAGCGCGGTGGCGTTGACCAGGCCGACCACATCGCCGGGATAGGCGGTGTCGACCGTGGTGCGCTCGCGGCCGAAGACCGTCAGCGCGTACTTGGTGGCGAACGGGCGACCGGTCTGCGCGTGGGTCACCACCATGCCGCGTTCGAACTCGCCGGACACGATCCGCATGAACGCCAGCCGGTCACGGTGGGCGGTGTCCATCCCCGCCTGCACCTTGAACACCACCGCGCTGAACGGGTCACCGGTCGTGCGTTCCTTGCCTGTCGTGTCGGCACGCGAACCGGGTGCGGGAGCCAGCTCGACCAGCGTCTCCAGCAGTTGGCGCACACCGAAATTCAGCATCGCCGAGGCGTAGATCACCGGCGAGGTCTGACCCGCGAGGAACATTTCCTGATCGTGGTCCTGGCCTGCCGCCGAGAGCAATTCGCTCTCCTCCGCGGCGGTCGTCCACGCCTCCTCCTCGCGTACTTCGGCTTCGTCGGAAGTCAGGTATTCCTCGGGTGCGATGGTCGCGCCACCGGCGGTGCGGGTGAAGTGGATGTACTCGGCCGCCTCGCCCTCGGGTCCGCGGCGCAGCAGGCCGCGGAAATCGCCCGCGATGCCGACCGGCAGGAACAGGGGAGTGGGGGTGAGGCCGATCCGCTCGCTGATCTCGTCGAGCAGTGCCAGCGGGTCCTGACCCGGGCGGTCCCACTTGTTGATCACCGTGATGACCGGGATGCCGCGGTGGCGACACACCTGGAACAGTTTCAGCGTCTGCGGTTCCAGGCCCTTGGCCGCGTCGATCAGCATCACCGCGGCGTCGACGGCCGTGAGTACCCGGTAGGTGTCCTCGGAGAAATCCGAGTGACCGGGGGTGTCGACCAGGTTGATCACATTGTCGACATCGGACCCGGCGACCCGGTAGTTGAACTGCAGCGCGGTCGAACTCACGGAGATACCGCGCGCCTTCTCCATCTCCATCCAGTCCGACACCGTCGACTTGCGACCGGCCTTACCGTGGATCGCGCCCGCCTCGGAAATCATCCGCGCGTGCAGCGCCAGTGCTTCGGTGAGCGTCGACTTACCCGCGTCGGGGTGCGAGATCACGGCGAACGTGCGCCGACGGGCCACCTCGGCGGGCAACCCGCGTGGGGTGGGGGCGACGCCTTCTCCGGACTCGGTCAACGGTCGAACCTTTCGCAGTGGTCGGCAACCTATCTACAGTATTGGAGCGCTGGCGCGCTCGAGTTCGCGCCCCCGACGGTCCCGTCGATCAGGCACCGTTGCTTGCTCCTTCGTCGCCTACGCAACGGCACCTGATCGACGGGACGGGCGCGAACCGCCGACTGCGTCGGCGATCCCTCCTCGAGGTCGGGATGTGCGGGTCGGTGTGCGGTCACATGGCGGTTTCAGGGTGCGATTGTCGATGCGGTATGGTTGGCGGGTTGTCTCGGCGAGGGTGAGTGCCCGTTTGGTGCGCACACCGTGATCGACGCGGCTCGGCTGAGTTTCTTTGGGCCGTCCTCGTTCGTTCTTTCGTCCGACGAGTAGACCTTGACCCCGGAGTTGGGTCACCCATGACCAGCCGTAGGAGCGCATTCAGTATGTCCGACGCCAATCTGATCGAAGCCGCCGTCCGCACCGAATTCGGTAAGGGCGCCGCTCGCCGTACCCGTCGCGACGGCAACGTGCCCGCCGTGCTGTACGGCCACCACGCCGAGCCGCAGCACCTGTCGCTGAACGCCAAGGCGTTCGCCGCGATCCTGCGTCTGCACGGCACCAACGCCATCCTGAACCTGCAGATCGACGGCCAGCCGCAGCTGGCGATGACCAAGTCGGTCGTCGTCCACCCGATCCGTCGCTACATCGAGCACGCCGACCTGCTGATCGTCAAGCGTGGCGAGCGCGTCACCACCGACGTCAACGTCGTGGTCGTCGGCGATGCCGTCTCCGGCGCCCTGATCACCCAGGAGCTCAACACCCTGTCGATCGAGGCCGACGCCATGAACCTGCCCGAGACCATCGAGGTCTCGGTCGACGGCATCGCGCCCGGTACCCAGATCCTGGCCGGCACCATCGCGCTGCCCGAGGGCGTCACCCTGGCCGGTGACCCGGAAGCGCTGATCGTCAACGTGATCGAAGCGCCGTCCGCCTCGCAGATGGACGACGAGGGTGAAGAAGCCGCCGAGACCGAGACCGCGGAGACCGCGCCCGAGTCCGAGTAAGACCGCGCACTACGATTCGGGCAATGACCGAATCTTCCGGGCCCGCGCTCGTAGTCGGACTGGGTAACCCCGGCCCCGAATACGAGCGCACCCGTCACAATGTGGGCTTCCTGGTCGCCGATGTGCTCGCCGAGCGCATCGGCGGCCGTTTTGCCGTGCACAAGAAGTCCGGTGCCGACCTGCTCCAGGCGCGACTGGACGGACGCCAGATTCTCCTCGCGAAGCCGCGCACCTACATGAACCTGTCCGGGCGGCCGGTCGCCGCGCTGGCGAAGTTCTTCTCGGTGCCGGTGGATCAGGTGATCGTGGTCCACGACGAGCTCGATCTGCCGTTCGGAACCCTCAAGCTCAAGCAGGGCGGCGGCGAAGGTGGACACAACGGACTGCGGTCGATCTCGCAGGCGTTGACCACCAAGGAGTACCTGCGGACCAGGATCGGGATCGGGCGTCCGCCCGGTCGGCAGGATCCGGCCGATTACGTGCTCAAGCCCTTCGCCGCGCCGGAGCGCAAAGAGGTTCCGGTGATTGTGGAGCTGGCCGCCGATGCGGTGGAGCTGTTATTGAAGGTCGGGCTGGAAGCGGCCCAGAACAACCTGCATTAGGGGTTTGGTAGTCCCGGGACGGGTTGTACGGCAGAGCGCGGGGTTCGAGTAGTCCCAGACGGTTTGACGCTGTGTTTATTGGAGCGCTGGCGCGCTCGAGTCGCGGCCCCTAGGGGCCGCCGGTTAGCCACCGGGGCTTGCTCCTTCGTCGCGTACGCCCCGGCGGCTAACCGGCGACCCGGCCGCGACCGGCCACTTCGTGGCCGCCGCTCCCTAGGGGTCGCGGGTGCGGGGTCGGGAGTGCGGTTATGGCGGATCTCGGGTTGGGCTACCGCAAGTGCACTGCGGTGGCGGTGCGGCGGAGTTTGCCCGAGGAGGTCTTCGGGAGGGCTCCTGGTCCGAGGATGGCTACGGTGCGGGGGCGCGCGCCGACTTCGGCGAAGACCTCGTGGACGATCTCCCGCTCGATGCGCTTCACCTCGTCGGGGTCTTGATAGTCGTTGGATTCGACTACCACCGCGAAGCTTTCACGTTTCTCACCGGCGTCAAGGCGCACCGCTACCGCGTTGCCGGGGCGGACTCCCGATACCCGCAGGGCGGCTCGTTCGATGTCGGTGGGGTAGATATTGCGGCCGCCCATGATGATGACGTCCTTCATGCGCCCGCACACCACTATCAGGCCGTCTTCGGTGAAGTAGCCGATGTCACCGGTGTCGAGCCAGCCCTCGGCGTCCTGGGCGGGACGGAAGCCGTCGACGGTGACATAGCCCGAAGTGACCGCGGGGCCGCGCAATTCGATGACACCGACCGAGCGAACCGGCAGCGGCTGCCGTTCGGCGTCGACGACGCGACCCTCCAGATCGTCGACCAGGTGCCCCAGCGTCGGCAGCCTGCGCGGGGTGCCGTGATGGCCGTCCTCGGCGACCGGCACCGCCTTGCCGACGGCCTCGAGCAGGTCGGCGTCGATCACGTCGAGCACCTGCCCGTAGCCGGGGTCGGGGATCGACACGGCCAGGGTGGTCTCGGCCATGCCGTAGACCGGGGTGAGCGCCATCGGGTTGAGCCCGAACTGTTGTCCCGCCGCCGCGAGGGCGTTCATGGTGTCGGGGTCGACCGGTTCGGCGCCGTTCCACATGTAGCGCACGCTCGACAGATCCATCGTGCCGGGCTCGGCCTGCCGCAGTCGCCGCGCCAGCAGGGAGTACGCGAAATTCGGTGCGGCGGTGACCGTGCCGCGATACTTGTCGATCAGTTCGGCCCACAGCAGCGGCCTGGCCAGGAAGTCCAGCGGTGTCACGCACACCACCTCGGCGCCGAATTGCATAGGAACGCTGAGGAAGCCCACCATGCCCATGTCGTGGAACAGCGGCAGCCAGCTGACCATCACGTCGTCGTCGGTCTGGAACTTGACCCGGTTGAACATCGCGTACGCGTTGACGTAGAAGTTGCCGTGGGTTATTCGCACCGCTTTGGGTGATCCGGTCGACCCAGAGGTCAGCTGCTGCAGGGCGATATCGTTCTCCGAGGTGGGCACCGGATCGGTATCCGGGCCACTGTGCAGGTCTTCGATCCGCACCACGGAGATCCCGCGTTCCCGCAACACCGGTTCGGCGGCGGCGAACGGGGCGCCGAGAACAACGGCCTTCGCGTCGATCATGCGCAGCACCGTTTCGGTGTCGCGCACCCAGACCTCCAGGTCGGTGCGCGGCGTCGGCTGATGCAACATCGTGATCGAAGCGCCGCGCATCCAGATGGCCTGGCAGGCAGGCGCGATATCGACGGGCAGACCGGCCAGCACGCCGACAGCGTCGCCGTGCCCGATCCCGGCGGCCGCGAGACCACCCGCCATTCGCCGTGCCTGCCTATGGATTTCCCCCCAGGTCTGCCGCAGTGGTGCCTCCGGCTCTCCGGTGACCAGTCCCTTCGGGCTGGTCAGCGCTGTGCCAAACATTTCGTCGGTGAACCTGCTCAACGTCGGTCTCCCTTTACGCCAACGATCGGTTACGGCCGTGCTTTGCACTCCCAACAAAGAAATCCCGCCCCGCCCCGCGCGTGTTAACCCGGGCTGACACCCCAGCACCCCTGCTGTTGCGCTCTAGCCGGCGAAGGTGGCTGCGTAGCGGTTTACATATGGTCTACCCGATAACGTGGCAATTTCCCGCATCAGCAGGTCCGTTGCCGCTCTGACCTGGGCGTGATGAACTGCTGCGGGATAGTGCCTCGCGGGGTGGACGGTGATGCGTACCTTGGTGAAACGCAACAGTTTCCGACCGCGAGGATTCATGCGATCGGTACCGTCCAGGACCACGGGCACCACTGGCGCCCCGGTGGCCATGGCAACGCGCAGCGCCCCGGTGCGACCACGATAGACCCTGCCATCCCGTGACCGTGTGCCCTCTGGGTGAATTGCCCAGGCGCCGCCCCCGTCGAGGATCGCGGTGGCCGCCGCGAGCGCGTCTGTGGCCGCGTCGCCGCCGGTTCGGTCCACCGGCACCTGGCCCGCGGCGGAGAAGAACCAGCGCTTGCATCGTCCCCGGAACCCGACGCCGGTGAAATACTCCTGCTTCGCGAGGAAGGTGAGTGGCCGGGGGATCACCAGGGCCAGGTAGAGCGAGTCGATGAAGGCCAGGTGGTTGGCCGCGATGATCACCGGGCCGGTGCGGGGAATGTGTTCGAGCCCTTCGACGTGCGGGCGCCCGAGCAGGCGAAGCACCGGGCCGATGAGGACGTATTTGCACAATAGGTACCACATGAGCGGTCCTTCCGTAGACAGTGTCTACCGAAGACTAGTAGACACTGTCTACGTATGCGACGGTGAAAGCCGTCGAGCTGGTGTGCAGAATTGCCGGTATGCCTGAATCGTTGCGCGAGCGCCTGATCGACGTCGGCGTCGATCTGCTCGAAACCGACGGCGTCGGCGCACTCGGGCTGCGCGCGATCGCGCGGGCCGCCGGCGTCTCGCACGGTGCGCCGCGGCGGTGGTTTCCCACCCACGCGGCCCTGCTCGCGGCGATCGCGGCGCGCGGATTCGGGGAGCTGATCGCGCGGTTCGCGGTGCTCGCCACGATCGATGACCCGCGTGAACGATTGCGTCGGATGGCGGTCGACTACGTGGATTTCGCGGTGTCGCGGCCCGAGATGTTCACGCTGATGTTTCGCCACGATCTGCTGGCGGATTCCGGCGAGAATCTGCGGGCGACGACGCAGCCGCTGTACGGGCAGGTGGTCGAATTGGTCGCGGCGGTGGCGCCGGAGTCGGCGCCGCAGCGCGCGCTGGCCCTGTGGACCAATGTGCACGGTCTGGCGACGATCGCCGTCAACCGGACGCTGGAAATCGTTGCCCCCGATCAGGACCCGCGGGTGCTCGTGGACCGGATCGTCCGCGAGCACCTCGCGCGGCTCAGCGGCTGAGGTCGGCCAGCGTCGTGACGAAGCGGTCGAGATCCTCCGGGCTGACGAAGCAGTGCGGGGAGGCCCGCAGGACGGCGGGCAGGGTGCGCTCCGACATGTCGAGCAGGGTGGAGCCCGCGCGGCTGACGGTAACGGTGATCGCGCGCTCGGCCAAGCGGTCGCGTAGCCGGTCGGGGTCGTGGCCGTCGACGGTGAACGACACGATGCCGCTGTGTTCGGTACCCAGGTCGCGCACGGTCACGCCGGGCAGTTCCGGCAGCGTCTTGCGCAGGTACTCGGCGCGGGTCGCGACGGCCGCGTAGACCTCGTCGGGGCCTTGTTCGAGCAGGTAGTCGACGGCGGCGCCGAGGCCGAGACGGGCGGCCACACCGCATTCCCAGAACTCGAAACGGGACGCGTCGTCAGCGAGGCGATATTCGCCGGGGCTCACCCACTCGGCACTGTGCAGGTCGAGGCGGGCCGGTTCCATCGTCCGCGCCAATTCGGAACGGACATAGAGGAATCCGGTGCCGCGGGGGCCGCGCAACCATTTGCGGCCGGTGCTCGACATGGCGTCGACCCCGAGTTCGGTGACGTCGATGGGCAGCTGGCCGGTCGACTGGCAGGCGTCGAGCAGCACCAGCGCACCGGCTTCGTGGGCGATCCTGGTCGCCTCGGCGACCGGGTTCACGAGGCCGCCGTTGGTCGGAGCGTGCTGGAGCGACACCAGTCGCACGCGCTCGTCGAGCATGTCGGCGAGCGCGTCGGTGTCGAGGCGTCCGGTGTCGTCGCTGGGAATACGCTCGACTACAGCCCCGGTGCGCTTCGCGCGCTGTAGCGCGGCGATCGCGTTGCTGGCGTAGTCGGCGCCGGAGATCAGGATGCGGTCGCCGGGTCGCAGGGGCACCGAGTAGGCGAAATCGGTCCATGACCGGGACGCGCTGTCGCTGAGGGCGATGGTCTCGGGGGTGGCGCCGATGAGGGTGGCGATCGAGGTCTTCACCCTGGCGAGGTCGTCGAGGCGTTCGTTAGCCGCACGGTAGCCACCGATCTCGGCTTCGCGGTGTAAGTGGGCGATCATCGTGTCGGTGACGACCTTCGGCGGCAGTGACGATCCGGCGCTGTCGAGGAAGACCTGACCGGTGGAAAGTCCTGAGGTGGCGGCTCTGATCGCGGCGAGGTCAAGCATGGTGACGACCATAGCGCCCCGAGGCGTTCCCCTTTTCGACACTTTCTCTGTCGGTAGACCTCGCTACTCTGGAATGAGCGAAACGCAGGTTCCCCGGCAGCACGCAGCACGTGGAGGTTGGTATGGCGGTCACTCTGGAACGCTCATCGTGGCCCGATTACGCCCCCGACCAGGGCGAAATGTCGTCCAGGGTGGCTGCGGAGGCCTATGTCGGCGGCGTGTGTTTCAAACTCGGACCACCTGCGCTGATCGGCGCGGAACTGGAGTGGCTCACCGCGGGGCCCACCGGTTCACGACCCTCGCTCGACCAGCTGGCAGCGGCCCTCGGACCGCACGCACCGACCTCCATCGCCCCGGCCTCGGCCGCGGTTCCCCTGCCGGGGGGGAGCATGGTCACCCTCGAACCCGGTGGTCAGATCGAACTTTCCAGCGCACCGTTCGCCGATCCGGCAGCGCTGACGCAGCATCTGCGCGCTGACGCGGCCCGTTTGCGGGACCTGCTCGCCGCACGAGAGATCAGCATCTTCGCCGCCGCCGCCGATGCGGGCCGTCCCGCCGAGCGCCTGCTCCGACTACCCCGCTACGCGGCGATGGAACGTCGTTTCGACGGCGTCGGCCCCTTCGGCACGCTGATGATGTGCAACACCGCCGCCACACAGGTCAGTGTGGACGCGGGCGCCGATCCCGCCGAGATACGGGCCCGCTGGACTGCCCTCTACGCGCTCGGCCCCACCCTGATCGCCGCCTTCGCCTGCTCACCGCGCTTGCACGGTGTCCCGCCGGGCGACTGGGCTTCCCAGCGCATGCGTACCTGGTTGCGCCTCGACCCCTCCCGCGCCAGACCCCCGGTGGCCGACTGGGCCGACCCGATCACCTCCTACGCGCACTGGGCCCTCGACGTGCCCCTACTGTGCGTGCGCTGTGCCGATGAGGACGCAGACTGGTCCCCACCTCCCGGCGCCACCTTCGCCGACTGGCTGTCCGGCGCCCTCGACGACGAAGTCGGCCGCCGCCCCACCCGCACCGACCTGGACTACCACCTGACCACGCTGTTCCCCCCGGTCCGAGCGTCCGGTCACCTCGAGGTCCGCTACCTCGACACCCAACCCGGCGAAGCCTGGACCACTCCGATCCACCTGTTCGATGCCCTCCTGTCGACTCCAGCCGTCGTCGCCGAGGCAACTGCCCTCGCCGCGCCCACAGCGGGGGAGTGGTTGACCTCCGCCCGCTCCGGATTGCTCGATCCGCAATTGCGTCGCGCGGCCGTGGATGTGTTCGACCTGGCCGCCGCCCATGCGCGAACCCCCGAGGCCGCCGCGGAATTGGCAGCATCGGCCCGCCGATGTAGGTCGGGTCGCAGCCCGCTCGCCGAGGTCGACTCCTCGCGCAACGGCTCGTCGCGATGACCTCACGGCTGATCGTCCATTGCTGGCGAGCCGCTGTCCTTCTGTCCGAAGTCGTTGTCGACCAGTCTGTTTCGGAGATCTCGTGAGTCTTTCTGTCCCCGCCGACCACAGTGACCGCGACCGCACGCGCGCCCGGATCGCCGAGGTCCTGTCGCGGGCACGCCGCCGTACCGCCACGCTCACCGACAGCGTGGACGAGGCCGATCTCGTCGCGCAGCATTCGCCGCTGATGTCGCCGCTGGTCTGGGATCTGGCACATATCGGGAACCAGGAAGAGCTGTGGCTGGTGCGCGATGTCGGTGGGCGCGAGGCGGTGCGCGCCGATATCGATGAGATCTACGACGCGTTCAAGCACGCCAGGGCCAACCGTCCGGCGCTGCCGCTGTTGGATCCCGAGCAGGCGCGCGGTTACGTCGGCTCGGTGCGCGAAAAGGTCCTCGATGTCCTCGATTCCAGTGATCTGGCCGGTACTGCGCTGGTGGACAACGGTTTCGTTTTCGGCATGATCGCCCAGCACGAACAGCAGCACGACGAGACCATGCTGGCCACCCACCAATTGCGGATCGGCGCGCCGGTGCTGTCGGCCCCGCCCGCGCCGGTCGCGCAGGTTCGGGTCGGCGGCGAAATCGTCATTCCCGCAGGCGAATTCCTGATGGGTACGTCGGCTGATCCGTGGGCGCTGGACAACGAACGCCCCGCCCATCCGGTGCAGGTCGACGGGTTCGCGATCGATGTCGCACCGGTGACCAACGGGCAGTTCCTCGCCTTCATCGCCGACGGCGGCTACGACCGGGCCGAACTGTGGTCGGAGCGCGGCTGGGCGCACCGCCAGGAGGCGGGCTTGGTCGCGCCGCAGTTCTGGGAGCGCGACGGTGACGGATGGACGCGCACAGCGTTCGGCGTCCGCACCCCGCTGCGGCTCGACCAGCCGGTCGTGCACGTGTGCTGGTTCGAAGCCGAGGCTTTCGCTCGCTGGGCCGGAAAGCGACTGCCCACCGAGGCCGAGTGGGAGAAGGCGGCGCGCTTCGACCCGGAAACCGGAGGGTCGCGACGCTATCCGTGGGGCGAGGACCAACCGGACGCAGGCCTGGCCAACCTCGGTCAGCAACACCTCGAACCCGCCGAGGTCGGCGCCTACCCGGCCGGCGCGTCGGCCACCGGCGTGCACCAGCTCATCGGCGATGTCTGGGAATGGTGCTCTTCGGGTTTCGAGGCCTACCCCGGCTTCCGCCCGTTCCCCTATCGCGAGTACTCCGAGGTCTTCTTCGGCGGCGACTACCGCATCCTGCGCGGTGGCTCCTTCGGTACCGACGAGGTCGCCTGCCGCGCCACCTTCCGCAACTGGGACCACCCGATCCGCCGACAGATCTTCGCCGGTTTCCGCCTCGCCAGAGACCTGCGCGAGGACGAACACTGATGTGTAGACACCTCGGTTACGTCGGCGCACCGGTGGGCGTGGGCGAGCTGGTGATGCGCGGCCCGCACTCGCTGTTCGCCCAGTCCTGGGCCCCTGCCGACATGCGCGCGGGCGGCACCATCAACGCCGACGGCTTCGGCGTCGCCTGGTGGCGCCGAGCCGATATCGGCGTCGAAGCCGCCCGTGACGCCGTGACCCGCTACCGCAACCAGGCCCCGATCTGGACCGATCCCGCGGTCGCCGAGGTCCTCGGCCAACTCGAATCCCGCTCGGTGATCGCCGCTGTCCGCTCGGCCACCGTCGGCATGCCGGTGGAGCGTTCCGCCTGCGCCCCCTTCATCGACGAACACTGGGCCTTCAGTCACAACGGCGTCATCCCCGACTGGCGAACAACCCTTGTGGCCGTACTCGCCGACATCGACGAGATATTCGCCGAGGCGACACCCGCCGTTGTGACTCGATCCGCTTCCTCTGAAACACTATTCGGCTCGCCCGCGGTGCTGCTGCACGCTGAGGCGTTCACCGACTCCGCCGCACTGTGGGTGCTGCTGCGAGGTCTGCTCCGGGCGATCACCCCCGAGGGGCCGATCACCTCTCCGGCCGAGGCCATCCAATTGCTGGTTGCGCTCGTTCTGCGCCATCAGCCGACAGCTCGGCTGAACCTGTTGCTCGGCAACGGCGTTGCGCTGTGGGCCACCACCTGCTGGCATTCGCTGTCGGTGCTCGTCGCCGACGACCACACCGTGCTGTCCTCCGAACCCTACGACGCCGACCCGCGCTGGCAGTCCGTCACCGATCGCCAGTTGGTCGTCGCCACGCCCGGCCACTGCACCATCACCGCTCTGGAACTCCCCGCTACCGAAAGGGTCCGTTCATGACCGCGCCGCTGCTGGATATCCACCTCACCGACGACGATCTCACCGCGGCCTTGCGCACCGACGCCCGCACCGGTTTGACCGCCGATCCGAAGTCCCTGCCGCCCAAGTGGTTCTACGACGCACGCGGCAGCGAACTCTTCGAGCAGATCACCGGACTCCCGGAGTACTACCCGACCCGCACCGAGCGAGCCCTCCTCGAGCGGGTCGTCGGCGAGATCGCCGCGGCGGCCAACGCCGAGGTGCTGGTGGAGCTCGGCTCCGGCTCGGCCGCCAAGACCCGTCTGTTGCTGGACGCTCTCACCGCGGAAGGCTCGCTGAAAACCTATGTGCCGCAGGATGTCTCGGCTTCAGCACTGCGCGGTGCGGCCGCCGAGATCGCGACCGAGTACCCGAACCTGTCCGTGCACGGAGTGGTCAGCGACTTCACCGACACCCTGCACAACCTGCCCCGGGGCGGTCGCCGCATGATCGCGTTCCTCGGCGGCACCATCGGCAACCTGGTCCCCGACGAGCGCGCCGAATTCCTGGCAGGCATCAACGAGGTCCTCGAACCCGGCGAGCTGCTCCTGCTCGGCGCCGGCCTGGTCATCGACCCCGCGATCCTGGTCCCCGCTTACGACGACGCCGCGGGCGTCACCGCGGAATTCAATCGCAATGTGCTGCACGTCCTCAACAACCGACTCGACGCCGACTTCGTCCCCGAGAAATTCGAACACGTCGCCATCTGGGACGCCGAGAACGAATGGATCGAAATGCGCCTGCGCGCCACGGAAGCGATGAAAGCCACCGTCGCCGGACTCGACCTGACCGTCGACTTCGCCGCAGGCGAGGAAATGCGCACCGAGATCTCCGCCAAATTCCGCCCCGAAACCCTCGCCGCCGAACTCGACAAAGCCGGCTTCACCCCCACCCACACCTGGACCGACCCCGACAACCGCTTCATCCTGGCCCTGGCCGAACGCCGCTGATCAGGGGGTCGGCGGCTCTTCCGGCCGAAAGGACCCGCGCAGTAAGATCAACATGTGACCCAGGTCTCACTTGGGTAGTGGGCCACGTCGCCGAGCAAAGGAGCTCACATGTCGGATCGACCTGGTCAGCAGCCTCCTGAATCGTCGCCGGACCCGCATAGTCAGCAGCCTTCCGGTGAACAGCCATCGGGCAACCAGCCGCCCGGCTATCAGCCGCCCGGCTATCAGCCGTACGGTCAGCAGCCATATGGGCAGCAGCCCTACGGACAACAGACATATGGGCAGCAGCCGTACGGTCAGCAGCCCTACGGTCAGCAGCCGTACGGACAGCAGCCCTATGGACAGCCACAAGGTTGGCAGCAGCAGGGTGGTCCGCCGTACCAGCAGGGCGGCTATCCGCAAGGTGGCTACCCGCCGCCCAAGAAGCGCAAGGTCTGGCCATGGGTTCTCGGTGGCGTCCTACTGGTGTTCCTGGTCGGACTCGGCTCGTGCATTGCCATAGTCGCGACCACGGTGAACGAGGTCGACAAGGAGATCAATCGCGCGGTGACCGTGACCTATCAGGTCGACGGAACCGGCCAGGCCAGTTCGATCACCTACAGCGGTCGCAATATGGATATCGCGCAGGACACCGACGCCGCTCTGCCCTGGACGAAGGAGGTCAGCATCGACGGGATCTTCAAAACCGTCACCCTCACCGCCTCGGCCGACGCCGACGGTGGCGATGTCACCTGCAGGATCCTCGTCGGCGACGAGGTGCTCGCCGAGCAAACGGCCAGCGGGCCGTATGCCAGCGTGTCGTGCACCGGCGACGCGGGAAGTTAGAGGTCGAGTTCGTCGGCGAGGTATTCGCCGCTGGTGAGGTTCTCGTCGCCCTCTAGGTCTTTTTCGACGCCTTCCTCGCCGTTGACGGCGTCGTCGTCGAAGAGGTCGCCGTCGACCTTGTCGTCGCCGCGCACTCCCATCGCGACTTCCTCGGCGGGGCGTTCGTCCTGTGCCAACGCCTCGCGCCGAGACCCGCTCTCGGTGTACTCCTCGGACATTTCCTCGTTGATGCCGAGGAAGCCATCGGCTTCGGCTTCGTGGTTGCGGATCACGTGGTCCGCGGGTGGGTCCTCCACATAGCGCTCGTACTCGACGATGTCGTCGGCTTGATCGTCATCGCCCATGTCCATGTCCAACGGTTCACGGCTCATGGTTTCCAGTATCGGCCTCCGAGAGCCGTGGCGTCACGAGGCACGCTCGGGCCGGTCGGTTACCGCTACTACGGGCGCCTACCGCTCGTGTCCTCCGGCACGCCCTCGAGGACGGCGGCAAACCATTCGATCAGCGGCCGAAGGTCGTTCCACGCGCGGCGGATCTCGGTGGCCGCGGCCGGGGTGGTGAGCCAGTCCGGCGCGCCGAACTCGCGGTGCATGGTCAGCGACTTGTGGCGTAGCAGGTCGATGCGTGGATGGTCGGCGGCATAGCCTCTCGGCTTGGTTTTGAGCTTGTCGCCGCCGACGGTGAAACCGGCTGCCGTCGTCGCGGCCAGGATCTTCTCGAGTTCCGCGCCGCGCACCTCGTCGTCGATCGTGGCCCGCAAAACCGCCAAGGCCGTGGGCGACGGCCGGAAGCAGCCGCCCGCGACGAACAACCCCGCCGCTCCGATCTGCACGTACCAACCGACGCCGGGCGAGACCCCCGCCACCGCACCCTGGTGCGTTTTGTAGGGCAGCTTGTCGGCCGAGAACCGGACATCACGGTAGGGCCGAAAGATCTTGGCCTGTCCGAATTCCGCCGCCAGCTCGGCGGCGAGCGCGGTCATCGGGGCCCGCACGGCGTCGTCGTAGATGTGTTTGTGCGCGTTCCAGAATGCCTTCGAATTGTCGGCCTCGAGGTCTTCGTAGAAGTCGAGTCCGGTGAGCGGGAATCCGGTGAAAGCGTCCATCGGTGCGGCGTTTCTCAGTTCTGTTCGAGGGAGCAGGCCTGATCGGTCAGGTTACCGCTACCAGTATCGCGCGCCGCGGCTCAGATACCGCCGATCATCGCCACGAACACGACGACGGCCAGCGCGGCCAGCGCCCCGATCGCACCGTTGACGATCGCGGCCCACTTGCCCATCTCCTCGCCCTTGGCATGCCCGACCAGCCCCAGCACGATCCCCGTCGGCGCGGTGATCAGCACCGGCAGCCCACACAACGCCAACCCACCGAACACCGACGCGGCCGCGCAGCAAAAACTGAAGATCGACCACAGCGGCGTGTTGTCCCTGTACCCATAACCAGGCTGGGGCGGATACGGCTGATACGGCGCAACGCCATACGGTGCCCGGACCGGCGCGGGATAACCCGGCGCCGGATTACCGGAAACGGGATAACCAGCGGCGGGATAACCAGGAGCGGGAAAAACCGGCGGGGGCGGCGGATAAGGCGGCATCTCGACAGCCGAACCCGGATTCGCGATCCCACCCCACGGCTGTGCGGCGGGCGGCGGCGGATACGGCGCCGCATCGCGAGGTGCTACCGGGTTGGCGATCCCACCCCAAGGCTCCCCACCCGACGAATCAGACACCTCCGGCGCATCATCCTGCACCCGAGGCACACCCCGATCCTTACCGAGCTCGACCCGCCGCCCCGGCTCAGTCCCCATACCGCCCCCGTCCCGTCCCGAATTACAGGACCACCATGCACCAAAGACCAGCCGGTGCGCCATTGTCCGAGGACAAACGCACCGACTGATCTCGAGAGAACATGGGTAACTCACCGGGCACGAGCTAACTCACCACCCCGAAAAAGCTTGCCGCGTCCCCAACCCACCCCGCACCTCAGTCTGGCCAAAAGACGCGGAGAGGCGGAACAGCCTAGGCGTTGCCGTTGAACAGGCCGGTTACCGAGCCGTTCTCGAAGACCTCGCGAATGGTGCGGGCCAGCAGCGGCGCGATCGACAGCACGGTCAGCGTCGGGAACTTCTTGTCCTCGCTGATCGGCAGCGTGTTAGTGATGACGACTTCCCTGGCGCCGCAGTTGGCGAGGCGCTCGGCGGCCGGATCGCTGAGCACACCGTGGGTGGCCGCGATGATCACGTCGCCCGCGCCCGCTTCCTTGAGCACCTTCACCGCACCGGCGATGGTGCCACCGGTGTCGATCATGTCGTCGATCAGCACGCAGGTGCGGCCCTCGACGTCACCGACGACGCGGTTGGACTTCACCTGGTTGGGCACCAGCGGGTCGCGGGTCTTGTGGATGAACGCCAGCGGCGTGCCACCGAGCGCGTCGGCCCACTTCTCGGCGACCTTCACGCGGCCCGCGTCGGGGGAGACCACCGCGAGGTTGTCCGACGGGTAGTTGGTGCGGATGTAGTCCGATAGCTGCACCAGCGCGTGCATGTGATCGACGGGGCCGTCGAAGAAGCCCTGGATCTGGTCGGTGTGTAGGTCGACGCTGATGATGCGATCGGCGCCTGCGGTCTTGAGCAGGTCGGCGACCAGGCGGGCCGAGATCGGCTCGCGGCCGCGGTGCTTCTTGTCCTGGCGCGCGTACGGGTAGAACGGCAGCACCGCGGTGATCCGCTTGGCCGAACCGCGCTTGAGCGCGTCGATCATGATGAGCTGTTCCATCAGCCACTGGTTGAGCGGCGCGGGGAAGCTCTGCAGCACGAAGGCGTCGGAACCGCGGACCGACTCCTCGAATCGGACGAAGATCTCACCGTTGGCGAAGTCACGCGCGGTCTGCGGAGTGATGTCGACGTCGAGTTCCTTGGCGACCTGTTCGGCAAGCTCAGGATGTGACCGGCCTGCGAAGAGCATCAAGTTCTTCTGATTGTCGATCGAGAACGCGGTCACTGCTGGTTGCCATCCTTTTGCTCGATTGTCTTCGAAGACGTCTCGTCTGCCGCGATGGCTTCCGCCGCCGCGCGCGCCGCAGCGGTTCCTGGACGGTAGCGCTGCACCCAGTTTTCAATAGTGCGCTGTGGCCCACCCGACACAGCAAGTGCACCCGGTGGAACGCTTCTGCGCAGTACAGTACCCGCACCCGTATAGGCGCCGTCACCCACGGTGAGCGGCGCGATGAACATGGTGTCGCTACCGGTCCGCACATGGGAACCGACCACAGTGTGGTGTTTGTTCACCCCGTCGTAGTTCACAAAAACGCTGGAAGCGCCGATGTTGCTGTACTCGCCGATGGTCGCGTCGCCGACGTAGGTCAGGTGCGGCACCTTCGAGTGCGCGCCGATCGAGGCGTTCTTGGTCTCGACGAACGCGCCGAGCTTGCCTTCCTCGCCGACGACCGTGCCCGGCCGCAGATAACTGAACGGTCCGATGGTGGCGCCCTCGCCGATCTCGGCGCGCTCGCCGTGGGTGCGGATCACGCTCGCGCCCACGCCGACGAACACATCGGTGAGCGTGGTGTCCGGCCCGATCTCGGCGTCCTCGCCGATCTGGGTCCGGCCGAAGAGCTGGGTACCCGGCCGCAGCACGGCGTCGCGTCCGATCCGCACGCTCGCGTCGATCCAGGTCGTCGCGGGGTCGACGATGGTGACGCCGGCACGCATGTGGCGCTCGAGAATGTAGCGATTGAGGGTGGCGCCCGCCTGGGACAGCTGCACCCGGTCGTTCACGCCGGTGACCTTGTTCGAGTCGACCAGTCGCGCGCCGTGCACGGGGCGACCGGCTTCGCGGGCCAGTCGGAGCACATCGGTGAGGTAGAGCTCGTGCTGGGCGTTGGCGGTGGACAGCCGCCCGATCATGGTGCGCAGCACCGACGCGTCGAACGCGTAGACGCCGGAGTTGACCTCTTTGATCTTGGCCTGTTCGGGGGTGGCGTCGGCGTGCTCGACGATCTCGGCGAGCTGGCCGTCGTCGTCGCGCACGATCCGGCCGTAGCCGTTGGCGTCGTCGGGCACGAAGGTCAGGACTGTCACGGCGGGCCGCTCGGCATAGCTGCGGTGCTCGTCGAGCAGCGCGGAGAGGGTGTGCCCGTCGAGCAGTGGCACATCGGCCGAGGTGACGAGAAGGTCGCCGTCGAAGTCCGCCGGGATCGAACCCAGGGCGCACTGCACCGCGTGGCCGGTTCCGAGCTGCTGCTCCTGCACCGCGCACACGATCTCGCGGCCGAGTTCGGAACCCACGTCCGCGACGGCGGCTCCGACCTTCTCGCGGTCGTGCCCCACGACGGTGATCAGGTGGGTCGGATCGATCTCGGCGGCGGCGTGCAGCGCGTGCGAGAGCATCGACCGGCCGGCTAACGGGTGCAGCACTTTCGGAGTCTTCGACCGCATTCGCGTCCCAGCACCTGCTGCGAGAACGACGACGGCGGTCTGCGGTGGCATGGATCTCCCTCGGCTGCCTGTCAGCGAGTGTGCTGTGGCGGGTTCGGTCGGTAGATGGTGCGGGCCGACGATACGTCACTGTGTCCGTGTGTGCTCCGCCGCCAGGACTCGAACCTGAACTATCTGAACCAAAATCAGAGGTGCTGCCATTACACTACGGCGGATCGCCACACCAGTGGGCCGTCGAGGCCCACCACTGTGCTACGGCACGCCAGTGATCCTCGCACATGATCCTGCCCTCGGGCGAATCTTGTGTACGCCTGTCGCGTCCGTGCTCGGATGTCGTTGTTAGCCTTCTGGAACGCACGTACTGATTCTCGTGAGTCGAAAACGCGGAGAGGCGGGGGAGCATGTCTTCTAGTGAGCCGGGTCGTCCTGCCAGGCCCAGGATGACCGGTACGCAGCGCAGGCAGCAGTTGATCGAGATCGGTCGCGCGTTGTTCGCGGAGCGGGGGTATGACGCGACATCGATCGAGGAGATCGCGCAGCGCGCGCAGGTGTCGAAGCCGGTTGTCTACGAGCACTTCGGCGGCAAGGAAGGCCTCTACGCGGTGGTCGTCGATCGCGAGATGTCGATGCTGCTGGAGATGATCACCTCCTCGCTCACCCAGAACCGCTCGCGGGTGCGATTGGAGCAGGTCGCGCTGGCTCTGCTCACCTACATCGAGGAACGGACCGACGGCTTTCGGATCCTGGTCCGCGATCAGCCTGCGGCCAGCTCCGACGGTCGCTACTCGAGCCTGCTCAACGAGGCGGTCAACCAGGTCGCACATCTGCTCGCCAGCGATTTCGGCCGCCGTGATCTCGATACCAGCCTCGCCCCGCTCTACGCCCAAGCCCTGGTCGGCATGGTCTCGACCACCGCCACCTGGTGGCTCGACGAGCGAACCCCGCCCAAAGAGGTGGTCGCGGCGCACCTGGTGAACCTGTGTTGGAACGGTTTGAGTCATTTGGAAGCCGAACCGGGTCTCAGCTCCGAATGGAATACGGGGACTACACCAACTATCGGTGGGGTAACCGGACGTTAGCGCGCGCTGTGTGGACCGAATCCATGATTCGGCTGCCACTTTGGCGCCTGGTGGTACGGTTCACCCATCCTTTTGGGTGCTGCCGGGCGGTATGTCGATCAAATTTCGGGATGTCGGTCTACTTCAGGATGGCTGGATTATTGGATGACAGGCGGATCTGATGGCTAGGCAAGCACGCGCGGAGATCACCCGCGACTCCGTCCTTGCTGGCGCTGCCGATGTCTTTCTCCGTTTGGGCTACGCGAACGCGAGCCTCAGCGAAATCATCGCGCAGTCCAATGTGACCAAGGGCGCCTTGTACTTTCACTTCGGCTCCAAGGAGGAGTTGGCCAGGGCGGTGGTCGATCAGGGCAACGAACGCCTGATCGGATCGTGCCAGGGCTTCTTCGACTCCCGGGTGCCCGCGCTGGAAGCGGGTATCGGGATCACCTATGTGGTGGCCGATCTATCGATGAACGATCCGATGGTGGGGGCGATGCTCAAGCTCACCCATCAGATCGGTGACTATCGCGGCGCGCAGGGCGACAACATCGCCAAGACCTGGGGTGAGACCTACCGGCTGCTGTCGGAACGGGCCATCGCCCAGGGCGATCTGATCGCCGACCTCGATCCCGATGTGGTCGGCGTGCTGCTCCAGGAGCTGACCGCGGGCGTGCACATCGTCGCGGTCGGCACCGAGACGATGGATCAGATGGCGGCGCGGATGGAGCGGGCCTGGTATTTCCTGCTGCCCTCGCTGGTGCCGGCGGAAAAGCTGTCGTACTTCCGGGAATTCGCCGCGCGCAGGCTGCGCCGCTACGTCGTCTAGTTCACACGCTGCGGTCGGTGGCGAGCACCGCCCGCACGTCGGCGTCGGATCCCGTCGTCGCGATCCGGACTTCGTCGCGGCCGAAGGCATGCAGTAGCAGCTCCGAGGGTGTCCCGGTGAGTGTCACCCCGGCGCCGTCGCCACGGCGTGCCGTGATCTCGGCTCCCTGCAGCGATGCGAGCACGACCGGGACCGGCGACTTGCGGTAGGCCGCGCGGGCGACGGTGCGCAGGGCGGTCCACAGCCGATCTTCGTCGCGCTCCGCCAATTGCCTTGGCTCCCAGCCTGGTTCGGCCCTGCGGACGTCTTCGTGGTGGACGAACATCTCGCTGAGATTGACCATCGCGTCGACCGGGCGCAGGGGCGACCACCACGGCGGCCCGGTGCGCACCAGCTCCAGCAGTTCGGCGAACGGTCGCTGCGCGATCTGCGCCTGCTTCGCTTCGAGGTACCCGGCCATCGGCCGGAAGACGATGCCGATCGAAGCGTCGGGCCTGCGTTCCCGGACCACCAGGTGGGCGGCGAGGTCGTGCACCGTCCAGGTGCCGCACAGGGTCGGCGCGGCAGGGCCGACCTCGGTCATCGTTTCCACGAGGGCGTGGCGTTCACGTCGAGCCAGACTCACGCCTCGACCATACGCGCGTAGCGGCGTTCACCCCCGAGCGATCCACCCAGCGGCGTGTTTCAGCCGCCGTTCATCCACTGTCGCTTCAGGTTCCAATGGTTGGCCCACCACGCCTGTTCCGCCGCGGGGTCCGAGCCCGCCGCCGGGGGCGGCGATTCTCCCGGGAACAGCCCCTGTGGATTCGGGGCCCCGACCTTCGTCGGTGTCGGAGAGTCGCTCGGCGCGGGGGAATCCGGGGGCCCGGCCTCGGGCGCTGGAACCAGAGTGGGCGGTTCCGGATCACGAGACGCGGTCGCGGTGGGGGCCGTAGCAGCCGACGGCCGCGCCGGAGCGGCGGCCGAGGGTGTGCCGGGGTTCGGTGCCGTCATCGGCGCAGGTGCCGGGGGTGGGGCGGGCTGATCCGGTGGTTGCGGCGAGTCCGCGGGCGAGGTCGGAAGCTGGGTACCGGTGGTGGCCTCGACGGTTGTGGGCGCCGAGGACGACGGTGGCGAAGGGCTGGGTGTGTCGAGGGAACCCGCGTTCGTGGCCGGCGCGCTGTCGTCCAGCACCTGTGACACCGCGAATCCGGACACCCCGAGGAAAGCCGCGAGCGCCACCGCGACCAGCAGTAGCCGCTTGGGGCGCCGAGGCGCGCGCGGAGTTTCGGCGGATTGCTGTCGTACCTGGTCGGCGGCGATCAGCGCGGCTCCGCGCGCCGTTGCCTCGGCGAAGTACGGCACGAGGACTACGCGCGCGGTGAGTTCGTAGCGCAAGGCGCCCGCGATCTCGGGATCGGCCGCCGACGAACCACAGAGGGCCACCGCGTCGGGATGCGTCGGGATCGACTCCAGCATCGATCGCACGTGAGCGATCGCCTCGGTCATCGCGTCGGCATCGAACGCTTCCACCGGACTGTCGAGCGAGGTGCCGTCGGCGAATCCGGTGGTCCAGGTGTCCGACGCCAGGATTCGCCGACGATCCGGCCCGACCACCACGGCGGTCGCGGTGCGATCGGCGAGGTTCAGCAGCACCACGTGCTCGAACTCGGCGAGTTCGGGCATGTCACCGACCAGCGCGAACAGTGCCGATCGGGTCGAAACCAGCGACGATGCCCGCCACTGCCCGTCCGCCAGCTGCGACACGATCCGGTGCCGGTCCTCCGCCGTGTGATAGGCCACGGCAACGTCGGCGACGACCGGCGACGACTCGGTGAGTGCTTCGAGTGCGCCGAGGATCGAGCCCCCGTCTTCCACACGCTGCTCGACTGCCTGCAGGACCTCGGACCGTTTCCCCGGTGCGTTGGACAGGAGCACCCCCCGGACGACAGTGCGTTCCGCTGATATTCCGACCGTGGTCGTCATGAATCACCTACTCGATAGACGTATAGCTTTCGGAGGTTCGTGGCGAGTGCGTTCTGTGACTGGTCGAAATCCCATCTGTGATGTCTCTCACAGGTCCCCTGCCACCCCTGAGGCAGCTCGCACTCCGGGGTCAGCCGCAGGCCAACCCCCTGGAATCACTCATCTAGACTTCGAGACGGCTACCTCGCCTATCCCGTCTGCGCATTACAGGAGCGAACAATGTCCTCCCTTCGTCCTCCGCTCGCCGGTCTGGCCGAAGTGGTCGCGGGTGACGCCGCGCTGCGGATGGTCACCGACCTGGTCGGCAAGTCCGGGGTGGAATTGGTCGCACCATCGGCCGTCCGGCCGTTCGTCGCCGCGACGATCGCCGACCAGCGCCCGCTGGTGGTGGTGACCGCGACCGGTCGCGAGGCCGACGATCTGACCGTGGAACTCACCGAGATGATCGGCCCGTCGGTAGCCATGTTCCCGTCCTGGGAGACCCTGCCGCACGAACGTCTCTCGCCCGGCCCCGACACGGTGGGCCGCAGGCTGGAGGTGCTGCGCAGGCTGGCCCATCCCGAAGACCCCGTCTACCCCGTTCCGCTCCGGGTCGTGGTCACCACGGTGCGTTCGCTGATGCAGCCGATGACCGCCGGGCTCGGCGATATCGAACCGGTCGTACTGCGCGTCGGCGGCGAATACGATTTCGACGAACTGCTCGCTCGCCTGGTCGAATTCGCGTACACCCGCGTCGACATGGTCGGCAAGCGCGGTGAGTTCGCGGTACGCGGCGGCATCCTCGATCTGTTCGCGCCGACCGCGGATCATCCGGTGCGCGTGGAGTTCTGGGGCGACGAGGTCAGCGAGATCCGGCCGTTCTCGGTCGCCGATCAGCGCTCGCTCACCGAGAACACTGTCGAGTTGGTGGTCGCGTCGCCGTGTCGCGAGTTGCTGCTCACCACTCCGGTGCGCGAACGCGCCGCCGCGGTCGCCGCGGACAACGAGGCCGACGCCTCCCTGGTCGAGATGCTGGACAAGATCGCCGACGGCATCCCCGTCGACGGCATGGAGGCCCTGCTGCCGGTCTTGGCGCCGGGCAAGCTCAGCCTGCTCACCGAGGCACTGCCCGCGGGCACCCAGTTGCTGCTGTGCGACCCGGAGAAGATCCGCACCCGCGCAGCCGATCTCGTGCGCACCGGCGAGGAATTCCTCGAAGCATCGTGGACCGCGGCCTCGTTCGGTAGCGACGCGCCGCTGGGCGCCAACGGCCTCGACCTGGCCGCCTCCGGCTACCGCAGCCTGCCCGAATTGCACACCAGCGCAGACGAACTCGGCCTGCCCTGGTGGACGCTGAGCCCGCTCAGCTCCGGCGACCCGATCGAGGTGAACCTGCCGGTATCCGCCGGGCCGACCGCCCGCGGCTCCGAGGAACTGGTCGCCACCATCTTCGCGTCGCTGCGTGCGCACGTCGCCACCGGCGGCCGCGCGGTCATCGTGGTCACCGGCCACGGCACCGCGCAACGCGTGCTGGAGCGGCTCGGCGAGGCCGAAGTGCCCGCTGCCCTGCTGCCCGCCGGTGTGGCACCGGAGTCGGGCGTGGTCGGCGTGCTGTGTGGTTCGCTGCACGACGGCCTGATCTTCGACGACGCCGGTCTGGTGGTCGTCGCCGAGTCCGACCTCACCGGCAACCGGGTCACCGCGCCCACCGAGGGCAAGCGGTTGCCCGCCAAGCGCCGCAACCAGGTCGACCCGCTCGCCCTCACCTCGGGCGACATGGTGGTGCACGACCAGCACGGCATCGGCCGTTTCGTCGAGATGATCGAGCGCACCATCGGCGGCGCGCGGCGCGAGTACCTGGTCATCGAATACGCGCCGAGCAAGCGCGGCCAGCCCGGCGATCGGTTGTTCGTGCCGATGGAATCGCTGGACCAGCTCTCCCGCTACGTCGGTGGCGAACTGCCGAGCCTGTCCAAACTCGGCGGCTCCGACTGGGCGAACACGAAACGCAAGGCGCGCAAGGCAGTTCGCGAGATCGCCGGTGAGCTGGTGCAGCTCTACGCCGCGCGTCAGGCCGCGCCGGGTCACGCCTTCGGCCCGGATACGCCGTGGCAGCAGGAGATGGAGGACGCGTTCGCGTTCACCGAAACCGTCGACCAGATGACCGCCATCACCGACGTGAAGTCGGACATGGAGAAGGCGGTGCCGATGGACCGCGTGGTCTGCGGCGATGTCGGCTACGGCAAGACCGAGATCGCCGTGCGCGCCGCGTTCAAGGCGGTGCAGGACGGCAAGCAGGTCACCGTGCTCGTGCCGACCACCCTGCTCGCTCAGCAGCATCTGCAGACCTTCACCGAACGTGTCGCGGGCTTCCCGGTGACGGTGCGTGGTCTGTCGCGGTTCACCGATGCCGCCGATTCCAAGGAGATCCTGGCCGGGATGGCCGACGGCTCGGTCGACATCGTGGTCGGCACACACCGGTTGCTGCAGACCGGTGTGCGCTGGAAGGACCTCGGCTTGGTGGTGGTCGACGAGGAGCAGCGCTTCGGTGTGGAACACAAGGAACACATCAAGGCGCTGCGCACCCACGTCGACGTGCTCACCATGTCGGCCACCCCGATCCCGCGCACCCTGGAGATGAGCCTGGCGGGCATCCGCGAGATGTCGACCATCCTCACCCCGCCCGAGGAACGGCACCCGGTGCTCACCTACGTGGGCGCCTACAACGACAAGCAGGTCACCGCCGCCATCCGCCGTGAGCTGATGCGTGACGGCCAGGTCTTCTACGTGCACAACCGGGTGTCCTCGATCGACAAGGCCGCCAAGAAGATTCGTGATCTGGTGCCGGAGGCGCGCGTCGTCGTGGCGCACGGTCAGATGAACGAGGACCAGCTCGAGAAGACCGTCCAGGGATTCTGGGAGCGCGAATACGACGTGCTGGTCTGCACCACCATCATCGAGACCGGCCTCGACATCTCCAACGCGAACACGTTGATCGTGGAACGTGCCGACTCCCTCGGCCTTTCGCAGCTGCACCAGTTGCGTGGTCGCGTCGGTCGTTCGAGGGAGCGCGGCTATGCGTACTTCCTGTATCCGCCGGAGAAGCCGCTCACCGAGACCGCCTACGACCGCTTGGCCACCATCTCGCAGAACTCCGATCTCGGTGCGGGTATGGCCGTGGCGATGAAGGACCTCGAGATTCGTGGCGCGGGCAATGTGCTCGGCGCCGAACAGTCCGGCCACGTCGCCGGCGTGGGCTTCGATCTGTATGTGCGACTGGTCGGTGAGGCGGTGGAGGCCTATCGGGCGGCCGCCGACGGCAAGCCGATCGTCACCGAGGAGAACAAGGAGGTGCGCATCGATCTGCCCGTCGACGCGCACATCCCGCCCGACTACATCGCCAGCGACCGCCTGCGGTTGGAGGGCTACCGCAAACTCGCCTCCGCCCAGGACGATACGGCCCTGGCGGCGGTGATCGAAGAGCTCGTCGACCGCTACGGCCCGCTGCCGGTGGAGGTCGGGCGACTGGTGGCGGTGGCCAAGCTGCGCCTGCTCGCGCGCGCGTACGACGTGTCCGAGATCGTGGTCACCGGTTCTTCGCTCAAGATCGCTCCGCTGAATCTGCCCGACTCCAAACAACTTCGGCTCAAGCGGATCTACCCGGCCGCCAACTATCGCCCGGCGAGCGGCCTGATCACCCTGCCGTTGCCGCGGATCACCGACAGCGTCGGCGCCGACCGGGTGCGTGACGTGGCAGTGCTGCAGTTCGTCGCCGATCTACTGCTGGTGCTCGACGGCAAACCCCAGGGAATGGTGGATCTCTCGGTTCCGACGGAAGCCGCGGCGGCCCGATGAGCCCGGAGATCTCCCAGGAGCAGGCCGACACCGCGGTGGTCGCCGCGGGACTGTCCGATGCCGTCGAGGTGATGGACCGCCTCTGGCATTTCGGCGGCTGGGAACGCACCCAGACCCACGATTCCCTGCGTCCCTATCTCCTCGAGGAGACCTACGAACTCCTCGACGCCATCCAGGCCGGCGATGCCGAAACCATCAAGGAAGAACTCGGCGACCTCCTGTTGCAGGTGCTGTTCCACTCCCGAATCGCCGAACACGCGGGCGAATTCACCGTCGACGATGTCGCGGCGACCCTGGTCGGCAAGCTCGTCCACCGCAGCCCCTACCTCACCGACGCCGATTTCTCCTCGGGGACGTCGGTGGTCGACAAGATCGCGGCGCAGGAAAAGGCTTGGGAGGAGCGCAAATCCGCGGAGAAATCCCGCCGCTCCTGCCTCGACGGCATAGCCATGGCCCAACCTGCTCTCGCCCTCGCCGAGAAGATCCGCACCCGCAGTGCCGCCGCGGGCCTGCCCGCCGACCTCGTCCCTGACTCCCTGCGCGTGGTCGAGCTCGGCGGCCCCGACTCGGCCGAGGAACGCCTGCGCAAAGCATCCATCGACTTTGCCATCGCGATCCGGGCCGCCGAAGACGCCGCCGAAGCCGAACGAGGCACCCGGTCGCCGCTCACCGCGCAGGAATGGCACACCTTCTGGCCGCGCTGAGCACCACCCGCTGCCGATCAGTTACCGATCGGCTACTGGTCGGTCGTGGGTTCGGGGAACGGCTTCAGCGGCTGAGACGTTGCTGAGATCTTGTGGACAATCATGCGCGCGCCAGCGAGCAAGGGCCGCACCGCTTTAGAATCGAAGCAGCTCGTCGTTCGCGGCGGGGCAGGGGTCCGGCGATCGTCGAGGTGAGGCTGATGGGTACAGAGGTAGATTCGGCAAGGCAGGATGTGGCGTCCGACCATCCTGAGCTGGACGTGTTGCCGGTATGGCCGCAGGAAACCATCGCGGTGCTGGTAACCACCGATCCGGCGCCGCACGCGATCCCCGTCTCCTGGCCGGTGCGCGCGGGTGACCGGCGGATTCTCATCAGTTTGAAGTCCGATCGTGGCTCGCTGGCGCGGTTGCGGGCGCGGCCGGAGGTAGCGTTGCTGATCCTCGGCGGCGGCAATGTGGCGTTGTGCGCGCGAGGACGGGCGACAGTCCTCGCCGAGCAGATGCCGTCGGCGCAGGACTACACCGCGGTGCAGCTCGACGTGGAAGTGATCGACGACCATCGGCAGTCCGCGTTCGCCGTCGATCGCGGCATCCAGCGCACCGTTCTCGACGACACCGAATTGCGAGCGCTCGAGGGTCGGGTCGAGACCCTGCGAACCTGGGCCGACGCCGGACCCGCAGCGTAAGTTCCTCTACGGCACACCATCTGGACAGAAGGGTTTTCATGAGCGTCACACTCGCCAAAGGCGGCAATGTCTCGCTGTCGAAGCAGACCGACAACCTCACCAAGGTGGCGGTCGGTCTAGGTTGGGACGTGCGCACCACCACCGGTGCCGACCACGACCTCGACGCCAGCGCGCTGGCCACCGGGACGAACTTGAAGGTGCTCTCGGATCAGCACTTCATCTTCTACAACAACCTGCGCTCGCCGGAGGGCACCATCGAGCACACCGGTGACAACCTGACCGGCGAGGGCGAGGGCGACGACGAGATCATCAACGTCGACCTGGCCGCCACCCCGCCGACGATCACCAACATCTTCTTCCCCGTCTCGATCCACGACGCCCAGGCCCGCGGCCAGTCGTTCGGCCAGATCCGCAACGCCTACATCCGCGTCACCGACGCGAACACCGGCGTGGAACTGGCGCGCTACGACCTGTCCGAGGACGCGTCCACCGAGACCGCGATGGTCTTCGGCGAGCTCTACCGCCACAACAACGAGTGGAAGTTCCGCGCCGTCGGCCAGGGTTACGCCTCGGGCCTGGCGGGCATCGCTCGCGACTACGGCGTGAATCTCTGAGAAACCGCCACCTCAGGCGGGCGACTCGAGGTCGCCCGCCTTTGTCGTGCACATCGTCACTGGGTGACGGGCACGCGCCGTGGCGGCGTCATGCTGACCTGATCGAGCAGCGCGAAGTACTTGCGCAGCATCAGCAGGGCGGTGGTGGCCAAGCCTGCCGTCAGACCCCACCACACGCCCGCCGCGCCCAGATGCAGCGGGAACGCGAGCAGCAGCGCCGCGGGCAGGCCGACGCCCCAGTAGCCGACCAGCGACAGCCGGAAGCCCGCGGAGGTTTCCTTCAGACCGCGCAGTAGCCCGGTGCCGATGTTCTGTGCGGCATCGAAGAACTGCAGCACGATGCCGATGAGCAGCAGGGTGTGCGCGATGGCGATCGTGTCGGTGTCGGTGGCATCGAGGAACGGCGCCAGAATGATGTTCGGCGCGAGCACGTAGACGACACCGGTGACGATCGCGATCACCGCGGCCATCCGCAACGCCAACCAGGCCAGCGCCCTCGCATGGCCGCACTCCTCGCGCGAGACAGCGTCGCTGACCAGGATCGACGCACCCTGCGACAGCCCGATCGCCATCTGGAACACGATGTAGATGATCTGGTAGACGACATTGTGCGCGGCCAGCGCGGCGGGGCCGAAACTGCCCATCACCAACGCGAGCACCGAGAACATGCCCGCTTCCGAGCCGTAGGTGAGCGCGATCGGTGTACCGAGGCGCAGTTCCTCGCGCACCGTCGCCCAGCACACCGGCCACGGTGTCGACGGCAGCGTGCGGCCGAGTTGTTCGTCGTGGCGCACCATCGCCCAGAACACCCCGAAGGTGATCAGGAAGACCAGCGAGGTCGCGATACCAACACCTGTCAGACCCATCGCCGGAATACCCGCCCAGCCGTGGATGAAGGCCAGCGCGAGCACCAGGTTCAACGCCACCGAGCCGAGCGTGACCAGCAGCAACGCCTGTGGGCGCTGCATGCCGACGCTGTACTGCCGCAAGACCTGGAACCACAGACACGGCAGCAATCCGGGCGCGAGCGCGATCATCATCGGCCGGGCCAGTTCGAGCACCGCCGCGTCCTGACCGAGCCAGGGCAACACCCAGCCGAGCCCGATCAACAGCGCCCCACCGAGCAGGCCTGCGAGAGTCGCGATGACGAACGCGGCCCGCACCACCGCACGCACTTCGGCGTCGGCGCAACCACCACGCTTGCCTGCCGCGCCGAGCGCACCCGCGATCTGATTCCCGGAGCCGGTGATCAGCCCGACGCACATGGTGCGGATCTGGTTGAACAGCACCAGCGCCAGCCCGCCCGCGGCGACCTCGCGCACACCGAGCGTGCCCATCAGCGCGAGGTTGGTCGTCGAGACCGCGATCTGCGCCAGTTGGGTGAGCGCGATCGGCGTCGCCAGCCTGGCCAGCGCGCTGCTATCGGTCGCCGTGCCGTTCACCCACCCGCTCCGTGGTTCGTCTCGCGCGCGTTCGCGCTCACCTGACCTCCATCAAGTCGTCCTGGTGCCGCAGCGGCGAATAGCGGCGCAGCAGCGTGGTCACTTCGGCTTCGGCGGCGGAGTCGAGCAGGTCGCGCGCGCGCATCCAGTCGTCGTCGAACACGGTGTCGAGATATTTCTCGCCACCATCGCACACGATGGTCACCACGGTGGACCCGGCCGGGAACTCTTCCAGCCGCGCCAAGGCATTGTGCACCGAACCGCCCGCCGAACCGCCGATCAACAGACCGTGTGTCCTCGCGACGGCGCGGGTGGTGGCGAAGGCGTCGACATCGCTGACCTTCACGCCCTCGTCGAGCAGCGCGTAGTCGACGGCGGTGCCGATGGTCGCCCCGGGCGGGGTGCCGGTGCCCGACTGCCAATACGGCCCGCCCTCGCCGCCGAAGGCGATGGATCCGACCGGCTCGATCCCGATCACCCTGGCGGGCTTACCGAGGTCGCGCAGGCGGGTGGCGGTGCCGAACAGCGAGCCGCCGGTGCCGACCGCCGAGAGCAGGATGTCGACCCGCTCGACGTCTTCCAGCAATTCCTCGGCGACGGCGTAGTAGCCGACCGCGTTGGCGTCGTTGTTGTGCTGTTCGGTGAAGTACGCGTCGTCGCGGGCGGCCGCCATGGCCTCGGCGAGGTCTTCCCGCGCCGAGGTGGCGAGCTCGTCGTCACCGTCGTCGGCGACGAACACCAGGTCGGTGCCCATTGCTTGCATCGCGCGCAATTTGTCCTTACAGGCGTGGTTGTCGACCACAGCGGTGAATCGATAGCCACGTTCGGCCGCGACCACCGCCAAGCCGAGTCCGGTGTTACCGGACGTCGACTCGATGATATGCCCGCCATCGCGCAGCAAACCTCGCCGCTCCGCGTCGAGCACCATCGATCGGGCCATTCTGATCTTGGCGGCGCCGGTCGGATTGAACTGTTCGAGCTTGAGCAGCAGCCGGGTACCGGCGTCGGTGACGGCGAGTTCGAACAGTGGGGTGCGGCCGATCAGGTCCGTCACACGCGTGACGAGAGCCATGGGGTTTTCCTCCATCGGATCGGTATCTCGGGGTGGATCAGCGGGCTGTGCTGTCCAGACTCCAGCGCGGTCGGTCGGCGACTACGCGCAGCACCACTTTGGGCGGGAGCGGGAGTTCGTGGAAGGGGGATTCGTTGGAATCCATCTGATACCCGGCGGTGTTCGGGTAGACGAGCAGGTCGCCGGTTCGTGCGCGGCGGGGGAGCGGGATACGCCGTCTGCTCAGCAGGTCGGACTCCAGACAGGTGGTGGCGCCGACGCAGGTGGGGGTGAGGTGGCCGGGGCCTTGTGGCCACAGCACGGGATCGGGGAGGTATTCGCTGTCGAACCACTGCTCGGACAGGCTGAGGCTGGTGCCGTCGACGGTGAGGATGTCGTACGGGTTTGCGTGCGCGGTTCGGGTTTTCACGCCTTGGACCCGGAAGACGGAGCTGCCCGCTCGGTCGAGGAGTGCCCGGCCGGGCTCGATCGCCAGTCGTATTCCGTTGTCGCGCAACAGGCCGGCGAGGTCGTTGTGGGCGAGTACGGCTTCGAGCATGGCCGCGCCGGGAACCGGGAAGTGGTAGGGGTAGAAGTCGCCGGGTGGGCTCGCGTGGAACCAGTTGTCGCTGACGTTGTTTCGAAACTCGGCCCACGTCGACGCATCGAGATAGTCGACGCCGAAGCCACCGCCGATCGAGATCGTATCCGCGAGATGACCGTTCGCCCGTGCGCGCCTGCAGTGCCCGACCAGCGCGGCTGCCTGCTCGGAGCGGGCAACCGCGTCGTAGCCGGAGAGATGGAAGCTGAAGCCCGACAGTGTGATCGGGCCTGCGACGGCGATGGCTTGGATCGCCTGCTCGAGTTCCATGGGATCGAGCCCGAACCGGCTGGTCGAACCTTCGGGCAATACCCGAAGCAGTACCCGAACCGGCAGACCCAGCGCGGTGAGGCGATCGAGTTCGTCGAGCGCGTCGAGAGCGATGAGCGCTCGATGCCGAGCGGCCAACCACAGCAACTCATCGGACTTCGCGGGCCCGGTGACCATCAGATCCTCGCCACGCACCCCTTGTCCCAACGCCGCGATCAGCTCGCCGGTGCTGGCGACATCGATCCCCGCGCCGTTCTCCGCGCACGCACGAGCCACGCACGCCGCCTTGTTCGCCTTCTTCCCGTAGTAGACGAACCCGTCGACCTCGCCGAATGCCGACTGAAAAGCCTTGATATTCACCGAGACCCGCTCGGGGAACAGCACATGGAACGGCCCGCCGACCGCATCGGCGATCTCCCCGAGCAGGCGGGAATCGGCGAGCAGCCGCTGTTCCATCGCATCGGTGAAGGCGGGCATCGGTGGTGCGCAGTGCGACGGCCGCCCGTCGGTTGCCGTCGGCGCCGAGTCGACGGCACGGTCCGCGATGTGCGGCGGGCTCGGCGGCACCCGCGCGTCGGTTCGGGGCGCGGCGAGCGGGGTGCTGTCCCCGGTGACCCCGGGCTGCGCACCCGTCAGTCCCACAACGGCACCTCCGTGCCGCGTCCCTCGGTAATCGCCCTGGCGGCCAGCGCGTGGGCGACCGCGATATCGGTGAGTACCAGCCCGCTGTTGTAGACGAAGATCTTCTCGTCCTCGTTGCGACGCGCCACGGCGCTGCGGGTGAGTACCTGCGGCAGTTCGGCATCCACCGACCGCAGGGTTCCGTCGGGTCCGACCATGTCGGTGCCCGTCAGTGCCATCTGCGCCGCGCTGGTGGCCACCACCCGATCGGCCTCGACCAGCGTCGACGGGGCCAGTCCGTAGCCGACCAGGACCGCCACCGAACCCGGTGCCAGATGCGAGGATTCGAGCGCCACCTCGGTGCCGGGGCCGGCCGTGGCCAGCACCACATCGGCGGACGCCGCCGCGGCGTACGGGTCGTCGACCACGTCGAGCAGCGCGTGGGGCGCCGCGTCGGCCAGGTGCGAATGCACGGCGGCCAGCCCTTCGGGATGCGTGCCGTACACCATCAGCTTGCGCAGCTGCGGGTTCGCGGCGAGCAAGTGCGGCAACGCATTACGTCCCTGGGTGCCGGTGCCGATGAGCAGCACGCTCTCCGCCCCGCGCCGGACCGTTTCGCGCACCAGCAGCGCCGACACGGCCGGCGTGCGTAACGCGCCGACCCGCGCGCAGTCCATCATCGCGATGGGGGCGCCCGTGGTGTCGTCGTAGAGGGTGATGGTCGTGTAGTACCGCTTGGTGCTGCGGTCGTGCCCGGGGTCGAATTTGTAGGAGGTCTTCATGGCCACCACGCGCCGCCGCCCGTCGCGGCCGAGCATGGCATAGGACACCGAAGAGCCGCCGGGGTCGGCGACGCTCAGCTTGCGCGGATTGTCGGATTCGCCCGCCGCGAAGGCGAGATAGGCCTCCTCCACGGCACGCACCACCTCGGCGGGGCTGATCGGCACATCGGCCAGGTCGCTGCGGGAGAGCACCCGCAGCGCGATGCCGCGGTCACGGTTGTTCAACGGATCCTCGTTCATTGGCAATACCCCGCTCTGCTGTCCGATCAGCGGCCGCCCGGAACGGGGCGACCACACGTTGGCCATACCCATTCTCGGACGACTCCTGCGCGCGCCGACGGCGTTCGGGCAGCCGGATATTGACACGCTTGAGCCAGCGGTCGGTGCCGTCGTAGCGCGCGCGGAACGGAACGCGCCCGTGTACGGCGACATCGTTGTCCACCAGCAGGAGCTCGCCGGGGGCCAGCGCGGGGGCGTGACTGACCCTGGCGAGTTCGGTGGTGAGCCTGGCGTAGGCGGCGCGGAAAACCGCGTCCGCATCGTCGATCGGGGTGTAGGCGGGATCGTAACGTGCTGTGACAGCGTCATTTTCGTCGAGCCACAGCGTGGGCAACGGTGCGAGCTGATCGAACCCGGTGCCGTAGGAGACGTCGGGCAGGATCGGCAGCGTCGGGGTGGTGAGCGTGCGCAGATCGTCGTCGGACAGGCGTACCTCTCGCACCGAGGAGACCGTGGTGGCGACCCGGTCGGGGTTGCGCAGACAGACCAGCATGAGCATGTTCGCGCGCTGAGCGTGAAAAGCGTCTTCGGTGTGCGGGCTGAGCAGGGTGGAACTGCTCGCGCCCGACTGCTCCTCCTCGTGCCCCTCGGCGGGCACGATGTTGTTGACCAGCCTGCCGTTCTGCTGCCCCTGCCAGCCGAAAGGCTCACCGGCACAACGCCCGAGCAGCAACATCGTGATATCCAGCTCGAGCGAACCGCGGTGCGCGTGCTCGGCCGCGGCCTGCCAATGTGCCGGAGTCGCACCGAATTCGGCGTCGTCGACGGGCAACCCGCGCACCACGGTCGCGCCCGCGGCGGTGGCGGGTGGTCGAACGGCGTGGCGCACGCTGTCGGGCAGTTCGCCGACGCGCTCGGTGATCTGGGCGATCAAGGCGGGGTCGTGCAGAGTGGTGGTGTGTGGTGCGTCACCTAATCGGTGGCGGATGTCGGTCGCGAGCGATCGCAGCGCCGTGGCGGCGCGGGGATCCAGCTCGCGATATTCGATGTCGTGCTGGTGAATCTTCATACGTTCGGAGAGAACGCTTTTCACCGGCTTCCCTTCTTCACATCGGTCGAACGCGGGTGATCTTCAGACTCGATGTGCGAAGGTAGTGCCTGTACACTGATTAGGCAAGACTTACCTAACGTGTCGGCGAGGGAAATAGCCGATCCATATAACCTAGCGTGCTACCCGAGCTGCCGAAGCGAACGCTGACCGGGGTGTCGTCAGGTCACTGCGGTTCGGTGACGGTCGATGTGAAGCTCCCCACTCAGTGCGACTTTTAGGCTAGCCTCGCCTGGTTTGCGGCGCCGGAAAAGGGGTTTCGGCGCTCGCGGTTCGAGGAGGCAACACGATGAGTTTCACTCGCAGGCAGCTCTTCCAGTCCGGCATCGGCGTCACCGCATTACTACTGGCCGCCGCATGCACCAGCGATGATCGATCCGCCACCGCGCAACGCGGTGGCACTCTGCGCGTCGGCGCGCTCGGCACCGCGGCCCGCAGCGAACGCGATCCGCACGCAAACCTCAGCAACGACAGCGACTTTCTCATCGCCTCGCTCGTCTACGACGCACTCACCGTTCCCGGCGCGGACCCGACCGTCGCCCCGCGCCTCGCCTCCCGCTGGGAGCCGAGCCAGGACAACCGGCGCTGGACCTTCACCATCGCCGAGGGCGCGGCCTTCCACAACGGTGCGCCGGTGACCGCCGACGATGTGGTGTGGTCGATGCGGCGCCTGCGCTCGGTCGGTGGCGCCTCGAAGATGCCGGTGGCCGAGAACGACATCGTCGCCGACGGCCCGAACCGCGTCGTGTTCACACTGTCCGCACCCAATACCCAACTGCCGCTGCTGCTTCGGCTGATGACCTTCACTGTGCCGAAGGACACCACCGACTTCGCCGCCGCGATCGGCACCGGGCCGTTCCGGCTCGAGTCCTATCAGGGCGGCAACGCCAGGCTGGTGCGCAACGAGCGTTGGCACGGCACGCCGCCCCTGCTCGACGCCATCGAGGTGACGATGTTCGACAGCGTCACCGCGCTGGGCAACGCCGCGCTGGGCGGCCAGATCGACCTCGCCTCCAACGTGGGCGCGATCGCCGGGCGTACCGCCGCGGGACGCGGTGACCTCCAGGTGATCCGGCGTGCCGACGACACCATGCTCGGTGTGGCGATGCGTGTCGCCGACGGCCCGTTCGCCGATGCCAGGGTGCGCACCGCGCTGCGTCTCGGCGTCGACCGGACCGCGCTGGTCAACCAGGTGCACTCCGGCTACGGCACCGTCGCCGCCGATGTTCTCGGCACCGCCGACCCGCTCTACGACACCGCGCTGCGTCGTGACCGCGATGTCGAGCGCGCGAAAACTCTACTGCGCGAGGCGAAGTTCGACTCCGGGCGCAGCTACCCGTTCGTGACCAAGGCCGAGGTGCCGGGCGAGGTCGAATCGGCGAAGGTGATCGCCACCCAGCTCGCCGAGATCGGCGTCCGGCTCGACGTGCAGGTGGTGGAATCGGCGGCGTTCTACGACCGGACCTGGCTCAACGCGCCGTTGTACACGGTGTCGTGGGGGACCAACGACTCGGTGGTGTTCCTGGCCGACAAGCTGATGACCTCCGGCTCCAACCGCAACGAAACCGCCTTCCGTGAAACGGAATTCGACGCCGCCGACGCGAAGGCTCTCGCCGCGTCCGGTGACGAGTACACCCGTGCGGTGCGCGAACTGCAGCGCATCGAGTTCGAGCGTGGCGGCTATCTGGTGTGGGGCATGGCCGACGGTGTCGACATCGCCGCGTCGACGGTGCGTGATCTGCCGACGCTCGGTGGGTTCGCGCGCGTTCAGCTGGAACGTGCCTGGTTGGCGTGAGTGTGATCAAAACCTTTGCCCTGCCGATGTTCCGGCGGATCGCGCTCCTGGTGACACTGCTGGCCATCGTGTTCGTCGCGGTGGATCTGCTGCCGGGCAACGCGGCACGTGCGGCGCTCGGCAGGGACGCGGATCCGGCCGCGCTCGCGGCGAAAGAGCACGAGCTCGGGCTGGATCGCGCACTGCCGGTGCAGTTCCTGGACTGGATCCGCGGGGTACTCACCGGAGACTTCGGGCAGACCGCGCGCGGGAACTCGATCGGCGCGCTGCTGGCCGACAAGTTCCCGCAGACTCTGCTGCTGGGTGGGCTCGCCTTGCTGCTGACCATCGCATTGTCGTTGGGGTTCGGCTGCTGGTGGGCGATGCGTCCGACCGCGTTCGGCTCGCGAATTCTGCAGCCTGTCAGCACGATCGCGGTGGCCGTTCCGGAATTCGTCGGCGGCACCTTGCTGATCCTGGTGTTCTCCCTGGCCACCGGGTGGCTCCCGGCCGTGACCATCACGGGCCGTTCCGGTTTTCCCCTCGGTCCCGAGATGCTGGTGCTTCCGGTGCTGGCGTTGGCGATTCCGCAGATCGGCTGGAACGCCCGAGTCGTGCGCTCGGCCCTGCTCGATGTGGGTGCCGCGCCCCATGTGGAAAGCGCGGTGCTGGACGGACTCCCCACCCGCACGATCCTGATCCGGCACATGCTGCCGTTCGCTGCGCCGACCATTGTCGCCGGGTACGCGACCTCGGTCGGGATGCTCTTCGGCGGTGCCCTGGTGGTCGAGACACTCTTCAACTATCCCGGTATCGGCGCTGTTCTCGCCGGGTCCGTCGCCGACCGTGACGCCACCATGGTGGCCGCGGTGGTCGCCCTGACGGCGATCGTCATCATGGTGCTGCTCGCCGTCGCCGACATAGTCCGGGCGTGGGCATCGAGGAGCGCGCGGTGAAGATGTCCAACTCGGGAGGTCGAGCCGTGCCGCCGATATCCAGGTGTTGGCGTTATTCGGTGGCGGGTGGTGTGGGGCTGGTTGTGCTGCTCGCGGTGGCCGGGCCGCTCTTCGCGCCCTATCCGGGGGAGAAGGCCGTCGGGATGCCGTTCGCGCAGCCGGGTGGGGACGCGCTGCTCGGGACGGATCGGCTGGGCCGCGATGTGCTCAGCCACCTGCTCACCGGCGGCACGCAGCTGCTGGCCGTCTCCGCGGTGATCGCGGTGGCGGTGACCGTGCTGTCTGCCGTCCTCGGCGCCGTCGCCGCCGTGCGCCCGCGTGCGGGCAAGGTCATCGAACTCTGCGGTGACCTGGTCATCCTGCTGCCCGCGGTCCTCGGCATCCTGCTCGTACTCACCGCATGGCCACAGGGCGGCGTCAGCGCGCTGATCGCCGTATCCCTGCTCTTCGGAGTTCCCTACTGCGCCAGAATTTTCGCGGCCTCCGCCTCGACCATCGCTGCCTCCGGCTACGTCGAATCCGCCGTTGCCAGTGGAGAGTCTCTGTCTCACTTGGTCTTCCGCGAGATACTGCCCAACCTCCGTGCGGTCTTCACCACCCAGCTCGGCCTGCGCTTCGTCGTCGCCGTCTACCTCGTCAGCACCATCGCCTTCCTCGGCGTCTCCGCCCTCGACCCCGACAACTGGGCGATCATGGTTCGAGACAATGCCTCCGGGCTGCTGTTGAATCCCTGGGCGGTGCTTGCGCCGAGCGCTGCCATCGCCATCGTGGCGGTCGGTGTGAACTTGGTGGTGACGAGTGGGCCAGGGAATCGCCAGGCCCCGAAAACCGCATCGGATGTTCTCGACGCGGGGAGCACACTCGGCGCTGAAAGGGCGGGAGTGCCTAGCCGGTCGGGGGTGTGCGGGATCTCCGTGGTGGATTCGGGTGATACGGCGGTGGTGGACGGGCTCAGCATCGTTGCCGACAGCGGAGCGGTGTTGCTGGCGCCGGTGTCGTTTCGGTTGAAATCGGGGACCGTCACCGCGCTCACCGGGGCGTCAGGGTCGGGGAAGTCGACGGCGATGCGTGCGCTGCTCGGGCATCTGCCCGCCGGTGCTGGCAGGCAGGGCGGGGTGCTCGTCGCGGGACACGATGTGTTCGCGCTCGACGCGGGCGCGCTGCGCGCATTCCGCCGTGGACAGATCGCCTATGTGGGCCAGGATCCCGGTTCCGAACTCAACCCGCTGCTTCGCGTCCGGGCAGTCCTGGCCGAGGCGGCGCCCGGCGCCTCCGCCGCCGACCGACTGGCCGTCCTCGAACAAGTGGGCCTCGACCCCACCCATCTGCGCCGCCGCTGCGCTCGGCTCTCCGGCGGCCAGCAACGCCGTGTCGCCCTGGCCCGCGCCATCCTGCGCCGTCCCCGAATCCTCGTACTCGACGAACCACTCGCGGGCCTCCACGGCACTCTTCGCACCGAAATAGCCCAGCTGATCTCGACCCTCGCCACCGAGAACCACACCACCGTCCTCCTCTCCGGCCACGACACCGAGGCGATCAACGCCATCGCCGACACCGTGATCGAGCTCCACCCGCCCGGCGATCGATCGGTGAACGTCGCTGCTGCGGTGGCTGATTCCGCCGAGGCCGCTCGTCTGTCGGCCGGGAGTTCGGTACGGGCCTCGGTCACCGGCGCCGACCGCATCGCCGACACGCGCGCCGACCTGTCGGGCGAGGTTCCGGGGAGCAGGACGGCATCTCGAACCGACCCGGCAGGGATTGCCCTGCGCGCCAAGATGATCAACGCTGACGCGGGCGGCCACAGGGTGCTCGAGAACATCGGTTTCAGCCTGCCCACAGGCGCTGCCCTTGCTGTCGTCGGTCCTTCCGGGGCGGGAAAGACCACGCTCGCACGGGTGATCGCGGGTTTGCACGCCGATGCCGTCGGATCGCTGGAGGTAGGTGGTATGCGGGTTCCGGTGGGGAGTAGGCGGCGAATCCGAGTCGGTGCCAACGGTATTCAATTCGTCCCCCAAAACCCTCGCGCCGCGTTGAACCCGCGACGCACCGTCGAACAGACCCTTGCGCGCCCCTTGCGTCGCATCGCACGCGTCCCCAGACCCGAAATCCAGCCCCGCATCACCGCCCTACTCGCTGCCGTCGACCTCCCCGCCGCCCTCGCCGACCGCCGCCCCCACCAACTCTCCGGCGGCCAACGCCAACGAGTCGCCCTGGCCCGCGCCCTCGCCGCCGACCCAGCGGTCCTGATCTGCGACGAGATCACCACCGCCCTCGACACCGACACCGCCGCCGCCATCATGTCCCTGCTCGACCGCCTCCGCGCCGACCGCGGCACCGCGGTCATCCTGATCAGCCACGACATGACCCTGGTCCGCGGCCACTGCACCGACCTCCTCGTCCTCGACCACGGCCGTATAGTCGAATCAGGCACCCCGGAAACAGTTCTCACCACCCCGACTCACCGAGCCACCGCCGCGTTACTCGGATGACACCGCCGTCGTCGAACCAGCTGCGCCGGATCCAGCGGTTTCACCTGATCTCGTACCTCGGTCCGGCCGGAATCGCGGAGAGGCGGAGCTGAGAAGTGGCTGTGAGATGTGCAGAAAGCGCGCTGGATCTGGATGATTGAACAGATGTCAGTGCAGAAGGTCGGCGTACTCGCCGCGGTGGCGATCAGCGCCCTTTTAGCGGGGTGCAGTTCGCTCGCGTCGATCCCCGATGACATGCCGCCGGGGCCGGGAGTCGCGCTGCCCGTGATCGATGTCGACGCACCCGGCCGCGCGGCCGAGCAGTTGCGCGGCTGGGCCGACGAGCAGTCCGGGGCGATCGGCATCGAACCGGTCGCGCTAGAGGCCTATGGCTACGCCGCCGCCGTTCTGGCGAAGTCGAAGCCCGAATGCGGGATCGCCTGGACCACCATCGCCGGCATCGCCAGTGTGGAGAGCGGGCACGGCACCCATCGCGGCGCGGGCGTCGACGCCGACGGGACGGTGCGCCCGGCGATCATCGGCGTCGCCCTCGACGGCACCAAGGGCAACGCCGACATCCGCGACACCGACGGCGGCAGCCTCGACGGCGACACCACCTACGACCGCGCGGTGGGCCCGCTGCAGTTCATCCCCGAAACCTGGAAGCGCTGGGGCGTCGACGCCAACGGCGACGGCGTGGCCGACCCGCAGAACATCGACGACGCCGCTCTCACCGCCGCCCGCTACCTCTGCACCCGCGGCGGCGATCTGACCTCGGCCGACGGTTGGCAGCGCGCCCTGTTCGCCTATAACCAGTCGAACAAATACATGCATGTGGTGCGCGATCGCGCCGCGATATACAGCGTCGGCCGCCGCGTGTAGTTGCACACGGGCCGGAGTGCCGGTTACTCCACACTCCGCCGAGACGATAGGCTCGGCACCGCACGGCCCTTTCCCGTGATACCTACCGTGCCTTCCGTCGTAAGGAGCAGTTTTCGTGGCCATTATCGAACAGGTCGGAGCTCGCGAGATTCTGGATTCGCGCGGCAATCCCACTGTCGAGGTCGAGATCGCCCTCGACGACGGCACCCTGACCAGGGCAGACGTACCTTCCGGTGCGTCCACCGGCGAGCACGAGGCCGTCGAGCTGCGTGACGGCGGCGACCGCTACGGCGGCAAGGGTGTGACCAAGGCTGTCGAGGGCGTCCTCGACGAGATCGCGCCCGCCATCATCGGCCTCGACGCCGTGGAGCAGCGCACCGTCGATCAGGTCCTGCTGGATCTGGACGGCACACCCGACAAGTCCCGCCTCGGCGCCAACGCCCTGCTCGGTGTATCGCTGGCCGTGGCACGCGGTGCCGCCGAGTCCTCGGGCCTCGAGTTGTTCCGCTACCTGGGCGGCCCGAACGCCCACGTGCTGCCGGTCCCGATGATGAACATCCTGAACGGTGGCGCGCACGCCGACACCGGCGTGGACGTGCAGGAATTCATGATCGCCCCGATCGGCGCGCCCACCTTCCGCGAGGCGCTGCGCTGGGGCACCGAGGTGTACCACACGCTCAAGGCCGTGCTGAAAGAAAAGGGATTGGCCACCGGTCTCGGTGATGAGGGCGGCTTCGCACCCGACGTCGCCGGCACCGTGGAGGCCCTGGATCTGATCAGCGTCGCCATCGAGCGCGCCGGTTACAAGCTGGGCACCGATATCGCGCTGGCGCTCGACGTGGCCGCCACCGAGTTCCACACCGAGGGTGAGGGCTACAAGTTCGAGGGCAAGATCCGTACTGCCGCCGAGATGGGCGAGTTCTACGCGGATCTGCTCACCCGGTACCCGCTGGTCTCCATCGAGGACCCGCTGTCGGAAGACGACTGGGACGGCTGGGTCGCGCTGACCGACGCCATCGGCGACAAGGTGCAGCTGGTTGGTGACGACCTGTTCGTCACCAACCCCGAGCGCCTCGAAGAGGGCATCGCCAAGGGCGCGGCCAACGCGCTGCTGGTGAAGGTCAACCAGATCGGCACGCTCACCGAGACCCTCGACGCCGTCGAGCTGGCGCACCGCAACGGTTACAAGACCATGATGTCGCACCGTTCGGGCGAGACCGAGGACACCACCATCGCCGACCTCGCGGTCGCCGTCGGTTCGGGCCAGATCAAGACCGGTGCCCCCGCGCGCTCCGAGCGGGTCGCCAAGTACAACCAGCTGCTGCGCATCGAGGACGCCCTCGGTGATTCGGCACGCTACGCGGGTGACGTGGCCTTCCCGCGTTTCACCGGCGAATTCTGAAGGCAGTGCAGGGGCGGTAGCGAATGACCGAGCGACGTGCGCGTGGGACCAGTCCAGGTGGACGAGGTGACCGGCGCACGTCGCGGGCCGCGCGCTCCCGCCCCAGCCTCGACACGCCCGGCCGCCCCACCGCGGCCAAGCGCCCGACGCGGCGGCACCCGCAACCCGCGGGTGCTACCCGTAAGTCCAGCGGCAAGCTGGAACGCAGCGAGCACACCATCCTCGGTCTCTCGACCGGTAAAGCGGTGATCCTGGCGGCGGTGCTGTGCGGCCTCGCGCTGACCCTGGCCGTGCCTACCCGCACCTACTTCAGTCAGCGCGCCGAAGCCGTGGCACTGTCCAAGCAGCGGACCGAACTCGAAGCCGACCTGGCCGACCTGCGCAATCGTCGTGCGCAACAACAGGATCCGGCCTACATCCGCTCCGAAGCGCGCGACCGCCTGCGCCTGGTGATGCCCGGCGAAACCCCCTACATCGTGCAGATTCCCGGCATCGAGGCACCAGCGCCGCCGCCGATGAGCACCCGAACAGCGGCGCCCGACCCCTGGTACACCGACCTGTGGCGCAGCATCTCCGAACCAGCCCCGGAAGGACCACGGTGACGACACCGAACGCCGACGACCTCGAGATCATCGCGAAGCAGTTGGGTCGCGAGCCTCGCGGCGTGCTCGAAGTCGCCTACCGCACCCCCGACGGCCTGCCCGCCGTGGTGAAGACCGCGCCACGCCTGCCCGACGGCACCCCGTTCCCCACGCTCTACTATCTGACCGACCCCCGGCTCACCGCCGAGGCGAGCAGGCAGGAATCGGCCGGGGTGATGCGCGAGATGACCGAACGCCTCGCCGCCGATCCCGACCTGGCCGCCGCCTACCGGCGCGCGCACGAGAGCTACCTGGCCGAACGCAATGAAATCGAGTCGCTCGGAACCGATTTCACCGGTGGCGGGATGCCCGACCGGGTGAAGTGCCTGCACGTGCTGATCGCGCACTCGCTCGCCAAGGGGCCCGGTCTGAACCCCTTCGGGGACGAGGCCGTTGCCCTCGCCGCCGACGCCGGTTTCCGCGGTACCGCGATCCCCGCCGACTGGCCTGCCGCCGGCACACCGGACGAACAGGCATAATCGCGGTCAGTGCCCGTGCGCGGGTCGAGACCTCTGGAGGACACCATGAGTGAGCGCATCGCCGCAGTCGACTGCGGCACCAACTCGATCCGCCTGCTGATCGCCGAGGTGGGGGCCGACGGCGGGCTCACCGACGTGCACCGGGAGATGCGCATCGTGCGCCTCGGCCAGGGGGTGGACGCCACCGGCCGTCTCGCGCCCGAAGCCATCGAACGCACGCGCCTCGCGCTGTCCGATTACGTCGATGTGATGGTGGCGCAGGGGGTTTCGCGCGTGCGCATGGTCGCCACCTCCGCCACCCGTGATGCCGCCAACCGCGACGACTTCTTCTCGATGACCCGCACCGAACTCGGCCGCGCTGTGCCCGACGCGGTCGCCGAAGTGATCACCGGCGACGAAGAGGCGCGGCTGTCCTTCGCCGGTGCCGTCGGTGAATTGTCCGCTGATGCGGGACCTTTCGTTGTGGTCGACCTCGGCGGCGGCTCGACAGAGCTGGTCGTCGGCGATGAGAACGGCGTCCAGGCAGCCTATTCCGCGGATATCGGCTGTGTCCGCATCACGGAACGCTGTTTGGCGGGCAACCCGCCCACCGCCGACCAGGTCGCTGCCGCAAGGGAATTCGCCCAGCAGAAACTCGACGAAGCCTTCGCGAAGGTCCCCGTCGACAAGGTGCACACCTGGGTCGGCGTGGCTGGAACGATGACCACGATCACCGCCGTCGCCCTCGATCTCCCCGAATACGATTCCGCGCGAGTGCATCTCACCCGTCTGAGTCTCGCCGAGGTCCACCAGGTCTGTGACCGCTTGATCGGCATGAACCACGACGAACGCGCCGCCCTCGGCCCGATGCACCCGGGCCGGGTCGACGTGATCGGCGGCGGCGCGGTGATCACCGAGGTTCTCGCCGACGAACTGTCCGAGCGCGCGGGAGTTTCCGAACTCATCGTCAGCGAACACGACATCCTCGACGGCATCGCCATGTCGATCGTGAACGCCGCGGCCTGACGTCGTTGACGTCTACGCCGGGTTCAGTGCCTCGCGCTCACGGTGACGGCATGCGATGACCGCACCGGCGCGCGGTAACGTCGACGCCGCCTGACTGGTGCGGCGGCGGGGGCCGGGCCGAGTTGGGCGATCATCTCATGCCGACGTGCGGCACTGATCAACCGGCGATCGCGGTAGGTGAGCGCGCCCTCCATCGCCCACAGCATCTCCAGTTTCAAGCCGTTCACCTCGGCCGCGCGCAGTCGTCGGTAAGCTTCGACGGCGCCGATTTCGGCGAGATCGTCGAGCGAACGCACGTCGGCGTGGGCGAGCATCACGGCGGCGGCCGCACCGAGCGCAGGCGCGTTCCCGGACCATCCGCGTACACGCAGATGTGCGTCACCCCGCACACTTTCGGCTTCATCCCAGACCGCTTCGCGTAGCGAACTCGGCGTCGATGGTGCGTCTGCGCGCGAAACGACCTGTGCGCGAGCTTGCTCGGCGACGCTGACCATCGGACGGAATCGCCGGAAGATCTGAATCTCCCCGTCGTGCCCGTGATCCCACTCGTCGAGATAGACATGGTCGGTGCCGAATCGCGTCGTGTCGAGGCGAGCCGCGTCGAGCGCCCACTGGCGGCAGTCCTCGGGAGTGCGCGCCGTGAGCACGAGCAACCCGCGTCGCCGAGAGATATGACTCGCGTCGCGGCGGTACCGGCGCTCGGCGCACCACGCGTCGAAGGCCCGCGGCTCCAGGGTGCGGTCCAATCCGAACGTCTGCCACCGCACCGTTCCCGCTGACTTACGCAGCGGCAACTGCGCTTTCAACTGGGCCGCGCCACCCTCATCGAGCCGAGTGCACCATTCCGGGACCAGCACGATGGGGTCGGCCGGGTCCGCGTCGAACGGGGTCGGCATCAGGAACTCCCGATCGATCACCAGCACGGTCCCCGGCCGAGCCTGATACGACAGCCCCCACAGCAACCGACTCAACAACCGAGCGCCGTGATCATCGCTCAACACATGCCAAGTCTCATGAAACCGATTGGTGCTGAACCGGGCATGCGTCCCCGGCCGCAGTGCGATCACCGTCCGCACGCCATCGACCGACCGCACCACATGTCGGTGCAGTTTCAAGCCGTCACTGACGGATCGGGCGTTGCCCGGGCGTTGTCTCTTCATCCCCGTAAGCAGGCCACACCTCACCGACACCGAGCAACAGGTTTATGCCGATGGCCTCAGCTGCCGGTGCGCTCGCGATGCTTGCATCCGGGCCAACAGCACGGCCGCCGTTGACCTTCTTCCAGCTCCTCCTGGGTGCGCCGAATCCGTCGTTCACGAGTCGCGTCCTGCTTCGCGTCCTCGACCCAGCAGATGAACTCGTTGCGGGCCAGCGGCGTGATGTCCTGCCAGGCAGTGAGCGCCACCGAGTTGGCGAGTAGCGCCGCGCGCAGATCGTTCGGCAACTCGTGCACCACGCCCCCGGAGACCTGTCGACTACTCATCAGTCCACGGTAGCGCGCAAGCGTTCGACCTGCGGTTACCGGGACGGGAGCTACAGATCCAGGAAGCGATACTAGACAAAATGGTTGATATGTCTCACTCTGGAGTCATGAGCACAGTGACGTCTCATTCGGTGCGGTTCGAACTCCGCTCCGGAGACACTTGGCGCGATCCCTGGTCCATGTATTCCGCACTGCGTGATCACGACCCTGTTCACCGAGTGATCCCCGCCGGGCAGGAAGACAACGACTTCTACGTGCTGTCCCGGCATGCCGACGTGTGGATGGCGGCGCGCGACCCCGCGACCTTCTCCTCCGCCTCGGGACTGACCGTCGACTACGTCGACCTGGTCGCCGCCGGGTTCGGCGCCGTCAAGCCGTTCGTCTTCATGGACCCGCCGGAGCACACCGATTTCCGGCGTCGGGTGTCACCGGGATTCACTCCGCGCCAAGTGAATTCGGTCGAGCCCGCAGTGCGCAGATTCATCGTCGAACGCATCGAGCGGCTGCGTGCGGCGGGTGGGGGCGACATCGTCAAGGACCTGTTCAAGCCGCTGCCCACCATGGTGGTCGCCCACTATCTCGGTGTGCCGGAACAGGATCACGAGAAGTTCGACGCGTGGACCGAGAACATCGTCGGTGGCGCGGTCGCGGGGGCCGGGCTTGCCGCCGGCGACCAGAACGCCTTCACCGCGGTGGGCGAAATGGTCGGCTATTTCAGTGAATTGATCGCCCGCCGCCGCGTCGAACCGGGCGACGACACCATCTCGCACCTGCTGGCCTCCGGTCTCGGCGCCGACGGTGACAACGAGGGTCTGGTCGCGATCCTCGGCTTCGCGTTCACGATGATCACCGGCGGCAACGACACCACCACCGGCAATCTCGGCGGTGCGGTCCAGCTGCTCACCGCCGCCCCCGATCAGCGACAGCTGCTCATTGACGACCCCTCGCTCATCCCGGACTCCATCGAGGAGTTCCTCCGGATGACCTCACCGGTGCAGGGCCTGGCACGCACCACCACCCGCGATGTCGAACTGCACGACACGATCATCCCGGAGGGCCGCCGCGTCCTGCTGCTCTACGGTTCGGGCAATCGCGACGAACGCGAATTCGGCTCCACCGCAGCCGAACTCGATATCCGGCGCAACCCCAAGCGCATCCTCAGCTTCAGTCACGGTCACCACCACTGCCTCGGTGCGGCCGCCGCCCGCATGCAGGCGCGCGTCGCACTCGAGGAACTACTCACCCGCTGCCCCGACTTCACCGTCGACCTCGACGCGGTGCAGTGGTCGCAGGGCAACTACGTGCGCTGGCCGGTCTCGGTGCCGTTCCGCGCCGAGGGCTCGGCGTGAGCGGCGGTGACTGGCTTGGCGCCGATCGGGCGGATCTGGCCGCCGAACGCATCATCGACGCGGCCGCCGAACTGTTCGCCGAGCACGGGGTGGCCGCGGTCGGCATGGCCGAAATCGCCAAGGCCGCAGGCTGCTCCCGCGCCACGCTGTACCGCTACTTCGACAATCGGCACGCGGTGCGTCTGGCGTTCGTGCACCGCGAGACCCGACGCATCGTCGCCCAGCTCGACGAGCGGTTCCGCGACATCGCCGACCCAGGAGAACGCATCATCGCCGCGATGCTCGGCGCGGTCGAGGAGGTCCGCGCCAACCCCCTGCTCATCGCCTGGTTCCGCCCCGCCGACTCCGGCACGGCGGGCCGCATCAGCCAGGACTCCGACGTCATCGAATCCCTGGCCGCGACCATCTTCGGCCCCGCGGACCTGACCGACCCGGAACGCAGCCGGCTGGCCCGCTGGCTCACCCGCGTCATAGTCTCGCTGCTGTCGGCTCCCGGCCGCGATGGCGCCGACGAACGGGCCATGCTCGAGGAGTTCGTCGCCCCGGTGATCACCCGCACCTTCGTCTCGCCGAACTAGAACGTGTTCTATATTTGAGGGAAAGTTCCGGCTATCCCTCGGGAGTCCAGATATGTACCAGTGGTCAGACGAAGACCTGATGTTCCGCGACGCTGTGCGCGGCTTCATCACCAAGGAGGTCACCCCGCGCGTCGACCAACTGGAGAGCGGCGCGCTGCCGCCGTTCGACATCATCCGCAAGCTGTACGCCACCTTCGGCCTGGACGAGATGGCGCGCGACGGGCTGGAGAAGGCGCTCGCCCGCGAAGAGGCCGGTACCACCGGCTCCGGTAAGTCGGGCGGCGGTTTCAGCGGTGCGGGCAGCATGGGTGTGGTCCTCAACAGTGAGCTCGCCGGCGTCAGCCTCGGTCTGGTGGCCTCCATGGGGGTGAGCCTCGGTCTCACCGTGGGCACCATCCGCAGTCGCGGCACCCTCGCGCAGAAGAAGCGCTGGCTGCCCGAACTGGTCACCATGGCGAAGGTCGGCGCCTGGGCAATCACCGAACCCGATTCGGGCTCCGACGCGTTCGGCGGCATGAAGTCCTACGTGCGCCGTGACGGCGAGGACTACATCCTCAACGGCCGCAAGACGTTCATCACCAACGGTCCGTATGCCGACGTCACCGTCGTCTACGCCAAGCTGGACGAAGAGGACGGCTCCGACCGCCGCGACCGCAAGGTGTTGCCGTTCGTACTGGACAAGGGCATGCCCGGTTTCGTGCAGAGCCCCCCGTTCAAGAAGATGGGCATGAACTCCTCGCCCACCGGCGAGCTGTTCTTCGAGAACGTCCGCATCACCCCCGACCGGCTGCTCGGCGAAACCGAGAACCCGGCCAAGGGCGACGGAAAAGACAGTGCCAAGGAGTCTTTCGCGGCCGAACGCATCGGCATCGCCTCCCTCGCGCTCGGCATCATCAACGAATGTCACCGCCTGTGCGTCGATTACGCCAAGTCCCGCACGTTGTGGGGCAAGGAGATCGCGCAGTTCCAGCTCATCCAGCTCAAGCTCGCCGAGATGGAGATCGCGCGAATCAACGTGCAGAACATGGTCTTCAACGCCATCGAGCGCACCGCCGCCGGCGACAAGGTGACCCTGGCCGAGGCCTCGGCGATGAAGCTCTACTCCTCTCGCGCCGCCACCGAGGTCGCGATGGAGGCCGTGCAGCTGTTCGGCGGCAACGGCTACATGGCCGAGTACAGGGTCGAACAATTGGCCCGCGACGCCAAGTCGCTGATGATCTACGCGGGCAGCAACGAAATCCAGGTCACCCACATCGCCAAGGGTCTGACCGCCGGGTAGGCGAGTTTATTTCCAGCTATTCGTGCAGGTAGTTCGCTCGTATACTACGAAGATGCGAATCCACCGGAATGCACTTGCCGGCGCCGTGGTGGTCGTCGCCGCGGTCGTCGCCCTCGCGCCGTCGACTTCGGCCACCCCGGCCTCCGGTGTGACCGTCGAACCGCTGACCCAGGTCGATGTCAGCGCATTCAGCCCCTTCGCCTCCTTGCCGAGCAAGTTCACTTTCCGGCGGATCACCATCGCACCCGGGGGCACCCTCGGCTGGCACTACCACGACGGCACTGTCCTCGCGGTGATCACGGCGGGCCAGGTGACCCGATACGAGACAGACTGCGTGCCGACCACGTACTCCGCGGGCCAGGGTTTGTCCGAGACCGTGGGCCCTGACCATGTCCATGTAGGCCGCAACCTCGGCAACGAGCCCGCCGAGCTGTACGTCGCGTATGTCAACCTCGCGAATGAACCCCTCTTCGTGGACGCTCCCGCCCCGGACTGCCCGTAGCCGCCGCTTCTGAGATCAGGCGCCGAGGCAGGTTTCCGCGCCGCCTGCCGCGAACGTTTCGGTGCTGCAATAAGCGGTTCTCGGGTAGTAAGGGCCCATCGTGGTGGCCGGGTCGTCGCCGGAGTCCTGGGACGCCTGGATCGAATTCGGATAGAACGCCGCGCTCGGGATCATGTTCCGCAGGAACAGCACCTTGTCCACATCGGTGCTGCCCCAGGGAATCACTGTCACGCTCGGGTCGAGACTCGCGGGCACGTCCGCGGGGGCGGCGACCACGTAGGTGTAGTAGCCGGACCCGTCGATCGCGGTCTGGAAGTCGGCCGCGCAGGCGACAACGGGGTAGGGCGAGCGCAGGTCGTTCTGACACATCGACCAATACCGCACCTGCTGACTCGGATCGGTAGGTGATTGTCCCGCACGGGTATTCGGGAAGATCGGCGCCTTGCCACGCACCACCAGCAGGCGTCCGGGCTGATAGCTGATCCGCGTTCCGATGTATTTGTTGTCGCCGTTCGGGAAGAGCCCGGAGGTGCTCGCCGGGTTGCTGAACGTCGCCTCCGGTGTGTTGCCGGGGAACGCGCCCGACGCCGCCCCGGCGATCGCCCGGTCGAAGGCGGACTTTGCCGCGTCGGCGACGGGACCGGTGTACGTAGCCGGGTCGAAGGGCTGCGCGCACGGCTGGGCGGGTACGTCGGCGCCCGCGATCGAAAGCTTCACATCGGGCAGCGCGACGCCGCCACTGAGCGAGGCCGGGTAGGTCGGAACATAGACACGGACTATGACGAAACCGATCGGCGTGCCCTGACCGTTCGCGACAGCCTGAATCTCGTTGCGGCTGTGGTCGGCCGGACCGTTGACCAACGTGGCGTGCCAGCGCCGCTGCGACGCGGGCAGCGATGCGGCGGCAGCGTCGACGAACGGGTTGGCACTGCCCGGGTCGGCGACGATCTGGTCGTCGCGCAATGTGTCCACGGTGTCGAGGTCGGTCCCGTAGGTGTTCAACGAGAAATACCGGGCGGCCGGATAGGTACCGGACAACTCGATCGAGTCACCCGGCCCCAGCGCATAGGGCATCAGCCAATACGTCGAATTCGCATCGGGGAAAGCCACATTCAGCACGGTGCTGTTGGACATGAACCGCCAAGCGCACAGCGCCGAGTCCGGCGGATCCGCGGAGGCAGGCGCGGCGAACCCCACCGCGGCCAGCACCGTTGCCACCACACAACAGACGCGAACGATCAAAGCGCCGACCGAATGCATGACGATCCCCTCGCTGAGCTCGAACCTGCGAACTATCGAAGAATCCCGCGCGTCCACGTCACCGTGGTCGGCTCGCGACCAACATAGTGCACTCCATGGCAGCGCCCCACGCCATACAGTTGCGGACCGTCGACGGTGTGTCCGGTCGTCGCCGTTCTACGGGGCTCGTCGTGGTTCCGGCATCGCGCATGCCAGCCCGTCGGCCATCCCCGTCGGCTGCACACCGAGACCCTGGTTCAGCCTGGCCCGCTGGTTCTCCCACGCGATGCTCGCCGCCAACTCGGCCAGTTGCGCCTTCGACAGGTGGGTGAGCAGCGTGTCGCGCAATTCATCGATATCGACCGCCGGAGTAACCGTCATCGCCTCGGCGAACGCGATCACCAGCTTCTCCAACTCGGAATAGGCATCACTGGTCCGATACCGAGGCAGATCGACGAGCTGCTGCTCGGTCAGCCCCGCCGTATGCGCCAGCGCCGACCCGATATCGAGACAGAACTGACAAGCCACCAGCCCCGCCGTCTTGAGCTCGGCCAACTCCTTGAGCCGAGGATCCAGCTTGTTACTGAACAACAACGCCGTCTCATAGGTCAGCGTCGCCGCCGCGATCTGCGGCCGCCGCCCGAGCCACCCCACCAGATCCCCCCGATGACGCCGCGCCTGCCCGATAACCTTGGCGTATCCCCGAACCCGCTTGACCACCCGCATCGATAACACCCCTTCGTGCCGACGATTCACCTACCGACGAACCTACGCCGAGCCCCCACCGAACCCCAGAGTGATCTGCCTCGCCTGCCAGGTGGGGGAGAGTGCGAATGCCCATCGATCCACACGCGAATGACGCCGCGACCCAGCGACCTGAGTCGTGCTGAGTGCCCCCACAGGGACTCGAACCCTGACTGTGCGGATTTTAAGTCCGCTGCCTCTGCCAATTGGGCTATAGGGGCGTCCCGGATAGCGTAGCGAATCGTACGGGTGTACCGGAATCCTGTTGGTCGACAAGGTCGGCCCGGCGTGTCGGAACAGACCACGCCGGGACCGATCATGTCATCGAAGGTGCTGGTCAGTCTGCACTCGCGCTCTTTTTGCCGAGGACCGAGTGTCGACGGCCATAGGCGAAGTAGACGGCGAAGCCGATGGCCATCCAGATCACGAAGCGCAGCCAGGTTTCCACCGAGAGGTTCACCATCAGCCACAGGCAGGCCGCGACGGCCAGGATGGGGACGAAGGGGACCAGCGGGACACGGAAGCCTCGGGGCAGGTCGGGGCGGGTGCGGCGCAGGACGATGACGCCGACCGAGACCAGCACGAAGGCGAACAGCGTGCCGATGTTCACCATTTCCTCCAGCGTGCCGAAGTCGACGAAACCGGCCAGCACGCAGCAGATCACGCCGACGATGGCGGTGAGCCGCACCGGCGTGCCGCGCTTGCCGGTGTGGGCGAGTCCGCGGGGCAGCAGACCGTCGCGCGACATCGCGAACAACACGCGGGTCTGCCCGAGGAACAACACCATCACCACGGTGGTGAGGCCGGCCAGGGCGCCGATGGAGATGACGTTCTTCGCCCAGTCCACGCCTACGATCTGGAATGCCGTTGCCAGCGTGGCATTCTCACCGGACAGTTCGGTGTAGGGCACCATGCCGGTGAGCACCAGCGTCACCGCCACGTAGAGCACGGTGACGATCACCAGCGAACCGAGGATGCCGCGCGGCACTGCCTTCTGCGGGTTCTTGGTCTCCTCGGCGGCAGTGGCCACCACGTCGAAACCGATGAACGCGAAGAACACGATGCTGGCCGCGGCGAGCAGGCCGTACCAGCCGAAGTTGGTGTCACCCGCGCCGGTGATGAACTGGAACAGCGTCTGATGCAGACCACTGGCGCTTTCCTCGGCGGGCTGCGACGGTGGGATGTAGGGGCTCAGGTTGGACGCCTTGAAATAGGTGATGCCGAGAACGAGCACCAGCGCGATGACCGCGAGCTTGATCGCCACGGCGACCGCCGACACCCGCGAGGACACCTTGGTGCCGACGGCGAGCAGCACACCGAGCACGGCGAGCAGTAGCACCGCGCCCCAGTCGAAGGTGATCGAACCTAATTGCACAGTGGCGGACTCGAATCCGAAAACCGTGCCGAGATACTGCGACCAGCCTTTCGCGACCACCGACGCGGCGAGCGCGAATTCCAGGATCAGGTCCCAGCCGATGATCCACGCCACCAATTCACCGAAGGTGGCATAGGAATAGGTATAGGCACTACCGGCAACGGGCACGGTCGAAGCGAATTCCGCATAACAGACCGCGGTGAGACCACAGGCGATCGCCGCGAAAACGAAGGCCAGCGAGACCGACGGCCCGGCCACATTGCCCGCGGTCCGCGCGGTGAGGGTGAAGATGCCCGCACCGACGACAACGGCGACGCCGAAGATCGTGAGATCCCAGGCCGTCAGATCTTTGCGGAGTTTGGATTCGGGATCGTCGGTATCGAGAATCGACTGCTCGACGGATTTGGTGCGGAACAACCCGCCCCAGCGGCTGGGCGATCGGCCCACGCCTGGAGCGTCCTGCGGTGTCGGCACGGTATTTCTCCTTCTGCTGCGAAAAACGTAAACGGGTATTACCCGGATTCAGGTCAGTGCACGCCCTGCATGTGGCGCTTGATCCAGGGCGCACAGGCGACAACCACGAGACCGGCCACGATGGCCGCGGCGCCGCTGAACCCGAAGTAGGCGGTCTCGCTGTCGGGGCTGTAGAAGCGGGCGAGCGTGCCCGCCATCGACGTACCTATACCGACGGAGAAGAAATACAGGGCCATCATCTGCGAGCGGAACGCGGCGGGCGCGAGATGGGTGGTCACCGCGAGACCGATCGGCGAGAGCAGCAGTTCCGAGATCGCGAAGCCGCCGAGGATCAAGAAGACCGCGAGCACCGGCACGGTCTTGCCGTCGAAACCGCTGAGCAGCGCGAACAACCAGAACGCGATGCCCATCCCGATCACGCCGAGCGCGAACTTGATCGGCGTGCTCGGCGCGCGATTGCCGAGTTTGGTCCACATCAGCGCGAACAGCGGCGAGAGCGCGATGATCCACACCGGCTCGACCGAACCGATCCAGCTCGCCGGCGCCTCCCAGCCGAAGATCCGCCAGTCGACGCGCTCGTCGGAATAGACCGCGAGCATGGTGAACATCTGCTGGAACAGCGACCAGAACACCGCGTTGGCGATGAACAGCGGGATGAACGCGACCACCCTCGTCCGCTCGACCTGCGTCACCTTGGCGCTGCGCAGCATCACCGCGAAATACACGACCGAGGCGACCACGATGACGCCGGTGGTGACGTCGGAGAGATTCTCGAGGGTGATCAGCTTCATCAGCACGGCCGCCAGCACCACGACGGCCGCGACGGCGACGCCGATCAGTACCGGAATGAGCTCGCGACGGGTGATGGGATTGGGCACCTCGCGCCCGTGGGTGCCCAGGTTGCGACGGAAGATCACGTACTGGGCCAGACCGAGCGCCATGCCGATCGCCGCGGCACCGAAGGCCACGTGGAATCCCCACTCGCGCTGCAACAGGCCGGTCAGCAGCGGGCCGCAGAACGCACCGATATTGATGCCGAGATAGAACAGCGTGAATCCGCCGTCGACCCGCGCGTCGGTGGGCGCGTAGAGAGTGCCGAGCAACGACGACGCGTTCGCCTTCAACCCACCACTGCCGAGCGCGACGAGCACCAGGCCGACGCCGACGCCGGTCAATCCGGGCAACACCGCCAGCGCGAGGTGGCCGGCCACGACCACGACACCGCCGTAGAAGACCGTCCGCTCCATCCCCAGCACCCGGTCGGCAATCCAGCCGCCGAGCACGGTGGACAGGTACACCAGGCCGCCGTACGCGCCGACGATGCCGAGCGCGGTGCTCTGGGCGATACCGAGGCCGCCCTCGGTGGTGGAGTAATAGAGGTAGTAGCCCAGGATGGTGAGCATGCCGTAGAAGGAGAAACGCTCCCACAGCTCGACGCCGAACAGATTGGTCAAACCGATGGGGTGACCGAACACGGTGCGTTCGGCCGCCTTGTCGGCGGGGTCCGGCGGGTCGCCGAGCCGGGTTTCTTCGGTGGACATAAGGGAACGATCCCACGTCGAAACGGTGGACAGCAATTTTCCCGCATCGTCGCGGGTTCGGCGTGCCGCACCCGCCGGGCCGCCGCGAACACCTCCGACGGCGGGCGCCGACACGAAAGGGGCGCGCCTCCGCTATCGCTGCGGCGGTGCGCGGGGAGAGGAGTGCCGCGCCAATTAGGCTGTGGTGACCGGACTCCCGCGACGGACGAGGAAATCAGACGTGCTGACAGCCCAAGTGACCGTCCCCGTGCGGCCGGAGAGGGCGTTCGCGACCCTGGCCGACGGCTGGCTCTACGCGAGCTGGGTGGTCGGCGCCTCGCATATCGGCAAGGTCGACCCCGGCTGGCCTGCCATCGGCAGCCGCATCCACTACCGATTCGGGCTGTGGCCGGTGCTGATCAGCGATACGACGGTGGTGCGCGCGATCGACCCACCGCACCGACTCGAGTTGGAGGCGCGCCTGTGGTCGGTCGGTTCGGCGTTGATCACGCTCACGCTCGTCGAACAATCCCCGGGGCACACCACGATCCGGATGGTCGAACGCGCTGGGAGCGGACCCGCTCAGTTGATTCCGGGAGTGGCGCAGGATCTGCTCTTCTCGGCGCGCAATCAGGAATCCCTCGATCGGCTGGCCGCTTTGATTCGTGCGCGTTCGCAGAATGAATGACTCGTAGGAATTCCGACCGGTCCGTATTTCTCGATAGCGAATATTCGCGCTGAAATAGTTGCGTGGAATTCTCTGTCGCCCTGTTCTGTCTGCGCAATTGGTTTAATCTCTAGCGATTAACTGAACGCGTAGATCAGGGGAAAGTGCGTGCTTCATATCGAGCACTTCAATAATGGCTGGATGAATCCGGTGCTGGCCTTCGGCCTGTCGTTCATCGGTTCGGTATTGGGGCTACGGTGCGCGGTGCACGCCAAAGCGTCGTCCGCGCCGCTCGGTTGGCTCATCGCCGCGGCCGTGGGGCTGGGCGGAGCGGCCATCTGGGTCACGCACTTCACGGCCATGCTCGGGTTCAGCATCGGCGGGGCGCCCATCCGCTACGACGTGCCGCTGACGCTGATCAGTGCGGTTATCGCGATCGTAGTGGTGCTGATCGGGCTCACCATCGTCACCGGTGGGGGCAACGAGTGGGCGACGCTGCCCTTCGGCGGCGCGATTACCGGGCTCGGGGTGGCCGCCATGCATTACCTGGGGATGTGGGCGATACGCGCGCGAGTCGTCATCGAATACGAGCCCACGCTGATGGCGTTGTCGATCGTGATCGCCGTGGTCGCGGCCACGGTGGCGCTGTGGTTCATGCTGCACGTGCGCGGCCTGTTGATGACAACGGGCGCCGCGCTGGTCATGGGAATCGCGGTGTGCGGTATGCACTACACGGCGATGGCGGCCATGCGCGTGCACGACGGCGATCCGATGACCGTGGTGGACGGTGTCACCCCGGTGCAATTGCTGCTGCCGTTGATCGCGACGGTGTCGTTGGTGGTCACCGGATTGGTGATCGTGGTCGGGTTGGCCGAGTTGGAGGTCGGCGAGAATCGACCGGACTGACGGATCAACCGCCGTGGCCGAATATTTCGGCCACGGCGGTATCCATCAGCTCGGCTGGGGTAGCTCGCAGTCGTCGACCTTCGGGTTGGCGCCCACATAGTTCAGTGGGCCAGCGATCAGGGTCACCGCGATGGTGCCGAGAGTCGCGCAGTTCTGATCGCGTTCGGTGTAGTAACCGCGTTGACCCGCGGCCAGGACTCCGATCAGCAACCATACGAGCACGACGATCGAAATGATACGAGAACTACTGCCTGCCATGACTGGTCCTCTACTGCTACTTCGACGGATTCTACGCATGGTCAGTAGTAGTGTCGACGGCCGCCGACTGCACGCCCTGTGCTGCCGATCAATGCCAGCGCTAGGCCGACCACCAGGAGGATGACTCCCACCGTGTTGAGGAGGGGGATGCCGAAAACGAGTCCGGCAATGAGAAGTACTGCGCCGAGAAGAATCATCAGAGCTCACCTTGTTCGGTGTCGGGACTATGGAATACCGGTGGGCACCCACATATGCCGTTTGCCCGGTTTTTTCGATCCGAAACAGGCTGTGCCGCAAGAGACCCGCCGCCGTGGCCGACCAGGTCGGCCACGGCGGCTCGGGTGAATCAGCGGGCGAAGATCGGCAGTGCGGCCGAGCCCGTCGAGACCGGGCGCGGGGCGCTCGAGCCGAGGTCGGCGTCGAACGAGCCGGTGCCGCTGCCGACGTCGACCGAGCCCATCGAACTACCGGTGGGCGGGCCGAGCTCGACCGAACCGGAGGGGAGCAGGTCCCAGTCGGCGCTGCCGACCGCGTTGGCGGTGCCGCCGGCGCTGAGCAGAGTTCCCGCGGCGAGCACGGCCAGTAGACCCGCTCTGGCGGCGGTGGATTGACGGATGGACATGGGTGATACCTCCGAGCGCTTCGCTGTGATAGCACCCAGACGGTAACTGAAATACGGTGATTTCACACCGGATCGGTGTGGTCCGCTACGACTGCGGCCGCTGACCCACTTCCATCTGCACGCGATAGCGGTCGGCGCGGTACCAGCTCTGGGTGTGCTCGATCGGCACCTCCGCGCTGAACGACACCCGGTCGAAATGCAGTACGGGAGCACCCTTCTTGACGCCGAGCAGGGCCGCGACACCGGCCTCCGCGGCTTGGGCGTCGACTGTCTGCACGGCTCGTTCGATCGGCCTGCCGTAGCGATCGGCCGTGGTCCGGTAGATCGAGGAGGTGAGGTCGTGCGAGATCAGGCCGGGAACCAGTTCGGGGTTGAACCAGGCATCGTCGACGCTGACCGGATCCTCGTCGGCCAGCCGCAACCGCCGCACGTGGTAGGCGAGCGCACCCTGGGGCAGGCGCAGCCCGCGGGCGGTGGCCTCGGGCGCGATCGCCTCCTCGGCGACGAGCACCAGGGTGGTCGGATGGTGGCCGAGCGCGCGCATCTCCTCGGTGAAAGAGGCCAGGTGCAGCCGCGATTGCACGGGCCGGTGCGCGACGAAGGTGCCCTTGCCGCGAACCCGGACCAGATACCCTTCGTTGACCAGCTGACCGACCGCCTCGCGCACGGTGATCCGGCTGACGCCGTAGTCCTGCATCAGATTGCGCTCGCTGGTGAGCAGATCGCCCGGCTGAAGCTCGCGCGTGCACTTCTGCAGCAGAATCGCGCGCAGCTGTTCGTGTTTGGGCACTGCGCTGTCGCGCAGCGGTGCGGGCATCGCCAGTGGCTCCTTTTCTGGTAGGCCGACCGGTCCCTACTGGTCCTATCCGGTTGATTCGAGAATACGCGACCGGCGCCCGGGAACCCAGAGATCTATGCCCGGCTCAGCGGATACCCGGCGTGCGTGGGTCGGTGCCGATGCATCCCAGGATGACGCATCCCGGTGGCGAATCCGCGAACGGGGCCTTGGGAGTCTCGCCGAGGCAGTCGAGGAAGTTGCAGCCGGGGTAGGCGTACGGGCCGACGCCGAGGGTGCCGAAGAAGGCGTCCGGCCGCGCGATCATCGGGTCGGTCACGCTCACATCGGGGCGCTCCTGATACTGACCGGGATCGGGAATCTGCAGGTCGCGGAACGCGGAGACGAGCGAGCGCATCACGTCGTGGGTGTAGGTGGTCGAACTGCCGACCGTCGCGACGCCGGTCCAGTTCAGCACCATGCCGAGGCTGGGCACGATGAAGCTGTCGTTGCGCAGCATGCCCGACATCTTCACCGCGTCGTCGGGCAGTCCGGGGAACTCGAGGCGGCACGGTGCGCCGTTGATCACGAACAGGAAGCCGTAGCAGGGCATGCTCGGCGACGGTGAGACCGCCGCACGCATGTAGTCCTCGGAGATCACCTGCTGGGAATTCCAGCGGCCCCGATTAGCCACGAGCAGGCCGAGTTTCGCGAAGTCGTCCGGCGGCAGGATCAAATGCGCGTGGCCGTAGGTGTTTCCGGCGCGGTCGCGGGCCCAGTAGTAGTCGCTGCGGGCAATGCCCAACGGGTCGAACAACTTCCGCTGGGCGAAGGACTGGAAGTCCTCGCCCACCGACTGCTGGACCACATAGACCAGCAGGTCGACAGCGCGCTGGCTGTAGCGGAACATCGTGCCCTGCGGGCGTTCGATCGGCATCGCGAGTGCTTGGGCGACGACATTGGGATCGAGTTGGGCCAGCCCCGTCGCGCCCTCGGCGGCGACGGCGACTTCCATGCCGGAGGACTCGGTGAGCAGATTGCGCACGGTGATCTCACGGTGCCCGGCATCGCCGAGCCCAGGGGGCAGATAGCGGCCGATCGGCTCGTCGATCCGCAGCAGTCCCTCGTCGACGGCCGCACCGGCGACGAGCGCGACGACGCTCTTGGTCCCGCTCCACAGATTCCACGCCACCCCACCGGATTCGGCGTTGCGCGGGCCGGTCGCGATCAGACAGTTGTTGCGGTACAGCTGGATATTGAAGCGGGTCACGTCGGTTGCTCGCGCCATGGCGGTGGCAAGCACGGCGGGGTCGAGCGCGGCCTCGGCCGGTGTCGCGGACTGTGGTGTGCGGCCGGTGGTGACCTCACACTGCTTCGCGGTGACCGGGTCGGCCGTCGCCGGGCCGGGGAGCCATGCCCCCGAAACCAGGGTCAGCGCGGTAATCGATGCTGCCACAACGTGTTTCAAATAGCCCTGCACGTAACCCCTCCAGATGGTGTGTCGGGAGGGGAATCGTGAACGATCACGTTCTTGTTACGAGGCGATCAGCTGCCGTACGGCGTGCACACCCCGATCGCTTCGTCTTTGGACGTGTTGAAAATGTCGATCACACCGTTGAGTTCGTCGGTGGGCGCCCTGCGTTCGAGGGTGTCGGCGAGGGTGTTGGTCTTCTGGATGTAGTCGCGCAGCGGTACGGACAGATCGGGGATCACATCGCCGGTGATCTTGCGGTCGAGGTCCTTGGCGCTGTTGCGCAGGGTGGTGACCGCGTCGGTGGCCTTGGCATCGGCATCGGGCGCCTGATCGTTGGAGGCCGCGATGTAGGCGTTGAACGAGGTGACCGAGGTCTTGTTGGCCGCGCGCAGGCCGTCGCACGCCGTGTCGTTGGCCGCCTCGATCTTCGCCGCCTTCGACGACGATGCCGCCGCCGACGATGCCGCCACCTCGGAGGTGTACGAGGCGAGCTCGCTCTGGTTGACCTCGGCGGTGCCCGGCACCTGCGTGGAGCAGGCGCCGATGAAGATCACTCCGGTCGCGGTGGCCGCGAGCGCGGTTCCGAGCCCCAGCCGTTCCAGTACTCGCATTTCTCTCTCCTGCCTCGAGATTGCAGGCACCGGTTGGGCCGGAGCCGAACATATCGACCGTACTGGCTACTTCCGGGTGACGTCAGGTCGCGGTGGTGATTTCGATGACGAACCGAGACGCGGCGCCGGAGTGTCTTGCCGGCGCCGCCCTTGCTCAATTCTGCGCGAGCATGCCGCGCATGGTGGCGATCTCGGCCTCCTGATCGGCGATGATCTTCGTCGCGAGCTGCCGCGACGGCGGATTCACGCCGCCGTTCAGTTCGGTCTGGGCCATCCCGACCGCGCCCTCGTGGTGGGCGATCATCATCTCCAGCCACTGCCGGTCGAAATCGGCGCCGTTCGCGGCTTGCAGACTGCTCATCTGCGCGTCGGTCATCATGCCGGGCATGTCGTGCCCGCCGTGCCCTTCGGTCGCGCTCGGGGCGGGTTTGCCGAAGCTTGCGAGCAGGTCGGTGATCTGCTGCATCTCCGGCGCCTGCGCCTGCTCCACCTGGGCGGCCAGCGCGATGAGTTGCTCGTTCTGGGTGTGACTCGGCACCATCTTCGCCATCTCGACGGCTTGCGCGTGATGCGGGTACATCATCTGCAGGAAGCTGACGTCGGCATCGTTGAAGTCGGTACTCGCGGCAGCGCTGGTCGTGGTGGTGGCGGAGTGCTCGGTGGTGTGGGTGGCGGTGCTGTCGTCGCTACAACCGGCCGCGAGCAAGACGGTGGCGGCCGCGGTGACGAGGAAATGGGTACGGCTGATGGACATGGTGATCCTCCTGGGGATTCGGGTGAGGTGTCGAAACTGGCGAGGCACGAGAAGCGCCGCGCCTGTCAGATCCGCAGAATCGCCAGTTGGGAAAGAGTGAGGACGGTCCATGGTGGTGGGCGCGTCCGTCGGCCGCGCCAGGCCCTCGACGGGTGCCGGGTGGCTTCGGAGGCATCGCCGAGGCGATAGAGCAGGACCAGGGTCAGTGCGATGGCGAGTGCGGCCAGGACGAAAACACAGGCGTGGACGGCAGCGTGCTCGTCGCAGCCTGCCGCGCCGCAACCCGTGTGCGGGTCGGACGGAGCGGCGACGGGCAGCGTTGGCGAAGCTTCGGGCAGAGCGACGGCGTGCTCGGTCGCGAGGATCGCGGCGTGCTCGTCGGTCGGACTCGCGGACAGTTGGTGGTCGGGCGTGGCCACGGTGAGGACCGGTGCTTGTGGAGCCGGGCCGTGCGCACTGTCGCTCGCGTGGGCGGTGCCGAAGACCGCGGAGTGCATGGCGACGATTCCGGCCAGCAGCATCAGCACGGCGAGCGCCCTGGCAATGCCGGGTGCGCGCGCGGGCGGATGCTGGTCCATCACGGCGGCCAGTCTAGCGATCGTCATCGCGATACCCGGTAGGGGTAAGGGTTACTGGGTGGCGATGTCGACGACCAGGCGCGGGGGATCGGCCAGGACGGTCACGGCGAAGGGCGGCTGATCGGCGTCCAGGCCGATGAACGACTGCGTGACGCCCTCGTAGACCAGCCTTTTGTAGACCCCGGTGACAGTCGGTGTGCTCGGATCGGTCACCGGGTCCGGCCCGGCGAACGGTGTGACGACCGAGTCGAACGGATACGCGGAGCCGAGGATGCGTACCTCGAGAATCGCGCGGCCCGCCACGTCGACGATCTTGCCGCTGCCGTCCTGTACCGCTTGATCGGTGTAGGACACCTGCCAACCGGGAGCCCCGGTGCCACCGAGAGCGAAGACCACGCGGTCGAAGCCGGGCTGTCGGCCGAGCCGGATATCGCTGACGGTGAGCGCGGCGTCGGCGGAGGCCGCGCCGGACTTCGGGCCCGCGTCGGTGGGCACCTCGCCGGTGGCCTCCGCGAAAGTGCTGGGGGTGCTCGTCGTTGTCGGTGGTGTCGCGGCCGGTGCGTCGTCGGTGCCGCAGCCGGACACCGAAACCGCGGCCGCGGCGATCAGCACGAACACGAGGGCGTTGCGCATAGGGCTGATGCTACGCAGGGACGGCGGGGTGGTGGGCGAAGGAGCGCGGGGTGTGTTCGGCTACGGAAAGTTTGCTGATGGCCACGGAATAGGAGCTGTTCCGGTTGGCGCCCGCAGGTCGCAGCCGGGATTCTCGCTGAACGCGTACCAGTTCGGTAGTTAGCGCCACCTGCGGTGATCGGCCGCGGCGCGGAGTCGGTCGTCGATCGCGCCCTAAGCATTGGGGAACAATGCAATTCGTGAGATCCCCGAATCCGGGGCAATCTGCAAGGGCGTCGCAAATCGATGGAACCCGTTACTGCTCAGTGAAATACATCCTACGAAGACCCGTTTCGAGCCGTCTTGGCAGCAGATGCCGGGCCCGGATGTGACGGTGGGGCAACGATCTAGCACACTTGCTGCGTGGACAGTGTTGACGACGTATTCGACCGACTACGCCGGTATCCGGATGTGGAGGCGCCGAACCTCTATGCCGTCGATGCCGCCGACCGACTGATCCTCGACACGGCCGCCGACGCCCTCACGGCGGCGGGTAGCGGTGATGTTGCGGTGATCGGCGACGCCTACGGCGCGCTCACTCTCGGACTCGCCGCGCAGCATGGACTCGCCGGTATTCGCGTCCACCAGGACCTGATCACCGGCGAATCGGCGCTGGCAGCCAACGCCAAGACCCTCGGGCTCACCGATCGCTACACCACCCACGCCCTCGACGCCGACCTGCTCGCCGGCGCGCGCGTGATCCTGATGCGATTGCCGCGGATGCTGTCGGGCGTCGCCGAGATCGCCGAGGCCATCGCCCGCTACGCCGCCGACGATGTGGTGGTGTTCGCGGGCGGCCGCGACAAATACCTCACCCCTGCGATGAACGAGGTACTCGCCGAATCCTTCGCGCGGGTCCGTGCGGGCCGGGGTAGGCAGAAGTCGCGGGTGCTGGTGGTCGACCAGCCGCTGCCGGTGGGCGAATCCCGGTTCCCCGTCCGCGAGCACGTCATCGAGATCGACGGCGATGTCGTCGCGTTCGGTGCGGCGTTCTCCGGCTCGCGCCTCGACATCGGCACCCGCTTCCTGCTCGAACACATGGACCGGATGAAGCCCGACGCGCGCGATGCCGTCGACCTCGGTTGTGGCACCGGCATTCTCGCGGTCGCGCTGGCCAAATCGCGGCCGCACATCCGGGTGGTCGGCACCGACCAGTCCGCCGCCGCCGTCGCCTCGGCCAGGGCCACAGCCGTTGCCAACGGCGTCGCCGACCGGGTGACGGTGGTGCGCGACGACGCCATGTCCTCGGCCGCCGACAACAGCGCCGACCTGGTGCTGTGCAATCCGCCGTTCCATGTCGGGGCAGCCGTGCACACCGGTTCGGCGATCAAGATGTTCGTCGAGACCGGGCGGGTGCTGCGGCCGGGCGGTGAGTTGTGGACGGTATACAACTCGCACTTGAACTACCGCGGCGTGGTGGAGCGGATGGTGGGTCGCACCGACGTGATCGGCCGGAACCAGAAGTTCACGGTCACGCGGTCTGTTCGTGGTCTGCGCGACGTACAACGATAGGACGACCCGAAAGCGGTAGAGTCCGATTTGTCCGAACGGCCCGGCGGTGTGGTCATCGACCTGGTCACTGGGAACTTTGTCCGATCGTGATGCGTTGAACAGGGCAGTTGGAGCTTCTGTAGCGACTCGTAACTCCAGGAAAGGCGCACGGTGCGTACCTCATCGAATCCGGTGTTCAAGAACCTTCCCCGCCAGGAAGGTGTCGGCGGTTACGCGAACTTCGGTTCGGGCGTAGCCGGCGCGGGCCAGGCGGGCCAGGCGGGCCAGCTCGGTAACCAGCAATACGGCGAATACGGGCAGCAGTACGGCCAGCAGTTCCAGCAGGCCCCTGCCACCCGCGCGATGACCATCGACGACGTGGTCACCAAGACCGGCATCACCCTCGCGGTGCTGACCGTCTCGGCGATCGTCTCCTTCGCGCTGTCGAGCGCGAACCCGTCGCTGGCCCCGCTGTTCGTCATCGGCGGCGGCATCATCGGCCTGGTGCTCGTCCTGATCGCGACCTTCGGTCGCAAGATGGACAACCCGGCCATCGTGCTGGCCTACGCGGCCTTCGAGGGTCTGTTCCTCGGCGCGCTGTCGCTGATGTTCACCGACGTCACCTTCGGCGGTGTGGGCGGTAGCGCCCTGATCGGCCAGGCGGTGCTCGGCACGTTCGGCGTGTTCTTCGGCATGCTCGTCGTCTACAAGACCGGCGCGATCCGCGTGACCCCCCGCTTCACCCGCATGCTGATCGGCGCGATGGTCGGCGTGCTGGTGCTGATGGTCGGCAACCTGATCGCGAGCTTCTTCACCGACGGCGGCTTCGGCCTGCGCGACGGCGGCCCGCTGGCGATCGTGTTCAGCCTGGTCTGCATCGCCATCGCCGCGTTCAGCTTCCTGCTGGACTTCGACGCCGCCGACCAGCTGATCCGCGCCCAGGCCCCCGAAAAGGCCGCGTGGGGCGTGGCCCTCGGCCTCACCATCACCCTGGTCTGGCTCTACATCGAGATCCTTCGCCTGCTGAGCTACTTCCAGCGCGACTGATCCGAGCACGAAAAAGCGGCCCACCTCATCGAGGTGGGCCGCTTTTTTCGGTCTATCTCTCTCAGCTGAGGCGCTCGAGGACCAGGGCCATGCCCTGGCCGCCGCCGACGCACATGGTCTCCACGCCGAACTGCTTGTCGTAGGTCTGCAGGTTGTTCAGCAGGGTGGTGGTGATGCGGGCACCGGTCATGCCGAACGGGTGGCCCAGCGCGATCGCGCCGCCGGAGACGTTGAGCTTGTCCTCGTCGATCTTCAGCTCACGCGCCGAGCCGAGCACCTGCACGGCGAAGGCCTCGTTGATCTCGAACAGGTCGATGTCGGAGACCGACTTGCCCGCCAGCGCCAGCGCGCGTTTGACGGCCTCGACCGGGCCGAGGCCCATGATCTCGGGCGACAGGCCGGAGACACCGGTGGAGACGATGCGGGCCAGCGGGGTCAGGCCCAGTTCCTTGGCCTTGGTGTCGCTCATGATGACCAGCGCCGCGGCGCCGTCGTTGAGCGCGCAGCAGTTACCGGCGGTGATGGTGCCGTCGGGACGGAACACCGGCTTGAGCTGGCTGACCGCCTCGTAGGTGACGCCGGCGCGCGGGCCGTCGTCCTTGCTCACGATCGTGCCGTCGGGCAGGGTCACCGGGGTGATCTCGCGCTCGAAGAACCCGGACTTGATGGCCTCTTCGGCACGGTTCTGCGAGCGCACGCCCCAGCGGTCCTGGTCTTCGCGCGAGATGCCGGTCAGCGACGCCACGTTCTCGGCGGTCTGGCCCATCGCGATGTAGGCGTCGGGGAGCAGGCCGTCCTGACGCGGGTCGTGCCAGACACCGGCGCCACCTTCGGCGGCCTTGGCGGTGCGGGCAACGGCCTCGTCGAAAATGGTGTTCCTGGTGTCGGGCGAGCTGTCGGCCGAGCCACGGGCGTAGCGCGAGACGGTCTCCACGCCGGCGGAGATGAACACATCACCCTCGCCTGCCTTGATCGCGTGGAAGGCCATCCGGGTGGTCTGTACCGACGACGCACAGTAGCGCTGCACGGTGGTGCCGGGGACGACATCGAGGCCGAGCTCGATGGCAATCATGCGGCCCATACCGAAACCGCCTTCGCCGGCGGGGGAGCCGGTGCCCAGGATGATGTCGTCGATCTGCGTCGGATCCAGCGAAGGCACCTTGGCCAGCGCGGCACGAACCATCTGCGTGGTCAGGTCGTCCGGGCGCATTCCCGCCAATGACCCCTTGACGGCACGGCCGATCGGGGAACGGGCGGTGCTGACGATGACGGCCTCGGGCATGAGGACTCCTTTTCGCATTGTTCGACGTGAACGGCTGTTTACATGCCGGTCATTCTCGAATCTACGTCTCCAGCTGCCCCACGGGAAGAGCAGGGCGGTCGCGCACCTGCGCGATCAGCACGGGAAGCAGCTGCGCGGCGGCCAGTTCGTAGCCCGCCGCGGACGGGTGGAATCCGTCGGTGGCGAACAGGGTTTCGGGTGCGGCCCGGAACTCGGACGCGACAAGCGGTGAACCCATCGGCACCGCGATACCGCCCGCGATCGTGGTCGCCACCGTCTGCGCCTTGGCCAGCCGCACACTCCAGTTCGCGACGATCGTGCGCAGGGGTTGCTGGATCGCGGTGACGGTGCCGAGGTTCGGGCAGGTGCCGACCACGACCAGCGCGTCGGCCTGACGCAGCCGCGACACCGCAGCCGCGAGCCTGCCCGCCGAGGCCCGGATGGAGTGCTTCTTGGTGATGTCGTTGGCGCCGACCAGGATCACCGCCGCGTCCGGTGGCGGCCCCGCGACGAACATCGCGTCGACCTGTCCGGCCAGGCCCTTCGAGGTGGCTCCGGAGATGGCCTTGGTACTCAACCGGATTCGCATCCCGGTGGCCTCGGCCAGACCGCGGGCCAACCGCACTCCCGGCACATCGGCGGCGCCGAGACAACCGAGCCCCGCCGCGGTGGAGTCGCCGAAGACCATCAGGTGCAGGTCGACCGGCGTGTTCTTGCGCCACGGCTCGGGACGGGTGGCCCCCGGCGCGTACACGCCGTCGGCCTCGGGCGGTTTGGAGGTGTCGCGGCCGATCACCGCGCGCGCCGCACCCGCCTGCGTCATCAGCAAACGATAGGTCGCCCAGGAGACCGTCCCGGCGCTCGATCCGGCGAGCACCGTCGTCGCTCCGGTCACGACCGCGGTCCGCCAGCTGATTCGAGGTGCGCTCACATCCGAAAATTCTACGATGCCGGTCCGCCTCGCCGGGTCTCTGGCCGGACCCGGGTGTTACCAGGGCACCGGCCGGAGTTCGGGCGGGCGTGGGTCCGCCCGCACCCGACGAGTTACCCATGTACTCGCGAAATCGGAGGTTCTGCGACGATGGTGGTATGCGCATTGCGGATCATGTGGTCGACCTCATCGGTAACACCCCCCTGGTTCGGCTGAACTCGGTGGTCGGCCCCAACGCGGGTCTGGTGGCCGCGAAGGTCGAATACCTGAACCCCGGCGGCAGCTCCAAGGACCGGATCGCGGTCAAGATGATCGATGCCGCCGAGCAGGACGGACTGCTGAAGCCGGGTGGCACGATCGTCGAGCCGACCTCGGGCAATACCGGTGTCGGCCTGGCGTTGGTCGCCCAGCAGCGCGGGTACGAGTGCGTGTTCGTCTGCCCGGACAAGGTCAGCGAGGACAAGCGCAACGTGTTGCGTGCCTACGGCGCCGAGGTCGTGGTCTGCCCGACCGCCGTGCCGCCGGAGCACCCCGACAGCTACTACAACGTCTCCGATCGCCTGGTCCGCGAGATCGAGGGCGCCTGGAAGCCCAACCAGTACTCGAACCCGGGCGGCCCCGACAGCCACTACGAGACCACCGGTCCCGAGATCTGGGCCGACACCGAGGGCAAGATCACCCACTTCGTCGCGGGTGTCGGCACCGGCGGCACCATCTCCGGCACCGGCCGCTACCTCAAGGAAGTCTCCGGGGGCAAGGTCGAGATCATCGGTGCCGATCCGGAAGGCTCGGTGTACTCCGGCGGCACCGGCCGCCCGTATCTGGTCGAGGGTGTCGGCGAGGACTTCTGGCCCTCGGCCTACGACGCGTCGATCCCCGACGAGATCATCGCGGTCTCCGACGCGGATTCCTTCGAGATGACCCGGCGCCTCGCTCGCGAGGAAGGCCTGTTGGTCGGCGGTTCCTGCGGAATGGCCGTGGTCGCCGCGATCGAGGTCGCCCGCCGCGATCCCGACGCCGTGGTGGTCGTGCTGCTGCCCGACGGTGGCCGCGGTTACCTGTCGAAGATCTTCAACGACAAGTGGATGAGCTCCTACGGCTTCCTCCAGACTCCGCTGGCGGCAGGTCCTGAACCGCTGGTCGGCGACGTGCTGCGCGGCAAGTCCGGCGCCCTGCCCGATCTGGTCCACACTCACCCGTCGGAAACCCTGCGCGACGCCATCGAGATCCTGCGCGAATACGGCGTGTCACAGATGCCCGTCGTCGGCGCCGAGCCCCCGGTCATGGCGGGCGAGGTCGCGGGCAGCGTCACCGAACGCGACCTGCTCTCCGCAGTCTTTGAAGGCCGCGCCAACCTGACCGACTCGGTGGCCCAGCACATGAGCCCGTCGTTCCCGCTGATCGGCTCCGGCGAACCCCTCTCCACCGCGACCAAGGCCCTGTCGGACTCCGACGCCCTGATGGTCGTCGAAGACGGCAAGCCCGTCGGCGTGATCACCCGCCACGATCTACTCGGGTTCCTGAGCACCGGCAGTATCTGAGGCTCGACGGACGGTGGGCGCGGTGCGGATTTCGGCGCCGAGTCCCTTCTTGGCCGCGGCGGTCCGGATCGCGTCCACCACCAGGAGCAGCGCGGCTCGGCCCGCCGAGTTGGTGCGGTAGGCCAGCGACACCGTCCGGGTGAGGGAGTCGCTGAGCGCGACGATGTCCACCCCGGGTGGGCGCAACGCCAAACCCAGGTCCGATACCAGCGTGACGCCGAGTCCGGCCGCGACCATCGACATCGCGGTCGCCTGCTCCTCCAACTCGTGGTCGATGCGCGGCCGTAGCCCGGCGGACTGGAACGCCAGCCGCGCCGCGTGCCCGAAGTGCGACCGGGCGGGCGCGATGATCCACGGATGCTCGGACAGCTCGGCCAGCGTCACGCTGGCGGCGGGCACCGCACCGGCGGGGACGGCGGCGTGGATCCGTTCGACGCCGATGACCGCTCGCTCCAGGCCACGGTCCCAGGTCATCGGATAGTTGGAGTAGTCGAGAACGAACGACAGATCGAGCGTGCCGTCGCGGACGGCCGCGGCCGTCGACTCCGGCGCGAGCTCGCTGGTGCGCACCAGAATTCCCGGATGCGAGGCGGCGAGGGTGGTCAGCGCGTCGGGCAGCAGGCCGGAGGCCACCGACGCCCACACTCCGGCGGTGATCTTCGCGGTCACCGAGCCGCCTGCTTCCTCCAGCGCCTGGGTCGCGCGCTCGACCGCCGCCAGGATCTCCTCGGCGTGCTCGGCGAGCACGATCCCGAGGTCGGTGAGCTGCACTCGGCGCCCACGTCGTTCGAACAGTCGGGTGCCCGCGTCGCGTTCGAGCTGTGCGAGCTGTTGGGAAACCGCCGACGCGGTGTAGTGCAGAGCAGCCGCGGCGGCCGTGATCGTGCCGCGCTGGTGTAGCTCGTGCAACATTCGCAGCCGGGCCAGAGACAGGTCCATAGCACCGAGGGTAGGCACTGTGCAGGAACAGTGAACGGTGCCGTGAACGATCCGTAAATAGACGCGCCGCCAGGGGTGACGCAGGCTTGGTGCTACCGGGACGACGAGGTCCGCCACAGGCGATCACGACGAATGAGGAGGTGGGGCGCCATGACGATGCTGAACCCGAATGGGGGGACGCCGCAGGTGACTTCGCATACTCTTGCGGCCACATCCACGGACCAGGCCGTTGCTCCCGCGGTCCGCCGCAGCCAGCCGTACATGCGTCTGCAGTGGACGGATTCACTCACCGACGCGGTCGGCTACCTCGTCGTCCACACCCTGCGCGGCGGCTTGGCCACCGGCGGCACCCGGATGCGGGCAGGTTGCACCCTGGGTGAGGTCGAGGATCTGGCGCGCGGCATGGCCAACAAGACCGCCACGTTCGACCTGCCGATCGGCGGCGCCAAGGGCGGGATCGACTTCGATCCCAAGGACCCGCGCGCCGTGGAGGTGCTGCAGCGATTCTGCGAGGCGATGCGCCCGTGGCTCGACGCGCACTGGGTGACCGCGGAGGACCTGGGGGTTCCGCAGCACCTGATCGACGAAGTCTTCGAAAAGCTCGACCTGGACCAGAGCTTCCACGCGGCGATCCGGCGCGCCGCCGACCCCGTGGCGACGCTGGCTCGGGTTCGTAACGGGCTCAACGCCGCGGTAGACGGCGGCTTCCTGCTCGGTGACGTCATCGGCGGATACGGCGTCGCGCACGCCTGTCTCGCCACGGCGGTGCAGTGGGGGCAGGCACCGGCCCAGACGACGGTCGCGATCCAAGGCATCGGCACCATGGGCGGGGCGGCGGCCTACTACCTGCACGAGGCCGGGATGAAGATCACCGCGGTAGCGGATGCCGCGGGCACACTGTCCTGTGCTGACGGGCTCGACATTCCGGTGCTGCTGGATCTCCGCGACGGCTACGGCGAGATCGACCGGTCCCGCCTGCCCGAGGGCATCGAGCAGCTGCCGCGCAACGCCATCATCGCCGCCGACGTGGATATCCTTGTGCCTGCGGCGATCTCGTACGCGATCACGCCGGACAACTCCTACGACATCCGGGCCCACGTCATCGTCGAAGCCGCGAACGCCGCCACCACACCGGAGGCCGAGGCCATGCTCGCCGCCCGCGGCATCCCGGTACTGCCCGACTTCGTCGCCAACGCGGGCGCGGTGGCCTGGGCGTGGTGGTTGCTGCTCGGCGAAGTGGACGACACTCCGGACACCTCCTTCGACCGACTCCGAACCACCATGCACGACAAGGTCGCACAGCTGCTGACCGCGTGGACCGACGAAGGCGTCACTCCTCGCGAGATCGGCCACCGCTGGGCCGACGACCCGTCGCCGCTCACCGGGCCCGTCGTCATTCCCTGATCCCGTCGAGCCCGACGTCGGGGCTGCCTTCGGGCAGAAGGCAGCCCCTATCGTCCATCAACAGGTGAGCATCGAATGCAACTCCACCCACTGATCTGGGTGCACATAGGCGACCACGGTGTCGTGGGCGATGCCCGCGGCCGCCATGGCCTCGTCCACGCCGTGGTAGCGGCTGTGCAGGGAAGCTCGGACCGTGCCGCCTGTTCCCGAGAACGCGGTGCGTACCAGCTCGGTATAGGAATCACGGTGGGGGACAAGGGGTTGCGTTCGTCGAGCGATCCGCAGGATCGCGGAGTCGACCGAGGGGATCGGGCGGAAGCTGTCGCGGGGTACCTGCCCGCGAAGTTCCCAGGTGAACCACGGCCAGGTCGTCGCGGTCAGTAGGCTCCAGCGGCCGTAGTCGCCGGTGCGTTTGCGGGCGTATTCGCGTTGGGTGAGCAACGTCGCCGAGGTCATGGCCGGTGCGGTCAGGCACCAGTCGACGATGTCGGCGGTCACGGAGAACGGGATGTTCCCCACCACGGCGAACGGCTCGCGGGGAGCCTTCGCCTTGGTGAAATCACCACGGACGACGCGGATTCCGTCCTCGGAACGCGTTCGCGCCGAGAGCTTGGCCGCGAGTAGTGGATCGATCTCGTACGCGGTGACCCGCGCTCCGCGACGAGCCAAGGCACGCGTGAGAATGCCGTCGCCCGCACCGGGTTCGAGAACTGTTCCTACTGGGTCGGCTACCGTCACGATCGAGTCGACGGCGCCGCGATCCACCAGGAAGTTCTGTGACAGTGTTCTTCTCGCCTGGTCACGGGCGGTCCGACTGCCACTCTTACCGGTGACCTTGCGCTGAGTGTGGGAATAGTTTCGGTGTGAATAGTCCTGCGCCACGGCAGTGCCCCTTCGGGTCTTCGAGGTGATGGAAGCTCGAAGGGCCCTTGGCGCGCCGGTGGACGCCGATGAAGTTATCCGCGTCCGCTAGCGGGCCAGAGCCCGGTTGTGGCGGAGGCGAATGAAGTATTGGCACGACATGCGAGCAACTCTAGGAATCGGCGCATCGGTGGGCAACCGAATTTCGGTCGGGAGGGTGTGGACCGCCGCGCCGGCATCCCTGGTCCTGCTCGCCCGCCCCGTCGCCGACGAGTTCGACCGGGGCGATCGACAGGTAATTATGCCGCTGACCGGCCGTCGGCAAATTCATCGCTACTTCCACGATTCGACGAAGATTACCTGGGTAAGTACCTCGAACAGTGCTTCGGCAATTCAGCCGCACTGATCGGAAAGCGAAAGGACAGGCCGTGGACAACTCCGTCATTGCGATAGATTTCCAGCAGGGCTTGACCGATGCGTGGAGTTCGGTCGCGCAGTTCGTCCCCAAAGCGGTGGCATTCATTGCCATTCTTCTCGTCGGCTGGATCATCGCGAAGGTAGTCGCCAAGATCGTGAACGCGGTGCTGGAGCGCGTCGGATTCGATAAGCTCGTCGAACGCGGCGAACTGCGAAATATGATGTCCCGCAGTAAATACGACGCTTCCGACATTATCGCCAAGATCGCCTACTACGCGATTCTGTTGATCGCGCTGCAGATCGGTTTCGCGGTATTCGGGCCGAACCCGGTCAGTGCCCTGCTCACCAGCATCGTGGCCTGGCTGCCCAAGGCCGTGATCGCGATCGTGATCGTGGTGATCGCCGCGGCCATCGCCCACGCGGTGAGCGACCTCATCTCCAACGTGCTCGGCGGGCTGTCCTACGGGAAAATGCTCGGCCGGATCGCGGCGGTGTTCATCTGGGGTATCGGCATCATCGCGGCGCTGAACCAGATCGGCGTGGCGACCTCGGTGACCACTCCGATCCTGATCGCCGTGCTCGCCACCATCGGCGGCATCCTGGTGGTCGGTGTCGGCGGCGGCCTGGTCAGGCCCATGGAACAGCGCTGGAGCAATTGGCTGGGCAACCTGGAATCGGAGATGCCCGCGATGAAGGGGCATGCCCAGGCATACCAGCGTGGACGCGAGGACGCGGCGCGTCAGGGCGAGCAGGTGGCGCCGAGCACGCCCGAGCAGGCGCGGCAGGCGCGGGTGACGCCCGGCACGAGCTACCCGGCAGGCGAACCGGGCTGGGGCGGCGAAACGGCTCGATAGCCAACCGACACCGGCGCACCGTTACCTTCGGGTGGCGGGGCGCCGCTGTCTGTCCGGGGTCGGTGTCAGTCGGCGGCGTACGCGCACACCGCGGCCAGACGCAGCTGCAGCCAGTCGGCGTCGTGCCAGTCGGCAGGCGCGTCGGCGAAGAATCCGTCGGGTCGCTCGGCGAAATGGTCGAGAAGTCCCCGGACGTAACCGGCGAGCAGAATGGTCATCGGCACTCGGGCGGAATCGTCGACACCGAGTACGAGGATGTCGCGCACTGCGGCGGCGTGTTGATCCAACTGGGCGGACAGGGCGGGTACCACCGCGGCGACGGCTGCCGCAGGGGCGCCGAATTCGGTGTTCAACTGTTGTAATTGTCGTTGCGCCGAGAGTTCGAGCAACGCGGGACCGGGCGCAAACATTGCAATATGGTAGCAATCTATCCAGCGCTGGTAAAGATCGGATCTCTTCAAGATCAATAGTGTGACCTGGCGAATGTGTCGCAACCTCGTCGCGTTCGATCGAATTCGGGTGAGCGCAACCATGGTCGCTCCGCCGGTGTCCTGCTGGACTGTCGACCATGGGCAGTGAACGTCGGAAATTGAAGACCGTCACCGGGGTCAGCGGATCGCGCGATGTGTACGCCGCGGCCCTCGACCCGACCCGCTCGACGCTCGATGAAGCGCTGCGGATCGCGCGGATCGCGCAGGAGAACAAGTTCGGCGCGATCTTCGCCGCGGACCTGCTCAGCTTCGGCGCCCAGGGGGCGATCGGCGCGCAGGAACCACTGATCCAGCTCGCCGCCCTCGGCGCGGTGACCACAGACCTCGGCCTGATCGCCACCGTCTCCACGACCTTCCATCATCCCTACAACCTGGCCCGGCTCTTCGGCACGCTCGACCACATCAGCAACGGCCGCGCGGCCTGGAACGTGGTGACCTCCTCGCTGGGTGAGGAGAACTACGGCGACGGTGACCTGCCGAGCCCGGAGCAGCGCTACGCGCGTGCCACGGAATCCCTCGAGGTGGTCAACGCGCTGTTCGACAGCTGGCAGCCGGGTGCGCTGCGACCGGACGGCAACGGCGGGGTGGCACTGGACGAATCGCTCGTGCGGCCGATCGACTATGCCGGACAGCATTTCTCGGTGCGTGGTCCGCTGAACATCCCGCCGTTGCCGCAGGGCAGGCCGGTGCAGTTCCAGGCCGGCCAGTCCGCCGATGGCGTCGAACTCGGCGCGCGATTCGCCGAGGTGGTGTTCACCTCGCTGGCGACGCTCGAGGACGCGGTCACCTACACGAAGAAGATTCGCACGCGTGCTGCCGCATTGGGCAGGCCGGACGGGCTTCCCCTCATCTTCAGTTCCTTCCACGCCACCTACGGTGCGACGGAGGAGGAGGCCCGCAGGTTGGTCCGCGAGGCGGCCGAAGCCACCGACTTCGAGGCGGGACGTCGTCAACTGGCCGACATGCTGGGTGGCGCCATCGACCTGTCCGACCTGCCGTTGGACAAGCCCATCCCGGAAAACCTGCTGCCGCAATCGAAGTCGGTCCACCGCCGACGCGGACGGGTCGAGATCTTCGGCAAGCTGGCTGCCTCCGGCGCGACCCTGCGCGAACTCGTCATCGCCGCCAAGGACACCGGACACTGGGCCGCAGCGGGCACGCCCGAACAGTTGGCCGACGCGATCGAGGAGCGCTATCGGGCGAATGTGCTCGACGTGATCTCCCTCGGCGGGCTCACCGATGAACGCACCCACGATTTCGTCGTCAACGGCCTGCTGCCCGAGCTGCGTCGCAGAGGTCTACTCGATACCGACTATCTGGGCGGCACCTACCGCGAGAACCTGGAACTGCCCGCGCCGACCGGAGCGACGAGGGCGTAGCCGACGAGATCAGATCGATAGTGCGGAGTTGCGCGAACCGGGCGTCCGATGGACTCTGAATGGGTATAACCGTTCCGAGACAACTTTCGGCAAACCAGCTCGGCGAGCGAAAGGATCCGCAGTGCAGGTCACCGACCCGGCCGTTCACCTGTTCGGTATGAGCGCGGTAATCGCTGCTAGCGCAGGGTATTCGGCTCGAACGAGAGTCGCAGGCTCCTTGCGTCGCTCGCCTTACGCGCCGTTGTTCGGCCGTCTGGCCGCCGCGATCTTCTGGGGTTGCGGCAGTGTGGCCGGTCTGACGCTGCTCGGCATCCCCACAGCGATCACCGTGCCCATCGCGCTGACCGTGTTCACGGTGGTGATCGTGATGCTCGCCGCGGCCTTCGCCGGCGGCATGATCAGGCCCGCGCCGAGGCCGGGCCTGACCGCCGGTAGCTGACCTACCGGAACGCGTTGGCGTCGGTGAGGGCCTTGCCGATGACCAGTTGGTGCACCTCGGCGGTGCCCTCGTAGGTCAGCACCGATTCCAGGTTGTTGGCGTGCCGCAGCACGGGGTAGTCGAGGGTGATTCCGTTGGCGCCCATGATGGTCCGGCATTCGCGCGCGATCTTGATGGCTTCGCGGGTGCTGTTCAGTTTGCCCACGCTGATCTGCTCGCCGGTGATCTCGTGGCGATCCTTCAATCGGCCCAGGTGCAGCGCGAGCAACTGTCCCTTGCCGAGTTCGAGCGCCATATCGGCCAGCTTGGCCTGGGTGAGCTGGTAGCCGGCCAGCTTCTTGTCGAACACGTCGCGGGTGCGGGCGTAGTCGATCGCCGCGCTCAGGCAGTCGCGTGCGGCGCCGAGCGCGCCGAAGATGATGCCGAACCGCGCCTCGCTCAAACAGGCCAGCGGCGAACTGAGCCCGCGCGATTCGGGCAGTACCGCGTCGGCGGGCAAGCGGACGTCGTCGAAATCCAGTGCGGCGGTGATCGATGCGCGCAGCGACAACTTGCGGTGGATCTCGCGTGTGGTGAAACCCGGTGTGCCCGCGGGCACCAGGAAGCCGCGCACCCGCGGCTTGTCGGTGCCGGGCTCGTCCGCGTAGGCCCAGACGATCGCGATATCGGCCACCGACCCGTTGGTGATCCACATCTTGGACCCGTTCAGAATCCAGTCGTCACCGTCGCGGCGCGCCCGCGTGCGCATCCCGCCGGGGTTGGACCCGAAGTCGGGTTCGGTGAGTCCGAAGCACCCGATCGACTCACCGGCCGCCATCGCGGGCAGGTACTGCTGCTTCTGCTCCTCGGACCCGAAGAAGTGAATGGCCGCCATCGCCAGCGAGCCCTGCACCGACACCATGCTGCGCACGCCGGAGTCGATGGCTTCGAGCTCCTGGCAGGCGAGCCCGTACGCGGTGGCCGACGCGCCGGCGCAGCCGTAGCCCTCGAGGTGCATGCCGAGCAGTCCGAGCTTGCCCAGCTCCGGCGCGATCTCGCGGGCCGGGAAAGTCCCCTCCTCGAACCAGTCCGCGAGGTGTGGTCGCAGCCTGCGTTCCCCGAATCGCGCCACCGTGTCGCGGATTTCGCGCTCCTCCGGCGACAGCAACGGATCAATGGCGAACAACTCTTCGACGGTGACCATGGCGTGAGCTTAACCGCAGTACCGATACCGAATCCGGCACATCGACCATGTCGAGAACCCCTACGAAAGCGACCCGAACCGGCCAACTAGTCTGAGGTATATGAGTGAGCTGGGATTCTCCACCAGGGCCGTGCACGCCGGATACGAACCCGATCCTCAGACCGGTGCGGTCAATGTGCCCATCTACGCGAGCTCGACCTTCGCCCAGGACGGCGTCGGCGGCATGCGTGGTGGTTACGAGTACGCGCGCACCGGCAACCCCACCCGCACGGCTTTGGAAGCCAACCTCGCCGCCCTCGAATCGGGCAGTTACGGGCGTGCCTTCGCCTCGGGTATGGCGGCCACCGACTGTGCGCTGCGCGCCATGCTGCGCCCCGGCGACCACATCGTCATCCCCGACGATGCCTACGGCGGCACCTTCCGGCTCATCGACAAGGTCTTCAGCCAGTGGGGCATCGAGCACTCGCCCGCCCACATCGCCGACCTCGACGCGGTGCGCGCGGCCATCCGCCCCAACACCAAGCTGGTGTGGATCGAGACTCCGACCAACCCGCTGCTGAGCATCGGTGACATCCCCGCGCTGGCCGATATCGCCCACGAGGCCGACGCGAAGCTGGTCGTGGACAACACGTTCGCCACCCCGTACCTGCAGCAGCCGCTGCTGCTCGGCGCCGATGTCGTCCTGCACTCCACCACCAAGTACATCGGCGGGCACTCCGATGTCATCGGCGGCGCGCTGATCACCAACAGTGCCGAGCTCGACAAGGACTTCGCATTCCTGCAGAACGGCGCGGGCGCTGTGCCCGGCCCGTTCGATGCCTTCCTCACGATGCGCGGCATCAAGACTCTGGCCTTGCGGATGGAGAAGCACTGCGACAACGCCGAGGTCATCGCGGAGTTCCTGACCAACCACCCGGCCATCTCGCAGGTCATCTACCCCGGCCTGCCCACGCACCCCGGCTACGAGATCGCGCAGAAGCAGATGCGTCGCAGCGGCGGCATGATCTCGGTGCGCCTGGCCGGTGGCCGGGAAGCGGCGCTGAAGTTCTGCTCGCGGACCGAGATCTTCACGCTGGCCGAATCGCTGGGCGGGGTCGAATCGCTGATCGAGCACCCGGGCGCGATGACCCACGCCAGTACCGAGGGCTCGGCCCTCGAAGTCCCCGCCGACCTGGTTCGTCTCTCGGTCGGCATCGAGGACATCAGCGATCTCCTGGCTGACGTCGAGCAGGCCCTGAGCTGAGCCGGATCCCACACATGACGAAGCGGCCGCATCCGGATTCCGGATGCGGCCGCTTGCGTTCGGGTTCTCGACGTACGGGTTCAGCCGGCTCAGCTGTGGTACGGCTCCGCGCTGACCAGCGTGACCTTCATGGTGTTGCCGTTGGGGAGTGTGTACTCGCGGGTCTCGCCCACCTTGGCGTCGATCAGCGCGCCGCCCAGCGGCGAGTTCGGCGAGTAGGCTTCGAGGCCGGTGGCGCCGAGTCCCTCTTCGCGGGTGGCGATGAGGAAGGTCTCGGTATCGCCTTCGTCGCCGTCGTAGTACACGGTGACGACCGAGCCCGGCAGTGCCACGCCGGATTTTGTGGGGGCGACGCCGACCTTGGCGTTGTTCAGCAGTTCCTGCAGCTGGCGGATACGCGCCTCCTGCTGGCCCTGCTCTTCACGCGCGGCGTGGTAGCCACCGTTCTCCTTGAGGTCGCCCTCTTCGCGGCGCTCGTTGATCTCGGCGGCAATGACCGGACGATTGGCAATGAGCGAGTCCAACTCGCCCTTGAGCCTGTCGTGCGACTCCTGGGTAAGCCAGGTCACATTCTCGGTCATCTCGATCACTCCCTAGTAGTTGTTCCCGGCGCACCGGGATTCCTGAGAAACCAGCGCAGTTCCTCCCGAAGGAGGGCATGCACCAGCCCGACGGCTGGAGCGATCCTGGGGGTGAACCCGATACCCGCAAACAGCACCGCTGGCCGCCAATGCAGCAAACACGGCTCCGAACCCCGGAACCGTGTATCAGCCCATTTTAGCATGTCTCACAAAAATGCAGGTCAGCCTAGTCAGCCGGGCAATTCAGCGCGCCGGATCAGCTAGCTGGTGCGCAGATACCCAGGTATCTGGTCGCTGCAACCATAAATATCGCCCGCCGAAGCGCGTGCCGACGACTTGACCGTAGTGGTCAGCTGCACGCTGGTCGAATCCGAGCCGGGGACGAGTACTTCGCGCCGCCCCACCTCGGCGCCGTCGCGATCCATCGCCCGGACGAAGCAGACCACGGCCTGCTGTGGATCGTCGCGGGTGACCTTGATCCGAACTTCCAGGGTGGCGTCGTCGACGACCACGTAGCCGAGCTGCTCGGTCTCGATCGCCTTCGGACCATATTTCTGGAAGCCGAGATAGGCCACCGCGAAGCCGACGGCAACGACGCCGACACCGAGCAAAACCATCAGCCACAGGCGACGCGCAGGTGGTTTTGTGCCGTAACGGTCGGCGTGTCGCGCTGCTGCGGCGGCCGAGGTCGCGGCGGAGTCCGGTGCGGGCTCGGTCATCGGTTCGCGCTCCCGGGGGTGGTCGGAACAAACAGGGGGTCGGATGGAACTATAGGTAACGACATCTGACACCCGCGAGCGAGAGCGACGGTGAACGAGAAGTGAGTGGCCTTCGCCTCATGGCAGTGCACGCCCACCCCGACGACGAATCGAGCAAGGGCGCCGCGACGACCGCCAGGTACGCCGCCGAGGGCGTCGAGGTGCTCGTCGTGACGTTGACCGGTGGCGAGCGCGGCAGCATCCTGAACCCGGCCATGGACACCCCCGGTGTGCTCGACCGGATCAACGAAGTGCGGCGCGAGGAGATGGCCGCGGCCGCCCACGCGCTCGGCGTGCGCCAGCACTGGCTGGGATTCGTCGACTCGGGCCTACCCGAGGGCGACCCACTGCCGCCGCTGCCCGAGGGCTGCTTCGCGCTGGTGCCCCTCGAAGAGTCCACCGAAGCGCTGGTGCGCGTGATCCGCGAGTTCAAGCCGCACGTGATCACCACCTACGACGAGAACGGTGGCTACCCGCACCCCGACCACATCCGCTGCCACGAGGTGTCGATGGCCGCCTACGAGGCGGCGGGCGATCCCACCGAGTTCCCCGAGGCGGGCGAGCCGTGGACGCCGCTCAAGCTCTACTACGACCACGGTTTCAGCATGAAGCGCCTCGAGGCCTTCGCCGCGGAGTACGAGCGCATCGGTGAACCGTTCCCGCTGCAGGAGTGGCTGGACCGGATGAAGCAGTACACGCAAGCGCGCAGCGACATCATGGGCCGGGTCACCACCCAGATCGAATGCTCGAAATACTTCCCCCAGCGTGACGACGCTCTGCGCGCCCACGCGACCCAGATAGATCCCAACGGCGCGTTCTTCGCGATCCCGTTGGAGATGCAGCAGCGGCTCTGGCCGACCGAGGAGTTCGAATTGGCCAAGACGCGCGTATCCACCGCCATCCCGGAGACCGACCTGTTCGCCGGCATCAAGGACAACGACCGGTGATGTTGGTCTACCTCGCACAGCAACCGACGGGCCCCGAATTCGGCAAGGCCTCCCCCCTCGGCCTGCTGGTCATCCTGATCCTGCTGGCAGGCACGGTCCTGCTGGTCCGCTCGATGAACAAGCACCTCAAGGGCCTGCCCGAAACGTTCGAACCCGAGCATCCGGAACCGGATCAGAAGGCGGACGAGGGCACCGAGCCCGGCGTGATCGCCGTCGAGGATTCCGAACCGAAGCAGGGTTCCCAGTAGGCGCAGGCGCCTAGCGCGCCGCGGCCAGGTCGGCGACGAGTTCGCCGACCAGGTCGCGCGCGGTGGCGGCCTGCTCGGCCACCGACCGCGGCGCCCCACTGGCGTTCAACTCGATCATCGTGTTCATCATGCCGAACAGCGCGACGAGTCGGCGTAGGGCTGCGCGGCGCTCGGATACTGTCATCGGCGCGGTGGATATCGGCATGTTCACAGCTATGGGATCGCTGCCGTTCGTAGGTTCGTTTCGGCCGATATCCAATCGAAGCCGTCCGCGAATCACCAGTCGATGAGGTCGAGTTCGTGCAGGCGCCGGAACACCATCATCGAACCAGGGGCGACGTGCTCCATCGCGGCGTATTCACTCACGGTGAAGTAGCGGAATTCGGCGATTTCGCCGGTGGCGAAGGGTTCTCCGGTGAGTTCGGCACGGAAACAGGTCATGTGCAGGCCGGTGTTGCGGCGGTGTCCGAAGGCTTCGGCCTCGAAGATGCCGAACTCGGCGACACCGGCGAGGCCGACGCCGAGTTCTTCCTCGATCTCGCGATGTAACGCCTGTAAAGGGGTCTCGCCGGGGTCGATCTTGCCGCCCGCCATGTAGAAGACATCCTTGCCTTCGGGACGCGTCTGAATCAGCCTGCGGTCGCGGACATGGGCGAGGGCGGCGGTGCGGATCATGGGATCACTCTATGGACCGAACGGCTTCGGTTCATATCGAATCGCTCTGGTGTCTGGGTCAGTTCACGGTGACGGCGTGATCGTGCGGGGATCGGCGCCGGTCAGGGCGCGGGAGGTGTCCTTGAGGTCGACACCGGAGCGGCCGAGCGCGCGGGCGCCCGCAACGAGGCCCGCCACCACGCGGGCCGCGTCGGCGTAGGTGAGGCCGTCGGGCGGGTGGATGTTGGAGATGCAGTTGCGTTCGGCGTCGGCACGGCCGGGTCGGGGCAGGTGGGTGAGATAGATGCCGAGGCTGTCGGCGACCGAAAGGCCGGGGCGCTCGCCGATGAGGACAAGGACGGTGCGCACGCCCATGGCTTCGGCGATGTGGTCGCCCAGCGCCACTCTGGCCTGGGTGGCGACGACCGGCGGGGCCAGGGTGTAGCGATCACCGAGTTCTGTTGCGAGAGCGGCAAGTAGGCCGGGGGCATGGTCGGTGAGAGCCAAGGGGGACAGGCCGTCGGCGAGGACGAATCCGATATCGGCGCCGGTGTCGGGGACGGCGGTCAGGTTGTCGGGGAGTCGGCCGAGGTCTGGTCGGCGCAGGTATTCCGCGCGGTCCGCTGCTCGGCTGGCGACGGTCACCGGAGTGCCGAGTCCGACGGCCGCGATCTGCTCGGTGAAGGACTCGACGTCGAGCGGAAGGTGTACGGCGTCGCGGGCTGCGGCGTGGGCGGCGCGCAGTGCGAGGACATCGGTCGTCGGTAACGCGTCGCCGGTGCGGCCGAGTCCGATCCTGGCTTGCGTGCTGCCCCGCAGGTCGCGCCAGAAGTCCTCGGCGACAGTCGATTCCGTATCGGCAGCGGCAACCGGCGAGGCCGGAACGGGCTGGTTCGCAGGTTCCGCTGCTGCGTCGGCGGGCTTGCCAGGCTGTCGTGGCGCGCTCATCGGGTGGCCGTCAGCGCGCGCAGAGGTGAGGACAACGGTTCTACTTGTCGCACACGGCCGTTCGCGTCCAACATGCCGAGCCCCGACAGCCAAGCCTCGAATTCCGGTGCGGGGCGCAGGTTCAGGACCTGGCGGGCGTAGAGGGCGTCGTGGAAGCTGAGGCTCTGGTAGCCGAGCATCACGTCGTCGGCGCCGGGCACCGCGATGACGAAGGCGCAACCGGCCGCGCCCAGCAGGGTGAGCAGGGTGTCCATGTCGTCCTGGTCGGCCTCGGCGTGATTGGTGTAGCAGACATCCACTCCCATCGGCAGACCGAGCAGCTTGCCGCAGAAGTGGTCTTCGAGTCCGGCCCGGATGATCTGCTTGCCGTCGTAGAGATATTCGGGTCCGATGAAGCCGACCACCGTATTCACCAGTAGCGGTTGAAGATCCCGTGCCACGGCGTAGGCGCGCGCTTCGAGCGTCTGCTGGTCCACCGGCCGATCGCCCACGCCCAGATGGGCATTGGCGCTCAGCGCCGACCCCTGCCCGGTCTCGAGGTACATCACGTTGTCGCCGACGGTGCCGCGCCGTAGCGAGCGTCCCGCCTCGTTCCCCTCCCGCAACAGCGAAATATTCACTCCGAAGCCGGTATTGGCGCCCTCGGTACCCGCCACGGACTGGAAAACCAGGTCCACCGGCGCCCCGGCCTCGATCAACCCGATGGTCGTGGTGACGTGGGAGAGCACGCACGACTGCGTCGGGATGTCGAAGCGCAGTCGCACCTCGTCGAGCAGATGCAGCAGATCCGAGGTGGCCTGCGGTGAATCGGTGGCCGGGTTGATCCCGATCACCGCGTCGCCGCAGCCGAGCAGCAGTCCGTCCAAGGTGGCGGCGGCGATCCCGCGCGGATCATCGGTCGGATGATTGGGCTGCAACCGCGTGCTCAACCGGCCGGGCAGGCCGATGGTGGTGCGGAATCCCGCGGTCACCTCGACCGCCTTGGCCACCGCGATCAGGTCCTGATTGCGCATGATCTTGCTGACCGCGGCCACCATCTCCGGCGTCAGGCCCGGCGACACCGCCGACAGGGTCGCCGCCGAATCCTCGGTGGTGGCGACGGCGAGCAACCAATCCCGCAGCCCGCCGACCGTCAGGTGCGCGATCGGCCCGAAGGCCACCCGGTCGTGACTGTCGATGATCAGTCGGGTGACCTCGTCGGTCTCGTACGGCACGAGCACGTCAGCGAGGAAGGTGGCCAGCGGGACCTCCGCCAACGCCCATTGCGCCGCGGCGCGTTCGGCGTCGGTGGCGGCCGCGCAGCCGGCGAGTTCGTCGCCGCTGCGCAGGGGGGTGGCCTTGGCCATCAGGTCGATCAAACCGTCGAAGGTGTAGGTGGTGACGCCGATTGTGCTGCGGTACACGGTCATCGGGTCCCTTTCGAAAAGATCTGTCGGCCGTCGGGCGTCTGCGCGTTATTCCAGCTCGGATTCCGCCTCGGCGATCGCCGCGAACTCCTCATCCGGCGACTTGGCGACCAGGTGTTTGCGACTGTAGAGCCCGAAGTACGCCATGAAGGCGATGAACACACCGAGGGTCCACAGCGCCGCGGTCGGGTCGACCAGGAAGGTCGCCGCCACCGAAGCGGCCGCGATGACCAGCGCGAACCCCGTGGTGACGATGCCGCCGGGGGTGCGATACGGGCGCGGCATGTTCGGTTCGCGCTTGCGGAGCACGATGTGGCTCACCATCATCAGCACGTAGCTCACGGCCGCGCCGAATACCGCCATGTTCAGCAACATCGCGCCCTTGCCGGTGAGCGAGAGGGCGAAGCCGATGATGCCGGGCACGATCAGCGCCAGCATCGGTGCCTTGCGGGAGTTGGTCACCGACAGGGCCGTCGGCAGGTAGCCGGCGCGGGAGAGCGCGAAGGTCTGGCGGGAGTAGGCGTAGATGATCGAGAAGAAGCTGGCGACCAGCCCGGCCAGGCCGATGTAGTTGACCACCTTGGCCGCCGAGCTGTCGCCCAGCGCTTCTACGAGGGGGTTGCCCGAGGCGGATGCGCTCTGGGCGCCGAGCGCGCCGGTGACCAGGAACAGCACCAGCGCGCCGGTGACGCACAGCAGCAGCATCGCGACGATGATGCCCTTCGGCACGTTCTTCTCCGGCTCGCTGGCTTCCTCCGCGGCCAGCGGCACCCCTTCCACCGCGAGGAAGAACCAGATCGCGAACGGGATGGCGGCCCAGATGCCTAGGTATCCGAACGGCAGGAACGACGACGATCCTGCCGCCGTGGGATCGGCCGCGATGTTGGTCAGGTTGGCCACGTCGAACTTGCCGACGGCCGCGAAGGCGAAGATCATCAGACCGACCAGCGCGATCGCGGTGATCACGAACATCGCCTTGAGCGCCTCGCCCGCACCGGCCAGGTGAATGCCGATGAACAGCGCGTAGACCGCCAGATACACCCACCAGCCGTCGGTGATCCCGAACAGGTTCAGCGATTCCACATAGGCGCCGATGAAGGTGGCGATGGCGGCGGGCGCGATCGCGTATTCGATGAGAATTGCGGTGCCGGTGGCGAATCCGCCCCACGGCCCGAGTGCGCGCCGAGCGAAGGTGTAGCCGCCGCCCGCCGCGGGCAGCGCCGAGGACAGTTCGGCCATGCCGAGCACCATGGCCAGATACATCGCGGCGATGACGATCGTGGCGATCAGCAGGCCACCGAAACCGCCCTCGGCGAGACCGAAGTTCCAGCCCGAGAAGTCGCCGGAGATCACATAACTCACGCCGAGGCCCGCGAGCAGCACCCAGCCTGCTGATCCCTTACGGAGGGTGCGTTTGGCGAGATAGTCGTCGACCGGTGCGCCCTCGTCGGTGGCGGGGCTGGTTTCTGTACTCACGTGGAGCTCCTCATCAACAAGCAATGCGTGCTCGGCGGTAACGGTGATCGTCGAGAGTTGAGGAATGCTCGACCACTGTTACGGCCGTGGATCCGTCAGGTCAGCGGTGCGTATCGAGCACCGCTGACCTGCGAAAACGATCTGGATGCGCGTGTTTCAGATCACCCGGTGGGTGGCGGCGTCGATGCGAGCGCGGCCGCTTCCTCGTCGGTGAACAGACGTGAGCGGATCAGGAACCGCACGCCTTCGGGAGCTTCGAGGGAGAATCCGCCGCCGCGGCCGGGCACCACGTCGACGGTGAGATGGGTGTGTTTCCAGTATTCGAACTGGTCGGCGCTCATCCAGAACGGCGTCTCGCCGGGCAGGTACCCGAGCAGCACGTCCGAACCGCCCACCCGGAATTCCCCACGCGGATAACACATCGGCGAGCTGCCATCGCAGCAACCACCGGACTGGTGGAACATGACCGGGCCGTGCTGCCCGGTCAAGTCCCGCAGCAGCGCCGCCGCCTTGTCGGTGAGGTCGACGCGCTGCACCATCAGAAGAAGCCGAGCTTCGTCGCCGAGTAGCTGACCAGGATGTTCTTGGTCTGCTGGTAGTGATCGAGCATCATCTTGTGGTTCTCGCGCCCGATGCCGGACTTCTTGTAGCCGCCGAACGCCGCGTGCGCGGGGTAGGCGTGATAGCAGTTGGTCCACACCCGACCGGCCTTGATGCCGCGGCCGAGGCGGTAGGCGGTGTTCATATCGCGCGTCCACACGCCCGCGCCGAGACCGTAGAGGGTGTCGTTGGCGATCGACAGCGCCTCCTCGGTGGAGTCGAAGGTGGTGACCGCGACGACGGGGCCGAAGATCTCCTCCTGGAACACGCGCATGTCGTTGCTGCCCTTGAAGATCGTCGGTTCGATGTAGAAGCCGTCGGCCAGCCCGTCGACGCTGCGGACCGCGCCGCCGGTGAGTACCTCGGCGCCTTCCTTCTTGCCGATGTCGATGTAGGACAGGATCTTCTCGAACTGATCGTTGCTGGCCTGGGCGCCGATCATGGTCGTCTCGTCGAGGGGGTTGCCGCTGATGATGGCCTTGGTGCGCTCGATGCAGCGGGCCATGAACTCGTCGTAGATCGACGAGGCGATCAGCGCGCGCGACGGACAGGTGCACACCTCGCCCTGATTGAGGGCGAACATGACGAACCCTTCGATCGCCTTGTCCAGGTAGTCGTCGTCGGCGGCCATCACATCGGCCAGGAAGATGTTGGGGCTCTTGCCGCCCAACTCCAGGGTGACCGGAATGATGTTCTCGCTGGCGTACTGCATGATCAGTCGACCCGTGGTGGTCTCACCGGTGAACGCGACCTTCGCCACGCGCGGGCTCGAGGCCAGCGGCTTACCCGCTTCGACGCCGAAACCGTTGACCACGTTGAGGACTCCCGGCGGCAGCAGATCCGCGACGAGTTCGACGACCTTCATGATCGAGGCCGGGGTCTGCTCGGCGGGCTTGAGCACCACCGCGTTTCCCGCGGCGAGGGCGGGAGCCAGCTTCCAGGTGGCCATCAGGATCGGGAAGTTCCACGGAATGATCTGTGCGACAACGCCGAGCGGCTCGTGGAAGTGGTAGGCGATGGTGTCCTTGTCGACCTCGCTGATGCCGCCTTCCTGCGCGCGCAGCACCCCGGCGAAGTAGCGGAAGTGGTCGACCGCGAGGGGGAGGTCGGCGGCGAGGGTCTCGCGGACCGGCTTGCCGTTGTCCCAGGTTTCGGCGACGGCGAGGGCCTCGAGGTTGGCCTCGATCCGGTCGGCGATCTTGTTGAGGATGTTGGCGCGCTCGGCGGCCGACGTCTCACCCCAGGCGGGGGCCGCGCGGTGGGCGGCGTCGAGAGCCAGTTCCACATCGGCGGCGCTCGAGCGGGCGATCTCGCAGAACGGCTGCCCGTCCACCGGGGAGGTGTTCTCGAAGTAGCGGCCCTCGACCGGCGGAACCCACTTGCCGTCGATGAAATTGTCGTATCGCGGCGCGTAGCTGACAATGCTGCCTTCGGTGCCCGGCTTGGCGTAGATCATGTGCGGTGGCTCCTCGCTGATTCCGGTGAAGCGTGACGCCCATCACTATCCTGTACGAGGGTTGATGAAACGTTGAACACAGGATTCTTGGCGGCTGGTGCCGCGGTTCTCGGCGCTTGACTCCGCCTCTTCCCTCCCTCCGGGCACTCCTTCGTCGCACCCTCCACTCAGTCCAGAGGCGGAGGCGCGCCGAGAACGAGGGCCTATGTACGCAGTGCGCTGTGCAGGCGTGCGATGGCGAACGCGCGGCGGGCGTCGCGGGCGGGGAGCAGTGCGAGGGCGTGTTCGTGGACGGCGACGTCGTCGGGTGCGCAGTCGCCGTAGGTCAGCGCGTGATTCGCGTCCGGGCTGTTCAGGACCGCGTTGCGCATGGCGACTTCGAGGTAGTCGCGCCATTCGCTGATGCCGGGCGTCTCCGAATCGGGAAGCAGCGGACCGTGATACAGGCGCACGGCGGTGTCGAGATCGCCTCGCTCGATGGCGCGCAGCACGTCGACGGCGTCGCAGGACAGGGGAGTGGTGAAGCGGTAGACGCGACTGGTGATGTCGCCGCCGGTGGCGCGGCGCAGGTACGACATCTCCGATTTGAGCGTGCTCGCGCCGACCGCGCGATCACCGTAGACGGCGTAGTGCAGGCGCTCGTGGCTGTAGCCGTCGTGGTCGAGGGCGAGCAGGGTCAGGATCTCGAGGTGGCGTGGCCGCAACCGGATCTGCTGACCGTCGCGCATCAACCGCCCGGTTCCGAGACAGGTCAGCCGCATGCCCGCGGGCGCGGGTACGGCGGCGTGCAGTTTCGACTCGATGGCGCTGGTCATGGTGCGCACGGTGGCCATGGCAAGCGGGTGCGAACGCTTCCAGGTGGTCGACAGGTCGAGCACGCCGAGCAAGGTCCCGTCGGCGGCGCGGATCGGCGCGCAATAACAGACCCAACCGTGCAGCGCCGCGACGAGATGTTCGGCCGAGAACACGGTGTGCGGTTGGTCGGTGCGCAACGCCAGAGACAGCGCGTTGGTCCCCATGTGCGCCTCGTCCCACCGGCCACCGGGCGCGAAGTTCACCTGCTCGGCTCGCCTGCGCATGACGGGCCCGCCGTACGTCCACAGAATCGTCCCCGAAGCATCGGTGACCGCCGCGACGTACCCCGCGTCGTCGGCGACACTGTGCAACTGCTCTTTCAGCTCGGTGATCGGCCCCCGCAACGGCGACTCCGCCCACCGCGGCCCGATATCGGTCTCACTGACCGGCGCGTGATCGCGCCCCGGATCCACCGTCCGCAACGACCGCGACCACGACTGCGCCACCTCGGTCCGAACCCCCGAGCTCGGCCCCACCCCCGAAACCGCACCTGGCACCCACATCGCCCACTCCCGCTCCAGTGCAGCGCGCTGGGCGGAAAGCGTGAGCTGCACCATCTCGGGTCTTCCTACTCGATGAACTGGACGAGGAATCCACCTCTCATCATGCCGCAGCCCCCGCCGCTGAGCCGCGGTTTCGTCAGCCTGAGCCACCGCAACCATCACCACGTCGACTCCCCGCTGAACTTCGGTTTCGAGGCGTCGGCCGCTTACAGCGCGAGGTAGCGCGCCGGGCTGGGCAGGGGTGGGCTCGCCCTCACACCGACCCTGGCGGAATGATCCTGGGGCCGAGGTCGAAGTGGATGCCCGCGTGGAGCATCTTCGTGGCTGGCAGGCCGATCATGGCGCGGAAGGACTCGCTGAAGTGGGAGGGGGTGGCGAAGCCCGCGTCGATGGCGGAACGGGTGAGGTCGTGGCCGTTGACGGCGCTGCTCACCGCGCAGACCATGCGATTCCAGCGCTGGTAGCCACGGAAGGTGGTGCCGCAGTGCTGGGTGAACAGGTGCAGGAAGTGGCCGGTGGACAGGCCGAGGTTCGCGGCGATCTGGTCGGCGCGCAGGGCGTTGGCGGGCTGGTCGCGGATCGCGGCGGCGAGCCTGGCAATGCGTGCGTCGGTGCCGAGGTTCGGCCCCGCGACGGCGCGGTTGTAGAGGAGATCCGGGTCGACGACGGGTCCGCCGCACAGCTCGACGAGTTCGCGCTCGCGGCGGTGGCTCAGACCGAAAGTTCCTGCCGCGGCGGTCATCTCGTCGGCGATCATGGTCGCGGGTGCACTCGACGGGTCGATGAACAGCACCAGAATCCACCCCTGTGTGGCAACGACGCGGTGCGCGGTGCGGGCAGGCGCGAAGGAGCTGCCGGTGCGAATCGGACCGCGGGAGGTGTGCACGATCAGCGGCCCGTCCAGCCCCACGGTGAGCATCGCGACCGGCGGCGAATGCGTGTCGGGCAGCAGATCCGGCCCGATATACCCGATGTGCCCCGGCCGGACCCACGCGGTCGGCGTCCGCACCGATCTGCGGAGCTCCGAACGGGTATCGATGTTCACCCTCACCAGGGTATCGACGCGTCGCCGGGTACGCCGCGAACAGCAACGCTCACCGTTGTTGTCGGTGGTCCTTGGTATCACAGTGCATGAGCACATTCATGCTGATCCCGGGCGCCGGATGCGATGCGGGTTATTGGCAGCAGGTGTCCGACCAACTGCGCGGGCTCGGTCACGACGCGGTGCCCGTGTCACTGCCGAACGAGGATGACACCGCGGGGTTGGCGGAATACGCCGACGCGGTGGTCGAGGCGATCGGCGAACGCCGGGACGTGGTCGTGGTGGCGCACTCGTTCGGCGGTTTCACCGCGCCGCTCGTGTGCGATCGGGTCCCGGTCGAGCGAATGGTGTTGGTATCGGCGATGATTCCGTCCCCCGGCGAGGCCCCTGGCGACTGGTGGGCCACCACCGGGCACGAAACCTCGGGCGATGACGATGTGTTCTACAACCAGCTCACGTCTGAGCAGCGGGCCGAGGCAGAGAAGTACGAGCGTGGGCAGTCCGATACCCCGATGAAGTCACCATGGCCGCTCACGGCCTGGCCCGACGTGCCCACCCGGTTCATCCTGCTCCGCGACGACCGATTCTTCCCCGCCGATTTCATTCGCGAACTCGTAGCCTCCCGGCTGGGGATCGAGCCGATCGAGATGGACGGTGGGCACATGGTCATGATGTCGCGCCCCGCCGAGCTGGCTCGTCTGCTGCTCTGATCGCGCGATCAGCGAGCTCGGGGAGGCGGGGGACCGAGGCTACGAGTCGGCGGGTGTATTCGTGCTGGGGGGAGCGTAGGACGGTGTCGGCTTCGCCGGATTCGACGATCTGGCCGTCTTTCATCACGAGCACGCGGTCGGCGAGGTGGTGTACTACGCCGAGGTCGTGGGAGATGAGTAGCAGGGCGGTGCCGAAATCGGCTCGGAGTTCGGCGAGTAGGTCGAGGATTTGGGCTTGGACGGAGACGTCGAGGGCCGAGAGGGGCTCGTCGGCTACCAGGAGGGCGGGGTTGGGGGCGAGGGCTCGGGCGATGGCGACGCGTTGGCGTTGGCCGCCGGAGAGAGTGCGAGGGTGGCGGGGGAGCAGATCGCGGGCGAGGCCGACGGCATCGAGGATTTCGTGGACGCGCTGGATGCGGGCTTTGCCGCGCAGGCCGACCGTGTCGAGGCTTTCGCCGATGACGCGCTCCACCGTGTAGCGGGGGTCGAAGGAGCTGAGGGGGTCCTGGGCGATCAGTTGCGCCGCACCACGGAGCGGGCGTAATGCCTTGTCGGAGAGCTCACTCCATGGTTCGCCATCGACGACCACCCGCCCGGACGACGGTGCGATGAGCCTCAGTGCGAGACGGGCCGTCGTGGTCTTGCCCGAACCCGATTCGCCGACGATGCCCAGGGTTTCGCCGCCGAACAGGTCGAAGTCGACGTTGTCCACCACGGTGCGGGTGGCTGATCCGGAGCCGTAGGTCTTGCGCAAGTTGCGGACCGAGAGCACGACCCGGGTGTTGTCCACCGAGCGGGGCGGCAGCAGCTCGCGGAGTTCGGCGCGGACCGGCGTCTCCGATCGCGACGATGCCGGAGCCGGCGATGACATGGCCGGATCGGTGGGCTGGCGTGGTTCGGAGACCGACAACTTCGATCCGCGCGAGGCGGCGGACGGCACGGCCGCGAGCAGCTTCTTCGTGTACGGGTGCTCCGGCCGGGTCAGCACGTCGTGCGTGCTGCCCTCCTCGACGACCTCCCCGTCACGCATGACCAGCACCCGGTCGGCCACCTCGGCGACCACCGCCAGGTCATGGCTGATCAGTAGCAGTGCCGTGCCGTCGGCCTTGCGTGCGCGAAGCAGGTCCAGGATCTGTTGCTGCACAGTCACATCGAGCGCGGTAGTCGGCTCGTCGGCGACGATGAGACGCGGATCGCCCGCCAGGGCTGTCGCGATCAACACGCGCTGACGCAGCCCGCCGGACAGCTCGTGGGGATACTGACGCAGCCGCAGTTCGGGTTCGGGGACACCGACGTCGGTGAGCAGTCGCACGCTGCGGGCGGTGAGGGCCTGTCCGCGCAGGTCGGTCAGCGCGCGTTGCGCTTCGGCGAGTTGGCTACCGATCGAGTACAGCGGATCGAGGGAGACCAACGCGTCCTGGAGCACGAATCCGATGTCGCTGCCCCGGATTCGCCGCCACTGTCGATCGCGATGTGCGCGCGCGTCCTGGCCGAAGAGTTCGAGGCGGTCGGCGCGCACCCCTGCGCCCGGCCCGGCCAGGCCGACCAGCGCGCGCGCCGTCACCGATTTGCCCGACCCGGACTCGCCGACGAGGGCCACGGCCTCGCCGGGCTCGATCCGCAGATCGATGCCGTGCACGACCTCCTTGCCCGCGAACCCGACTCGCAGATTCTCGACCGCGATCAGACTCATGTCGTTGGCCTTCCGTCGTAGTGGCGCTGCCAGTGTCGGCCGAGCGAGCTCACCGCGATGACCGTGGCGGTCACAGCTACGCCGGGCAGCACGGCGATCCACCAGGCATTGCGCAGATAGTTGCGCCCCTCGGCGAGCATCGCGCCCCATTCCGGTTCCGGCGGTTGCGGACCCATCCCGAGGAAGCTCAGACCGGCCGCGCCGAGAATGGCGGTGCCGAGGCCGATGGTGGCCAGGATCGGGACCTGCGCGACCGCGTGTGGCAGGACGTGCCGTCGCACCAGCGTCGCTCTGGTCAGTCCGAAAGTTCGTGCCTGCTCGACATACCCGGACTCCTGCACGACGAGGGTCTGCGCACGCACCACCCTGGCGAACCGGGGGATCGAGGCGATGCCGAGCGCGAAGATCAGGTTCGTGGTGCCGGGGCCGGTGAACGAGATCAGGACCAGCGCGAGCAGCAGATCGGGGAACGCGGAGACCACGTCGAGGAACCGGGTGATCAGTTCGTCGAGCGGTCCGCGCGCCAACCCGGACAGCAGGCCGAGCGCCGTGCCCGCGACGACCGCGATCGCGACTGCGGTGATGCCGATGAGCAGCGAGTAGCGCGCGCCGTGGACGACGCGGGTGAAGACGTCGCGCCCCAGGTGATCGGTGCCGAACCAATGCTGCGCGCTCGGCGGTAGTTGGGCGGCAAGCGGATCGGCGCCGAGCGGGTCGGCGCCGGTGAGCAGGGCGGGGGCCACCACCGCGATCGCGACCAGTCCCACCGTCAGTGCTGCGACGGCTACACCCGGCGTCACAGCGAAACCCTTGGCGCGTAAGCCGATTCGACCGGCCAGGGGTTGCGTTTCGATGGCTGTCATCGCTGCCCTCCATCGCGTGAGTCACGGCGCAGCCGTGGGTCCAGCCACAGGTAGAGGAGATCGACCAGTGTGCTGATCACCACGTAGACGAACGCCGAGAGGATCGCCACGGCCAGCACCACGGGAAGATCTTGTGCCAGAACGGCTTCGACGGTCACCCTGCCGAGACCAGGACGGCCGAAGACCTCTTCGATGATCACCGCCCCGCCGAGCAGTCCGCCGACCAGCCAGCCGGTCAAGGTCACTGCGGGCAGGGCCGCGTGGCGCAAACCGTGTCGCAGCCGCAACGCGCTCTCGCTCACCGACCACGACCGCACCGTCACCGCGAACGGTTCGTCGAGCGCCCGCTCCAGCCCGTCGCGCAGCACCTGGGAGATCACCGCGCCCAGCGACAGACCGAGCGCGAGTGCGGGCAGGACCAAGGCCGACAGCCCCTTGTTCGCCGCCACCGGAAAGATCTTCAGCTGGAAGCTGAACACCGACAGCAACACGATGCCGAGCCAGAAGGAGGGCGTCGAAACGAGCGCCAGCTCAACAGCATTCGCGAAGGCCCGTGATCGCCGCCGCTGCGCCGTGCTCGTCGCGACGACGACCGCGAACACCAGCGCCACCAGTAACGCGGCACCCGTCAGCGCCAAGGTGGGCCCGGCCTGCGAGCTGATGATTTCCGACACCGGCCGCTGCAGCACATAGGAACGCCCGAAATCCCCCTGCGCCACGTTCCACAGGTAGCGGGCGTACTGGACAACGGCGGGACTGTCGAGTCCCCATTCGGCGCGGATGGCCGCCTCCACCTCCGGGGTGCGCGCCTGCTCGCCGAGCAACACGTCGACCGTGTCGCCCGGCGCCAGCCGCACACCGAGGAACGACAGCGTGGTCGCACCCCACAGCACGCCGAGACCCGTGATCAACCGCAGCACAATCCGTTTGGCTGTGCCGCCGCGAGCATCGCGACCGCTGTCCGCTGTGGCGGGCACGACGTCCGGTGCGATCGCTTCCGTCGTCATCGGCGCCTATCCACGATCGACCCAGATGTCGTACGCGTTCTCCGGAAGCTGTTTGTACGGACGGTATCCCGCGCCGTACACGTGGGCTGCCGTCGCGATCTGGTTCTCGGGAATGTAGAGCGGCAGCCCGTAAGCCTTGTCGACGATCGCGAACCGCTGCAACTGCGCGTACTGCTTCGCCCGCTCGGCGGAGTCGGTGGTCGAGGCGGCGGCCCGCAGCCAGGTGGACAGTTCGGGATCGGTGGCGCGGCTGTAGTTCAGCGTGCCAAGCGGCGTCGGCGGGTACCAGTGGTTCTCGATGTCGATGCCGCCGGTGATGGTGTCGGAGTTGGCGATCGACCCGAAGGCGTTCTTCTTGCGCAGCTCGCTATAGGTGCCGAGGTCGACGTAGGACAGCTTCAGATCGATGCCCGCGTTCTGCTTGGCCTGCGCCTGCACCGCCTGCAACAGCACCTCACGCTGATCGCGCACGGTCGACTGGGCCTGCACCAGTTCGACGGTCAGCCGCCGGCCGTCCTTGGTCCGGAACCCTTCGGAATCCTTTGCCGTCCATCCGGCTTCGTCGAGCAGCCGGTTCGAGGCGGCCTTGTCGGCGCCGTAGGTGCCCTCGACGCTCTTGTCGTAGAACAGGGTGTCGACGCTGGAGGCGATACCCCAGCCGCGGGTGCGCTCGCCGCGATAGATCGACTGCAGCACCGCGTTCACGTCGACGGAGTTGTTGAGCGCCTTGCGGACTCGTTCATCGGTGGCAGGGCCGAAGGTCGCGTTCCAGTACAGCGTGTACGGGCTGCCGTTGTTCAGCCCGGTCGAATAGGTGAAGTCGGGGTTGTCCCGGAACAGTGCGGCGTCGTTGCCGGAGACGCCTTCGATGAGGTCGACCTGACCGGAGGTGAGCGCCCCGGTGCGCACCGACGACTCGGGCAGGAAACGGTAGGTCACCTCGTCGAGGTAGGCCGGACCCTGATGCTTCGCGCTCTGCGGCGCCCAGTTGTAGTCGGGGTTCTTGCGGAAGTGCAGTTCCTGACCTTTCACGTAGCGGTCGAGGATGAAAGGACCGGTACCCGCGATCTCCGGCCCACCGGCCTTGAGCTGCGGCTTGTCCCACGCGGCCGAGGAGATGATGGGGAAACCGGCGGCGAAGTCGAGGAACGGCGCGTACGGGTCCTTCAGGGTGAACACCACGGTGCGCTCGTCGCGTGGGGTGACCGCTGCCAGGTGTGACAGCGGCCCGGCGGACCAGCCGCCGGAATAGGACACGTCCTGCATCGTGGTGAAGTTGCGGGCCACGGCGGTCGCGGTGAGCGGATTACCGTCGGTGAACTTCACCCCCGCGCGCAGGGGGAAGGTGTAGACGAGACCGTCGGGCGAGATCTCGTGGCCGGTGGCCAGCCCCGGGACGAAACCGCCCTCGGTCGTGCGCGCGAGTAGCGACTCGAAGACGTTGCGCAACATCAGGTGTGTATTGCTCTGGCCGTTGAGGTGCGGATTCAACGTGGTCGGCTCGGTCTCCACCCCCCACGTCAACGCGCCGCCGCTGACCGGCTGTGCCGATTCGCGTGCCGCAGGGTCCGTTCCACCACACGCGGTCGCCAGCACGGCCACCGCCGATACCAGAGCTGTGGCAAGTAGTCGCCGATGTCGCATCACAGCGCGGCGCCCCTCTCTTCGATGAGAAACAGTGATTGAGCTGTGGTGACCACGGCGCCTTCGGCCGCGGTCACGGTGACGATCCCCGCATGGGTGGCGGTCAGTTCGTGTTCGAGCTTCATGGCCTCGACCACGCCGAGCAGCTGTCCCTTCTCGACCGGGTTGCCCGATTCGACATGGAGCTGCACGAGGGTGCCCGGCATGGGCGAGCGGATCTCGGGATCCGTCGCGGTCGTGCCGAGTGAGCGGTATTCGGCGTAGCGCACCTGCCTGGCAACGCCAGCTACCTGGCATGTCCAGCCCTCGCCGTCGCGTCGTACGACACACGGGGTCGAGCCGACCGTGATCGTGTCGCCGTCGGTTCGTCGAGCGGTGACGCCCACCTCGGTCGTCTGCCGGGTGGCGGCGCTGTGGTCGGTGGTCTGCACAGCGGGGCTGCTCGGGTCGACGGTGTCGGCGCGCACGAGCACCGCGTCGCCCTCGTAGCCGCCGACTCGCACCGTCACCGCGTGCCCGTCGACCGACAGATCGAGACTGCCGAGGTCGCGGTCGGCGGGATCGAGCCAGGCCCGATCACCGCCGGGCGCGCCGGTCGACCAGGGTGTCGCGCGGTCGGGTGCGGTGAGTGCCGCGGCGACCGCGAGGGCACTGAGCTCGTCGGGATCGCCGAACTCGGCGACCGGATCGATCCGGTCCAGATAGGCGGTGTCGTGCTCGGCCGCCGCGACGATCGGGGCGGCCAGGACGCGTGCGACGAAACCGAGGTTGGTCGAAATACCCTGCCAGCGAAGGTCTTCACAGGCTCGGCGGGCGGCGGTGAGCGCCTCCTCGCGGGTGGCGCCGGTCGCGACGAGTTTGGCGATCATCGGATCGAACCCGCCGGTGACGTCGAGATGGCGAGTGAAGGCGCGTTCGACGCGAACATCGGGCCAGTAAGTGACCTCGAGCCCGCCCGGGCACGGCAGAAACGACCGGAACGGGTCCTCGGCGTACATCCGCACCTGTACCGAAGCGCCCGAGTACGCGATGTCGGGTTGCTCGGCGGGCAGCGGTTCGCCCGCGGCGACCAGCAATTGCCACTGCACCAGATCGATGCCGGTGATCTCCTCGGTGACGGTGTGTTCCACCTGCAACCGCGTATTCATCTCGATGAAGAAGAACTCGTCACCGACCAGCAGGAATTCGAAGGTGCCCGCGCCCACGTACTGCAAAGCCTTCGTGCCCTGCACCGCGGCGGCGAACATCGCCGCGCGCACCGCATCGGGAATCCGGGGGGCCGGCGCTTCCTCGATCACCTTCTGATGCCGCCGTTGCAGCGAGCAGTCACGGTCGAAAAGGTGGACGGCATGGCCGAATTCGTCGCCGAACACCTGCACCTCGATGTGTCGTGCGCGCTCGACGTACCGTTCGAGATGCAGACGGCCATCGGCGAAAGCCGCTGTCGCGGTGCGTGAAGCGGACGCCAGCGCCTCGCGGAGTCCGGCGGCAGAGCGCACCACCGACATGCCCTTGCCGCCACCACCGCCCGCGGGCTTGACGATCAGTGGGTACCCGATGTCGGCTGCCGCGTTCACCAGGGCGTCGAGGTCTTCGCTCGCCCGGACGGTGCCGGGCAGCACGGGCACACCCGCCTCGGCCATGACCTGGCGCGCGGAGGACTTGTCGGCCATCGTCTCGATCACCCGCGAACTCGGGCCGACGAACACCGATCCGGCAGCACGGACCGCGCGCGCGAAGTCGGCGTTCTCGGACAGGAAGCCGTATCCGGGATGCACAGCGTCGCAGCCTGTTTCGGTCGCGGCGCGCACCAGTGCGTCGATATCGAGGTAGCCGGTGGGCCGGGTCCTGGCTGCTGAAGCGTCCCGGGTGTCGCGCTCGGGCAGCGCGACGGTCGACACCGCCGCCGCGTGATAGGTGAGTGACCGGTCCGCCGCCACGCTCACCGTCACGTACTCGATGCCGAGGCGATCGCAGGTGCGGGCGATCCGGGCGGCGATCTCGCCCCGGTTCGCGATGAGTAGTCGTGAGATCACAGCCGGAACACCCCGAAGTTCGAACCCGCAGGCTGCGGCCGATCCCAGCGTTCGTGAGCCAGCGACAGGCACCGTGCCAGCCACGACCGGGTGTCCTCCGGTTCGACCACGGCATCGATCCACATGCGCGCTGCGATGTAGGTCGGCAGCGATTGCCGTTCGAAACTGTCGATGATCGGCTGCTTGATGGCGGCTTCCTCGGCGGCGCTGAGTTCCTTGCCCTCGCGGCGCAACCGGTCACGCTTGAGGATCGCCATCACCGCCGCGGCCTGCTCGCCACCGACCCCGGTGGAGCGGGCATTGGGCCACATCGCCATGAACTGGCCGCCCATCGACCGCCCCGACATCGCGAAATTGGCGGCGCCGAAGCTCCCGCCGATCACCAGCGAGATCTTCGGCACCGTGGCGCACGAGACCGCGTTCACCATCTTCGCGCCGTGTTTGGCGATCCCGGCCCGCTCGTACTCCTCGCCGACCATGAACCCACTCACGTTGTGCACGAACAACAGTGGGATGCGGCGCTGCTCGCAGATCTGGATGAAGTTGGTGGCCTTGAGCGCGCTGTCGGGGAAGATCACGCCTTGATTCGCGATGATCCCCACCTCGTAACCCGCGATCCGGGCGGTGGCGCACACGATCGTGATGCCGTAGTCCCTGCGGTACTCGACCCACGAGGTGGCGTCGACGACGCAGCGCAGAATCGCGCGAACGTCCATCTCCTTCTTGGTGGTCGCCGGGATGAGATCCGGGAGTCGCGCCGGATCGTCGGCGGGCTCGAGCACCTCGAACGCGGGGGGATGCACGCGGTCACCAGGGGTGCGAGACACGATGTCGCGCACCATCGCCAGCGCTTCCAACTCGTTCGCGGCGAGATGGTCGGCCACCGCGGTTTCGCGCACGTGCAGGTCGGAGCCGCCGAGGGTCTGCGCGTCGACCACCACGCCCGTGGCGGCCTCCACCAGCTGCGGACCGCCGAGGAACACGGTGCTGAGGTCTTTCACCATCACGGTCTCGTCGCTCATCGCGGGGATGTAGGCGCCGCCCGCGGTGCAGATGCCGAGCACCGCCGAGATCTGCGGCAGACCCAGCGCCGACATCTCCGCGATATTGCGGAACATCTTTCCGAGGTGCTCCTCGTCGGGGAAGATCTCCTCCTGCAGCGGAAGGTAGATGCCGCCCGAGTCCGCCAGATACACACACGGCAGGCGGTACTCCCTGGCCAGCTTCTGCCCGCGCAGGTGCTTCTTGATCGTGAGCGGGTAGAAGGTTCCGCCCTTGACGTGCGGATCGTTGGCGAACACCATGCACGGTCTGCCGTGGATGGTGCCGATGCCGACGATCAGCGCGGCGGCGGGCAGATCGGTGTCGTAGACCTCGTGCGCGGCGAGCCTGCCGATCTCCAGGAACGGCGTACCGGGGTCGAGGATGCGGTTGACCCGTTCGCGCACAGGAAGTTTCGTGTCGCCCTGGCGTCGACGCGGCGCCACGATCCCGGCGGTGTGATCGCGCAGCAGGGTGCGCTGGGCTTCGAACCCGATGGTGTTCTCGATAACGGCGGTCATGCTGGTAGTTCCTCCCGGTCCTGATGCGCGGCGAGGCTCGAGCTCAGGGTGTCGGCGAAGCGGCGGATCGTGTCGGGCTCGAGGTCGGCTCGCAACATCAGGCGCAGGCCCGCGCTGCCGCGACGGATGATCGGGAAGAACACCGGCGAGGTGTAGAAACCGGCGTCGAGCATGTCTCGTGCCACGGTGACCGTGACGTCCTCCTGGCCGATGCTGACGAACCGGATGGGCAGTCCGTCACCGGCGAGGTCGGTGTCGACGAGCGAGTCGAACAGGCGGACCCGCTCCTGGAGCGCGAGCTGAAGTCGATCGACGGTGCCGTCGTCGTGCAGCTCGCACGAGGCGATGATCGCGCCGAGCCCGGCGGTGTTGATGCGCTGCGACCACATCAGCGGCCCGCTCGTGCGCAGCAGGGTGGGTGTGCGCGACGTGTCGCCCACCGCGCCGAAGAAGATCACGCCACCACTGGCGCCGAAACCTTTGTTGAGCGAAGCGATCACGAGGGTCCGCTCGCGCCAGCCTTCGTAGGCTCCGAGAACATATCCGCGGCCACGACTACCCAGTGTCGAAATGCCGTGCGCCTCATCGAAATACAAGAACAGGCCGTATTGATCCTGGAGCCGGTGCAGCTCGGCCAGTGGCGCCCCGCCGCCGGTGCTGTAGACGCCGTCGGCGACGTAGGCCACGTGCGAATGCGTGCGGCACAGCTCTTCCAAGGCGTCGATGTCGTTGTGCTCGATCGTCACCAGTTCGGTCTCGTCCGCGACCAGCGGCTTCATCGCGTTCAGGCAGAAGTGCGCGTTCTTGTCGAAGACCACCAGCGGCGGGTGCCCGTCGGTGAGCTCACCGGAGGCGAGCAGCGGCAGGGTCGCCCACGCGGCCGCCGCGCACGACGACACGGTGACCGCCTGCGCGCCGAAGGTCCGGGAGAGCCGCTGTTCGGCCTCCTCCAGCAGGCCGAGCCGGATTCGCATCCGGGAAATAGAAGAATTGATCGTCGCGGTTTCGTCGAGTCCGCGGTGAGCGCCCTCGACGATTCGTGGATCGCTGTCCAAACCGAGATAGGAATAGGACGAGAAGTTGATGATCGTGCGACCGTCGCGAGAATGTACTGTTCCGTCGCGCATATCGTCGGCGATGATGTCGACCAGTCCGTGGGCGGTGCTGTCGTCCCAAAATGTATTGCTCAATTGCAATTGCCTGCGGATATTTGCGAATTGGTTTCTGGCCACTGGCGTTCATTCCTTATGTTGGCGAGGGTGCGTCAGTTTTCTCGGGCGCCGCGACGACGAGCACGTTTGCCGCGGCGAGCAGCGTGATGGCGATGGACCAGGCGAGGAGCCCGGACAGGGTGGGGCCTGCCAGCGAGGCGATGCCCGCGAGGCCCTGCTGCACCAGCGCGCACCACGACACGGCGATCGCGGCCCCGGTGGCGAGGTGGCTGACGGCGTGCGCGGCACTGTTGGGGAACAGCGTCGCCTGGCCGAAGGTCGTGGTGACGTACCCGGCGAGGAAGACCGGCAGCGCGATCGCCCGTGGCAGATCGAAGGCCCACACGACGGTGATGAGCACGCAGCCCGCGAGCATGATCGCGGCCCCCTGCCGCATCATGGTGTGCGCTCCCACCTGTCGCACGCGCTGTCGGACGTAGGTCGCGCCGCCGAGGTAGGCCGCACCGTAGAGGACGCCGAACAGGCCGAACACCCAGGGCGAGAGCGCGAACCGGTCGGTGAAGATGAACGCGGACTTCTGCTGGATCATCACGATGACGGCGAATCCGATGCCGCCCGCGACCGCGCTGACGGCGAAGACCCGGTCGGTAAAAAGGCGTCTAGCTGTGCCTTTGTCTCTCGGCCCCGGTTCGCGTCGGGGCAATGAGATGCGCAGGGCGAAGGCGACCGGCACCGCGGCGAGTACGGCCAGCACGACGAATCCGTATCGCCATCCGACCGTGGAGGTGACGATGCCACCGATCACCTGCCCGCCGCCGAGCGCGACGACGAACGCCATCGACAACAGCGCGAGCTGGCGGGCGAGCTCGGCGCCGGTGAACAGGTCCTTGATCATCATCCGGCCGACCACCGCGATACCGCCCGCGCCGATCGCCTGGACCACGCGCAGCCCGAGCAACTCCGGGGCGTTGGTGATCAGCGCGAGACCCGCGCTGGCGAGGACGAAACACAGCCCGGCCGCGACGAAGGCGGGCACCCGACCGAACCGCTCCGCCGCCCTGCCCCACGCGACGACCGGGAGCGCGGCGAACACCACGAACACGGCCACCGACAGCTGCAGGACGCTGTCACCGGCGCCGATGTCGGTGCCGAGCGCGGGCATGCTCGGCAGATAGATGGTTGTCGCCATTTGTGCGACCGCGACCGCGACACATGCCGTTGTGACAACTGCTCGGCGTGTTGCCGCGGAAGCCGGGATTTCGCCGGTTTCCGCTTGCACAGACAATGCACTCCCCTATGGCCGAGCGAATCACGCAGGATTCTGGATCCGAGTTCTAGGTATACGGCCAGGCGAAGCGGTCGAACACCGTTGCGATCGCGTTGATTTCAGTAGGAAAGGTAAATATTCGGTGGCGTATTCATGGCGGCACGGTGCGTCGCACGAGGATGCGAGGAAATTGCCTGAGCGCATCGGGGCGAACGAAGAGAGCGTTCGACACCTGGGGCGCGGCCTGTGTTCGTCGCGTGTGGCAGGGTGGAACCGTGAACCGATTGGCCGGTGCGACCTCGCCCTATCTGCGTCAACACGCCGACAACCCCGTCCATTGGCGGGAGTGGGATGCCGATGCCCTAGCCGAGGCGGCAGAGCGGAACGTGCCGATCCTGCTGTCGATCGGCTACGCGAGCTGCCACTGGTGCCATGTGATGGCACACGAGTCCTTCGAGGACACCGCGACGGCCGAGCAGATGAACGCCGATTTCGTCTGTGTGAAGGTGGATCGGGAGGAGCGTCCCGACCTGGACGCGGTGTACATGAATGCCACCGTGGCCATGACCGGGCAGGGCGGCTGGCCGATGACCTGCTTCCTCACCCCCGACGGCGCGCCGTTCTACTGCGGCACCTACTACCCCAAGCAGCCGCGCGGCGGGATGCCGTCGTTCACGCAGTTGCTCAGCGCGGTGGCCGAGACCTGGCTCAACCGGCGCGACGACGTGGACAAGGCCGCGCGTCAGGTGACCGATGCGCTCCAGTCACAGGCAGCGGGACTCCCCGACGCCGAATTCACCATCGTCGCTAAACTTCTCGACAAGGCTGTGCTCGAGATCGCCGCCGACGAGGACGCGACGCACGGCGGATTCGGTGGGGCCCCGAAGTTTCCGCCGTCGGCGCTGCTGGAAGGACTGCTGCGGCACTGGGAGCGCACCGGCGACCAGGCCGTGTTCGATCTGGTCGAGCGCACAGCCGAGGCGATGGCGCGTGGCGGGATCTACGACCAGTTGCGTGGTGGTTTCGCGCGCTACTCGGTCGATGCCGGGTGGCTGGTACCGCATTTCGAGAAGATGCTCTACGACAACGCCCTGCTGCTGCGCGCCTACGCCCACCTCTCGCGCCGCACGCCCTCGACCTCCTTGGAATCGTTGCCGCACAGAGTGACTCGTGAGACGGTCGAATTCCTGCTGGGTGATCTCGGGACCGCCGACGGCGGCTTCGCGTCGGCGCTCGATGCCGACACCCACCTCGAACCGGACGGTCCCGGCGTGGAGGGCGCCACCTACGTGTGGACGCCCGCCGAGCTGGTCGGCGAGCTCGGCCCGCTCGAAGGAATGTGGGCGGCCGACGCTCTCGGCGTCACCACCGCGGGCAATTTCGAACAGGGCACCTCGGTGCTCACCCGGCACAGCGACCCCGTCGACGCCGAGCAGTCGTCGCGTTTCGACCGACTGCGCGCCCAGCTGTTCGAGGTCCGCACCCGTCGCCCGCAGCCTGCCCGCGACGACAAAGTGGTCACCGCCTGGAACGGCATGGCTATCACCGCCCTCGCGGAATCCGGTGCGGCACTGGAGGAACCGTCGTGGATCGCCGCCGCCGTGCGGTGCGCCCGCTACCTGCTCGACGTCCATCTCGTCGGAGGCAGACTGCGCCGCGCCTCCCTCGACGGTGTCGCGGGCACCCCACCCGGTGTCCTCGAGGACTACGCCTGGTTCACCACGGGCCTGCTCGCCCTCTACCAGGCCACCGGCGAACCGGACTGGCTCGCCGCCGCACAACTGTTGCTGGACAACACGATCGACCACTTCGCCGACCCCGAACGTCCCGGCAGCTGGTTCGACACCGCCGACGACGCCGAAACCCTGGTAGCCCGCCCGCGTGACCCCGTCGACGGCGCCACCCCCTCCGGCGCTTCCGCCCTGGCCGAGGCCCTGCTCACCGCATCGGCGGTCGCCGACACCGAGCGCGCCGTCCGCTACCGCGAACTCGCCGACCAGACCCTCGCCCGTGGCGCGATCCTGCTGGCCCGCGCACCCCGGACCGCGGGCAACTGGCTGTCCGTCGCCGAAGCCTCGGTCCGCGGACCGTATCAGGTAGCCATCGCCGCGACCGAACAATCATCCGCCGCAATGGAACTCCTCGCCGCGGCCCGCGCTTCGGCCCCCGGCGGCACGATCATCCTCGCGGCCCCACCGAACACCGCCCCGCTCCTCACCGACCGGCCCCTGGTCGATGGCACCCCCGCTGCCTACGTCTGCCGAGGCTCGGTCTGCGACCTTCCGGTCACCGACCCCGCCGACCTGACAGCATCACTGCGGCGGTGAGCGGATCCGTGCATCGCTACACCTGATCGGCGGCCGATAGCTATCGACGGCTCGGAATCACTTACCCGGAGAGATGTCCGTCCAGGTCCGGGTTCGCCCAGGGATTCCGCGCAGGCGTAAGTCCTTGTAGCGCTTCCACTTGGACCGCTCGGTCGGGGTGGCGGCCTGCCACACCGAATCGCTCACCAGTACCCGCCGCGGCGCTTCCTTCGCGACGGCGGTGAGGCGGGCTGCCGCGTTGACGGCGTCGCCGATGACCGTGAACTCGAGGCGGGTGTCGGCGCCGACGTCGCCGGCGAACACCTGCCCACGGGCCACCCCGATGCCGACGTCGAGTTCGCCGGTGGCGACTACTTCGTCGCGGATGCGGCGGGCGGCGCGCAGGGCGGGGGTGGCGTTGTCCTGCAGGGCGGAAGGGGCGCCGAAGATGCACAGGGCAGCGTCGCCGGCGAATTTGTTCACCAGGCCGCCGTTGTCCTCGGTGGCCGCGACGACCGTGGCGAGCAGCCGGTTGAGCTTGTGGACGAAATCCTCCGGCGCCATTTCGGCGGACAGCTGGACCGAGCCGGTGACGTCGACGAACAGCGCCGAGACGATGCGCACGTCGCCGGTGAGGTCGGTGCTGCCCGACAGCGCGCGTTCGGCCACGGTGGAGCCGACGTGTCTGCCGAAGACGTCCTCGGTGTGCATCTGGTCGCGCAGGGTGGCGGCGAGTTCGTTGACGGAGTGTTCGAGTCGGCCGATCTCACTCGCGCTGCCGACCGGCACCCGCACATCGAGTTCGCCGCGGGTGATCCGGTCCAGCGCCCGGTACATCGTGCGCATCGGCGTCGCCACCGAGCGCGCGAGCAAGGCGGTGGCGAGGGTGCCGACACCGAGCGCGACGATCGAGAACAGCAAGGCGGCGCGCACCCGGTCCTCGGCGGAGGTGGTGGTATCGCTGAGGACCACGATGATGATCAGCCCCGGCAGCGCACTGGATACCGCCCAGGTGACGAGCACCCGCACCAGCACGGTCGAGCTGGGATGCACGGTCGGCCCGAGCACCGCGGCGATGATGGGCACCGCCGGTCGGATCAGGCGGTCCAGGATGAGATAGATCGCGCCCGCCGCTTCCAGCCCGCCGAGGGCGAATCCGGCCAGCAGCACGGTGATGTTGTGATAGTCGGTGAACCGGTCGACCAGCCACACGGTCAACACGACGCCCGGTGTCCACAGGATGATCGCGCGCACGGTGATCGCGGCGGGCAGCCGGATCAGGACTCGCGCTTCCTCCGGCGTCGGTTTGCGGTTGTCGTCGAGCCAGCGCATATATCGGCGCCGGTCGTAGAGGGCGATCCCGATCCCGACGGAGAAGGCGATGATCGGATAGATCAGGATCAGCGCCGCCGCGTCGCGCCAATCGTTGCCGAGGCGGCTGAACACCCCGCCCGCCCAGCTGACCACGAAGATGGCCGTGACCCCGACCATGTTGGCGGTAATGACCACCAGCGCCAGTCCCCAGTAGGACTGCAGCGCCCACCGGACCAGCCGGTTCACCGCACACGCCCTGACCCGGCGCCCGAGGACGCCCGGGCATCACGAGCTGCGCTGACGGGTGACACAGCTACCGAGCATAGAAGGCGCGCCGACCGAGGCAACGCGCACGCGCCGTTCAGCCGAGCACGACCAGCCAGATCGCGATGTAGTGACACAGTGCCGCGACCACCGTCGCCGCGTGGAAGAACTCGTGATGTCCGAAGTCGGGCCAGGGATTGGGCCACTTGGTCGCGTACAGAATCGCCCCCACGCTGTAGATCACACCGCCGACCGCGAGCAGCACCAACGGCGCGACCCCGACGTTGTGCAGCAACTCGGGAATCACGGGCACGATCGCCCACCCCAGCAACAGATACAGCGGCACCCCGACCCAGGCGGGCGCGGTGGGCCACAACAACTTCAGCGCGATCCCGGCGATGGCCCCCGCCCACACCACGACCAGCAGGATCTGCCCGGTCCGCCCGGGCAACCCGAGCAGCGCGAACGGCGTGTAGCTGCCCGCGATGAACAGAAAGATCATCGAGTGATCGGCCCGCTTCATCCGCACCCGGGTCCGCACGCTCGCCCAGGTGACCCGGTGATACACCGCGCTCACCCCGAACAGCGCGCACACCGAGATCCCGTACAGCAAGGTCGACCATCCCGCCGTCAACGACGTCAGGAACCCGAACACCACGAGCACGGTCACCGCGACAGCGGCAACGCCCACTGCCCAGGTGTGAATCCACCCCCGGAACCGCGGCTTGCTCACCGTGCCGATCCCAGTCAGAACTGCCTCCACGAAACCTCCAGGGCCAAAACCTACGGTACCGTAAGTTACGCTCCCAACCGTACGTCAAACCCCCACCTCGACACCACAAAACGTGCCCCCGACCACACAAAAGACGAACCCACTGATCTCGCGAGAACATGGGTAACTCCCCACCCACCCCAAAAGCCGACCCCGCACTCACCGCAGGCCCGGCACGAATCTCACCCCGCACTCACGACCGGCAAAATACTCGGGGAGGCGGGCAAGCGTAGGGTGCGGGCGTGGAGTTTCTTGGTCGGGTGCGTGGATTGCCGTACCGCATCTACGAAGCCAGGCTGTCACAGCAGCTGGCAGACAAGCAGCACCCTCGCCACGTCGCCGTGATGTGCGACGGCAATCGCCGCTGGGCGCGCGAGAACGGGTTCACCGATGTCAGCCACGGCCATCGTGTCGGCGCGCTGAAAATCGCCGAACTCGTCGGCTGGTGTTCCGACCAGGGCATCGAGATGGTCACCGTCTATCTGCTCTCGACCGAGAACCTGCGCCGCGATGCCGATGAGCTCGAGACCCTGTTCGAAGTGATCACCGATGTCGTCGAGGAACTGTCCGCCCCTGAGCAGAACTGGAGTGTGCGGATCGTCGGATCGCTCGAGGGCTTCCCCGAGCTGATCGCCAAGCGCCTGCGGGTAGCCGCCGAGCGGACGAGCGGGCGCGACGGCGTGCACGTGAACGTCGCGGTGGGGTACGGCGGACGCCAGGAGATCACCGACGCCGTGCGGTCGCTGATGCGGCAGGAGATCGCGTCGGGGGAGTCGGGAGAGGATCTGGTGCAGTCGATTACGGTCGACGCGATCGGTCAGCACCTCTACACTTCCGGTCAGCCCGACCCCGATCTGGTGATCAGAACATCTGGTGAGCAGCGACTTTCGGGTTTCCTGTTGTGGCAGAGCGCCTATTCGGAGATCTGGTTCACCGAGGCGTATTGGCCGGAGTTCCGGCGCGTCGACTTTTTGCGCGCACTAAGGGATTACGCCGCGCGGCACCGCCGTTTCGGCGTGTGATGTCGTAGCTGTCGCGTACTCTGCGGTCAGTGGAACCCGAACAGCCTTCTTACATCAGCTATGAGGAATTCGGCAGGCGTTTCCTGGAATACGCCGTTTCCGAGCAACGCATCGCCGACGCGTTCGGCCAACTCACCGGGGCCGCTTTCGATTTCGGGCCGATCGGGGTGGGGCCGGGGCGGCTGGCGAAGGTCACCGCACAGGTGGAGCTCGGGCAGCCACGCATCCTGCGTTTCGTCGACGCGTTCATCTCCTTCGAATTGACCATCCCGTTGCACGTGGATCTGGTTCTCGATCTGGCGGTGGACCGGTCGCGGTTCCGGGTCGACGGCACCGTGCATCTGCATCTCACCGCGCGCACCGCCGACCCGCTGCGGGTGGTCATCGATATCGCCGAGCCGCGTCCCGGTGATGTGCGGGTCAATGTCGCCAGCAGCTCCAAGCGCGGTGAGCTGCTGCGCGTGCTGGCCAGTGTCGACCACGAGATCCGCCGGTTCGTCGCCCGGTATGTCGCGCAGGAGATCCGCAAGCCCGAGATCGCGGCCGTCCGCAATATCGACGTGGCGACCAGGCTCGACGCGGCCTGGACGTTGTAGCGGAGTAAGCCCGATCCGCGACGTCCCCCGACTAGGCTGCTGCGCGAGACCGGGCCCGACGACACATTGCAGGGGTGTGAGCTGTGGGAATTGCGACGAAGGCGAGCGGATGGCGTGCGCGGATCGCGGTGCTCGGCGCCGTGTGCGGTGCCGCGATGGTCGTCGCGGGCTGCGGTGAGGTCGAGCAGCCCGCGCCGCCACGACTGACACCCGCCGAGGAGCAGGCCGCCAAGGGCCCCGTGTTCGCCTATCGCACCGACGCCGAGTTGGCGGTGGTGCGCGGCGCCGAAACCGTGCGGGCGCCGGGCAGTTTCGGTTATTCGTCGGCCGCGGTGACCTTCACCAGGGACGGGCAGTACGCGTTCGCGGTGGAGACGAGCAGCAAGACGCTGGTAGCGCTGGGTGTGCGGGACCGTTCGGTGACGCGCATACCGTGCGACTGCACCGACGCGGTGGGGTTGCGTGGTTCGGTGATCGGCTGGTGGCGGGAGCCCGGTGAGATCATGAGCATGGATCTGGCCGGTTCCGAGCCCGCCGCACCCGAACGTGAGGTCGTCCTGCCGGATTCGCCGAGTCCATTGACCGGTGGTAGCTGGGACGGCGCCGAGCTGGTGGCGGCCACCGACGAATTCGTCCTGTTGGCCAGGGTCGAATCGCGCGGACTCTGGTGGGAGAAGAGCCACCTCTATGCCATCGGCGCCGACGCCATCCTGCCGCTGGGTCGCGTCCCCGGCATCGACGCCGGACTCTCGGCCGCCGCCGGACCCGACGGGCACACCTTCGTGCTGGCCGGGGCGACGGCGCGCAGCGCGACCTGCGGCAGCGGCAACGTGGCCACCATCGATGTCGCGACCAACGGCGTCCGGTCGCTGCCCACGCTGCCGGGCGAGTGCTCCGCGGTGTACAGCCCGCGCTGGAGCGAAGACGGTTCGATCACGATCGCCACCCGCAAATGGGCCGATCTCGTCGGCGCGCCGAGCATGGTCGACCGGATGCAGTCGGCGGCGCAGGGATGGGCGCCGGTGGGGGAGTACCCGGTGGTCGACATGCTCCGGCGGGTGCCGGGGTCGGTGATCGAGGTGGTCGCCGGTGAACCCACCGATGCGCGCGGCACTCCGCACGGGGTGTTGGTTGTGCACAAGGGCGGTGTCCGTGAGGAATTGGCGAAGCAGGTCATCTCGCTCGGTGCGCCGCCGACCGCGAACGGCTGACCCCGTTCGCGATCGGTTCGCGGAATCTGTTGCCGCGCAGGCTGATCAGAGCTTGCGCAGGCGCAACCTGTTGATGGTGTGATCGGAGTCCTTGCGCAGCACCAGGGTCGCGCGCGGACGGGTGGGCAGGATGTTCTCCACCAGGTTGGGTCGGTTGGTGGAGTTCCAGATATCGCGCGCGGCCGCGGTGGCCTGCTCGTCGCTGAACGCCGCGTAGTGGTGGAAGTGCGCGTCGGGGTCGGCGAAACCGGTCTTGCGCAACGCGAGAAAGCGCTGCACATACCAGTTCTCGATGTCCTCGATGCGGGCGTCGACATAGATGGAGAAGTCGAACAGGTCCGACACCATCAGTCGTGGACCGGTCTGCAACACGTTCAGGCCCTCGACGATGAGGATGTCGGGCTGACGCACACAGTGCTTCTCGTGGGGCACGATGTCGTAGGACTTGTGCGAATACACCGGCGCGCACACCTCTTCGGCGCCCGACTTCACCTCGGTGACGAACCGCAGCAGCTTGCGCCGGTCGTAACTGTCCGGGAAACCCTTGCGGTGCATGATGCCGCGGCGGGTGAGTTCGGCGGTGGGATAAAGGAATCCGTCGGTGGTTACCAGGTCGACCCGCGGGTGGTGATCCCAGCGCGCCAGCAGCGCCTGCAGCACGCGCGCGGTGGTCGACTTGCCCACCGCGACACTGCCCGCGACACCGATCACGAACGGCACCTGCTTGTCGGGGTGTTTCTCGCCGAGGAAGGTGGCGGTGGCGGCGAACAACCGCTGCCGCGCCGCGACCTGGAGATGGATCAACCTGGCCAGCGGCAGGTAGACCTCGGCGACTTCCTCGAGGTCGATCTGCTCGCCCAGACCGCGTAGGCCGGTCAGTTCGTCCTCGGTCAGGACGAGGGGAGTCGATTTGCGCAGGGTGCGCCACTGGCTTCGATCGAACTCCACATAGGGGCTCGGTTCACTCATCCGTGCCACCTACCCGACCCTCCGTCCAGGCGCATCCGCACAGCTTGGCTGCCCGTCTGGTGAGATCCGGGATAACTCTGACCGCATAGCGAGATTGTGCTCCGTGCTCGCGGCTCGCGCGCAACAGGGGGTTTGGCTACCGGTCGGTAACTAGCGACAATGCCGAGGTAAGGCGCCATTTTCCGGGGGACCACGTAATGTCGGGCGGATGGGGTCACATCCACTTGTCACTGAATACCTGCGCCTCGGTTTGGCTTTCGATCGCCTCGAAGAGGGATTCGTCGACGCCTATACCGGCGATCCGCAGCTGCGTCGCGATGTCGAGAACGCCGCCGTCCCCGAACCCGCCGAGCTGGCCCGGCGCGCCGTCGACCTGCGGGCCGCCCTGCCCGATGCCGGGCTCTCGGCCCAGCGCACCGAATTCCTCGATGCCCACCTGGTGGCGATGGAGTGCTCGGCTCGCAAGTTCGCCGGTGAGCAGATCGGTTTCATCGACGAGGTCCGCGCCTATTTCGACGTCGACATCGCACCGGGTGATCCCGACGACTATCGCGAAGCGCACCGGCAGATGGACGAGGTGCTCGGCGGCGACGGTCCGCTCGCCGAACGGGCCGCCACCTACCGTCGCGGCGACGAGATCCCGCCGGAAAAGCTCGCTACCTGCGTCGAAGCGTTCTCCGGTGCGTTGCGCGAGCGGGTGCGCGACCGGTATCCGCTGCCCGACCACGAGCACGTGACCTACGAGGTCGTCGGCGACAAGCCCTGGTCCGGCTTCAACTACTACCTGGGCAATTTCGCCTCGACGGTGGCGATCAACTCCGACCTCAAACAGCACATGGGCAACCTCCCCGCGCTGATCGCGCACGAGGCCTACCCCGGCCATCACACCGAGCACTGCCGCAAGGAAGCCGGGCTGGTCGCGGCGGGCGAGGACGAGCAGACGCTGTTCCTGGTCAACACCCCGCAGTGCCTGATGGCCGAGGGCCTTGCCGACCTGGCCCTACAGTCGATCGTCGGACCCGGCTGGGGCGTGTGGGCCCAGGAGATCTACGCCGACCTCGGCCTTCGTTTCGACGGTGAACGGGCCGAACGCTTCTCGACCGCGTCGGCGAAACTGCTGAACGTGCGTCAGGACGCCGCGCTGCTGCTGCACGATCAGCATCGCAGCGAGGACGAGGTGGCGCTGTTCCTGCAGCGGTGGATCCTGGCGACGCCGGAACGGGCGCGGCAGTCGTTGCGGTTTCTCTCCTCGCCGCTGTGGCGGGCCTATATCAGCACCTATGTCGAGGGTTACCGGTTGCTCGGTGGCTGGCTCGACGGTGCGGTCGGCGCCCAGGATCGGGTCGAGCGGTTCGGGCGTCTGCTCGACGAGCCGCTGACACCGGGGGCGATCCGTCGGATGAGCGTCGCTGCTGGATGATCGCGCAACCGCCAGCGTCACCGGCAGGCGGTCATCTCTGTGTCATCGGTCACCGTCGCACGGATCGTTTCGCCGAGTCTGTCGTGTTCGACGGCTATCGAACCTGGTCAGGCGCGGTGTGACCCTGGTCTCCCGGGTGGCGGCTCGGACGGTGTTGCGGTATCCCCGTGCTCAGCGCGTACACGGTCGGCAATAGACTCGCATGCGTGACGCAGACGACCGCTTCGGTGAATACCCAGTCTCTCGGTGAGCTCGATCCCGAGTTGGCCGCCGCGATGGCGGGCGAGCTCGCCCGCGAACGCGACACCCTCGAGATGATCGCTTCGGAGAACTTCGTGCCGCGCGCGGTCCTGCAGGCGCAGGGCTCCGTCCTCACGAACAAGTACGCCGAGGGTTACCCGGGCCGCCGCTACTACGGTGGCTGCGAGGCCGTCGACGTGGTGGAGACCCTGGCTCGTGACCGTGCCAAGGAGCTGTTCGGCGCCGAGTTCGCCAATGTGCAGCCCCACTCGGGCGCGCAGGCCAACGCCGCGGTGCTGATGGCGCTGATGAACCCGGGCGAGACCCTGCTCGGCCTCGATCTCGCGCACGGCGGGCACCTCACCCACGGTATGCGCCTGAACTTCTCGGGCAAGCTCTACGACGTCCACTCCTACGGCGTGAGCAAGGAAGACCACCGCATCGACATGGACGAGGTGCGTGACATCGCACTCAAGGCCAAGCCGAAGGTGATCGTCGCCGGGTGGTCGGCCTACCCGCGTCACCAGGACTTCGCTCGCTTCCGCGAGATCGCCGACGAGGTCGGCGCCTACCTGTGGGTCGACATGGCCCACTTCGCCGGCCTGGTCGCCGCCGGTCTGCACCCCTCGCCGGTGCCCTACGCCGACGTCGTGTCCTCCACCGTGCACAAGACGCTCGGCGGCCCCCGCTCCGGCCTGATCCTGGCCAAGCAGGAGTTCGCCAAGAAACTCAACTCCGCGGTGTTCCCCGGCCAGCAGGGCGGCCCGCTCATGCACGTGATCGCCGCCAAGGCCGCCGCGTTCAAGATCGCCGCCACCGAGGAGTTCGCCGACCGTCAGGTCCGCACCCTGTCCGGTGCCCGCATCCTCGCCGAGCGTCTGACCGGCGCCGACGTCAAGGACAAGGGCGTCTCCGTCCTCACCGGCGGCACGGACGTGCACCTGGTCCTGGTCGACCTGCGCAACTCCGAGCTCGACGGTCAGCAGGCCGAGGACCTCCTCCACGAGGTCGGCATCACCGTCAACCGCAACGCGGTCCCCTTCGACCCGCGCCCCCCGATGGTCACCTCGGGCCTGCGCATCGGCACGGCCGCTCTGGCGACCCGTGGTTTCGGCGACACCGAGTTCACCGAGGTGGCCGACATCATCGCCGCCACCCTCGCGGGCTCCTCCGACACCGACACGCTGCGTGGTCGTGTTTCCAAGCTGGCCCAGAGCGTCCCGCTCTACCAGGGCCTCGAGGACTGGCGCCTGCTCGGCTGACACCGCCTCACACTCGCGCATCGCCCCGGTCGACCGAAACTCGGTCGACCGGGGCGATGCGCCGTTTCGTGGCAGGAGCATGTCGCGGTGACAGGGGTTGTGAAGTGTGATTGTCGGAACGCACAAAATTCTGAGGAAGTGCCTACGAGGGTAATGAAATACGGCATGGTCAGTCCGTATGAAATATCGACGTGAGCTTGCGCGTGAGGTCGGCGGGGAGGTGCATGCGTTCGAGTTGCTCACCGAGGCCGAGGCCAGGGAGCTGATCGAACTGTTCCGAGCCGCGCGGGCCAACGAGGTGCGGGCATTGCGCCGGGCCATCGACGCCGCGCTCATCGCGATGCCCGGTCCGCTGCGCAAGATCACCCGCAAGATCATCTTCGGCAGCTGAACCGATGATCGAGACCGAACTGGAAGCCCAGACTCAACTCGTCGTACTCGCGCGCACGCTGCAGGTGCCGCCGCAACACCTCGCGCCGCTGGCTCGTCTCGGCGCGGTGCACCTTTCGGCGATGCACCAGCAGATTCTGCGCGCGCTGCACGCCGAGCACGCGCCCACGTTCCGCCGGATCAGCCCGGTCGTGCCGATCTTTCCGGTCGGACTCGGCGTCGCGCTGTTCGAGCGGGTGGTGCCGCCGGTGCTGGCGGCCAGATTCCTCGGTGCGGTCGGCGTCAAACATCCCGTGAAGTGCGCGCAGGCGTTGTGCGCGGTCGACCCCGTCTACGCGGCAGACGGCGCGCCGTACCTCGACCCGAACGTCTTCGAACAGCTGATGCGATACGGCAGGCCGGAGCCGATCACCCTCATCATCAACGAGCTGCTGCGGCGTCGCGACTACGTGACGGCGGCGCGGTTCCTCTCGGTGGTGGACGAACCGCTGATCGCGGCACTGGAGCAGACCGTCCTCGATGACGCCGGGCTGATCTTCACCGCCGCCTACGCCTACCCCGCGCACACGCTGAGCCGGATCGTCCGACAATTGCTCGCGGGCCCGCGACAGCGGATACCGGGAATGCTCCAGACGGTGCTGGCCGGGCCGCCGACCCTGCATCACGCCATGCTCGCGTTGTTCTGCAAGGTTTCCCCCGATATCGCGGGCAGCCTCGGCGATATCTTCTTCGGCCGCGGCACCACCCACGAGGTCGGCCGATTCCTGCTCACCGCGGTCAACCGGAACGCGTCCACCCCCCTACTCACCGTGATCGGCAGACTCGAGCCGGTGGCGCTGTGGGCGCTGTCGACCAACCCCCAATTCGCCGACACCGATGTGCTCGGCGCGCTGGTCCGCTCGCTGGACGGCAAGGACGAAGCCGACCCGTGGCGCGGTCTGTTCGCACTGTCGGCCCGACTGAGCGAACCGGCCCGCCGCCACATCGCCGCGACCCTCGCCGAACTGGACGAGACCTCGGTAGCCGCCCTGCCCGCCCACGCGACCGACGCCACCTATTGGCCCGCCCTCCTGCAACTACTCGCCGAATCCGAACCGGCCGCTCAGGCCAGGGTCGCCGCGATCTGGTCGCGCCTTTCCCCCGAATGGCAAGCCGGCATCGAACGCCACATCCACGAGAACCGCTACGACACCCGTCTGAGCCGCATCACCGACGCCCTGACCACCGTCACCCCCGAAGAGGTCTTCTTCCGCCGTCGCCAACAGATCCGTCAACGAGGAGAAGACCACTTCGCTTCGTGGTGAGCTCAGCTCACCAGGGGACGCAGGGCGCGGCCGACCTGCTCGATGACGCCGGGTTCGTGGCCGTTGGCGATCAGGTTGACGATGAGACCGTCGACGCCGTGGTCGAGCACTCGGGTCTGGACCTGCTCGGCTACTTCGTCCGGGGTGCCTGCGAATTGGCGGTCGGCGACGGTGGCGCGGCGTTCGGCTTCGGTCATGGTGGACAGGTCAACCCCGAGGCGAGACAGCATGTCGGTCTGCGTCTTTCGGGCGCGGTCGCCGTCTTCGTCGACGATGGCGAGGGCGAGGAAGCTGGTTTCGAGGGTGGCGGGGTCGCGGCCCGCCTCGTCGCACCGCTGGTGCAGGGCGTCGAGTTTGCGTGGCAGCTCGGAGGCGTTGCAGATGATGTTGAGGTGGTCGGCGAAGCGAGCGGCCATGCCGAAGGTCTTCTTCTCGCCACCGCCGCCGAGCAGGATCGGCAGGTCGTCGCGGATGCGGGGCTCGTTCATCGCGTTCTCGGTGCGATACCACTTGCCGTCGAGGGTGGAGCGCTGTCCGCGCAGCATCGGCGTGATGATCTGCAACGCCTCGTCGAGTCGCTCGAATCGCTCGGTGAACGTGCCGAACTCGAACCCGTACTGCTGATGCTCGAGCTCGAACCACCCCGCCCCGATCCCGAGCACCGCCCGCCCGCCGCTCACCACATCGAGCGTGGTGACAGTCTTGGCCAGCAGCGCCGGATTCCGGTAGGTATTGCCGGTCACCAAGGCGGACAACTGAATTCGCTCGGTCGCGGTAGCCAATCCCGACAGCGCGGAGTAGGCCTCCAGCATCGGCTCCTGCGGCTCGCCGATCAGCGGCAACTGGTAGAAGTGATCCATCACGAACGCGGCGTCGAACCCCGCCCCCTCCGCCTCCCTGGCCTGCGCGATCACCGCGGGAAACAGCTCACGCACCGAAGCGGTATTGCTGAAGTTGGGCATCTGGTAACCGAGTCGAATGCTCATGTCCTCGACGATATGACTTGGAGTGCACTCCAAGTCAAGGGTTACACTCCGACCGTTTGCGGGTAGTCGATGAGGTCGATGTCGTTGGCGGCCTTGTCGCCGTATTTCATCATCAGGGTGAAGAAGCGGGAGCCGAGGAACCAGTTGCGGGCCTTGATACCGAGGGCCGTCTTCGGTGCGAGGAAGTGGCCCGCGTTGGTGTTGCCCGCGATTTTGGCGTAGCGCTTCATGATTCGGTCGTAGTTGGCGAAGGCGGCGACGTGATCGCCCGCGGTGGCGGCCAGTTCGCCCGCCAGCACGTACGCGCCGACGACGGCGAGGCCGGTTCCGAAGCCCGCCAGGGTGTTTCCGTAGGCGGCGTCGCCGACGAGGGCGACGCGGCCGCGGGTGTAGGCGCCGTTCAGGCGGACCTGGCTGATCGAATCGAGGTAGATGTCGTCGAAGTCGGCCAGGTCGGTGAGCATGCGGGGAGCGTGCCAGCCCATGTCGGCGAAGGTTTCTTCGATGATGCGGCGTTGGGCGGCGGCGTCGTCGCGGGGGTAGTGGAGTTCGGGAGCGGCGAACATGTACATCTGCTGTGCCTTCGGGCCGCCGTCGATGGCGAGTTTGCCCGGGGTGTTGTGGGCATAACCTGACGCTTTGTCACGGGGAGTGGCCGCGTCGCTCCAGCGGCTCGCGCCCGCCACGCAGTAGTGATAGCCCAGGTGTGTGACGTAGTCGGATTCGGGGCCGAACGCCAATTTCCTCACCCGAGAGTGGATTCCGTCGGCGCCGAGGACTAGGTCGAAGGTGCGCGGCTGGTTGTTCTCGAACCGCACCGCCACCCCGTCGCCGGTGTCGTGCAGGTCGGTGATGGTGTCGCCGAAGAGGTATTCGACGGAGTCGGCGGTGGTGTCGTACATGATCTCGGCCAGGTCGCCGCGCAGGATCTCGAGGTCGCCGCCGGTGAACTCGCCCGACATCACACCGAGCTCGCGCCCGTCGGCGTCGACGAGGATCAGGTCGGTGGTGCCGGTACGCCTGGCCCGGACCTCGTCGAGGATGCCCATCCGCTCGAGCACGGTGAGGTGGGTCCTGCCCTTGAAGTCCACCGCCTGCCCGCCCGCCCGGAGCGCGGGGGCGCGCTCGACGACGGTGACGGAAAAGCCGTATCGGTGCAGCCAGTAGGCAAGGGCGGGGCCGGCGACGCTGGCGCCGGAGATGAGAACGGTACGCACGGGGAGCTCCTAGGAATTTCTGTGTCCGATGGAATCTGTATCCGGTGGATGCAGATAAGAGTATGGTAGACACAGTTTCACGTCAAGATGATTTTCGAGAGGATGGACAGATGCCGCCGCCGACCACAGTCGAGCTGCTGTGGGGGACCACGCAGCGCCCCAAGCGCGGGCCCAAACCCGCGCTCACCCTCGACGGGATCGTCGCCGAGGCCATCGCGCTCGTCGATGCCGAAGGGCTGTCCGCGTTGTCGATGCAGCGCCTGGCCGAGCGCCTCGGCTTCACCAAGATGTCGCTGTACCGGTACGTGCCGGGCAAGGAGCAGCTCACCGCGCTGATGCTCGACGCGGCGATGGGCGAGCCGCCGAATACCGCGGGTGCGCAACAGAATTGGCGCACCGGACTGCGGGACTGGGGTGAGGCGATCTTCGCCCGCTACCTCGCGCACCCGTGGACGATCGAGCTCACCCTCGGCGTGCGCCCCTTCGGTCCGAACGAGATGGGGTGGACCGAAGCCGCGCTCATCGCGTTGGCGGGGACCGGCCTCACCGGCTCGGAAAAGCTGGACACGATCGTCTTGCTCAACGGTCACGCCCGCAATCTGGCCCAGCAGGTCGCCTCGGTGAGCGGCGACGGCGAACTACAGTTCACCGAGCAGTTCACCGCGATGATGACCGCCGCCGCGGGCCGCTATCCCGAGGTGAGCGCGGCCTTCGCCGAGGAAGCCGCCGCTCCGGCGGGCAGAGGCGGACCGAACGACGCGCTGCGGTTCGGCGTCGACCGCATCATCGCCGGACTCGCCGTCCTGATCGACCAGCGAAACTGAGCAGACCACTGGTCCCGCGGCGATCGGAGCCCTAGGCTCATCCCATGACCGACGAGCCGGAACTGCCGGAGCCCGCTGTCACCATCGTCCGCGAATTCTTCAACGCGCTCGAACTCAGCGCGGCCGACGAGGCGCTGGATCTGCTCGATCCCGAGATCGTCTGGAAGAACGCCTCGCTGCCCAGCGTGCGCGGCAAGAAGCGAGTCGCCGCGGTGTTGCGCGGTCTGGATCGTCCCAAGCTCGGGTTCTCCGCGGAGATCCACCACATCGCGGCCGACGGCGACATCGTGCTCACCGACCGCACCGACTACTTGCACTTCGGCCCGGTGCGGATCGGCTTCTGGGTGAGCGGCACCTTCGAGTTGCGCGACGGCCGAATCGTGCTGTGGGACGACCACTTCAGCAAGGGCAACGTCCTGCGCGGCACCGTCGTGGGCGTGGTGAACGCGATCCGCGGACGCTGACTACTGGTGCTTGCGCAGATACGCCAGGTAGGTCGGTCGCAGTACATCGGCTAGTTTGCCGTCGCCCGCGTGGAAGTAGTCGTCGATCATCGGCAGCACGTACTTGATGTCGGCCGAGCTCTCGCCCAGCTCGCCCGCCTCGGCCTGGGCCGCCGGGATCGACTTGAGTAGTTCCCACAGGAACTTCACATCACCGTGGTGCACGGCGGTCTTCACCGCGCGATCGTGCAGTTCTTTCGACGACAGCTTGTCCAGATCCTGCTCATCGGCCATGCCATCGACTCTAGCGCTCGGCGGCGCGGACGCGCCGGATCCGGCGCGACAGTGCCGGTTAACGACAAATTCACGGACACGTGTGTCGGTCCAGCAGCGCGGCTACGAATTCGGCGGTAGCGTCGGTGATGCGAGTCGCGTCGGTGTGATTCGTACGGGAGGTCCTGACCGTGACTGAGCTACTCAGTGCGAGAGGGCCGGCACCTGGCCCTCGGGGCGGTTGACTCAGCGTCAAACGCCCACAAGGACGGACCGGTCCAGCGAGATCGTTCGCGCGGGTGCCGTGCGAACACATAAGGAGCCCACCGTGACTGCTGCACGCTCCGTTTCCGCTTCCGCGAAGCACACGGCCTCGGCCTCGGCCTCGAGCAATTCGGCCTCGAAGAAAGGGGCTCGCCCCTCACGTTCCGGTCGCAAGACTTTTGTCGTCGACACCTCCGTACTCCTGTCGGATCCCTGGGCCGTCACCCGGTTCGGGGAACACAGTGTGGTCCTACCCCTGGTCGTGATCAGTGAGTTGGAGGCGAAACGGCACCACCACGAGCTCGGCTGGTTCGCCCGCGAAGCTTTGCGCATGCTCGATGACCTGCGTGTGCAGCACGGCAGGCTCGACCAGGCGCTGCCCATCGGCACCGACGGCGGCACCCTGCAGGTGGAGCTCAACCACACCGACTCGTCGGTGCTGCCCGCCGGGTTCCGTTCCGACACCAACGATTCCCGCATCCTGGCCTGCGCGCTGAACTTCTCGGCCGAGGGCGAAGACGTGGTGCTGGTGTCGAAGGACATCCCGCTGCGCGTCAAGGCCAGTGCGGTCGGCTTGTCGGCCGACGAGTACCACGCCCAGGACGTGGTGACCTCCGGCTGGAGCGGAATGGTGGAACTCGACGTCGCGGGCTCCCAGATCGATCAGCTCTACACCGATTCGGTGATCGACCTCGACGATGCGCGAGAACTGCCGTGCCACACCGGTGTTCGGTTGCTGGGCAGCAGCTCCAGCGCGCTGGGCCGGGTCACCGCCGACAAGCGGATCCAACTGGTCAGGGAGCGGGAGGCATTCGGGCTGCACGGGCGTTCGGCCGAACAGCGCATCGCACTCGATCTGCTGCTCGACGAGAGCATCGGGATCGTGTCGATGGGTGGGCGCGCCGGTACCGGTAAGTCGGCGCTGGCGTTGACCGCCGGGCTCGAGGCGGTACTGGAGCGCCGGACCCAGCGCAAGGTGGTCGTGTTCCGGCCGCTGTACGCGGTGGGTGGTCAGGAACTGGGCTACCTGCCGGGTTCGGAGAGCGAGAAGATGGGCCCGTGGGCACAGGCCGTCTTCGACACGCTCGACGGGCTGGCCAGCCGTGAGGTGCTCGAGGAGGTGCTCAGTCGCGACATGCTCGAAGTGCTGCCGCTGACCCACATTCGCGGTCGGTCGCTGCACGATTCGTTCGTGATCGTCGACGAGGCGCAGTCGCTCGAGCGCAATGTGCTGCTGACGGTGTTGAGCCGTCTCGGCACGGGTTCTCGGGTGGTGCTCACCCACGATGTCGCCCAGCGCGACAATCTGCGGGTGGGCAGGCACGACGGCGTGGCGGCGGTGATCGAAAAGCTCAAGGGTCATCCGCTTTTCGCGCACATCACGCTCACGCGCAGCGAGCGCTCGCCGATCGCGGCGCTGGTGACCGAGATGCTCGAGGAGTACGGGCCAAGCGCGTAATCGTCGGCAATCGGGCCGCGCCACGGTCCGAATCCGTTTGATTACCGCAAACGGTGGGTAATATCCGCTCCGACACCAATCCAGCAACGGCTCGGCGAACACTGTTCCGCCGGGCCGTTGCGGATGTCGGCCAGGCTCCAATCCGGGGGCACCCCCGGGGGGCCACTCGCGAGAGGATGGATATGAACCACTTCGCTCGACGTACTGTTGCCGGGAGCGCCGCGGTCTTGGCCGCGGCGGGTCTGCTGCTCGCTGCCGGCTGCAGCGACGACGACCAGGACAAGGCCAACGACGCCGTCGCCTCGGTGACCTCCGCCATCGGCGCCCCGGGGGCCAGCGCGACCACCGAGCCGGGCATGGGCGGCATGACCACCACCCCGGGTTCGGAAACCACCTCCGGTACCGAGACCACCTCCGGTGCGGCCACCACCAGTGGCGCGGCAGGCGAATCGACCACCATCTCCACCCCGAACGGTGACATCACCATTTCCGGCGAGGTCTACAAGAAGTACATGGCGGTCGGCGGCGCGACCAGCCCGCTCGGCGCACCGGAAGAAGCCCAGGAATCCGGCCCCGACGGCGGCGAGTACCAGGACTTCACCGGCGGCACCATCTACTGGAGCAAGGATTCCGGCGCCCACATCGTGTGGGGCGAGATTCGCGAGGCGTGGGAGGAGAACGGCGGCGCCAACGGCACGCTGGGCTACCCGACCAGCGACGAGAAGGACATCGCCGGCGGCAAGCAGAGCGACTTCACCGGCGGCACCATCACCTGGGTCAACGGTGAGATCACGGTGACGCCCAAGTAAGAGCGCTGTGTTCCGCCCCAGCGCGGGGGCCCGGTTCACCCCTTGGGTCCCCGCGCTTGCGCACGAAGTACTAGGTTGTCGGGGTGCAGAAAACTTTGACCGACCGCGAGCTGCTGGATTCGCTCGCGGACGAGGTGGAAACGAACCTGCGTCGCCATATCGAGGTGGCCGACGGCTGGCAGCCGCACGAGCAGGTGCCGTGGTCGGACGGGCGCAACTTCGCCTTCCTCGGTGGCACCGACTGGAGCCCGGAACAGTCCGAGCTCAGCGAGACCGCCAGGCTCGCGCTGACCGTGAGCGTCCTGGTCGCCGACAATCTGCCGTCCTACCACCGTGAGCTCGGCAAGCACCTGCGTATCGGCCCCTGGTGGCGCTGGGTCGGCCGGTGGACGGCGGAGGAGAACCGCCACGAGATCATGATCCGCAACTACCTCATGCTCACGCGTGCGGTGGACCCGATCGCGCTCGAGCGGGCCCGCATGCAGCACATGACCGATGGTTTCAACCGGCCCCCCATGCACCTGATCGACGTGCTGGCCACCTGCGCGTTCGAGGAGGCCGCTGCCGCGATCCGCCATCGCAACACCGCCGCGCTCGGCGAGAACCCGATCGTCACCGCGATGGCCGAGAAGCTGGCCGCCGACGACGAGCTGCAGGCCGAGTTCTTCGCCGTGCTCGTCGCCGCCGCCCTCGACCTGGTCCCCGACCAGGGTGTGCGCGCGATCGCCGATCGAGTCGCCGACTTCCGGGTGCCGCACGTGGATCTGCCCGGTGGCGGCTCGAGCGACGAGGCGCTGGCCGAGGCGGGCATCTACGACCGCGCCAACGAGGACGAGCTGGTGTTCAAGCCGCTGTTGCAGCGCTGGAACATCTTCTCCCGCACCGATTTCAGCGAAGCGGGCGAGAAGCCTCGCGCGGAACTCGCGCACCTGGCCTGAGCCGCTCCGCGAACGGCCGTCACCTCACTGAGGTGGCGGCCGTTCGTATTCTCAGCGGTCGACGTCGGCCATGGCCAGCACGTCGAGCTTGCGGTCGAGCTCTTCGAGCGAGAGCTTGTCCGGGACCAGCCCGCGATCGATCACGGTCTGACGGATCGTCTTCTTCTCGCGCAGCGCCTGTTTGGCGACGGCGGCCGCTTCCTCGTAACCGATGGCCGAGTTGAGCGGGGTGACGATCGACGGCGACGATTCGGCGAGCGTGCGCAAGTGCTCCTCATTGGCCACCAGGCCGCTCACGCACTTGTCGGCGAACAGTCGAGAAACGTTGGCCAGCAGGCGAATCGACTCCAGCAGGTTGCGGGCCATCACCGGGATGTAGACATTGAGCTCGAAGGCCCCACTCGCTCCGCCGAACGCGATCGCCGCGTCGTTGCCGACCACCTGCACCGCCACCTGCGTCACGGCCTCGGGCAGTACGGGATTCACCTTGCCCGGCATGATCGAGCTTCCCGGCTGCAGGTCCGGCAGCTGCAATTCGCCGAGCCCGGTGAGCGGGCCCGAACCCATCCAGCGGATGTCGTTGGCGATCTTGGTCAGGCTGACCGCGATGGTGCGCAGCGCGCCGGAGGCCTCGACGAGTCCGTCGCGCGCGGCCTGCGCCTCGAAGTGATCATGGGCTTCGCGCAGTGCGTCGATTCCCGTGGTACGCACCAGTTCCGCGACGACCTTCGTGCCGAATCCGGCGGGCGCGTTGAGTCCGGTGCCCACCGCGGTGCCGCCGATCGGCAACTCGCCGAGGCGCGGCAGGGTGGCCATCGCGCGCTCGATACCCGCGGCGATCTGGCGGGTGTAGCCGCCGAATTCCTGCCCGAGCGTCACCGGCACCGCGTCCATCAGGTGGGTTCGACCCGACTTCACCACGGTGCGCCACTGCTGCGATTTGTCGAGCAGAGCGAGGCGCAGATGGTCCAGTGCGGGAACGAGTTCGGTGATCACGGCCTCGGTGGCGGCCAGGTGTGTCGCGGTGGGAAAGGTGTCGTTGGAGGACTGCGACATGTTCACGTCGTCGTTGGGGTGCACGGTCACACCGTCGCGCGCGGCGATCGAGGCGATCACCTCGTTGGCGTTCATGTTCGAGCTGGTGCCCGAACCGGTCTGGAACACGTCGATCGGGAACTGGTCGTCGTGCGCACCGTTCGCGATCTCGCCCGCCGCCGCGATGATCGCGTCGGCCTTGACCGGATCGAGCAGGCCGAGGTCCTTGTTGACCTGCGCGCAGGCGGCTTTCAGCAGACCGAGCGCCCGGATCTGGGCTCGTTCGAGCCCACGTCCGCTGATCGGGAAGTTCTCGACGGCCCGTTGCGTCTGCGCCCGCCACAGGGCGTCGACAGGGACGCGAACCTCCCCCATGGTGTCGTGCTCGATCCGGTACTGCCCGTCGTCGTCAGCCATAGTTCGACCCTAGGACGAGAACACCGCGAATGGTGCCCACACACCAGCGGTGATTCCCACACAGTCGACGGGAATACATCCAGAGACGACCAACACAGGCGAGCCCGGGGCCGCGAACCCGCGGCCCCGGCCGCCTATGTCACGGCAGCGGCGGGTTCGCGCTGTCGTCGCCGTCGAAGTCGACCGAGGAGTACTCGCGCAGCTTGGTCAGGCGGTGATAGGCGTCGATCATGCGGACGGTGCCCGACTTGGACCGCATCACGATCGACTGGGTGGACGCGCCACCCGCGTAGTAGCGCACGCCGCGCAGCAGGTCGCCGTCGGTGACGCCGGTGGCGCAGAAGAAGACGTTGTCGCCGGAGACCAGGTCGGTGGTCGAGAGCACGCGGTCCAGATCGTGGCCCGCGTCGATCGCCTTCTGACGCTCTTCGTCGTCCTTCGGGGCGAGCATGCCCTGCAGCTCACCGCCGAGGCAGCGCAGCGCGGCGGCGGCGATGATGCCCTCGGGGGTGCCGCCGATGCCGACCAGGATGTCGACGCCGGACTCGGGACGCGCGGCGGCGATGGCGCCCGCGACGTCACCGTCGGAGATGAGGCGGATGCGAGCGCCCGCGTCGCGCGCCTGCTGGATGGTGTTTTCGTGGCGAGGACGGTCCAGGATGCAGACGGTCAGGTCGGACACCGAAAGGCGCTTGGCCTTGGCCACACGGCGGATGTTCTCGCCGATCGGGGCGGTGATGTCGATCGAGCCCGCGGCGTCGGGGCCGACGGCGATCTTGTGCATGTAGAACACCGCGGACGGGTCGAACATGGCGCCGCGCTCGGCGACCGCGAGCACGGAGATGGCGCCGGGGGAGCCCTTCGACATCAGGGTGGTGCCGTCGACCGGGTCGACCGCGAAGTCGACCTCGGGGCCGGTGCCGTCGCCGACGAGCTCACCGTTGTAGAGCATCGGCGCTTCGTCCTTCTCGCCTTCGCCGATGACGACGATGCCCTTCATGGACACCGAGCTGACGAGTTGACGCATGGCGTCGACGGCAGCGCCGTCGCCACCTTCCTTGTCGCCACGGCCGACCCAACGGCCACTCGCCATCGCGCCTGCCTCGGTGACGCGGACCAGCTCGAGTGCGAGGTTGCGATCAGGTGCCTCGCGGCGGCTGTGAACGGGCGAGGTGGGCGTCATTGCGGAGTGCCTCCTTGGCGTTGGTGATACGGGGGCATTGTCGCATTTCGAAACGGCACGCTCGTGCACGACCTCCTGCGGATGACCCCTTGGCGGCCTGGTCAGGGCTCGAGTGGATACTGGTAGCCGTGGCACAGACCAAGCACCGCATTTTCAACGACTACCGCGATCTGTTCTGGTCGTTGATCCCGTTGGTGCTGGCCGCGGTGGTGCTGGCGGGCGTGGCGAGCCAGTGCACGGTGGCGACGAACGGCCCGACGCAGGGTCAGATCCCGTATTTCGACGCCGACGCCGCACTGAAATCCGACGCGAAGGCGCTGACGTTCCCGATCCGCAACCCGACGTTGCCGCAGGGCTGGACGTCGAACTCCGGCAGCCGCGACACCATCACCGCCGCCGGTGGCGGTGCGGTGAGCACGGTCGGCTACATCACGCCGCAGGGGACCTACATGCGGTATTCGCAGACCGGCGCCTCCGAGGAGGCGTTGTCGCGGCAGGTGCTCGGCTCGCGCTATCCGACCGGGACGCAGGACGTGGCCGGGCAGAAGTGGGTCGTCTATGCCGAGCCGACCGAGGAAACCGGCTGGATCGCCGACCTCGGTGGGGTGCGGATCCTGATCACCGGCGCGGGCAACGAAGCCGCGTTCACCACGCTGGCCACGGCGATCACCAACGCCCGACCACTGTCGAAGTAGCCGCCGCACCCGGCTTCGAGTCCGGTGGTTTCAGCGCACGATCAGGCTGGGTAGGAAAGTTTGGTTCGGTGCTCTTTCGCCGCTGGCGAGGGCTGTCACCAGCATGCGAACCGCCGCCGCTGCCTGCTCTTCGCGATGGGTATCGATGGCGGTCAGCGGCGGATCGTTGTCACGGGCGATGCTGCCCTCGGAGGTGATCAGGCGCAGGTCGGTGCCGATGGCGCGGCCGAGTTCGCGGGCCGCGGTGACGCAACCGGCGGCGACCGAGTCCAGCGGGGCGTAGACGGCGTCGACGTCGGGGCGTTCGGTCAGCAGTCGCACGCACGCGCGATGGGCGAGTCTGGTGCGGCCGCCGCCCCCGGCGAAATCGACGGTCGCCACGATCGGCGTCATGCCCGCGGTGGGGCACCAGCGTTCGTAGGCGGTCCTGGTGGCGGCGGCGTTCTGTCTGCCGCTGTTGTCGACCAGGAGGGCGGGGCGGCGAGCGCCGGTGCTCAGGAAGTGCGTCATCGCCAGGTCTACCGCCGCGTCACGGTCGAGCGATACCGAGCTCGCCGGGGCGGGCGCGTGACCGCCGATCGTCACCACCGCCAGGCCGCGGGCGGCCGCCGTTTCGACAACGCCTTCGGCCGGGTCGGGGTCGATGAGCAGGACGCCGTCGGCGGCGAGATCGTGGACCTGGTCGTGCTCGCCCAGCGGTGGGACGAGGACCAGCGCGTAGCCGTGCCGGAAGGACTCGTTGGCGGCGGCCAGGGCGGTGCGGGTGTACCAGTCGAGGCGTGATTCGTGGTCGTCGACCTGATCGGCGACCATCGAGGTGACCAGTCCGATCATCATCGTTCGCCCGGTGCGCAATGCCCTGGCCTCACGGTTGATCCGGTAGCCGAGTTCGGTGGCGGTGGCCAGGATGCGGGCGCGGGTGCTGTCTTCCATCCGGCCCTTGCCCGCGAGCGCGAGCGAGACCGCCGACGGCGAGACACCGGCGGCGGCCGCGATATCGCGCATGGTCGGCCTCGGTGGCACGCGCACCTCCTTCGTGGTCATGAGATTACCGAGGGATCGGCGAAGCGCAGCGTGACGACACGTTCGACCGCGCCGACGACCGTGTAGAGCATGATCGACGCGGCGGCGACCACCGCGATAGAGGCCCACAGCTGCGGATAGTCGTAGCGCGGAATCGCTTTGAGCATCGAGGACCCCAATCCCACACCCGTACCGAGCCATTCGGCGATGAGCGCGCCGATCAACGCGCCGGGCACCGAGATCCGCAGTGCCGCGAACAGCGAAGGCAGGGCGGCGGGCAGCGCGACCATGCACAGCGCCGCGGCCTCGCTGCCACCGTAGGCGCGGATCAGGTCCATGCTCTGCGCCGGCGCGGCCCGCAGCCCGGCCACGATGGTGACGAAGGCAGGGAAGAAAACCACGAGCGCACCGGTGACGGCGACCATCGTCAGCCCACGGCCGAAGGTGGCCACCAGGATCGGCGCGAGGGTGACCAGCGGGATCGAGCGCAGCAGGGTCGCCACCGGCACCGCGCTGCGCTCGAATTCGCGCGACAGCAGGGCCAGCGCGGCGCCGCTGAGTGCCAGGCTCATCCCGACGGCGAATCCGAGGCCCGCGTCGCGCAGCGTGATGGTGAGCCCGTCGACGATTCGCGCGCGATGCGCGGGTTCGCCGTCGAACAGGTAGGCCCACACGTCCATCGGGGTCTGGCCGATTCGCGGTCCGATCTGGGGGAACGCGGCGAGGAAGCCGAACCACACGGCGAGCACGAGCGCCGTGGCCAGCGCCACCGAGCCGAGGAAAGCCGAGACACTCTTCACAATTCGCTCTCCGGTTGGGTGATGGGGCCCTGGCCGTACAGCCGGGCTCGAATGATCTTGCCAGCCAGCGAGGCTACGAAATAGCCTGCGCCAGAAAGTAATCCGGCTGCCAGCGCCATGCCCCAGGTGCGCGGCAGATCGTAGGAGGACTGCGCGGCGGTGAGCGCGACGCCGACACCGCTGTCCACCCCGCCCAGGTACTCCCCGAGGATCGCACCGAGAACGGCTGCGGGCGCGGCGATCTGGAGTGCGGCGGTCGCGGCGGGCAGGGCGGCGGGGATCTGGACCCGGACGAGGCGGTGCCAGCCGTTGCCGCCGTACGCGTCGACCAGGTCGATGCTGGTGCGGTTGGCCGATTTCAGACCGGTAAGGGTGCCGATCATGGAGGTGAAGAACACCGAGACCGCGGCAAGGAAGACCGTCGGTGTGCGTCCGCCGAACACCACCAGCACGAGCGGGCCGAGCGCGAGCAGTGGTACGCAGTAGCTGATCACTGCCAGCTGGGCGGCCAAGGGTTCGGTGCGGGGGAACACCGCCACGGCGAGTGCGACGGCGACGGCAGCGATATTGCCGAACGCGAAGCCCTGCAGCGCACCCCACGCGGTGATCGACGAGTTCGGGCCGTAGAGCGCGAGTCCGTCCTCGGCTACGGAGGCCAGCACTGCCCACGGGGTGGGTACGGCGGGCGTGCTGAGGCCGGCCACCACCCACAGCAGGATCAGGACCGCGGGGCCACGCAGTCCGGCGAGTCGGCCTTTCACGCGGGCCGCCGTTCCCCGAACAACAGGCCGGACAGATGATCGTGCAGCGCATGGAATTCCGGTGTGCGCATCATCTCCGGCGCCCGTGGTCGCGGCAGGTCGATATCGACCAGCTCCAGCACGCGTCCCGGCCGTGTCGACATCACCGCGACGGTGTCGGACAGGAACACCGCCTCCCCGATGCCATGGGTGACCATCAACGTGGTGGCGGGCTTCTCGGTCCAGATCCGCAGCAGCTCCATGTTCAACCGCTGCCGGGTCATATCGTCGAGCGCGCCGAACGGCTCGTCCAGCAGCAGCACCGACGGCTTCACCACCAGCGCACGGGCGATCGAAACCCGTTGCCGCATACCGCCGGACAGCTGCGCCGGTTTGGCCGCCTCGAATCCGGTGAGACCGACGAGATCGATGAGTCCGTCGATCACCGCGTGGTCGATCGGCAGCCCCGCGACCTGTAAGGGCAACGCGATATTGGAACGCACACTGCGCCAGGGCAAGAGGGCGGAGTCTTGAAAGGCGATACCCAGCTCGTGTTCGGTCCGCAGCTGCTCGGGGGTACGTCCGTTGACCAGCGCCGAGCCGGAGGTCGGCGTGTCCAGACCGGCCAGAATCCGCAGAATGGTCGATTTGCCGCAGCCGGAAGGTCCGAGCAGCGACAGGAATTCGCCCTGCTTGCTTCGTAGGTCCACCTCGGCGAGCGCTTCGACCTTGCGCTTGCCCGCCGTGAACGTCTTGGTCAGTGCACTGATTTCGATGCCGGTCATCGCAACCCCGGATTCTCGGTGTAGAGCTCGGTGAGCACCGAGGAATCGAACAGCCGGGCAGCGGTCACCGTCGAGCCCGTACGGCCGAGCGCCGTCACCGTATCGGCGATCAGACTCGGCGATACGGTGAGCAGCCCGTCGCGGCGGGTATCGGGCGTCTGGATCAGCGGCAATGTCGCGTCGAGCAGAGCACGCTGCTGCGCGGTGTCGAGCTTCTGATCGGCACCGTATTTCCGCACGGCCAGTTCGACACCGCGATCGGGATCGGCGAGCGCGTCCTTCCAGCCCTTGATTTCGGCGGTGAGGAACGCCTTGCACTTGGCCCGTTCATCGACCAGCGATTGCTCGGAGACCACGAAAACCTGAGCGCACGTGCGTAATCCGAAATCGCTGTACAGAAACGAATAGGTGGCGAAACCTTTGGCGCGCAGCGAGACCGGCTCATTGGTGGTGAACCCGGACCACGCGTCGACTTCGCCGTTGACCAGCGGTGACGGGTCGAACTGCACCGGAATGACTTTCACCGACAACGGGTCGACGCCATTGGCGGTGAGCAGGGCCTCGAACGTCGGCAGATTGTGGTCCGCCACGCCGACTCGCTTGCCCACCAGGTCTTTCGGTGTCCGCAACGGCTTCGACTCCGGAGAGGTGATGCAGGCGGGACTGGTGGCGAGCGTCGCGCCGATGATGCGCACCGGCACACCGCGTTCCACCGCGGCGGCCACCTTCTGTGGCGTGGAGGTGCCGATCCACACCTTGCCGGTATCGATACCGGCTTCGGTGCTGGTACCCGCCGCGCCGCCGGCTAGCAGGTCGACGGCCAGCCCGGCCTCGCGGAAGTGACCGTTCTCCAGTGCGAGGTATTCACCGGCGAACTGGACGTTCTTGATCCAACCCAGTTGCATGGCAATCGAATTGCCGGATGCGGTCGAGCGGGAGGCGGCGGGGGAGCCGGCGGCGACGCCGACACAGCCGGTCAGCCGCAGGGCGTGACGACGGGAGAGTTGCATGATGGGCGCCTTTCTCAGTTGCTCAGTCGGTAGGACCAGCCGCTGTTGGGCAGCGCGGTCGAGGTGGAAACGGTGTCGGTGCTGACGACGTCGTCGGCCTTGCCCTGAGCCAGCAGGCCGTAGGGGTCGAATTCCCGTTTGAACGCGGCCTCTTTCGGCCCCCACGGCTTCATGCCACTGGCGCCGAGGACGGGCGTGTGGGTGTTGGCGATGAACAGCCCGGCCTGCTGCAACTGTGCGGTGATCGCGGCCAGCTGTTGCTGACTCTCGAACTCGAATACCGGCGAACCCTGGCATGACAGGCCACCGTCGATCCGCTTCATTTCCAGGTGCAGCGGGCCGAGTTCGGCGAAGTCGCGATGAATTCGCAGGATCGACTCGTACAGGTTCTCCTGCGGGTACAGCGCGAGCAGTCCGATCAGCTTCTTGTTGCGGCGCTGGTAGTGCATCATCGAATGCCCCCAGGTGAATTCGTACAGCGGTGCGCCGTAGGCGCCCTTGCCCTCGAGGCAGCGGTAGCGGATCCGGCCGCCGTTGGCGTGCACGAGATCCTCCACATTCGGCACCGACTGCACGGCCGCCATCAACAGCACCATCGCCTCGCCGTCGGGTACGAGACCCGCCAGATCGGGGAAGTACTGCGGGAGTGGATGCGCGTGGGGCGAGACGACCTTCTTCAGCACACCGTCGCTGTGGCAGATGTCGACCGAAAACCGCGCGGCCTGTTCGAATTCCGGGAACGAGATCACCAGTTCGTGCCATTCCCAGGCCGGTGCGACCGGGAGCTCGACCTCGGTGATGATGCCGTTGGCGCCGTAGGCGTGGTGCACGGTGTTCACATCGCGCCCCCGCAGTTCGATCAGGCGCGGATGTTCCTCCACCGTCATCACTTCCAGCGCGGTGATATTGCCGGTGTCGCGCAGAATTCCCCACTGACAGCTGCCGATTCCGGCGTGTCCGCCGGCGATGTAGCCGCCGACGGTGGCCTGCTGCGAGGTGGACGGATGCATGCGCAGCTCCCAGCCCGACGGGCGGATCGCGGCGTCGATATCGGCCACCACGGTGCCGGTGAGCGCCCGTACGGTGCGGGGGATCCGCCTGCCGCGATCGCCGTGCCAGCCGAGAACCCCGGCCAAGGCGGTCACGTCGATCACCGCGCCACCACTGAGCGGCACGCCCTGCCCGAACTGCCCGGAACCCGCGCCGCGCACGGTGATCGGGATGCGATGGCGCGCGCACGCGGCGACGGCGGTGCGCAGTTCCTCCTTGTCGCGCGGGGCGATGAAGATCTCGGCGTTGCGGCCGCGCAACAGATCTCGTAGCACCGGGCTCTGCGCGAAGCGGTCGCGGCTCTTGCTGCGCAACTTGCGGGCGTCGGTGGAGTGGTCGATGGGGCCGAGCTCGGTCCGCAGCTGGGTCAGGGCTTCGATAGGTGACATCGGTAGTGCTCCAAGGTGTTTCGAGGGGGGTACCGGTACGTCCGGCAAGGAGGATTCGGGTCAGAGCAGCGCGCGCAGAGCGGCGACGCGTTCGTGGACCGCGCCGGTGGCGGTGGGCTCGAAAAGTCCCGCCGAGACGCTGCGCCCGCCCAGTCGCACATCGGTGATGTTGGCAGCGGACAGCGCAAGTACGGTGTGCGCGTAGAGGTCTGGTGACAGTGGTCCCGTGCTCGGTCGCTCCGGATCGATGACGAGGAAGTCGGCGAACTTGCCCGGCTCCAGGCTGCCGACACGGTCCTCGACACCGAGCACCTCGGCACTGCCGAGGGTGTGCATCCGCAGGATCTCCCGGCTGCTCAGCACCGTCGCGTCCCTGGCCGCCGCGCGCAGCAGGTACAGCCCGGTGCGCATGTTCTGGAACGGATCGGCGACATCAGCACTGGCCTGGCCGTCCACGCCGAGCCCGATCCGCAGGCCCGCGGCGCGATATCCGAGGATGTCGGGAACGCCGGAGCCGAGCCTGCCGTTGGACAGCGGATTCCACGCCATGGCCGCGCCACGCTTGCCCGCCTCGGCCACGATCTCGGGTGTGGTGTGGATGAAATGCGCGAAAACCGTATCGGGACCCACACTTTCGGTCGCCAGTAGCAGCGGGAAGTCGGCGCGCTGACGGTCGGTGGCGGCTGGATCCTCGAGATAGTGCAGGTGCTTGCCGATGCCGTACTCGGTCAGCAGTTCGGCTTCGGCGCGCATCTCGGGCTCGTCGAGCGGCCAAGTGGTGTTGTAGGAACGGCCGAGGATGCGCGGATCGTCGACCTCGGCGGTGACCTTCTGGAACTGTTCTATCCCTGCCCGGCGTTCGGCCGCGGTGTCCGTGCGAGAGGGGCTGTGCGCGTAGACCGTTCGCTGCGGCAGATCCAGAGCCGCGCGCCACTGACCGGCCGCACCGCCGCCGAAACTGTGCGTGTGGTTGCAGACCGTGGTGATGCCGTGGCGCAGGAGATCGCGACCGCCGTGCACGGTGAAGGCGTACATGTCCGACTCGGTGAGCAGCGGGCCGTATCTCAGGTGCAACTGCTCGATCCACCCGTAGGTGGAGCAGCCGTCGGCCAGGCCGCGGAACACCGACTGCCACAGGTGGCTGTGCGCCGAGACGAAGCCTGGCAGCACCAGCTTGCCCGCTAGATCCACCACTGTGGCGCCGGGCGGCATCTCGGGCGCACCGGGTCCGGTCGCGGTGATGATGCCGTTCTCGGCAGTAAGGAACCCCCGATAGGGTTCGGCCCCTTCGTGCACCGGCACGAACAGCCCGTCGACGAAAATCTCCACGGCGTACGCCTCCCAGCCACCAGGCTGATCAATCGATTTACCAACGAGGATCAGCGTGCCGGGACAGTGTTTCGTGGCCGTAAAGCGCGAATTGCGTTTTGTGCACCGGTCGCGGAAACCGGTGCCGGATCAGTCGGAGGAGTCGAGATCCGCGCGGGAGAGCGCGTCCTCCACGCGGCGCCGGGCGCCGGCGAGATGCTGTTCGCAGCGCGTAGCGAGGGCTTCACCGCGTTCCCACAGCACCAGCGAGTCGTCCAGGTCGAGGCCGCCCTGTTCCAGCATCTTCACCACGTTGATGAGCTCGTCGCGGGCGCGTTCGTAGCCGAAGGTCGCGACCTCGGCCACGGTGTCGGCAGCGGTGTTCTCGGAACCGGCGTCGGCCACGGTCACTTCCTCTTCTCGTCGGTGGTCTCTGGCGTCAGTCGCTGGGTGCCGAGTGCCGCGGCGGTGACGGCTCCGTCGGCGACCCTGATGCGGAGCTGGCTGCCCGCGGGGGAGTCGTCGATCGAACGCACGACATGGCGTTCGGGACCGGCGACGCGCTGCACGACAGCGTAACCGCGGGCCAGCGTGGCGGCCGGGCCCACGGCGGTGAGCTTCTCGCGCAGGTGCAGGGTGGTCGTCGACTCGCCGCGCAGGAGTTGTTCGACATTGCGTCGCGCGGCGGTGCGCAGGCGCTCCAGCTCCTCATGGCGGTGGTTCAGCTCGCGCAGCGGATCGGCGAGGACGGGGCGCGATCGCAACTGCGTGATGGTGTGTTCCTCGCGCTGGACCCAGCCGCGCAACGCGGCCGCCGAACGCGCGCGCATGTCCCGGACTCCGGCCAGTTCGGCGGCGGCGTCGGGGACGATGCGTTTGGCGGCGTCGGTGGGGGTGGCCGCGCGCAGGTCGGCGACCAGGTCGAGCAGCGGGTTGTCGGGTTCGTGGCCGATGGCGCTGACGATCGGGGTGCGGGCGGCGGCGACCGCTCGGCACAGTGCTTCGTCGGAGAAGGCCAGCAGGTCTTCGACGCTGCCGCCGCCGCGAGCCAGCACGATCACCTCGACGTCGGGGTCGCGATCCAGTTCGGCCAAGGCTTCGAGCATCTGCGGGACCGCGGTCGGACCCTGCACCGCGGTATTCCGGATGACGAAACGGACTGCGGGCCAGCGATTCTGGGCCACCGACAAGACGTCACGTTCGGCCGCGCTCGCCCGTCCGGTGATCAGCCCGATCGTCGCGGGCAGAAACGGCAACGGTCGCTTGAGTCGGGCATCGAACAACCCCTCGGCTGTCAACAGGGCTTTCAATCGTTCGATCCGCGCCAGCAGCTCACCGATGCCGACCGCGCGAATCTCGGTGACCCGCAACGAGACCGTGCCGCGGCCGGTGAAGAAGTGCAGCTTGCCGTAGACGACCACGCGGCTGCCCTCGGTCAACGGCACCGGCAGCCTGCGCAACAGATCCGGATCGCAGGTCAGCGACAGCGACATGTCCACCGAGGCGTCGCGCAGCACCAGAAACGCGGTGCGGGTGCCGGGGCGCAGATTGATCTGGGTGACCTGCCCCTCCACCCAGATGCTGCCGAGCCGCTCGATCCACTGGGCGACCTTCACCGCGACCGAGCGCACCGGATACGGCTGCTCCGCCGAATTGGCCGGAGCGCCGGTCTGCGCGACGCCGTCCTGAGTCATAGGTCAGTTCTACGCGGAGCTACCGACACAACCAAAAAGCGGCCGCATCCGTTGTGTCGGATTGCGGCCGCCTCGACGGAAGGTCGGTTACTGCGCCTGGACGGTGGCGATGCGGTTGGTGAGCATCGTGACGAAGGGGGCACGGGCGCGGGTCTGCTGTTCGAAGTCGAGCAGCTGGGCCAGCTCCTCGACGGTCAACATCCGCAGCCGGGCGCGCAGCTGGGCCAGCGTCATCGCGGGGTAGTCGTAGCGGATAGCGACCTCGGGGGCTACGACCTCCTCCTCGGCGGGCTCGATGACCTCTTCCTCGGTCTCGAGCAGCAGCAGCGACGCGGGCACGACCTTGCCGTTGGCATGCGGGACGTCGGCCTCTTCGAACAGATCGAAGCGGCTGGTGTGGCCGTTGGCGGCGGGCGCGGGGTCGATGTCCTCGTCGAAGGTGGCCCACTCGGGCTGCTCGGCCGGAGCCGAACCCAGCCGCTCGAACACACCGTCACCCTTGAGCGCGAGGCTGGTGACGAACTGCTGCATATGCATCGTGGTCTGCAGCACGCGACTGAGCGCGGAGATCGGGAAATTGACCGCGGCGACGGGCAGTCGCCGGGTCTCTTCTAAGGCATAAACGGCGGCGCCGGCGGCCACCCTGGCCAGGAACGGAGGTCGAAACATGACCCCAGCCTGCCGCAAACCGGGTGTGATGCAAAGGACCAGGCCCCTGTTATGTGACTTTCCCCCCTTGATCCGACCTGATCCGGCCCGTCGCACGCACGTAAGCTGTGGACTATGACCTCGGCAATCCCCTTGAACGTCGGTATCACGCGCTCCGCGGGCGCGAATGCTGCCGGTGGCAAGCGCGTGCTGCTGGCCGAGCCGCGCGGCTACTGCGCAGGCGTCGACCGCGCCGTCGAGACCGTGGAGAAGGCTCTCGAGAAACACGGCGCCCCGATCTATGTGCGCAAGGAGATCGTGCACAACCGGCACGTCGTGGAAACGCTACGCGAGCAGGGCGTGATCTTCGTCGACGAGACCGACGAGGTGCCGGAGGGCGCGCTCGTCGTGTTTTCCGCGCACGGTGTCGCGCCGATCGTGCACGAGACCGCCGCGGAACGGAACCTGCGCACCATCGACGCCACCTGCCCGCTGGTCACCAAGGTGCACCAGGAAGCCAAGCGCTTCGCCCGCGACGACTTCGACATCCTGCTGATCGGCCACGAGGGCCACGAGGAAGTCGAAGGCACCGCCGGTGAGGCGCCCGAGCACGTGCAGCTGGTGGACGGGCCCGACTCGGTGGACAAGGTGACCGTGCGCGACCCGTCGAAGGTGATCTGGCTGTCGCAGACCACCCTCTCGGTCGATGAGACCATGGAGACCGTCGAGCGGCTGCGCGAACGCTTCCCGACGCTGCAGGACCCGCCCAGCGACGACATCTGCTACGCCACCTCCAACCGCCAGACCGCGGTCAAGGCGATGGCGCCCGAATGCGATCTGGTGATCGTGGTCGGTTCGCGCAACTCGTCGAACTCGGTGCGACTGGTCGAGGTGGCGCTCGGCGCGGGTGCGACCGCGGCCTATCTGGTCGACTACGCGCGCGAGGTCGATCTGGCCTGGCTCGAGGGCGTGCAGACCATCGGCATCACCTCGGGTGCTTCGGTGCCGGAGATCCTGGTGACCGGGGTGCTCGATCTGCTGGCCGAGCACGGCTTCGGCGAGGTACAGCCGGTGACCACTGCCAACGAAACACTGGTGTTTTCTCTCCCCCGCGAACTCCGGCCGGCCCGCCTCCCCGCGACTTAAAGCCAGACCTGGGTGCGGGGAGGGTTGGGTTGGCGGCCAGACGGTGATTGTGGGCTGGTTAGCCCGTGCCCGGTGAGTTACCCATGTTCTTGCTGGATCAGTGGGCGATAAAGAAAAATCCCCGCCGTTTGTTACGGCGGGGATTTTCGTTTCTCAGACGTTGTCTGGGCGGCGGCGTTCTGTGCGGGTGGAGTCGGCGCGGTCGCGGTAGCGCACGTTCGGTTGGGGGTGGGGCGGTGCTTCGCCGCGGCGGCGCGGGACGCGGGAGGGTTCGGCCTCGCGCGGCGGGGCCGCGGCACGGGCGGCGCGGGGCTCGCCACGGGCGGCGCGGGGCTCGCGGGGCCTGGCGGCGGCGGGGGCGCGTTTGGGTTCGGCGGGCCTGGCGGGGCGGCGAGCCGGGCTCGCCATGTCGACCTCGGTGTCGGGCTCGTCCAGGACCGCGGTGCCGCGGCGCGGTCGCTTGCGGGCGGCAGTGGCGAGGTCGGGGGTCGGCTCGGGGCGACGGCGCTTGACCGGCTTGCGCTCGGACTTGCGCTCCGGGGTGGGGCGAGCCGTCTGGGGCGCACGCTTGGCGATCGCGATCCTGGCGCCACCGATCGCCAGTACCAGCACGGTCGCCAGCGCCATCGTCGGGAAGCGCTCCACCAGCGGGATGATCAGGTTCATCAGAACGTCTTTGATCGAGGTGGTGGCACGCCCACCCAGCATCTGGCAGGCCACCGGTACCGCGACGAACAGCAGCAGCGGCGGCATCACCATGGTGGAGAACAGACCGCGGAAGCGCACCGCGCAGACGGCGAGCACGCAGCCGAGGACATACAGCGCCGAGAACGTGCCCGTGGGATACGTCTCTCCGCCGAGTCCGTCGATCAAGAACCCGAGACCCGTCGCACCCGCGGCGATCAGAATCGCGGCCCAGGCGGGGATGCCGGGTACCGAGGGCACGATCGAACGTTGCGGCGCGGGCACCCGGGGTCGCGCACGTTGGGAAGCAGCCACACTATGACACTAACTGCACATAGCTCCCATAGGCGCCACGGCACGAGGATCTCAGATGCGATCCTCGGCGTCGGCGAACGCGACGACGCGTGGTCGGGTCTCGGTGAGTCGGATTGCCGGGAGCTCCTGATCGGCGATGCCGAGATCGTGCATCCGGCGCGCGGTGACCATGACCCGCGACTCCACCGAGCCCACTGTCGCGTTGAAAGCCGCTACGGCCTTACCGAGATTCACGCCCAGATTGTCCAGATGTTCGGCGACTTTACCCAGCCGGGTGTAGAGCTCCTTACCCAGTTGCTGCACCGTTGCCATATCGCGCGAGAGCGCTTCCTGCCGCCAACTGAACGCCACCGTTCGTAGCAGCGCGATCAATGTAGTGGGGGTTGCCAGAATCACGTTCCGGCCGAACGCGTACTCCAGGAGGTCGGCATCGGTGGTGAGCGCGGCGTCGAGGAACGGGTCGCCGGGCACGAACAACACGACGAACTCCGGTGCCGGATCGAAGGCCGCCCAGTACGCCTTGTCGGCCAGCTGGTCGACGTGGGCGCGCAGGTGCTTGGCGTGGCGGGCCAGTAATTGCGTGCGTTGGCTGGGATCGTCGGTGGTCGCCGCGTCCAGATACGCCGAGAACGGCACCTTCGCGTCGACGACGATGTGTCTGCCGCCGGCCAGCCGCACCACCATGTCGGGACGCACCACGCCGCGATCGTCGCCGCCGGGCCGACTCACCTGGGTGTCGAAATCGCAGTGCCGGGTCATCCCGGCCAGTTCGACGACCCGTTCCAGCTGGATCTCGCCCCACCGGCCGCGCACCTGCGGCGCACGCAGCGCCGCGACCAGCTGACCGGTTTGATCGGAGAGCCGATGCGAGGTGCGTTGCATGCCCGCGACCTGCTCGCGCAATCCCGAATACGCGTCGATCCGATGGTGCTCGACCTGTCGGATCTGCTGCTCCAACGCTCCGACCGCGTCGCGCAGCGGATCGACCATCGCGCCGATCGCGGCCGAATGCCTGCGCGCCGCATCCTCATTGGCCGAGTGCAGTGACTGCTGCAGCAACCGTTGATTGTCCCCGGCCGCGGCGAGCCGGGCTTCCGCGGTGGCGGCGCGTTGCCCACCACGGGCGGAATGCCCCAACCAGCCGAGACCGAAGCCTGCGGCGAAGACGAAGACGAGCGCGACGAGCATCGAAGCGGTCATGTCGGCGATACTGCCCGAGGCCACCGACAAAGTCGCAATTCCCCGGCAAACCGGGGACGGTCGTGGCGAAGTCGCCAGGCCATCTCGGCAGCATGTGCGCCGCGCTGTGCGGCACGCCGGTGAATTACACGCGTGTGGTGCGTCGATTGAATTCTGTCGGGGGTGTGCCCTACGGTTCGCGACATGCGGATCCTGCACACCTCCGACTGGCACATCGGGCGCACCTTTCACGGTGTCGACCTGCTGGCCGATCAGGCACGGGTGCTGACTGCCGTCGCGGAGCTGGTCGCGGCCGAATCGGTCGACGTGGTGGTGGTGCCCGGCGATATCTACGACCGCTCCATCCCCAATGCCGATGCCATCGGGGTCTGCAATCGCGGATTCGAGGCGATCCGAGCGGCGGGCGCGACGATCGTCGCCACCTCGGGCAATCACGATTCGCCCGCCCGACTCGGCGCGGGCGCCAGCTTCGCCGCGGCCGGTGGCCTGCATCTGTGCACGCGGGTTGCCGACGCGGACCGGCCGATCGTGCTCTCCGACGGCGACGGTGACGTGGCGTTCTACGGCATCCCGTATCTGGAACCGGAGATCACCCGGGCAGAACTCGGTGTGCCGCAGGCGCATTCGCACGCGGAGATCCTCGATGCCGCGATGGAGCGGATCCGTGCCGATATCGCCGCCAGGTCCGGCACTCGCACGGTGGTGCTGGCGCACGCCTTCGTGGTCGGCGGGGAAGCGACGGGATCGGAACGGTCCATCTCGGTGGGCGGTGTGGAGACGGTCTCGATGTCGGCCTTCGACGGCATCGACTATGTGGCGCTGGGACACCTGCATTCGCCGCAGACACTGTCGGAGTCGGTGCGCTACAGCGGGTCTCCGCTGCCGTATTCGTTCGGTGAGAGTTCGCACCGCAAAGCGGTGTGGATCGTCGACCTCGATGCCGAGGGGCTCGCCTCGGTGCGTCGCCACGATCTGCCGCTGGTACGCGGGCTCAGCAGGCTCACCGGCACCATCGAATCCCTGCTCACCGATACCGAATACGCCGCGGCCGAGGAGCATTACGTGTCGGCCACGCTCACCGACACCACCCGCCCGGTGGACCCGATGCGTAAACTGCGCGGGCGATTCCCGCACGCGGTGCACGTGGAATGGGCACGCCCGGAAGGTAATCCGGAGTTGCACTACCGCGAGCGGGTACACGGTCGTCGCGACGCGGAGGTCGCGGCGAGCTTCCTGACCGACGTGCGTGGCACACCGAGCAAGGGGGAGATGGCATGGGTGGAGCGTGCGCTGGCCGCCGCGGTGAGCGAAAACGACTCGGTCCGTGCCGAATCCGGCCGGGCGCCGGTTTCGTCGGAGCTGACTGCGTGAGCCCACGCGTCGCGTGCACAGTGGCGACTCTCGCCGGTGGTGGCATCGCGTGAGGCTGCACCGGCTCGAACTCACCGCGTTCGGCCCGTTCGCCGAGACCACTGTCGTCGATTTCGACGCGCTCGGCGCCGACGGGCTGTTCCTGCTGCACGGGCATACGGGCGCGGGCAAGACGACGATCCTCGACGCCATCGCCTTCGCCCTCTACGGCAAGGTGCCCGGTGCGCGCGGCGAGAGCAAACGCCTGCACTCCGATCATGCCGATCCGCAGACGCCACCGAGCGTCGTGCTGGAAGCCACGCTCGGCGGCCGCCTCCTTCGCCTGACCCGCTCACCCGAATTCGAGCGCCCGAAGAAGACCGGCACCGGAACCCGGCTTCTGCAACCCCAGGCCACCCTCACCTGGCTCGACGGCAGCGGCGAGAACCTCTCGCGCATCACCGATATCGGCGACGAGGTCCTGCGCCTGCTCGGTATGAGCGCCGACCAGTTCTTCCAAGTGGTGCTGCTCCCGCAGGGCGACTTCGCCAAATTCCTGCGCGCCGAGAACGAGGACCGCGAGAAACTGCTCGAAAAGCTCTTCGACACCCAACGTTTCGGGACGGCCGAGCAGTGGCTGTCCGATCGCCGCCGCGCCGCCGCGGGCGACCTGGATTCCCGCAAACAGGGCATCGACCGCCTGATCACCAAGGTCGGTATGGCCGGGGGCTACGGCGGCGCGGAATCGGTCGGCGTACTCGACGCGGTGACCTGGTCCCAGGAGCTTCTCGCCACCGCGCGCACCGCACTCGCCGAGGCGACCACGAATGCCGAACTGCGCCAGAAAGAATCGTCGCAGGCCCGCTCCGAAGCCGAAGAACAACGTCGCGTCGCCGGGCTGCACGCCCGCATGGCAGCAGCCCGCACCGAACTGGCCACCTACACCGCGTCCTCCCCGCGCCGCACCGAACTCGAACACGAACTGGGCCAAGCCCGCCGCGCCGAACCCGTCGTCCACGCCATCGACGAGGCGCGCTCCGCGGTCCGCACCCTGCGCCGTTCGGAGACTGCGACCCGTAGCGCCACCGGTGAACTGGCCGACCAGCTGAGGGCACCCGCCGCCGCCGACATCGCGGGAGTAGACCGGCTGACCGTGGTGACGGATGAGCCGGTCGATGGACGCGCCGCCACACCGGACGGTGGGCAGCCCGACCAAGGCACGTCAGCGGACCTGCTGTCGGGCGGTCCAGTCGGCGCGGGGCAGCAGGGACGTGGGTCGGTCCGTGGTGGGGCTGCGGGCGCCGGTGTCGGGGATGTTCGGGGCGATCTCGATGCCGCGATCAGTCAGTGGAACGCGTTGCTCGGTGTGCTCGGTGAGGTTCGTGCTGATGTGGCGACCGCGCGTCAGCTCACCGCCGATCTCGCCGCGCACGAGGGAGAAGCCGGTCGTCTTACACAGCGTTCGGGGGAGTTGGCGCAGCGGCGGCTCGAACTGCCGGCCGCGATCGGCTCGGTTCAAGAGCAGTTGCGTGAGGCCACCGATGCGGCCGCCGCGTTGCCCGGGATTCGCAACGAGCTGAGCAAGTGGCAGGACTCGGCAGCGGCCGCTGTCGACATAGCGCGTCGCCGACCAGCTTTGGACAAAGCGCGGACCGAACACGATTCCGCCTGGCGCGCTCACCTCGAAGCCAAGGAACGGGTCCTCGATCTGCGGGCCCGCCGCCTCGCGGGCATGGCCGCCGAGCTCGCGGGCGCGCTCACCGACGGTGCGCCGTGCACGGTCTGCGGTTCTGCCGAACATCCTGAACCGGCGCGGCCCACCGACGACGCGGTATCCAAGGACGCCGAGGACGCCGCGCACACCGCCGAACAGTCCGCCGAGGCCGCGCGTGATCGCATCGCCGATCGCATCAGCGTCATCGAACGCGAGATCGAGGCGTTGACCGCCCGCGGTGGAGACGCGGACCCCGTCACCCTCGCCGACGCGGTCCGCACCGCCACTCACCGCTTCGACGACACCGCCGAAGCCGCCGAGCGCGGCCCCGCCCTGACCAGCCGCCTCGAGGCTCTGCGCACCGAGGAAACCGCCCTCCACGACCGGTCCCGCGACCTCGACGCCCGCCTCGGCACCATTACTGCCAACATCACCACCACCCGCAACCGCCTCGACGAACTCACCGCGCGGCTGCGCACCGCCGCGGGCGCCGACAACACCGTCGACGCCCGCACCGCCCGCCTCGAATCGCTCATCACCGCAGCCACCACGCTCCGTACTGCCCGCACCGAGGAATCGACCGCTCGCGACGCCGTCCGCACCATCGCCGCCCGCGTGGAAAACCTCGCCCGCACTGCCGGTCTCGTGCCGGAAGGGTACGAGGAGCGTGTGCCGTCGGAGGTACTCGATTCACCAGTCGTGACCACCAGCCGAACCGCGGCTGAAGATGTCGACGCCGAGCTCGACACCGACGAGGAGGCGACCGGGAGCCCCGCGCGAGCGATCCGTGCCGAGCCTGAAATGCCCAGCCTGTTCGACCTGTTCGACGAAGGCCCCCTGGATGAGGAACCCGCCGACGAAGCCTCGGCCGTCGAGCCGGCAGCCCCGCGCGACGACATCGCTCTCCTGACCGCCTACGCCCAGGTCGTCACCGCCGTCGCGCGGACCGCGCGGCAGCAGGCCGCGATCGAAGCCGAACTCACCGCCGCGGACCGGGCCCGTGCGCATGCCGAGGCGGTGCTCGCCGAACCACAGATCCAGGCCGTCGCCGAACAGGCCCCGGGCGACCTGAACACACTCGAGCAGCGCTTCACCGAAGCTCAGAGCGCGCTTACCGCGGCGGTGGCAACCCAGTCGGCGGCCACCGAGCGGGTGGCCCAGCTCGAGCAGTTGGGGACGCAGCTGTGGGGAGAGGTCGAGCGGATCGCCCCCAAGCAGCGTGAATTCGACGAACTGGCTGCTCTGGCGGAAGTGGTGGCGGGTCGCGGCGAGAACAACCGGCGAATGTCGTTGCGCTCCTATGTCCTCGCGGCTCGGCTCGAAGAGGTCGCGGTGGCGGGGTCGCTGCGGCTACGCCGAATGTCGGGCGGCCGTTACGAATTCGTCCACTCCGACAAGGCGGGTCCACGGGGCAGACGCGGCGGCCTCGGCCTCGACGTCCGCGACGACTACACCGGCGTCGTCCGCTCCGCGAAAACCCTATCCGGCGGTGAAACCTTCATGGCCTCACTGGCTTTGGCGCTCGGCCTCGCCGATGTAGTCGCCGCCGAGTCCGGCGGCTTGGTCCTCGACACCCTGTTCATCGACGAAGGCTTCGGCAGCCTCGACGCCGATACCCTCGACGCCGTCATGGGTGTTCTCGACGAACTCCGCGCGAACGGCCGCGTGGTCGGCGTCGTCAGCCACGTGGACGAAATGCGCCAGCGCATCCCCACGCGCCTGCATGTCCTGCGCGGTCGCACGGGTTCGCACCTCGAGGCCACGGTGGCCTAGTCATCCGAACCAGCCCGACGAAGCGATCAGCACGGCGCGGCGGGTGCTTGCGGACGCTCCACAGGCAGCTCCGCTTCCTGGCGGACAATCGGGGCGAACCCGGGAAGACGGCCGTCGACGAGCGGGATCATCAGCTGGACCAGCGGCCCGATCCCGAAGGCGTAGACCAGCGTGCCGATCCCGACGCTGCCGCCGAGGAACCAGCCGGTGATCAGCACCGAGACTTCGATGCCGGTTCGAACAGACCAGACCGGCCAGCCGGTCCGCCCGACCAGTCCAGTCATCAGTCCATCGCGCGGTCCCGGACCCATGCCCGCACCGATATAGAGCACCGTCGCCGCGGCGTTCACCACCACCGCGGCAACCATGGCGAGAACCCGTAGCCACAGCGCGTCCACGGCCGGGATCAACCACAACCCGACGTCGACCGCGATCGCGATCACCACCACATTGCTGACGGTCCCGAGCCCCGGCCGCTGCCGTAGCGGAATCCAGGCGAGCAGCACAGCGATCCCGGTCAGCGCGGTCACCACACCGAAACTCAACGGCACATGCGCGGCGACCCCCTGATGGAATACATCCCACGGGTCGAGCCCGAGTCCCGCCCGGATCATCACTGCCATCGATGTCCCGTACAACCACAAACCGACGTAGAGCGCGACCAGGCGACGAGTGAGCATAGGTAATAGAATCCGGCCAACTGGACCTAGAAAAAAGAGCCAATCGGATATATCTGGCCTGATCGGTGGTCTGGATGACGTCGAACCGCCGTGCGCTGGGCCCCGAGCTCCCGCCCTAGCGGATGTTCATCCCTCGTGCGCGAGCAACCAGGCCTTGGCTTCCAGCCCCCACCGGAACCCGCCGAGCGCGCCGCCGATCCGCAGCACGCGATGACACGGCACGAACAGTGCGGCGGAGTTGCGCGCGCAGGCATTGGCCGCTGCCCGCGTAGCCGCCGGACGCCCGGACAGGCCGGCGAACTCGGTATAGGTCACCGGCTCGCCCGCAGGCACCTTGCGCAGGACTTCCCAGGCGTGGACCAGGAACTCGCCCGACCGTTGACGCACGGGAATCGCGTCGATCGCCGTGAGGTCGCCCGCGTGATAGTCGACGACGGCCTGGGTGACCGCGCCGAGTGAATCCCGCTGCCGCAGTTCGGTCGGGCGCAAGGTGGCGTGGATGAGGCCGGTCAGTGTGGCCGCGTCCCCGGTCCAGCCCGAGGCGAGTACGGCGCCGTCGGTGTCGACGACGGTGGTGAACGGGCCGATCGGCGTGCTGACCGTCGCGACATCGGCGCGACGAAGAGCAGTGTCAGTCATGGTGTTTCGCTTCCTGGAGAGAAGGTTCACGGACAAGCGCGCCACGATGTTCGAGCGCGGTCTTCCACAGGTGCATGGACAGATAGGAGCGCCACGGCGCCCAGTGGGTGGTGTCGTCGAGGTCGATTCCCGCTCGCGCCGCACCCTGACGAACCACCAGGTCGGTGTCGAGCAGGATGTCGGGATCGGCCAGCGATCGCATGGTGACGTAGTCGGCCGTCCACGGCCCGACTCCGTCGAGCGCGAGCAGGTCGTGCCGCAGGTCAGCGGCGGTGCGACCGGAATGCAGGACCAATTCGCCGTCGGCGATCGCTCGTGCCGCGGCAACGATGGCGTTCACCCTGCGCACGGGCCCGGTCAATACCTCGGCGCCGCGCTCGGCGACCGCTTCGGCCGTCGGAAACAGTCGAGGCACCGGCCCGTCGATCCGCTCACCGAGCGCATCCACCAGCCGCGCGGTATGCGTCCCCGCCGCCCGCACCGAGATCTGTTGCCCGATCGTGGTGCGCAACAACAACTCCGAGCCGTCGAGGCACCCCGGCACGCGGATTCCCGGTGTGAACCCGTGCCCCGCGATGGCATCATCCGATTCACCGGAACCGATACCGAGCGCACTGTCGATCCCGAGTGGATCCGCGTCCAGATCGAGCAGATGCCGCACCCGGGCCACGGTCGGCGCCAGATCGCGCATATCCCGCAGCGCCAACTCGGCCCGCACATGCCCCGGCTGGAACGACAGCCGAATTGTCGCGTGGCCGTGCGGAGTACGCAGGCTGCGCGTGTACGCGCCGTCCTCCCACAGCTCCATCCCCGGCACCGCGTGCGCCGAGAGGAACCAGGTCAGCCAGCCGGTATCGAGCGGCTCGCGATAGGGGAGCCGCAATGTCAGCAGACCGGGCGTGCCCGGTGCGACGACATCGGCGCGCGGCGATCGGCGCAACTCGGTCCGCATCGTCGTCGGACTCACCGCGAACACCTCGCGCACGGTGTCGTTGAACTGCCGAATGCTGGCGAACCCGGCCGCGAACGCGATATCCGACATCGGCATCTCGGTGGTCTGGATGAGCAGCCGCGCGGTGTGCGCACGATGTGCCCTGGCCAGCGCGAGCGGACCGGCCCCGAGTTCGGTGGTGAGCACCCGCGTGAGCTGACGCTGCGAATAACCGAGGGTGGCGGCCAGCCCGGGCACCCCACCCCGCTCGATCATCCCGTCACCGATCAACCGCATGGCCCGCGCGGCCAGATCGGCGCGCACATTCCACAGCGGTGAACCGGGCGCGGCATCGGGCAGGCACCGACGGCAGGCGCGATATCCGGCCTGCTGCGCCGCCGCCGCGGTGGGCAGGAACGACACATTGGCCCGCTTGGGCGTGATCGCCGGGCACGAGGGCCTGCAGTAGATGCCGGTCGTGCGCACCGCGGTGAAGAACTGCCCGTCGAAGCGGGAGTCGCGGGTGGAGACCGCCCGGTAGCAGCCCTCGAAGTCCGAAGCAGTGATGGTCACGAGTTCCACAATGGCACCAGTCCCGGCGGGGTGCTAGCGGAAATCGGCCACCGATCCCTCAGGGGCGTGAACCCCGATCAGCAGCAGCGATTGGTCGGATTTCGCTCGGCTTCGGCATAGCGTTCGCGCCAGTAGTCGCGCACCGACGGCACCGGAGCCTCCGGATGATTACGGCGCAGGTGGTCGACGTAGCGCTCGTAATCCTGGCCGCCGTTGATCGCGCTGTACCAGCGGGCGATGCCCCGCAGGGCCGCCCAGACTCGCCGGAGAATCTCTCGAGGCCCACCGGGATCGGTGTCGAGTGGCCCGGCGACAACCGCAGGGGCACGGACGGCCGATCCACTGAACCGGCCGTCCGCATCCCTGACCACACTCACGAGACGTGCGCCGATCCGGGCGCGCTCACCTTGCCCTCGGCGATCAACGCGTCCCATTCCTTCTGCACGTTCTTCTCCGTGGACGTGGCGACGAATCCGCTGGGGGCGAAGATCTTCGACGGCTGCTCCTCGGACTCGGTGCTGGTCACCGTGCCCGTGCGGATCGCCTTCGCGCACACCAGCACACCGACGACGGTGACGACCAGCACCAGCACCGCGAACACGATCGACAGCGTGCCCTGGATGAAGGTATTGCGGATCGCGATGTCGACCTGCTCGGGCGTCTTCGCCGTCAGACAGGCTTTGCCCGCGTCCTTGGCCGCCTCGCACAGGCTGTGCTGCTTCCAGTAACCGACCTTGGGATCGTCGGAGAAGATCTTCTGCCAGGACGCGGTCATCGTGACCACCAGATCCCACGCCAGCGGAACACCGGGAATCCACGCCCACTTCCACTGCCCGCGCTTGACGATGATCGTGAGCACCACGATCAGCGCGATCGCGGCGAGCAGCTGGTTGGCGATGCCGAACAGCGGATACAGCGCGTTGATGCCGCCGAACGGATCATTGACGCCCATCAGCAGGACCCCGCCCCAGCCCGCGACCACGATCAGCGAGCACAGCCAGGCGCCGATCCGCCAGGACGGATCACGGAACTTCTTGAACCCGCCGCCGAAGTTGCCCAGCGCGTCCGAGACCAGGAAGCGCGCCACCCGAGTGCCCGCGTCGATGGTGGTGAGGATGAACAGCGCTTCGAACATGATCGCGAAGTGGTACCAGAAGGCCTTCATCGTCGAGCCGCCGAGGAACTGGGAGAAGACCTCGGAGATGCCGATCGCCAGGGTCGGGGCGCCACCGGTGCGCGAGACGATCGACTTCTCGCCCACATCGGCGGCCGCGTCGGTGAACAGTTCCGGCGTCGCGGGCGGGCCGGACAGACCGAGCGAATTCGTGAACTTGGCAGCGCCTTCGGCCGTGCCGCCGGTGAGTCCGGCCGAGGCGTTCATACCGAAGTACAGGTGCTGGTCGATGATCGAGGCGGTGATGATCGCCATGATCGCGACGAACGACTCCATCAGCATGCCGCCGTAGCCGATCATCCTGGCGTTGGATTCCTTGGCCATCAGTTTCGGCGTCGTGCCGGAGGAGACCAGCGCGTGGAAACCCGAGAGCGCACCGCAGGCGATGGTGATGAACAGGAACGGGAACAGACTGCCCGCGAACGCGGGACCGGCGCCAGTGTGCGCGAATTCGGAGACGGCGGGCGCCTTCAGCACCGGCATCGTGATCAGGATGCCGACCGCGAGCAGCACGATCGTGCCGACCTTCATGAACGTCGACAGGTAGTCGCGCGGGGCGAGCAGCAGCCACACCGGCAGCACCGAGGCGATGAAGCCGTAGGCGATCAGGCACCACGCGATGGTCGTGCGCGACAGGGTGAACCAGTCCGCGCCCCACTCGGTTTCGGATACCCAGCCGCCGCCGATGATCGCGGCCAGCAGCAACACGATGCCGATCGCGGAGACCTCGCCGACCGCACCCGGCCGCAGATACCGCAGATAGATGCCCATGAACAGGGCGATCGGGACGGTCATCGCGATGGAGAACACGCCCCACGGGCTCTCACCGAGCGCGTTCACCACCACCAGCGCCAGCACCGCCAGCAGGATCGTCATGATCACCAGAATCGCCACGATCGCCGCGACACCGCCGACGACGCCGAGCTCGTCACGCGCCATCTGGCCGAGGCTGCGACCGCGTCGACGGGTCGAGGCCCACAGCACCAGGTAGTCCTGCACCGCACCGGCGAACACCACGCCGACGACGATCCAGATGGTGCCGGGCAGATAACCCATCTGCGCGGCCAGCACCGGACCCACCAGCGGACCGGCGCCCGCGATCGCGGCGAAGTGGTGTCCGTAGAGCACCCGCCGGTCCATCGGCATGAAATCTTTGCCGTTGTCATAGATTTCGGCGGGCGTGGCCACGTCGTCGCGCGGCTTGGTGATCTTCCACTCGATGAATCGCGCGTAGAAGCGGTAAGCGATGATGTAGGTACAGACCGCCGCGATCACGATCCACACGGCGTTCACGGACTCGCCGCGCACAAACGCGATGATCGTCCACGCGACAGCGCCGAGTACGGCGATCCCCGCGAACACGGCCTTCTTGGCGGGCGTGATCGGCGTGCGATCGACGACACCGACCGGAGGCAAGTCCGGGTCGGTCCGCAGATGTTCGATGGTCGCCATTGACTCAACTCTCCTGTATAACGCGCAGAGCCTCGGGTGAAGCAATCGACAACGTAGCTGATCGCAGAACTGCGACGGAGAGGTTCGCACACGATCGTGCGCAGAATGAAGTTTTGTTCAGCTGGTCATTCGCCCCGGTAGGTTCCGAAGCTCCAGAGGTTGCCTTCCGGGTCGGCGGCGCTGAAGCCGCGGGAGCCGTAGTCCTCGTCGCGCAGGTCGCGGATGATCCTCGCGCCCGCGACCTTCGCCCGGTCGTAGAGCGCATCGGGCCGGTCGGTGACCAGGTAGAGATTGGCGACGCCCGGTGGTCGCGTGCCGAAGGGGCTGTCGTCACGGCCGGTGGAACCGAACATGATGCCGCCGCCGCCCGGCCAGCGCAGTTCGCCGTGTTCGACGACGGAGTCGTCGTTTTCTCTGGCGTAGACCGCGGTTGCTTCGAAACCGAAAGCGGTGGTGAGGAATTCGACCATGGCGCGGGCGTCGTCGAAGGCGAGGCAGGGCCAGACGGTGTTCGTTGAAGTTTCCATGTGCTCAGCCTCTCGCTGGTCCGGCCTCCGGGTCTTGGACGGATGGAATCTCCTCGGCGAGCCAGGCGGTGGGGGCCACGCCCGCCAGTTCGGCGAAGTCGCGGTTCAGGTGGGCTTGGTCGTAGTAGCCGCAGGTGTTCGCGACCTGGGCGATGGAGATATAGGACGGGGTGCTCGCCAGCATGCGCCTGGCGCGCTCGAACCGGATGATCCGCGCAGCCAGTTTCGGGCTCGCGCCGAATTCGGCGGTGAACTTGCGGGTCAGGTGTTGGCGGGTCCAGCCGATCCGATCGGCGAGCGGGTTGATCGCATAGGTACCGCCGGTCTCGACGAGAGCGCGCCAGGCCCACGTCAATTCGGGACCGGCGAGAATGTCGGTTCGTGCCGCCGCGATCAGGGCCCGGTCGCACGCGGCGAATCGACTCGGCCAATCCTGTTGCGATTGCACGGCATCGGCGAGTTGGTCACCGAGAGTGGCTTGCGCTTGGGAACATTCGATCGAGGTGTCCCACAGTTCGCTCGCGGGCATGCCGAACAGCACCCGGCAACCCAGCGGGGTCAGTTCGATCGCCACGCCTTCCTGAAAACCGGTGTGCGCGATCATCGCTGGGCTCGCCTGCAAGCCGCTCAGTACGCAGCGATAGCTGCCGGGGGATTGGTGCGGGTCGGTTTGCTCGATGACATCGATGGTGGGGCCGATGGCGACGATGAACGTCATGTGCCGTGATGGCAGGCCGCGGTGCAAGCCGGGCTCGAAACCCGCGAGCCGATAGCCCACGTACCGGTCGATGAACGCTGCCAGCACCGGCGCGGGAGCCGCGGTCACCACCTCCGTGGTCGCCTCCATAGGGCAACGCTACGCCGGGGGTGTGGGATTGCCCACGCGTCTCGGGCATCGCTGCGGGGTAACCGGACCGAGAAGGTGCTCTCCGCCGTGCGGCGGAGGCGGTGAGATTTCGCACTCGCAGGCCGATGGCCTGTGGAAACGCGAGGTCAGCCGGTTAATGTTGCGCCTTCGCTCAATTCTGTAGGAGGTGTCATGCGGCGGGTTCAGTACGAGCGCAGCAGTGGTTCGGAGATGCTCGAGGTCGTCGCGGCCGAGATGCCGGTACCCGGTGTCGGTGAGCTGCTGGTCCGGGTCGAGGCCATCGGCGTGACGCTGTCGGCGATCCGGCGGATCAGTGCCGCGCCGGTCACGCAGATGCGTGCCGAAGTCGCCGGTGAGGTCGTCGGGGTCGGTGACGGGGTAGACGGATACGGCGTCGGGTATCGGGTGGTCGGGCTGTGCACTTCCGACGCCTACGCCGAGTACGTCGTGCTCGCGGTCGACCAGGCCTCCGCCATCCCGGACGGCGCTTCCGCGGTCGATGCCGTCGCGTTGATGCGCAGCGGGCTCGTCGCGCTCGGCGCGCTCGACACCGCCGCCCCGCGTGAGGGCGAAACCGCGCTGGTCACCGCCGCTGCCGGTGGTGTCGGCCATCTCGCGGTGCAGTTGGCGCGGGTGCGTGGAGCGAGCTGGGTGGTCGGCGCGGTGTCCGACGAGTCGAAGATCGATTTCGTGCGCGAACTCGGCGCCGACGAGGTCTTCACCTACGGCGAGCTGCACTGCGGCAAGCAGGCTGATTACGCCCTCGACGGCGTCGGCGGCACCGGTCTCGACGGCACCCTCGCCGGTCTCGCCGAAGGCGGCCGCGCGGTCACCTACGGCACCGGCGGCGGCCTCATCGACACCGAGGATCTCCTCGCCGGTGGCAAAACCCTGACCGGTTTCCGGATCGGCCGTCTCGCCCAGCGCGACCCGGCCCGCTACGAGGACCTGCGCCAGGAGGTCTGGCAGTACTACGCCTCCGGTCTGCTGCACCCGGTCGTGCACGCCGAGTTCGCGCTCGACGATGCCGCCGCCGCGCACGCGGTCATCGAGCAGCGCGCCAACCTGGGCAAGGTCGTCCTCGTACCCTGATCGCCGCTCGACCCGCCCCGGCCGACGGGGCGGGTTCCGGTGGTTCGGGCGCGGTCGCGGACCCGTAGACTCTGGTCCTTGTGAGCCTCACCCTCGGAATCGTCGGCCTGCCCAACGTCGGAAAGTCGACGCTGTTCAACGCGCTGACCAAGAACGACGTGCTGGCCGCGAACTACCCGTTCGCGACCATCGAGCCCAATGTCGGCGTGGTCCCGCTGCCCGACCCGCGCCTGAACACGCTCGCCGAGATCTTCGGTTCCGAGAAGATCGTGCCCGCCGTGGTGTCGTTCGTCGACATCGCGGGCATCGTGAAGGGCGCCTCCGAAGGCGCGGGCCTCGGCAACAAGTTCCTCGCCAACATCCGTGAGGCCGACGCGATCTGCCAGGTCGTGCGCGTGTTCGCCGACGACGACGTGATCCACGTCGACGGCCGGGTCGACGCCGCCGCCGACATCGAGGTCATCGAAACCGAGCTCATCCTCGCCGACCTGCAGACCCTCGAGAAGGCCATCCCGCGCCTCGAGAAGGAAGCCAGGGTCAAGAAGGACCGCAAGCCCCTGCTCGACGCGGCCAAGACCGCCGAAGGGTTCCTCAACGAGGGCACCACCCTCTTCGCCGCGGGCAAGAAGATCGACGCCGACCTGCTGCGTGAGCTCTCCCTGCTCACCATCAAGCCGTTCCTCTACGTCTTCAACGCCGACGAATCCGTCCTCACCGACGAGGCCAAGCTCGCCGAGCTGCGCGCCACCGTCGCCCCCGCCGACGCGGTCTTCCTCGACGCCAAGGTGGAAGCCGAACTCCTCGAACTCGACGACGAATCCGCCATGGAGCTGTTGGAGTCCATCGGCCAGACCGAGCCCGGCCTGCACGGCCTCGCCCGCGCCGGCTTCCACACCCTCGGCCTGCAGACCTACCTCACCGCAGGCCCCAAGGAATCCCGAGCCTGGACCATCCACCAGGGCGACACCGCCCCCAAGGCCGCCGGCGTCATCCACACCGACTTCGAACGCGGCTTCATCAAGGTCGAACTCGTCGCCTTCGACGACCTGGTCGAAGCGGGATCGATGGCCGCTGCCAAGGCCGCGGGCAAGGTCCGCATGGAAGGCAAGGAATACGTCATGCACGACGGCGACGTCTGCGACTTCCGCTTCAACGTGTAATTCTCGGACATCGCGCTGCCTCCGTATAGTCGGTAGGTCTCGAGATCCCGTTCCGGCAGGTTCCGCGTAACCTGTGATTTTCGTTACAAACGTGTGATATTCGTAGCACCCAAGGGATTCGCCGGTTCGACGATCGGAGGGGCTCGATGAAACCGCATTACATGTATCGGTGGGTCAACAACCACGGGTTGGTCCTGCTGTTCAAGAAGATCCTGCTTCGTCGTGGCAATCCGTTCGCTCGGTTGATCGGCGGTGCGGAGGGGATCGAGAATCCGTACGCGCTGATCGAGGAGATGCGCGGGGAGGGCGGGTTGATTCGCGCCCTTCCGGTATGGATCACCTTCGATCACGATATGGTCCGGGAAATCCTGCGCGACAACCGATTCGGTGTCGGTATACCAACGGTGTTCGGGATACCGGGGCCGGTGTTGCGCGCTCTGGAGCGGCAGCCCCTCCCACCGAATCTGATGGATCCGCCGTCGATGCTGATGATCGACGAGCCCGAGCACACCCGGATGCGCAAACCGGTCTCCACGGCGTTCACTCCGCGTGCCATCGCCCGGCTGCGCGACAGGATCGAGACGGTCACCGGGGAACTGCTCTCGGAGCTGCCCGACGACGGGCCCACCGACCTGGTGACCCGGTTCGCGGCGCAGGTGCCCATCGCCATCATCTCCGAGATGCTCGGCTTCCCGGACGCCGACCGCGAGATGTTCCTGCACTGGGGCGACGAGATCAGTCCGTTGCTCGACCTCGGGATCTCCTGGCAGACGCACCAGCGGGCGATGGAATCCTCGGAGCGACTGCACCGGTATCTCGTCGAGCACCTCGAGCGACTCCGCGCCGAGCCCGGCGACGACATCCTCAGTAGCCTGGTCACCTCGGGTGATCTGTCCACCTACGAACTGTGCGCGTCGGCGACCCTGCTGATGGCCGCGGGCTTCGAGACGACGGTCAACCTGATCGGCAAGGGCATCGTCTGGCTGCTCCAGCACCCCGAACAGCTGGCCCGGTTGTACGCCGAGCCGGACCTCTGGCCCAACGCGGTGGAGGAGATCCTCCGGATCGATCCGCCGGTGCAGTCCACCGCCCGCACCACCAGGACGGCGTTGGAGATCGGTGGTCTCAAGTTGCGCGAGGGGTCGACCGTGGTGCTGTCGCTGGCCGGTGCGAACCGCGACCCCGCCGTGTTCACCGACCCGGCCCGGTTCGACATAACCAGGGACAACGCCAAGAATCATGTGTCCTTCAGCAGCGGTAGCCATGTGTGCCTCGGCGCCGGTCTGGCCCGGATGGAAGCGGCGCATGCCCTGCGCGCGCTGTTCGAGACTTTCCCGCATCTGCGATTGAGCCATCCGCCCACCCGTCGGCCGCTGTTCACCCTGCACGGTTATCAGCACCTTCCCGCGCACACCGGTCCGCGCGTCCGCAGCCACTCGTCCATCGGCTGACATGGCGCAGCGGAAGTAGATGAGCTGAGTGAACAACTGAACAGGAATCGTCTTCCGCCGAGATCGAAAAGATCTGTCGGAAGGCGATTTTCGTGTGCGATCGCACCGGTGTGCCGTACCCGATCGGATCGGGCAGAAAGTATCGGGCGCGCAGGTCTTCGGCTGACCAGAATCGATCGGGAAGGGGGTAGCCGTGATCGAGTTACTGAACCGCCTCGTCACTGTGGTGGAAGAGCACCTAGGTGCGGAGGTCGATGTCGATGCGTTCGCCTCGCGATCGGGGACTACCGAATACCACCTGCGACGCATGTTCTCGTCGTTGGCGGCGATGCCGTTGTCCGACTACATCCGTCGACGACGGATGACGGTTGCCGCGGCCGATGTGATCGGGGGCGAGGATCTGCTGACGATCGCCGTCCGGTACGGGTACGGGTCGACAGAGGCATTCGGGCGAGCATTCCGTGCTGTTCACGGCGTTCGGCCCGCTGATGTTCGACGCGACGGCGGCCCCCTTCGAAGTCAATCGCAAGTCAGGTTCCGCCTGACCGTCGAAGGGAGCACCGCCATGGATGCCCGAATCATCGAACAGCCCTCGTTCCGACTCATCGGCCACGCCGCTCGCGTGCCGTTGATCCACGAGGGTGTGAACCCACATATCCAAGCGCATATCGCGTCGCTGCCCGCGCCCGAGCACGCGCGCCTCGCACAGCTCAGCAACACCGAGCCCGCCGGCCTGCTGCAGGTGAGTGCGGAGGTCGACCCGGATTACGCGCAGGACAGTGAGCTGACCTACCTGCACGGCGTCGCTGTCGCCGCTGGAACCGCTGTCGAAGAGGGCCTCGACGCGATCGACGTTCCTGCTGGAATGTGGGCGGTGTTCCGCACGACGGGTGAACATCCGAAACAGCTTCAGGACGCATGGGCCGCGACCGCGACGGAGTGGTTCCCATCGAACCCATGGCGACTGCGCCCCGGCCCGTCCATCGTCTCGGTGCTCGAACGGGCCGACGACTTCAGCACCGCGACGTGCGAGTTGTGGCTCCCCGTCGAACGGAGCTGACGCGGCCGCGACACCAAGGTGGTGTTCTGCGCACCCTCGGGGGTGCGGGCTCAGTACTCGGGGCCCTGATGAGGGGCCCCGTTTCGGCGCAGAGTGGATGTTGTCACCACACGCGAACCCGGAGGCTCCGATGTCGAACATCAGCACAATTACCCGCTCAGCCGAGCGTCGTGTTTCGGTGTCGACCGGTGACGGCGTGGAGCTCGCGGTTCGCGAGTACGGGGCGCGGGATGCGGAGATGACGGTTGTCCTCATCCACGGACATTGCCTGCGGACCGAGTCGTGGACGGATGTGCGGGACGCGCTGCTGCGCGAGCATTCCGGTGCCAAGGTCGTTTGCTACGACCACCGCGGGCACGGCGACTCCGCTGCGGCGTCGCGGAAGACCTACAACATCGAACAGCTCGGTCATGATCTGCACGACGTGCTCGACGTTGTCGCCCCGACCGGGCCGGTCGTGCTGGTCGGGCATTCGATGGGCGGGATGACGGTGTTGACCTACGTCGACCAGTACCAGCACGAGGTCGGGACACGCATCGTCGGTGTCGGGCTCGTCGCCACTGCCGCGAGCGGGCTCGCCGACGCCGGCTTCGGCCGACTGCTGCACAACCCGATCGTCCCTGTTTTCCAGGCCGCGGTTCGGCGCGCACCGCGCCTGATGCAGCACGCGAAGGTGCTGGCCTGCAAGGTGTTCGCCCCGATCGTGCGCACCGCTGAGTTCGGCGATCGCAACGTCAGTCAGCGCGTGCTGGCGCTGGCTGAAGCGATGCACAACGCGACGTCGATCGTCACCATGGCAACCTTCCTGAGCGCCTTCAAGACCTTCGACCGCACCGCCGCCCTGGCCACGCTCTCGACCATCCCCACCATGATCCTGTGCGGCTCCGCCGACCTGATGACGCCCCCGTCGCATTCGGTCGCCATGGCCGCCGCCGTCGATTACGCCGACTTCGTGCAGGTCGACGGCGCGGGCCACTCGGTGATCCTCGAACAGCCCGCGCAGGTCGCCAAGGCCATCGCCCGCCTGGTCGGCCGAGCGGCCCACGCCGACCGCCCCGAGCGCGCTCAGCTGGCCCTCGCCGCCTGAGCACGCAGCAACTTGCCGTTGAGGGTGTCAGCTCTCGTCGAACTGGAGTCGCTGCACGGGTTGGCCGGTGAAATCGGCGATGAGTTCGAAGTCCTTGTCGGCATGTAGGACGGTGAGTTTCGAGCGCTCGGCGATCGCGGCGATCAGTAGATCGGGAATCGACGGTGCCCGGTGCTGTCCCCGCGCGGCGAGTTCTCGGAGGACTTGCAACGCGCGGTCTTCCGAAGTGGGCGTCTGATATTCGACCGGCATGTTCGCGAGCGGGGGCAGGTCGAGCAGCTCGGCGAGGTCTGTCGCGGTGCGCGCGGAGTAGCCGGTTTCCAGCAGGGTGACCGTAGCGATGCGAACCATCCCGCGTTCGATGCGGTCGGCCCATACGTGCGCGTCCGGTGCTGCCCCGATGCGAACGAGAGCGGACTTGTCGATCAGCCAAGGGCGCGGGCTCACGACCATGCGCGTCTCATGACCTCAGCGTTGTCCAGGTCCTGTGCGAGTTCGGCGACACGATTGAGGTCGCCGACGGTGACGGGCACGACTCGCTGAAAGTCCCGCACCAGCCAACGCCGTAAGAACTCTCCTCGGGATATCCCCAACTCGCGGGCGCGTTGGTCGACTTCTTCGATCGCGGATTCGGGGACGTCACGGATGAGAATGTCGGTCATGGTCGCTACCTCCTGATATCAATGATATCAGGAGGTAGCTGCTAGGGTCCGGGGCTGTGATCGTCTGGCTCAACGGCACCCACGGCGCAGGTAAGACGACGACCGGTGCGCTCGTGCAGAAGCTGATCCCGGATTCGCGGGTGTTCGATGCCGAGAAGGTCGGTGAGACGCTCATGGACGTCACGCCGGGGTTGCCCGCGACGAACAACTTCCAGCATTGGCCCCCGTGGCGACCGCTGGTGGTCGAGACCGCCCGCCACATTCTCGACTACACCGGTGGCACGCTGGTGATGCCGATGACCGTGCTGGTCGAGCAGTACTGGCGTGAGATCAGCACCGGGCTGGCGCGGCATGCGATACCGGTCCGGCACTTCGTCCTCCACGCCGACCAGGACACTCTCCGCGGGCGCATCGAGGGCGACACCGTTCTCGGCCCCTCGTCATTTCGACTCCAGTATCTCGAGCCCTACGCGGAGGCCGCGCGTACCTGGCTGCACGGTGAGGCCGAGGTTGTCGATACCTCCGAGATCACGCCCGCCGAGGCCGCCCGGCGGATCGCTGACGCCGTCAACAGCTGAAGCGGTTTCGACCCGAAAACTATGCGGAATAGTAAATTGGGTGCCCGGACGTGAATGCTCGGGCGAGGGGGAGTGATGAAGGGCCTGGGTGCGCTCGAGAGCCAGGTGATGGCGGTGCTGTGGGACAGTTCCGACGCGCTGTCGGTGCATGATCTGGTCGAGCGGCTGGACAACGACGATCGGACTCCCGCCTACACCACGGTGTTGACGGTGGTGACGCATCTGTGGGAGAAGCGCTGGGTTCAGCGGGAGAAGATCGGCCGGTCCTACCGTTACCGGCCCACCCGAACCCGGGCCGAGGCGACCACGGATCTGCTGCGTGAAATCCTCGACGCCAGCCCCGATTCCTCCGCGGTGCTGTTGCATCTGGTGAGCACCGCCAGCGAGCGTGAGGTCGAGGCGCTGCGCCGCGGCCTCGCCGACGACGAGCGCGGACCATGATCCTCATCACGGCGCTCCTGGCCGCGGGTATCGCGTTGGCGGTGCTCGTGCCCGCGGCACTGTCGCGCATCGATTTCACCGCGGCTCCGGCCGTCGGGATAGTGGCGTGGTTGGGTGCGGTCGCCGCCACGATCGGGTGCGGCGTGCTGGCATTGGTGGCGTTGGCGTGGCCGGGTGATCCGCCGGGGAATCTGTCCGCGGGCAGGTGGGTGGCGAGTTTGGCCGCGGTCGAGCCCGCGGTCGTCACCATGACGGCGGGGCTGATCATGCCGGTTGCGGTGATCGGCATGATCGTGCCGACCGGGCAGCTGGCGCGCACCGTTGTCGGACACCGGGGGCGCACGGCGGCGCTGCGTCGCAGGCACCGGGAGTTGGTGCAGATCGTGGGCCGCGTCGATGCCGCCTGCGGGAAGCTGGTGCGGCTCGAGCACTCGGTTCCGCTGGCCTACAGCGTCGCGGGGCGCGGCGGCTTCGTCGTGGTCACCGACGGTCTGGAGCGCTGTCTCACCGACACGCAGTGGCGTGCCGTACTCGCGCACGAACACGCGCATCTGCGCGGGTTCCACCACCACATCGTCGGCGCCTGTCAGATTCTCGCCCAAGCCTTTTCGTGGATTCCGCTGTTCGCCGCCGCCCCGGCCGCGGTGACCACCCTCGTCGAGTTCGCCGCCGACCGCGCGGCCGCGACCTCGACCGACCCCCGCGCTCTCTCGGCCGCGCTGCACACGGTTGCCGCGCACGGCGCGACCACGCCGACGTCACCGCTGGGATTGGTCGACGAATCACTGGCGATGCGGCTGAAGTGCCTGGGGGCCGCGCCGGAGTCCCGTTCGGCGGCACGCCGCACGGCGACGGTGATGCTGTTCGTGACGATGCTGCTCGCGCCCGTCGCGTCGGTCGTCGTGGTCGGGCTGAGCGCGGCGATGGTGTTGCTCGTGGTCTGAGAACCGACACGAAAAACTATGTTCCATAGTATTTTGACCGAAAGGGCGCGTGCCCGCCGTCCGCGTCAAATGTGAAACAGTTCTAGGTCAGAAATGGGAACCCTTGCATCCGAACATCTTTCGCCTGATAGCCGCGACCATCCTGGCGGTCGCGGGGCTCACCGTGCCCGGCTCGGGGTGGGCGACCGCGGCCCCGGAACAGACCCGCTATTCGCTGGTCGACGGCTGCTACCGGATCACCACTCCGGCCGGACCACTGGTTCCGGCGTCGGGGCCCTATCGGATGCGCGCGACAACACTCGGCGAGTACCTCCTCTACGGGCGCAATCGTGAGGTGCTGGAAGCATCGGCGGGCTCGATCGCCCCCGCGAAGAACCCGTCACCCGCCTCGGTGTGGAAGGTAGACGGTTCGGGCGCGGGCGGTTTCACTCTCACCAATGCCGCATCGGCGACCAGCACGCCCGCCGCCTTCGTCGCGGATACCGGCTGCGCGGACTTCCCCGAGGCCCGAACTGGTGCGGTGGGAACGCCGGGCCCCAGCGTCGGTGCGGACGGCTCGATCGTGGGCGCGATAGACGCGCACGCGCATGTGACGGCCTATGAGTTCATGGGCGGAAACTTCCACTGCGGCCGCCCATGGCATCCCTACGGCGTGACCTACGCCCTGCCCGATTGCGCGCAATATCGCACCGGCACCAATGGTCTGGTCGCCGACTTCCTCGATTACGGTGAACCGTTCCACGGCGCCGACACCCGTGGCTGGCCCACCTTCAACGACTGGCCCAAGCCCTCCGTGCTCACCGCGGAAGGCACCTACTGGACCAGCATCGAGCGCTCGTGGAAGGCGGGGCTGCGAGTGATGACGGTCGACCTGGTCGACAACGAGTCACTGTGCACCATGCTGACCGACCGCCGAAACCCCTGCGACGATATGGCTTCCGTGCGTCTGCAGGCGAACAGCCTGCGCGGACTGCAGGACTACATCGATGCTCAGGCCGGTGGGCCCGGACAAGGCTTCTTTCGGATCGTCACCGAACCGGGCGAAGCGCGCCGGGTCGCCGCGTCGGGCAAACTCGCCGTCGTTCTCGGGATGGAGTTGTCCGACCCGATGGGATGCGGTGTCTTTCTCGGACAACCCGAGTGCGGCCGCGCCGATGTGGACCGCTGGCTGACCGAGCTCAGGACTATCGGAGTCAGCAGCTTCTTCCCCGTCCACAAATTCGACAACGCCTTCGGCGGCACGAAAATGGACCACGACGTCACCGGCCTGCTGGTGAACGCGGGCAACTTCATGCAGACCGGCACGTTCTGGAACGTGCAACCGTGCTCCGGCGCCGAACAGGACAGCACTCAGATCTCGGTGCCCATCGCCGGTCATATCAACCAGTTCCTCGCGAATCTCACCGGGCCGCTGCTCGGTGGCGCACCGCTACCGCTGTACCCGGCGGGGTCGCATTGCAATGCCCGCGGTCTGACCGAGCTGGGCGCGTACCTGATCAACCGGATGATCGACCACGGCTTCCTCATCGAAGTCGATCATCTGAGCGAAGCCACCGCGGACGAGGTCATGGCCATCATCGAAAAGCGTGACTACGCCGGCGTGCTGTCCTCGCACGGCTGGGACTCGCCTCGCACCACCGAACGCGTCTATGCCGCAGGCGGTTTCGTGACTCCCTACGCCGGCGGCCCAGCCGGCTTCGTGAATGCCTGGCGCGAAGCCAAGGCCGCGCCTCGACCGAACGGCGATTTCGGATTCGGCTTCGGCTTCGGCTCGGATATGAACGGCATCGCAGGCCAGGGCGCGGCGCTGGGAGCCGATATCGTGCGATACCCCTTCGTCTCGCACGACGGTCAGGTGACCTTCGACCGGGAGCGTTGGGGCGAGCGAACGTTCGACATCAACACCGACGGCACCGCGACCTACGGAACCTACGCCGACTGGCTCGAAGCGGTCCGTATCCTCGGCGGCCCCGAGATCATGACCGACGTCTTCCATGGCGCCGAGGTGTATCTGCGGCTGTGGGATCAGGTCAGACGGTAGTTGTCGCGAACTTGCTGACTGCCAGCGCTGCGTGCGGCCGGACGTTTCCGGATGCGGGGTGGTGGAGACGGTCGAGTTCGGCGAATCCGGCTGCGCGCAGGGTCGCGGACAGGTGGTCGGTCGGCCAGCGGTAGGCCGTGGTCACCTTGTGTGGGAAGGGTTCGACCAGGTCGGTGGCTTCGAAGTAGCCGACCACCAGGCGGCCGCCGGGCGTGAGTACCCGGTGGAATTCCGCGAGCACGGCGGGAAGTTCGGTGGGGTCCATGTGGATGAGGGAGAACCACGCGAGGATGCCGGGGACGGACTCGGTGGGGGCGTCGAGCGCTCGCAGCGAGCCGAGTTCGAACCCGATGTTCGGGTAGGCCGATTTGGCGTGGGCGATGAATTCGGGGACGAGGTCGACGCCGGTGGTGGGGATGCCCGCGTCGGTGAGGAATTTGGTGAAGTGGCCGGGTCCGCAGCCCAGGTCGAGAACCGGGCCTGGGGAAAGGTGGGTGCTGGCGAAGGCGGTGTCTTCGGGGTCGAGGTCGGTGGGCGAGCCGAAGGATTCGATGTAGAGGTTGTGGATGGCGGTGTAGGCGGCTTGGACGGTGTTGTCGGGCACCCGGTCGACGGTAGTCACTGGACAGGGCATGCCCTGTCCGGTCCACCGTTTGTGATGGGAAGACCCGGGTAGTCGAATGTAGGGAGCCGTTTTCCCAGTCGTAGACACGAAGGGATCGACGATGCCGATCAAGCCTGTTCGACGCATTGCTCGCGCGCTGCTGGGGACCACATTCGTGGCCGCCGGAGTGAACGGGTTGATGAATCAGAAGCCCCGCGCCGCCGCCGCGAACGCGCTGGCCGACAAGGGCAGGACCGGTCTGCCCGACGCACTGGCCGCGCGGGTGCCCGATGATCCGAGTCAATTCGTGCGAATCAACTCCGCGGCGCAGGTGGTCGGTGGCTTGTTGCTGGCCAGTGGACGGGCGCCGCGACCCGCGGCGCTCGTGCTCGCCGCGACCGTGGTGCCGGGGACGGTCACCGAGCAGGACTTCTGGGCCGAGACCGACCCGGACCGCAAGGCCGCGAAGCGGGTGGGGTTCTTGAAGGACCTCGGGTTGCTCGGCGGGCTGATGATCGCCGCCGCCGACACCGAGGGCAAGCCGTCGCTCGGCTGGCGGGCACGCCGGGCATTCTCGCGTGAGGAGCCCCGCATCGCGGCCGAAGGCGCTGCCATCGCCGCCGCGGCCAAGGTTCGTGGCGCGCAACTCGCCGATGTGGCCCACGAGCAGGGCGCGCATCTGGCTGAGGTCGCGAACGAGCGTGGCAGCGCGCTGGCCGAGATCGCCCGCGAACGGGGGCCGCAGCTGGCCGACGCGGTGCGCAACCGCAGTGCCCAGTTGGTGGAGGTCGCCAAGGACCGTGGTCCCGAGGTGGCCGAGGCCGTGCGAACCCGCGGTGCGCACCTGGTCGATGTGGCCAAGGACCGCGGTCCCGAGGTGGCCGAAGCGGCGCGAACCCGCGGTGCCCAGATTGCCGAGGTCGCCAAGGAAAAGGCGCCGGAGCTAGCCGAAGCCGCACGCGAACGAGGCACGTATCTGGTCGATGCGGCCCGCGAGCGCGGCGCGGAATTGGCCGCCGCGGCACGGGAGCGTGAGGAGATCGCAGCTCCCGCACGTCGGTGGTCGAGGCGATAGAAAAGCCCGCGCCGGGGCTCTGCCACTGAGACGTGGCGGACCCCGGCGTCGTTGTGTTCCGCCGCGGCACGGTAGCTACTGACTGCGGCCGAGCAGACGTCATCTGCATACCGGCCGGTTTGTACGTGAATGCCCCGATAATCGTGGTCTGGCGCTCTCACGTGCTGTGGCGCACCATAAAGCCGGGGTCGGGCTCACCGACGAACTCACCGTGCGAACCGAACATCGGGGCAATCCCGTCGAATCCGGTTCGGCGGTGAGTTCTGGTATGAATACTGGGCATTCGCAATGCTTTTCGACAGAGTGGGATTCATCTGATGTTGTCCGGTCGTGAAACGTCCAAGCTGTACGCCGTTCGAGCCGCGGCGGTGGGGTCGGCGGTGATCATCGGCCTGCTCGGTTCGGCGGGAACCGCTGCCGCACTTCCGGGCTCGGCGTCGGGATCGGCCAGCGGATCCGCGAACTTGGCGACAGGGTCGGCGGCCGCGTCGGCGTCGGTCGATCCGGCGGTCGCTTCCTATCTCACCTGGCAGTCGGCGCAGCTCATCCACAACACCCTGCGCGTCCTGCTGTCGATCCCGATGCGCAACATCTAGTTCCAGGCCTTTTCCCAGCGCTCGGCCGCCCAGTCACGCACCTCGCCGCTCAGCAGAATCGCGGGTAGCAGTAGGGCGAAGCCGATCAGCAGGATGGCCAGCCGCACCCACACGCTGAGCTCGCCGAGGGCGCGCAGCAGTGCGGGCAGGAGGCAGATCACGGCGAGCGCGACGAGCGCGATCGCCGCGAGATTGTGTCCCGGCCCGGCGATCAGCGCGGCGCAGGTGCCCAAGCACAGGCCGAGGACCAGGCCGCCGACACCGACGAAGTAGTTGTCCCAGGAAAGCCAGCTCGGGCGGGTAGACCGGTGAGTGACCACGCCGCGCAGCTTAGCGCGATCAGCTATCGGTGTGCGGCGGTCTCGGCCACGGGTTTTTTTCCAGCTGTTCGACCGACCGGTTGAACTTGCGCATCAGCCTGCTGAGGTCGGCGACATCGTCGGCGTCCCAGTCGTTGACGACTTTGCCGATGTCGCTGCTGCGGTGTCGGCGATCGGCTTCGAGCGCGGCCTTACCGTCGGCCGTGGTCTTGATCTTGCGGGCGACGCCGCCCTCGGGATCGGGGACCCGTTGCACCAGTTCCTGTTTCAGCATCGCGCCGACCTGGCGGTTGATGGTGGAGATGTCGAGCTGGAACGACTCCGACAGCTCGCGCAGGCTCAGTGGTTCACCGAGATCGAGCCTGGTCAGGATGAGAAACGCTGAACGGTCGAGGAGGAAACCGGGGCGCCTGCGGGTGGTCGTGGGGAAGTGCCGAGAGATCAGGTTCAACTCGAACACCAGGCGGGTGAACGGGGTGTCGTCGGCGGCGCCGGAATCGGACATGTGCCAACTATGTCGCGTGAGTGACCCCGGACACAAATTGTGTACCATGCACATGCTGTGTAGCGTGCATATTTGTGTCTGTCACTGCCGCCGACGTCTCGCCGGCCCTCCCCGAAACCCGCCGCCCGGCCCCGGCCGTGCTGATCGCGGTGCTCAGTACGGTCGGCATCGTCGTCTCCCTCATGCAGACGCTGGTCATCCCGATCATTCCGACGCTGCCGACCTTGCTGAACACCTCGGCCTCCAACGCCTCCTGGGTGGTCACCGCCACCCTGCTGGCGGGTGCGGTCTCGACGCCGATCGCCGGACGGCTCGGCGATATGTTCGGCAAGCGGCGAATCCTCGTCATCAATCTCGGCTTCATGATCGCCGGCTCGGTGGTCTGCGCGGTGGCGAACTCGCTGCTGCCCGAGGTGATCGGCCGCTCGCTGCAGGGTGTCGCGGTGGGTGCGATCCCGCTGGGGATCAGCATCATGCGCGACGAGCTCGCGCCCGAGAAGGTCGGCGGCGCGATGGCGGTGATGAGCGCGACCCTCGGTGTCGGCGGAGCCGTGGGCCTGCCGTTCTCGGCGCTGATCGCGCAGAATACGGACTGGCACATGCTGTTCTGGGCCGCGGCCGGGCTCGGCGTGCTGTGCGCGGTACTGGTTTTCGTGTTCGTGCCGGAGTCGCCGGTGCGCACGCCCGCGCGTTTCGATTTCGGTGGTGCGATCGGGCTGTCGATCGCCCTGCTCACGCTGTTGATCGGCATCACCAAGGGCGCAGACTGGGGCTGGGGGAGCGGTTCGATCCTCGCGCTGTTCGGTCTGTCGCTGGTGAGTTTCCTCGGTTGGGGCGCCTATGAACTGCGCCGGTCCGCACCGCTGGTCGACCTGCGGGTGTCGGCTCGTCCGCGCGTGCTGTTCACCAATATGGCCTCGATCGCGGTCGGCTTCTCGCTCTACGGCATGTCGCTGACGTTCCCGCAGCTGCTCATGGCCCCCGAACAGACCGGTTACGGGTTCGGGCTGTCGATGGTGGTCGCCGGTCTGGTGATGGCGCCGACCGGTCTGGTGATGATGCTGCTCTCGCCGGTCTCGGCGCGGCTGTCGGCGAAGAAGGGCCCGAAGTTCACGCTGGCGCTCGGCTCGGCGGTGATCGCGCTCGGCTACCTGTGCGCGGTTGTCATGATGGACACCGTGTGGCAGATCGTGCTCTCGGCGGTCATCGTCGCGGGCGGTGTCGGCCTGGCATTCGCGGCCATGCCCGCGCTGATCATGGGCGCGGTACCGCTGAGCGAGACCGCCGCGGCCAATGGCCTCAACTCGCTGATGCGTTCCGTCGGTACCTCGACCTCGGCGGCGGTGATGGGCGTCGTGCTCGCGCACATGACCATGCACCTTGGCCCGCACATGGTGCCGACCCGGTCGGCGTTCCATACCGCGTTCTTCATCGCGATGGCGGGTGCGGTCGCCGCCATCGCCTTGACCCTGTGCATTCCCATGGGGAAGAAGAAGGCCGACTGAGTCAGCCCGCGGCAGGCGAGTACACCACCAGCGACCAGTCCCGACGCGGTACCAGGGAGGCGCCGAGGGAGTGCACCGACATCGGGGTCGGCGCGCCGGTGTGCGGATCGCGCAGCTGCACCAGCGGTCCGTCGGGTCCGGGCGCGGCAGAGGGTTCGGTGGTCCAGAATTTCGCCCATTCGGAAGCCTGTGAACAGGTTTCGACGATCTCGGCGATCCGCGCCTGCGACGCCAATCCCGGGCCCATGACGCGAAACGCGTAGACGCACAGGTGAACCTGCTGCTCCCAGTCGACCAGCGCGGTCCTGGCGCGCGGGTCCAGCAACATCCACTCGAGCATCGACTCGCCCGTGACCAGGCCGGGAAAGAGGAGTCGCCACGCGGCGTTGGTGGCCAGGATCTCGAAGACCGGGTGCAGTTGCAGGCTGGCCGGATGGGTGATCCCGTCGATCAGCACCTGGTCGGCCGGGCGGACGAGCGAAGGCGCCGAGTCGTAGCGGTGGGCGACCGACAGCGAGATCAGATGGTCGCGAAACACCTCGGGCACGTCGAGCGCGTCGAACAGCGCGGTCAGCGCCTCCAGTGTCGGTGTGCGCGTGCCCTGTTCGATCTTCTGGATGAGGGCGGGCGAGATGCCCGCCGTCTCGCCGAGCGCCGCCCTGGTCAGGCCCGACGATTCGCGGCGTTCGCGTAGGTATCGCGAGATCGACGCGTTCGGGTCTTCCACAATGCACTCCCGGTTCGGTCATAGGTACAAATTGGGACAGTCGTCTAGCTTGACCGAGGGTAAAGGTTTCGCAAAAATCATGTCAGCCGAGCGGGACAGCGCGTGGCTGCCCGACCGTCGCGTACAGGCTGATCATCGGCCTTTGTGCTGGTCGGGCCAGTGTGTTCCGGAGCGGAAAGTGTTCGACACCACCCCTGCGCGGACTCGAGGTCGCCGGAGGGGACGGCGCGCACCCGATAGTGCGCGCCGAGAGCGATCGTCGGGCTGATGCCCGGGTGGCGCAGGGGTCCACCCGGTGGTCGCCCGTCCGCTTCGGAAAACACCCGTGATCGGGAACCGAACGCCCTCGTGATTCGTCCAATAGGTCAGAAGGACGAATGAGAGTGGGGGGCGATGACGCAGATTCACGCCGAACGATCGGGGCGACGCACGTCCTGGATCGTCGGAATCTCCGGGATGTTGGCCGCGGCGACCGTGGTAGTCGTCGGACTGGTGTGGTGGCAGCACGATTGGGGCGATCAGTTCCCCGCACTCGACAGCGAACGTCTCGACGAGCAGCAGGTCGTGCTCGTCGACGTGTTGCGCCGCGAGTACGAGCAGCCCGGCGACGGCCCGAAGTACGCCGAGGGTGTCAAGGAGGCGTGGTGCGCCGACTTCGTCAGCTGGACGATGCGCGAGGCGGGCAGGCCGCTGGCCAATCCGAACTCCGGTTCCTGGCGTATCCCCGGCGTGTACACGCTGCAGGAGTACTACCAGCAGGTCGGCCGATTCACCCGCCCCGACGTGGGCTATCGCCCGCGCACCGGTGACGTGGTCCTCTACGGGCCCGCCAGTCCGCTCGGTCAGCACACCAACATCGTGTTGAAGGCCGAGGGCGACACGATCACCACCATCGGCGGCAACGAGATGGGCGGGGTTCGGGTCCGAACCATCACACCGGGCGAAACCGCCGATCTGGTCGGTTACGGGCGATTCTGAAATCGATTGGCGCTCAAGACAACTGCGAAGATCCTGGACGGCGGTACCACGCCGATACCCGTACCATGGATCTCGCGGCGCCCGGCAGCGCCGTTGCCGGCTCCTCCGTCCTGCTTCCCCCTCATCGGCAGGACGGGGGAGTTGTGCCACCAACAGCGGCTTTGCTGACGTCACGTACCGTGTTCGATGTGCGTGTGAAGGTGGACGAGCAGCCACGTCGTGACCCGATGTGGATCGAGTACGCCGATTTCGGCGAACGATTCGTCACCTACGCGGTGACCGAGGAGCGCATCACCGCCGCGGTATCGGGGATGACCGGACGTGGCGTGAAGATCGGTCCGTTCTCCCTCGGCCCCGCCGGTCTGGCCGGTTTCGTCGCCGAGGGCGCACTGGGAACCCCCGTCGTCACCCGTACTCCCGGTGACGCGCTGAGCTTCGGCGTGAAGGTCCCGCTGACCCTGGCCGTGAAGCTGGTCCTCGGTGGTCGCAAACTGCGCCTGGCCGCCGTGGTCGAGATCGGGCTGACGCTGCATGCCCGCACCGCCGCCCCGCTGCTGGTCGTGATCGATGTCGCCCCCGTGACGGCCAAGGACGTCAGCTTCACGTTGCGCGCCGAGGCCATCGACGGTGCGTGGGAGATGCTGCTCGATCCGATCGCGGGCCTGGTGCAGCGCGAGGTCGCCAGCCGGGTCAACGCCATCGTCGGCGATCCGAAGGTGCGCTCGGAGCGGGTCTTCGATATCGAGGCGATTCTGGACGGCTACCGCTCACCGCATCGCAACGACACCGTCTTCGAATGGATCGACTACCGCGAATTCGGCCTGCGCTTCTTCACCACCATCGTCACCAGGGACCGCGTGCACGGCGTGGTCGCGCAGTTGGCGGGCAACGAGATCGAGGTGGGACCGCTGGCCGAGGGCCCGCGCGGCGCGGCCACGGTGACCGTGCGCGGTGCGATCGAGCAGCCGCGCGTGATCGATCGAGGTCTGGGCGAGCCGGGCGAGCTGCGGATCTTCGATATGACGCTGCCGGTCGGGCTCGACATCACTGTCGACGTCCTCAAAGCCAACCACTACCGCGCCGACCTCGAGATTCCGCTGGTCCTCACGGCCAGGGCCGCCGAGCCGTTGCAAATCGTGATCGAGGTGCCGCCGCCCGCGCTGGAGGACATCTCGATGGAGTTCACCGCGAAGGGCCTGCGCGCGGCGACCCTGGCCCGGCTGGCCGGGATCAAGAAGCAGGTGGTCGCGCAGGTCGTCGCGGTGGTGAGCACCGAGCTGGCCGATCCGAGCGGCCGCACCATCGATGTGGGCGCGGCGATCGACGGCGCGACCTGAGTCGTGTGACTCGTGGGGCGAATGTTGCCCTTGGTTCTGGCGGTTCCCCTGGGGTTGTGGTGCAATGAATCGCACGTTCCAGACTCCCGGCGCGCGGTTTTCGGGGAAGGCGCGCCGGGTTCGCTTGCCGGTTGAAGGTCGGGTTTGCGCGAAGGAGTCCTGCGATGCGTTCTGTTCCGGTGAATCGGCGGAAGTTCTTCGGCTTCGCCGCCGCCGCGGCCACGATCGGCGCCGGCCTCGCCGCCGCCCCTGCCCGCGCCCAATCCTTCGGCACGATGGTCGACTACGCCGCGGGGGTTCCCTCCGCCGCGTCGATCGCCGCCGAAGGCCACATCGGCGTCATCCGCTATGTCTCCGAGCGAAGGCCGGGCGCGGAGTGGATGGAGGGGAAACCGCTGCTCGCCGCCGAGGTCGAAGACCTGTGGGCCAACGGCCTGTCGATCGTGTCGAACTACCAGTTCGGCAAGGGTCCGACGGCCGACTGGCGCGGCGGCCTCGAAGCGGGCAAGGAACATGCCGAGCGCGGCTGGGCCATCCACGTCGCCGCGGGCGGACCCGACTCCGCGCCGATCTACGCCTCCATCGACGACAACCCGTCGCAAGAAGAGTTCGACGAGATGATCGCGCCCTATATCGAGGGCTGGCAGTCGGTGCTCGGACCCGAACTCGTCGGCATCTACGCCAATGCGCCGACCATCGACCGCGCACTCGACGCGGGCCTCGGTTCCTGGTTCTGGCAACACAATTGGGGCACCGAGCGAGGTTTCGTGCACGACTCCGCGCACCTGCACCAATTCGAGATCGACAAGCGCTCGATCGACGGCGTCGGCGTCGATCTGAACCGGGTCCTCGCCTCGGACTACGGCCAGTGGTGAATCAGGTCTGGCAGTGGCACGTCGACCCGTGACGCAGCTCGGGCTCGTCGTCGGGCATCACGCACAGCGGTGTCCTGGTCTCGGGTGCGGAATGGTTCCCGAGCCAGGACAGCAGCGACCAGCGTGACAGCCCCGACAGCGCCGAACCCAAGCTGACGAACGAGCCCGACGAGATCGCCGACCCGAACGACCCGATCGAGCCGATGGACAGCACCGACCCGACACTGCCTATGGACAGCACCGAATAGGCCGATCCGATCGACAGGATCGACCCCTCGGATCGGTAGGAGAGAATCGAGCGGCTGCTGCGAGTCGACCGAACGTTGCGAGAAGATCCATGCGTGGTCGCCATCGTCTCGGTCTACCACATCGCGATGCCCGCGGGAACAGCCGAAAACAACTGAACCCGATCCGTTCTCGAGGAACGAACCGGGCTCAGTGAATGCTCTACCTAGACGGTGAAGAAGCCAAGGGTCGGCATGAACGTGCAGGTGCGCGGTGCGGCGCCCTCTGCGGCGGTGGTGAGCGAACCCGAGATCACCGCGACGACGCGGCCGTGGCCGGTGTTCGCGACGGCAGACAGGGTGGCCGGGCCGCCGGGGTTGATCTTGGCCTCGTCGGTCAGCGTCTGGATCGCGGACTGACGGGTGTCGAGGTTGAGCCACTGCACCGTCATCGGCGGGTTCTGCTCACCGGTCGGCGCCTTGGTGCCGAGCGCGGTGAACACGAAACCGGCCTGCCCGGCGGCGGGGCCGGGCGGGGGCAGCTGTGCCGGACCGGCGACCGCGAGCGCGGTGCCGACCGAATCGGCGCCGTCGCCGATGCAGCCCTTGCCGATCGTCGGGTACAGGAACTGCGCGATGACCGGGCCGTCCTGCGGGAGTTCGGGACCGCCGCCGCCGCTGCCGTCGAGGAAGGTGATGATCCGCTCGAGGGTGGCCTTGATGGCGGGCGGCAGGTTCAGCGTTGCCAGCAGTGCGCGCGCCTGATCGAGCAGGGCGGTCTGTGGGCTGGCGACGTCGGCCGGGCCCGCTACCAGGCCGGCCACGGCGGGGGCGAAGGCGGCCAGCGCGTCGACCGGAACGCCCTCCGGCACCATCGGGACGCTGATCGGCGCCGCCTGTGGGGCGGGCGCGGGCGCGGCAATGGTCGATGCGGGCGCGGCCAGCATGGCACCGGCAGCGATGGCGAGAGCGGTCGTTGCGATCCGCGATCCTCGGCTACGAAGCACTTGTCTAGCCGTCCTTACCTCGGGTTTGCGATGGGCGAGGGTTGTCGACCCCAACATGTCGGGGGTCACTCTAAGGACAACGCTGCCGTGTTGTACAGCCGCCGGGCCCTGAGCGGATCACCGGCCGAAACCATGTTCATCGACGCTAGCCCTGACCGGCGTTACACCTGGGGATGTTGATGCAAATGTTACCCATGGTGTCGTCGCAGCCGGTGCGCGCGGGGGTCGATCGACGCCCGGTTAAAGTAGCGGAGCACCGTGAAACGGCGCCCGGCGCCACCCATCCGACCGAAAGCCTGGCCTTGAACAGACACCTCCGATGGGCTCTCGCGCTGCTCGGACTGTCCGTGCTCGCCCGGCTGGCCTGGATGCTCTTCGCCCCGAACGGGCTCAATGTCGTCGATCTGCACGTCTACGTGGACGGGTCGGCTTCGCTGCTCACCGATCGGCTCTACGACTTCACCTACTCGGAGGTGACGCCGGACTTCCCGCTGCCGTTCACCTATCCGCCGTTCGCCGCGCTGGTGTTCTTCCCGCTGCACTATCTGCCGTTCACCCTCGTGGCGGTCGGCTGGATGCTGGCCACGGTCGCCGCGCTCTACGGGGTGATCCGGATCAGCTTCGAGCTGCTCCTCGGCGCGGACGAGGCGAAGCGGACGCCGTGGATCACCGCGGCCGTCGGCTGGACGGCGCTCGGCGTGTGGCTCGAGCCGGTGCGAACCACGATCGACTACGGCCAGGTGAATGTGTTCCTGGTGCTCGGCGCGATGCTGGCCGTGCGCAGTGCGCGGTGGTGGATCTCGGGCACCCTCGTCGGCGTGATCGCGGGCATCAAACTGACCCCGGCCATCACCGGCCTGTATTTCGTGGCGCGGCGGCGCTGGGCGACGGTGCTGTGGTCGGCGGCGGCCTTCGGGCTGACGGTCGCTGTGAGCTTTCTCATCAATGCCCACGAGGCGAAACGCTATTTCGGCACCCTGCTCGGCGACGCCGACCGGATCGGCCCGGTGGGCTCGGTGTGGAACCAGTCGCTGCGCGGTGCGCTGAGCCGCATCCTCGGCTACGACGTGCAGTCCGGGCCGTGGTGGTTGGCTGCCGTCGTGGTCACGACGGTGCTGGCGTTCTGCGCGTGGCGCACCCTCGACCCCGACGACCGGCTCGGCACCCTGGTGCTGGTGCAGCTGTTCGGGCTGATGATCTCGCCGATCTCCTGGTCACATCACTGGGTGTGGCTGATCCCGACGGTGCTGTGGCTGCTCTACGGGCCGCTGCGGGCCGAGCGTGTCGCGCGGATCATCGCCGGGTTCTGGGTGCTGACGATGCTGGTCGGCGTGCCGTGGGTGCTCTCGTTCGCGCAGCCGACGATCTGGACCATCCCGCGCCCGTGGCCGTTGGCCTGGCTCGGCGCGGTGGATGTGATCGGTGTGTTCGTGCTGCTCGGCTGGCTGATCTGGCGTGGCCGCGACAGCCTGCGCGCGCAACTCCCCGGCCGTCGCACGGCCGAGGTGCCCGCGAGCTGACGTTTCAGTCGACGAGGTCGTCGATGGTGTGCGCCATCGCTGTATCGAGCGCGGTGAGCCCACCCGCCGAATGCGTACTCAGCGTGAAACGCAGTGTGCGCCAACGGATATCGATATCGGGATGATGATCGGCCGCTTCGGCCGCGGTGGCGACCTTGCGTACCGTCTCGATGCCGGCGAGGAAACTCGGTGCCTGCACCGTGCGGGTGATCGCGTCACCGTCGCGTGACCACTCCGGAAGAGTGGCCAGCGCGATGGTGACTTCGGGGGCGGAGAGCAACGGAGTACCCATACCTCGGTTGTACTCCTCCGCCTACTTTGCGCGCGCCAACTTCAAGGCCTTTTTGAGATCTTTACCGCACGTTCCGGCGGCCTCGGCCTTCTTCATTCGCATGATGACGACGGGGCATTTGAAGCAGCGCGTCTTCTTCCTGCAGCACTTTTTCTTCGGCTTCAGGCTCGAGACCTTCTTCGCCTTCACCTTGCCCATGGGAGTTAGCGTAGCCTAAGTACAAAGCCTGACACGAGACTGCCACCGGAGTACCGGTAGGCTGTAACAGGCCGCGATGCCAGATGAATGCGCGCCAAATACCCCAACAGCAGGAGGATCCAGGCGTGTCGTCTTCACGCGATTTTCGCAACGTCGCCATCGTGGCCCACGTCGACCACGGCAAGACGACGCTGGTTGACGCCATGCTTCGTCAGTCGGGCGCGTTCGCTGAGCGAGCCGAACTGGTCGACCGAGTCATGGACTCCGGTGATCTCGAGCGCGAGAAGGGCATCACCATTCTCGCGAAGAACACCGCCGTTCATCGCCGTAACCCCGACGGTTCCCTCACCGTCATCAACGTGATCGACACCCCCGGCCACGCCGACTTCGGTGGCGAGGTCGAACGCGGCCTGTCCATGGTCGACGGTGTCGTGCTGCTCGTCGACGCGTCCGAGGGCCCGCTGCCCCAGACCCGTTTCGTGCTGCGCAAGGCCCTCGCGGCCAAGCTGCCGGTCATCCTGGTGGTGAACAAGACCGACCGCCCCGACGCCCGCATCGCCGAGGTCGTCTCCGAGTCGCACGACTTGCTGCTCGACCTGGCCTCCGACCTCGACGACGAGGCCGCCGAAGCCGCCGAGCTGGCGCTCGACCTGCCGGTCCTCTACGCCTCGGGCCGTGAGGGCAAGGCCTCGAAGGTGGAGCCGGAAAACGGTTCCGCTCCCGACGCCGAGAACCTCGACGCGCTGTTCGAGGTGCTGATGGACTACATCCCGGCACCGAAGAGCAACAAGGACGCGCCGCTGCAGGCCCACGTCACCAACCTCGACGCGTCGGCGTTCCTCGGTCGTCTGGCCCTGGTCCGCATCTACGCCGGCGAGCTGCGCAAGGGTCAGAACGTCACCTGGATCAACGCCGACGGCGCCAAGACGGTCAAGATCACCGAGCTGCTGCAGACGATCGGTGTGGAGCGTCAGCCCGGCGAGGTCGCCGAGGCAGGCGACATCGTCGCCATTGCCGGCATCCCCGACATCATGATCGGCGACACCCTCGCCGATCCGGAGAACCCGATCGCGCTGCCGCGCATCACCGTCGACGAGCCCGCCATCTCGGTGGTCATCGGCACCAACACCTCGCCGCTGGTCGGCCGGGTGCAGGGCCACAAGCTCACCGCCCGCATGCTCAAGTCGCGCCTGGATGCCGAGCTCATCGGCAACGTGTCGCTGCGCGTGCTCGACATCGGCCGTCCCGACGCCTGGGAGGTGCAGGGTCGTGGTGAGCTGGCGCTGGCCATCCTCGTCGAGCAGATGCGTCGCGAAGGCTTCGAGCTGACCGTCGGCAAGCCGCAGGTGGTCACCAAGCAGGTCGACGGCAAGACCCACGAGCCGTTCGAAGAGCTGACCATCGACTGCCCCGACGAGTACCTGGGTGCTGTCACCCAGCTGCTGGCCGCCCGCAAGGGCAAGATGGTGCAGATGAGCAACCACGCCGCCGGTTGGGTGCGCATGGAGTTCATCGTCCCGTCGCGTGGCCTGATCGGCTTCCGCACCGTGTTCCTCACCGACACCCGCGGCACCGGCATCGCCAACGCCGTCGCGCACGGCTACGCGCCGTGGGCCGGTGAGATCCGCGGCCGCCACACCGGTTCGCTCGTGTCGGACCGCGCGGGCACCGTCACCCCGTTCGCGATGATCCAGCTGGCCGACCGTGGTCAGTTCTTCGTCGAGCCGGGTGCCGACACCTACGAGGGCATGGTCGTGGGCATCAACCCGCGTGCCGAGGATCTCGACATCAACGTGACCCGCGAGAAGAAGCTGACCAACATGCGCAGCGCCAACGCGGACACCTTCGAGACCATGGCCAAGCCGTTGCAGCTCGACCTCGAGCTGGCGATGGAGTTCTGCACCGAGGACGAGTGCGTTGAGGTCACCCCCGAGGTGATCCGCGTGCGCAAGCTCGTGCTCGACGCCAACCTGCGTGCGCGCGACCTGTCGCGTCGCAAGGCCCGTGACAAGGCCGCCGCGAACTAGTCGGCAGTAGTTTCGAACGGCGTCGGCCGGGTACCGGAAACGGACCCGGCCGACGCCTTTTCGTGGGCCTGATGTGGCCGAACGGCAGGCGATCGAGGGGATGGGTAGAGTGCGCAAGGTGAGTTTGGGGCGGTGCGCAAGGTGGCGCGCGATGGTGCTGGCGATGATTGCCTCGACGGCGGTCGTGGCCGGTTGCACGGCGAATCCACCACCACCGATCGAGTCCTCCGATTCGCCCAAAACCACCCAGGCCAAGCCTGGTAAGAACACCGTGGTCGTCGCGATCGACGACATCGGCATCGGTTTCAACCCGCACCTGCGCTCGGATCAGTCGCCCGTGACCAGTGCGGTGAGTTCGATGGTGCTGCCGAGCCCGTTCCGCGCCGGGCCGAGTCCCGTGCATCCCGGTCTGGTCGACTGGGTGCCCGATACCTCGCTGATCGTGTCGGCCGATGTGACAGCCCAGGAGCCGTTCACCATCACCTACACCCTGCGCAACCAGGCCAATTGGTCCGACGGCGCGCCGATCGCGGCCGAGGACTTCCGATTCCTCTGGCAGCAGATGATCAGCCAGCCCGGCGTGGTCGATCCGGCCGGCTATCGGCTCATCTCGGATGTGGCGTCCTCGGGTGGCGGCAAAACGGTCACGGTGACCATGGCGCAGCCGTATCCCGCGTGGCGTGAACTGTTCTCGAACCTGCTGCCCTCGCACCTGGTGAAGGATTCCCCGGGTGGGTTCACCAGCGGCCTGGTCGACAAGATTCCGGTCTCGGGCGGCAATTTCACGATCAAATCGGTCGATCGCGGGCGCGACGAGATCCTGCTCGAACGCAACGACCGGTTCTGGGGCACCCCCGCTTCGCCGGATCAGATCCAGTTCCGTCGTGGCGGCACGCCCTCGCAGCTGGCCGAATCGCTGCGCACCGGTGACGCCCAGATGGCGCTCGTGCACGGCGGCGTGGCGACCCAGGCGCAACTGGCCGCGATCCCGTCGGTGCGCACCACGATCATGCCGCAGGCCCGGGAAATGCAGCTCGCGCTCAACGGCCGCTCCGGCGACCTCGCCGATGTCCGGGTCCGCAAGGCGGTGCTCGCGCTGCTCGACCCCGCCCTGTTGGCGACCGTCGGCGCGCAGACCGGCGGCTGGGTGGAACCCGCACGCGCACAAGTACTTTCGCCGTCGAGCCCCGGCTATGTGCCCACCGCTCCGCCGCGGATGACCTCCGAGGAAGCGTTCGCGCTGCTGGCCGAGGCCGGCTACGGCCGCGCGCCGGAGACGCCGCAGACCGGTTCGCCCACCTCGCCCGCGCCGCGTCCGCGCTCGGTGGCGCGCAACGGCAAGGGACTGTCGGTGCGGATCGGCGCCGTCACCGAGGACGCGTCGGCGCTGGCAGTCGCCAATACCGCCGCCGACCAATTGCGCAGTGCCGGAATCGATGCCACCGTGCGCGGCCTGCCCGCCGACGAGCTGTACGGCAAGGACCTCACCGAATCATCGATCGACGCCATCGTCGGCTGGGAGCTGGCCGGAGGCGACCCGGCCACCGCACTGGCTTCGCGCTACGGCTGCCCGCCGGTCGCACCGGCAGGCGACGAAGGTCCCGCGCTGGCCGCGGCCGAGGCTTATCGCCAGGCGCCGAGCAATATCGGCGGGGTGTGCGACCCGACCCTGCAACCCTCGATCGACGAGGCCCTGCGCGGGTTCGATGTGCCGCGGATCCTGGCCGAATCCGAGCCTCGGCTCTGGGAACTGGCGACCGTGTTGCCGATCGTGCAGGACAACGTCGTCGCGGCGGCCGGTCCGCGCGTCGACGGTGTGTCGCTGTCGGGCGCCATCCAGGTCGGCATCTTCGGCGACACAGCACAGTGGCGGAGGATCCCATGACCGATACCGGCGGACTGCTGCTGGTCCACGCACATCCTGATGACGAAACCCTCACTACGGGTGGCACGATCGCGCACTACCGCAGGCGTGGCGTCCCGGTGACCGTGGTGACGTGCACGCTCGGCGAGGAGGGTGAGGTCATCGGCGAGAAGTGGTCTCGCTTGATCGCCGCCGAAGCCGACCAGCTCGGCGGTTACCGCATCGGCGAACTCACCGCCGCGCTGTCGGCCCTCGGCGTCACCGAGCCGCGGTTCCTCGGCGGCCCCGGTCGCTGGCGCGATTCCGGCATGGCCGGAACGCCGTCGGCCGAGAACCCGCGAGCCTTCGTGCATTCCGGTGACGCCGCCGTCGACGAACTCGTCGCGGTGATCCTCGAACTGCGGCCCCGGGTGGTGGTCACCTACGATCCGCGCGGCGGCTACGGCCATCCCGACCACATCCGCGCACACGAGATCACCACCGCGGCCGTCGCGGCGGCCGCCGAGCAGGGCTGGGATGTCCCCAAGTTCTACTGGACCGTCACCGACGCCGACCTGCTGCGCCAGCACACCGCCGCGCTGGCCCGCCGCACCGTCGACGAACTGCCGGGCGCGCTGCCCGCGGGCTGGCGTCTGCCGGTCGAGGCCGAGCTGGCCGCCATGTCGACGAGCGGGGTGAGCACTGTGGTCGACGTCTCCGATGTGGTCTCGGCCAAGCGCGCCGCCATGCGCGCACACGCCACCCAGGTCACCGTCGCGCCGAGTGGCCGGGAATTCGCTCTGTCGAACAACATCGCGCTGCCGGTACTGCCCGAAGAGCACTTCACGCTGGTACGCGGCACTCGCGGCCAGGTGGGCGACGATGGATTCGAACACGATCTGTTCGCCGGACTCGATTGAGTAGCTAGCCGGCCGGTGTCGCCGAATAGACTCAGGCCCATGGTGACCGATCACGATCAGCCCACCGCCGTGCTGCGGTCCTCGCGCCTTCTCGGCGTGGCGGATCCGCTGATCGCGGGACTCATCGTCGTGCTGCTGTTCCTCGACGCGCTGATCACCCTGGCCGTCGAAGTGCTGTTCCTGCCCACCTATATCGGCGCGTTCGCCTTTCCGGTGATTGCACTGCTCGCCGCGCCGATCAACATCGCCCTGGTCTACGGCATGGAATCGGTGACCGACCGGATCGGCTTCACCTTCGCCCCGATAGTGGTGTGGGTCTTCGGGTTCCTGGTCTGCGCCTCGCGCGGGCCCGGCGGCGACATCATGCTCGGCAGCGACGGGCGCACCCTGCTGTTGTTCGCCTGCGGTGTGCTCGCCCCCGCGGGCTATATGTACTACCGCTCGAACGTCAGCCGGTAGATTTCGGCCGCTGCCACGGCCATTGCCCGGTCAGTTCGAGTTCGAGCGAGTAGCTGAGGAATGTCCGCACCAGCACGATCAACGCGAGCACGCCGACGCTGGTGAAAGTCGGTGAGATGGCGACCGTGCGGATGATGTCGGCCGCCACCAGGAATTCCAGTCCGAGCAGGATCGCCCGGCCGAGCCCGCGCCGATAGGTGTTATAGGCGAGCTCGAACTCCTTGTGCTCTGCCAACTGCCGCAGGAATCGGACCGTGCCGATGAACCCGCCGATGACGATGGCCGCGACCCCCGCACCGTCGAGCACCTGGCCCGCGGTCTCGATAACCTCGGTGAACTGCACGAATCACCCCTAGCGTCAGCGGCACGGCGATCGAATCGAACGCTACGCCGGGTCGGCGTCGCCTGCGCTGCTATCGGGCGTGGCGGGTCTGCGCGCCGTCAAGGATCAGGTCGATGGCCTGGGTGAATCGGCTGAGCACCCCGTTGGCGGCCTCCTCGACGACCTGCGGGCGCTGCTCGACATAGCGCCGGTGCAGGCGCGGATACTGCTGCGACGCGGCCTCGCTCGCCACCATCACCCGGTCCACCCACTGCTGCGTCGACAAGCCGCTGCGCGCGATCGTCATCATCATCGCGGCCTCGTTGCCGCACGAGCCGACAACGAACTGGAAGATCGCGTTGGTCGCGATATCGACCACCTCGTCGTCGAAGCCGCCGGCTTCCACGATGGCGACCATCGAGTCGGTCAGCCGCATCATGTTGGGCCCGAGATAGGTCAGTGCCGCGCTGCTCAGCACCACGGTGATCCACGGATGGGCCAGGATCGTCGCGCGCAATGCGTCGGCCTGCTCGTGCATCACCGCCCGCCAGCGCTCGGGATCGGGCGTCGGTGTCGGCACCTCACCGACGACCTGGTCGACGACGAGTTCGAGCAGTTCGTCCTTGTTCGCCACGTGGGTGTACAGCGAGGTCGCGCCCGCGCCGAGGCGGGCGCCGAGCTTGCGCATGCTCAACGCGTCGAAGCCTTCGGCGTCGAGCAGGGCGATGGCCTCGGCGACGATCTGGTCGCGGGTCAGTGTGGGTTGGTCGCGCCGTTCGCGCGCGGGCTTGGTCCACACCGAGGTGATCTCCGTCGAGCCGGTGCTCGTCATCCGCTGCCTCCTCGCGTTCTACGACTTCGCCGATCAGCACAGCATAGCCCCCGCTTGAACACTGTACGGAGGACGAACACCGCAACTATTGCGAACAGTGTGCGGTGGCCGTACAGTGTTCGGCATAGCCGCACAACGTGCGGAGAGTGCTCGAAAGGGGAGCAAGATGCTCGCAACGACTCCGGCGGATCCGACGGTCCGCAACCCACGGCGGTGGCTGATTCTGATCGTGCTGTGCCTGAGTTCGCTGGTGCTGGTGGTGGACAACATGGTTCTCACCGTGGCCATCCCGCAGATCGCCACCGATCTGGGTGCGGGCGCGCAGGACATCCAATGGATCATCGACGCCTACCTGCTGGTCTTCGCGGGTCTGCTGCTCACCTCCGGCAGCCTGTCGGACCGGTTCGGCCGCAGGCTGGTGATGGTGATCGGGCTGGTCGTCTTCGGCGCCGCGTCACTGCTGGCCGCCTACGCGGGCAGCGCGGAAATGCTCATCGCCGGGCGCGTGCTGATGGGCATCGGTGGGGTGCTGATCATGCCGAGCACGCTGTCGATCCTCATCACCGTCTTCGACGATGCCGAACGACCCAAGGCGATCGGCGCGTGGAGCGCGGTGGCGACCGTCGGTATGGTCGGCGGCCCGGTGGTCGGTGGCATTCTGCTCGACCACTTCTGGTGGGGCGCGGTGTTCGTGCTGAATGTGCCGATCGTGGCGGTCGCCATCGTGGCAGCGCTGATGCTGATGCCGGAATCCAAGGGCCCGTGGCGCAAGCCCGACTTCCCGGGCATGCTGACCTCGATCATAGGGATGACGGCGCTGGTATGGACCATCATCTCGGTGCCGCACGCGGGCTGGACCGATTCCAAGGTGCTCGGTGGGTTCGCGGTGACCGTGATCGCCCTGTCGGCCTTCGTGATTCGTGAACTGCGCACCGACTCGCCGATGGTGCCGCTGCAGCTGTTCCGCAACCGCACCTTCACCGGCTCCAGTTTCTCCCTGGTCCTGGTCACCTTCGCCAACGGTGGTCTGGTCCTCGTGCTCACCCAGTACCTGCAGTTCGTGCTCGACTATTCACCGATCCGCACCGCGCTGGCCTTCACACCGATGGCGGTCACGCTGTTGATCGCCAATGGCATCGGCGCGGTGCTCGTCGGCAAGCTCGGCCCCCGACTCGTCACCATCGCGGGTCTGATCGTGATCGCCGCCGGCTTCGCGGTACTGGCCACCCTCGACGCGGGTGCCGGGTTCAGCCTCCCCGCCGTCGCGATGGCGCTGCTCGGAGCCGGTGCCGGTCTGGCCATGCCCGCCGCGATCGGTGCGCTGATGAGCGCGGTTCCCGGCGAGCACGCGGGTGTCGGCTCCGCGCTCAACGACACCATTCAGCAGGCGGGCGCGGCACTGGGCGTCGCGGTGCTCGGTGCGATCCTGGCGGGCACCTTCGCGGGTGCGATGCCGGACTCGGCGCCGTCGGCGGCCCGAGAATCCATCACGGGGGCTCTCGGTACCGGCGATGCGACGGTCATCGGGCTGGCGCGCGACGCGTTCTGCACCGGGATGCAGGTGAGTTTCGGTGTGGGTGCGCTGTGCGCGCTGGCCGCCGCGGTGTTGGCGGTGGTGTTGATGCGTGACGCGAAAACGCTTGTGGGCGAATCCGAATTGGCGAAGGAGCCGGTGAACGCCTAGGCTGTCGACGCGGAATGGCCGGGAGTCCAAGGGCGCCCGGCCATTTCAGCGTTTACCGAGTCGGCCCGGGGTCACTGCCTCGATCAGGTCGGCGGCCTGATCGATCGGGATGTCGACCACCAGGTAGGACTTCTTGCCCGCCGCGGTGGCCGCGACGACAGTGGCGAGTCCCGCGCGGCGCTGCCAGAAGCTCTGCCGCACAGTCCATCCGATGATGCCGGGAGCTTCGAGACAGTCCCGGTTGCGATCGAGGCTGCCGCTGCGGGTGATCAGCCAGGTCGGGCCGGTGGTGCCGGGGAGCACGCGGTGGCCCAAGCCGCGGTAGCGGTCCTCGGCGATCAGGGCCATGACAACGGCGAGCACCACCGGGAAGGACCAGGTCCACGCCGGCGGATGCCAGCCCGCGAGCGCGATGGCGGCCAGGGCGACGGCAACGATACCGACGGGCCACGCGGCGTGGGTGTAGCGGCGACGATGTGCGGCGGGTCCGTGACGTCGTAGCTCGACGGTGCCGAGGGCGGAACCGGTGATCGGTTGCGGTGCGGGCGAATCCGTGAGTACGGCTGTCGACGCGACTTTGTCGAGGGAGGTCGCGACCGGGCGTCGGCGGGTGCGGAGTAGTTCGTCGAGGGTGCGTTCGACGGCGGCGCGTGGGGCCTGGGGGAGGATCTTCTGACGGGGGTTCTCACCGGTCATGATCATTTCGAGCTGAGCGGCGTTGGCGGCGCGCAGCAGGAGCGGTTCGTTGAGCGTGGCGCCGCGGAAGCGGGCCAGGTCCAGGGTGATCTGGCGGGTGGTGAACAGGCCGTGGCGCAGGTGCAGGGTGGCGCCGTTGTCGAGCACGCGCAGGCCGAACCAGGTGGCGAGGTAGTGGGCGCACCCGGCCAGACTCACCAGCAGCACCGTCAGGACGGTCAACCCGGTGATGACGATGACGACGATCATCGCGGTGTCGTCGTCGAGATGTTGCACGACAGCGCTTCTCGACAGCACGTCGATGAGTCCGTACTGCGCGCCGATTCCCGCGATCGGCGCGACGACGGCCAGCCCGGTCAGCGACAACGGTGCGTACCGCACCCATGCCGCCTGCCAGTGCCCGATCTCCACCCCGGACTCGGTGAGGGCATCGTGGTGCGCAACATGCGGCGCCCCGGCGCTCTCGCTGTGCCCGGATGTCTGTTGACCGGTGTGCGCGAGCAATTCGGCCCGCAACGCCGGGATCTGACTGGTGTCGAGCGCGTCGAGCTTGAATTCCTCGCCCTTGTCGGTCTGCTTCCCGGTTCCGATGGCCAGTACCGCCAACCCGAGCACCCGGTGCAGCAGATCGGCTTCCACATCCACCGATCGAATCCGCGAGCGAGGCACCGACAACGTCCGGCGCTGCACGATTCCGCTGCGCAACTGCACATGATCGGCATCGATCCGGTAGGAGGTGGTGAACCACCGCGCGATACCTAACGCCGCGACGAGCGTGACCGGAATCAAACTCCACAGCGGATTGCCGCTGGTGGTGCCGACAATGATCGAACCGAGCAGCACCGGAATGTATTTCATGACCTCGTTGACCGGATACACCAGCAGCATGCGCGGATCCAGGCGCTGCCAGTCGGTCTCGGTGCGCGCGGGTGCGGTCATGTCGCGTCGCCGCGGTGCTGGGCGGCGATGGCGGTCAGCCGCAGCACCGTCTCCTCCGCGACCGGCAGGTCCAGCGCACCGATCTTCACCGCGCCCGCCGACGACGCGGTGGTGACGGTGACAGTCGCCAGCCCGAGGATCCGTTCCAGCGGCCCCCGCTCGGTGTCGACGGTCTGTACCCGCGAGATCGGCGCGACCCGCGATTCCTGATCCAGCCACCCCACCCGTGTGTACACGGCATCATCGGTGACCTCCCAGCGATGCACCGCGTATCGCCACACCGGAATCACCACAACGACCAGAACCGCGAGCACCACGATCGCCAGCCCGGCCAGCACCTGCCAGTCACGACGGTCCTCGTCCAACACTGCCCACACCACGAGAGCCGCGAACAGCACCACCACCCCGATCGCGTTCTCCAACGCCCACAGCAGCTTGGCCTTGGAACTCGGACGCCAGGCCGGTTCGGCCAGGATGGTGGAGCGTGGCAGCGACATGCTGCCCATGGTTCCATGCGCGTGCGACGAGTTCACCCCGTCGGGAATACGCGTGGTCACGGGGGAGGTTGTGGTCGGACAAGGACGACAACGCCGCGCCCGCCACGGGCCCGTGACCTCACCGACCACACGTCCGAGGAAGAAGTAGCGCATGATCGACGGGGTGACCGACCTTCCGAAGCCGAGCGTTCCGATGTCGCCGCCGAGTCCCACCGCGATGCGCCGGGCCCTGCGCCGAGCCCGCGACGGCGTCACGTTGAACGTCGACGAAGCCACCGTCCTGCTGCACGCCACCGGCGACGACCTCGTCGACCTGTGCGCGAGCGCCGCCAGGGTCCGCGATGCCGGGCTCGAATCGGCGGGTCGCCCACGCACGATCAGCTATTCGCGCAACGTGTTCATCCCGCTCACCAAGCTGTGCCGGGACAAGTGTCACTACTGCACGTTCGTCACCGTGCCCGGCAAGCTGCGCGCCGAGGGCAAGGGCATGTTCCTCGAACCCGACGAGGTCCTCGAGATCGCCCGCCAGGGCGCTGCGCTGGGGTGCAAGGAAGCGCTGTTCACCCTGGGCGACCGGCCGGAGGACCGCTGGCCCGAGGCGGCGCAGTGGCTCGACGAACGCGGCTACGACTCCACCCTCGACTACCTGCGCGCCGTCTCCATCCTCGTGCTCGAGGAGACCGGCCTGCTGCCGCACCTGAACCCCGGGGTGATGAGCTGGAACGAGATCTCCCGTCTCAAGCCCGTCGCCCAGTCCATGGGCATGATGCTCGAGACCACCGCCACCAGGCTGTTCACCGACAAGGGCGAGTGCCATTACGGCAGCCCCGACAAGGATCCCGCGGTCCGGCTGCGCTCGATCACCGACGCGGGCAGGCTCTCGGTGCCCTACACCACCGGCATCCTGGTCGGCATCGGCGAGAATCTCACCGAGCGCGCCGAGTCGATCATGGCGATTCGCAAACAGCACAGGGAGTTCGGCCACATCCAGGAAGTGATCGTGCAGAACTTCCGGGCCAAGGACGACACCGCCATGCGCGATGTTCCCGACGCGGGCGTGGCGGAGTTCCTTGCCACCGTGGCGGTGACGAGATTGCTTCTCGGGCCGGATGTTCCGGTGCAGGCGCCGCCGAACCTGGTGTCGCACAGCGATTGCCTCGCCTTGATCGACGCGGGCATCGACGACTGGGGCGGGGTGTCGCCGGTGACGGTCGACCACGTGAACCCCGAACGGCCGTGGCCGAACCTGGATACCCTGCGCGAGATCACCGAGGCGGCCGGGTTCACCCTCGTCGAACGCACCTCGGCGCACCCGAAATACGTTCGCGCGGGCCATCCCTGGATCGACCCGCGGATCGGCGCGCATGTCGACGCGCTCACCGACCCCGCGACCGGGCTGGCCAGGCCCGATGTGCTGCCGGTCGGCCTGCCGTGGCAGGAGCCGGACGAGTCGTGGGATTCGGTCGGCCGCGTCGACCTGAACACCGCCATCGACACCGAGGGCCGCAATACCGACAGTCGCAGCGATTCCGGGCTCGGTCAGGAAGTCGTCGGCGCGTTCGGCGACTGGGAGACGATCCGCGAACACGCTCGCGACCTGGCCGTCGTGGCGCCCGAGCGCCTCGATTCCGAGGTACTCGCGGCCCTGCGCGCGGCCGAGAAGGACCCGGCGGGGCTCACCGACGACCAGTACCTCGCACTGGCTACGGCCGACGGCGCCAATATGGAAGCCGTTGCAGCACTGGCTGATTCGCTGCGCCGCGAGGTCTCCGGCGACGAGGTCACCTATGTCGTCAACCGCAATATCAACTTCACCAATATCTGCTACACCGGTTGCCGCTTCTGCGCCTTCGCCCAGCGCAAGGGCGATGCCGACGCCTTCACCCTCAGCACCGACGAGGTCGCCGATCGCGCGTGGGAAGCCCACGTCGACGGCGCCACCGAGATCTGCATGCAGGGCGGCATCGACCCCGAACTCCCCGTCACCGGCTACGCCGATCTGGTCCGCGCCATCAAGGCCCGCGTCCCGTCGATGCACGTCCACGCGTTCAGCCCGATGGAGATCGTCAACGGCGCCTCCCGTGGCGGCCAGAGCATCCACGACTGGCTGTCAGCGCTGAAGGAGGCCGGATTGGGCTCGATCCCCGGAACGGCCGCCGAAATCCTCGACGACGAGGTCCGCTGGGTGCTCACCAAGGGCAAACTCCCCACCTCCGCCTGGATCGAGGTCATCACCACCGCCCACAAACTGGGCATCCCCTCGAGCTCGACGATGATGTACGGCCATGTGGACAACCCGAAGCACTGGGTCGGCCACCTGCGGGTGCTGCGCGGCATCCAGGACGAGACGGGCGGCTTCACCGAGTTCGTCCCGCTCCCGTTCGTCCACCAGAGCGCGCCGCTGTACCTCGCCGGCGCGGCCCGGCCCGGCCCGACCAACCGGGACAACCGCGCGGTCCACGCCCTGGCCAGGATCATGCTGCACGGCCGCATCCACAACATTCAGACCAGCTGGGTGAAACTGGGTACCCTCGGTACTCAGGCCATGCTCACCGGCGGCGCCAACGATCTGGGTGGCACCTTGATGGAGGAGACCATCTCCCGGATGGCCGGCTCTCAGCACGGCTCGGCGAAAACCGTCGCCGAGCTCACCGAGATCGCGGCGGGCATCGACCGTCCGGTCCGCGAACGCACCACTACCTACGGACAGGTGGAAGCCAAACCGACACCACTTCCTTTGGCTATCGGGTGATTGCCAGAGTGAGTTAGGGCAGGCTGACCTGGGAGTAATGTGGGCGGTCGGGATAGTGTTTCGTGGGCGGAGTAACCCCGCAGGTGAGGACAGACTAGGAGAACGGCAGTGCCGTACATCATCGCTGAACCGTGCGTTGACGTGAAGGACAAGGCGTGCATCGAGGAATGCCCCGTGGATTGCATCTACGAGGGTGGTCGCATGCTCTACATCCAACCCGACGAGTGCGTGGACTGTGGTGCGTGTGAGCCGGTCTGCCCCGTGGAAGCGATCTTCTACGAGGACGACACTCCGGACCAGTGGAGCGGTTACATCAACGCCAACGTCGACTTCTTCAACGAGCTGGGATCCCCCGGCGGCGCGACCAAGGTCGGTGTGGTCGACTTCGACCCCGCCTTCATCAAGGCGCTGCCCCCGATGGCCGAAGAGTGAGCACAGGGGTGCCCACCCGTGGGCGTGTGAGCAGCCTGCTGCCTGATTTCCCGTGGGACACCATCGCTGCGGTCAAGCAGAAGGCGTCCACCCATCCGGGTGGGCTCGTCGACCTGTCCGTGGGTACACCGGTGGACCCGGTCGATCCGCTGATCCGGGCTGCATTGGGTTCGGTGGCGGCTGTTCCCGGCTACCCGACCACGCACGGCACCCCTGAGCTTCGCTCCGCCGTCGTCGCGGCGTTCGCGCGCAGGTTCGGCGTCACCGGCGTCGACCCGGCGGCGGTGCTGCCGGTGCTCGGCACGAAAGAGCTCATCGCCGGGCTGCCTCGGCTGCTCGGCGTCGGCTCAGACGATCTGGTGGTGATCCCCGAGATCGCCTACCCGACCTACGAGGTCGGCGTGCTGCTGGCGGGCGCGAAGCCTTGGCGCGCAGACGGTCTCACCCAGATCGGCCCGCAGAACCCGGCGCTGATCTTCGTGAACTCGCCCTCGAACCCCACCGGCAAGGTGCTGCCCGTCGAGCACCTGCGCAAGGTGGTGGCGTTCGCTCGCGAGCGCGGCGCGATCGTCGCCTCCGACGAGTGCTACCTGGGCCTGACCTGGGAGGGCGAGGCGGTTTCGATCCTCGACCCGCGCGTCTGCGACGGCGACCACACCGGCCTGCTGGCCATCCACTCCCTGTCGAAGACCTCGAACCTGGCCAGCTACCGCGCCGGTTTCATCGCCGGTGACCCGGAACTGGTGGCCGAACTGCTCGAGGTGCGCAAGCACTCCGGCATGATCATGCCGTTCCCGATCCAGGCCGCGATGACCGCCGCGCTCAGCGACGACGAGCACGAGGCCGAGCAGCGCGAGCGTTACCGGGCTCGCCGCGAAATCCTGCGAAACGCCTTGCTGCAGGCAGGTTTCCGGATCGACTTCTCCGAAGCCGGGCTGTACCTGTGGGCCACCCGCGGCGAACCCTGCCGCGTGACCCTCGACTGGCTCGCCGAACGCGGAATCCTCGCCGCCCCCGGCGATTTCTACGGTCCCCGTTCGCCCGAACACGTGCGCATCGCGCTGACCGCCACCGACGAGCGCATCGCCGAAGCGGCCGCCCGCCTGTCCTGAACGCGATCTCGGCGCGCTTGCCGATATCGTGTGGAGCACAAGGGGACAGGATCGAGGGGCACAACGCATGCACGGGGTGGAGTTCGGCGTCGGCACGGTCTTCGCGGGGTATCGGATCGACCGCCTGCTCGGCCGGGGCGGGATGGGCACCGTGTATCTCGCGGCGCATCCGCGCCTGCCGCGGCAGGTGGCGCTGAAACTGCTCAATCGCGAACTGTATTCCGACGACGAGGTACGCGGCCGGTTCGAGCGCGAGGCGGATGTGTCCGCCCATCTCGATCATCCCGGCATCGTGTCGGTGCTCGATCGCGGTATCGAAGACGGTCTGATGTGGATCTCCATGCAGTACGTCGACGGCCGCGACGCCTCGGTGTTCCGCGGGGAGCCGTTGGTTCCGGCGCGGGCGGTCGGCATCGTCGCCCAGACCGCCGAAGCCCTCGACTACGCCCACGATCGCGGCGTGCTGCACCGAGATGTGAAGCCCGCCAATATCTTGCTGGGCCCCAGCCGTTCCGGCGACCGCGTGCTGCTCACCGACTTCGGCATCGCCCGACTCCGTGGCGATGCCCGCCAACTCACCCGCACCGGCGCCTTCCTCGCGACCCTGGCCTACGCGTCCCCTGAACAACTCTCGGGTGCACCGGTCGACCACCGCTCCGACCAGTATTCGCTCGGCTGTACGTTGTTCACTCTGCTCACCGGCGAAAGTCCCTTTCCCGCAGACAATCCCGGCGCGGTGGTCGCCGCCCACCTGACCAAGCCGGTACCTCGCGCGTCCGCGGTGGTCGGCGACCTGCCGCCCGGAATCGACGCGGTCATCGCCAGGGCGATGGCGAAGGCGCCGGACGAAAGATTCGACAGCTGCGAGGAATTCGCGCGCGCGGCGACAGCGGCCTTGGTCGGCGCGGGTTCCGCGTCGCAGGGCCCAGGCGGTTCCCCGTCGTCCCGTCCTGGGGAAGCCGCCCGTGTGGCGAGTAGGTCGGCCGATTCGGCTGGGGCGTTCGGCCGTGAACACCTGCCGACGAATACCGGCGAGAGTTCGCTGAACCCGACCCTGTTGAGTTCGACGTCGTACTCCGTTGCGCGGCCGGCCGGGGTGCACGGTGGCGGAAGGAACGCGGTTTCGTCGCGGTGGCGGGCACTCGCGGTGAGTCTGATCGTGCTCGCGCTGGTCGCCGGGGTCGGCGTCATCGGCGTCGGTGCGATCTACTGGAAGTTCGTGCGGCCCAACCGAGTTCCACCGCCGCCTACTTGGGGCGCACACGGTTCGGTGGCGTCGGGGTTCACCGACTTGATCCCGTCGGGGCCCACCGGGCGCGGCTGGCGCGAGGCGAATTGTGCGGCGACCCCGTCACTGGTCGTGCTGCCGGGTGACCCGGCGCCGCTGCGCCAGATCAGCTGCACCGATGCCGACGGACTCATCGCCTGGTACACCGAGTACCCCGATGCCGCCGATGTCGATGCCTATCTCCTGCGGCACACCACCGAGGACCTCACGCGCGAACTGCACCACACCAGCCTCGCCGCCTACCGGCCACGCGACCCCGCCGCGCCGTTCACGCTCGCGGCCAGGGAGCACGGCAATGTGTTCAGCGCGAACTCGGTGGTGGAGGTGTCGTGGCCGGGTCACTCCTTCGAGGAGGCCCGCGACAGCTGGTGGCAGCAAGCACCCTTCTGATCTGGGTGGGCTACCGCAGCATGGACTGCTGTCAGTACGCCCCAACCATGCGAAGGATCAGTGCGGGCAGGGCGTCGAGCACATCGGCGGACTGGTCGGCCGGGGCGCCGTAGGTGTGCGCGGCGACCGAGAAGCCCGGCCCGAAGGATGCGGAAGCCACCTCGGGAGCGCCCACGTCCGACCATCCCCACTTGCTGCCCTGTACGCCGGGAAGCTGGGCGGTGCCCCAGTTCTGGGGAGTGCCGTCGGCGGCGGTATTGCTCGCACCCGCCATCCACTCGAAGATCGGCGAACCGGCGTCGGTGCGCTGCTTGGCGGCCAGGAAGTCGGTGATGTCGGCGGTGCTGGTGCTCGACCGGCCCCAGTCGCTGGTGCCATGGGTCGCGCGCAATCCGTATTCGCTCGCGGTCGCTTCGATCGCTTGCGGATATTTGTCGGCGAGTCGGGTGGCGGCGCCGTCGTCGGAGTCACGGATCATCCGTTCCGACAGCGCGCGGTCCTCCGGCGAGCCGTCGCCGTGGCGCAGCGCGTAATCGGCGATGTAGAGCTTGGACATCGACAGCGCCGACCGCGTTTCGTGCTCGTTGACTGTGCCCCAGGCGAATCCACCCGGCATCCGCAGCGACATGGCGGTTCGCGGTGGCACCGTCGTCGGGTCCTCGTCGGCGCGGGCGGCGGGCGCGGCCACCATGAGGCCGACGGCGACCGCCGCCGCACACCATGTCACTGTTCGAATGCTCACGAACGTCCTCCGATTCCGCGCGACGGCGTTGCGATCGTGGGGAATGAAACCCGAACGTCGCAGGTCGGCGTGGGAGGCGCGCGGTAATACCGATCAGATCAGGGGCTTGCCGAGCCGGTGGCGGCGGCGCATGTCGACGAGGGCGACATTGAAGGGGAAGTTGCGGAGGGGGCGAGGCAGGCGGCCCATCACGTTGCCGGTGGTGCGCATCAGACGGTTGAGCTTGCGCTCGTCGGCGGGGCTCCACGACAGGCCGAGTTCGTCTCGGAGGTGCTGGGGGAGCAGGCCGGTCGTGAACCAGCGGTGGAAGCGGGCGAAGGGCGGGCGCAGCAGCGGGTGGAGCATCTTCAGGTCGAGCAGGTCGTCGAAGTAGGCCTTGACCGTGGCGTCGACGCTGGTGAGCTTCAGATGCTCGGACCAGTAGGCATCGAAGGCGGCGCGGTCGGCGGGCCACATCTCGCGGGGCACCTGGAGGGTGGTGCCGAGGTAGTGGGCGTAGTCGTAGAAGGTGTCGGCGATGGCGTCGTCGACCGGGCCGTAGAGGCGATCCATCACGTCGACCGAGCCCCAGTACAGACACGCGGCCACCCACAGCTGCAGGTTCTTGTCGAAGGCGTTGTACTTCACGGGGCTGTCGGCGGTGGAGTGGACCTGGCGGTGCGCGCCGTTGACGGCGGTGCGGTAGGCCGCGCGGTCGGCGTCGGTGCCCATCAGTGCGACCGACAGGTAGGTGAGCGTGGTTCGGGTGCGCTTGATCGGGTGCCTCATGATGCTGCCGCTGTGCACCGTCGATTCGGCGACGCCGTGGCCCACGGGTGCCAGGCTGAGCTGCATGATCACATTGGCGGTCGCGCCGTAGAAGGCAGCGGAACCGTCGACGTAGTCGCGGATGTCGAATTGTGCCGGTTCGGATTGCTGCGAACGCGAGCGCGACTGGATGGTCATCGTTGACCCCGTTTTCGTCGAAGAGAGCGTGAGAGAATTATACGTTGAATCTCGCATCATGTCACCGGGGGTGTCAACGACAGCGGCGGCGGCAAGCGCAGAATCTCTTCGCGTTAGCGTTGACGGATGCCCTATGGTCCGCCGCTGCTGCTCACTTCGTTGAATCCGGCCGCCGTCGCCGCCGGGGATGACATTCCCGACTCCGTCACTATCGATGATGCCACCGTGTCGCGCAGTGATCTGCTGGGTTCGGCAACATCTGTGGCGGAACGGATCGCCCGTGCCGACCGTGTCGCGGTGCTGGCCGAACCGACCCTGCGCACTGTGATCGCCGTGGTCGGTTGCCTGATCGCCGGTGTCACCGTGGTTCCGGTGCCGCCGGACTCCGGTGCCGCCGAGCGCGAGCACATTCTGCGCGATTCCGGTGCACAAGCCTGGCTGGGCCCGGCGCCGGAGGACACGGATCTGCCGGTGGTGCCGGTGCGGCTGCACGCGCGGTCGTGGCACACCTATCCCGAGCCCGATCCGGCGGCGATCGCCTTCATCCTCTACACCTCGGGAACCACCGGGGCGCCCAAGGGTGTGATGCTCAGCCGTGGCGCGATCGCCGCCGGGCTCGACGCGTTGGCCGAGGCGTGGGCATGGACGTGGAAAGACACACTGGTGCACGGGCTTCCGCTGTTCCACGTGCACGGGCTGATCCTCGGGCTACTCGGGCCGCTGCGCATCGGTAGTCCCGTGATCCACACCGGCAAGCCCACGCCCGAGGCGTACGCGGCTGCGGGCGGCAGCCTGTATTTCGGCGTGCCGACGGTGTGGTCGCGCGTGGTCGAGAAGCCCGAACTGGCCAAGGAGTTGGGTAAGGCGCGGCTGCTCGTCTCGGGCAGTGCGCCGCTGCCGGTGCCGGTGTTCGAGAAGCTGGCCGAACTCACCGGGCAGGCGCCGGTGGAGCGGTACGGGATGAGCGAAACCATGATCACGCTGTCCACCCGGGCCGACGGTGAGCGCAGGCCCGGCTGGGTCGGTACACCGGTGCGAGGGGTGGAAACGAGGCTCCGAGACGAAGCAGGCGAGCCCGTTCCGCATGACGGCGCGAGCATCGGTGGCCTGCAGGTTCGTGGACCGATGCTGTTCGACGGCTATCTGAATCGGCCGGAGGCCACCGCGCGGGACTGGACCGAGGACGGTTGGTTCCGCACCGGTGACGTGGCTGTCATCGACGCCGACGGGTTCCATCGGATCGTCGGGCGCGAGTCGATCGACCTCATCAAATCGGCCGGCTACCGGATCGGCGCGGGGGAGATCGAGACCACGCTGCTCGGCCATCCGGCGGTCGCCGAGGTCGCCGTGGTCGGGCTGCCCGATGACGATCTGGGGCAGCGGATCGTGGCCTTCGTCGTCGCGCGCGACGGGAGTTCCGACGCGCTCGGCATCGAGCTGACCGCCTATGTGGGCGAACAGCTTTCGGCTCACAAGCGTCCGCGTGAGGTCCGCTTCGTCGACGCGCTCCCACGTAACGCGATGGGCAAGGTGCAGAAGAAGCTGCTGGACTGAGATTCACTCGGTCCGTTCGGTGCTCCCGCGAGCGCTCATTCTCCGGATCGGTCCGATCAACGCGTGGTAAATCGGCCGAACGACGCGTCCCGGCAGGTAGCGATGGCGCTCCTCCTGCCAGACGCGTGCCCGCCGGTGTGCCGCGAGCGGTGACCACTTGTCCGGATCGATGGGCTGAGAACTATGGAATTCGATGCGGCACAGGTGTTTCGTGTTGACGAATCCGTACTGACCGGGGCTTACCAGCCGAATCGGAGCGCCGTGATCGCTGGTGAGCGGCTGCCCGTCGAGCCGGTCGGCGATGAGCACGTCATCGGCGAGCGCGTCCTCGAGCAACGCGATCGACTGGAACCCGTCGAGACCTTCGAAAACGACGTGACTGATCGAACTACCCGGCACGAGAACAGGTTCGACGCGCGTGCGATAGAACGTGGCGAACCCGATGCCCTCCCAGCGCAGGTCGGTAGCACTCCACCCGGCCACGCAGTGGAAGTCGGCCTTCACCTCCACTCGCGGTAACTGGGCCAGGTCCGTCATGGCGAGAGTGAACGGTTGCGTCAGCTCCCCACTGACCTCGATCACCGGGTTCGCGGGAATCGGCGGCGGCGGGTGATGCAGGTGGGTACCGAAGCGGGGGAAGCCGTCGATCGCACGTTGACCAGGGGGAAGTGTCATGTCGAACCTCCAGTTATACGGAACCGTATAACTAGCAGCCTAGCGCGCGGATGGCGCGAGGTCGAGAGACGATGTGGATCTAGCGGCTGTGCGCTAGCCCACCGCCTCGGCACTGACCGGCCTCAGTCCGGAACCCGCACCGCACTGAGCTTTTCGGGGTTGCGCATGGAGTAGATCGCGGTCACCCGGCCGTTGGTGACCTCGATCGAAGTCACCTGGTCGAGCACGCCGTCGACGGTCGCCAGGATCGTGGGCATCGCGTTGTAGATGCCGAGGTGCGCGCCCATGACGCCGAGCCGCTGACCCTTGGCGAGCAAGCCGATGACGAGCCTGGCCACCTTGTCCTGGCCGTGTACCGGCCTGCGTACCGCGCTCACCACGCCGCCGCCGTCACCGAGGAACACCACCTCGGGAGCGAGCACGTCCATCAGTGCTTGCACATCGCCGGTGGCGGCCGCGATCGAGAACTTCTCGACCACCGACTGGGCCTGCGCGGGAGTGGCGATGGCGGTGTGGCGCGCGGCGTGGACCCGGTTGCGGGCGCGTTGGTTCAGTTGCCGCACAGCGGCTTCGGATTTGTCCACCGCCGCCGCGATCTCCGGATAGTCGAACGCGAACACCTCGCGCAGCACGAACACCGCCCGCTGCACCGGCGTGAGCGTTTCCAGCACGAGCAGCATCGCGGTGCTCACCGCCTCGCCGGTGAGCACGTGCTCGACCCCGCCGTCCGCCTCGGTGGCCAGTGGTTCTGGCAGCCACGGGCCGATGTAGTCCTCGCGCCTGCGGGCGGCGGACCGCAGCACCCCGAGTGCCTGCCGCGTGACGATCTGCGCGAGGTAGGCGCGCGGGTTCTCGATCGGCGCGAGATCGACCTCGCGCCAGCGCAGATAGCTGTCGTGCAGAACATCCTCGGTGTCGACGACCGAGCCGAGGATCTCGTAGGCGATCGAGAACAGCAGCCGCCGGTTCTCGGTGAAGGTGTCGACGTGTGCCCGGATCACCGTTTCGGGCCGCTGATCCACACGCTGTTGCCGGTGCGGGAGGCATAGGCGGCATAGCGGCTGATGCGTTCCTTGGCGAACGACGCGAGGGATCCGCCGAGGTACAGCCGCTGGGCGATGTCGTTGCGGTCGGTCGTCTGCACCAGACCGTCATGCCTGCCCAGGCTCATTCCCTGGCCGCTGTAGCCCAGCGAAAACGGCCTCGGCTCCCGTCCTTTGCTCATCCTGGCCAGCGTATCGGCCGCGTGTGCGCCCTGGGGAGCGGCGGTGGCGCAGGCCATGCGCATGCCGGGCACAGCCGCGCAGTCGCCGACGACGAAGACGCGAGGATCGGTGACGCTGCGCAGGTTGGCGTCGACCAGGGCGCGGCCGTCGACGTCCACCGCGAGTCCGCTGCGAGCGGCCAGTTCGGGTACCGCGGAGATGATCGCCCAGAGAGTGAGGTCGGAATCGAGTTCGGTGCCCGAGCCCATTCGCAGGGTCGTCCCGTCGATCTCGGCGACCCGATCGGCCACGATCTCCACGTTCAATCGGGCCATCGTGTGCCGGATATGCCGTTGCGCACCGGCCGAGAGCCCGTCGGCGACCGTCTCGCTCACCAGTCGTACACGCAGGTCGGGACGGGCTTCGGCGACCTCGGTCGTGGTCTCGATCCCGGTCAGCCCACCGCCGATCACCGTGACGGTCCCGCCGGCGGGCAGCGCCTCGAGCGCGATGCGTGCCTGTTCGGCGCCCTCCCACGTACCGACCGCGATCGCGCCGGGCAGCGGGTTCGCGATGCTGCCCGCCGCGAGGATCGCGTGGTCGAAGTTCAGGCTTCGACCGTCGTCGAGGGAGACAGTGCCGTCGCCGATCTTGTCCACACTCGCGGTCTCGATCGTGATCGAGTCCCTGAGCATCTCGGTGAGCGGTCGAGCCGCGGCACCGCTGCCCGCGATCTGCTCGTGCAAGCGCACCCGTTCGATGAAGTCGCCCCGTGGATTGACCACAGTGATCCGGGCATCGGGAACTTTCTTGTTCAGCCGATTCGCCGCGACAGTCCCTGCGTAGCCCGCTCCGATAACCACGATGTCCATCTGTGCCTCCTGCCATGGGAACTGATGTGTTCGACCATGGGATGCGGGCAGGCGCCTGTTTGTGACGGTGACCCCCACCACAGCGGAAAGGCCCCGTACTCCGCAGAAGTACGAGGCCTTTCCCTATCGCGATGTCAGATCAGGGCTGACCGGTCGCGAAGGCGATCACGGCATCCAGGAATTCCTGGCCGCCCATCAGGTAGCCGCCGATGACCATTCCGGCCGGGATGGTGAACAGCCACAGGAACGGGAAGAACGCGCCGATGACGCCGCCGATGACGACGCCGGGCAGGTTCTTGTTGACCTGCTCGACGAGCCGGTCGTAGGAGCTGATGTCCTTCAGTTCCGCGATGTTGCTCAGCTTCGCGGAATCCTCGGGCGCCATGGTGGAGGTCAGCTTGACGGTGCGGCCGTCCTCGCTGATCTGCTGGTTCACGGCGATCGGCAGGCCTGCGACCTCGGAGCGCAGCGGCGCCTGGTCGACGGTCACGCCGTCAGCGGTCTTGAGCAGCACCGAGGCGCCGTCGGCGGCGACCTCGAACTTGCCGTTGTCGACTGCCCAGGTGACCGTCTTGTCAGCCGGGGACACCGTGGTCGAGTAGTTGATTCCGTGCGTCACGCCAGAAGTCACGCCCCCCGAAGCCACTACAGCGGGCTGTTCGGTGGCCACCGCGGGCGCACCGTTGGCAGTGGCAGCGGTAATCCCCACCGCGGCGACCGCCATGAAAACAGCAGTAGTGATCTTTCCGAACTTCATTCTTGAATCCCTCCGCTTTTTCGCTGTCCTGATCGGAGCAGCGAAACGAAGGTTAGCGCGCGAATTCGCTTGTCGCACATTTAGGTTCATCTTCATGAAACCGCAATATTTGCTGAATTGTGACTGGTGAGAAGAATTGCCGGGCCGTTCGGCCCGGCAATTCGACCGGTCAATCGTTGGCGTGCAATGCGGCGTTCAGTTCCACGCCGGTGCCCTTGCGCCCGACGACCTCGACGGCGCCGGTGGTGGAGTTGCGGCGGAACAGCAGGTTGTCCTGACCGGACAGGCTCGCGGCCTTGACGACGGTGCCGTCGGGTCCGGTGACCTTGGTGCCCGCGGTGACGTAGAGGCCCGCCTCGATCACGCAGTCGTTGCCGAGGGAGATGCCGACGCCCGCGTTGGCGCCGAGCAGCGAACGCTCGCCGACCGAGATGACCTGGGTGCCGCCGCCGGACAGGGTGCCCATGATGGAAGCGCCGCCGCCCACGTCGGAACCGTCGCCGACCACGACACCCGCCGAGATACGACCTTCGACCATCGAATTGCCGAGGGTGCCCGCGTTGAAGTTGACGAAGCCCTCGTGCATGACGGTGGTGCCCGCGGCGAGGTGCGCGCCGAGGCGGACCCGGTCGGCGTCACCGATGCGCACACCGGAGGGGACCACGTAGTCGACCAGGCGGGGGAACTTGTCGACGCTGAGCACCGTCACCGGGCCGCGGGCGCGCAGCTTCAGGCGGGTCTGCTCGAAACCGTCGACCGCGCACGGGCCGTGGTTGGTCCACACCACATTGCTGAGCAGGCCGAACTGGCCGTCGAGGTTCAGGCCGTGCGGCTGGACCAGACGGTGCGAGAGCAGGTGCAGGCGCAGGTAGACCTCGTGCGCGTCGACCGGGGCGGCCGACAGATCCGCGATGGTGGTGCGCACCGCGATCACCTCGACCCCACGCGCCGCGTCCACGCCGAGGAGCTCGGCGAACTCGGGCACCTCGGCGGCGTCGAGGCGCTGGGAGCCGGTCTCGGTGAACTCGCCCAGCGCGGGGCTGGGGTACCAGGTATCGAGGACGGTCCCGTCCGAGGTCACATTGGCGATACCGATTGCAGTTGCTCCCTGAATACTCACGGAGGCTATTTTGCCCGTTCCGGCCGGTGCGGTGTTCCGCGGGCCCTGTGCGTTGGACCACGCGGTCGGCTTCGCCGGGATCCGCGGATGAAGGGCTCGGCCGTACTACTGTCGAGATGTGACTCTCGATTTGCGTGCCGACCCCATCCAGTTGACCGCCGCCCTCGTCGACGTGCCGAGTGTGTCGCGCGACGAGGCCAAGATCGCGGACCTGGTCGAGCAGGCGATCCGGGAGCAGACCACCGGGTTCGAAGTGCTGCGGCACGGCAACGTGGTGCTGGCGCGCACGCAGCGCGGATTGCCGACGCGAGTAATTCTGGCGGGACACCTCGATACGGTGCCGATCGCGAACAATGTGCCGAGTCGGCCGGACCGAATCGACGGCGAAGCGGTGCTGTTCGGTTGTGGCACAGTCGATATGAAATCCGGCGACGCGGTATTCCTGCACCTGGCCGCCACGATCGCCGACCCGGCCCATGATTTGACGCTGATCTTCTACGACGGCGAAGAGATCGCCGCGGAGTTCAACGGACTCGGACATATCGAGCGTGAATTGCCGGAATGGCTCGAAGGCGACTTGGCGATTCTCGGTGAACCGTCGGCAGGTTGGATCGAGGCGGGGTGTCAGGGCACCTTGCGGATGCGATTGACCACCTCGGGGGTGCGAGCGCATTCCGCACGAGCATGGCTGGGGGAGAACGCGATTCACGGTCTCGCTCCGGTGCTGGCGCGGTTGTCGGCCTACGAGGCGCGCGAGGTCGATATCGACGGTTGCGTGTACCGCGAGGGTCTGTCGGCCGTGCGGGTCTCGGGTGGGGTCGCGGGCAATGTGGTGCCCGATGTCGCCGAGGTGGATGTGAACTTCCGTTTCGCCCCCGACCGCACCGTCGAGCAGGCCGTCGCGCATGTCCACGAGGTCTTCGACGGACTCGACGTCGCCTTCGAGGTCACCGACTCCTCACCGGGCGCCCTGCCCGGCCTGACCGCCCCCGCAGCCCGCACCCTCATCGACTCCGTCAACGCCCACGGTGGCGGCGGCGTGCGCGCCAAGTACGGCTGGACCGACGTGTCCCGCTTCGCCGCCCGCGGCATCCCCGCCGTGAACTTCGGCCCTGGCGACCCCAACCTCGCCCACAAGCGCGACGAGCACGTCCCGCTCAGCCAGATCACCGCCGTCACCGCGATGCTGCGGACCTACCTCTCGCGCGCCTGATCTGCGCAAGCGCGGAGAATCGGTCGAACCTTGCGCAGGGCTGGAGCACCTGCGCGATGAGCAACGAATGACCCTGTCCCACCGAGCAATAGCCTTGATCTTGCCTATCGGTGCCCGGTCCGGTCTGGACACCTGAATCGGCCCGGGTTGTGCAAGTATCTGGGCTGGCGGTTGTCTCGAGCCATGAGAGCATCGTGGGCGTGACCGAACGCCTGCGAGCCATCGCCGCCGACAACGAGCAGATCATCGCAGCTGGCGGTTACCTGGCGCCCGGCGGACACTATGTCTCGTTGACATCGAGGGTGCAAGCCGCCGTTCAGGGCACCCGGATGTACGGCCCCGACCCGGTCCCGGTCATCACCCGCAGTGAGGCCACCACCGTCATTACGGTGACCGGGGAGAGCAGCCTCGCTGCGGCGCTCCGGATGTACGACACCGATCCAGAGCCGGTCGCCGTCCTGAATTTCGCGTCCGCACGCAATCCCGGCGGCCACTACCTCGCTGGCGCCAGGACCCAAGAAGAAGCCCTGTGCCGAGCATCGGCGCTGTACACCACCCTGCTCGCCGTGCCGCAATACTACGAGCACCACCGACGCACACCGGACCATTTCTACAGCGACCGCGTGATCCTGTCTCCCGCCGTGCCTGTCTTCCGCGACGACACGGGCGCCCTGCTCGACAGCCCCTATACGGTCGGCTTCCTCACTTGCCCGGCGCCCCGCACCAACGTGATCATGCAGGAGCTGGCGAGCGAGGCGCATCGAATACCCGCGGTGCTGGCCACCCGCGCCGAGCGCATTCTCGAAACAGCGGTCGGCTACCGGCGTTTAGTACTGGGCGCCTGGGGTTGCGGCGCCTACGGCAACGACCCAGGCATGGTGGCCGGTGCCTTCCATGCACTGCTAGCCGATGGTGGGCGGTTCAATGGGCACTTCGATGAGATCACCTTCGCGATACTGGACCGGACCTGTGGCGAGACCATCCTCACTACCTTCCGAACCGTTTTCGCGGCAGAGTAGATCCCCGCCGACCGACACCACACCCGCCTGCCGGCAGCCCACCGACCCGCCCCTCACCCCACAAGCACAACAGAGCACGAATTGGTCCCGCCAGGCTTCTGCTCGAGGTCACGGCCAATGTTGAAGTCACCGAAACCCCTCATCGACTCCGTCAACGCCCACGGTGGCGGCGGCATGCGCGCCGAGTACGGCTGGACCGACGTGTCCCGCTTCGCCGCGATGCTGCGGACCTACCTGTCCAAGCCGTAGGCCGAGACGCCCGTCGAGGTTCGCGCTCACCAACCGTTGGTGAACAGGGCTGCCAGGCCGGGGACCGGGTTCGACGCGTTGGTGGTGTTCGCTACCGCGACGACGACCATGACCAACGCGAACAGGGCCGAGAGGGTGCCGAACCAGGCGAGGACGCGACGGGAGCGGCGGTCGGGGGACCGGACGGACTTGCGCCACAGAAGGGCGCACGCACCGAGTAGGAGAACGGCCGTTACGGCGGCGAGCGCGGCCATCGCCACGTGGTAGCGAGCGAATTCGTCGATCATCACCTCCAGCGGGGGTACTCGGGTGCCGTCGGCCAACCGCCGGTCGACCTGGGTGATGACCTCGGTCGGGGCGGAGTCCTCGCCCAGCAACATCGGCAGCAGCGACGCGAAGGGCGTCACCGCGCCCTGCACATTGGCCAGCACCAGCACCAGCGAGCACAGCGCGAGCACGGCGGCCAGGCCGCCGGATACCGCGAGACCGACCCGTGTGCCCCGCGCCGCCTGGCCCGCCGCCACGAACGCCCGCCAGAGCTTCACGGCGAGCGCGACGAGCACGGCCAGCAGAATCGCGGCGAGTACCGCTTTCACGAGGTGATAGCGGTACCAGTAGTCGACCACCTTCGCCAGGTCGGCGGTGAACTCACGGTTTCCGGCAAGCCAATACTCGACGAAGGCCGTGCGGAATGCTCGTCGAAGATCGTTTTCGTCGCTGAAACCGGCCTCGACGCTGTTCGCCAGCAGGCGTGGAGCGACAACGAACGCGGTGATCAGCGCACCGGCCATGGCGACGAGCACGACGAGCACACGAGTGGAACGTGCCGCGACGGCAGGGGACACGGGAAATCCTTCGGCTCGATCGAGGACGCGGATGGCCGTGGCCCGGCCGATCTAGAAGTGCGCGCCCGTGACCGGAATCCAACACAGTAAGTTGGGGTCATGTCTACCGATTCCGCTGATGAACAGGTTGGGAAGGTCAAACCGAAGTTCCGTGGTCCGGTGATGTTCCGCCGGGAGCGCAAGCCCGGTGTGCGGACCGCCGACCGGAACCTGCTCGATACGCGGCAGGACAGCGACTGGGTGCATACCGATCCGTGGCGGGTACTGCGGATCCAGGCCGAGTTCGTCGAGGGTTTCGGCGCGCTCGCGGAGATCCCGCCCGCGGTGACGGTATTCGGCTCGGCGCGTACGGGTCCCGACCACCCCGAGTACGTGGCGGGCAGGGAGATCGGCGCGGCGCTCAGTCGGGCGGGCTTCGCGGTGATCACCGGCGGCGGGCCCGGCGCGATGGAAGCGGCCAACCGCGGTTGCTCGGAAGGGGGCGGCTACTCGATCGGGCTCGGGATCGAGCTGCCGTTCGAGCAGGGGCTCAACGAGTGGGTGGATCTGGGGATCAACTTCCGGTACTTCTTCGTCCGCAAGACGATGTTCGTGAAGTACTCCCAGGCTTTTGTCTGCCTGCCCGGTGGTTTCGGGACCCTGGACGAGCTGTTCGAGGCGCTCACCCTGGTGCAGACCCGCAAGATCACCCGCTTCCCGATCATTCTGTTCGGCACCGCCTACTGGTCCGGCCTCGTCGACTGGCTGCGCAGCTCCCTGGCCGGCTCGGGCAAGATCTCGCCCGAGGATCTCGACCTGATCCAGCTCACCGACAGCGTCGACGAGGTCGTGCGGATCATCCAGGGCGAAACCGGCGACCACGCGAACATCGAGCGTCTCGGCACCGAGGATCAATGGTGAGCTATTCCGTGTGTGTCTACTGTTCCGCCAGCACCACCGATCCCGACCTGATCAGCCTCGCGGCGCGCGTCGGCACCGAGATCGCGCGTCGCGGTTGGCAATTGGTTTCCGGTGGTGGTCACGTGTCGATGATGGGCGCGGTGGCCACCGCGGCCAGGGCCGGTGGCGCGCACACCATCGGCGTGATCCCGAAACATCTGGTGCACAAGGAAGTCGCCGATGTCGACGCCGACGAACTGCTCGTCACCGACACGATGCGCCAGCGCAAGCAGATGATGGAAGCGCGCGCGGACGCGTTCCTCACGCTCCCGGGCGGCATCGGGACCCTCGAGGAACTGTTCGAGACCTGGACCGGTGGCTACCTCGGTGAACACACGAAACCCGTTGTCCTGCTGAACGCGAACGGCTTCTACGACGGCCTGTTCCACTGGATCGATGAACTGTCCGAGCGCACAATTGTGCCGCGGGCAGCACGTGACCGACTCATCGTGGCCACCGACCTGCCCACCGCGTTCGCCGCGCTGGAACCGGCCGCGCCCGCACAGTAGGAGAGATCGACGTGAGCAATGACGCGCGCGACACGGTAAGCGTGTTCGACCTGGCCAAAGCCCTGCCCGCCATGGCGCTCGACGCCCCCGGCATGCTGCGCAACGCACGCGGAATGCTGGTGGGGCCCAAGGACAAAGCCTCCATCGGGCTGTATTTCCAGCGGGTCGCACACCGCAGGCCCGACCGGGTGTTCCTGCGTTTCGAAGGTCGTTCCTACACCTACCGCGCCGCCAACAGTGAGGTGAACCGTTACGCCGCAGTGCTTTCCGCGCGCGGGGTGACGCGCGGCGATGTGGTCGGCGTGCTGATGACCAACCGGCCCGAAACCCTGTTCACGGTGCTGGCCGTGCTCAAGCTCGGCGCCACGGTGGGGCTGCTCAACTACAACCAGCGAGATCAGGTGCTGGCACACAGCATCGGGCTGCTCGGCAGCGTGCTCAATGTCGTCGGCGCGGAGTGCGCCGAGGCGCTGGAGTCGCTGCCCGAGCCTGCGGAGAACGTGCTCACCGCCGAGGAGTTGGACGAGTCGGCCCGCACCGCAACCGATTCCGACCCCGCCACCTGTGCGCGGGTCCGGGCCGGGGAACGGGCGTTCCTCATCTTCACCTCCGGCACCACCGGTCTACCCAAGGCCAGCGTGATGACCCATCAGCGCTGGACCAAGAGCATGTCCGGGCTCGGCGGGCTCGGCGTCCGGTTGCGGGCCGACGACGCCCTGTACTGCTGCCTGCCGCTCTATCACAACAACGCGCTCACGGTCGCGCTGTCGGCCGTGCTCGCGGGTGAATCGACCTATGTGCTCAGCCGCAAGTTCTCGGCGTCGGGGTTCTGGGACGAGATCGCGCGCGAGCGGGCCACCGCGTTCATCTACATCGGCGAGCTCTGCCGATACCTGATCAACCAGCCGGTGCGGTCCGGCGAGAAGGGCAATCGGGTCAGGCTGGCAGTCGGCAACGGGTTGCGACCCGAACTGTGGGACGAGTTCCGGCGCCGGTTCGGGATCGGCCGGGTGGTCGAGTTCTACGGGTCCAGCGAGGCGCCGCTGGCGTTCGTCAACGCGTTCGGCGTCGACCGGACCGCCGGACTGTGCCCGCTGCCGTACGCGGTCGTCGAGTACGACGACGAGACCGGCCACGCGCGGCGCGGTCGCGATGGGAAGCTGCGCCGGGTGCGGTCCGGCGGGGTCGGGCTGCTGCTGGCGAAGGTGAACAACCGTCAGCCGTTCGACGGCTACACCGACAAGAAGGCCTCGGAATCCAAGCTGGTGCGCGACGGCTTCAAGAAGGGCGACTGCTGGTTCGACACCGGCGACCTCGTCCGCGATCAGCATTTCTGGCACATCGCGTTCGTCGACCGGCTCGGCGACACCTTCCGGTGGAAGGGCGAGAACGTGGCGACCACGGAGGTCGAGGGCGCGCTCGGGCACGACGAGCGTGTCGATCAGGCTGTTGTCTACGGCGTCGACATTCCCGGCACCGACGGAAAAGCGGGCATGGCGGCGATCACGCTGGCCGACGACGCCTCATTCGACGGAAAGGCATTGGCCGCGACCGCTTATCAGCGACTCCCGCTGTACGCGGTCCCGCTGTATGTGCGCGTGGTCGCCGAACTGGAGCAGACATCGACGTTCAAGAGCCGGAAGGTGGAATTGCGTAAGCAGGGTTATGCGCCCGACGTGGACGGTCAGCTGTATGTGCTGTCCGGTCCGACAGAAGGCTATGTTCCTGCCTACGCCGAATACGCGGCTGACGTTGCCGCTGGTCGAGCGCCGAGATAGCACCCGTAATGTCTGATTTCGTATGAACATGGGTAACTCGTCGGGCACGCCCGAACCTCGACCGAATTTCGAACCGCCTGCCCGGAGCATGAGCAGTCGCGGTGAACAGTCGTCGGCCGAAGACTCGGAGAGGCGGAGCGGGCAGACTCTGTGTGGGCGCGAGGTGGCGACGGATCGCGCGTTGGTGATGGCGATCGTGAATCGCACGCCGGACTCGTTCTACGACCGTGGTGCCACGTTCAGCGACGAGGCCGCGATGGAACGTGTCTCGCGCGCGGTCGACGAGGGCGCCGATCTGGTCGACATCGGCGGAGTGAAGGCGGGGCCGGGAGTCACCGTCGACGCGGCCGAGGAAGCGCAGCGGGTGGTGCCCTTCGTCGCGGCGATCCGGGCGAAGTATCCGGACCTGTTGATCAGTGTGGATACCTGGCGAGGTGACGTCGCGCGGGCCGCGGTCGCCGTGGGCGCCGACCTGATCAACGACACCTGGGCCGGCGCCGACCCCGATCTCGTGCACGTCGCCGCCGAAACGGGCGCGGGCATCGTCTGCAGCCACACCGGCGGCGCCGTGCCGCGCACCCGTCCGCATCGTGTTCGCTACGCCGATGTGGTGGCCGAGGTGACCGCCACCGTCGTCGCCGCGGCCGAGAATGCCGCGGCCGCGGGGGTGCGAGCCGATGGCATCGTGATCGATCCCACTCATGATTTCGGCAAAAACACCTATCACGGGCTCGAGTTGTTGCGCGGAATCGACGGTCTTGTAAAAACCGGATGGCCAGTGCTGATGGCACTGAGCAACAAGGATTTTATCGGGGAGACTCTAGGTGTAGGTCTCACCGAAAGGGTCGAGGGCACACTGGCGGCAACCGCATGGTCGGCCGCCGCGGGCGCTCGGATCTTCCGGGTTCACGAAGTCGCCGAAACGCGGCGGGTCGTGGACATGATCGCCGCGATCCAGGGCATCCGGCCCCCCGCACGAACTCTGCGAGGTCTGGCATGAAAATCCAACACCGCGAGCCCGCCTGGGCCACTACCCACACATGGGACACCCCTGAATGGACGGTCGGCGAGCTCGTCGCCGCCAAGGAGGGCCGCACCGTTTCGGTGGTGCTGCCCGCGCTGAACGAACAGGACACCGTCGCCGCGGTCGTGGCCAGTATCCGGCCGCTGCTCGGCACGCTCGTCGACGAACTGATCGTGCTCGACTCCGGGTCCACCGACGCCACCGCCGAACGCGCACGCGCGGCGGGCGCCGAGGTGATCTCCCGCGAGGAAGCCGTTCCCGAACTCGAACCGGTCCCCGGCAAGGGCGAGGTGCTGTGGCGGTCGCTGGCGGTCACCACGGGCGATCTGATCGCCTTCGTCGACTCCGACCTGATCGACCCCGACCCCGACTTCGTGCCCAAGCTCCTCGGCCCGCTGCTGATGACGCAGGGCACGCACCTGTCCAAGGCCTACTACCGCCGCCCGCTGCGCCAGGGCGAGTCCCTGGACGCGAACGGCGGCGGGCGAGTCACCGAACTCGTCGCCCGTCCGCTGCTGGCCGCCCTTCGCCCCGAACTGGCGCAAGTGCTCCAGCCGCTCGGCGGCGAATACGCGGGCACCCGCGAACTGCTCACCGCGGTCCCCTTCGCTCCCGGCTACGGCGTGGAGATCGGCCTGCTCCTCGACACCTACGACCACATGGGCATGGACGCCATCACCCAGGTGAACCTGGGCGTGCGCACCCACCGCAACCGCCCGCTGTCCGACCTGGGCGTGATGAGCCGCCAGATCCTCGGCACCGCTCTACGCCGCAGCGGAGTCCCCGACTCGGGCGCCCCACTGACCCAATTCCCGTTGATCGAAGGCGAATTCATCGCCCACACCACCGCGGTCTCGCTCGAAGACCGACCACCGATGAAAACCCTTCGGCCCGAACAAGTCGCGGCATAGTCGTCGACATCGGGCGCCGCCCCGGTCAGCGAACCGGAGCGGCGCCCGACGTGTGAGGGCTGAAGGTGACCGGGGCGCAGGACTGTGCGGGGATTCCCTCCACGCTGTTCGCCCACACCGAGCGTGGGTTCACGCTGTGCGTCGGCCCACGTAGCTGACTGCCCGCGGAGTCGGTGGCAGCCGTTAGAGCTCGGCACTCTTGCCAGGGCCATGGATCGGCCCGTCCAGTGCTGTCAAGGGTCTTGCTGTGGCCCCGCTTCGCTCGGCGAGAATTTGGCCGAGGATGGAGATGGCGGTTTCCGCTGGGGTGTGGGCATTGAGATCGAGGCCGAGAGGGCTTCGGACGCGGGCGATTTCGGGGTCGCTGAGGCCGGCTTCGCGCAGGCGGGCGGTGCGGTCGGCGTGGGCTCGGCGGGAGCCGAGGGCGCCGAGGAAACCTACGGCCGGAAGGCGTAATGCGGTGGCCAACAGGGGGACATCGAATTTCGGGTCGTGGGTGAGGACGCAGACGACGGTGCGGTCGTCTACTCGGGCTGCCGCGTTCTCGGCCTCGAGGTAGCGGTGGGGCCAGTCGACTACGACCTCGTGTGCGGCGGGGAAACGGGCCGGGGTGGTGAAGGTTTCGCGGGCGTCCACGACGGTGACGTGGTAGCCGAGGTTCGCCGCGGCGACGGTCATGGCGCGGGTGTAGTCGTTGGCGCCGGCCAGGATCATCCGGGCGGGGGAGCGGAAGACCTGGACGAAGGTGCGGGGGCGTTCGGCCTGGGCTGGGGTGCAGTCCTGGGCGCCGATGAGCCCGTTGTGGCCCGCGGCGAGGAGGGCGGCGGCGTCGTGGTCGAGGCCGCGCCATGGGGCGGAATCGCCGGGCCGTAGGAGTTTTCGGTCGGGGGTCGACTCGAGGGTGGTGGCGTAGGCGACCGGGTGGTGTGCGTCGAGTGCGGTGTGGAGGGCGCGCAGGACGGGGAGATCGTCGCGGTCCAGGCGTTCGACGAAGACTTCGATCTCGCCACCGCACGGTAGGCCGACCGTGAGTTCATCGGCGGCCGCGAACCGCTCGAGGCTCGCCTGGCCGTCGAGCAGAACCTGGCCGGCGGTAGCGAGCACCGCCGACTCGACGCAGCCGCCCGACAGCGAACCGAGCACGCGACCGTCGCCCGTCATCGCCATCGCGGCCCCGGTTTCGCGCGGACCCGCACCGGTTCGGTCGACGATCCTGGCCAGTGCCACGGCCTGATCACCGAGCAGTTCGAGCACCTGTCCGAGGAGATCACGCATCACGCACCGGCCTCTCCGCGGTCACCAACGAGGCATTGTGACCGTTCGACCAGCCTAGCTATCGTCGAGCATGTCGCGCGCGGCGAGAAGCTCTCAGTCGAGGATCTCGCGCTGCTGCAGACCCGCGGGAACCGCGCCGGCGTGGAAGAAGTCGCGGAAGATCTCCACCGCGTGGTCGGCGGTGAACACCTCTTCCGGGTAGACGTAGGTGTCCTCGTCGCCGTGCGGGAGATACACCGTCGGCAGACCGAGTCGACCCCCGGGTAGCCCGAGGGTGAAGCGCCGGGTGACGTGATCGATGGTCGTGCGCAGTTGCAGCGTCATCGCGTCCGCCGAACCGGCGCAGCCGAGCGCGAGATCGCCGCGCGCCGAACTCACCGTCGTGGTGACCTCGGTGGCGGGCACCGGTTCGGGTAGCACGGTCAGATCGAGCGCGTAGCGCTGATGACCGTCCATCCGCCGCAACGGGCGCAGAAAGCTGTCCACGTCCTCGTGCGGGCCGATGAAGACCTTCAGGCGGTCGCTGTAGGTCACGCGATGGGTGGTGACGATGACGTCGCCGGTGGTCGGCTCCGCGTCGAAGGGCGGAACGGGCCGTGGATGGCCTGCCGCGTGCACGGGCAGAACCCGGCACGCGCTGGCCTCTGGAGACGAGAACATGTGATGCTCACCTACTCACACTCGGTTACTCGCTAGCAATCTAACCATCGCGGGCGACTTGTGATCCATAACAGTACAGTGATGCAGATCACTGAGCACGGCGAGTTTAGAGCAGTCTACGGATGAACCCGGGTCGTAGCCAACTTTGGGTCTGTTTCATGGCGGTAAACCGGGGTGAGCAAATCCGCATCAACGGGTTCGCCGGTGGCGCGGTCGTACCGGACCGCGATGAGGACCGAGAACAAATGACTGCTCGCACGCTCGTGCAGCGTCGCCAAGCGGGTCGCCAGCAATCGGATCGCACCCAGTGAGCCGGGCGGATGCAGGCCGTCGATCAGCATGATGCTGCCGCGCCGGTCGGGCCGGGGGAGCCGAGCCAGGTAGGCGATGTCGTGCGGTTCGGTGCCGCCGGGCCGGTAGACCCGGCGTGCGGCCCTGTCTTCGATGCCGCGCCGGGTATCGCCCGCTCTGGTGACGGTCCGGCGCAGGCGCGGATCGGCCACCACCAGCTGGCGCAGGCTGGGTGAGAGTTCGGGGCCGCCGAGAATCACCAGCCCGTCGCGATTGAGGTCGATGGGCCGGCCGGGCATGAACGTCTCGACGTTCGCCGCGAAGCCGAGTTGTCGCAGCAGTTCGGCCAGGCGCTGCGCGGCCTGTGGGTCGGGCGCGCCGAGAAGTCGGCCGGAGCGGACCTCGGGGGCGAGCACGGTCAGGGTGCCGTGGCCGAAGAACAGTCCTTCGGGAACGGGACCCTGGGTGCTCACCTGGTGAATGCGCGCACGCGACAGTCCGGCGGCGGCGCCGATCCGGGCGAACGTCCAGCCGTCGGCATGGAGTTCTCGGATCACGGCTCGCCGGATCCTGGTTAGTTCGTTGATGGTCTGCTGGGCAGCCGCCACCCCGTCGGTGGCAGCTTTGAGTCGCTCGACCTTGTCCTCGATCGCGAAAACTCGTGCCACGTCATCGGCCGACATGTGCGAAGTCTAGACAGCTCGACAGCGTTGTGTGTCTATAACGATTGACATCGAACTGTCTTGCGACACAACACTCTCGGGCGCGGATTTTCGGCAAATCACACAGAAGCGAGGTCGCCGCTGCAGAGTTCGTTCAGCGCGATCTCGTAGCAAATGCCGACCGTGCGGTGTTTTCGACGATCTACGTGGCGTCGTAGTCGACCGGGGGGCGCTCGTTGCGATCCAGCGACTTCGGCAGCGGGGGCGCCGACGGAGTGGTGGGCATACCGCTGCTGGTGCCGAACAGTTGCTTCTTGTCGGGCACCGCGCTCTCCAGATCGCGCAGCACCGAATCGTCACCGCCCAGCAGGTGCTTGGTGACCACGGCCCTCGGGCTCATGCCACGCAGCTCGTTCAGGTCGGCGAGCGGCTTGCGCAGATCGTCGAACTCCGGTCCGAGCTCCTGTTTCAGCTGAGTGGTGGCGCCGCTGGCGTAGTCGCGCGCCTGGCGCAGCGCGCCGGTGGTCCAGCGGACGGCGCCGGGCAGTCGCTCCGGGCCGAGGATCACAAGGGCGGCGACGAGCAGGATCATCATCTCGCTCCACCCGATGTTACTGAACACGAATCCAGGTTACCCGGCGCGCGCGTCCGCAGGTCAGTCGGATTCGAGGGTGACCGGCACGTCCACCTGCCTGCCATCGCGGATCAACTGCACGTTCACCGTTTCGCCGATCTTGCGGGACTGCACGGCCACAACCAGCTCGTCGGGCCCGGTGACCTCGCGGTCGCCGATCTTCACGACCACGTCGCCCTCGACGATGCCAGCCTTGTCGGCGGGGCTGCCCGGCGTCACATCGGCGACAGCGGCACCGCTCATCACCTCGTTGGCGACGGTCTTGGTGCGCGCGCTCAGGCCGATCACCGGGTGGTGCATCTGGCCGTCGCGGATCAGGGTCTGGGTGACAGCGGTCATCACGTCCACCGGGATGGCGAAGCCGAGGCCCACCGAACCACCGGTCTCACTGCGGATGGCGGTGTTGATACCGATGACGCGGCCCTGCATGTCGACCAGCGCGCCACCGGAGTTACCCGGGTTGATCGCGGCGTCGGTCTGTACGGCGTCGATCACCGCGTTGGTGTCGCTGCCCTCGCCCGCGAGCTTCACGGGGCGGTGCAGGGCGCTGACGATGCCGGACGTGACGGTCTTGCTCAGGCCCAGTGGCGAACCGACCGCCAGCACGTCGTCGCCGACCTGCACATCGGCGGACTTGCCGAGATTGGCCACCGTCAGGTTCTTCGCCTCGACCTTGAGCACCGCGAGGTCGGTCTTGGGATCGCGCCCGACGATCTGCGCGGGGACCCGGGTGCCGTCGGAGAACTGCACCTGGATGGCGGCTCGATTGGACTTGTCGGTCGCGGCCATCGAGATCACGTGGTTGTTGGTGACGACGTAACCGCCGCCGTCGATCACCACGCCGGAACCGGTCGCGCCGTTGTCGCCGACAGTGGCCCGGATCGAGACCACCGAGGGCAGTACGGCATTGGCGACCGCGGCGATCTGGCTGTGCGGGGTCTCGACACCCGCACTCTGATCCAGGGTCACCTTGCGTGAGGTGAGCGTGGACGCGGTCTCGGCGGTGACCCGCCCGACCAGCCCACCCACGACGGCGATGCCGAGGGCGAGCACGGCCAGTATCGCCAGTGCCTTCGGTGCCACCCGCGAACCGAACAGCACCTCGCGAGCGCTCAGCTTGTCCGCGACGGGCAACCGGGCAGGCGGGGGAGTCTCGACGGCGGGCGAACCGAGCCGGGCCGCCGCGTCGGGATCGCGCCACGGGTCGACCGGACCCGCGACGACCGTCTTCGGCTCGTCGGCGCCGGGCTCGCGCTGCAACAGCTCCGAGGAGCCTTCGGGCCGGGCGAACGCCTCGGCGAGCACGCCGTCCGGGGGGCGCTGAACGATGCCTTCGTCGGCGCCCTTTCCGGCCACGCGCTGCGGGTCGTGCGGTGCGAACGAACCGGCTTGGCCGTTCGGGCGGCGGAACGCGCGCGCGGTGTGGCTGTCGATGTGCGGCCGGTAGACCGGGCGCGGCCCGAGGCTCGGTGCGTCCGAAGGGCGCAGCGTGCCCCGATTGTCCCCCGAATCCGAGTGGTCGGCCGATCCGGAATTCGTCGATTCGCCTGTCACGTCGCAGACTCTACTTGCGCCGCCACGTTGTCCACCGGGTCGCGGTGAAGGAATCTGTGATGAATCCGAGAAATGCCTCGTTACGGCGCTGCGGTTCGGGTGCGTTGCCGGGGAGGTCGGCCAGCGGAATGCGCGAGAGGCTGTCGTGCAGGCTGCGCGGAATCGCCACCTCGGCGGCCCGGCGCAGCGCGATGCGCGCCTGCTGCTGGGCATCTACCTCGGCCGCGCATTCGGGGCAGACCGAAAGATGCTGGGCGGCACGCAGATAGGCGTTCATCCGCAGTTCGCCGTCGACAAAAGCCGCGACAGCCTCACTGGCCAGGTGCTCGGTGGGCTGAAAGCGCGGTGGGCGACCTGAGGCACTGGGTTCCACGCTCATCCGGGATTCTTCCTTCCGACCGACATCAACCGAGAGGCCCCGGTGACGTCGAACTCCCGTCACAACGATGGGGCTTCAGCGGAGTACCGCTGCTCACTTCCATTATGCGCAAGGTACTCGCGCAATGCCTGACGCCCGCGATGGATCCGGCTTCGCACGGTGCCGAGCTTCACACCGAGCGTGGCGCCGATCTCCTCGTAGGACAAACCCTCGATGTCACACAGCACGACCGCGGCGCGGAACTCCGGCGCCAGCGAGTCGAGTGCTTTCTGCAGGTCGGGGTCGAGGCGGGAGTCGTGGTAGGCGTCCTCCGGGGTCGGGCCTTCGGCGGGGACCCGGTCGTAGTCCTCCGGCAGCGCTTCCATGCGGATGCGGTTGCGACGACGGACCATGTCGAGGAACAGGTTGGTGGTGATGCGGTGCAGCCAGCCCTCGAAAGTGCCGGGCTGGTAGTTCTGCAGCGAGCGGAACACCCGGATGAAGGTGTCCTGGGTGAGGTCATCGGCGTCCTGGGCGTCGCCGGAGAGGCGGTAGGCCAAGCGATAGACCCGGTCGGCGTGCTCGCGGACCAGTTCGTCCCAGGAAGGCATGGCGGCACGATCGCCGGTCGCGTCGAAAGCGGCGGTGCCGGTGAGTTCGGCCTCGAATTCGTCGGCTTCGGCCGCGATGAGATCGGCGGGCAGAGTTTGGTCGGTGGCGTCTTGACGTGCCGTGTCTACCATCGTGATGGGACACCTCCTACTCGGGACCGCTGGCACGAAACCTGGCTGGTCCGGGTCAGCGAACCTTGCTTATCGACAATCAACCAGCAACTGTGTGCGGTTGTTCCCGAGTCTCGTACCCGCCGCGATCGGCTGGCCTTGCGTAGGGCAACTATTTCCTGCCCTGATATGGGTCAGGTGTGGAGATCCTGAGTGTGACCTGAGAATTCTGGTCGAACTCGACCTTAGTCCCGTCGCCAACGGAGAACCAGCAGTTCGGGGGCTGTTGTGATCGATCCGCAAACTTTCGGCAATTGTTCGGGATCTGTGCGACACAGTGTCGGATCCGTCCCTTTGCTGAATACACATACCCCTTCGGTGGCCTAGCCTCATAGCTGTGGCATCGAACGTGGAGCGGAACCTGGCCTATGTGGAGGAGTCCGTCGTCGAGGACGAGGTTCTTCTCGAAGCGCGCGAGCGGGCCACCGAATTGGGTGCCGCGCCGGTGCCCGCGGCGGTGGGTGCGCTGCTGAGCATGTACGCGCAGATGCTCGGCGCGCGCTCGGTCGTCGAGGTGGGCACCGGGGCAGGCGTCAGCGGGCTGTGGCTGCTCGACGGGATGCGTGAGGACGGGACGCTGACGACGATCGACTCCGAACCCGAGCATCAGCGCGCGGCCAAGGAGGCGTTCCGGACCGCCGAGATCACGCCGTCGCGCACGCGACTGATCAACGGGCGGGCGCTGGACGTGCTACCCCGCCTGGCCGACGGCTCCTACGACCTGGTCTTCATCGACGCGGCACCGATGGAACACCCCAATTACGTCGAACAGGGTGTGCGGTTGCTGCGCGAGGGCGGCGCGTTCATCCTCAACAACGCGCTGCTCGGTGGGCGCGTTCCTGATCCGGACCAGCGTGACCCGGCCACGCAGGCAGTCCGGGCGGCGACTCGTGCGATCGCGGAAAACCCCGAGCTCACCAGCGTTCTGATCCCGATCGGTGACGGGTTGCTCTGCGCGTCGAGGTGCTGATCGCGGCCGAGAACCGGCGGCGCAGGCCGCCGAGACTCAGCCGACCCAGATGCCTTTACCGACGGTGACCACACCGCCGTTGCTGACGGCGAAACGCTCCCGGTCGCGATCGAGATCGAGGCCGATGATCTCGCCCTCGCCGACCACCACGTTCTTGTCCAGGATCGCGTGGCGCACCACCGCGCCACGCCCGATCCGCACACCGGGCATCAATACACTGCCCTCCACCGTGGCGCCGTCCTCGATCACCACGTTCGAGCTCAGCACCGAATTGCGGACGGTGGCCGCCGACAGGATCGAGCCCGCCCCGACGATCGACTCCTGGGCGAGCCCGCCCTGGGCGAATTTCGCGGGCGGCAGGTTCTCGGCGGCGCCGCGGATCGGCCAGTGCTTGTTGTAGAGGTTGAACACGGGGTGCACCGAGACCAGGTCCATGTGCGCCTCGTAGAAGGCGTCGATGGTGCCCACGTCGCGCCAGTAACCGCGATCGCGTTGCGTGGCGCCGGGGACGTCGTTGTCGGCGAAGTCGTAGACGGCGGCCTGGCCGGCGGCGACCAGCGTCGGGATGATGTCACCGCCCATATCGTGGTCGGAATCGGAGTTCTCGGCGTCGGCGCGGATGGCGTCGACCAGTACGCGGGTGGTGAACACGTAGTTGCCCATCGAGGCGAACGTCACGTTCGGGTCGTCGGGGGTGCCCGGCGGATGCGCGGGCTTCTCCAGGAACTGGGTGATCTTGCCGGACTCGTCGGTGTCGATGCAGCCGAACGCGCTCGCCTCGGCCCTCGGCACCCGGATCCCGGCGACGGTGACGCCCGCGCCCGACGCGATATGGCTGGCCACCATCTGTTCCGGGTCCATCCGGTACACGTGGTCGGCGCCGAACACCACGATGTAGTCGGGGTCCTCGTCGTAGATCAGGTTGAGCGACTGCATGATCGCGTCGGCGCTGCCGGTGTACCAGCGCGGCCCGAGACGCTGCTGTGCGGGCACCGGGGTGATGTATTCACCGGTGAATCCGGACAGTCGCCAGGTCTGTGAGATATGGCGATCGAGCGAATGCGACTTGTACTGGGTGAGCACGCACAGACGCAGGTATCCCGCGTTCACGAGGTTGCTCAACACGAAGTCGATCAGCCGGTACGCGCCGCCGAATGGAACCGCGGGCTTGGCGCGGTCGGCAGTGAGCGGAAACAGTCGTTTGCCCTCGCCACCGGCGAGCACGATCCCGAGTACGTGCGGCTGGCTCCTCACCCTGCTCAAAGTACAGGGCCAGCGGGGTTACGGTGGCCCATGTCGACCCGAGGGTCTAATTTGGACCCAGTGAGTGATGGCACCGACAGCGAGCAGACTTCAGCGCAACCGCTGCGTGTCGCCATGCTGACCCGGGAGTATCCCCCCGAGGTGTATGGCGGTGCGGGCGTTCATGTCACCGAACTCACTGTCCGATTGCGTGATCTCTGTGATGTCACCGTGCACTGCATGGGCGCGCCGCGCGGCGGTGCCGTGGTGCACCGTCCCGACCCCGAGCTGTACGCCGCCAATGCCGCGCTGCAGATGATGTCGGCGCAGTTGCGCATGGCCGACGCGGCGGGCGGCGTGGACGTGGTGCATTCGCACACCTGGTACGCGGGGTTGGCCGGTCACCTCGCCGGCATGCTGCACGGGATTCCGCATGTGCTCACGGCGCATTCGCTGGAACCGCGCAGGCCGTGGAAGGCCGAACAGCTCGGTGGTGGATATCGCCTGTCGTCGTGGTCGGAACGCAATGCGATGGAGCATGCCGATGCGGTGATCGCGGTGAGCGAAGGCATGCGTCACGACGTGCTCGACGCCTACCCCGCGATCGACCCTGATCGAGTTCATGTGGTGCACAACGGCATCGACGCGAGCGTGTGGCATCCCGGCCCGCCCGGCGGTGCCGACATTCCGGTGCTGGAGCGGCTCGGGGTGCGCGCCGACCTGCCGATCGTGTCGTTCGTCGGACGGATCACCCGGCAGAAGGGTGTCGGGCATCTGCTCGCCGCGGCCGCCTCGTTCGACCCTGATATCCAGTTGGTTCTCTGCGCGGGCGCGGCCGATACCAAGGAGCTCGAGGTAGAGGTCGCCGCCGCCGTCGACGGATTGCAGCGTCGGCGCGGCAACGTCTTCTGGGTGAAGGAGATGCTGCCCGCCGAGCAGGTCCGCCAGATCCTGTCCGCCTCCTCGGTATTCGTGTGCCCGTCGGTCTACGAACCACTCGGCATCGTGAACCTGGAGGCGATGGCGTGCGCGACCGCCGTCGTCGCTTCCGATGTGGGCGGGATTCCGGAGGTGGTCGTCGACGGGGGCACCGGCCGATTGGTGCACTACGACCCGGAGGCGACAGGGGAGTACGAGCAGGGGCTCGCTGCCGCGGTGAACGAGGTCGCGGGGGATCGGGCTCTTGCTGTGCGCTACGGCCAGGCCGGGCGGGTGCGGGCGATCGCGGAGTTCGACTGGGCGCGGATCGCTGAGCGCACGCTCGAGGTGTACCGGAGTGTGTTGCGCTAGGGCCCGGTTGGGCCGCAGGGCGCTCGGTGGCGGAGTGTGCGTGCCGCGGACGCCCTCGGCGCGACGAGTGCGGTCAGCTGCGAGGTAGATAGGTCGACACGGTTACCGAGGCTGTCACTTCGGTGATGTCGGGTAGGGCGGCGATGCGTGGATCGTCGGCGGGGGTGCCGTGGAAGGCCGACGGGCCCATCGCGACGACGTTCGTGACGTCGGGGCGTGACAGCTTCATCGGGAACTCGACGAGGGTGTGCTCGGCGCGAGTGAAGGTGCCAGACAGTGAGTCGGCCAGGCGGCGATCCTTGTCAGGGTCGACGCTGACCATGCCGAGGGGGCCGATCAGCTCGCCCAGATGACGAGCGGTGGGCGTGACGACGACGAAGCGTCCGCCCGGAGTGAGCACGCGGTCGACTTCGGCTGGGTTGCGCGGGGCGAACACCGAGAGCACGCCGGAGATGGTGTCGTCGCGCACCGGCAAGCCGCGCCAGGCGTCGGCCAGCACGGAGCCCATGTGGGGGTGCGCGCGGGCGGCTCGGCGGGCGGCGGGCTTGGCCACGTCCAAGGCGATGCCGAGAGTGCCGGGGTGCGCGTCGAGCACCTCGGCGAGGTAGTAGCCGGTACCCGCGCCGATTTCGAGCACCGCGCCTCCGGTGTCGAGGGCACGAGCGATCGCCGCGGCGATCGGGGCGAAATGGCCCGCACCCTGAAAGGCGGCGCGGGCGTCGAGCATGTCGGCGGTATCGCCGGTCATTTTCGTCGATGCGCCGGTCAGCAGCCCGACATAGCCCTGACGGGCGATGTCGAAGCTGTGGCCGGTAGCGCATCGCAGCGCACGATCGTGCGGTTGCAGTGCATCGCCGCACTCCGGGCAGGCCAGAAGTGCGGCGACCTCGGTCAGCGCATTCAGCTGGTGACGCTCTTCAATTCGTCACCGAGCGCCGCAGCCTCGTCCGGTGTGAGTTCGACGACCAGACGCCCGCCACCCTCGAGTGGAACCCGCATGACGATTCCACGACCTTCCTTGGTTGCTTCGAGGGGACCGTCCCCGGTACGGGGCTTCATGGCCGCCATCCTCTGCTCCCTCCAGATCTGCGCGGTGGTTCTGCGCACTGTTTTCTCGTCTGCCGGTTGTCGCCAACCAGCGGGCTCGCCGGGTGTTCGGCGGGCCACACCGGTCCTATTCTTCCCTATTGCCGTCGCGGGCGGACACCTGAGTACGAAATGTGACTGCTGAGTCGGTTCCGTTCGGTACCGCGCCCACCCAGCAAACGTCCAGGTGATCGTCCACCATGCCGGTTGCCTGCATGAGGGCATACGCCGTCGTAGGGCCGACGAAAGCGAACCCGCGACGCTTCAATTCCTTTGCCAGAGCAATGGATTCAGATGTGGTCGCGGGCACATTCGCGATCGAGGTCGGCCGTGGGCGTGGCGCGGGTGCGAACGACCACACCAGCTCGTCGAGACTCATCGGCAGGTCGCGAGCAACCCGGGCGTTGTTGATCACCGCGTCGATCTTGGCGCGGTTGCGCACGATGCCCGCGTCGGCGAGCAGCCGCGCGCGGTCGTGATCATCGAACTCGGCGACCTTCGCGATCTCGAAACCGGCGAACGCGGTGCGGAACGCGGGTCGTTTACGCAGGACGGTGATCCAGGCCAGCCCCGACTGGAAGGCCTCGAGGCAGAGTCGTTCGAACATCGCGTCGTCGCCGTGCAGGGGTTGACCCCACTCGGTGTCGTGATAGTCGCGGTACAGCTGCGAGCCGGTCGACCAGTCGCAGCGAACGAGGCCGTCGTCGGCGAGCTCGCTCACCCGCGATCCTGGCCCGCCGCCACCTGCGCCTGCCATTGCCGAGCCTGCGCCAACTCGACCTCGAGTTCGTCGATCCGTTCGGCCAGCCTGCCCAGCGCCCAATCGACCTCACCGGCCTTGTACCCGCGCACCACCTGCTGGAACCGCAACGCCCGCACATCGGCCCCCGTGACCCCATCAGCGGGCAACACCGTAGCCGTGGTCCCGTCGGGCAACGGCCCGAGCTCCTCGGACCGCCCGAACACCGCACTGGCGACAAGGAACAACATCGCCGCAACCAACCCGACGATGAGCACGTATAGAAGCAGCGTCAGCATGGAAACAGCCTAGAAGAAGCCTCCGACAGGTCCGAATCAGCGACGTTGTTCGGTGAGAACATGGGTAACTCACCGGGTACGAGCTAGCCCGACTGACACCGAACCGCCGGGCGCCGGCGCAAACTTCTCCGCGCTCGAGTCCGGCTTGAATACGCGGAGAGGCGGAACAGCTCAGAGATGGCGGGTGGTGTCGATTCCGAGGGACATGCCTGCCAATCCGCGCTTGCGGACGGCGAGTTTGTCGGCGATGCCGAGCAGGGCGACGGCGGCGGGGTTCTCCGGGTCGGAGAGCACGATCGGGTTGCCGTCGTCGCCGCCTTCGCGCAGGGCCTGCTCGATCGGGATCTGGCCGAGCAACGGCACATTCGAGCCGACGGCGCGGGTGAGGCGGTCGGCCACGACCTGGCCACCGCCGGAGCCGTAGAGCTCCATGCGCGAACCATCCGGCAGGTCGAGCCAGGACATGTTCTCCACGACCCCGGCGATGCGCTGGCGGGTCTGCAGGGCGATCGCACCCGCACGCTCGGCCACCTCGGCGGCGGCGATCTGCGGGGTGGTGACGACCAGGATCTCGGCGCTCGGGATGAGCTGGGCGAGGGAGATCGCGACGTCGCCGGTGCCGGGCGGCAGGTCGAGCAGCAGCACGTCCAGATCGCCCCAGAACACGTCGGCGAGGAACTGCTGCAGCGCGCGGTGCAGCATCGGGCCGCGCCACACCACGGGAGTATTGCCCTGGGTGAACTGCGCGATCGAGATCATCTTCACGTCGTGCGCGACGGGCGGCATGATCATCCGCTCGACCTGGGTCGGGCGGGCGTCGGTGCCGAGCATGCGCGGGATGGAGTGGCCGTAGATATCGGCATCGAGCACACCGACCGACAGCCCACGCTGCGCCAGTGCCACGGCGAGGTTGGCGGTGACGCTGGACTTGCCGACGCCACCCTTGCCGGAGGCCACCGCGTACACGCGGGTCAGCGAACCGGGCTGGGCGAACGGGATGACCGGCTCGGCCGAATCGCCACGCAGCGACTTGCGCAGCTCGGTGCGCTGCTCATCGCTCATCACGTCGAGGTCGACCGTGACCGCGCCTGCCCCGTTGACGTCGGCGACGGACTTGGTGACCCGCTGAATGATCTCGGTCCGCAACGGGCACCCGGAGGTGGTCAGATAGATCTCGATGTGCACATCACCGCTGTCGGCGATGGCGATGGACTTGACCATGCCCAACTCGGTGATCGGTTTGCGGATCTCCGGGTCGTCGACCTTCGCGAGCGCCGCCCGCACATCCGTTTCCGTAATCACTGACATACGCCCGATGTTATCCCCCCAGCGGTAGCGCGCCTTCCGGGGATTCCAAGACGGTCCCGATGCTTCAGGGGGTATCGGCCCGGTTTCGCTCGACCGCCGCCACGAAATCCGGGTGCGCGGAAACGATCAACTGGTCGGCCGTCGCGTTCATCCACACATCCGCGAAGTACCCGGATCGACTCCAGGCCAGCACCGCCGACAGCAACGCGATCGGCATGCACCCCGGGATCACCGCCAATGCCAACGGGAGATAGAACTGCCTGAGCTCGAGCTGCGTGGCCGTGACGAGGGCCGTGATCGTCAGTAGCACCGCGAACAGCGACAGCATCGCGATCCACCGGAACCGCCGGACCTCGGACAGGCAGTATTCGCAGGCCGGACACTGGAACCTGACGCGCGCCTCGGCAGCGCGCCATCGGCTGGGCGGCATCGAGCTCAGCAAGACCCGCGCCGTCGGCATCTCCGAATTCGGCCCGCTGGAATTCACGACGAAGGCGCGGCTGTCCACGGCGGGCAGGCCGTGCTCGCTGCACAGCTCCGGCATCGGCTCGGCGAGTACCAGCTCCATCGGCGTCGCCGAGAGGATCGGTACCCAATCCGGATTGACCTCGGTGTCGAACACGACCTGCCGGCGGCTCATCCCCGCCCTCGGAAGTCCGTCATCGACGCCATCCCGCTGCTGTCGTCCGCGGAAATACTCGTCGTCCTCGTCCGGTGTGACAATCCCTAGTGGATCCTGGGGAGGTCCTGGGGCTTGGGGGCCAGGCCGCTGGAGTAGGAACCCGACCAGGCCATCACGTTGGCGACGTAGGCCATCGAGTTGTTGTAGCGCAGGATCGCCTTGGACTGCTGGGAGAGGTCGCGCATGTTCAGGCCGCCGTCGCACAGGTAGCGGCCCGCGGTGAGGGCGGCGTCGAAGAGGTTCTGGGGATCGGCGATGCCGTCGGCGTTGCCGTCGGCGGCGTAGCGGTGCCAGGTTTCGGGCAGGAACTGCATCGGGCCGATGGCGCGGTCGTAACCGCCGAGGCCGTCGAGCTCGCCGCCGTCGCTGTCGTGGATGACATTGTTGCCGGAGAGACTGCCGTCGAGGACGGGTCCGTAGACCGCCTTGATCGGATTGCCCTGTGCGTCGGCCTTGCCGTAGGCATGGGTGGATTCGACGCGGCCGATGCCTGCCAGCAGCGACCAGGACATCCCGCAGTGCGGATCCTCCACGGCCAGTTGCTGTTCGGCGGTCTGATAGGCGGCGACGGCGATGCCCGGAATACCGAGCGGACCCGAGGGCATATCCGAGGAGGCGCGATCGCCCGACAACGCAACGGTTTTCACGACCGGCGTGGCCGAGGCCGACTGGCGAGCTTCCGCATGCGTGATCTCGGCGATGTCGGCCTCCGATGACGCGACCAGATCTGCCCTCGTCTCCGGCTCGGCGCCGGGAAGCAGGTCGTGCTCGACAGCTGCGTTGGTTGCCGTGGTCGCCTCGGAGGTGGCCGCGGTAACGGCCACCAGTCCAGCGGGGACCAAACCGGTCAGTGCGATGAGCGAGCTACGTCGAACTGTCGTAGCAGGCTGTTTCCGATGACGACCCACTGTGTGGTGCCCTCCTCAACCGTGTTGGATGAGAAGAGATTACCGCACCCGAGACCTTTTTGTTACTCCTCTGTGATCTCTTTTTCGGTTTGATTTCTACGGAGCCGGTGCGGGGGCGGGCGGCAGCGGGATGACGATGCCGAACGGCAGCGTGATGCCTGGTTGCTGGGTCGGCGCCACCGGCGCGGGCTCGGCGGGTGCCGGTTCCTCGGCGGGCGCGACGCCTGGTTCCGGTGTCTTCTCCGGCGTGGCGGGGGCGGGCTTCTCGGTGGGCTCGGCGGCGGCCGGGGTGCACGCGGCGGGCTCGACGACCGGCTGCTCCGGCACGGCCGGGTCCTTCGGCGCCGCAGCACCGAAGGTCTGCTCGGCGGGCTTGTCGGCGGGCTTCTGTTCGGGTTCGAGCGGGTTCGGCATCTGCGCGGGCAGCGGCTCGCTCACACAGGTTTCGGGCGGCGTGACCGGCGGCGGGCAGAAGATGCCACACGGGATCGGCGGCAGGCCGGGCAGCGTGATCATCACCTGGGTCGGTGTGGTGGCCTTCGGCGTGGTCGGCTTCGGCGTGGTCGTGGGGGTGGGTGTGTTGGTCGAGGCGGCCAGCACATTGGGGGCCACCAGCGGGGCACTGCCCGGTGGGATGATCTCCGGCGAGATGGCCACCTGGCTCGGCGCGCCGCCCGTCCGATACGCCGCCGACCAACTCAGCACATTGGCCGCGTAGGACATGGAGTTGTTGTAGCGCAGCACCGCTCGCAGTTCCTGGGCGGCCTCGCGCAGGTTCATGCCGCCCGAGCAGAGGTATTTGCCCGCGGCCAGCGCGGCGTCGAAGACGTTGTGCGGGTCCGCGGCGCCGTCGCCGTTGCCGTCGGCGGCGTAGTGCACCCAGGTGCTCGGCAGGAACTGCATGGGACCGAGGGCGCGCACGAAACCGCCGTCGGCTTCCTTGATGATCTCGTTGCCCGGCAGCGTGCCGTCGAGCGCGGGCCCGAAGATCGGCGTCGTCGTCGTACCGGCGGGGTCGGTGCGGCCACTGCTGGCGTGCCCGGATTCGATCCGGCCGATGCCGGCGAGGAGGTTCCAGGTGAGCCCGCACCCCGGCTGCGCGGTTTCCATGGCCAACTCGGCATTTCGGTAGGCGGCGAGCACGATCTCCGGGATGCCGAGTGCGCCGCTGCCGGTGGGCAGCGAGATGCTCTGCAGCGGGACGGTTCCCGCGAAGGGTGCGGCGCTGTTGGCGCTCGGCGAGAGGGCACGCAGCCTGCGCGGCGCCTCCTGCGCGATCGGCAACAGGCCGACGATCTCGGACGGATCGGTTTCGGGCGTGTCGTCGGCGGTGCTCGCGCTGGCGGCCAACAGGGCCTCCGGCGCGGTCGGTGCGGTACTCGGGTCGCTGGTATGGACGCCCGATCCAGAGGCGACAAGACCTGCGACTACAAGGGCCGACATCGTCATCGGAGCAGAGATTCGCACGGCCACACCCTTTTCGTCGAAAAGCAGCGGCGCCGCAGAGTCCCCCTCCGGCCCGCCCGGAACAACGTGATCCAGGTTACCTACCGGTCAGGAAGTTGTTGAGCATTTCCGGTCATACGTCTGGAGCGCCTGGCGAAATCGGGGCGGAAGAGGGCGTTTGACCGGAGGTTTTCTTGCGGACCGCTTTCCGCTTTTTGTCCGTCTTCGGCGCGCCGTCGGGCGTGGTGACCGCATCGATGCGGTCGAGGACGTCTTTGATCTCCTCGAGTTCGCGGCGCAGATAGTCGCGGGTGGCGACCTCGCCGACCGCGAGGCGCAGCGAGGCGAGCTCACGGGCGAGGAACTCGGTATCGGCCTTGGTCTGCGCGGCCCTGGTCCGGTCCTCATCGAGGGAGACCTTGTCCCTGTTGTCCTGGCGGTTCTGCGCCAGCAGGATCAGCGGTGCCGCGTAGGCGGCCTGGGTGGAAAAGGCCAGATTGAGCAGGATGAACGGGTACGGATCCCAGCGCAGCGCCACCGCGAACACATTGAGCAGGATCCACACGATGACGATCACCGTCTGGATCGCCAGATAGCGCCCGGTGCCGAGGAACCGCGCCACCCGCTCGCTGGAGCGGGCGAAGGCGTCGGAGTCCCAGTCGAAATTGAACCGCGACCCGACCGGGGTCTCCAGTCGTTGCCTGGCCGGATTCTTCTCACTCACGCCGTGCTCCTGTTCGCCGGACTCGTCTCGACCTGGCCGAGCGCCGGTGGTTCCTCTTCCCGCCAATCCTCTGGCAGCAGATGATCGAGGACATCGTCGACGGTCACCGCACCGAGCAGATGGTTCTCCGCGTCGACCACGGGCCCGCACACCAGGTTGTAGGTGGCGAAGTAGCGGGTGACCGCCGAGAGCGGCAGATCGGGTGTCAGCGGCGCCAGATCGCTGTCGAGGATGCCGCCCACCAGATGCGCGGGCGGTTCCCGCAGCAACCGCTGAATGTGCACGCAGCCCAGGTAGCGGCCGGTCGGCGTAGCCGTCGGCGGTCGCACGACGAAGGCCATCGAGGCCAGCGCCGGTGTGAGATCGGGGTCGCGGACGCGGGCCAGCGCTTCGGCGACGGTCGTCGCGGGCCCGAGCACGATCGGTTTCGGCGTCATCAGACCGCCCGCGGTGTCGGGGGAGTGCGCGAGCAATCGGCGCACCGGCTCGGATTCCTCGGGGTCCATCAGGGCCAGCAGTGATTCGGCTTCGCTCTCGGGCAGCTCGCCGAGCAGGTCGGCGGCGTCGTCGGGGTCCATCGCCTCGAGCACGTCGGCGGCACGGCGCACCTCCAGATGGCTGAGCAAGTCGACCTGGTCGTCGTCGGGCAGTTCCTGGACCACATCGGCGAGGCGTTCGTCGTCGAGGGCGATCGCCACCTCGATGCGACGCTTCTCCGGCAGCTCTCGCAGCCGATGCGCGACATCGGCCGCGCGCAGTCCCTCGAACTGGGTGAGCAGGGTGGTCACGTCCTGGCCGGGCCGGTCGACCTCGGCGGGGGTGAGCCCGTCGACCTGTGACCACTCCACGACGTGCACCGCGCGCCTGCGCCCGATCCGCCGATGTCCGCGCACCGCGACCCGGCTGACGATCCAATCCCTGGTCCTGGTCTGTTCGATACCCAGATCGGCGACCAGCACATCGACGTCGGCCAGATCCGGCAGATCCGGGTCGTTCACCCGTACCTGCGAATCGACGATCTGCGCCATGGCGAGGAGTTCGCCTGCTCGCGGTGCGAATCGGCGCAGGCTCACGCTCCCGGTATTGAGCGTGACCATGCCGGGTTCGATCGCGGTCACTCGCAGTATCGGCACGAAAATTCTTCGCCGGGTGAGCAATTCGACGACGAGCCCGTGTACATGCGGCGGCTGGCGCCCGTTCCGGACGGCGACGACCACGTCGCGGACCCGGCCGATAGACTCCCCGTCCGGACCCAGCACCGTCAGGCCGGCGAGCCGGGCGACGTACACCCTGGTGGTTGCCATGACCATCAGGCTATCGGTCGGGGACGGCCGCTCGAACCAGGAGGCGCTCCTCATGAAGCCACGTCGGTCGGTACTCGCTGTGCCGGGAAGCAACCCGAAGATGATCGCCAAGGCGAAGACTCTGCCGGTGGACGAGGTGTTCCTCGATCTGGAGGACGCGGTCGCCCCCGGCGCCAAGGCCGCCGCGCGGGCCAACATCGTCGCCGCGCTCAACGAACCCGGCTGGGGTTCGCAGTTGCGGGTGGTGCGGGTCAACGACTGGTCGACCGAGTGGACCTTCGCCGATGTGATCAGCGTGGTCGAGGGCGCGGGCAGTTGGATCGACGCGATCCTGCTCCCCAAGGTCACCGACGCGGGTCAGGTGCAGGCCCTCGACCTGCTGCTGACCCAGTTGGAGAAGGCCAGCGGCCTCGAGGTCGGGCGGATCGGCATCGAACCGCAGATCGAGAACGCGCTCGGGCTGCGCAATATCGATGCGATCGCCACCGCGAGCCCGCGCGTGCAGACATTGGTGTTCGGGCCTGCCGATTTCATGGCCAGCATCAATATGCGCACGCTGGTGGTCGGCGAGCAGCCGGAGGGCTACGACGTCGGCGACGCCTATCACCACATCCTGATGACGATCCTGCTCGCCGCCCGAGCCCACGGCCTACAGGCTATCGACGGCCCCTACCTGCAGGTTCGCGATGTCGACGGTTTCCGCCGAGCCGCCGGGCGTACGGCCGCACTGGGTTTCGACGGCAAGTGGGTGCTGCATCCCGGCCAGGTGGACGCGGCCAACGAGATCTTCAGCCCACGTCAGGCCGACTACGACCGCGCCGAGTTGATCTTGGAGACCTACGCCTTCCACACCTCCGAGGCGGGCGGCGCGCGTGGCGCTGTCATGTTGGGAGATGAGATGATCGACGAAGCCAGCGCCAAAATGGCACAGGTTATCGCCGACAAGGGCCGCGCTGCGGGAATGACAAGGACTGACGTCTGATCCCACAGGTCATCGCCGACAAGGGCCGCGCTGCGGGAATGACGCGTTTCACTGCGGCACAGCCGGTCCAGGAATAGCAGAATAGGACTATGACGAATCCCTTGGGCAACTCGAATCGCGGGCGGCAGGCGTTGCCGACGCCGCCGTCGGGCTGGCCGGTCGGCTCCTATCCGACCTACGCCGAGGCGCAGCGCGCGGTCGACTATCTGGCCGACGGGCAGTTCCCGGTGCAGGACGTGACCATCGTCGGTGTCGATCTGATGCAGGTGGAGCGGGTGCTCTACCGGCTCACGTGGGGCAAGGTCATCGGCGGCGGTGTGGTGTCGGGCGCGTGGCTCGGCCTGTTCCTCGGGCTGCTGCTGAGCCTGTTCACCACCACCGGCGGTGCGCTCGGCCCGCTCGTGGTGGGTCTGCTCGGCGGCATCGTCTTCGGCGTCATCACCACCTCGATCCCGTACGCGGCCACCAAGGGCCAGCGCGATTTCGCCTCGACCATGCAGTTGGTCGCGGGGCGTTACGACGTGCTGTGTGATCCGAAGTCCGCCGAACAAGCCCGCGACATGCTGGCCCGATTGGCCCTGTAGCGCAATGGATGTAGAGAACACGGTCCGCGCCGCGGTGCTGGATCACTTCGAGGTCGAACGCGCACACGTCGATTCGGCGTCGGTCACCTTCCTCGGGCTCGAACCCGTCGAGATCCTGCGTATTCCGGGCGACGGCGCGGTGCATTACGCGACGGTGGGCGGTTCGCGTCATCCGATGGGTGATCCGACCGATCTGCTGGCCGACCCGGTGCGCGGACCGCGCGCCGAACTGATCCTGACCCTGTTGATGAGCGCGGACCCACAGGTCGGGGTGGCCAAATCCCTCGGTGTGCTGGTCGCCTCGCCGTCGGTGGAAGGCGTTGTGCTGCAAGCGGACGCGCTACTCGATCTCGGAGAGCCGCTGTGGCGCAACGCGAAGTTCACCGCGGTCGTGCTCGGCGAGAGCGACATTCCCCCGGTCGGGCTGCCCGACCCCGCCGATCCGGTGCGCTACCTCAGCGTCACCCCCGTGACCGCGACCGAGGCCGCCTGGGTGCGGGTACGCGGCGCCCAGGCACTGCGTGACGCCTGGACGGAGGCGGGCATCGACGTGCGCGATCCCGAGCGCGGCGCGGTGAATCTCTAGAGCCACCCGTTTCGGCGGAAGCTGCGGAACAACCACGCGCAGATCACGACCATGAGCACCAAGGTCGAGGGATACCCCCACCATTGGTGCAGGATCCACATGTGGTCGAAGTTCATGCCGTACACGCCCGCGATCAGCGTCGGCACGGCCGCCATCGCGGCATAGGCCGAGATCTTGCGCATGTCGGTGTTCTGCTGAACGCTGATCTTGGCCAGCGCGGCATTGACCAAGCCGCTGAGCGCTTCGTCGAAATAGCTGATGTGATCGGAGACGGTGACCTGATGGTCGGCGACATCGCGCAGATAGCGGCGGATCTCCGTGGGCACCGGTAGGTCGGTGTTGTTCACCAGCCGCTCCAGCGGAACCGCCAGCGGCGCCACCGCCCTTCGCAGCTCCACCACTTCGCGTTTGAGCTGGTAGATCGACCCGATTCCGATCTTCGAGGCGGGCGTGAACACCGCCTCTTCCATCTCGTCGATATCGATGCCGACGGATTCGGTGACATCGACGTAGGTGTCCACGATGTGGTCGGCGACGGCGTGCAGCACCGCGGTCGGTCCGTATTTCAGCTGTTCGGGCTGCTTTTCCAGCTCGTGGCGCACGTTCGACAGGTGGGTGTGTTCGCCGTGACGCACCGTGATGGCGAAGCGTGGTCCGGTGAAGACCATGATGTCGCCGGTCTCCACGATCTCGCTGGTCGAGTCGATCTCGTGGTCGACGTAGCTGACCGTGGTCATCACCAGGAACAGCGTGCCGGCGTAGCGCTCGAGCTTGGGGCGTTGACGGCCCTGCACCGCGTCTTCCACCGCCAGCGGATGCAGGTCGAAGATCGAGGCGATGTCGTTCATCTGCCGGTCGTCCGGGTCGTGCAGGCCGATCCAGACGAATCCCGATTCGGTCTTCTCCGCCGCCGTTAGTGCCTGCTGTGGGCTGAAATGTCCCGGCTGCCGCTCGCCGTCGACGTAGACGCCGCAGTCGACGATGGCTCGCGCCGTCGGGACGGGGACCTGTGGTCGCGGCGCCTTCGTGGCGCGATTCGGCCCGTGGAACGACGGCATCGGCGGAAATGAGGGCACCGAGCCGATCCTACGGTCACCGACCGTGCGGACCCTTCGAACGCGCGGTACCCGAGACCGCACTGTAAGACTGAGGGTGTGCGCATCGATCTGCATACCCATTCCACCGCCTCCGACGGCACCGACACCCCCGCCGAACTGGTGCGTCATGCCGCGGCGGCCGGTCTCGACGTCGTCGCGATCACCGACCACGACACCACCGCCGGCTGGGCCGAGGCCGAGGCCGCCCGCCCACCGGGACTCACGTTGGTGCGTGGCATGGAGATGTCGTGCACGGGCATGGGCGAGGACGGCTACCCGGTGCCGGTGCATCTGCTGGCGTATCTGTTCGACCCCACCGACCGTGGTTTCGCCGCTGAACGCGAGCGGTTGCGCGGCGAGCGGGTGGGCAGGGTGCGGGCTATGGCCGACAAGATGGCGGCCGACGGGCTGCCGATCGATCCCGACGCGGTGATGGCGAGCGCCGGTCCTGCCGTCGGCAGGCCGCATCTGGCGCAGGCGTTGGTCGCGGCCGGGGTCGTCGAGAGTGTGAACGCCGCGTTCATCGATCTACTCGCCCCCCACGGGCCGTACTACGCCGAGAAGGCCGACACCCCGCTCACCAGGGCGGTGCAGTTGATCGCGGCCGCGGGTGGGGTCAGCGTGATCGCCCATGCCAGGGCGCGCACGCGGGGCAGACTGCTGGCGCTCGACGAGATCAGGGAGCTGGCCGGGCTCGGCCTCGGCGGGCTCGAGATCGACCACCCGGATCACAGTGACGCCGATCGTGTCGTGCTGACCGGACTTTCGCGCGAGCTCGGCTTGGTTCGCACCGGCTCGTCGGACTATCACGGCAGCAACAAGACCATCCAGATCGGCGCGTGTGCCACCGATCCCGATCAGTACGAAGCGCTCATCGACAAGGCGAGTGGGACGCCGGTGATCGCCCCGTGACGCTGGTGCGCGGCTTCAGCGGGGTCGTCGCCGGTGGGGTGCTCGTCCTGTTGTGTGTGGTCGTGGGCGCCGCGGTGATCGGCTCGCGCCGCGACTTTCCCGGACCGGGCGTCGAATCACTGTCTTGGCATTTCGTGGCCGCGGTGGTGGTGGTCGTGGCGCAAGTCTTCGCCGATCGGCGTCGCGGAATGTCGGCACTGTTGGGATCGGTGGCGGTCTTGGTCACGGCCGGTGTATTGCTTTGGACACAATGGTGGGGTTGACGGCCGCGTAATGGTTGCGGACGGGTGAACTGTGCCCGAACATTTCTCTTTGTGACCAGTATCGAAACGGATGTCTTGGTTCTCGGCGGTGGACCCGCCGGGCTCTGGGCCGCCGTCTCGGCCGCGGCGACGGGCGCGCGGGTGGTTCTGGTCGACAAGAGCCGCTGCGGTTCCAGCGGGCCCACCGTGTACGGCACCACCGTGCTCTGGGCGATCCCGCCCGGTCCCGGCCGCGCCGACGCGGTCGACAAGGCGTTCGTGGCGGGCGGCGGGCTCGGTGATCGGGTCTGGCTGCATCGCGTCGTCGACGAGACCCACCGGCGATTGCAGTCCTGGTCGGGCACCCGCCACCGCGTCCCCGACCCGCACGGCGACCCGGCGCACGTGCACTTCGACGGCGCGAGCTATCTGCGCCGCCTACGACGCGGCGCGCTCGAGGCGGGCGTGCGCATCCTCGATCATCATCCGGCGCTGCAACTGCTGGTCGATCCGGCGGGCAGCGTGGTCGGTGCCGCGGGAATCCAGCGCCACAACAAGTTTCGGCCGTGGACCATCAGGGCAGGCGCGGTCGTGGTCGCCACCGGCGGCTGCGCCTTCCTGTCCGGCGGTGCGGGCACCGACGTGAGTACCGGCGAGGGCCTGCTGATGGCGGCCGAGGCCGGCGCCGAACTGTGCGGGATGGAATTCTCCAGCGCCTACGGGCTGGCGCCGGTGCTGTCGCGAGTACATCCGCATCCGGCGGTCGCGCCCGGTCTGTCGGTGCATTTCGCGGCCCTCTACGACGAGTCGGGCGCCGAACTGCCCGACCGGTATCCGGCGGCACTCACCGCCATCGCGGACGGCAGGCGGGTCTTCGCCGCCCTGAGCGAGGTGCCCGACACCGTTCGGCACTGGCTGAGCAGGCACGGCGCGATCGATGCCACGGGTCGGGTTCCCGTGCGAGCGGTGCTGGAGGGAACCATTCGCGGCGCGGCCGGACTCGCCCTCGCCGACACCGATTGCTCGACGACGGTTCGCGGCCTGTTCGGTGCGGGTGATGTGACGGGCCGACAGGTGGTCACCGGAGCGGCGGGCGCCACCGGCGGCCTCAACGGTGCGTGGGCGCTGGCCTCCGGCACCTGGGCGGGTCAGGGTGCCGCCGCGTTCGCGTTCGCCAACGAGCGGGCGAGCAGCGCGCGCCCCGTGCCCGGCGTCGGCCTCGGCCCCCACTCCCACATCGATCCGCGTTCGGTGGTCGGCCTGGTGCAGGAACACACGCTGCCGCTGCGCCGCAGCTACCGACGCAGCGCGGGCAGCCTCGGCGACAGCATCGCCGAACTGGACGCCATGTGGCCCGGCGCCCAGTTCGATCTCGGCGGTCTCGGCATCGGGCAGCTGCGGGCACGGCAAGCGGCTGCCCTGCTCGCCGTGGCCCGGTGGGCCGGCTACAGCGCGCTCGCGCGCACCGAGAGTCGTGGCATCCACCGGCGTATCGACCACCCCGACGCCCGCTCGGATTGGCTGGTCCGGCTGCGATGTGGTGGGCTCGACGAGGTGTGGGTGCGCCGCGAGGAATGGCCGGAGCCACTCGGCGGCGAGCTCACCGCGGCCACCCCTGCCACGGTGTGAAAGTTCACCGGATGTTCCCGCTGCGCTGCGAGTTTTCGCTTACGCCACGGCAATTCGACACGGCTACGCTCGACACATGACGCGGTTTGGCAATCGACGCACCATGCTGGCAGAATGTTGCGGATTCCCTACCCTTGCCACCGCCGGGTTCGGGGACCTCGGTGACCTTCCGCCGTGCGACGCACCGTCGCAGCGTTGGTCGACCCGTTTTGCTCGCCCGGACGCACCCGTCCGGTTCCGCTCGCCGGATCAGTGCCGCGCCATGCGTCCGGTTGCCACCGCGAAACGCGTGCGGTCGCGCACTCGATGAGCGTTGTAGCGATCCAGCGTCCCAGTAATCCGTTTCCGATATACCCGGCGGTAACCGTCCCCCGGTTGAGCCCGACTCGAGCAGGAGTGAAATCGTGTCACCTGTGACTGACGCACCGAATGCCACCGCGGCGCCCAAGGCCGATGACGCAGCGAGCCTCGCTGCCATCACCAACGACGAGATCTTCGCGGGCCACCTCGGCGGCAAGCTGTCGGTCGAGCTGGCCGCGCCCCTCGAGACCCAGCGCGATCTGTCCATCGCCTACACCCCGGGTGTCGCCCAGGTCAGCCGTGCCATCGCCGAGGATCCCGCGCTCACCAAGCGCTACACCTGGACCGACCGCCTCGTGGTCGTGGTCAGCGACGGCACCGCTGTGCTCGGCCTCGGCGACATCGGCCCGCGCGCCTCGCTGCCCGTGATGGAGGGCAAGGCCGCGCTGTTCAAGAAGTTCGCCGGTCTGAACTCGATTCCGCTCGTGCTCGACACCACCGACCCCGACGAGATCGTCCAGACGCTGATCCACCTGCGTCCGAGCTTCGGCGCGGTGAACCTGGAAGACATCTCCGCCCCGCGCTGCTTCGAGATCGAGCGCCGCGTCATCGAGGCGCTCGACTGCCCGGTCATGCACGACGACCAGCACGGCACCGCCATCGTGGTGCTGGCCGCCCTCAAGGGCGCGGCCGCGGTGCAGGGCCGTGACATGTCGGGCCTGAAGGTCGTCGTCTCCGGTGCGGGCGCGGCCGGTGTGGCCTGCGCGAACATCCTGATCGCCGCGGGCGTCCCCGATGTGGTCGTGCTCGACTCGAAGGGCATCGTCAGCGCCGGTCGCGCCGGTCTCAACGGTGTGAAGGCCGACCTGGCCGCCCGCTCCAACCCGCGCGGCCTGACCGGTGGCCCGGCCGACGCGCTGGCCGGTGCCGATGTGTTCCTCGGCCTGTCCGCGGGCACGATCCCTGAGGAGCTCATCGCCTCGATGGCGCCGGAGGCGATCGTGTTCGCCATGTCCAACCCGGACCCGGAGATCCACCCCGACGTGGCCGCCAAGTACGTGGCGATCGTCGCGACGGGCCGCAGCGACTTCCCGAACCAGATCAACAATGTGCTCGCCTTCCCCGGCGTGTTCAAGGGTGCGCTCGATGCCGGTGCCCGCCGTATCACCGAGGGCATGAAGGTCGCCGCCGCGAACGCCATCTTCGGCGTCGTGGCCGACGAGCTCGCCGTCGACAAGATCATCCCGAGCCCGCTCGATCCGCGCGTGGCTCCGGCTGTGGCCGAGGCCGTCGCGGAAGCCGCGCGCGCCGAGGGTGTCGCCTAGTTTTCTGCTGACGCAGCGCCCCCGTTCCCACCGGAACGGGGGCGCTGTCGCGTTATCTGGGATCATCAAACGATGACCACTATCGCCGTGCAGCTTCCCGATGACGTCGCCGAGCAGCTCGCCGCCGCCGCGGCGGCTACGGGTGTTTCGGTGAATGTGGCGATGGTGCAGGCGGCGCAGGAGTGGATTCACGCCAATGCCCAGCGTGCGAGGGAACGCGCCAGGATGCAGGCGGTGCTGGCCGACGACCCGCACCTGCGGGCGCTACTCGGTGACGACTGAGATGCGGGTGAGGTCCGCCGAGGTGCGCGTGAGCCGACCGGTGCCCGGCACGCTCGCCCACACCGCCACCGCCAGGATCCCGTCGAGCACGAGTGCGAGCACGGCGACCAACATCGCACCGACCAGCACCAGGTCGTAGCGATGGAGACCGAGCCCGTCGAAGATGTAGCGGCCGAGCCCGCCGAGGTTGACGTAAGCCGCGATGGTCGCCGTGGCGACGACCTGCAAGGTGGCATTGCGCAAACCGCCGAGCATCACCGGCATCGCATTGGGCACCTCGACCCGCAACAGGATCTGGCTCTCGGTCATCCCCATCGCCCGCGAGGCGTCGACCACATCGGCGGGCACGTTCGCGATTCCCGCGTACGCCCCCGCCAGCAGCGGCGGGATGCCGACGGTGATCAGCGCCAGCAGCGGCGGGATCAGCCCGAGCCCGAGGCCGAGCACCAGAAAGGTGAGCAGACCCAACGTCGGCAGCGCCCGCATGGCATTGGCGAGGCCGACCATCACCGCACTGCCGCGGCGCGTATGCCCGATCACCAGCCCGAGCGGCACCGCGATGACCGCCGACAATGCCACCGTCAGAAAGCTGTACCACACATGTTGCAGCAGGCGATGTTCGATGCCGGTGGCCCCACCCCAGTTGGTGCCGTCGCTCAAATAGTTCCAGGCCTCGACGAACAGGTTCACGCGCGCGCACCTTTCCAGGTGACGCGCGCGTCGGCGCGAGTCCACGGGGTCGCGAGGGTGCCGAGTAGCAACACCAGCCGATCGAAGATCAGTGCCAGTACCAGGGTGACGATGATGCCCGCGATGATCTGGTCCGGGTAGTCACGCTGATAGCCCTGCGTGAACAGCTTTCCGAGCCCGCCGACGCCGATCAGCGCACCGACCGACACCATGGCGATATTGGTGACCACCACCACGCGCAACGAGGCGGTGAAAACCGGTAGCGCCAACGGCATGTCGACAGTGACGGTGCGGCGCAACCGGCCGAAGCCGATCGCGTCGGCGGCATCGATCACACTGTCGGGCACCGTATCCAGCGCCATCGGCACCGCGATCAGCAGCAGCGCGGTCGAGTACACGGTGAGCGCGATGATCACATTGAGCGGGTCGATCATCGAGATGCCGATCAGCGGCGGAATGATCACGAACAGCGCGAGCGAGGGAATGGTGTAGGCCAGGCTCGACATCGTGGTGGTGATCCGGCGGCCCCAGCGGTTCGCGCGCACCAGCGCGCCGACCGGAACCGCGATCATCAGGCCGAGCAGCAGGGGGATCAGTGCCAGCACCAGATGGGTGCGGGCGATCGCCATGACTTCGGCGAAGTTGTCGATCAGATATCTCACGACGTGCCCTGGGTGAAGAACTCCTGATTGCGTTCGGCGTCTTCGGCTTCCCGCTGTTCGGCGAGTTGGGTCAGCACATCGGCGGCGAGCAGGCCGCCGCGCACGGCGCCCGTCTCGTCGACGGCGACGCCGATGCCCGCGGGCGAGGAGATGGCCGCGTCCAGCGCCTGACGGAGGTCGCCGTCCGGGGCGAACAGCGAACCACCGGCCGAAACGCTCGAGTCCAAGGGTTTTCCGGCGCGCACCCGCTCCACGCCGGTGACGTCGATCCAGCCGCCCGGTTTGCCGAGGGCATCCACGACAAGTGTCCATTCGCCCCTGGCGAGCCGCAATCCGGCGATGTCGTCCGGTTGGACCGTCCGAATCGGCGCCAGTGCGACAGCTTCGGCACTACGGAACGACAGCCCCCGATAGCCGCGATCCCTTCCGACGAACCCCGCTACGAAATCCGTTGCGGGCTGTGCCAATACACGCTCGGGAGTGTCGAACTGCTGCAGTACGCCGCCCCGCCCGAACACCGCGATCTTGTCGCCGAGGGTGATCGCCTCGTCGATATCGTGGGTGACGAACACGATCGTCTTGTGCAACGCGGACTGCAATCTCTGCATCTCCGATTGCAATTCCGCCCGCACCACCGGGTCGACCGCACTGAACGGCTCGTCCATCAACAGCACCGGTGGGTCCGCGGCCAGCGCCCGCGCCACCCCGACTCGCTGCTGCTGACCACCCGAGAGTTGCGCCGGATACCGTTCGGCCAGATCGCGACCCAGCCCCACCCGGTCCATCACCTCCAGCGCGGCCGCGCGGGCGGCCTTGCGTGACTGCCCGAGCAGGATCGGCACGGTCGCCACATTGTCGACCACCTTGCGGTTGGGCAGCAGCCCGCCGCTCTGGATCACGTAGCCGATACCGAGGCGCAATTTCACCGGATCGACCGTCGCGATATCGCGGCCGTCGATGGTGATGGCGCCCGCGGTGGGGTCGACCATCCGATTGATCATGCGCATCGAGGTGGTCTTGCCGCAGCCGGACGGCCCGACGAACACGGTGAACGATCCCGAGTCGATGTGCAGGTTCAGGTCGCGCACCGCGTGTGTGCCGTTCGGATAGGTCTTGTCGATACCGCGGAATTCGATGTCGGACAATGAATTTCTCCTCGAGGCGCCGGTCCGCCTAGCCGATAGGGGAGTTCAGCCCCTGCGCGGTGATCCAGGCGAGCGCGGCGGCCTTCGGTTCGATCTTGCTCTCGCCCGAGACGGCCGTGTTCAGCGAGATCAGTTCGGTGGTGGTCAGTTTGGCCGATACCGCGTCGAGCACGGCGACGGCCTTATCGGTCTTCTTCGCGGAATTGAACAGCGGCACCACGTTCTGGGCGGCGAAATTGTGCTTCGGATCGGCGAGTACGACCAGGTTGTTCTGCGCGATCGCCGGCGAGGTGGTGAAGATGTCGGCCGCGCTCACCTGGCCCTCGACCAGCGCGCGCACCGTCGCGGGGCCGCCGCCGTCGGCGATCGGTACGAAATTGGCGTCGGTGATATCGAGGCCGTAGTTCTTCTCCAGACCCGGCAATCCACCCGGGCGCTGCGCGAATTCGGCCATCCCACCGAACTTCACCTCGGCCGAGTGCGGCGCGAGGTCGGCGATGGACTTCAAGTTCCACTTGTCGGCGGTCGCGCGGGTGACCACCACCGCGTCGGAATCCTCGCCGGGGGCGGGTGTCGCGATGGCGAGGTCGTCGCCGAGCGCCTTGGTGAGAGCGGCGTTCACCTCGGGGGCGGCGGTGGCCGTAGCGTCTTTGTCGAGGTATTGCAGCAGGTTGCCGGTGTATTCCGGGATCAGCGAGATCGCGCACTGGCGCAGTGCGGGGATGTAGGCCTCGCGTGAGCCGATGTCGAACTTGGTGTCGACCTTGAAACCGTTGATCCGCAGCACTTCGGTGTAGATGTTGGCGACGGTCTCGGACTCGGGGAAATTGGCCGACCCGATGATCAACGCGTCGCTCGTGCAGTCGCCCTTGGCGGCGAGCGGATCGCTGCTGCCGCAGGCGGAGGCGATCATGGCGGCGGCGAGCGCCACCGCGGCAACCAGTACCCGGCCCGCCCGCATCGCGAGGCGGCGTGCCGGTCGACGTTGTCCTGGTGATGAGGAGGCGAAGTCGGTTTTCACTGGTGTCCTTCCGGCAAAGGCGGGCAGTGCGCTGTGCGTGCGACCCGGGGGCCACAGGTACATTCTGGTAGTTCATACTGCCCGCCGTCGGGCCGAATTGCGCGGGTTGACGGCAAATACGGAAAGTTGGTGTCGCCGGATGCACTCGGTCGCCGTGCGTGGAACCGCCGCCGCGATCCTGGCCGCAGCCTGCGCTTTCCCCACTATTTCCTGCGCCTCCGACGCGGCCCGTCCGGTGGTCGTAGTGGGTGGGGATTCGACCACGGAATCAGTTCTGCTCGCCGAGATCTATTCCCAAGCACTGGAACGCGCGGGCACCGACTCGGCCGTCGTCACCGGATTGCCCACCCCGCTGGCCGATCTCGACGCCGGTCGCATCGCGGTCCTGCCCGCCCGCAACGGCGCCCTCGTGGACCGCTGGAACCCAGCCTCCCCGGCACGTACACCGGACGAAGTGGTCGCCGCAGTCAACTCCGCTCTCCCACAGGGAATCTCGGTCTCCGATGCGGCGGATGGAACGGACCCGCGCCCCCGAGTCGCCCGCTCCCAGAGCGTCGTCGCTCTCTACCGCAGCGGCATCTTCGACCGCCAACAGCTGAAGAAGCTCAACTACGTAGCGGGCGAACTGACCACCGAGGAACTGGTCGACCTGATCCATCAGGTCGACACCGGTTCCCGACCCGCCGACGCAGCCAGGTCCTGGCTCGACGCCCACAGCCTCTAGCGTCACCATCCCTCCTACCGATTCTTCGGCGCCTCCCCGACCCGCCGCCCTGCCATCGAGCACGGTTTCGGAGGTGTCCTGTCTCAGTAGATCTGGCCGATCAAGGCCGGGTGCAGGCGTGGTCGCGATTGAACGAGCCGGTGCTTCCGGTGCCGGTGGGGAGGTTGCGGGTGGCGTCTGCGTATGCCTCCCCTGGGGTCGCCCCTTTACCGAAGCCCACGATCGGGAACCCTGCGACGATCGCGAGCGGACTCGTCACGACTGCACCGCAGCCGTTCGCGAACGTCACCATCATCCGGCAGTCGATGATGCCTTGACCCTTGCACGCTTGGTCGGCGGCTCGAATGGCGTCGGCTTCCGTCGGGTGGTTGACCGAAAACGCGTAGACATTGCCCCACACGCTGAGGGAAACGGCGCCCCAGTTGACCGGATCGGCGGCGGTGGGCGGTGCCGCGAGGACGGCAGCGGCGCTCACCGACAGCGCGGCGGCCGCAAAGGACTTTTTGAACATGTGGTGTGTGCTTCCTCTGCGCGCCGACCAGGGTGCGGCGATCGCATGGAAGATACCGCAGCGCATGGAAGCGAGGTTGCCCCAAAAGTCTTGGGGTCACGGCAAAGACCGTCACGAACTGCGGCGTTCGTGACGCGTCTGCCGAAACCGATCCAGCTCGTAGGGTGGCTGGGTTACTCGCTTGCCAAGCTATGCCCCGCTCCGTATATTCCTACTGGAATATTTGGTAGGGAACATATAGGTGAGTGGAGGTGGCGGGGTGGGGCAGCCCGGGCGGAATGTGATGACGCCGTTGGCTATCGCGGTGCTCGCGCTGCTCGATGAGCGGCCCATGCATCCGTACGAGATGTATCAACTCTTGGTCGCTCGGCGGGAGGATCTGCTGGTCAAGGTGCGGCCGGGGTCGCTGTATCACGTGGTGGCCAGGCTGGCCGACGAGGAGATGGTGGCGGCGGAGGGCATCGGTCGGGCCGGGAACAGGCCGGAGCGGACCACCTATCGGATCACCGATTCCGGACGGACCGCGCTGCGCGGGCGGATCGCCGAGCTGTTGCGGACGCCGGTGCAGGAATATCCGATCTTCCGGTTGGCGTTGGCCGAGGCGCACACCCTCCCGCAGGAACAAGTTCTCGCGTTGCTCGACGAGCGCGTGGAGTACCTGGGTCAGTCGCGGACCGACATGGACGTGCTGCTCGACTGGACGCGCAGCCGTGCCATCCCGCGACGCTATTACTTTGTCCTGGAATATATTCGCGCCACCATCCACGCCGAACTCGGCTGGATCGAAGTCTTCGCCGCCGAACTCGGCAGCGGTGCCGTGCCGTGGGAGCAGTACGACCCCGACACCGGTGAACGGATCACCGACGATCACACCCACGAATGGCCGAGTGGGGATCACCCCGACGCCGCGCCCCGGCCCCGTTGGGCCGCCCGAAGCTGAATCCCTCTTTCGGAGATTGGAACGAAGTCGATGACCACCCAACGTAATCCGTGGCTGGCGCTCTCCGCGCTCGTGGTCGGGTTCTTCATGATCCTGCTGGATATGACGATCGTCGCGGTCGCCAATCCGGCCATCATGACCGACCTCAGCACCGATATCTCCAACGTCATCTGGGTCACCAGCGCCTACCTGCTCACCTACGCGGTGCCGCTGCTGGTCACCGGCCGTCTCGGTGACAAATTCGGGCCGAAGAACATCTACCTGATCGGCCTCGCGGTCTTCACCGGCGCGTCGCTGTGGTGCGGCCTGTCCGGCAGCATCGGCATGCTGATCGCCGCCCGCGCCGCCCAGGGAGTCGGCGCCGCGCTGATGACGCCGCAGACGATGGCCGTGATCACCCGCACCTTCCCGCCGGACAAGCGTGGTGCCGCGATGGGTCTGTGGGGCGGTGTCGCCGGCCTGGCGACGCTGATCGGCCCCATCCTCGGTGGCGTGCTGGTCGACAACCTCGGCTGGGAATGGATCTTCTTCGTGAACGTCCCGGTCGGCATCATCGCGTTCGGGCTGGCCGTGTGGCTGGTGCCCGCGTTGCCGACCAACGACCACAAGTTCGACATCGTCGGTGTCGTCCTCAGCGGAATCGGCATGCTCGCACTGGTTTTCGGCATCCAGGAAGGCAATTCGCAGGACTGGTCGCTGCGGATCTGGTTGCTGATCGGGTTCGGTGTGGTGATGCTGGTCGTGTTCGTGATCAACCAGGCGCGCAACAAGGGCGAACCGCTGGTGCCGCTGAGCCTGTTCCGCGACCGCAATTTCGCGCTGTCGAACCTGGCGATCGCCGCCATGGGCGCCGCGGTCACCTCGATGATGGTGCCGTCGTACTTCTACCTGCAGGCGGTGCGCGAGATGACGCCGACCATGTCGGCGCTGGTCTTCGCGCCGATGGCGATCATCACCGGTTTCACCGCGCCGTTCATCGGCAAGGTGTCGGACAAGCTGCCGCCCCGGCTGCTACCAACGATCGGCTTCGTGCTGTTCGCCGGTTCGGTGGCCTCCTTCGGCGCGCTCATGAGCCCGGATTCGTCCATCGTCTGGTTCCTGGTCGCCGCCGCTGTCGCGGGTCTGGCCAACGCCTGCATCTGGGCCCCGCTCGCCACGACCGCCACCCACAACCTGCCGGTCGCCCAGGCCGGTGCGGGCGCCGGTATCTACAACACCACCCGCCAGGTCGGCTCGGTCCTCGGCAGCGCCGCGATCAGCGCCCTGATCGCCGCCCGCCTGACCGCCAACGGACTCGGCGACAGTGGCCCGGTCGGCGAAGGAGCGGCCACCGGCCCGCTCCCAGCCCAGATCGTCGACGAATTCAGCACCGCGCTGGCCCAGTCGATGATCCTGCCCGCCTCGATCCTGGTGATCGGCGTCATCGCCTCGGCCCTGTTCGTCGGCCACGGTAGGTCGGCCGGAAAGGTTCCCGCGCGGGAGAAGGCCGACGCTTCGGCCTGATCGCGCCGTCGAATACCGGGCGCGGTCAGTTCACCTGGATGGTGAGGGTGGGGTAGCCGGTGGCGCCGTCGGGCACGACGTCTTGTCCCACGGCGGTTTGGGGCTGGCCGGTGGTGTCGGTGGTGCGGGCACGCAGGGTGTGTTGGCCGGGGGTGGCGTCCCAGTCGTAGGCCCATTGGCGCCAGGTGTCGATGGTGACCTCGGTGGACAGGCGAGCGGGGCGCCAGTCGCCGTTGTCGATCTGCACTTCGACGCCGGTGACGCCGCGATGTTGGGCCCACGCCACACCGGCGATCACGGTGCGGCCCTGCGGGATCCGGCCACGACCGAGCGGAGTGTCGATGCGGGTTCCGGTTTTGATCGGGCCCTGCGCCGACCAGCCGCGGCGGGTCCAGTAGGCGGTGGCTCGGTCGAAGCGGGTGACCTCGAGTTCGGTGACCCACTTGGTGGCGGAGACGTAGCCGTAGAGGCCGGGGACCACGAGGCGGGCGGGGTAGCCGTGCTGGACGGGGAGGGGTTCGCCGTTCATGCCGATGGCGAGGAGGGCGTCGCGGCCATCGGTGAGTGCGGACAGCGGGCTGCCCGCGGTCCAGCCGTCTTTGCTGTGGGACAGGACCATGTCGGCGTCCGGGAGCGGGCGGGCTTGCGCGAGGAGTTCGTCGAGGCGGTACCCGAGCCACCGGGCATTGCCGATGAGGTCGCCGTTGATCGGATTGGACACGCAGGCCAGGGTCACCAGGCGCTCGACCGGGGTGCGGCGCAGAAGATCGTCCCAGGTGAGGGTGATTTCCTGTTCGACCATGCCGTGGATGCGCAACGACCACGAGTCTGTGGACACCTGGGGAACGATCAGCGCGGTGTCGATGCGATAGAAGTCGCTGTTGGGGGTGATGTACGAGGTGAGCCCAGGCACGCGCAGATCGGCGTCCGGCGCGAGGTCCGGCAGGGGCGCCGCCGCTCCGGGGAGTTCGACGGTCGCGCGCTCGGCTGTCACATCGTGGCGGGCGCCGCCGAATAGTCGACCCGCGAGCCCGGCTCCGATGGCGAGCACCCCGGTCGCCGCGATACCGCCGAGCACGCGCCGCCGCCCTGCTCCCGTGACGGATGTGTCGTCGACCGTCGATGTCGAGGCATCCTGTGGTGGCACAGCGGGTTCCGTTGCCGGCCGCAGCGATTGGGAAGCGTCGTCGATCCGCCTGGTCAGCCCGCGCAACGCGAGAATCCCAGCGGCGGTGCCGATCAACGCCGGCAGCGCACCGGCGAACCCGCCGACTCGGCCTGCCCCGATGACCGCGGCGACCACCCCGAAAACCGCGAACGCGACCGACCCGATCGGCCTGGCCGTCCGCTCCGCGACCCCGGCGATCCCCGCGACAACGAGCGCGACGATGCCCATACACACGAACAACACGGCTTTGTCGTTGGTCCCGAAGGTCGAGATCGCCCACTCTCTGATCCCATCGGGCGTGTGGTCGACAACTGTCGCGCCGAGTGCGTACGCGGGCGCGCTACCGGCCCCGGTGAACACCGCGACCAACTCCGCCACACCGAGTACCAGTGCCGCGGCCACGATCCCGGCCATCGCCCGCATGAACGCCATGGTCCGAGCCTACGTCGCGGCCGAATCTCCCCGGTGACCGATTTGTGACAGCCGAACACCTCCCGTGATCCGCTCTCGAAAACTACACTGTGTAGTAGAAACGATCCCGCTCGGCAGGAGACCCGATGACCGAGACAGCAACAGCTCCGGACACGACACTGCGCGCCACGACGGCGGTCTTCGCCGTCGCACTCCTGGTCCACGGCGCCGACCACCTACGCCGCGGCATGGACGCCACCTCAGCACTGGTGAACGCCCTCGGCACCCTGCAACTCCTCTTCGCCCTGTTCACGGTGTTTTTGGTATTCCGCGGTCACTCGGCGGCCCCACGCGCCGCGGTGTTCATCGGCTTCGCGAGCGCTATCGGCTTCACGATCGTGCACGTGCTCCCGGACTGGTTCGGCCCACTCAGCGACAGCTTCATCAACGCCCCGCCGAGCTCCGGGGTCACCGGATTCTCTTGGTTCGCAGCACTGTTCGAGATCACCGCGGATCTCGCGATCGCTGTCGCCGGCCTGAGCGTTCTGCGAGCGAGGCAGGTGAGCGTGGCCTGAACGACCGGCCCGACGCGCCACCGCGGCGGCGCGTCGGGCCGACCAGGGGGTCGACGAACGCCCGCGGTCGGTAGTCTGCGCGGCATGACAGCACGTTCTCTCCCGCGATTCGTGTCTGCAGTCTTCTTGGCAGCCGCGATTCCCCTGGTATCGCCCACCCATTCCGCTACCGCCGCACCCTGTTCCGATATCGAGGTGGTGTTCGCTCGCGGGACCGCCGAGCCGGGTGGCGAACTCGGTCTGACCGGTATCTCCTTCGTCGAAGCGCTGCGCGCGAACGCGGGCGGACGCTCGGTCGGCTCGTACGGCGTCGACTACCCGGCCAGCAGCGACTTCGCCGACCGGCTTGCCTTCGCGCAGACTGTCGTGCAGGGGATCGGCGATGCCCAGCGACGGGTCGAATACATCGCGGCGAACTGCCCGAGCTCCCGCATCGTCCTCGGCGGGTATTCCCAAGGCGCGGCGCTGGCCGGTTTCGCGACCGGTGTCGGTGTGCCGGAGGGTGTGCTGCCGGAGTACGAGATGTATCTGCCGGAGCCGATGGCGCCCGAGGTGGCCGAGCACGTGGCGGCGGTCGCGCTGTTCGGCAAACCGTCGGATCGGTTCATGGCCGACGCGGACGCACCGGCGGTCTCGATCGGCGCGCTCTACAAGAACAAGACCATCGAGCTGTGTGTCCCCTCGGACAACATCTGCGACGGATCCCCACTCGCCCAACCCAATACCTTGCACAGCCTCTACGGCATCAACGGAATGACCGTCACCGCGGCACAGTTCGCGGCGCAACGGTTCTGAACAGCCGAAAGGCCGGTTGCGCGAACGCAACCGGCCTTTCGTATGCGTGGGATCAGGAGTAGATCTTGTCTACTTCGCCCGCGTACTGCTTCATGACGACGGCGCGCTTGAGCGACATCTTCGGGGTGAGCTCGCCACCCTCCTGGGTCCAGTCGACCGGGAGGATACGGATCTTCTTGATCGCCTCGGCCTTGGAGACCTTCTTGTTGGTCTCGTCGATCGCGGCCTGCACCTCGGCGACCAGCGCCGGGTTCTCGATCAGGGTCTCGATCGCGGTGTCGGCGGCGACGCCGTTGCGATCCTTCCAGCCCGGCAGGGCCTCCGGGTCGAGGGTGATCAGCGCGCCGATGAACGGCTGGCCGTCGCCGACGACCATGACCTGGCTGATCAGCGGGTGCGCGCGCAGGGTGTCCTCGAGGGTCGCGGGGGAGACGTTCTTGCCGCCCGCGGTGACCAGGATTTCCTTCTTGCGACCGGTGATGGTGACGAAGCCGTCGGCGTCGATGGCACCCAGGTCGCCGGTCTTGAACCAGCCGTCGACGAAGGATTCCTCGGTCGCCTCGGCGTTGCCCCAGTAGCCGTCGAACACGACCGAGCCCTTGAGCAGCAGTTCGCCGTCTTCGGCGATCTTGGCCGCGTGGCCCTGGATCGGACGACCGACCGAGCCGACCCGGATGAACGACGGCGTGTTCACGGTGAACGCCGCGGTGGTCTCGGTCAGGCCGTAGCCCTCGTAGATCGTCACGCCCGCACCACGGAAGAAGTGGCCGAGACGCGCGCCCAGCGGGCCACCACCGGAGACAGCGGCCAAGCACTGGCCACCGAGGGCCGCGCGCAGCTTGCTGTAGACCAGCTTGTCGAAGACGAAGTGCTTGAGCTTGAGCAGCAGGTCGGGGCCGCCCTTGGTCTCGAGCGCCGTGCTGTAGGCGATGGCGGTGTCCGCGGCGGCGTCGAAGATCTTGCCCTTGCCGCCGTCGTGCGCCTTCTGCTTGGCGGAGTTGAAGACCTTCTCGAACACGCGCGGCACCGAGAGGATGAAGTCCGGCTTGAAGTCGCCGAACTGCTCGACCAGGGTGGTCCAGTCCGAGCTGTGGCGGATGGTCACCTTGGAATCGAAGGCGATCAGCGCGACGGCGCGGGCGAACACGTGCGCCAGCGGCAGGAACAGCAGGGTCTTCTGACCCTCGGAGACGAACGCGCTGAGCTCGATGCCACCCGAACGCGACTCCGCCCACAGGTTCGCGTGGGTCAGCTGGACGCCCTTGGGACGGCCGGTGGTGCCCGAGGTGTAGATCAGGGTCGCGGGGGAGGCCGCGCCGACCTGCTTGCGACGCTCGTGCACGACGGAGTCGTCGAGCTCGGCACCACGCTCGGTCAGCGTGTCGATGGCGCCCTTGTCGATCTCGAGGGTCTCGGCCAGCGCGGGCAGCGAACCGGCTTCGATCTCCTCGATCGTGGCGCGGTGCTTGTCGTTCTCGACGATCAGCAGCTTGGTCTCGGAATCCTGCAGGATCCACTTGGCCTGCTCGGCGGCCGAGCTGTCGTAGATCGCGACGGTCACGCCACCGGTGGCCCAGATCGCGAAGTCGAGCAGCGACCACTCGTAGCGGGTGGCGGCCATGATCGCGACGCGGTCGCCCAGCTCGATGCCTGCGGCGATCAGGCCCTTGGCCACGCCGAGGACGGCTTTCTCGAACTGTGCCGCCGTGACGTCATTCCAGCCGCCGCTGCCGTTCGGGACGTTGAACAAGACCGTGTTCGGCGTCTCCTGCGCGAAGCGGAAGACGTTGTCGGAATTGTTCGCATCGTCCGGGATGGTGTAGGAAGCCGGAACTTCGAACTCTCGCATCTGTGCCCTTCCAGTGGGTTCTACTCGCCAGTAATCTACGACACGTTCGGTTGGGTCGCGATATCGCCGCCCGAATTGCCCGTCACCAGGCTTTATCGTAAATCGTTGATCGATACCGGCTGAATTGCCTCTCGCAGGAATTCTGCGAGTTCGCTCAGAGCCAGCGCTGCCTCGGTGACCAGCGCGGCTTGCAGTTGCGCGACGTGCCAGAGGCCGCGGGTTTCGGTGAAGCGGACGTGCACGCCCGCTCCACGCAGGGCTGAGACGAGCTTGCGACACTGGTCGTGCAGGAGTTCGCTCACGTCGACCTGCACGTAGGTGGGCGGCAGGCCGATCAGGTTGCCCGACAGCGGGGCGTAACCCGCTTCGGTCGCGGCGGCGTCGCCGAGGTAGTGGGCGGCGCACGCCCGCGACCAGGTTCGGTTGATCACCAGGTCGCGATCCTTGCTCGGCACCTCGGTGGGGTCCACCCAGGGCGCGATGAGGCCGAGCGCGGCAGGGGTCATCTGATGCTTTTCGATCAGCCGCTGGGCCAATGCCATCGCCAGGCCGCCGCCTGCCGAGTCACCGGCCAGGCAGATCTGTTCGGGTCGGTAGCCGACGTTGCCGACCAGGTCGAGGAACGCGGCTTCGGCGTCGTCGAGTCCGGCCGGGAACGGGTGCTCGGGTGCCAGCCGGTAGTCCAGCGAGTACACCGCGCACGCTGTCTCGCGCGCGAGCCCGGCCACCAGCGAACGGTGCGTAGCGATGGAACCGACCACGTAGCCGCCGCCGTGTAGGTACAAGATCGCGCCCGCGGCACGTTCGGGCGGGACCGCCCGGGTACGCGAACCCGGAATGGCGGTTTCGGCGATCACACGTTCGGCGGGGCGCCCACCCAGATGCAGGTGCTGCACGACGGAACCGTCGGGCACCAACTGCAGCCGGGAGACCGCGTCGAGCAGAACGCGCTGCACCGCGACCGGTAGCCGCGCGTTGAGTGTCACCCGGAACACCGGGTCGAGCAACGCACGGGCGATCGGCAGCGGAATCTTGAACTCGCGCATGGAGTTTCCTCGGATCTAGCGGAGCGTCAGTGAGGCATGAAGCGGCCGTTGACCACGGCCGAGATCCGGCTGTAGCCGGAGGCGAGGAAGCGCACGCTCACGTCGAGCACCTTGGCCTCCCAGCCGATCAGCACGCGGGCCTGGCCCTTGCGCACACCCTCGGTGATGGTCTGCGCGGCCATCTCCGGGCTGTGAATCGCCAGGTACTTGTCGAACAGCGTGGCGGTGTGGGCGCCATCCATGCCCTCGGCGTAGGTGGCGTTGCGGGCGACCGCGGTCTTGATGCCGCCGGGGTGCACGCAGGTGACCTTGACGGGCGCCTTGGCGACCTTCATCTCCTGGAACAACGCCTCGGTGAAGCCGCGCACCGCGAACTTGGCCGAGTTGTAGGCCGCCTGGCCGGGCACGGCGACCAGGCCGAAGAGGCTGGAGACGTTGATGACGTGGCCGTCGCCGGACTCGATCAGCATCGGCAGGAACGCCTTGGTGCCGTTGACGACACCCCAGAAGTCCACATCCATGATGCGTTCGATGTCTTTGAACTCGGTCTTGATCACGTCACCGTGGTAGGCGATACCCGCGTTGTTGTAGATCTGGTGCACGACGCCGAAGTGCGCCTTCACCTGATCGGCGTAGAGCAGGAACGACTCACGCTCGGCCACATTGAGCCGGTCGGACTTGACCTGTGCGCCCAGCTTCTCGCAGGAGGCGACGGTCTGGGCCAGGCCCTCGACGTCGATATCGGACAGCGCCAGCTTGGCGCCGCGCGCGGCCAGATTCTCGGCCAGTGCGCGGCCGATTCCGGAGCCCGCTCCGGTGATCACGCATACCTTGTTCGTGAAGTAAGCATCTTTGCTCACTGTGCTGCCACCACTTTCCGATCGGCGTCTGCGGTTGTCGTAGTGTAGGCGGCGGCATCGAAATGCCGTGTGAGCCTACGGAATTCGAAGGTGAAGTCCGGCCACAACGTGGTGTTGTTGCCGTGCTTGTCCAGATACCAGCTGGCGCAGCCGCCAGTGTTCCAGACGGTCTTGCCCAACTTTTCCTGCAGGTCGGCGTTGTAGGCCCGCTGCGCGTCTTCGCGCACCTCGACGGTCCGCAGACCGCGCTTGTCGATCGCCGCCAGCGCGTCGCTGACGTAGTTGATCTGCGATTCGATCATGTACACCATCGAGGTGTGGCCGAGACCGACGTTCGGGCCGACCAGGAAGAACATGTTGGGGAAGTTCGCGATGGCCGAGCCCTTGTAGGCCTGCTGGCCGATCTCGTCGAACACCTCGGCCAGCGTGCGCCCGTCGCGCCCGACCATCGAGTTGTAGGTCGGGGAGTCGGTGACGTGGAAGCCGGTGGCCACGATCAGCGCGTCGATCTCGCGCTCCGTGCCGTCGGAGGTGACGATCGAGCCCGGCTTCACCTCGGCGATGCCGTCGGTGATCACGTCGACATTGTCGCGATCCAGCGCGGGGTAGTACTCGTTGGAGATCAGCATGCGCTTGCAGCCGATCCGGTAGTTCGGGGTGACCTTCTTGCGCAGTTCGGGATCGCGGATCTCGATCTGCAGCTTGGCGCGCGAGAGGGCCTCGAAGGCCTTCATCAGCACGGGGAAGCGGGTCAGGCCGACGACCTGGGTCTCCCGCGCGGCGTAGATGGCCGCGCGCGAGAGGCGTTGCACGGCAGGGATGTGCTTGAACGCCAGCCGTTCGGGCAGCAGATACGGGCGGTCCATGCGCGGCAGCAGCCAGGGTGCGGTGCGCTGGTAGACGTCGAGGGTGGCGACCTTGCTCGCGATGGCGGGCACGATCTGGATCGAGGAGGCGCCGGTGCCGATCACCGCGACGCGCTTACCGGTGAGGTCGGCGGCGTGGTTCCAGCGGGCGGAGTGGAAGATCTCGCCCTCGAAGTCGTTGATGCCCTTGATATCGGGTAGCGACGGCTCGCACAGCGCGCCGACCGCGGAGACCACGGTGTCGGCGGTGAAGTCGCCCTTGGTGGAGCGGATCTCCCACTGTGCGTCCGCGTCGTTCCAGCGGATGCTCTGCACGTCGCAGTCGAAGATGTGCCGGTCGAGCACGTCGTGACGCTCGGCGACGCTCTTGATGTAGGCCTGGATCTCGCCCTGCTTGGAGAACGAGCGGGTCCAGTCCGGGTTCGGGGCGAACGAGTACGAGTACAGGTGCGAAGGCACGTCGCAGGCAGCACCGGGGTAGGTGTTGTCGCGCCAGGTGCCGCCGACTTCGCTGCCGCGCTCGAGCACGAGGAAGTCGTTGCGACCCTCCTGGCTCAAACGGATAGCCAGGCCGAGCCCGGCGAACCCACTGCCGACGATGATCGTCTTCACGTGGCGGGTTTCAGCGGCCCGGGGCTCGACAACATTGTCTGTGACCTTGCGACTCATGTATTGCAGAATACGGTCTTATTGAGCCGGAGTCAACAGCTATTGAGTCGGATTCAGTAGTGGCTAAGATGGCCGTTGTGAGTACCAGGAGTGCGGGAGAGACGAAGCGTGTGCGGCTCAGCCCTGAGGAGCGTCGGCTACAGCTGATCACCCTCGGCGCCGAGATGCTGGTCGACCGATCGCTCGAGGAGGTCTCGGTCGACGACATCGCCAAGCAGGCGGGGATCTCGCGCGGGCTGCTGTTCCACTACTTCGCCTCCAAGCAGGAATTCCACGAGGCGATCGCTCGGCACGTGAACACCGAGATCTTCGTCGCGATCATGCCCAACCGTGAACTGTCGCTGTTCGACATGCTGCGTGACTCGATCGAACGGTTCGTCGACTACGCCACCGAGCACTCCGCGTCCTACCGTTCCGTGCTGCGTGGGCCCGCCAGTGTGACCCCCGATATGGTCCGCTACGTCAACGAAACCCGTGGCGCCATCGCCGATCTCATCGTCAGTGAACTGCCGTTGCCGCCCGAGGATCCCGATCTGGCGCGGCTCACCTTGGCCATTCGCGGCTGGATCGCCTTCGTCGAGGAGACCATCCTCACCTGGATGATCGACAAGCCGATCAGCCGGGAGGCGCTGGTCGACCTGCTGGTCGAGTCGTTGCCCGCGCTGGCGTTGAGTCCGGCGTTGATCGCGGCGCTGCAGGGTTGAGATTTCTGTTAACGGACCGCGGGGCGCGTCGCGAACTTGTCATGAGATGCCCTGTTCTCAGTGGCGTCCGCCGCTGCGTGGGATGAAGGTTTTCATCCGCGGAATCTGTTGTGGCAGTTGATCTTCGGATGCCGAATCGTGACTGTAACGGCGGCTAACAGAAGGCCGGTTCGGGACGACGAAGTGGGTATGACTCTCACGAACAGCACGTTTCGCAAACTCTCGGCCGTGGCTATTTCCGCCGGTGCCGTCCTCGTCGGGCTCGGCGCGCCGGCCAATGCGCTGCCGTCGGATCCGGTCGCGGTGTTCACTCCGACGCTCAGCCGGACTCCCGGCGCCAACTGCGCGGCGATCATCAACGCCCAGACCGTGCCGCAACCGCAATCGGGCACCTTCGGAGTACGGGTGGCGATCACCCAGACCGGGGACTTCTGCCAGCGCTACATGGTGGCCGTGCACTTCCGCAATCTGGATACCGGCGTCAGCAACGGCCAGTCGCACCCCGTGGAGAACGGTCAGATTCTGCACGCGCCGGGCAATGTGATCGTCGGGTTCGGCACCGCGCCCGGCAAGGGCCGGGTGGAGGCCTGGATCGTGACCACCGACGAATCCCTGCCCCAGCATCAGGAATTGGAGCACATCTCGGGACGCGCGAGCTTCACGCTCGGCTGATTTCGTAATTTCGGCGTCGGGGCGAGTGCGCAGGTGAGCGCACTCGCCCCCTGTCGTGAATGCCCTAGCCGGACTTCGGGCGGGCGCGCAGGTGTGCGCGCTCGCCCTGCTTGCCGAACAGGCTGATGAATTCGACGGACTGCTCGTCGGCGGCGCCGAACCAGTGCGGGATGTGGGTGTCGAACTCGGCGGCCTCGCCGGGGTTCAGGATGAGGTCGTTGTCGCCGAGGATCAGGCGAAGGCGGCCGTTGAGCACGTACAGCCATTCGTAGCCCTCGTGGACCTGTGGCGTGTCGGGGCGATTGCGCGCGCCGGGGGCGATGACCATCTTGAAGGCCTGGATGCCGCCCGCGCGCTTGGTGAGCGGGAGCATGGTCATGCCGTGGCGGGTGACCGGGCGCAGGTGGATGCGCGGGTCGCCGGTGGGCGGGGCGTCGACGAGTTCGTCGAGGGTGACGCCGTGCGCTTTGGCCAGGGGGAGCAGTAGCTCGAGGGTGGGTTTGCGGTCGCCGGATTCCAGGCGGGACAGCGTGCTGACCGAGATCCCGGTTTCCTGGGAGAGGTCGGCGAGCGTGGTCTGGCGCTGTTTGCGCAGGGTGCGCAGCCGGGGGCCGACCGAGTCGAGGGTCTGATCGAGGTCGTCCATGCTGTCCATTTTGCCATGTCGGCAAAGAAGGTTGCCAGTATTTGTCGCTGGGATGCACTGTGGATCCTCGAAGGAGGTCGAGATGACACAGCTGAACGATTCATACGACGTAGTGGTGCTCGGTGGTGGAGCCGCCGGGCTGAACGCGGCGCTGATGCTGGCGCGTTCGCGGCGCTCAGTGGCCGTGATCGACGCGGGATCGCCGCGTAACGCACCTGCTCAGGGGGTGCACGGGTTGCTGGGGCGCGAGGGGATGTCGCCGTTGGAGCTGCTCGAGCTCGGGCGCGCGGAGGTGCGCGGGTACGGCGGACATGTGGTGTCGGGTCGGGTTGTCGGGGTCGACCGTGCCGCTGAATCGCCGGGGTCGACCGACATCGCGGAATTCGTGGTGACCCTCGCCGAGGGTCGCACCGTGCGAGCCCGGCGGGTTCTCGTCGCCACCGGACTCGCCGACGAGCTCCCCGAGGTCTCCGGCCTGCGCGAACACTGGGGTCACGACGTACTGCACTGCCCGTACTGCCACGGCTGGGAGGTGCGCGACCAGCGCATCGCCGTGCTGGCGAGCAGCCCGATGTCGGTGCACCAGGCGCTGCTGTTCAGTCAGCTCAGCGACGACATCGTCTTCCTGTCCCACACGGCTGACCCGTTGAGTGACGAAGACGCGGAAAAGCTGGCGGCCCGGGGCATTCGGATCGTCGACGGCAAGGTCGTCGAGGTGCTCGGCGCCGACCGCTTGACGGGCGTCCAGCTCGCCGACGGCACCGTCGTCGAACGTGACGCGCTGGTCGTTGCTCCTCGCATGAACACCCGCGCCACCTTCCTCACCGATCTCGGCCTGGTTCCCGAACCGCACCCTTCCGGCATGGGGGACCACATTCCCGCCGATCCCGTGGGCCGCACCTCGGTGCCCGGCGTCTGGATCGCGGGCAACGCCACCGACCCGTCCGCCCAGGTCGGCGCCGCCGCGGCAGCCGGTGCCATGGCTGGTGCGCAGATCAACGCCGAATTGGTGATGGTCGAAACCGCCACCGCGGTAGCCGAACACCGAGCCCGTGCCGGCCGGATCGAATCTGCGCCTGTGTGAACCGGATCGGCTCGACCTGACGACGGCCCCGACGTGTGTCACGGCGGGGCCATCGGGCAGGACTCAGTCCTGCGCGTTGTCGATCGCCGCGGTCAGTATGGCCCGAGCTTTTTCGGGGGACAGCTGGCCGACGGTGACGTGGAGGGCGAGGCCATCGAGCAGGGCGAGGAGGGTGTCGGCCGCGGTTGACGGGTCGGGGTGGTGGGTGATCAGGGTGGCGAGGTGGTCGCGGAAGGCCAGGCCGTTGGTGGCCAGGGTTTCGGCGATGTGGGGGCGGACGGAGGCGAAGGCCAGGTAGCCGATCAGGATGCGGGCGTCGGCGGCTGATTCGGCGTCGGTGGGCAGCAGCGCGGTGAGGATCTGGTGGAGATCGGGGTCGGGGCCCGCCGCGGTGATCCGGGCCGCGATCCGGTCGGCGATGGTGGTGGTGGCGAACTCCATCATCGCGTCCTTGCTGGGGAAATAGTGCTGCACCTGACCAGTGGAAACCCCGGCCTCGGTGGCGACATGGCGCAGGCTGATCGACTCCAGGCCGTCGCGAGCGAGCAGGCGCATCACCGCATCGCTGATCGTCGCGCGTCGAGAATGGTGATCCACGAGCTTCGGCATCGGACCATCTTTTCACAATGCACTTGTATTGCCGTGCTTCACCTCTTTACAATGCGAGTGTATTGAAAAGGAGGGTCCCATGCGCCCGATCGCTCAGCTCGCACGGTCGTTCGTTCGGCTCGAAGTCGATATCTGGGTGAGCCTCGCGCGGGCCGTCAGCCGCAGGCCGGACACCGGGGGCGGCACGCCGATTCGGTACGCGGGCGCGGTGTCGGCGGTCATCTGGGCGTTCATCGTGGTCAGCGCCGTGGAGATCCCGGCGGTTCACCTGATCATTCCGTGGCCCGCGGCGCGGATCGTCGCGCTGGGGCTCGGAGTCTGGGGACTGGTGTGGATGGCCGGGATGCTGGCCGCGCATCGCATGTATCCCCATGTGCTCACCGGTGAGCTGCTGCGCGTGCGCTACCTGCGTCGCGTCGGCCTCGACATCGCGCTGGCCGACATCGGGGCGATCCGGCCCGATCTGCGGGCCTACGACGGAGCAAAATCGTTGCAGCTCACCGGAACAGGCAACGAGACGCTCGCCGTGATCGTCGGTAATTCGACGAACGTCCGCGTCGTCCTGACCGAACCCGAGACCTTTCGCACCCCGCACGGCGACTTCACGGTGAGCACCGTCGCGTTCTGGGCCGACGACCCGCGGGCCGCGGTCGCGAAGATCCGCGCGGCGATGGTGGACCGAGTCTGAAGGTTCACCCCTGATCGGGCAGGGACAGGCGCGGTGGCCAGGTGCGCCAACCGGATTCGGCTACCAGGGCCAGCTCTTCGGGGCCGGTCGGGCGCCACAGTGTCGTGGTGTGCATGCAGGCACCGTAGTCGGGCCGGATAACCGGTGGCCAGCGGGTTTCGGCTCGGTTCAGTGGAAGGATTCGAGGCCGGTTACCCGGAGTAGGTCGAGGGCTGTGGCGGAGGGGGTGTGGGGAGGTGCGGAGTAGATGATGACGGTGTGGTCGGTGTCGGGGACGTGCATGGCGTCGCAGTCGAGGGTGAGGGCGCCGAGCTCGGGATGGGCGATGGTTTTGGTGAGGCTGTGCATGGCGCTGGAGCGGCCTTCCTGCCAGAGCGCCTCGAATTCTCTACTGCCGGTGCGTAGCTGGGTGAGCAGTCGGGAGAGATCCGGGTCGTCGGGATAGGCCGCTTTGACCGCGCGCAGGCAGCCGACACAGGCGGCGGCATTGCTCTCGGCCTCTTCCGGCGTCATGACGAGGCGGCCGACGCCGGAGCCGAGAAAGCGTTGCCACATGATGTTGCGCTCGGCCACGGGGATCGCCGAGAAATCACCGAACAGAGCCGCCGACAAGGGATTCCAGGCGAGGACATCGGACTTGGCGGAGAGCACGAGCACGGGCAGATCGGCCAGGCGATCCAGCAGTCGCAGCACGCTGGGCCGGATCACCATCGGAATCCTTCCTGCCTGCGGTGGTTCGGACCCGGCGAGCCGATAGACGAGATCGCGGTCGACATCGGTGAGGCGCAGCGCCCTCGTCAGTGCGCCGAGCACCTGCTCGGACGGTTTGGGTCCGCGACCCTGTTCCAGTCGCACGATGTAGTCGACGCTGACACCGGCCAGGTTGGCCACCTCCTCGCGCCGCAGTCCGGGCACCTGCCTGCGTGATCCGTTCGGCAGTCCCGCGTCGGCGGGGGTCAGCCGAGAACGCGCGGTGCGCAGTACCGTCGCCAATTCCGCTCTGTCCACCTCTCCCATGGTGCCGCAGGACGAGAGTGTGGGGGTGGTACCGCGAGTCCTATGCCGAGGCGGCACTGGAGGTCGGGCCGCACCGGCGGGAATCTGGACCCATGACAACAACGATTGCCTTGGTGACCGGGGCCAACAAAGGGCTGGGACGGGAAACGGTGCGCAGGCTGGCGAGCCAGGGGTGGCAGGTGTTTCTCGGAGCACGCGACACCGCGCGCGGCGAGCGAGCGGCGGCGGAGTTCACCGCGGCTGGGCTCGATGTTCGATTCGTCCCGCTCGATGTGACCTCCGACGACTCCGTCGCCGCGGCCGCGGCCACCGTACAGGCCACGGCGGGCCGCCTCGACGTGCTCATCAACAACGCGGCCATCGGTGGTCCGCGCATCGCGCCCTCCGAGACCGGGCCCGATGATCTGCGAGAAGTGTTCGAGGCCAATGTCTTCGGACCGGTTCGGGTCACCAACGCGTTCGTGCCGCTGCTGCGGCTGTCGGCGCATCCCCGCATCGTGATGGTCTCCAGCAGTGTCGGCACGATCGCCATGATCACCGATCCGAAATGGAGCGGTCTACTGCCACCGGCTCTCGGCTACCCGAGCACCAAGGCGGCGCTGAACATGATCACCGTCATGTACGCGAGCGAACTCGCCGAGATGAAGGTCAACGCGATCGATCCCGGCTACACCGCCACCGACCTCAACGGGCACAGTGGTTTCCAGACCGTCACCGAGGGCACCGATGCCATCGTCGCCGTGGCGACGGCCGACCGAGACGGTCCGACCGGTGGATTCTTCGACCGAACGGGCGCCGCGTCGTGGTGAGAGCGGGCGCCCTGCTCATGGCGGCGCTCGCGGCCGTCGGTATCACCGCCTACCTGATGAGAACGGAGAACCCAGTGGCACAACAGAAGACGAACACGGTGCTGTCGCTCGGCCTGCACCCCAGCGCCGTCGATTACTCCCACTACCCGCAGCTCGACGAAGCCACCCTGACCGCCCGCATCACCGCGGGTGAAACCGCCTTGCGCGAAGCAGGTTTTGACATCGTCACCTGTCAGGTCCCGGCCGATCCCGACGCGGCCGAAGCGGCGCTGCGCGAGTGCGCGGCGGGCAGGGAATTCCGGGTCGCGATGATCGGCGCGGGCGTGCGGATGGCACCCGAACACACCCTGCTGTTCGAGCGGCTGATCAATGTCGCCGCCGATCTCGCGCCCGGAATCCGCTTCTGTTTCAACACGTCTCCGGAAACCACGATCGACGCGCTGCGGCGCTGGGTCCAGCCCGGCTGATCGGCGAGAGCCTACTTGTGGCCGCCGCCGTGGTCGTGGCTGCACGTGTCGGTGCGGCGACCGTCGGCGCTCGCTTGGCCTGCGCCATGGCCTTCGAGCGCCGCGAACGGACCGCACTGATGCGGGGCGATCCAGACGTGGACCATCGGATTGCCCGAGCCGGGATTGATGGAGTTGGGCGGGCAATTGCCCTGGGCGTCGAGGACACCGGCCACCACGGGGCCGTTGTCGCCCGCCTTCCAGCACAGATTGTCGTGGACGTGCCACTGCATCAGGGAGCCGCCGAAGTCCACCAGGCTCGGGTCGTCGATCTTCTTGCCGTTGGCGATGTACATCGCCGAGACGAGGGTGCGGTTGGTTCCGTCGACCCGGTAGACCAGCGACTCCGGGTGGGTGGGGTCGAGGAAGTTGTTGTCGCGGATGTAGCTCATGTTGATGTAGTGCTCGTACCCGGTGGAGGAGTCGCCGATCGAGCGGAATCCCAGGGCGCCAACGGTATTCACGTCCGCGAACGCGGGCAGGCCGTCGAGCGTGCTGCGCACCAGGTTGGTCGCGCGCGACTGCTGGTCCGACGTCACATCGGAGACGCCCGACAGGTCGATCGGCTTCGTCGGATCCCACGGGCGCGGCCAGTTCGCATCGGTGCCGTGGTCGTCGCCCGCGGCGTGTGCGTGGTCGTCGCCCGCGGCGTGCGCGTGATCGCCCGCGTCGCCGTGACTGTGGACGTGGCCGACGCCGTTGAGCATCGCCGCCAGCGCGAGGACACCCACCGCCGCCGCCGCGATCCCCGACCGCATCGGCGGCAGGGTCGCGGTGGGCCGGAGCAGACCGATGCCCGCGGCGAGGGCGGCCAGCGCACCCAGCGCCGCGCACACGGTGTCGGCCACCTGCGGTGACTCCGCGGTCAACCCGGCGATCCACCCCACATCGGCGAACCGGGTGAACGCCCACACCGCGGCCGCGAACGCGTTCGTCGCGAGCATCGAACTCACGACGAGCTTGCGCTCACTCAGCAATACCGCCAGCCCGGTCGCGCACTGGATCGCGGCGAGCACCACCATCAGCCTGGCCAGCGTGGCGTGCTCGGTGTGCATTCCCGCCGCCATGAAGTGCACGGCGCCCGCCCCGACCGACGCGATCCCGCCCAATAGCAGGTATCCGTTACGTCCGTTCGCCATCCCAAGCTCCTGCTGTGTCTTCGGAGCGCTTGCGCGCTCGAGCGGGGCCCTTCGGGCCCCCTGATCTTCCCTCCCTCCGGGCACTCCTTCGTCGCACCCTCCACTCAGTCCAGATCAGGGCGGGCCCCTTGGGGGATTTCGTCGGACACTACCGGGGTTCACTGAGGCGCAGGTGACGCCCGGATAAGAGAACTCTGTGACCCACGTCTCGCCCGGAAACGACCGACGCCGGGTGGATCGCGATGATCCACCCGGCGTCGGTCGTTGTGCGAGGAGAACTACGTGGTCGGCTCGAAAGCCTCGCTGATGATCTCGGCCTGTTCCACGGCGTGCACCTTCGACGAACCCGAGGACGGGGCCGACATGGCGCGACGCGAGATGCGACGCAGGCGGCCGAGACGCTCGGGCAGCACCTCGGGGAGGTTGAGGCCGAAGAAGGGCCAGGCGCCCTGGTTGGCGGGTTCTTCCTGGACCCAGGCGATGTCGGTCGCGTTGGGGTACTTGGCCAGTGCCTCGTTGAGGCGGTACGTCGGGATCGGGTAGAGCTGCTCGATCCGGACGATGGCCACGTCTTCGCGCTTGTGCTTGGCCTTCTCCGCGGCGAGCTCGTAGTAGAGCTTGCCCGAGGTCAGCAGGATGCGCTTGACCTTGGTGGTGTCGCCGATGCCCTGCTCGTAGGTGGGCTCGTCGAACACCGAACGGAACTTCGACTCGGTGAAGTCCTTGACGTCGGACACCACAGCCTTGTTGCGCAGCATCGACTTCGGGGTGAAGACGATCAGCGGACGACGGATCCCGTCGAGCGCGTGGCGACGCAGCAGGTGGAAGTAGTTCGCCGGCGTGGACGGCACCGCCACGGTCATCGAGCCCTCAGCGCACAGCAGCAGGAAACGCTCGATGCGACCGGAGGTGTGGTCGGGACCCTGACCCTCGTGGCCGTGCGGCAGCAGCAGCACCACGTCGGAGAGCTGGCCCCACTTGGCCTCACCGGAGGAGATGAACTCGTCGATGATCGACTGCGCGCCGTTGACGAAGTCACCGAACTGCGCCTCCCACAACACCAGTGCGTTGGGGTTGCCCAGGGAGTAGCCGTACTCGAAGCCGACCGCGGCGTACTCGCTCAGCGCCGAGTCGTGCACCGCGAACCAGCCCGGATTCTCCGAGCCGATGTTGTGCAGCGGGGTGTACTCGACCGCGTTGACCCGGTCGATGATGACCGAGTGACGCTGGGTGAACGTGCCGCGACGCGAATCCTGACCGGTCAGGCGCACATCGTGGCCCTGGTCGATCAGCGAACCGAAGGCGAGCAGCTCGGCGAAGGCCCAGTCGACCTTGCCTTCGTAGGCCATCTCGCGACGCTTCTCCAGCACCGGCTTCACGCGCGGGTGCACGTTGAAGCCGTCGGGTGTGTTCAGGAACGCGTCGCCGATGCGTTGCAGCACCGACTTGTCGACCGCGGTGATGACGGTGGCGGGCACCTTCTGGTCGTCCTCGACCGACTCCGACGGCTCCGGAATGTACTTCTCCAGCTCGCGGACCTCGTTGAACACGCGCTCCAGCTGACCCTGGTAGTCGCGCAGCGCGTCCTCGGCCTCCTTCATGGAGATGTCGCCACGGCCGATCAGCGATTCGGTGTAGGCCTTACGGACCGAACGCTTGGTGTCGATGATGTCGTACATCTCCGGCTGGGTCATCGAGGGGTCGTCACCCTCGTTGTGCCCGCGGCGGCGGTAGCAGACGAGGTCGATGACGACGTCCTTGCGGAACTTCTGGCGGAAGTCGACCGCGAGACGCGCGACCCAGTCGCAAGCCTCCGGGTCGTCACCGTTGACGTGGAAGATCGGCGCGCCGATGAACTTCGCGATGTCGGTGGAGTACTCGGTGGAGCGGCTGTTCTCCGGCGCCGTGGTGAAGCCGATCTGGTTGTTCACCACGATGTGGATGGTGCCGCCGACACGGTAACCACGCAGGCCCGACAGGTTCAGCGTCTCGGCGACCACGCCCTGACCGGCGAACGCGGCGTCACCGTGCAGCATCAGCGGCATCACCGAGAAGCCGTCGGGGCCGTCGCCCTTGTCGAGCAGGTCCTGCTTGGCGCGGACCAGACCCTCGAGCACGGGGTCGACCGCCTCGAGGTGCGAGGGGTTGGCGGTGAGCGAGACCTCGATCTCGTTGTCGCCGAACATCTGCAGGTACTGGCCGTGCGCACCGAGGTGGTACTTCACGTCGCCGGAGCCGTGGGTGGCCGCCGGGTTCATGTTGCCCTCGAACTCGGTGAAGATCTTCGAGTACGGCTTGCCGACGATGTTGGCGAGCACATTGAGGCGACCGCGGTGCGGCATGCCGATGATGACCTCGTCCATCGCGTACTCGGCGCACTGGTCGATGGTGGCGTCCATCATCGGGATGACGGCTTCGGCGCCCTCGAGCGAGAACCGCTTCTGGCCGACGTACTTGGTCTGCAGGAAGGTCTCGAACGCCTCGGCCGCGTTGAGCCGGTTCAGGATGTACTTCTGCTGCGCGACAGTCGGTTTGACGTGCTTCTGCTCGACCCGCTCCTGCATCCACTTGAGCTGATCGGTCTCGAGGATGTGGGTGTACTCCACACCGACGTGGCGGCAGTACGCGTCACGCAGGATCGAGAGCACATCGCGCAGCTTCATCCGGTCCTGGCCGTGGAAACCGCCCACGTCGAAGGTGCGGTCCAGGTCCCACAGGGTGAGGCCGTGCTGGGTGACGTCGAGGTCGGGGTGGCTGCGGAACTTGTCCTTGACCAGGCGCAGCGGATCGGTGTCGGCCATCAGGTGACCACGGTTGCGGTAGGCCGCGATCATCTCGAGCACGCGAGCGCTCTTGTCGACACCGCGCGCGCTGATGTCCTTGCGCCAGCGGATCGGCTCGTACGGCACGCCGAGGCCGTGGAAGATCTCGTCGTAGAACTCGTCGGAGATCAGCAGGTTGTGAATGGTGCGCAGGAAATCGCCCGACTCGCCGCCCTGGATGATGCGGTGGTCGTAGGTCGAGGTCAGCGTCATCAGCTTGCCGACGCCGATATCGGCGATCCGCTCGTCGCTCATGCCCTGGAACTCGGCGGGGTACTCCATCGCGCCGGCGCCGATGATCGCGCCCTGACCCGGCATGAGGCGCGGCACCGAGTGGACGGTGCCGATGGTGCCGGGGTTGGTCAGCGAGATGGTGACGCCGGAGAAGTCGTCGGCACCGAGCTTGCCCTCGCGTGCCCGGCGAACCACGTCCTCGTAGGCCGCGTGGAACTGACCGAAGCTCATGTCTTCGGTTTCCTTGATGGCGGCCACGACCAGCGATCGGTTGCCGTCCTTGCCCTGGAGGTCGATCGCCAGGCCGAGGTTGGTGTGGGCCGGGGTCACCGAGTTCGGCTTGCCGTCGATCTCGGCGAAGTGGCGGTTCATGTTCGGGAACGCCTTGATCGCCTGCACGATCGCGTAACCCAGCAGGTGGGTGAACGAGATCTTGCCGCCGCGGGTGCGCGCGAGGTGATTGTTGATCACCAGGCGGTTGTCGATCATCAGCTTGGCCGGGATCGCGCGCACCGACGTAGCGGTGGGGATCGTCAGCGAGGCGGACATGTTCTTGGCGATGGCGGCGGCGGGGCCGCGCAGCACCTTGTTCTCCGGGCCGGTGGCAACAGCCTTCGGCGCGGTGGTGGTGGCCGGTGCGTTGGAGACCGGTGCAGGTGTGGTCTGCGGTGCGCGCACTGTCTTGGCGGCCGGAGCCGGAGCGGGGGCCGGGGCCGGAGCCGCGGCGGGCTTCGGCGGTGCCGTCGCTACCACGGCCTTGGGAGCCGGGGCCTTGGCGGTTGCCGCCTTGGGTGCTGCGGCTGTCGCGGGAGCGGCGGAGGCGACCGGTGCCTCGCTGTTACCGGAGTCGGTAGCTTCCGGCGTGTAATCCGCGAGGAACTCGTGCCAACTCGCGTCGACCGAGGACGGGTCCTGTTTGAACTTCTGATACATCTCGTCGACTAGCCACTGGTTCTGTCCGAACTGGGAAGTTGAGCTGCTCACAGCTGGTGTTCGCCTCATTTCGTTCTTCGCGCTGCGACGTTTGTGACGTGCCCGGCAGGGGTATCAGCGGATGGCTGCCGATGCGCCCGCACCGAGCATATGCCCAGCGGTTGACAGGCGTCGCTACCGGTCTTGGGTCGACACTATGCCCTCTGCCTCGGTGCCCGCCGCCCAGAGTCGGGAGTAATGACCGCTACTGGTGAGTAGGTCCGACGGTGCGCCGAATTCCACGATACGGCCCTGCTCGACCACCGCAACCAGGTCGGCGCGCGCCGCGGTCGCGAGCCGATGCGCGACCACGACGGTGGTCCGGCCTCGCGCCAGCGATCGGCTCGCTACCAGGACCGATGCCTCGGTTTCCGGGTCGAGGGTGGAGGTGGCCTCGTCGAGTACGAGCAGGTCTGGATCGACCAGTTCGGCCCTGGCCAGCGCGATCAATTGGCGTTGGCCTGCGGAGAGCCCGCGCCCGCGTTCACCGACCGGATGGTGCATTTTCCTGGGTAAACCGTCGATCATCTCCGTCGCACCGACGTTGTCGGCGGCGATCGCGATGTCCACTGATGTGGCAAAAGTTTGCCCGAATGCAATGTTGCTCGCCACGTCGCCGGTGAACAAGTGAACTTCTTGCGGCACGATTCCCAGCCGCTTGCGGTACTCGGCGAGCACATAGTGACGAAGATCGACACCGTCGACCCGGATCGCGCCCGCCGCCGAATCGGGCGGAAGGTCGTAGAGGCGGGCCAGCAGCTTCACGATCGTCGATTTGCCCGCGCCGGTCGGGCCGACGAGTGCCAGGGTCGCGCCGGGAGGGACCGCGAAGCTCACGCCGTCGAGGGCGGGCGCGCTCGCACCCGGGTAGTGGAAGTGCACGTCGTCGAAGACGATCGCGCCGTGCAGCCGGTCGACGGAAATCGCGTCGGGTGGGTCGGCGGCGATCGACGACGTGGTGCGCAGCAGCTCGCCGATGCGCCGCAGCCCGACTCTGGCCTGCTGGTAACCGTCGAAGACCTGGGACAGATCCTGGATGGGACTGAACAGCAGGCCGAGGTAGAGCACGAAGGCCACGAGCGTTCCGGTGGTCGTGCGACCGTCGGCGACGGCGTTGGCGCCCAGGTAGACCACGACGGCCAAGGCCAGGTCGGCCCAGGCGAGGCCGAAGGAGAAGTAGGCCGCGATCGCGCGCTGAGCGCGGATCCTGGCATCGCGATAGCGGTGGGAGTACTCGGCGAAGCGCCGCGCGGCGGTCGGCTCGTTGCGGGCGGCCTGCACGGCGCGCAGGCCCGCGATGTTCTCCTGGAATCCGGCATTGACCACCGAGACCCGCTCGCGCGAGACGGTGTAGGCCACCGAGGACACCCGCCGGAAGGCCAGGGTGGCCAGCACCATCGGCGCCACGGCTACCAGGACGACCGCGGCCAGTCCGGCGTCGATGAAGAACAGTCCGATGGCGACGCCGATCAGGGTGATCAGCGCGACCAGCCCGGTGGCGACCCCGGTTTGCAGGAACGTCGAGAGCGCGTCGACGTCGGTGGTCATCCTGGTCATGATGCGGCCGGACAGTTCACGTTCGTAGAAGTCCAGCCCGAGCCGCTGCAACTGGGCGTAGCTGCGCACCCGCAGCCCGAACAGCACTCGCTCGCCCGTGCGCGCGGTGAGCACGGTGACCGCGGCGCCGACCACCAGGCCGACCAGCACGAGACCGATCCCGATCACCGCCGAGACGACGAGCGCGGTGTCGTCGCCCGCGGTGACGCCGGTGTCGATGGCATAGCGGACCAGCGGGGGGAAGGCGATGGCGAGCAGGGCGTCGACGGTGAGCAGTCCCACGACCACGCACACCAGACCGCGGACCGGGCGCAGCAGCGCGCGGAGCCCGAAATCGGGTTGGGGTGCGCGCAGGTCGCCGGGCAGCGCGGGGTCTTCGGTGGCCGGTGGCAGGGTGTCGACCGCCGCGCGTAGTTCCGGCGTCTCGCTGAGGTCGTTCGACGCCGACGACATCGACCGTGGTCGGCCGGCGTCGCCGAGGGATTTCGTCATCGTGGCATCGGTCGGCACCACCGATCCGGTGGGCGCGGGCAGCCGGATGACGCGGTCGGCCTGGGCCAGGGTCGATTCGCGGTGCGCCAGGATCAGCGTGGTTCGGCCGCCCCGGTCGGGCAGTCGGCGGAAGATCTCGGCCTCGGTGACGGCGTCGACCGCGGAGGTGGCGTCGTCGAGCACCAGCACGCGCGGCCGGGTGAGCAGCACTCTGGCCAGGGCGATGCGCTGACGTTGTCCCCCCGACAGCGTCAGCCCGCGTTCGCCGATCACGGTGTCGTAGCCCTCCGGCAGCGCGCCGATGAACTCGTCCGCGGCGGCGGCCGTCGCGGCGGCGGTGATCTCGGCATCGGTGGCGTCGGGCTTGCCGAGCGCGATGTTGGCGGCGATGGTGTCGGAGAACAGGAACGGATCGTCGAAGACGACACCGACCGCGCCGCGCAGCTCGTCGGCGCGCAGGTCGGCCAGGTCGACCCGGGCGCCGTCGATGCCGACGAGGTTGATCCGGCCCGCGTCGGGTGCGTAGAAACGGGGCAGCAGCAGCGAGAGCGTGGACTTTCCCGAGCCCGCCGGACCGATCACCGCGACCGTCTCACCGGGTCGCACGGTGAGATCGAGTTCCTGCAGGACCGGTTGGTTGGCCTCGAAACCGAAACTGACAGCATCGAATTCGATCCCGAGTGGTCCCGGCGGCAGTTCGGCGGGGTCGTCGGGATCGACGAGTACCGGCGCCGCGTCGATCACCCCGAAGACCCGGTCGACGGCGGCTCTGGTGAGTTGAGCCATGATCACCACCGAGGTGATCGTGCGCGCCGAGGACGTCATCGTGGCGAGATAGGCGGTGAACGCGAGGAAGGTGCCGATGCCGACCGCGCCGTGCGAGGCCAGCACCCCGCCGACGATGATCACCGCGACCAGCCCGGCCTGCGGCAGCGCCGACACCACCGGAGCGAACCTGGCGTTGATCCGCGCGGCGCGCATCCGCTCGGCGAACAGCAGACGACCGTGGTCTTCGAGGATGTCGACCATTCGGGATTCCTGCCCGAAGCCCTTCACCACCCTGACTCCGGTCACCGTCTGCTCGACGTGTTCGGCCAGGTCGGCCGCGCGCTGCTGCGCCGACCAGGTCGCCGCGTAGAGCCGGGGCCGCATCCGCAAGACGATCAGCGCCATCGCGGGCGCGACCAGCAGGGCGGCCAGCGCCAGCGGCGGACTCAACCACACCATCACCACCGCCGACAGCACGAACTGCAATACCGCCAGCCCCGACCACGGCACCATCGCCAGCAGCCCCTGCACGAGCTGTAGGTCGGTGATCGACCGCGACACCACCTGCCCGGTGCGGATCGCGTCCTGCCCGGCGCCGTCGAGCCGCTGGAGGGCGGCGAGTAGCGAAATCCGAAGGCTGTGTTGCACTTCCAGCGACAGCTTGCCCGCCCAGAGTCTGCGCGCGAAGGTGACGACGAACCTGGTTACCGCCAGCCCGGCGAGCAGGGCCGCGGCACCGCCGATCACCGCGGTGTCGCCCACCTGGGCGGCGTCGACCGCGCGTTTGGTGGCCAAAGGCGCGGCGATCGAGACGGCGGCGCCGCCGAGCACCGACACCGCGATGCCGGCCAGCAGCCGAGGGTGTTCCAGGCACAGGCGCCACAGCCTGCGGATCCACCCGTCAGAACCCGTGGTCGCGGGCACTACAGGTCTCGGTTGCGCAGGTCCCACCACCCGAGGGCCCCGACTGCCGCTGCCCACAGCACCAGCACCACCAGTGCCGCCGGTGTCGGCGCGAAGACCTCGGCCTCGGCGAACGAGCCCGCGCTCACTCCGGCCACGGTGGCCGAGACGGGCAGTATCGCGGCGAATCCGCCCGCGCCGAAGCCCTTGGCCACCAACCAGATCAGCGGTTCGAGCGCGAAGGCCCAGCCGAGCACCAGCCACACGGCGCCGCTGAACGTACGCAGCAGCAGCCCGATTCCGGCGCCGAGCACCGCCCAGCACATGGCGACGAGCAGCCCGGCGGCGAGCACCTCGAACAGTTGCAAGCCGAGTTCGAATTTCCCGCGTGCCGCGACCAGCAGCACCAGAAAGCTCACCAGCTCGGCGGCCAGCGCGAGCGCGAAGGCGAACGCGGCGGTGGCGACATACTTCGCGGTGACCAGCCGATCGCGATCGGGCGCGAAGAGCACGGTCAGCGCCATGGTCTTGTGCCGGTATTCACCACCGGTCGAGGCGATGCCGAGCAGCGCGGCGACCACGAAGACCGCGATCATCCCGAGGTAGAGACCGATCGTGGCGGCACCGGTGGCGGGCTGACCCTTCGGATCGGCGGGTCCGGACATGATCGCGGTGATCAGCGTGCCGACCAGCGCCACCGCCACCGGCGCCGCCAGCAGCAGCCGGGTCTGGCGCAGCGCGACGATCTTGCGCGCCTCGGTGTCGATACCGGGAACGAGATCGGCGGGGATCACGGAGGTCATCGGGGCATCCCATACGAGGTCGGTGCCGGGGCGTACGCGGCGGGATTCGGCGTGGGCACGGTGTGGCGGTGGCGGCGCGGTTTGGTCAGCGAGGCGAGTACCCGATCGGGGTGGATGGGGTCGGCGACGATGCTGCCGAGCCGGACCTGCGCGAGCTCCGCGATCGAGCGGATGGTGGCCTCGCTCGCCTCGGCGACGGCCAGGCGTCCGTCGGGCCGCATGACCGCGTCGGTGAACCCGTGACCCGCCAGCGCGGTCGCCAGCGCGATCGACGGGGACGCGGCGACAACGAGCCGGTCGGGATGGCCGCGGCGGAGCTTGGCCGGTGTGCCCTGCCAGACGACGGTGCCTTCACTGAGCACCACGAGTTGGTCGGCGCTCGACACCACATCGCCCAGCGCGTCCGAACTCGCCAGCACGGTGCCGCCGCGGTTCGCGTGGCGGCGCAGCAGATCGTGCAGCCAGCCGCGTTCGATGCCGTTCGCACCCGCGAACAGATCGTCGAGCACCAGCAGCGGGGGATCGGCCAACAACGCCATCGCCAGGGCCAGACGCGTCTGCTGACCCGGATGAAGCTGGGCCACAACGGTTTCGGTGACGGCGGTGAGTCCCGTCTCGTCGAGCACCGCGGCGACCCGGCGCCGCGACGCTCCCGCGACCGGCGCGTAGCTCCACAGCTGATCGCGCACAGTCCGCGCGGGGTGCAGTCCGCGCGGACTCAGCACCGCCCCGACTGCGGCGGGACCACGGTCGGGGCCCTCGATACTTCCCGTGGTCGGCTGCCCGAGCCCGAGCACCATCCGCAGCACCGTCGACTTGCCCGCGCCCGTCGGCCCGACGAGCGCGGTGACCGAACCCGCCGGCACGGCGAAGTCGATCTCGTGGACCGCGCTCACCGGACCGAACTGCTTGCCGACGCCACGCACCAGCACGGCATCACCGCCGCGGGGATTGCTCACTTCTTGTTCACCTTGCCGGTGCCGATCGCGGGCAGCGGATCGGCGTCGATCACGTTGTGCAGCGGGGTGGGCCACATCGCGGGCGCGGGCCCGAAAGCCTTGTGCGCGTTCTCGATCGTGACCTTGCCCAGCGCCCGGTTGCCCGCGCCACCGATGGCGGCGCCGATTCCGGCGGGCAGCACTTTGCCCGCCATCAGCGCGACCCGCTTGGTGATGAACCGCTTCATGAACTGTTGCAGCAGTTTGCTGTTGATTGCGCCGAGACCGGGGACGCTGCCCGCCAGCTTGCCCGCCCAATTCTTCGACTGGGTGCTGAGCCCCTTCTGCACGATCGCCATTCCGGCGTCACCGAGCACGACCGCGAGCACCAGCGCGCGCCGGGCTTCCTTGTCTGCGGGCTCGATGCCGTGCACCGCGGCCTGGGCCAGGGTGAACAGGGCCGACGCCTCCATGAAGAACACGGTCTCCGCGCTGACGGCCCCGAGCGCGGCGATCGTGCCGATCCCGGGTACGGCCGCGGTGGCGCCGACCGCCGCACCGCTGCCGGTGACGGCGAGCAGGTACTGCTTCTCCAACCGCGCCACGATCTGCGCCGGATTCTCCCTGGGATGACGCTCACGCAGGAACTCGACATAGCGGCGCACAGCAGGCGCCTGCAGCTTGGACCCGGTGTCGAGCACATCGACCACGGCTTTTTCGATCGCGTTCTTGAACACGGCGTCGTCCTCCTCTTCGCCCCAACGAGTCGAACTGTAGGGCACTTCCGTACCCCAGAGCTCATCATGTCAACGAGCACCGACAGCCCGCGGTTCCGTGACGTGCGCGACCGGTTCCTACCTGCCGGTCCGGCTATCGCTGTCGGTGTGGACGCCGGGTTCTACGCTGACCCGATGAGTGAAACCCAGCCGACCCGACTGTCACGCGAGTTCACCGAAGCCGGTGCCGAGTTCGCGACGATCACCATCGACCACCCGCCGCTGAACCTGTTCGATCGCGGACTCATCGCCGCGCTGACCGCCGATATCGCCGCGGTGCGCGCAGAGCCGCCGCGCGCGCTGCTGATCAGGGCTGAGGGCAAGGTCGTCTCGGGTGGTGTCGACGTGAACATCTTCGACGGCCGCACCGTCGAGGAGGGCGCGCAGCTGTGGCGTGAGCTGTTCGAGCAGATCATCCACCCGCTCGAGGCGCTGCCGTGCCCGGTGGTGTTCGCCGCGCACGGTCTCACTCTCACCGCCGCCTTCGAGATGTCGCTCGCGTGCGACATCATCCTGGCCGCGCCGAAGGCGAAGTTCGGGCTGGTGGAGACCGTTGTCGGACTCACGCCGTCGATGGGCGGGCCGCAGCGGCTGGCCGAACGCGCAGGCTCGGGCCGTGCCCGCGAGTTCGTGATGACCGGCGACCTCTACAGCGCGGCGACGATGGCCGAGTGGGGTGTGGTCAACGCGATCCACGACGACCTGGAAACCGCGGCCTCGGCGCTGGTCACCCGTCTGGCCGACGGCCCGACCCGCGCACACGCCGCCACCAAGCAGATCATCGAAGCCTGGCGTTCCGGCGGTGTGGCACATGCCGATTCGGTGACGCCGGAGGTCTCGGGCGCGCTGTTCGACACCGCGGACCTGCGTGGCGCGGTCCGCAGTTTCCTCGAGATCGGACCGGGCAAGGCGACCTATCGCGGCGAATGAGCTCGCCGAGTACCTGACAGCGTTGTGATCCACGTCATATAGTCACAGGTGCGGCTGTATCGACGTACGGAGGTCCGGATGGGTCATGGCGAGCACGAACCGGGCGCGTCCGTCTTCGAGTTCCCCGCCACCAGTGCGGCAACGCAGCTGCGGCGGGGCTCCGACGGCGTGCTGCGCTACGGCGACCTCAACCCGGCCCTCACCGAACTGCTCGACCTGCGGGTGCACTCGTTCGCGAATCGGGAGGCGGTCGTCGAGGTCGGCGGCCCGCGCCTGACCTACCGCGAACTCTGGCACAGCGCCTCGCGGATCGCGGGCGGCTTGCAGGACCACGGCGTCGGCTACGGCGATCGGGTCGCGGTGCACATGCCCACCAGCGCGCGCTGGGTGCAGGCGTTTCTCGGCGCGCTGCTCTCGGGCGCGGTGCCGGTGCTGGTGCCCGACGCCTTGCCCGCCGCGATCGCCGACCGGGTGATCGCCGACAGCAGAGCCGATTTCGTGCTCGGCCCCGACGGACCGCTGCCCGACAGCACCGCCTACATCGATGACGGTGCGGCACTGGCTGATCCGGCCCTGCTCTGCTACACCGGCACCGCCGCGCGCCGGTCCATGCCCGCGGGCGTCGAGCTGACCAACGAGAATCTGCTGTCGGCGGTGTCGTCGGTGGTCGGTGCGCTCGGGCTGCCCGCCGACGGGTTGCGCAATCTGGTGTTGCTGCCGCTGGCCCACGCCAGCGGTTGCGTCGACCAGCTGTTGCCCACCTTCGCCGTCGGCGGCACGGTCGTCCTCGCGCCGGGCGCCCGCCGACTCGCCGACGTGCTGGTGAGCGAGCGGATCGACACCGTCTCGGCCACGCCGCGGATCTTCGCCGGGCTGGTCCCCGAACTCGTCGCCCGCCGCGCCGGTGAGGGTGTGCGCAGGATCAGTAAGGCCTGCCACCGTTCCGAACGCGCCGCCGCCGCGGCCCCGGCCACGCTCACCACCGCGCTGCGTGGACTGTTTCCCTCGGCCAAGCAGTGGTCGGTATGGGGCGCTACCGAGACCAGCGGAATCGGGCTGGTGGTCGACGACACCGAGCTCGCCGACTCCGATGCGGCCCTCGGGTTCGCCTTCGGTGGAACGGAATTGGCGCTCGCAGGGCCACGGGCCAGTGCAGGTCACGGTGAATTGCTTTGTCGCGGGCCGAATGTCAGCCACCGCTACTGGAACAACCCCGATGCCTCGGCTGCCCGCTTCAGCGGGAGTTGGTTCCACACGGGCGATTTCGTCAGCATCGACGCCGACGGACTGGTCCGGCTCGACACAGCCCGCCGAGTCAGCGGGCTGTGAGCGAGGCCGGGTTGCCGCGGCGGTTCCGGCTACACCAGGCGTGCCCGCAGGGCCTCGCGCAGTTCGCCGGTGAGGCCGACCGTCGTGAGGTAGTTCTCGATGTGGCCGTGGTTCTCGCGCACGCTGGCGTCGGCGGTGCGCAGGTATTCCTCGCGCACGCCGAGTAGGTCCGCCGACAGCGCGTCGCCGTTGCCGATCTTCGGTTCCAGCAGCCTGCGCAGCGGCTCGACGGCGGCGTTGCTGGCGAGGAAGTCGGCGTACACGTCCTCTTCGGTGACGCCGACCGCGCGCAGCACGGTGGCCACCGCCCAGCCGGTGCGGTCCTTGCCCGCCGCGCAGTGCACCAGCACCGCGCCGTCGCCGCGCACGATCGAGCCGGCCAGTTCGGCGATCGCGGTGTGTGCCTCGGGCAGCGTCGGGAAGGCTCGGTAGACCTCGATCATGTGCGTGAACGCCGAGGTGGTCTTGGCCTCGTGCGGCGGCGCCTCCTCCATCCGCGAATCGAAGGGCGTCACGTGCAGGCGCACGTCATCGGGCAGGGTGTCGTGGCCGATGTGGTCGATCTCGACGATGCCGCGCAGATCGTGCACATCGGTGACCGACAATTCGCGCAGGGTGTCGTGGCCCCTGTCGTCCAGACCGCTCAGTTGAGCGGATCGCAGCAGTACGCCAGGGCGAACCGTGGTGCCGTCGGCGGTACGAAGGCCGCCCACATCGCGGAAATTGAAGGTGCCGCTGAGGGCGAACTGGTCGGCAGGAGGCGAGAGAGTCACCTGACCAGGTTATCGGCGACTCCGGTGCCGCCGCGCCGAGTTCGCGGATCGGTCATCGGATGTGTTGCGTCTGTTCCGACAGGTGCCACTGTGCCGTCGCCCACACCTCCGTGGCTGACCAGGGCCTACTTTGTACAATCGACCAGATGCGCGGATTACGGCGCGGGGGTGTCGGATATCCGGGAATGCGACAAATTAAGGCCGTATGGTCGGTTTTACATAAGGTCGCATTCGGATAACAAAACAATCTTTCAGTCTGAAAAGGATGGCTGAACCAGTTCATGAATCCTGAAAATCTTCTAAGATCGAGCTCGGTGACCACCAAGCTCGCATCGCCGCGGGCAGCGATATTTGTTGCCGAGGAGTCGTCGTTGAGCGCCAGTCGTGAACTAACTGAAATTTCGCTTCGGCCAGCCGTATGCGATGCCGTCGAACAAGCCGCCGCCAGTTCGGATGCCACCGGTGTTCGGGCGCTGCGGGTGTACTTACATGCCGGGCTCAGCACCTATTGGCCGCTGGTGAAGGCCGCTCCCACCCGGCGAATAGCCGCCTACGAAGCCGCGTTGCAGACCCTGCGTCTGCGATGGGCGCCCGCGGGCGACACCGTCGGCGATCCGACCGCCGTCGCGATGTTCCGCGAGATGGACGACGAGGCCGCCGACTTCCTGGGGATGTGTGCGCGCCTGTCCGGCACGCAGTGGCTCGAGCCGGTCGATTCGGTCGCGGGTTATCTCGTCTCGGTGTTCCACGGCGCGGTCCTGCGCTGGCTCGCCGACGGGAACGACGAGACCATCCTCGTGGTGATCGACGACCTCGTCGGCTGCCTGACCCTGAAGGCCGTCGAAAGCTGAGCGGCAATGCTGGACGACTGACCAAATAGGTGGTTCAGTAGTCGAGTGACCCAGACGACATCGCTGCACCATCTGCACGCGGCGACCGCGGAGCTCGACCCGCCGCTGGCCGCCGTCGACCTGACCGCGCTCGATCGCAATGCCGCCGACCTGGTCCGGCGGGCCAACGGCACCGCGATTCGGGTGGCAAGTAAGTCGGTCCGCTGCCGCGCTGTGCTCGAGCGCGTGCTCGGCGACGAACTCACCGCCCGCGGCGGCTTCGCCGGGATCATGGCGTACTCGCTGCGCGAGGCCATCTGGCTGGCCAGGCTCGGCGCCCGCGACGTCCTGCTCGGTTACCCGGTTCTCGACCGTGCCGCCCTGGCCGAACTCGCCGCCGCCCCCAACCTGCTCGCGGCGATCACGCTGATGATCGACGATGTCGCCCAGCTCGAACTCACCCGCGCCGCGCTGGGTACCGACCTCGTCCACCCTCGCGTCTGTCTCGATGTCGACGCCGCCTTGCGGATCGGCCCGCTGCATCTGGGCGCCCGGCGCTCGCCGGTGCGCAGTCCCGAGCAAGCCGGCGAGTTGGCCGCCGAAGCGCTGCGGCGCGGGTTCGATGTGGTCGGCGTGATGACCTACGAGTCGCAGATCGCCGGTCTGCCTGACAGCAATCCGGCGGTGCGCGTGGTGAAACGCTTGTCCGCCATCGAAATCGGGCGCAGACGCACCCGAGTGCTCGACGCGGTACGCGCGGTCACCGGCCCGCTGGAGATCGTCAACAGCGGCGGCACCGGTTCGATCGAAGTCTCGATCACCGATCCCGATGTCACCGAGGTGACCGCTGGTTCCGGCCTCTACGTGCCGACCCTGTTCGATCACTACCGCTCGTTCACCCCGCGCCCCGCGCTGTTCTTCGCCACCCCGGTCCTGCGCAAACCCACCCCGAGCATCGCGACGGTCTTCGCGGGCGGCTACATCGCGTCCGGCCCCGCGGGCCCGAGCCGAGTGCCCGCTCCGGTCTGGCCCGCCGGGCTGAAACTTCTCGGCTCCGAAGGCGCGGGCGAGGTCCAGACACCCCTGGCCGGTGGCGCCGAACTCGAGATCGGTGACCGCGTCTGGTTCCGCCACGCCAAGGCGGGCGAGCTGTGTGAACGCTTCACCGAGATTCATATGGTCGACGAATCCGGCGCACGCACCACAGTTCCCACCTACCGCGGCGAAGGTCAGTGCTTCGGCTGAGACCGACGTTTGCGCTCAGCGCAGCAGGGCGGTGACCTCGTCGTCCTCGAGTTGATGGAAGTCGTCGTAGGCCAAGCCGACGCCGCCGAGGTCGGTCGGCATCCACAGGCAGACGAGTTCGTCGCATTCACGCTCGACCCGTCGCGCCGCCTCGGGTGAGGACACCGGCATGGCCACCACCAGTCGATCGGGCCGCTGCGCGCGCGCCACTCGGCACGCGGCCACCACCGTCGCCCCGGTCGCCATCCCGTCGTCGACGATCACCACCGTGCGCCGTGCCAGGGGAACAGGGTCGCCGACGCGCAGGATCGCCTTCCGGCGGCGGAGTTCGGCCCGCTCGGCCTGCTCCACCTCGTCGAACGACTCGGCGCTCACCCCGCTGCGATCGATGACGTCACGATTGAGAACCAGGAGCCCGCTCTCCCCGAGCGCCCCCATCGCCAGCTCCGGCTGCCACGGCAGGCCGAGCTTGCGCACCAGCAGCACGTCGAGTTCCCCGCCGATCGCAGTACTCACCGCGGCCGCCACCGGAACGCCCCCGCGTGGCAACCCGAGCACCAGCGGGCGGGTGGCCCGCAGGTGTTCGAGAGCCGTGCCGAGGGCGCGGCCCGCCGCCGTGCGATCCGGGTACACCATCGCTTCGAACGCTACTCCGGTGCCGAACCCTCGGAAATGGTGAAACGACGCAGCGACAGGCTGGGATTGGCGGCGCGCACCCTGGCCAGGTGCGCCGGTTCCACCGTCGCGGTGAGGACGCCGGGTTCGTCGCCGAGTTCGGCGAGCACCGTCCCCGCCGGATCCACGATCATCGACGCGCCCGCGCCGCGTGGCGCGCACTGATCGGCCGCCGCCACGTACACCGTGTTCTCGATGGCGCGCGCCCGCAGCAGCGTCGTCCACTGGTCGACCTTGGCAGGTCCCGGTATCCACTGCGCGGGGAGCAGCAATACGTGTGCGCCCGCCGCCGCGACACGCCGACATCCCTCCGGAAAACGCAGATCGAAACAGGTCTGCATGCCGAATATCACACCGTCGACAGCGAATGTGGCAGGTGCGACGATCGGCCCGGCGGCCACCACGTCCGATTCCAGATGCCCGAACGCGTCGTACAAATGCACCTTCCGATACACCGCCACCCGCGCGCCGTCCGGACCGTGCGCGACGAGCGTATTGCTGATCCGGGTGGCTCCCGGCGCGGGCAACTCCACCACACCGGCCACCAGGAACACTCCGAATTCGGCTGCGAGCGCAGCGAGTCCGGTGGTGAAAGGACCGTCGAGCGGCTGCGCGATCGCGACGACACGCTCGTCCAAGCGAGTCACGGCAAACATCGAGTATTCGGGCGCCACCACCACGCGAGCACCCGCGTCGGCCGCCGTCCGCACGTGTTCGCGCAGGGTCGTCAAATTGGCGTCGGGGTCGGTTTCGGGCGCGAATTGGACCACGGCAATCGGCACCGTCACCGGCTCGGCTTCCTGATGTGTTGACCCGTTCTGCAGTTGCATAGGTCTCACCGTATTCACCTGGTGGTTGGGGCAGCTACCTCCAGGCAGTAAACTCGTGGTCAATGAACACAAATGAGGTCGACAGCGTTCCTGCCGACAACGACAGGCACGACACCGGCCCGACTTTCGCCGATCTCGGCATCGATGACCGCGTACTCGCGGCCATCGCCGATGTGGGCTACGAGTCGCCGTCCCCGATTCAGGCGGCGACGATTCCCCCGCTCCTCTCCGGCGCCGATGTCGTCGGCCTCGCCCAGACGGGCACCGGCAAAACCGCGGCATTCGCGATCCCGATCCTGATGAATCTGGACACCGCGCAGAAGAAGCCGAGCGCCCTGGTGCTCGCGCCGACTCGTGAGCTCGCGATCCAGGTCGCTGAGGCCTTCGGTAAGTACTCCTCGCACATTCCGGGTCTGCACGTGCTGCCGATCTACGGCGGGCAGAGCTACGGCGTACAGCTGTCGGGTCTGCGGCGCGGCGCGCACGTCGTCGTCGGTACGCCCGGCCGCGTGATCGATCACCTGGAGAAGGGCACGCTCGACCTTTCGGAGCTGCGCTACCTGGTGCTCGACGAGGCCGACGAGATGCTCAAGATGGGCTTCCAGGAAGACGTCGAGCGCATCCTGCGTGACACCCCCAAGGACAAGCAGGTCGCGCTGTTCTCGGCCACCATGCCGGGCGTGATCCGCAAGATCTCCAAGCAGTACCTCAACGATCCGGTCGAGATCACGGTCAAGTCCACGACTCAGACCAGCTCCAACATCACCCAGCGTTATGTGCAGGTGTCGCATCAGCGCAAGCTCGATGCCCTGACTCGCGTACTCGAGGTCGAGACCTTCGAGGCGATGATCATCTTCGTGCGCACCAAGCAGGCCACCGAAGAGCTGGCCGAGAAGCTGCGCTCGCGTGGTTTCTCCGCCGCCGCGATCAACGGTGACATCGCGCAGAATCAGCGTGAACGCACCATCGGGCAGCTGAAGTCGGGCGGGATCGATATCCTGGTCGCCACCGATGTCGCCGCGCGTGGTCTGGACGTCGACCGCATCTCCCACGTCGTCAACTACGACATCCCGCACGACACCGAGTCCTACGTGCACCGCATCGGTCGCACCGGTCGCGCCGGCCGTTCGGGCGAGGCGCTGCTGTTCGTGGCCCCGCGTGAGCGTCATCTGCTCAAGTCGATCGAGCGGGCCACCAGGAGCGCGCTCACCGAGATGCAGTTGCCGAGCGTCGACGACGTGAACGCGACGCGCGCCTCCAAGTTCGGTGACTCGATCACCGAGAACCTGGCTTCGGACAACATCGCGCTGTTCCGCAAGCTGATCGAGGACTACGAGGCCGAGCACAACACCCCGCTCGCCGATATCGCCGCGGCACTGGCCGTCGGCGGCTACGACGGCGACAACTTCTTCATGTCGCCCGAGCCGGAGCCCGCCCCGCGTCGCGAGCGTGATTTCGAGCGCGACCGTGAGCGCGCACCGCGCCGCTACGACGACGAGGACCGCGCCCCGCGTCCGCCGTCGTTCAACCGGGAGAATGGCGAAGAACTCGCCACCTACCGGATCAGCGTCGGCAAGCGCCATCGTGTGGTGCCCGGCGCGATCGTCGGCGCCATCGCCAACGAGGGTGGCCTGCGTCGCAGCGACTTCGGTCACATCAGCATCCGGCCCGATTACAGCCTCGTCGAGCTGCCTGCCAACCTGCCCAACGAAACGCTGGAAGCCTTGCGGCGCACCAGGATCAGCGGCGTGCTGATCCAGCTGACGCCCGACCAGGGCGCACCGGCGCAACGGCTCAACGCTCGTGGCCCGCGCCGCGACCGCGAGGCTCGCCCGCGTACCGAACGGCGCAAGCCGCGCACCTGAGTCCCGCTCGCGTGCACCAGGGCCGAGATCAGGCGCATTCGTCCTGCCCACGGGTCGCGCCCTGGTCTCTCGCAACGCTGGTTAAGGTGTTGGGCGTCGGGTGTGCGTGAACACAGGAGGGCCGCGCTTGTTCGTGTCCGGTGATCGGGTGGTCGGTGCCGTCGGCGATCTCGCACGCGCGGCGAACTGTGAGTTCGCGGTGTTGCGCGGGATCGACGCCGCTCTCGGCAATCTGCCCGGGGTTCCCGACACGACCGCCCCACTGGTGCGCACGGACGAACCGTCCGTCGAGCTGCTCGCGCACTTCGGTGACAGGCTCGTTTGGATCCCGTCGCCCGAGGTGGTCGGCGGAGACGCGGCGGCCCGGATCGCGGCGCTGACAGCCGCGGCGGAGCGCACCGCGCGAGCACTGAGTTCCGGCGCCGAGGCGATCTACGGCGCGGTGTTCTTCGACGGCCGATTCGCCTGCGGTGCAGACCTTCTGGTCCGTGACCCCGCTGACGCGAGATACACCGTGCACAGTGCTCTCGGCGAGGATTCGGTCGGCGTGCCGGGGGTGCTGCGTCGTAGTGATACCGGAACGCCGCCGGTGGCAGGGTTGCCCGAAGATTCGGCGGACGAGGAATTCAGCAGTTTCGTCTCCTCGACGGCGGTGCCCGCTGACAGTCGGGTGCTGCGCCGCGAATTGGCCGCGGGTCGGACACCTTTCGAGCGGATCGCGGCATCGGTGCAGGCGGTCAAGGTCGATCCGGCTCGCGAATTGCTGGGTGCTCGCCTCGAATCAGCGGCCTGTGCGCAGGCGCTCGTCGACGCCGGGGTGGGTGTCGATCCGTCGGCCTATCTCTGGACCGCCGATGGTGTGCGGCGTGAGGTGATCGATCAACTGGCGCCGGTGTATTCGGCGCGCCGGGCTCGGGTGGAGCAGATCATCGAGGACAAGCTCGCGGAATTGCTGCCCGTCCAGTGGGGCGACCCGCGTTATCTGGCGTGCGGGCAGTGCCCCAGTTGCCGTGCCGCCGCGGCGAACGCGCGAGACCTGTTGTTGGTCGCGGGAATCCGACCCACCCAGCGGGCCAGGCTGCGCGAGGCGGGTGTGCTCACGATCGACCGCCTCGCCACCACCAACACCCCGGTCCCCGGCCTCGCCCCCCGCACGCTGGCGGCCCTGCGCAAACAAGCCGACATCCAACTCGTCCGCGAGCGCACCGGCCACCCCGCCTTCACCTTGCGCGACGCCACCGCGCTCGGCGCCCTGCCTGCCCCACGCCCCGGCGACCTCGCCCTTGTCATCGACCTGGACGGACAAGGCACGATCACCGGCCTCGAACTCGCCGATGCTGCCACCATCGTCTTCCGGCCGGTCGTCGCCGGTGTGGAACAGCCGAACAGCGTCACCTACCGCCCCGGCCCGCCTGTCGGTCCGACGGACACGAACGCTGTGGTCTTCGGCCCGGGCGGCGTCGAACCCGCGAACGCGGCAGGCTATCCCAGCGCCGATCCGTCGGAGGCCGACACCGTCTCGTTCGGGCGCATAGTCCTCGGCGACGACCAGGTAGACGGGTCTGCCGCCGATCCACGTCCGACCGGTGTCGATACGCCACCGCGCAGCCCCCTCGGTCTCGGCCAACCGAACGGCCCGTCGACGCAGGACGGGGGTGTGCTGGAGGAGTTGCTCGAGATCATCGCGGAGCATCGGGCGGCGGATCCGAATGTGCGTGTGTACCACTACGGTTCGGATATCCGGACGGCGTTGCTCGATTGGGCGGGTCAGCTCGGAACCGGCGCCGATCTCCTGGACGAGCTGTTGGCCGATCGAGCGCTGGTCGACCTGGCGCCGATCGTGCGCACCGCGCTGTTGATCGGTGAACAGTCCTACGACGCGGCGGGACTGGCGGCATTGCTGCCGAATACGCCCGGTCGCGCGGCGACGGTGCTCGGTATCCGCGACTGGCTGCTCGATCGCGCCTCCGAAGCGGGAATCGCGGTGCCCGGCACTCGATTCGCCGTCACGGAATCCGATGTGCCGCCCTCGCTGCACCCGAGTTCGCTGGAGGCCGCGCTCAGTGAGTTCGCCGCCGACGCGCAAGGAGATTCGGCTCGCGCCGCCTCTTTGACGGCCGCGGTACTCGGCTATCACCGGCGTGAACGGCAGCCCCGCTGGTGGGCCCATATCGATCGGCTCGGTCATCCGGTCGGCGATTGGGCCGACGCGCCGGGCGTGCTCGTCGTCGAATGGGGCACCGTCGACACCAAATGGCATCGCACGCCACAGCTTCCGACGATGCGCCGCTACCTCACGCTCACCGGCAGGCTCGGCACGGGCGCCACACTCACCCCTGGCACCCAGATGGTCACCATCTACGACGGCGCCGCCGCGGCGGGCATGACCCAAACGCTCGGCCGCCGCGCCACCGCCACCGCCACCGTGCTCGGGTGCGCCGTCGACCCGAATTTCGACGACACCGTCCGGCTGGAAGAACTGCTCCCGGCAGGCTGCCCGCCCTACGACGACCTCCCCGCCGCCATCGCCCCCGGCCCGCCCGACGGTGAGGCCGAGATCGAGGCCGCGCTGGAGTCCACCGCCCAGGACCTGCTGATGAGCCTGCCGTGTGTACCGGAGAACGCGGTCTACGATCTGCTGCTGCGCCGCGCGCCCCGGCTGCGCGACGGGATGGCGTTACCGCAGCCCCACGACGACCTCGGCGCGGTCCTCGCCCACGCGGTCGGTGCGCTGGACGCCTCGTACCTGGCCGTGCACGGCCCGCCCGGCACCGGCAAGACCGGGATCACCGGGCGGGCGCTCGAGCGGCTCGTCACCCGCCACAAGTGGCGGATCGGGGTGGTGGCGCAGTCGCACGCGGTGATCGAGCGGATCTTCGACGCGGTCGTCGAGGCAGGTCTGTTACCCGAGCTCGTGGCGAAGAAGGACGTCGCCTCGGTCGGCCTGGAATGGTCGGCGATCGATGCCACGCGGTATCCGCGGTTCCTCGACAACGCCGTCAACGGTTGCGTGATCGGCGGCACCACGGCGGATTTCGTCGACGACCGGCTGATCGCGCCCGGAGCACTCGACCTGCTGGTGATCGCCGACGCCGGGGAATGTTCGCTGGCCGACACGGTCGCGGTCGCGGTGAGCGCGCGCAATCTGCTGTTGATCGGCGATCCGGTTCCGGCCAGGTCGCAGGCGAAGCATCCGGAGCCCGTGCAGGTCTCGGCCTTGGAGTGGCTGTGTGAAGGTGCGGCGACGCTGCCTGTCGAGCGTGGCTACTTTCTCGATCGCACCTGGCGGATGCATCCGGCGGTCTGCGAGCCCGTGTCGGCGAGTTGCTACGACGGGCGACTGCGCGCGGATGAGGCTGTCACGCTGACGAGGGATCTGGTGGGGATCGCGCCCGGCGTGAGCACGGTGCTCGTCGAGCATCGTGGCAGCGCTACCGAATCCGATGCGGAGGCGCGCGAAGTGGTGCGTCGGGTTCGGATTCTGCTCGGTGAGACTTGGACCTCCGACGGGGGGACTCGCAAGCTCCACCCGCACGACATCTTCGTGGTGGCGCCCTATGCGGCGCAGGTGGCGCGGATTCGTACTCTGTTGGCTCGGGCCAAGATCGAAGATGTGCTGGTGGGTACGCCGGATCGGTTCCGGGGGCGGGAGGCTGCCGTGGTTTTGCTGTCGATGACTACGTCGACTCCTGCTGATGCGCCTTTCGGGATGCGGCCGCTGTTGTCGCGCACTGTTATTCATGCGACGTTGTGTCGGGCTATGTGGATGGCTGTTGTCATTCGGTCGCCGTTGCTTACCGAGTATTTGCCGGATACTGCTGAGGAACTTGCGGATCTGGCTGGGTTTCTTCGGCTCGGGTAGTGGGCGGGGTATCCGGTGTTTGCCGGGTGCGGGGTGTGGGGTGCCGGGTGCCGGTGCGGGGTGCGGGGTGTTTACCGGGTCCGGGTCCGGGTGCCCGGTGTTTATCGGGTGCGGGGTGACCGGTGTTTACCGGGCCCGGGTGGTTTGACGGGCTGTGTTTTTGGAGCGCTGGCGCGCTCGAGCGGGGCCCCTGAGGCCCCGATCTTCCCTCCCTACGGGTACTCCTTCGTCGCACCCTTCGGTCAGTCCAGATCGGGGCGGGCCCCTTTGGGTAGAGACACATCGGGGTTCACCGGGTCAGGTGGGTGGGGGCAGGCGCATCGGGTTTGCCGGGTCAGGTGGGTGGGGCAGGCGCATCGGGGTTTACCAAGCCGGGTGGGTGGGCGGACGAGGGTCAGACGCTTCGGAGTAGGCGGCGTAGCCATTCGACGGCGGTGTCCGGTGTGGCGGGGGTGATGTCGATGTGGCGGCTGGCGTGGACCAGGTAGCGGCCGTCGCCGGTGAGGTCGATCCAGGACAGCACGCCTGTGGGTTTGGGATCGGTGCCTGCGGCGACGAGGATCTGGCCGATGCCGCTGCGGGGGCGCTGGAGGAGTCGGCGGATGCGGGCGGCGTCGGAGGGGCCTGCCACGGGGGCGGTTACCAGGTCGCGGCTGTCTTCTTCGACGCGAGTCGCCGGGGCTGTGATGCGGGGGACGAGGCCGGGGAGTTGGGCTGGGATTCGGGAAAATACCTGGGCGGCAAGGCGTTTCGTGCTGCCTACCTGGACGTGCACCGAGCCGCCGCGGTCGGGCGCGGTGCCGGGGTCCTGCACCGCCAGCACCGCGACGTCCGCGGTGACCGCGCCGAGCATCCGCACCGGCGCGGGGGCGTTGCCACAGACCTCGACGCGGATCTCCGGTTTCGCCAGCACGCGCAGGGCTGCCGCGAGGTCGGCGTCGAGGGTGCGGGCGCACCAGGCTTCGAGCGCGGGTTGCTGGGCGGCGCGCTCGACGGTGTCGCGCGCCGAAGCACGCACGGCCAGCGGATAGGGGATCCGGTCGCCGTCCGTGCGTGCCCAGGTCAGCGCGAACTGGTCCGGGGTGAAGTGCCAGTTCACTCCCGTTCGGTCCACTCACCGAGCACGGCGGGACTGGTCGGGTCCAGCTTTCCGATCAGCGCGTTCACTTCGTCGGCGGGCTCGAGATAGGTCGGCTCCTCCTCGAGGAACCGCAGGAACTCGTCGTCCTCGTCCTCCGGCTCGTCCACCGGCTGGGCAGGCCGCAGCCCACCGGACGGCCGCGACTGATCGGCGGCGGCGATCGCCCCACCCATTATGCCGCCGACGGCGCCCGCGCCCATGCCTGCCGCGGCCTCACCGCCGGTCACCGTGGGTTCCTGCCGCCCATCGCTCGCGCTCCCGGCCGAGGCGTCGGCCACCTGACCGGTGGCCGAGGCGGTAGCGGTGTCTGCCGCGGGGCGGGGTCGGCCGCCTGCTGACACCTTGCCGGGGAAAGCCGACGATGTTGCCGGCGTGATCGATGCCGGGGCAGTGCTCGCTGTTCTAGCGGAATCGGTCACCGGTCGACCCGGACCGGCGACAGCGGCCGGTGTCGTGGCGGCGGGGGTCGCCGGTGTCGTCCCAGGTGTCGACCCTGCCGGTGCTGTAGCACTGCCGTTGGTCGAGAGCACGGTGTTGCTCGTCGATGTCGTGCCCGCGCTGCTGACAACCGGCGAGGATCCGGCGGGCACCGTGGCGGCGATGGTTGCCGGGGCGGTCGTCGACGTGATGACACCGGACGTAGTGGCCTGCGGAATTCCGGCCGACGGCACGGCACCCGACGGTGCGACACCGGCAGCGGTAGTTCCTGTGTCCGTGGTGATTCCGGTGAACGCGGGCACTCCCGACCCGGTCGGCAGGAACGCTCCGGCGTAGATCGTCTCCATCGCCTGCACCGCGTCGAGTCGGGCGTTCTCGGCCTCGCGGGTGATCGTGGCGTTGTTCGCGGCCTGCTCGGAGTCGAGGAGCGCGGCAGCCGGATCGGGCTGTGCCCCGGCGGGTTCCGCGATGGCGGTGCGAATCGACTCGGCCGCGTCACCGGCCTGGCTGAGTCGGACACCGACCGCCGTCAACACATCGGCGATGCGCCGACCCGTCTGCTCGAAGTCGCGCACCGCGTCCGAGGCCTGCTGGGCCGCGGTACCGCGCCAGCCGTCGGCGATGGCGGCCCGGATCTCACCGTGCGCGATCTCCACGCCGTCACCGAGACCGGTGGCAGCGGTGAGGAAGGTCTCGGCGGCGCCCGCCAGCGCTGCCGGGTCGAGTTGTCTTACCGCACTGTGTATTTCGTCATGAGAAAGGTTGTCGAAGACTTCGACGACCGACACGTAGTCCACGTCGGTGCGGCCCGAGATGCTACGCATCGCCACCACCGGGAATTTCGATCGCGGTCACCGCGCCCGCCAGCGCCTGATCGGCCTCGTGAAAGCTCGCCCCGGCGGCGCGGAACACGCCGGCCAGCTCGCGTGCGGCGCTCGCGTAGGCGCGCAGTTCGTCGAGCGCCTCGGTCGTCTTGGTCTCGAAGCCGGTGCGCAAGGCGCCACCCGAGGCGAGTCCGCCGAAACCAGGAATGACCGCGGCCCGGCTGAGAACCAGCACCTGGGCTTCGACTTCTTCGGCCAGTCGTTCGTAGCGCAGAGCGCACCGTTCGGGCGCGCCGTCGGCGACGAGCACCCCGTCGATCCACAGCCCACCCTCGTCGACGGCTTGGCCGAGAGCCGCCGTATTCGGCAGCCCCGTTCGGTTCGGTTGCACCGGTTCCCCCTTCGTCGTTCATCGCACCGCGGTGAGTACCCACTCCGCGATATCGGCCGCCACGCGGTGCTGCACCGGTTCGTGCAACAGGTCATGTCCGGCGTCGGCGTACTCGCGCAAATCTACCGATCGGTGCCGTGCTGTCCATAGCCGGATTACATCGACGGGCGCGCGCCGATCGTCCACCCCGTGTACCGCCAGAAGCGCGAGGCCGGGATCCGGGGCGATGTCGGCGACCCGGCGCGGGGTGCCGCACAGGACGAGTCCGGCCAGCTCAGAGGGGCTTTCGCGCGCGAGGTTCAGCGCGGTCATCGCGCCGAGGGAGTGACCCATCAACACCGGTGCGTCCGGATGATCGGCGCGAACGAGTGCGAGAAACTCCCGCGCGTCGGCGGTCAGCTCGTCGATGGTGCCCGGCGCGTCGGGATCGCCTTCGCTCAGTCCCTGCCCCGAGGTGTCCAGCGTCCACAGCTCGATCCCGGCGGGACGCAAGGCCGCGGCGAAGCGGTGGTAGTGCCCGCTGTGCTGACCGGTGCCCGGCAACAGCGCCAGCCTCGCCGCGGGCTGGTCGATGGACCAACACCGGCAGTGCAGCCGTCCACGCTCGCTGTCGAAATAGGGCACCTGTCGATTATCGCCGCTGCGCCCACTCAATTGTTCTGGGGGACAGGACCGGAGGCGAAAATCGGTGATCGGAACGGCCTGTGACGGGGGCTGCCCAAGGTGGGCTCGCAGCCGTTAGACTTCGCGCGTCGAACTGGGTCAACAGAGTCGAGGGTTGCAGATGTTGTCGTTCCGCCGTTGCGTCGTCCGTGTGGTGGTCGGCGCGGCTGTCGTGACCAGCGCCTCTCTCGGTACCGGCGCCGTCGCGGGCGCCGCGCCGCAGTCGTCGTGCGGACTGGCTCGCCAGGACGTCGCGATCCAGTCGAGCGTGCCGCTGCTCGACTGGTCGGAGAACTTCGGCATCGACGCCCAGGGTGACCTGTGGGTTTCGCGGGTCATGCGCGGTGAGGTGCAGCGCTACGACCGCGACGGGCGACTGACCGCCACCGTAGCCGTGCCGTCGCCCGGCGCGGTCCGACTCGGTCCCGACGGACTGCTGTACGTGGTCACCGGCAATTCGCCGCTGGCCGGTTCGGGCGGCATCGTCCGCTTCGACCCGGCGGCCGCGCGTCCGAACCCCGTCGCGTTCGCGATCGGGTTCCCGCAGCCGAACGGCGCCGCGTTCGACGCTGACGGCAACCTCTACGTGACCACCGGCAACGGCCTGCACCGTTTGAACCGTGACGGCAGCGAGGACATGGACTGGTGGTCGGCCGTCAGTATCGACGGTCCCAATGGCGTTGCGGTGTCGGGTGACTCGGTCTATGTCACCGCGAACTTCGTCGGTAGCACGGGCCCGGTCGGTCGGGTGCTGCGACTCTCACGGAGCAACCCGGGCGAGGCGAGCACCGTCGCCGATCTGACTTCGTTCGGCACGCTGCCCGATTTCGTCGACGACCTGGTCGCGCGCGACGGCGTCCTCTATGTCACGACGCTGGCCGGTCACCTCGTCCGGGTGAACCCGAGCACCGGCACCGCCTGCACCGTTGTCTCCACCCAACCGCTGACCGCGGTCGTCGCCGACCCCGCTGACCCGTCCGCGCTGCTCGCCGGTTCCGAAGAAGGCACAGTCCTGCGGATCCGTCCGATCGGCTGATTCGACCCGGTCGGCTCAGCCGCCGACGTTGGCCGCCGCAGGCGGGGCCGGGGGAGCGGGCGCCGGGGCAGGCTGTGGCGTTTCGGCCGGAGCCGGTGCCGGAGCCGGCGCGGGTGTCTGGGCGGCAGGGGCCTTCGATGTGGGGGCGCCCGAAGAGGATTCGCCCGAGCCAGGGCTGACGGCCTGAGGTTCAGGGGCGGGAGCCGCCGCGGGGGCCTCGGGGACCGCTACCGGCAGATCGGGCACGACGAAGGTGCCGACGGTCGGGGTCATCACGCAGCGAGCGCCCGCGTAGTCGATGGTTCCCCACATGGACGCCACCACGGTGCCCGCTCCGCTGCGCACCGTCTTCGACAGCGACGGCAGGTTGAACTCGGTCTGGTCGTCGAGGCCGACGATGCCGCTCTGACCGGTGTTGACGTTGACCCAGGCGACGCTCAGGCCCGATGCCAGCGGAACACCCGTGTGGCGCGGACTCGCGCTGAAGCGGATATCGCCCGGTGCCAGGCTCGTCTCGGTGCGCGGACCGGGTCCTTCGAACGACGCCGCGGCGATGATCGTGGTGATCGGACCGTTGCTGCCGCAGCCGAAGGTGGGAGCCGCGTAGGTGAAGGGGGTGAACTGCGTCGAGATCTCCCGCAGGGCGTCGTCGCCGACGATGCGGGTGAAGCTGGCGATGGCGCCGACACCGGCCTTCGTCGTGGCGTCCTCGCCCGCGAGGTGGGTGAGGTGGCTGATCGCGTCCTCGGTGGGCGTCGCGGCCGCGCTCGGGGCAAGCAGTGCCAGTGCGCCGATGCTCGCCGCGGTGACCGCCGCTGCTCTACCTGCGATGGATCTGCCGTTCACCCGTGACTCCTCGGTGGATGCTCGTCGCCGGATAGTCCGGTTCGTCTGGCAACGTACCAGGTCGTCGCGGGGGTCGCCGAGCCGCCGAGGGTCTGGTGAGCGCCGGTGGGAGCGTCATCGCGTGTGATGTAGTCGACACCGAGGATTACCGAAGGGTAAGTTTCTCTTCGACGGCTACGAGTGACTGGGAGACCCGTATGAAGTTAGCCCTGTCCCCTGAAGAGGTCGCCTTCCGCGACGAGCTCCGGCAGTTCTATACGACCGAGATCCCGGCCGACATCCGTGACCGGGTGAAGCACGGCGAAGATCTGTCCCGCGAAGACATCGTCACCGCGAACAAGATCCTCAACGACAACGGGTTGTGCGTACCGAACTGGCCGGTGGCCTGGGGCGGCAAGGACTGGACGCCGATGCAGCGCCACATCTGGCTCGACGAGATGCAGCTGGCCTCGGTGCCGGAACCGCTCACGTTCAACGCCTCGATGGTCGGCCCGGTGATCGCGCAGTTCGGTTCCGAGGAACTCAAACAGCGCTTCCTGCCGCCCACCGCCGCGCTCGACATCTGGTGGTGCCAGGGCTTTTCCGAGCCCGACGCGGGCTCGGACCTCGCCTCGCTGCGCACCACCGCGGTGCGCGACGGCGACTCCTACATCGTGAACGGCCAGAAGATCTGGACCACGCTCGGCCAGTTCGCCGACTGGATCTTCTGTCTCGTGCGCACCGATCCGAACGCGCCGAAGAAGCAGGCGGGTATCTCCTTCCTGCTCTTCGATGTGAAGTCGCCCGGTGTCACGATGCGCCCGATCAAGCTGATCGACGGTAGCTACGAGGTCAACGAGGTGTTCTTCGAGAACGTCCGGGTGCCCGCCGATCAGCTCGTCGGCGAGGAGAACCAGGGCTGGACCTACGCCAAGTACCTGCTCGGCAACGAACGCACCTCCATCACCGGCGTCGGCAAGACCAAGGTCAAGCTCGGCCTCGCGAAGGACTATGCCCGTGCGACCAGGACCGGGCGCGGCACGCTGCTCGACGACCCGGTGTTCGCGGCGCGGGTGGCCGAGCTGGAGAACGAACTGCTCGCCCTGGAACTGACCCAGCTGCGGGTGGTCTCCAACTCGGTGGAGGGCAAGCCGAATCCGGCGTCCTCGGTGCTGAAGCTCAAGGGCACGGAGTTGCAGCAGGCCGCCACCGAACTGCTCCTCGACATCGCCGGTGCCGACGCGCTGCCGGTCGACGCCGACGACATCGCCTCGCCCGCGTGGGCCCAGCACACCGGCCCCGGCTACCTGAACTACCGCAAGGTGACCATCTACGGAGGCTCGAGCGAGGTCCAACGCTCGATCATTTCCTCCACGATCCTCGGATTGTGAGGCGCTGACATGGAACTCGCACTGACCGAAGAACAGACGATGCTGCGTGACACCGTGCGCGAACTGCTGCACCGGTTCTACGACAGCGAGGCACTCACCAAGAGCGGCGATACCGACCCGGGCTGGAACCGCACGGTCTGGAAGCAGCTCGCCGACCTCGGTGTGCTCGGGCTGACCATTCCCGAAGAAGACGGTGGCGTCGGCGCGGGCCCGGTCGAGGCGATGCTGGTGCAGGAGGAACTCGGTCGCGCGCTGGCTCCGGAGCCGGTGCTCGACGCGGTGGTGATCCCGGCCGAACTGCTGCGGCTGGCAGGCAGCGCCGAGCAGCGCCAACGCCTGTTGCCCGCGCTGGCCGAGGGAACCACCCTGCTCGCCTTCGCCCATACCGAGCCAGGTATCCGGTGGCCGTCGACCGAACTCACCACCGCCGCGGTGGCCGAGGGCGACGGGTACGCGCTGACCGGTGTCAAGAACCCGGTGCTGCGCGGAGACGTCGCCGACGAGTTGATCGTCAGCGCGGTACTGCCGGACGGCGGGACCGGACTGTTCCTGGTCGACCCGAATCAGGATGGTGTGCAGCGACGTTCGTACCGCACCTTCGACGGCCGTCGCGCCGCGCAGTTCGACCTCGCCGAGGCGAAGGGCGAGCTGCTCGGTGGCAACGTCGACGCGGCCGAACAGATCGCGCTGGCCCTGGGTTACGCGCAGGCGGCGCTGTGCGCGGAATCGGTCGGGGCGATGGAGGTCGCGCTCACGCTGACCACCGAATACCTCAAGACCCGCAAGCAGTTCGGGGTCACGCTGTCGAAGTTCCAGGTGCTCACCCAGCGGGCGGCGGACTGCTACGTCTCGCTGGAACTGGCCCGCAGCATGAGCCTGTACGCCACGGCCGCGCTGGCCGACGGCGGCAACGATCCGGCGGTCGCGTCACGGGCGCGTTTGCAGGTGGGCAAGTCCGCCGAGCACATCGGCCAGGAGGCGATCCAGATGCACGGTGGCATCGGCGTCACCGCCGAGTATCCGGTGAGCCACTACGTCGCCCGGTTGACCGCGATCGGGCAGACGCTCGGTGGGGCACTGGAACATCGCCGGGAGCTGGCCGATCGGATCGGCGACTACGACCTGGTCGAGCTGTAGTTCTTTCGACGATGGTGCGTGCCCGAATCGGGTGCGCACCATTGTCATGTCAGCTCTCGGCGGTAGTGGGGGCCGGGGTCTCGGTGGTCGTCGACGCCTCGGTGGTCGTTGCCGGGGTCGGAGTGGCGCCGGTGTCGGCCGGGACGACAGGGGTCGGGGTCGCGTGGTCGAAGGCGTGGGTCGGCGGATAGTCCTCGGCCGCTTCGTCATCGCCGACGCGGGGCGGGGTGACGGTGCGGGTCGGGTTCGGCCGGGTGGGGATCTGCGGCCGGGTCGTCGTCGGCTCGTCCTCGGTGGTCTCCGGCGGGCGGGTAGTCGCCTCGGCCGGTCGGGATTCGGTAGTCGCCTCTTCCGGGCGGGACTCGGGACCGGGTCCGCCCTCGGTCGGAGTCTCCGACGGTGAGGTCTCGGTGGAGCTGAGGCTGAACGGTTTACGCGGCGACATGTACGGCGCGATCCGCCAGCTGGGTGACGGTGGGATCGAGATGTGCACCGTCGTCGAGGTCGGCTCGTCAGACACCCGCGCGGGCGCGGCGGCCAGATCCGCGCTCAACGGCGGCGCGGGCACGTAGACATCCTGTTGTCCGACACCGCACGCACCGATGATGATCAGTCCGAGCGACACCGCGCCAACAGCGACTGCCGGACCTACGAACTTGGCCCTGCTGTTATCCATCGCCTGTTACTCCTCGTCGGCTTCGAGATCGCCTCACAGTAGTGCAGGTCGGGCCGAAGAGCGCATTTTAAACGCAAGTGGTCCAGATATCGGATTGATGAATTCGGCGTGTCGCGGGGACGTGTCGCGCACATTCGACGTCGCCGGGTCGTAGCGTGTGTGAGCAAAGTTACGCATGAGACGCCCGGACCGAAACCCCTGACGCGCGAAGTCTGCGCGACGCAAGTATCTGATCGGCGTCATCGAGGAGAATCTCATGGGAGCACTCTCGACACCCCGGCTGGAAACCGCGGCGGCGAACGCTGATTCGGCCACCGTCGGACATCTGTCGGCGACACCGCCCGGTAACCGCAACTTCGCGGTTGTCGCGCGGATCATGGGCTGGTTGTTCTTCGTCGGCGGTCTCGTCGGTGCCGGCCTCGGTATCGCGGGCCTGAACGTGGAGATCACCGTCGCCGGGCTGATCCTGGCCTGCACGGCTGGACTCATCCTATTGAAGCTGCGCACCGATCGGGATGCGCGCGAAACAACCTGAGACACCTCATAATTCGAATGCGGTCTCGTGTGTGACGGCTTACCGTCGATACGGTGCGCATCGACATCACCGCTGACGCGGCCCGGTTCCTGGACGACGTGACGCCGTTCCTGCACGGCGATCCACTGCGCCATACGGTCATCGCGACCGCCCTGGTGAACCGGCTCAACGGCAGGTCCGGCGGGATGGCGACGCACTTCGTTAGCGTCCGCGACGACGCGGGTGCGGTGGTCGGCCTCGCGCAATGCACGAACGGCGCCGTCTACCTCGGTGAGATGCCCGCACACAGCATTTCGACCCTCGCCGACGCCTTCGGGACCCATGACATCGTGGTGCGCAGTGTCGAGGGCGCCGACGCCGACGCCGCTGCCTTCGCGGCGCACTGGTCGAAGACCGGCGGCGGTAGCTACGGCGAGAAGTTCTCGGTCCGGCTGTTCCGTCTCGGCGCCCTGCGGGTGCCAGAGGCCCCCGGCGCGCCACGGCAGGCCACCGTCGACGACCTGGCCGTCTGCATCGCGATGACCGAGGAATTCGCGGTGGAAGCCGATGTGCCACACCGTCTCGACGAGACGGCGGTGCGCAAGCGCATCGAGGCCGGAACTTCGTGGCTGTGGGAGCACGACGGTCAGCCTGTCACGCTGGTCGCCCGGCACGCGGCGGTCCTCGGCTGGGCCAGGATCGGCCCGGTCTACACGCCACCGCGGTTCCGGGGCAACGGGTTCGCGAGCGCGCTGACCGCCACGGTCGCGGCCCGGATTCGCGCGGAGGGCGCCGATGCCTGCCTGTTCACCGATCTGGCCAATCCCACCTCGAACAAGATCTACCAGCGCATCGGCTTCGAGCCGGTGCGCGACTTCGTGCACTACGCGTTGACGAACTAGACGAGCGGGGCGGAGTGCCACCAAGCGAGCACCTGCGCCTCGTCGGCGATGAAGCCGCGGCTGTACATGAGCATGCTGTCGCGGCCGGAGTCGCCGTCGAAGCGAGTGACCATGCGCGGTGACTTCGGCTGGCTGTCGTCCAGCACGAAGTTCGTGTAGGTGTGGCCGGTGTGCGTCGTGGGGCGCGCATCATTGGCGGGCAGGCCGGCGATCGCTTGCGCGGCCTCGCTCGCGGAGGGGTAGAGGAAAAATTCGTAGATGGCCTTGTTGCCGCCGCCGAAGCAATGCCACATGACAGACCAGTCGCCCATGTCCGCGTCGTCGGCATCGCGACTGGCGGTCGCGCGGTCGTAGGCGAAGCAGCCCGCGTTGCCCAGACCCGAACCGGCATGGACGAGGTTGCTCGCCGAGGTGGAGGGCAGCATGCGGGGGAACTCGTCGCTGAGCTTTGCCGCGTTGGCGCCGATGACCTGGCGGTCGCTGGTCGGCGGTGGAGTCGACGTCAGGCGCTGGGGCGCGGACGTGGTCGTGCCCGCGGAAGACGGTGCGACCGCCGAGGTTTCGAGACCGGGTGGGCCTGATGCGGCGGCGTCGCCGTCATCGCCCACTGTCTTCATGAGGATCCAGCCGAGGAAGACGATGCCGGCGATGATCGCCAGCCAGCCGATCGGCGAGCCCTCCCAGCGTGACTTCCGTTTCTTGCCGAGGTACTCCTCGGCGACCGACGCGCGCCCGCCCGTCTGCCTGGAACTCCCGGCGTCGCGGGGACGCTGAGCGAGGGCGTTCGGCGCGCCCGCAGGGTACGGAGACGACCCGCCGGGCCACGAAGGGGGCTGCGCCTGCCACGGCTGACCGGTGCTCGGGGCGGAGTTCGCTCCCCACTGTGGGTAACCCGCGGGAGGGCCGCTCGTGGCCCACGGTTGATCGGGGCCGGTTGTGCTCGGCCACGGCGTCTGTCCACCAGGCGAATTCGGGTCGCTGTGCCCGGCAATCGGGTAACCGCCGCCCGGGGTATAGGGCGAGTTCGGCGGATAGGTCCTCGTCGCGGGCGAGCCGTGAACCTGCTGCGGGGCAGCGTGACCGGCCAAGGCCCGCTGTGCGGCAGCGGCGAATTCGGCGCAGGTGGCGAAGCGTTCCTCGGGGCGCTTGGCCATGCCTCGGGCGATGACCGCGTCCAGCGCGGGGGTGATGCCCGATCGGAGGGCGCTCGCTCGAGGAGGGGGTTGCTGGAGATGGCCCTGGATCACCGCGACGGGATTGGTGGCATCGAAGGGGGTGCTTCCGGTGAGGAGCCGGAAAAGCGTGCAGGCCAAGGAGTACTGGTCGGCACGGCCGTCGAGGGTGATGCCGGAGAGTTGTTCGGGGGAGGCGAAAGCCAGTGTGGCCGTGAAGGTGCCGGTTTGGGTGAGCTTGGCGGCGCTGTCGTCGTGCAGGCGGGCGATGCCGAAATCGGTGAGGTAGACGCGTTCGGTGCTGTCGACCGGTTCGATCAGGATGTTGGCGGGTTTCACGTCGCGGTGCAGCACACCTCGGCTGTGCGCGAAGTCCAGTGCCGCCGCGGTTTCGGCGACGATGCGGACCGCGCGGGCCGGGTCGACGGGCGAGGACAGCGACGACGCGTCGGAACCGTCGATGTAGCGCATCGAGATCCACAGCTGATCGTTCTCGACGCCACGGTCGTACACGGTGACGATATTCGGGTGCTCGAGCTGCGCCACGAGATCGGCCTCGCGTTCGAACCTGGCCTTGATCTCGTTGTCGAAGAACAGCTCTCGGTTGAGCAGCTTCATCGCGGTGCGCCGTGGCAGCCGAGGGTGGCGCGCCAGATACACCGAGCCCATCCCGCCACGGCCCAGCAGTCGTTCGATCGTATAGCCGGCGAAAACGCCGCCCTCGTCGTGCGTCGACATCAGTTCAGCGGGGCCGAACGCCACCAACGCAGCACCTCGTCGGCCGTGCCGTAGCCGTCGGTGTACATCAGGAACTGGGCGCGGTCGGGCTCGCCGGTGAACTGCGTGATGATCTTGTTCCCGTTGTCGGTGTACTTGTAGTTGGTGTACTGCTTGCCGCCGTTGTAGTCGGTGGACTTGGTGTTGGTCGGCAGACCGTCGAGCACCGACTTGGCGTCGGCGGCCGAGTCGAAGGCGTAGATCCGGTAGAACGGGTCGTCGCTGTCGCCGCCGCCGAAGCAACTCCACAGGTGGACCCAGGCGCCGAAATCGGGTTCGCCCTCCGCGGGTGAGGGCGGATCGCTGTTGCTGGTCTCCCAGCAGGTGGCGCCGTTGTACCCGGTGGAATCGTCGACCGTGGCCGGCACGATCCGGCCGAATTCGGCGCTGATGGCCTCGGCGCTCGGGGTGATGTGGTTGGCCGCCGATGTCGTCGTCGTGCGGTCGCTGCCCGCGTCGTCGCCGCTGGCCGCGATGCCGATGCCGATCAGCAGCACGATCACCAGGATCACCGCGACGATGATGCCGATGATCAGCCCGGTGTTCGACTTCGACGGCGGTCGCGAACCCTGCGGGTACTGGGTGAAACCACTGGCTTGCGGCCGCGGCGCGGACTGGTACTGCGGGCGCGATTGCTGGCTGTAGGGATTCTGCGGAGCACCGGTCGGCGACTGGTTCATCGGCCGCTGGGTGCCCCTCGGAGCGCCGGTCATCGGGCTGTGGGCGGTGCCCATCTGGCCGCCGGTCGTCGGACCGTGGGCGGTGCCCATCGGACCGCCGGTCATCGGGCCCTGGGCCGTGCCCATCTGGCCGCCGGTCATGGGGCCGTGGGCGGTGCCCATTTGCCCGCCGGTCATCGGACCCTGTGTGGCAACGGGATACGGCAGACCGGTCTGGGGAATCGCGCCCCCTGTCGTGGGTCGCCCGGCGATCGGGTGTGCCCCACCGGTACCCGGACGTGCACCGACGATCGGGATCGCGGGCGCGCTCGGACTGTTCAACGCCTCGATCGCGGCTTCGGCGAAGTCCGAACAGGAGTCGAACCGGTCATCGGGCCGCTTGGCCATCGCCTTGGCGAGTACGCCGTCCAGCGCATAGGAGAGCCCGGGCCGCACCTTGCTCAACGACGGCGGCGGTTGCTGGAGGTGACCCTGGATCACCGCGGCGGGGTTGGTCGCCGCGAACGGCCCCGAACCGGTGAACAGCCAGAACAGTGTGCAGGCAAGGGAATACTGGTCGGAACGGTGATCGAGCGAGGCGCCGGTGAGTTGCTCGGGCGAGGCGTAGGCGAGCGTCGCGGTGAAGGTACCCGTCTGGGTGAGATTGCCGGTGTCGTCGCGCAATCGGGCGATGCCGAAGTCGGTGAGGTAGACCCGTTCGCCACGGCCCGCGCCAGAGCGGGCCAGCAGGATGTTGGCCGGTTTCACGTCGCGGTGCAGCACGCCCATGCCGTGCGCGTAGTCCAGCGCGTCGGCGGTTTCCTTCACGATCTGTAGCGCGCGGGCGGGCGGCAGCGTCTGCGGATCCACCGAGGCCGCGTCGACGCCGTCGATGAACTGCATGGAGATCCACAGCTGTTCGTCGTCGTGCCCGCGGTCGTAGACGGTGACAATGTTCGGATGATCAAGGCGCGAAACGAGATCGGCTTCCCGCTCGAATCGCGCCCGCACCTCGGCGTCGAAGAACATCTCGCGGTTGAGCAGCTTCAGCGCCGTCATCCGCGGCAGGCGAGGGTGCTTGGCTAGGTAGACCGAACCCATGCCACCGCGACCCAGCTGCCGTTCGATGACGTAGCCGGCGAAAATATCTCCGTTGGCCAGCATGTCTGCTCCACTTCCCGCCGCGCGCCGGGACCCACCAGCGCACGCGCGTACAGCATAAAAGCCGCAGCCGGGGTTGCCCGCCACGGGAAAATCAACAAAACCTTATCAGTCGGCGAGGGCGCCGAAGGCCGCCACGATCACGGCGGACGCCGCTGCTGAGGCGGCACGATATAGCCGGGATGGTTACGGCCACCAGGGAAATCGATGGTGCCGGGGCGCGCGGTTCCGCGTCGCGGTGGCAGCGCCGACCCGCCCGTCGACGGCCGCGGCGCATGCGGGTGCGGCTGCGCGGGAGTGGTCGGCGGGGTGTGCGCGTGCGGGTGCGGCTGCGCGGGGGTGGTCGGCGGCGGTGCGTTGCGGTAGGGCTGCGCCGGGGTGTGGGGCCGGGGATATCCCGGTGCCTGCGGGTACGGGTCGCGGGCGCGCAGCACCACACCCGCCGCGGTGTACTGCTGCTGGTGATGCCACGGCCCCGGCACCGCGAACAGCGCGGCCTTGGCCGCCTTGGCGAACTCGGCGCAGCTGGCGAAACGGGATTCGACCCGCTTGGCGGTGGCCCTTGCCAGCACCGCGTCCAGCGTCGCGGGCAGGTCGGGGCGCAGACTGCGCAGCGGCGGAATGGGTTTGCTCATGTGCGCCTGGATCACCGCGCCCGGACTCGGTCCGGGGAACGGCACCGAGCCCGTCAGCATCCAGAACAGCGTGCAGGCCAGCGAATACTGATCGGCGCGATGATCCAGCGGCGCCCCGGACAGGTGCTCGGGCGCGGCATAGGCCAGGGTGGCGGTGATCGTGCCCGCCGAGGCCAGGGTGGTCTCGCTGTCACGCACCGCCGCGATGCCGAAATCGGTGAGCACCACGCGCTCCGGGCGCCCGATCGGTGGCTTGGCGAGCAGGATGTTCGCCGGTTTCACATCGCGGTGCAGCACCCCGCTCGCGTGCGCGAAGTCCAGTGCGGTGGCGGTCTCGGCGACGATCTGTACCGCGCGGCCCGGCGTCAGCACGTTCACGTCGGCGGTCGCCACATCGGTGCCCGCCACGAACTGCATGGAGATCCAGAGCTGATCGTCATCGTTGCCGCGGTCGTAGACATTGACGATATTGGGGTGCTCGAGCTGGGCGACCAGATCGGCTTCGCGTTCGAAGCGGCGGCGGATCTCCTCGTCGGCGGACAGCGCGGTGCTGAGCAGTTTCAGTGCGGTCAGCCGAGGCAGCCGCGGGTGCCGGGCCAGGTAGACCACGCCCATGCCACCCTGGCCGAGCACGCGCCGGATCGTGTACCCGGCGAATACGTCGCCTTTGCGCAACACGCGAAGTCACCCCCTCCAGGGCAGAGCACCCGCCCGAATTCTACCGATGTATCTCCGGAAGCCACCGAGGTGCAACATCGGCCGAAGTTGTCGGTGCCTGATATTAGGGTGGGATCTATGCGCATTGGAGCACACGTTCGCGACGAGAGCGATCCGATCGGCTTCGGGGAGAAGCTCGGCGCCGAGGTCGTCCAGATGTTCGTGGTCGATCCGCAGAGCTGGGACAAGCCGCAGCCGCACCCGAAGGCCGCCGAGATCCTGGCCAGTCCGATCGATGTCGTGGTGCACTCGTCCTATCAGATCAACGTGGCCAGCCTGAACAACCGGCTGCGGATGCCCTCGCGCAACGCGGTGGCCCAGCAGGCGAAGGCCGCGGCCGATCTCGGTGCGTTCGGGCTGGTGGTGCACGGCGGACACGTGCGCTCCGATGCCGAGCTCGACACCGGAATCGACAACTGGCGCAAGCTGTTCGAACGTCAGCAGGACAAGGGCGGATTCGCCGTGCCGATCCTGATCGAGAACACCGCCGGTGGCAATCACGCGATGGCACGGCATTTCGATTCGATCGCGCGGTTGTGGGACGCGGTCGGCGACTACGGTGCGGGCTTCTGTCTCGACACCTGTCACGCATGGGCAGGCGGTGAGGAATTGGTCGGTGTGGTCGAACGGATCAAGGCCATCACCGGACGGATCGACCTGGTGCACCTGAACTCCTCGCGCGACGAGTTCGATTCCGGCGCCGACCGGCACGCCAATTTCGCCGACGGCACCATCGACCCGCAACTGCTGGCCGAGGTCTGCCGCACGGCCGGTGCGCCGGTCATCTTGGAAACCCCGGCCGACGGGGTCGCCGAGGACCTGGCCTACCTGCGCGAGAACCTGGGCTGAGCCCGTTCCGATCACTCCGAGATAAAACCTGTCTACGGCGGCGTTTTCGCGGTGTGCTGAGTACACAGCAAACCGATCGAGAACGAATTGAAGGTGACCCCCATGACGGTCGACACTGCCACCCGACCCACCCTGACGGTGACCAAGCTCGGCGCCCACATCGGCGCGCAGATCGATGGTGTCCGTCTCGGCGGCGACCTGGACGCGGCGACCGTAGCGACGATCCGTCGTGCGCTCAACGAGCACAAGGTGATCTTCTTCCGCGGTCAGCAGCATCTCACCGAGGACGGCCAGTACGAATTCGCGGAGCTGCTCGGCAGCCCGACCACCCCGCACCCGACGGTGAAGTCCGCCGGTGTGAAGAGCCTGGCCATCGACTCCGAGCGAAGCCGCGCCAACTCCTGGCACACCGACGTGACGTTCGTCGACCGGGTGCCGAAGGCGTCGATCCTGCGCGCCGAGTACCTACCCACCTACGGCGGCTCGACCACCTGGGCTTCCACGGTCGCGGCGTACAACTCGTTGCCCGCACCGCTGAAGGTGCTGGCCGAGAACCTGCGCGCGGTGCACACCAACCTCTACGACTACGCCGGGGCGGTCGACAAGGTCCGGCCTTCGCAGGTCAAGTACTCGGCGGAGTTCCAGTCCGATGTGTACGAGACCGAACACCCCGTGGTGCGGGTGCACCCCGAAACCGGCGAGCGCTCGCTGCTGCTCGGCCACTTCGTGAAGCAGTTCGTCGGGATTCCGGCCCGGGAGTCGGACCAGCTGTTCCGGTTGCTCCAGGATCGGGTCATCCGCTTGGAGAACACCACCCGCTGGAACTGGTCCGAGGGCGACGTCGCGATCTGGGACAACCGCGCTACCCAGCACTACGCCATCGACGACTACGACGACCAGCCGCGTCGGCTCACCCGCATCACCCTCGCCGGCGATATCCCGGTCGGTGTCGACGGGCAGACCAGCACGGTGTTGAAGGGCAACGCCGAGGACTACTCCATCATCGAGGAAGTGGAACTCCTCGCGAGCTGAGCTATCGGTTCGACGCCGGGCCGCATGTGCCCGGCGTCACCGGGGGTCGCACTGCGATACTGCAGCCATGAGTATTCGGCCGTTGGACGGTGTTCGCGTCCTGGAACTCGGTAACTATGTTGCCGCTCCTACTGCCGGACGTATTCTGGGCGATTTCGGCGCCGAGGTGATCAAGGTGGAGCGCCCCGGTACGGGCGACGAATTGCGCAACTGGCGGTTGTACGGCGGCGATACCTCGATGTTGTATCGCACCGTCAATCGCAACAAGAAGTCGATCGTGCTCGATCTGCGCACCGAGGCGGGGCGTGCGATCGTGCTCGACCTGGTGAAACAGTGCGATGTGCTGCTGGAGAACTTCCGGCCGGGGATGCTCGAGAAGTGGGGGCTCGGGCCCGACGTGCTCGAGGAAGCGAATCCGACGCTGGTGATCACGCGGATCTCGGCGTACGGACAGACCGGTCCGATGGCCGCGCGGCCGGGATTCGCCGCGGTCGCCGAGGCAGTCGGTGGCCTGCGTGAGCTGGTCGGCGATCCCGATCGGCCGCCGGTGCGTACCGGGGTGTCGATCGGTGATTCGATCGCGGGCATCTATGCCGCGTTCGGGACGGTGATGGCGCTGTTCCAGCGCGAACGGGTCGCCGGTCCGGTGCCGCAGGTGGAGCGGATCATCGACGTCGCGCTCAACGAGTCGATCCTGTCGGTGATGGAATCGTTGATCCCCGACCACCTCGCCTACGGCATCAATCGCGAGCGCGTCGGCGGCCGGATGGAAGGCATCGCACCGTCGAACGCCTACCCGACCAGCGACGGTTTCTCCATCATCATCGGCGGCAACGGCGACGCCATCTTCCAGCGGTACATGGAGGTCATCGGCCGCCCCGACCTGGCCGTCGACCCGGAACTGGCCGACAACAACGGCCGCTGGCGGCACCGCGAACGCCTCGACGCCTCGATCGCGGAATGGTCGATCCAGCACACCCGCGCCGAAGCGCTGAAAATGCTCGACGACGCCGCCATCCCGTGCGGCCCGATCTACACCGCCGCCGACATCGTGGCCGACGAGCAGTACCGCGCACGCAATATGATCCAGATGTTCCCCGTCGACGTGGGCGAGGCCGAACCCAAACAGGTGGGTTTCGGTGGCATCGTCCCGGTGATCGGGGGCGCATCGCTGCCGATCCGCAATGTCGGCCCCGACCTCGGCGAGCACACCAGAGAAGTGCTCGGCGGGCTGCTCGGGATGAGTGAAGATCAGATCGACGCGCTGGAGGCACTGTGACGAGGCGAGTACACGGCAGGCGTCGCCCGCCGGTGCGCAACAAGTGGGAGCCGCGCGGTCCGGGTCATGTGCGTCCGACGGTGCACCCCACCCCGGCCAGCGTGGGCGACAAACCGTGCGGTGGCGTGATGTGTGTGCCGGCGCAGGAACCCGAGCAGCGACGATGACAGCACCGCTGTTGCGGGACGTGACGCTGCGCGACGGCTTGCAGCTCACCGGCAAGGTGCTGCCCGTCGAGCAGAAGGTCGACGTGGTGCGCAGGCTGCTCGCCGCCGGTGTGCCCGCACTCGAGATCGGTTCGATGGCGCGGCCCGATCTCGTCGCGCCGATGGCCAACTCGCTCGAGTTGATCGCGGCGCTGACCCCGGATGAGCTGGCGAAATGCTGGGTGTGGGTGGCCACGCCGCGCCACGTCGAGAAGGCGGCCGCGGCCGGTGCGCGCAATTTCCAGTACTGCTTCTCGGTGTCCGACGCGCACAACTCGGCCAATATCGGCCGCGATACCGAGACCTCGGTGGCCGCGATGCCCGACGCGATCCGCCTCGCCCACGAGGCGGGCGGCGAGATCCAGTTGTGCCTGGCCACCACCTTCACCTGCCCGTTCGACGGACCCGTCGACCCGGCCCGCGTCCTCGCCATCGCGAACGACCCGCGCACCGACGGCGCGGCCGACATCGTCCTCGCCGACACCCTCGGCCAAGCCCACCCCGGCGAGGTGAGCGCACTGGTCATCGCCGTCCGCGATACCACCCCGCCACGCCGCATCGTCTTCCACGGGCACGACACCTGGGGCATGGGCGTGGCCAACACCCTCGCCGCCGTCGCCGCGGGCGCCACCATGGTCGACGGCGCGTTGGGCGGCCTCGGCGGCTGCCCCTTCGCCCCCGGCGCCAGCGGCAACACCGCCACCGAAGACATCCTCTTCGCCACCCGCCCGGACTGGTTCACCCCCGCGTCGCTGGCGAGCCTGGTCGGGCTCACCGAGGAGCTGCTCGCCGATCTCGGCGAACCCAACCGCTCTCGGACCCTGGAAGGCGCGCGTTCCAGGGCTGCGGCGTTCGAGTGGGTCGTTCACTGAGAGGTCGCTGAGACCTGCGGTATCGGGGGGATCCCCGATGGCGCGGTTCACAGTCGACAGCCAGACTGGACAGCATGACATCGCACGCCATGGGGACCGAGGCCGTCGATGCGGCGGCCGCCACCGATATCGCGGCCGCCGCGCTCGATCTGGTCAAGCTGTACGGATCGGGAGATACACAGGTCAAGGCCCTGGACGGGGTGTCGGCTGACTTCGCGAAGGGCGAATTCACCGCGATCATGGGTCCATCGGGCTCGGGCAAGTCCACGCTGATGCACTGCCTGGCCGGGCTCGACAGCGCCAGCACGGGCGAGGTACGCATCGGAGACACCGCGCTCACCGGCCTGTCCGACAAGCAGATGACGGCCCTGCGGCGCGACCGGATCGGGTTCGTCTTCCAGGCGTTCAATCTGGTTCCGACGCTCACCGCGCTGGAGAACATCACCCTGCCGCTCGATATCGCGGGTCGCAAGCCCGACCAGGAGTGGCTCGACACCGTGGTCAAGCGCCTCGGCCTCGGCGACCGCCTCGAACACCGGCCGTCCGAGCTGTCCGGTGGCCAGCAGCAGCGCGTGGCGTGTGCGCGGGCGCTGGTGGGCAAGCCCGAGATCATCTTCGGTGACGAGCCGACCGGCAACCTGGACTCGCACTCCTCGGGCGAGGTGCTCTCGATCCTGCGGGCCTCGGTCGACGAGTTCGGCCAGACCGTCGTGATCGTCACCCACGACCCCCGTGCGGCCGCCTACTCCGACCGTGTCGTGTTCCTCGCCGACGGTCGCATCGTCGACGAGCTACGTGACCCGACCCAGGATTCGATCCTCGACCGGATGAAGGCGCTGGAAACCCGATGAGCTCACCGATGCGCAAGGTCGCCTTGCGTAACCTCGCCGCGCACAAGGTGCGGTTGGCGTTGACCCTGCTGTCGGTGGTGCTCGGCACCGCCTTCATCTCCGGATCGTTCGTTTTCACCGACACGTTGCAGCGCACCTTCGACGGCATCTTCGAGGGCCAGGCCCAGGGTGTGGACGTGCGCGTCGGCCCCGCCGACCGCCAATCACTGGGTCTGCCGACGAATATCGTCGACGCGCTGGCCAAGACCGAGGGTGTCGCGCGGGTCGCTCCCGCCGTGAACGGCCCGGTCGTGCTGCTCGAAACCGACGGTAAGAAGGCCGTCCAGACCGGCGGCGCACCGAGTTTCGGTCTGTCCTACCTGCCGCCGGAAAAGGCCGTCGAGGAGCCCGACAAGTTCGTTTCGGGCGCCCCGCCCACCCAGACGAACGAGATCGCGCTCAATGTCGGTGGCGCCGAGAAGGCCGGGCTGAAGGTCGGCGACAAGGCCAAGGTGCTGATTCCGTCCAGGGGCGACCCCTTCGAGGTGACCCTGTCCGGCATCTACGAGATGCCGGGTGCCGAGGGCGGCGGTGTGGTCGCGGTGATGTTCACCGAACCGCAGGGCCGCAAACTGTTCACCGACGGCTCACACGTCGCCTACGCCGATATCGCCGCGGCTCCCGGCATTTCGGCCGACGACCTGCGCGACCAGCTCGCCGCCGGGCTGCCCAACTACAAAGTGCAGAACTCCGACGAGGTCCGCGAGGACATGAAGAAGGAGATCTCCGAGGCGCTTACCTTCATCAACTACTTCCTGCTCGCCTTCGGCGCGATCGCGCTGATCGTCGGCACGTTCATCATCTACAACACCTTCTCGATGATCGTGGCCCAGCGTCTGCGCGAACTCGCGTTGCTGCGCGCGATCGGGGCGAGCCGCCAACAGGTCGGGCGGTCGGTGGTCGGTGAGGCCATCGTGATCGGGTTGATCGGCAGCCTGCTCGGGCTGGCCGCCGGTATCGGGTTGGCGTACGGGTTGTCGGCGTTGCTCAACGCCTTCGATCTGGGACTGCCCACCGGTTCGCTGACGGTGCTGCCGCGTACCGCGATCGTCGCGCTGCTCGTCGGCCTGCTCGTCACCGTGGCCAGCGCCTACGCCCCTGCTCGACGGGCCGCGAAGGTACCGCCGGTGGAGGCGATGCGTTCCGAATTCGCCAGTGCCGGTGACTCTTTGCGGCTGCGAACGATTATCGGCGCGGTCATGGCCGTTGTCGGTGGCGTGCTCGTCTCTGTCGGTGCGCAGGGCACCGGCAAGGGCTCGGCGGTGACCGTCGGTGTCGGCGCGCTCGGGTTGATTCTGGCGGTGCTGTTGGCGGCGCCGGCGTTGTCGCGGCCGATGGTGCTCGTGCTCGGGGTGCTCACCAGGCCGTTCGGCGCGATCGGGCAGATGGCACGCAACAACGCCACGCGCAACCCGCGTCGCACGGCGGCCACCGCGTTCGCGCTCACGCTCGGCCTGATGCTGGTCTCGGCGATCGGCATTCTGGGCGCTTCGGCGAAGACCAGTGTCGGCGTGCTCATCGACAAGGGCGTGCGGGCCGAGTACGTGCTCGCCGGTCCGCAGATGATCGGTGTGCCGATCGGTGCGGTCGACGCCGTGCGCACCGAGGTACCCGGGGTCAGCGATGTCACCGGGATCCGGATCGTCGCGTTCGAGATCGGCGGCGATCAGATCGGCGCCACCTCACTGGACGGTCCGATCGACCCGGTGATGGACATCGACATGACCAGCGGCACGAGCACGATCCCCGCCGGTGGCGCGCTCATCGATGAGACCGAGGCGGGCGAACGTGGGTGGAAAGTCGGCGACAAGGTCGCCATCACCAGCCTCGACAAGAAGCAGATCGAGCTCACGATCGCGGGCGTCTACGCCGACTCACCGCTGCTCGGCCCCATGGTGGTCGATCCGGGCATCTACGAGCAGTTGATGCCGCAGAGCCTGCGCACCAATGTCTTCGTGCTGGTCAAAACCGCGCCGGGCACCGACCTGACCGCGATGCGGACGAATCTGGAGAAGGCCACCGAACCGTTCGTGGTGGTGCAGGTGCAGGATCACGAACAGTTCAAGGGGGCACAGGGCCAGCAGATCAACACCCTGCTCGCCATCCTCTACGGGCTGCTCGCGCTGGCCGTGGTGATCGCGGTGCTCGGCATCATCAACACCCTGGCGCTGTCGGTGGTGGAGCGTCGGCGTGAGATCGGCATGCTGCGCGCGGTCGGCACCCAGCGTGCGCAGGTGCGGCGCACCATCTACCTGGAGTCCATGCTGATCGCCATCTTCGGCGCGATCGTCGGGCTGGTGCTCGGCATCGCGCTCGGCGTCGGATTCCTGCGCACGCTGCGCGATATGGGCATCGACCAGATCACCATCCCCTGGTCGCAGCTGGTGATCGTGCTGGTCGCGTCCGCAGTGGTCGGCGTGCTGGCCGCGGTGTGGCCGGGTGTGCGGGCCGCGCGGACGCCTCCGTTGGCGGCTATCGCGGATCTGTAAGCGCTACAGGTACTTCGACCCCCGGTGCGATTGCACGCCGGGGGTCGAACTGTGTCAGTGGGCGGCGCTCACGCCGGGTAGCGGTTGTACCAGTCGTCGGTCGGCTGGCCGTGGCTGTCGGCCGGTGGGGTCAGGCCGAATTCGGTGGAGTAGTCGGCGGCTAGGCGTTCGAGAACGGCACGGGCGTCGACGGTGTCGAGCCAGCGGCGGGATAGGGCGTTGCGGCCGTAGCGGGCGCCGAGCAGACTGCCCGCGATCGAGCCGGTGGCGTCGCTGTCACCGGAATGGTTGACCGACAGCAGAAGTCCGGTGCGGACGATGTCGTGGGGTGTGCCGCCGAGACCTTCGGCGGCGAGGGCGGCGAAGACAGCGATCGACAGGGCTTCGGGGCCGATCCAGCCCTGGCCGAGGGTTTCGACGTCTTCCGGTGTGGGATAGCGCCTTTCGCGTTCGATGCGCGCGGCCAGCCGGTGTGCGGCATTGAGCGCGGCCGAGGTTTCCTGGTGCTCGGGGTAGCTCGCGAGCTCGACCCGCGCGCGGGAGAGTGCGGTGGCGAGATCGGCGCCGCGCGTGAGCTGATAGATCAGTGCGGACAGGGTGCCCGCGGGCAGCCAGCCGCTGGGATGGCCGTGGGTGAGTGCGGCAGCGTCACAACCCAGTTCGAAGACGGCGTCGGTCGCCGCACCGGAACGGTCTGCGGCGTAACCGAATCCGCACGGTGCGGCGCGCATCACCGCACCGCTGCCCTTGGAGTGATTGATCGGCTGGTCGCGGGTGCCGAGTGGGTTGGTCGGCTCGCGCCGTTGCGCCGCGTGGCGTAGCGCGGTGTAGACCGAATTGGCCACGCCGCGTTGCTCGATCAGCTCGGGGTGGTCGCTGAGCGAGCTGTGCATCGCGGACGGCTGGTCGGGCATTTCGGCGACCTGTCCGCGTAACCACACGAGCAGGCCCTGCTGGAGCAGACCCATCGTCGCCCCGCCGATGCCCTTTGCCCGGGCCCGCACCGAGCCTCGGATCAGCGCTTCGACGGTGAACGCTGTCAACTGGGTCTCTTCGGAGATGCGCAGCGGGTCGATGTCGGTCACACCGCCGGGGCCGTACTCGGCACGGATCTGTTGCAGCGAACGGGTCTCCACGGGGGCGCCGAGGCCATCGCCGATTGCGCCCCCGAGCAGGCAACCGTTCAGGCGCTGCATCCACATCGTCGCGCCCGTCGCTGTGCGCGCGGCGTTCCCCGGCTCGCCGTTTCGAACCGCGGAGCGCCACTGGTCTCGCGATACGGTGCCCGTCGGAGGGCGCGGTGCGGCCGAGTCACCAGTCGCACGGGGCGAGCGGCTTTCGGGCTCGGCTGAGGTGTGGCGAACAATCGTCGGGTCTTGCCGCCGAGCAGCGCTCAGCTGACTCGCGCCTTCGCGCGGTGCGGCCTCGGCGGTGGAGGTCTGCGGGCGTGCAGCAGATGACGTCGACTCGCGCGCCGATGCGGTGCCCGTGGGATAGACGGTGGGTGGGGCAGTGGTTCGCGCGGGTGCGGGGTGGCGCAGTGCCTGCGCGAGGGCGGTAGCGAAGGCCGTGCAGGTGGGGAAGCGGTGGGCGGGGTCTTTGGCCATGGCCTTGGACAGGACCGCGTCCACCGCGGTGGGGAGGGTGGCGCGGCGGGTGCTGGCCGCGGGTGGCGGGGCGTTGAGGTGGCCGAGCATGACGGTGGCGGGGTTGGGCGCGTCGAAGGGGCCGGTGCCGGTGAGGAGGCGGAATACCGTGCAGGCCAGGGAGTATTGGTCGCCGCGACCGTCGAGTGGGGCACTGCTGAGTTGTTCGGGGGAGGCGTAGGCGATGGTGGCGGTGAACTGGCCGGTGCGGGTGAGCCCGCCCGTGTCGTCGAGGAGTTTCGCGATGCCGAAGTCGGTCAACACGACTCGTTCGTCGAAGCCCGCGCCGACGCCCGCGGTATGCGACAACAGGATGTTGGCGGGCTTCACGTCGCGGTGCAGAACGCCCTGGCGGTGGGCATAGTCGAGGGCGCTCGCGGTCTGGGTGACGATCTGGGCGATCCGCTCGCTGCCGAACTGCTGCACCGGAACCGTCGACGCATCGACGCCGTCCACGAACTGCATCGATATCCAGAGACGTTCCTCGTCGACGCCACGGTCGTAGACGGTGATGATGTTGGGGTGATCGAGCTGGGCCACGAGGTCGGCTTCGCGTTCGAACCTGGCTCGGATCTCGAAGTCGGCGAACAGGTCACGGTGCATCAGTTTCAACGCGGTCAGCCGTGGCAGCCTGCGGTCCCGTGCCGCGTACACCGCGCCCATCCCGCCGCGCCCCAGCTCACGCTCGATGACGAAACCGGCGAACACCGCCCCGCGCCGCAACATCGCCTCACCCCGTTCACCGAACCCGATCGTTCGCAGCCTAGTTGGCCCGGACGCGATGCGCTTCTGGTCTCCCGCGTTACACCGCCGGGGCGTTGGTGTCGGCCCAGCGGGTGATGTCGCCGCGGTCGAGGGCGGTGGCGAGCAGGTCGGGGAATTTGTCCGGGGTGCAGGCGAAAGCGGGGATGCCGAGGGCTGCCAGTGCTGCCGCGTTGTCGTGGTCGTAGGCGGGTGCGCCTTCGTCGGAGAGGGCGAGCAGCACGACCACCTGGACACCCGCTTCCTTCATCGCGTTGCAGCGGCGCAGCATCTCGTTGCGCACGCCGCCTTCGTAGAGGTCGGAGATGAGCACGAACAGGCTGTCGGTGGGGCGGGTGATCAGCGTTTGCGAGTAGGCGATGGCGCGATTGATATCGGTGCCACCGCCGAGCTGGGTGCCGAACAGGACGTCGACCGGGTCGCTGAGCTGGTCGGTGAGGTCGACGATCTCGGTGTCGAACACGACCAGCGAGGTCTTCAGCGACCGCATGGAGGCGAGGACCGCACCGAAGACCGAGGCGTAGACGACGCTGGCCGCCATCGAACCGGATTGGTCGATGGCCAGGACCACATCGCGCTGGATCGACTGCGACTTGCGGCCGTAACCGACGAGCCGTTCGGGCACGATGGTGCGGTGTTCGGGCAGGTAGTTGGCGAGATTCTTGCGGATGGTCCGATTGAAATCGATGTCGCGCAGCTTCGGGCGATGGGTCCGGGCGGCCCGGTTGATCGCGCCCGAAACGGCGGCCACGGTCTTGGCGGCGATGCGTTGCTCGATCTCGCGCACCACCTTCTCCACGACCATTCGCGCGGTGGCCTTGGTGGTTTCGGGCATCACCCGGTTGAGGCCGAGCAGGGTGCCGACCAGATGAACATCGGGCTCGACCGATTCCAGCAGCTCGGGCTCCAGCAGCAGCTGGGTGAGGTTGAGTCGGTCCACGGCATCGCGCTGCATCACCTCGACCACGGTCGCGGGGAAGTAGGAACGGATGTCGCCGAGCCAGCGGGCTACTCGGGGCGCCGAACTGCCCAGTCCGCCTGATCGTTTCGTCGACCCGCCGCCGTCACCGGTGTTGTAGAGGGCGGCGAGTGCCTGGTCCATCGCCTGGTCGGCGCCGGAGGACAGGCCGCCGAGTTGTTCCTCGGCCGCGGTGCCGAGCACGAGACGCCAACGGCGCGAGTGAGATTCGTCGGGTTCGGTCAAGGGGTGCTCCTGGTGATCGAGCGAGAGAGGGGAAAGTCCACCGTGGTCATCCGGCGGCGCCGAGGATGGCGGCGGCAGCGCGCAGGGCCAGTCGACCGCGGACCGGATCTGTCGCGGTCGCGGCAGGGGTGACGGTCGGTGCCGAGCCGGTGTCTCGCAGTGCCTGGCTGATGGCTCGGCGTTCGCCGGATTCGAAGGAACCGAAGGTGCGGCGCAGCAGCGGGAGAGTGGCGACGAACTGGTCTTCGTTGAGGTCGCGGAGCCATTCGTCGATGCGGCGCAACAGCTCTCGGTCGTGCACCAGCAGCAGGCCCCGGCCGCCGAGGAAGCCGTCGATCCACGCCGCTTTGGCGGCGGGGGTGTTGCCGATGGACAGCGCGGCTGCCAGGCGGCGGGCGGAGTCGGCGTCGTCGATGCGTTCGGCGTCGCAGAGCAGGCGCACCGCGCGGCCGCCGATCGCGCCGTGCACATCGTCGCGATCGGCGATGCGCTGCAGGGTCGCCAGCCACTCGGTGGTGGCGTGCTCGTCGTCTCGGGTGCTGATGGCGGTGTGCGCGGCGTCTATCTGGGTGCGCAGGGCCTGCGCGGCATCGGTGTCGAGTCCGGTGACGGCGCCGGGCAGGCCCGCGCAGATCCGCACCAGCAGGCCGTCGGCGACGTGGGCGAGTGCCTTGGTGTCGGTGCCGCGGACATCGCCGTAGCGCAGTGTGCGGGTCAGGCCGGGCAGGGCGCCGAGCAGGTGGGTGACGTCGTGATCGAGGGCGGCGGCGGCTTCGAGCCTGGTGATCAAACCCTCGGTGGCACCGCCGAGGTCGGCGAGCAGGGCCATTTCCAGTGCGTCGGCGAGGGCGGTGACGGTGACGTCGTCGCGGCTCGCGGTGTCGAGAATCTTCGTCTCCGCGGCAGTGCGCAGGGTTGTGCCCCACACCGCCGCCTCGACGATGCGGACTTCGAATTCCGGTTCCCAGCGCAGGGTCCAGGTCTCACGGAAGGTGCCGGTGCTGCGGACCTCGCCGGTGGTCGGAGTGCCCCAGCCGATGCCGAGCAGCCGCAGCCGGTGCAGCAGATGCGAACGTTCGACGTCGCGTTCCTTGCGCAGGTCCAGATCGATGGTGCGGGCAAGCGCTTCCTGCTTGAGCCGCAGAGTTTTACAGCGCGCCCGCAGATCGGCCGCCAAAGGGACCGTCGGGGTGTCCTCCGGGACCCCGCCGAGCGTCTCGCCGACGACGAGTTCGTCGATCACCAGCCGCAGCATGGTCTCGTCGCCGCCACACATCACCGACCGCACGGCCTCGGTGACCTCGGACAATCCCGCCAGCGGCCGACCGCGCAACGCGGCGAGGGTGTCGGCCAGCCGCACCGCCTCGATGATGTGCGCGCTCGACACCGGCAGATCGTGCCTGCGCAGGACCCCCGCGACCTTGGTGAGCCAGCGCGCCACCGGCCGCTCGGTCTCGGTGAACAGATGGTGGTACCAGCCGGGCGAGGTGACACCCGCCCCGTACCCCGACCCCGCCGCCAGTCGCGAATGCGTCCACGGCACCCAGGTGAGCGCCGCCTTCGTCTTCGGTAATCCCTTGAGCAGTCGCATATCCGGCGCGGCAGGGCCGAGCGGTCCGACCAGCGCGGGCGCATGCCACGCGCCGCACACCACGGCCAGTCTCTTCGCCCCGCCCTTGAGTACATGTCGCATCACCTGCCGCATATGCGCCTCACGCCGCAAGGTGTGCTGATCGACCAAGAGCCGTGCGGTGGCAGGGTCATCGCCCGACGCGGGGAGGCCGAATTCAATCGGCACCGATGGCATGTCCGACAGATCGGGAGCCGATGCTGTCCCGGCGTCGGCTGCGGGCTCTGGCTGTGCCGATGGGCCGGCCGGTGCTGTCACCTCCACCTGGTGCGGTGTGGTTTCGGCCGCGTCGTGTTGGGTGGCATCCTCTCGCAGGGCGCCCATCGCTTCGGTGATCGCGTCGAAAGCAGCGCTGTCGGGGACGGATTCGACGACCGCGTCCCACCAGCGTTCGGCATCGTCGTAGCCGGCGGCGGAGGCGAGCGCGGCGAGTGGGTCGGAACCGCCGCCGCGAGCATCGTCGTCGGCGGCGAGGACATTCGCGGCCGGGAGGTCGCAGAAGCGGACGGGCACGGCGTGGTCGACGCCGTAGCGCATCGCCTGCCACTCCGGGGAGAACACCGCGAACGGCCAGAAGGCAGCGCGGGCAGGCGAATCCGGGACATAGGCGAGCAACGCGACCGGTGGGCTCATCGTGTCGGCGGCGACGAACCCCACGAGCGGATCAGCGTCGGCGGGACCTTCGATGAGAATGGCGTCGGGCCTGAACTCTTCGAGTGCGTGGCGCAATGAGCGCGCCGATCCCGGCCCGTGGTGGCGGATGCCGAACACCCGCGTCACCACTGCCGCGTCCACTGCGGGATCATCCACCGAACCCACACCGGCCTCCGCGCTCGCGGTGCCCTCCTGCGTCTCGACGACATTGCCCGCGTTCGTACTCCTGCGGATATCGGCATCGCCCGGTGTGGCTTCACCGGTGGCCTGGCTGGTCGCCTTCTTGCCTTGACTCATCGAAAACCCCATGTGTGCGGTGTGTTCCGTCCTCCCCGGCGGTGGGTGTCAGCCGGCGATTTCGCGGCAGGCCCGGTAGAAGTCGGCCCAGTCCGGCCGTTCCCGGACGACGGCCTCGAGGTATTCGGTCCAGATCACGGTGTCGGCCACCGGGTCTTTGATCACCGATCCGAGCACGGCGCCCGCGATATCGGAGGCGCGCAGGACGCCGTCGCCGAAGTGGGCGGACAGGGCGAGGCCGTTGGTGATCACCGAGATCGCCTCGGCGGTGGACAGGGTGCCCGAGGGGGATTTGAGTTTGGTGCGGCCGTCGGCGGTGATGCCGGAGCGCAGTTCGCGGAAGACCCGCACCACGCGGCGGACCTCCTCGGCGGCGGCGGGCACGGTCGGCAATTCCAGTGCGGCGCCGAGTTGTTCGACGCGACGGCTGACGATGGCGACCTCGGAGTCCTCGTCGGCGGGCAGCGGCAACACCACGGTGTTGAAGCGGCGGCGCAGCGCGGAGGAAAGATCGTTCACGCCGCGGTCGCGGTCGTTGGCGGTGGCGATGACGTTGAAACCCTTGGCCGCCTGCACTTCTCCGCCGAGCTCGGGAACGGGCAGGGTCTTCTCGGACAGGATGGTGATCAGCGCGTCCTGCACATCTGAGGGAATGCGGGTGAGCTCTTCGATGCGGGCGATGGCGCCGGTGCGCATGGCGGTCATCACCGGCGATGCGACCAGAGCGGCATCGCTGGGTCCCTCGGCGAGCAGGCGGGCGTAGTTCCAGCCGTAGCGGATCGCTTCTTCCGCGGTGCCGGAGGTGCCCTGCACGAGCAGCGTCGACTCCCCGCTGATCGCGGCCGCGAGGTGTTCCGACACCCAAGTTTTGGCGGTGCCGGGTACGCCGAGCAGCAGCAGCGCGCGGTCGGTGGCGAGGGTGGCGACCGCCACCTCCATCAGCCTGCGCGGGCCGACGTACTTGGGCGTGATCACGGTGCCGTCGTCCAGGGTGCCACCGAGGACATAGGTGACCACCGCCCACGGCGACAGTTTCCAGGACGGCGGACGCACGCGGACGTCGACGCGGCTCAGGGCGGCCAACTCGTCGGCGAAGGCTTGTTCGGCGTGGGGACGCAGCAGGGTGGTCGACGGTTCGGTGGTGGTCATCGCAGCTCCTCGAGCATGGTGGCGCGATCGGTGAGATCGTGCGCGAGTCGGTGGAATGCCTGTTGCCAGGCGGGGTCTTCGGTGGTGTCGGCGAGCGCGGTGACACGCGAGGCAAGCTCGACAGGTAGGTGGACGCTCGCCGCGGTGAGCAGCGCCCTGTCGGTGTACACGCCCGCGCTGGCATGCGGCTGACGCGCGGTGGTGCGGGCGCGCTCGCCGAACAGACGCAGCACATGGGCGGCCACGGGTTGCGGCCATGGGTGATCGAGGCCGGGCAGGATCGCGTGCAGTTCGTTGAGTTGGTGCGCGTCGAGATCGAGCACGTGCTCGATCCGGTCGGCGGCCTCGAGCAGGGTGAACAGTTCGCGACGCCGCAGCACCGCCTGCTCGGTCGGCGTCGCGTGGGCGAACAGTGCACGCGCCCAAGCGGTATCGCGCTGGGCGAGCGTGGCATCGACCCAGCCGTCCACGATCGCCTTGGCATAGCGAGGCGGCAGTGCCAGGGTCAGCGCGGTGGCTGCGGTGTTCTCGCCGGTGGAGCGCACGATCGGCGCCCACGCGGTGAGCGGAGTCGCGGCGATCGCCTGGTGCAGGGTCGTGATCGTCGAATCAGGGGTATCCCAGCGCAGTTTCGCCTGATCGGTCGCGTCGGTGATGCCGTCGCGCCGTGCCTGCGCGTCGAGTTCCGCAGGCACCGTCACTTCGACGGTGCCCTCGTTGTCCACCCGAATCCACGACGCCACCAGGGCTGCCATCCGTTGCCCGAAAGCGGCGTCCGGGAGCTTGTTCAGCAGCGTCGTCGCGGTGCGCCGGACATCGCCGCGCCGATCGTCGAGGGCCCGCTCGAGCAGTGCTTCGTCGGCCGAACTCAGCCCGTCCTCGAGCAACGCCAGCAGTTCGGCCTTGACCGGCCCCGACTCCTTCGACCACGCCGCGGTCAGCACGGTCAGTGCGGCGGCGTGATCCGTCCGGCGAGTACGCGCGAACCAGTCCTTTCGTTCGCCGGATGTGCCGAACAACCAGACATCGTGGGCAGCGGGCGCTTCCGGCTCGGAGTCGGCGGTGCTGCTCGGGTCGGTGCCGGTGGTGCCGGAAAGCGAGGTGGACGCATCGACAGGGAACTCCTCGGCCAGCTTCGCCCAGGCCGGGTTGCGGGTGGCGAGCCAGCGTCCGCGGCGGCCTGCCAGGCGCAGCAGCGGTGCGCGCAGCGTGGTGTCGGAGGCAGCGGAGAGCGCCTGGACGCACAGAATATCGGGGAGCCGGAAGTCGAAAGGCGCTGCCGCGGTGAACCATTCGGTAAGGAACGGGGACTTGTCCGCGAGCAGGCGGCTGAGACGGTCGGCGGCAGGTCGGGGGAGCAGCGGGCGTGGATCATCCACGGCGGGTTCGGGTTTCGCCGCGGAGCGGGGGAGCTGTCCGCCGCGCAGGTACAGGTCTTGCAAGGCGGCGGTGTGGAGCAGCCTGGTGGCTGGTTCGCCCGCGTGCTGCGGTACCGCGGTGGCGACCGCGGAGTCGAGGTGGACGCCGTCGGCACTGCGGCGGGCGGTGCCGAGCAGCGCTACCGAGACGAGTTCGGCCAGCGCGGGGGTGGGGGTGGTCTCCGTGGGGAATTCGGTTTCCAGGTCGTGCACCTCGCCCGCGCTGAGAACCGAGATCGGGTCGAAGCCGTCGGCTCGCCACTCGCCGCACACCGTCACCGGGTGACCACCCGCGACGGCGATCAGCCGCCACGGGCGGACGCCCGCCTGCAGTGGCAGCGCGGTGCCGTCGGTAGCGACGAGCTGCCAACCGTTCTCGTCGAGCACCGGCACGACCTCGGTGAGCAGCGCGGGCCAGGAGCGCAACCACGGATCATCGCTCAATGCGCCGGCGTAGGCGTCCAACGCGTCGTCGATCGTGGTGCCTCCGACAGCGGGGACGGTCGTGAAGGGTTCGGGTACGCCGTGGCGGGTGCCCCACTGCGCGCGCAAGGATGCCGCGCCGGGGTAATAGTGCAGTTCGGCGTCCACCTCGCTGCCGGGCGCGGGCACCTCGCCGGTGAAATTCGGCGTGGCGAAAGAATGTTCGATGAGCAGGGCCCAACGTCCGCTACTGCGACCGCGCAGCCAGGTACGACGGGTGTGCAGACGTTCTTCCTCGCTGGTCCGCATGCCGAGTACCAGCCAGCGATCCCGGACGGCCGGCTCGGTCAGCACCGACTCGGCCGAGGTCGGGTAGCCGACGTGGGTGCGAATTCCCGCTTGCAGCGGGTCGGGCAGGGCATCGAGCCTGCGATGGGCCAGCACCAGCAGGTGCAGGCGGGCGTACTCGCGCAACAGCAGTTCGGGCCAGTGCTCGGTGGTGACGACCGCGGTGGGCAATCTGCGCAGGGTCTCGGCGATACGAGGCGCCTGGGCATCGACCATCCGTGCCGCGATCGCCTCGTACGCGGCGAACGAACGGTCGGTCTGAGCCAGTCCGGTCCGGATCTGGTCGGTCAGCCAGACCTCCAGTTCGGTGAGCCCGGCGGTGACGCGGGTCCGCCGCTGCTCGACGGAAGCCTGCGACGGCGTGTTCGCGGCCTTGGCCTTGGGTGGTGCGGCCGCTTTCGCGGCGCGCCCCGCCAGCCACTCGGCCGCGAAATCGGCGGGGGCATCCCGCACGGGCGCCTGGCCGCTCGACCACGTGAGCAACAACGACAGTGTGTGCTTACAGGGGAACTTGCGGCTCGGGCACGAACACTTGTACGCGGGCCCGTCCAGGTCGACGATCGCCTGATACGGCTTGGCTCCACTGCCCTGACACAGCCCCCACACCGCGTTCCCGGCGGTGCCGGTCTCGCGCCAGCGACCGGCCAGCTTGCGTGCGGCAGCCAGCGAGCTCGTGTCGGGCGCGAGCGCGCGGACCTGGTCCTCGGTCCACGGCGTGCGTTGCTCGGTCATCGGATTCCCCCGTTCTCTGTTCGCCGAATATCTACCGCAACCCACCGACAACTAGCGGTGTCGGCGGCGAGGCCGGTGGAAAATGCTGGCGCTGTGGCAATTTCGCGCTCCAGCTGTTGCTATGAACTGAGATATCTCGTATTCTGACCTGTTCGGCACCGACCGGACCGCCCGCGCTGCTCGACGCAGCGTAACGCGGGTGTGAACACCTCATCGAGCTGCCCGCCGGGGTGGGCGAGGGGTGGACATCGAGGTCCCGCCGTGGCGCCGCGATGGCCATTCCACTCCCGCGGGCAGATTCGCTGAGGCCTGCGCATCCCCTGGGCGAACTTCCGGCGATCGGGTAGCGTTTCTATCAGGATCGCGGCGTTGCGCGCCGACGCGAAGGGGGATGTCGCCAGTGTGCTCGGATCGGATCGCCGAGGTGGTCGCGCGCGAGCTCGCCGCCGACCCGGTAGTGGAGGAACGGGTCGCCGAATGCGTGCTTGCCGCGCTCACAACTGTCGACGGTGATTCGGCCGCAACGGATTCCGGTGATACCGGGGTCTTTCTGCGGTCGATCACCGTGCAGGGCTTCCGTGGGATCGGACCCGCGGCGACGCTGCGATTGAATCCGGGCCCCGGCCTGACGTTGGTGGTCGGTCGCAACGGCAGCGGGAAGTCGAGTTTCGCCGAGGCCGCCGAATTCGCGTTGACCGGTGGAAATCGGCGCTGGGACGGCCGATCGACCGCATGGCGGGAGGGTTGGCGCAACCTGCACGAACCCGATACGGCCCGGATCGATGTCGAGCTGCTCACCGCGGGCGAGGAGCCGCAGGTCTCGGTCGCCACCCGCTGGGACGAGCGTGCGGAACTGGCCGACGCGCAGTGGACCGAGCGGCGCGGATCCGAACCGGCGACAGCGGTGGACCCGCACGTACAGCGGCAACGGCTCGATCTGTACCGGCCGTTTCTGTCCTACAGCGAGCTCGGCGCGCTCGTCGACGGGAAGCCGAGCGACCTGTTCGACGCGCTGCATCGCCTGCTCGGCCTCGACGAGTTGGCCGCGGCGGCAGAACAGATCAGACTGCGCAAGCTCGAACTCGAACGCGCCGTGAAGGATTCGCGCCAGTCCCACGCCGACCTGCTGGTCGAGCTCGCCGAGGCCGATGACGAACGTGCCCACGGTGTGGCAGACCTGCTCCGCACCCCGGACCCCGATCTCGACGCGGTAGCGGGCGCGGTGGCCGACTCGGTCCTCGGCATCGACGGGCCGGAGGGTCTGCGCGCGATCCTGCGGCTGACCTTGCCCGATACCTCGCAGGTCGCCGCCACGGCGGATCGGCTCGCCGAAGCGGCTCGGAATGTGGCGCGCCACGCGACCGTCGACACCGATGCCGATCTGCGAGTTCTCACATTGCTCACGCGGGCACGCGAACACGTCACCGCGTCGGGTTCGTGCCCCTGCCCGGTCTGCGGACGCGACGAACTCGATGCCGACTGGATCACCGCCGCGGATTCCGAAATCGCTCACCGGACAAAGGAACTCGCCGCTCTTCAGGCGGCCACGGCGGAGTTCGACGCCGCTCTCGTGGCGGCCCGCAACCTGCTGGCAGATCTGCCGACCGAGCTCGGCCCGGCAACCGCAGGCCCCTCGAATCCGGCGCCGACCTTCGAACCAACAGCACGTCGAGCGAATCATCCCGCGGGGATATCCAGTTCGTACGCTGCCTCGGACTCGTTGCGTAGGCGGCGCGAAATCGTCGGGCAGCTCTGGTCGGAGTGGGCCGAGCTCGCCACCGCAGACTACGAAGATCAGCTCCCGGATCGGCTGCGCACGATCCATGCCGAGCTCACCGTGGAACTCGGTGCACTGCAACGAGATACGCGGACCGCGCTGGATCGCCTGGATACGGTGTGGTCGCCGCTGGTCCCGCGCATCCTCGCCTGGCTCGACCCCGCCCGCGCCGTCGCCGACCACGCGAGTGAACTGCGGGTGGTGAAGAAGGCGGCCGACTGGCTCAAGTCGGCGACGGCGACGATCCGTGAGGAGCGGATGCGGCCGCTGGAGACCACGGCGCGCTGGGTGTGGAGCACCCTACGCCAGCAGAGCAATGTGGAGCTGGGCGCGATCCGGTTGCAGGGCAGCGCGGGGACGGCGCGGCGGGTGCTGCTCGATGTCACCGTCGACGAAGTGGACGGCGCGGCGCTCGGGGTAATGAGTCAGGGAGAGCTGCACGCGCTCGGACTGTCGCTGTTCCTGCCGCGAGCCACGGTGGCGCACAGCCCTTTCCGGTTCGTGATGATCGACGACCCGGTACAGGCGATGGATCCCGCGAAGGTCGACGGGCTGGCCAGGGTGCTCGCCGAGGTGGCGGCGACGCGGCAGGTGGTGGTGTTCACCCATGACGAGCGTCTCGCCGAGGCGGTGCGCCGCATGCAGCTCGACGCGACGGTGCTCGAGGTCCAGCGTCGTGAACGGTCGATCGTCGAGGTCAGGGTGACCGGTGACCCGGTCCGCCGCTATCTCGACGACGCCCGATCCCTGCTCCGCACACCGCAGCTGCCCGCCGCCATCGCCGACGAACTCGTCGCGACCTGTTGCCGTTCGGCGATCGAGGCGGCCGGGCTGGCGAAGGCCCGCCAGCAACTGCTGGCAGGCGGTCTCGAGCACGGTGAAGTGGAGCGGCGCGTGCGCAACGCGCACACCACCCGCGCCATGATCACCCTCGCCATCATGGGCGTCGGCGCACGCGTGGACGACCTGAACAAGCACCTGAGCACGGTCGGTGGACGCTGGCTCGTCGGCGTCCTCCGCGATGCCACCGCGGGAGCGCACGTGCCGATCGATCGTCCGATGCGTGAATTGATCAGTGACACCGAACGATTCATCACTTGGCTGCGAGCCCACGAGCCGAACGCGGTGCGAACATGAGCGGCTCGACCGGACTGCCGCGTGGCCTCGCCGGCGCGGCGGGGTCGTCGTGAATCGCCGTGGCAGGCCCGCTCGCGCGAAGTTCAGCCCGAGGCCGTCGGTGGCGCAGCGGCTGGAAGCGGCCGAGAATTTGCTGGGCGGGTCGGTGTCGGATGCCGGCGGGGTGTGGTCGCGGGCGGTGGCGTGGATCCTGCGGTTGGCACTCGAGCAGGCGGTGGATCAGTTGTGGGCGCAGGTGGCGCCGGAGCTGATGCGGTGTCCGATGCGGGCTCAGTTGCTCGCGCTTCGGGTGTACGCGGGGCCCGAGACCGCTGGTCAGGTCGGTGCGCTGTGGGCGGCGCTGTCGCGGGCGGCACATCATCTCGACTACGAGATGGCGCCGAGTGTCACCGACCTACGGCGTTGGCGGGATCAGACCGCCGAGCTGGCGCGAGCGTTGGAGCTCGCGCCCCTTGCCCACCAGCCGTTCGGGTGATCGGCGAAGGGTAGTGATGGTGGACCTGGGGTGCGCGGTGTGGCCGGCGGGTCCGGCAGGATGTGCGGCATGGGTGAAGTGAAACCGTGTCCGTGCCGCCGTGGCGAGCCGTTCGATGCCTGCTGCGGACCGATCCTGGCCGGGGACAAGCCCGCGCCGACCGCGGAAACGTTGATGCGCTCGCGCTACACCGCCTACGCCGTCGGCGATGTGGACTATCTGCTGCGCTCCTGGCATCCCAGCACCCGCCCCGCCGACCTCGAACTCGACGCGGACCAGCGCTGGCTGTTCCTCGAGATCGTCGGCACCCAGCGCGGCGGCCCGTTCGACGACAACGGCACCGTCGAATTCATCGCCCACTACAAGCTCGACGGCTCGCGAGACGCGATGCACGAGCTGAGCACCTTCGTCCGGGTCGACGGCGCGTGGGTCTATCTCGACGGCACGTTCCAGGCCTGAAACAGGGATACTGCTGTCGTGCCCCGCATCGCGATCGAGTACTGCACCCAATGCCGCTGGCTGCTCCGCGCGAGCTGGATGGCGCAGGAACTGCTCACCACGTTCGCCACCGAGTTGGGCGAGGTGGCGCTGGTTCCGGGCCAGGGCGGCATCTTCCGCATCACCCTGGACGGCGAACAGCTCTGGGAGCGTAAGGCCGACGGCGGCTTTCCCGACATCGCCGTCCTCAAGCAGCGGGTCCGCGACCGGATCGCCCCCGAGCGCGACCTCGGCCACTCCGACCGCCGCGACTGACGTCCGAGCGGCGGCCGCGCACTCCGGTCAACGGGGTCAGCAGCAGCCGCCGCCACCGCAGCAACCGCCGCCTGCCGGTCGGGGCGCGGGCGCCGGGGTCGGCGCCGACCCGCGTCCCACCGCCGCGAAGGTGGTGAGCAGTTTGACGGTGTCGTCGTGGCCCGCGGGGCACGCGGCGGGGTCCGAGGACTGCGCCATCGGCCGGTTGACGTCGAACGTGTCGCCGCAGGAACGACACCGGAAGCTGTAGTTCGGCATCGGCCAAGTGTAAGGCCGATGCTTGTGATCACGGTGCGCCGAACGCTTCGCCGTGGACCCTGCGCTCCGTACCGTGAGCGAACGGCGGTGATGGCGAGGTGGCGCATGGCGAACAGTAGCGCGGGGGCGGTATTGCGGGCGGTGCTCGACCTCGGGTCGGCACCGCGCAGCGTGGTGGCCAGGCACGCCGGGGTTTCACCGGCCACGGTCACCTGGCAGAGCAGGGCGCTGGTCGAGGCGGGACTGCTCGTCGAACTGCCGGAGTCACCCGGGCCGGGTGGCGTGGGCAGACCGCACAGTCCGATCGCGTTGGACGCCGCCGCCAATGTGGTGATCGCCGTGCATATCGCGGCGGTGCAGATCACCGTCGCGGTGGTCGACATCGCCGGTTCGGTGCTGCACAGCGAGCAGGTGCCCCATCGCACCCATGCCCCCTACGACATCCTCGACGCCGTGCTCGAGCGGGTACGCGCGGTCGGGGCGAACTTGGCAGACCGGGTGCGGATCCGCGGGCTCGGGGTGGCGATCGGCGGTCGCGTCGACACCGCCACCGGTTCGGTCGTCGAACACTCCTACCTGCGCTGGCGTGATGTGCCGGTGCGCGAATACCTCAGCGCCCGAACAGGTTTACCCGTCAGCGTGGACAGCCATACTCGTGCGACGGTGCACGCCGAACAGCTCTACGGACGTTTACGCGGCTCGGCGAGCTCGATTGTGCTGTTCGTCGGCAATGTCATCGACGCCGCCATCGCCGTGCACGGCCGCGTCCACTGCGGGCCGCATTTCGGGGCGGGCTCGATCGCCCGATTACTCGGCACGACCGACAGATTCGCACTCGACGGACTCGGCGACCACGCGTTGCTGGCGCGTGCCGAGACCGTCGGCCGGTTCGAGGGCTTCCCCGACCTGGTGGCGGCGGCCGCGGCGGGCGGCCCGGAACGCGAGTACTTCATCGAGCGTGCCACGGTGATGGGTGAGGTCGCCGCGGCACTGATCGATCTGATCGACCCCGAAGCATTGGTACTGATCGACCGTGGCCTGATCACGGTGCCCGGCGTCCGGGAAGCCTACGACGAGGCGGTGCGCGCCCACTCGATGATCGGCGCCGACCCGGCCGAGGTGATCTTCGCGTCGACGTTCCCCGGCCAAGTGTTGGTGATGGCGGCCGCCGGGGTGGTCTTGCAGGAATTGTTCAGTGATCCACTGAACACGGTTGTCGCGCAAGCAGTTTGATTCGTGGTTATTTTAAGGCAGTCGAATATTGACCGGAAGCGGCGTCACCCGCGACAGTTGACACTATGAACAAAATGCAGTCCGGCGTCGCCCGGGTTACGTCGGATGTGCTGTGTTGTCGCGGTTCGAATTCCGTCGCCGATAATTATTCGATCAAATCCGGGAAATCACCTTGCGTAAAAGTATTCGACGAATAGCCCTTCTCGCCGCAGCGGCTTCGCTGCTCGCGGTCTCCTGTGCCACCGGCGACCAGGACGGCGCCGCGCTGACCAGCCCCCTGCCCACCGAGGTCGCCGCCGGGGTCTCGCTCGCGGTCGCGGCCAATACCGCCAAAGTGGCACTGACCGCATCCGGAGACCTGAGCAAACTGCCGTTCACGGTGTCGTCGTGGCCCGCCGTGCAGGCCGGTCCCGATGTCATCCAGGCCTTCCGCGGCGGTTCGGTCGACCTGGCCACCAACGCGGGCATTCCGCCGATCCATGCGCACGCCAGCGGTCTCGACGCGAAGATCGTCGGGGTCAAGGTGCGCACGACCCCGCTGTACAAGCTGGCCACCGCCCCTGGATCGAACTTCACCGGCCTCGACGGGCTGCGCGGGAAGAAGATCGGCTTCTCGCCGGGTCAGGCGCAGGGGCTGGTGGTGTTGCGCACGCTGAAGGCGGCGGGCATCCGCACCGACGAGGTGCAGCTCGTGGAGCTTCCGAGCACGAAGTTCCTCACCGCCCTGCAGGCCAAGGAAATCGACGTCGCCCCGTTCGGTGAACCGACCCTGACCAAGTACCTCGACAAGTATCGCGTCGACGGTGCCGCCGCGATCGACACTCCCGCCGTCGACGCGCTGACCGTGCTGTGGGCGCCCACCTCGGTGTTGCGTGACGACAGCAAAGCCGCTGCCATCGCAGAATTCGTGAAATTCTGGGCACGCGGCGAAGTCTGGGCCTGGGAGCATCCCACGGAATGGATCGACGCGTACTACGTCAAGGATCAGACGGTGTCGGTCGAGGACGGCAAACGCATTATCGCGACGACGGAAAAGCCGTATTTCCCGGAGAATTGGAACGAGGCGATCACCTGGGAACAGGAGACGATCGATCTGGTGACCGAAGCCGGTTTCTTCGGTAATTCCTTCCCCGCCGACGAACTGTTCGACCGCCGATTCGAGAAGATCGCGTTCGACGCGGTGTCGGCGACGTATCGCACCAAGGGGCAGCAATGACGATCACACTGTCTCGCACCGCGATTCCGGTCGCGAAGCCGCTCGACGACGGTTTCGTCGAGCGGCGCACCCTGCGCCGACTCGGCCTGCGCAAAGCCGTCCCCGCCGCCCGCCTGTTCGGCGTGATCCTGGTGGTCGCAGCATGGGCCGCGGGCTCACTGCTCGAACTGATCGACCCGCGCAAACTGTCGGCGCCGTGGACCGTCCTGAACACCGGTTGGGAGTTGCTGGTCGATGGGCCGCTACTGGCCAATCTGGGGGTGTCGCTGCAACGGGTGCTGATCGGCATGGTCATCGGTGTGCTCATCGGGACTACGCTCGCCGTGATCGCGGGCCTTTCCCGGTGGGGTGAATCGCTCATCGACGGCCCGGTCCAGATCAAACGGGCCATTCCCACCCTCGGCCTGATTCCGCTGATGATCCTGTGGCTCGGTATCGGCGAGGAATTCAAGCTCGTGCTCATCACCCTTGGCGTGGTCGTGCACATGTACATCCAGACCCACGCCTCGCTCACCACGATCGACCAGAAGCTGGTGGAACTCTCCGAGGTGCAAGGAGTTTCGCGCGCGGAATTCATTCGCAGCGTGGTACTGCCCGGATCGCTGCCCGGCTTCTTCCTCGGTCTGCGGATGTCGGTGACCAGTGCTTGGCTGGTGCTGATCGTGGTCGAGACGGTCAACGCCATCGACGGACTCGGCAAGATGATGTCGAACGCGCAGAACTACGGACAGGCCGACGTGATCCTGGTCGGCTTGGTCGTCTACGCCATCTTCGGCTTGGCTTCGGATTCGGCGATCCGCCTGGTGGAACGGAGGGTGCTGTCATGGCGACGCACTATCGCGGGGTGAGCGAGCCCGAGGTCGCCGGGGTCGAGGTTCGTTCGCTGACTCGCAAATTCGGTGACCGTACGGTGCTCGATTCGATCGACCTGACCATCGCGCCCGGCCAGTTCGTCGCCCTGCTCGGACGCAGCGGCTCGGGCAAGAGCACGCTGCTGCGGGCACTGGCCGGACTCGATTACGACGTCGAGGGTGACGGCACGCTGCGGATACCGGCGAAAACCTCGGTGGTGTTCCAGGATTCACGGCTGCTGCCCTGGCAGCGGGTGCTGCCCAATGTGCTCTACGGACAGCCGAGAACGCGCCGCGCCGCGGCCGAGCGGGTACTCGCCGAAGTCGGCCTCGCGGGCCGCGAACGCGCCTGGCCGAGGGAACTCTCCGGTGGTGAGCAGCAACGGGTCTCGCTGGCCCGCTCGTTGGTCGGCGAACCCGATCTGCTTTTGGCCGACGAACCCTTCGGCGCGCTCGACGCGCTCACCCGGATCAAGATGCACGCCCTGTTGCGGGACCTGATCAGCAGGCATCGCCCGACCGTCCTGTTGGTCACCCACGATGTCGATGAGGCTGTCGCCCTGGCCGACCGGGTGATCGTGCTCGATGACGGACGCCTCTCGCTCGACACTCCGGTCGAGCTGAGCGGCCAGCGCGATCCGAGCCTGCCCGCGTTCGGGCGCATTCGTCACACCCTGCTCACCGCACTCGGCGTCGCCGACCGTGCGGCCTGAAAGGCACTTCTCATGTCGAAACACCTGCACCTCAACGCTTTCCTGATGTCGGTCGGCCACCACGAAGCGGCCTGGCGGCTGCCGGAGAGTGATCCGCACGCCCACACCGACATCAACTACTACGTCCGCCTCGCCCAGACCGCCGAGCGCGGCAAGCTCGACTCGATCTTCTTCGCCGACAGCCCGGTACTGATGGGCGATCCCGGCCGCAGGCCGAGTGGAAAGCTCGAGCCGACCGTCATCCTGACCGCGGTCGCCGTGCAGACCAGCCGGATCGGTCTCATCGCCACGGCCTCCACCAGCTACAACGACCCCTTCAACCTCGCCCGCCGTTTCGCCTCCGTGGACTGGGCGAGCAACGGCAGGGCAGGCTGGAACATCGTCACCACCGCGGGCGCCGACGCGGCCCGCAACTTCGGTCTCGACGACACCCCCGACCACCGGCTGCGCTACGAGAAGGCCGCCGAATTCGTCGACGTGGCAACGAAACTGTGGGACAGCTGGGACGACGACGCCGTGCTGGCCGACAAGGAACTCGGCATCCACACCGATGCCTCGAAGGTGCGCAAGATCCTGCACCACGGCGAGCACTTCCGGGTGGACGGACCGCTGAACCTGCCGCGTTCCCCGCAGGGATATCCGCTGCTGGTGCAGGCCGGATCGTCGGAGGACGGCAAGGAGTTCGCCGCCCGCTACGCCGAGGCCGTGTTCACCGCGCAGCAGACACTGGAGGACGCCAAGGCCTTCTACACCGATCTCAAGGCGCGCACCGTCGCCGCGGGCCGCGACCCGGAGAGCATCAAGATCCTGCCCGGCATCGTCCCGATTATCGGCGACACCGAGGAGCAGGCCCGCGAGCTGGATGACGAACTGGCCCGGCTGATCTCGCCCGAGTACGCCCGCAAGCAGCTCGCCGAGCGTTTCAAGTTGCCGATCGACGAGCTCGATCTGGACAGCGAACTGCCCGAGGATCTGCCCACCGAGGACGACATCGAGGGCGCGAAGAGCCGCTTCACGCTGATCGTGAATCTGGCTCGGCGCGAACGACTCACCCTGCGTGAGCTGATCGCCCGACTCGGCGGCGGACGTGGGCACCGCACCTTCGCCGGCACCGCGGTCCAGGTGGCCGACGCCATCGAGGACTGGTTCCGTCAGGGCGCCGCCGACGGCTTCAACATCATGCCCGCGGTGCTGCCGTCGGGTTTGGAGCGCTTCGTCGACGAGGTCGTCCCGATCCTGCAGGAGCGCGGCCTGTTCCGCACCGAGTACACCGAGACCACGCTGCGCGGCCACTACGGTCTCGCGCGCCCGGCCAACCAGTTCGACGACGCGGACGCGCTCGTGGCCGCCCGATGAGATCGGATTGGATCCGCTACCTGACCCGCCGCTGTCTCGAGCACCGGCGGCTGGTGATCATCAGCTACACCGGTGCGTTGGCGGCGGCGCTGCTCACCGCGGCGCTGCCGCTGGTGGTGCGGCATGTGGTCGACACGCTCAGCGCCACGGCGGCCTCGGTAACGCCGTGGGTGGTGCTGTTGCTGGTGATCGGCGCCGCGAGGTTCGGGTCGTCGTACGCGCGCCGGGTGGCCTCCTCGGAACTGTCGCTGGGGGTGCAACACGACCTGCGCCGTGACCTGTTCGCCGCGCTGCTGCGGCTCAACGGGCGCGAGCAGGCGCAGTTGCGCACCGGGCAGGTGGTGAGCAGGGCGATCACCGATGTCACGTTGATCCAGATGTTCCTGCAGCTCATCCCGATGATCGCGGGCAATGTGGCGCTGCTGTTCGCGGTGCTGGTGCTGATGACGGTGATGTCGCCGACGCTGTCCCTGATCGCGCTGGTCGTGTTGCCGGGACTGTGGATCGTCACCCGGCGCAGCCAGCGGCAGCTGTTCCCCGCGAACTGGGACGCGCAGGCGCGGGCCGCCGAGGTGGCGATGCAGGTCGAGGCCGCGGTGGCCGGTGTGCGGGTGGTGAAGGGCTTCGGGCAGGAGCAGTACGAACTGGAGCAGTTGAGTGCGCGTGCGCGCGTGCTCTATCGGTCGCGGTTGCGGGTCGCCCGGATCACCAGCCGGTTCACCCCGGTCGTGCAGGCGGTGCCCGCGGCGGGGCAGGCGCTGATCCTGGTCGTCGGCGGGTTGCTCGCGCTGCGTCAATCCATCACGCTCGGCACGTTTCTCGCGTTCATGACCTATCTGAGCGCGTTCGTCGGGCCGGTGCGGCAGTTCTCGATGTTGCTCACCGTGAGTCAGCAGGGCAAGGCGTCACTGGACCGCGTGCGCGAGGTGATCGAAGCGCCCGACGATGCGGGCGCGGTGCCTGGTGCGGTGGGGACACGAGGCGCCGGCGCGCAGAATGGGGCCGAAGCCGCCGAGCCGCCGTCGATCGAATTCGACGCGGTCGGTTTCGGTTTCGACGACACACCGATCCTGAACGGCCTCGATCTGCGGATCGGTTCCGGCGAGACCGTCGCCATCGCGGGTGGAGCGGGCAGCGGCAAGACGATCCTGGTGTCGCTGTTGCCCGCGCTGCTCGAACCCGATTCGGGCGCGGTGCTTTTCGACGGCGTCGATCTGCGCGAGCTGCCCGACCCGCGCGCTCAGGTGGCGATGGTCTTCGAGGACACGCACCTGATGGCCGACTCGATCCGCGCCAATGTCGCCTACGGCAGGCCCGACGCGAGCGACGAACAGGTCTGGCACGCGCTGTATCTCGCCGCCGCCGACGAGTTCGTCACCGCACTGCCGCAGGGCATCGACACCACCATCGGTGAACGCGGACAACGACTCTCGGGCGGGCAGCGTCAGCGCATCGCCCTGGCCCGCGCCCTGCTCACCGAGGCGCCGGTGCTGGTGCTCGACGACGCCACCTCGGCCATCGATGCCCAGGTGGAGGAGCAGATCTACCAGCGGATCGGTGCCGAGCTGCGCAAGCGCACGACCATCGTTGTCGCGCACCGTATCTCGACACTTTCGCTCGCCGATCGGGTCGCTGTCCTCGACGGCGGACGCGTCGCCGAACTCGGCACGCTGCGCGAACTACAGCAATCCGGTGAGCTGTTCCGTGCTCTGTTCACGCCGCCGGAGGTCGTCGGCATCGGCACCGATCCGCACCGCGACACCACCCGCGTCGCCACCGAGGAACTGTGGGTGGCGCCGGAAGTCGACTCCGACGACGACCGCACCATGGAGCACCTGGCCAAGGCGTTCGCGCGCCGATCGGCGGGTGCGCCCGCGGGTCCGGCCGGTGGCGTGGGCGGGGGCATGATGGCGAGCGCGCCACCGAGCGGCGATATCGTCGCCCTGCTCGATCGGCTGCCGCCGGTATCGGGGGAACCCGAGGTCGACCCGTCGTTCTCCCATACTCCCGACACCGCCTTCTCTCTGCCGCGACTGCTTCGCCCGTTCACCTGGCCGCTGCTCGCCGGGCTCGGCCTGGTCGGACTCGATGCCATCGCCCAGGTGCTGATCCCGTTCCTGGTGCGCTACGGCATCGACCACGGGGTGCTGGCCGGCGCGCGCGACGTGGTGATCGGCGCGGCCGCGCTGGCGATCGTGGTCGTGGTGGTGGACTGGGCGATCAGCGTGGCCCAGGTGCGGGTCACCGGGCGGGTCGGCGAACGGCTGCTCTACGGGTTGCGCGTGAAGACCTTCGCCCACCTGCAACGCCTCGGCCTGCAGTACTACGAGCGCGAGCTCGGCGGCCGGATCATGACCAGGATGACCACCGACGTGGACGGGCTGTCGGCGTTCCTGCAGACCGGCCTGGCCACCGCGCTCACCAGCACGGTCACCATCGCGGGCGTGGTCGCCGCGCTGCTGGTGATCGACGCCGGGCTCGCCGTGGTCGTCCTCGTGCTGCTGCCGGTGCTCGGCGTGGCGACCGTGGCCTTCCGGCGCGCGTCGGTGCCCGCGTACAACCTGGCCAGGGAACGCGTGAGCGCGGTCAACGCCTACCTGCAGGAGAACGTCGACAACATCACCGTCACCCAGGCGTTCCGCCGGGAGGCGGTGAACCAGGCCGAGTTCGAGAGCCGGTCGTGGGCCTACCGCAACGCGCGGCTGCGCTCGCAGGTGCTGATGGCGGTGTTCTTCCCGTGCATCGAACTGATGTCGGTGATCGCCACGGCCGCCGTGCTCGCCGTGGGTGTGCACCAGGTCCGCGACGACGTGCTCACCGCGGGCACGCTGATCGCGTTCCTGCTCTACATCGAATTGCTGTTCGCCCCGATTCAGCAGCTCTCGCAGGTATTCGACAGCTATCAGCAGGCGGTGGTCGGTGTCGACCGCATCGGTGAACTGCTGCGCACGCCGGTCGACACGCCGGAAGCCGCCGATCCGCTCCCGGTGACCAGCCTCGACGGGGCGATCGAACTGCGCGCGGTGAGCTTCGGATACTCGTCGCGGGCGCGCACCGTGCTCGACGGGCTCGACCTGCGGATCGAACCGGGCCAGAAGGTCGCGCTGGTGGGTGAGACCGGCGCGGGCAAGTCGACCCTGGTCAAGCTGCTCGCCAGGTACTACGACCCGACCGAGGGCGCGGTGCTCGTCGACGGGGTCGACATCCGCCGGTTCCGGCTGCGCGATTTCCGCAAACGCCTCGGCGTCGTCCCGCAGGAGCCGTTCCTGTTCGGCGATACCGTGCGCGAAGCCATCGCCTACGGCAATCCCGAGGCCGAGCCCGCCGAGATCGAGTGGGCCGCCCGTGCTGTCGGGGCGCACGAGATGATCGCGGCGCTCGAACACGGCTACTACCAGCCGATCGGGGCGCACGGTCGCAGTCTGTCGGCCGGGCAGCGTCAGCTGCTCGCGCTGGCCAGGGCACAGCTGATCGATCCCGACATCCTCATCCTGGACGAGGCCACCGCCTCCCTGGATCTGGCCACCGAGGCGCGCGTGCGCGCCGCGGTGGACGTGCTGACCGCGGGCCGCACCACGATCGTCGTCGCGCATCGGCTCGCCACCGCCGCCGACGCCGATCTGATCGCGGTGGTCGGCGCGGGCAAGCTGGTGCAGGTCGGTGCCCATGCCGAGCTGGTCGGCGTCGACGGCCCGTACCGGCGACTGTGGGCCGCCTACGTCGGCGACGAAGCGCAGCGTATTCCCAGCTAACCGACGGGAGGTCGGCTGCCGTCCGGTGTGGCGAGATCCGGCGGGCAGCCGACCCCGGTTTTCCTGGAGACCGGACTGAGTCGGCATTCGTCGCCGAATCCGCGCCGTGACCGCCGGGTGACGTCGCGAAACGGGGCTTTCTCCTGTACCGCGGAGTAACTGTTACCTGCGGAAATGGCGCGTAGAGCGCGCGTTCGGGCAGTACGCACGTACTCTCGTAGGAAGTCACCAGGTGCTGCGACCAGCGGGAGCAAATACACAGGTACCCGTGCGGTCGTGCCGGCTAGGAGGTGTGCGATGAGCATTCAGCCCGATTTCGATCCGGACACGCGGGCCAACGATGCCGACCCACTGGCACAGACCGACTACGGACTGGTCAGTGGAACCTGGGATGGGCCGGTCGCCCTATGGCGCAGCATTCCCTATGCGACCGCGCCCGCCGGGCCCGCTCGATTCGCTGTGCCCGAGCCCCCGAAGCCATGGGACGGGGTGCGCGAGTGCGTTGTCTTCGGTGACATCGCACCGCAGGCCATGGGTGCGATGGTGCCGGTGGATTCCGACCTCCAGATGGGCGAGGACTGCCTGTGGGTCAATGTCTGGTCGCCGCGGCCCGAGCCGAGCGACGAGGAACCGCGCCCGGTGATGGTCTGGTTGCACGGCGGCGCCTACTGCCTCGGCACCGCCGCCCAGACCATCTACGACGGGCGCAAGCTCGCCGAGGCGGGCGACGTGGTGGTCGTGTCGGTGAACTATCGACACGGGGTGCTCGGCTTCCTCGACCTGTCCTCGTTCGGTGAGCAGTTCACCGCGAACCTCGGCCTGCACGATCAGCTCGCCGCGCTCGCGTGGGTGCGCGACAATATCGCCGCGTTCGGCGGCGACCCGGGCAATGTGACCCTCTTCGGTGAGTCCTCGGGCGCGGGGTGCGTGACCGCACTGCTCACTTCACCCGCCGCGGCCGGTTTGTTCCACAAGGCGATCGCCCAGAGTCCGCCCGCCACTACGGTGTTCGGTCAGGAGCGGGCCGCGGTCGTCGGGCAGCGCTATCTGGAGCTGCTCGAACTCGGGCCGGGCGAGACGAATCGGCTGCTGGAGATGCCGATCGAACGACTGGTCGAGGTCGGGGCGGTGCTGCTGGACGAGGTGCCGATCAAGGAACCGGGCAGGCTCGCCGCGGCACCCGTGGTCGACGGAAATCTGCTGCCGGGCTACCCGATCGACCGATTCCAGCAGGGGCGTTCGCATCGCGTGCCGTTGCTGATCGGCACCAATCGCGATGAGGCGTCGCTGTTCCGGGTGCTGCGCTCACCGATCATGCCGGTGACGCCCGACGCGGTGAACGCGATGCTGCGCGATGTCGCCGCCTCGCATCCGGAGATGTCGCCCGAGCGGATCGCCGAGATCACCTCGGCCTACCCCGATCTCACCAAAACCCGTGGGGCACTGGCGATGTCGACCGACGCGGCGTTCCGGATGCCTGCGGCCTGGGTCGCCGAGGGGCATGCCCAACATTCGCCGACCTGGATGTATCGCTTCGACTACGCCACCCCGATGTTGAAGGCGGCCAGGGTCGGAGCGGGTCATGCCACCGAATTACCCTATGTCTTCGGCAATTTCGGCACCTTCAACCACGACCCCACCTTCTGGCTGGGCGGACGCAAAGCCTCGCTCGCGGTCTCGGGCCGCATGCAGCGCCGCTGGCTGGCCTTCGCCGAACACAGCGTGCCCGCCGCGCTCGACGGCTCCAAACACTGGCCCCACTACCGCCCCACCGCCCGCACCACCCTGCTCATCGACACCATCGACCGCATCGTGGACAACCCGGACGCCGAACTCCACACCGCATGGGGCGATCAGGCCGTCGGCTTCAGTTGACAGCACGACGCCGGGCCGCCGACCGAGAATATCGGCGGTGACCCGGCGTCGGGTGAATCAGACGTCGGTGGAGAAGCGGATGCCGCCGTCGGGGATGACCACGCCGGGCCACACGCGGGCGCCACGCAGGAGTTCGCAGCGGGCGCCGACGTTGGCGCCGTCACCGATCACGCCGTCGCGAACCAGTGCGCGGGGACCGATGCGAGCGCCGAAGCCGATGATGGAGCGTTCGACCGTCGCGCCTGCCTCGACCACCGCGCCGTCGAAGATCACCGCGCCGTCCAGTCGCGCGCCCGCGCCGATTTCCGCGCCGCGACCGACCACGGTCCCGCCGATGAGCAGCGCACCCGGCGCCACACCCGCGCCGGGATGGACGAGGGACTCACCGCGCTGGCCGGGGAGGGCGGGGGAGGGAGCGATCCCGCGGACCAGGTCCGCGGAGCCGCGCACGAAGTCCTCCGGGGTGCCCATGTCGCGCCAGTAGGAGGCGTCGACGTGGCCCTGCACGCGGGCGCCCTCGGCCAGGAGCGCGGGGAAGACCTCGCGCTCCACCGAGACCGGGCGACCGGAGGGGATCTTCTCGATGTACTCGCGGCGGAACACATAGCAACCCGCGTTGATCTGGTCGGTCGGCGGATCCTGGGTTTTCTCCAGGAACGCGGTGACCCGGCCGTCGTCGTCGGTCGGCACGCAGCCGAAGGCGCGCGGGTCGCTGACGCGGACCAGGTGCAGGGTGACGTCGGCGTTGGTCGACTCGTGGGTGTCGAGGATCGCACCGAGGTCGGTGCCGCCGAGGACGTCGCCGTTGAACACCATCACGTTGTCCGCGCGCAGCTTGGGCAGCACATTGCGGATACCGCCGCCGGTGCCCAGCGGTTCGGTCTCGGTCACGTACTCCAGGTCCAGGCCCAGTTCGGAGCCGTCGCCGAAGTGCTCTTCGAAGACCTCGGCCTTGAAGGAGGTGCCGAGCACCACGTGGGTGATCCCGGCCTCGGCGATCCTGGCCAGCAGGTGGGTCAGGAACGGCAGCCCGGCCGTCGGCAGCATGGGCTTGGGCGCCGAGAGGGTGAGCGGACGCAGCCGCGTGCCCTGTCCGCCGACGAGGATGACCGCGTCGGTGCCTGCATTGCCTGCCATCGAGTTTCCCCTGTTCACAGTGGACCGGCGCCTACTCAGGCGCCGGTTCGCGCTTTCTCACGCAGCGCCGATCGAACCGCAATCCGGGAGCGAACCGCAAGTCCGGCCCGCAGCGCGACCCGCAACGGCGCCTGCCACCAGTGCGGATGCCGGTCCGCCTGGAAGCGGTACGCGCTGGCGTGGTGGGCGGGCAGCATCAATTCGGGATGCTTGCCCGCGGCGTGCCCCTTGGCGTGGGTCACCTCGGCGTCCGGGACGAATACATTGTGCCAGCCCGCCTTGCCCATGCGGTCACCGAAGTCCACGTCCTCCATGTACATGAAGTAGCGCGAGTCGAAACCGTCGATGGTGTCGAACGCGGCGCGGCGCACCAGCAGGCAGGAGCCGGACAGCCAGCCGACCACTCGCTCGGAGATCTGCTCGTTCTCCTGGCGGTAGCGCATCGACCAGGGGTTCTTCGGCCAGACCGAGCCGAGTATCGCGTGGCCCGCGCCGTCGGCGAGGCCGGGGACGCGGCGCGCGGACGGGTAGATACTGCCGTCGGGCTCACGGACCATCGGCCCGAAAGCGCCCGCGCGCGGCCAGCGCTTGGCCGCCTCGAGCATCTTGTCGATGGAGTCGACGCCCCAGCGGATGTCCGGGTTGGCCAGGATCACGAACTCGATCGACGGATCGATCTCGGCGACGGCGCGGTTGATGGCGCCGCCGTAGCCGATATTGCCGCCGGTGTGCAGCAGCGTCACGTGCGAGTTGGCCTCGGCGACGAGCTCGGGGACGCCATCGGTGGAGCCGTTGTCGGCCAGGATCACCTGCGGCTTCTCGGTGGTCGCGTCGGCCAGGGTGGTGATGAAGTGCTCGAGGTGCTCACCCGGTGAATAGGTCACCGTGACCACGGCAATGCCGGCGGGGGCTGGAGAATCGGCTGAGTCTGCTGCGTTCACGACTGCGGAGCCTAGTCGGACAACCGGCTCAGTGCGTCGGTGAGTGCGATACGCCAGGGACGAAGCGGGGTGAGGCCCGCCCCGTCCCAGGCCGCGGGAGACAGCACCGAATACGCCGGGCGCGGTGCGGGTCTGGGGAACTCGCTGGACGCGCACGGCAGTACCCGGGCCGGGTCGGCGCCGAGGTCGGTGAAAACCGCTGCGGCGAGGTCGAACCAGGTGGCGGTGCCGGAATTGGTGGTGTGCAGCACAGTGGGGGCGTCGGGTCGGGTGCTCAGTTCCAGCAGCGCGGCGGCGAGGTCGGCGGCGCTGGTGGGGGAGCCGAGCTGGTCGTTCACCACGCTGACGGTGTCGCGTTCGGCCTCCAGCCTGCGCATGGTCGCGACAAAATCCCCCTCGACACCGCCGTACACCCAGGCGGTGCGCACGACGTGGGCGCCCAGCTCGAGCACGGCCCGCTCCCCGGCGAGCTTGGACTGTCCGTAGACCGAGGCGGGTCCGGTCGGGTCGCCGGGTTCATACGGTGTCGTCGCGGTCCCGGGGAAGACGTAGTCGGTGGACACGTGGATCAGCCGCGCGCCCGCCGCGGCGCAGGCGGCGGCGAGTACCGCCGGTCCGGTCGCGTTGGCGGCGAAGGCGGCCTCGACATCGGTTTCGGCGGCATCCACCGCGGTATAGGCCGCGCAGTTGATCACCACGGCGCCGGGCGTGAGGACGGCGTCGACGGCGGCGCGGTCGGTGATGTCGAGATCGGCCCGCCCGAAGCCACGCGCGTCGGGTGCCAGGCGCAGGATCTCTCGCCCCAGCAGACCACGCGCGCCGGTTACGATCAGCGGCGCGGGGGCGCGGAATTCGGCATTCACGCGGCCAGTCTGGCACGCCGGGACACCTGCGGTTGGGCCCGAGTGTGGTAACTGTTAGTTAGCCTGTGCAGGCCGGTGTCCGCGGACGAGCCCGGGCTAACGACACGGCGGTGCATGCCGGGGGTGCAGCGGTCCGGGCGCGGAGTTCGTCGAGAGGATGCACGAGTGCGAGAGTCGACAAGACCGGTCAGCGCGCCCGCGGGCGGCTTCGGTCCGGCCAAACTGATGGTGGCGATCTCGGCGGTGCTGGTGCTGGCACTCACCGGGTTCGCTTGGCGCAGCGTCGACAACCTGATCGCCAATATCGACCGGATCGGCGGCCTCGGTCTCGGCGGTGAGCGCGACGGCGCCGTCGACATCCTGCTCGTGGGTGTCGACAGCCGCACCGACGCGCACGGCAACCCGCTCACCAACGCCGAGCGCGCCATGCTGCACGCGGGCGACGAGGTGGGCACCAATACCGACACCATCGTGCTGATTCGCGTTCCCAACGACGGCCGCTCGGCCACCGCGATCTCCATTCCGCGCGACGCCTACGTCGATATCGGCGGCCAGGGCAAAGCCAAGATCAACTCCGCGTACGGCTCGACCAAGGAGACCGAACGCGCCGAACTGCTCGACGACGGCAAGTCCGAGGCCGAGGCCGAACGCGCGTCGACCAAGGCGGGCCGACAGGCCCTCATCAAATCGGTGGCCACCCTCACCGGCATCACCGTCGACCACTACGCCGAGGTGAGTCTGCTCGGCTTCGTGCTGCTCACCGACTCGGTCGGCGGGGTCGAGGTGTGCCTGAATCAGGCGGTGGACGAACCGATGTCGGGCGCGGACTTCCCGGCCGGGCGTCAGCGCCTCGACGGTCAGGAGGCCTTGAGCTTCGTGCGTCAGCGCCATGATCTCGAACGCGGTGACATCGACCGGATCGTGCGTCAGCAGGTGTTCATGGCGCAACTGGTCGGTCAGCTGCTCAATGCCAAGATCCTCGCCAATCCGGGCAAGCTCAGTGAGATCAGCGAGGCGGTCGGGCGCACCGTGGTGCTCGACGAGGACTGGGACGTGCTGGCCTTTCTGCAGCAGCTCAAGGATCTGTCCGGCGGCAAGGTGGAATTCGAGACCATTCCCGTCTCCGACCTCAACAGCATGACCTCGGCGGGGGAGTCGGTGGTCAAGGTCGACCCGAAGACGGTGCAGAGTTTCGTCGCCGGGCTCGTGGGGGAGGAGGAACAAGAAGCGACCGCGCCGAAGATCGACACCTCGACGGTGACGGTGAACGTGCTCAACGCGGGTGGCGCCACCGGACTCGCGGGCAAGGTGTCGGCGGCCCTGACGGGCAAGGGATTCAAAGAAGGCACGGTCGGCAATTACACCGGCGGCACCGTGAGCTCGAGTCGCGTGCTGGCCGCCGATGTCGACGACCCGAAGGCGGCGGCGGTCGCCGAGGCGCTCGGTGGCCTGACGGTGGTAGCCGATGCGACAGTGTCGGCGGATACCGTGAGCGTGGTATTGGCGAGCGACTACTCTGGTCCCGGCTCGGCCGCGGCAGGCATGTTCGATCTCGACGCGACATCCTCGGCGACCGCGACCGCGACACCGATACCGCCCGCCCCGCCGATCGACGCAGGCCAGAACGGACCGAAATGTGTGAATTGACCCATGCGTGAGCCGAACTCGACCCTGACCGACGCCCTCCTCGACCCGATCCTCGAACGCGATCCCGCCGGACCACGCGTCACCTGGTACGACGACGCCACCGGTGCGCGGATCGAACTGTCCGGGCTGACGTTGGCCAACTGGGCCGCCAAGACCGCGAACCTGATCCGCGACGAATTCGCGCTCACCCCCGGCGCCAGGGTGGCGGTGCTGTTGCCCGCGCACTGGCAGACCGCCGCGGTACTGCTCGGATGCTGGTGGGCGGGAACCGAAGTGGTGCTCACCCCCGACCCCGATGCCGACCTCGCGCTGGTCACCCCCGACCGGCTCGACGACGCCGACGGTGTCGGCGAGGTGGCGGTGCTGTCGCTGGACGCGATGGGAACGCCGGTGCGTGATCTGCCGGTGGGCGTCACCGATTTCGCGACCGCGGTGCGGGTGCACGGTGATCAGTTCCTGCCCGGCGGATTCCGGGCCGCGCTCGACGGCCTGCCGGTGAACGAAGTGCTGACCATGGCCCGCAAATCCGCCGCGCTGCAAGGGTTTTCCGCCGGCGACCGGGTGCTGTCGAGTACGCCGTGGGAGACGGTGGAGGAAGTGATCGACGGGTTCGTGGCGGTGTTGTTCGCCGGGGCTTCGCTGGTGCAGGTCGTCAATCCCGATCCGGCCGGTGTCGAACATCGGGTCGTCACCGAGAAGGTGACCGTCCGGCGCTGACTCCTACCCAGGTATAGGTTCGGGTCCACCTCCGGGACGTGTCGCCTGTCACATCCCGTCCGTACTGTCGAAGCAAGACTTCGGCAGAGTGGCAGGGGTGGCGATGATTGCGAAATACTGGGTTCGATGGTCGGCTGAACACGGGGCGCCGCGGGCGGTTCTGCGCTGGCAGGCCCGTCGCGGCGATCCGTTCGCGATCTTGCTCAGCGGTCGGCGAGGTCTGCACGATCCCTATCCGCTGATCGATGAGGTGCGCGGGTCGGGCGGAGTGATCAGGACGCCGTTGTCCCTCGCCGCGTTCGACCACAAGCAGGTCCGAGCGATCCTGCGCGACCCCAGATTCGGGGTGCGGCCCGCCCTCGGCAACGACCTGCCCGCCCCGTGGCGCAAGCTCGCCGAACGGGTCGCGGTGCTGCCCAATCCGGTCGAGCCACCGTCGATGCTGGTCATCAATCCGCCCGAGCACACGAGAATGCGCAAGCCGGTGGCCTCGGCCTTCACCCCGCGCGCCATCGCGAGGCTGCGGGATCGGGTGGAGGTGGTCACGGCCGAACTGCTCGACGCGATGCCCGCGAACGGCTCGGTCGACCTGATCACCGATTTCGCCGCCAAGGTGCCGATCGCGATCATCGCCGAGATGCTCGGCTTCCCGCCCCCGGACCGGGACAGGTTCCTCGAATGGGGCGACAAGGTGACGCCGCTGCTCGACATCGGCACATCATGGCGGTCCTACCGCGCCGCGATGAGCGCGATCGAGGACATGGACGAATACCTCGCCGACCACATCGCCACGCTGCGCCGCGCGCCGGGTGAGGACATCCTGTCCACCCTGGTCCGTTCGGGCGATCTGAGTCTGGCGGAACTGCAGGCGGGCGCGAGTCTGCTGATGGGGGCGGGTTTCGAGACGACAGTCAATCTGATCGGCAACGCGGTGGCCGCGCTGTCGGCCCATCCCGATCAGCTCGCGCTCGCGCAGGACGATCCCGACCGCTGGCCCGATGTGGTGGAGGAGACGCTGCGCTTCGATCCGCCGGTACAGACCACCGCGCGCCAGGCGCTCGAGGACGTCGAGGTCGAGGGCTACCTGGTGCGGGCCGAGACGACGGTCATCCTGTCGCTGGCCGGGGCCAACCGCGACCCGGCGGTCTTCCCCGACCCGCACCGCTTCGACATCGACCGTCCCAATCTCAAGGAGCACGTGGCCTTCAGCAGCGGTATCCACGCCTGCCTCGGCGCGAGCCTGGCCAGGATGGAAGCGGTGCACGCTCTGCGCGCGCTCTACACCCGCTACCCGAACCTGCGGCTACGCGGCGAGCCGGTGCGCCGAAACCTGTTCACGCTGCACGGTTTCGAACACATGCCGGTCGACCTCGGCCCGGTGGCGCGCACCTCGGCGCCCGAAGACCTGGCGGGCGCGTCCCGCCCGGCCTGAGTCCGGTGCGTGCGAGCTGATTACGTGCTCGTGCGCCAGCGGTAGCGGGTCTTCGGGCGACCGGCCCGGCCGTAATCGGCACGGCGTTCGGCCAGTCCGTCGTCGGCGAGCTTCTCGAGGTACCGCCACGCCGTGATCCGCGAAACACCGACGGCCGCGGCGGCATCGGTGGCCGTGATGCCCGATTCGGCCGAGCGCACCGCCCGCGACACCTCCTCCAGGGTGTGCTGCACAACGCCTTTCGGCGCACCGGCCTTCTGGTCGGCGGTGCGCAGCGCACCGAGCGCGCGGTCGATGTCGTACTGCGACAGCGCCGCCTCGCCCGCGGGCAGCGCGGTGTCGAAACCGCGGTAGCGTTCCAGCTTTTCCCGGAACGCGGCGAAGGTGAACGGCTTGAGCAGGTACAGCACCACGCCGTGCGCCACCGCGCTGCGCACCATGTTCAGCTCACGCGCCGAGGTGATCGCGATGACATCGGGTCGCGGCTGCAGTCCGTTGAGCGCGGCGGCCACATCGAGCCCGCTGATATCGGGCAGCCCGATGTCCATCAGCACCAGGTGGAACGGATTGCCGTCGGCGATCGCCTCGGCCGCCACCCGCAGTGCGTCGCGTCCGGTGTGGACGACCCCGCCGGTGACGAAACCGTCGAGCCGTTCGAGATAGGCCCGATGTGCCTGGGCGATCAACGGCTCGTCCTCGACGATCAGCACGCGGATCATGGTGTCTCCTTCAGCGGAATACGAACGATGACCGCGCTGTGTGGTGCGGCCGTGGTGGTGATGGTGCCGCGATGTCGGTCGACGAGGCGGTGCACCAGAGCGAGGCCGAGGCCCGCGTGGTCGGATTTCGTGGTGTAGCCGCGTTCGGCGGCCCGTGAGAACATCTGGGCCGACATACCCGGTCCGCTGTCGGACACCTGGACCCACAGCGCGCCGTCACGATGACACACCGACACCTCGACGCGCTTGTCGACGGTTCCCGCCGCCGCGTCGATCGCGTTGTCGATCAGGTTGCCGACCAGGGTGACGGTCTCGTGCGCCGACAGCGGATCGGTGGAATCCAGCGCGGTGTCCTCGCTGATGGCCAGGCCGACCCCGCGTTCGGCGGCCTGGTCGACCTTGCCGAGCAACAGCGCCGCCAATGCCGCGTCGCCGACGGCGGCCAGCAGACGGTCGATCAGCACCTGCGAGAGCTGCAATTCCGCGGTCGCGAAGGCCACCGCTTCATCCGGGCGGCCGAGCTCGACCATGGTGACCACGGTGTGCAGCCGGTTGGCCGCCTCGTGCGCCTGCGCGCGCAGCGATTCGGCGAAACCACGCACCGAGTCGAGCTCACCGAGCACCGCGCGCAGTTCGGTCTGATCGCGGATCGTGAGCACGGTGCCGATATCGTGGCCCTCCCAGCTGACCAGGTCCTGATTGACCAGCAGGATGCGGTCGGTGGTCACGTGCGTCTCGTCGCGCACCACGCCACCGCTCATCTGTTGCAGCGAGACGGGCAGGTCGGTGCGGAAGACCGGACCGTCGGGCAGGTCGAGCAGGGTGCGTGCCTGATCGTTGACCACCTCCGCGGCCTCGGTCGGGGCGCCGAACACCACCAGCCCCTCGTGCACGGAGTGCAGGACCGCGTCGTGGTGTTCGTAGAGCGCGCGCAGCTCGTCGGGAGCCAGACCGTGGGTCTGGCGGCGCAACCTGCGGCTGATCAGGAACGACGACAGCGCGGCCAGCCCGAGTCCCACCGCGGCCACCCCGAGGATCAGGGGCAGCTGGGAGGCCACCTGGGTGCTGATCTTGGCCCGGGTGACCCCGGCCGAGACCAGCGCCACCACCCGGCCGTTGTCGTAGACCGGGGTGACCGCGCGGATCGAGGGGCCGAGGGTGCCGGTGAACGTCTCGGTCAGCGTCTGGCCCGCCAGCGCGCCATCGATGCTGCCGACGAACGGCTTGCCGATCAGGTCGGGGTTGGTGTGGGTGTAGCGGGTGCGATCGGGCGCCATCACGACGATGAAGTCCATGCCGGTGGCCGCCCTGATCCGCTCGGTGGTCGGTTGCAGCAGCCCGCTCGGGTAGGGCGAGTTCACCGCGGCCAAGGTCGACGGCGACCGCGCTACCGTCACCGAAACATCTCTGACCTGCATTTCCGCGGCCAGGTCATGATCGCGCCTGGCATCGAGCACGGCCAGGATCGTGCCCACGGCGATCAGCAGCGCCAGCACCACCAGCTGCCATACGAAGGCCTGTCCCGCGAGCGACAGTCGTCCTCGTCGCACCTCTTGCCTCCGACCTGAATTTCTCGAACGTTATGCATCGATATGAAACTTATGGACCAAAGTGACGGCCGTCACAATAGTTGCTCATGCTCGTCGACATGAGCTCAACCACCGGACAACGGAAACGCGACCATACCCACTGGCTCTACATCGCGGTGATCATCGCCGTCGTGGCCGGCGTCATTGTCGGCCGGGTGGCCCCGGAATTCGGTCAGTCACTGGCGCCCCTCGGCACCGTGTTCGTGAACCTGATCAAGATGATGATCGCACCTGTCATCTTCTGCACGATCGTGCTGGGCATCGGTTCGGTGCGCGCGGCCGCCACCGTGGGCAAGGTCGGTGGCCTGGCCATCGGCTATTTCCTGGTGATGTCGACGGTCGCACTCGGCATCGGGCTCGTCGTCGGAAACCTCATCGATCCGGGTGAGGGACTCGATGTCGGCGCCTCGGGAGCGGGTGCGAAATACGCCGATCAGGCGCACAGCGCGGGGGGCACGTGGGATTTCATCCAGAACATCGTGCCGACCACGCTCGTGTCGTCGCTCACCGCGGGCAGCGTGCTGCAGGCCCTGTTCGTCGCACTGTTGGTCGGGTTCGCCGTGCAGGCGATGGGCGATGCGGGGGCACCGATCCTGCGCGCGGTCGCGCTGGGGCAGAAGCTGGTGTTCCGGATCCTGTCGATGATCCTGTGGCTGGCTCCGATCGGCGCGTTCGGCGCGATCGCGAACGTGGTCGGGCGCACCGGCTGGTCGGCGGTGGTGCAGTTGGCGACACTGATGATCGCGTTCTATCTGACGTGTCTGGTCTTCGTGTTCGGTGTGCTCGGCGTGATCCTGCGGTTGGTCTCCGGCGTCTCGATCCTGAAGCTGTGCCGGTACCTGTCGCGCGAGTACCTGCTGATTGTGGCGACCTCGTCGTCGGAATCGGCGCTGCCGCGACTGATCGCGAAGATGGAACACGCGGGGGTGGAGCGAACCACCGTGGGTGTTGTTGTACCGACCGGGTATTCGTTCAATCTCGACGGCACCGCCATCTACCTGACGATGGCCTCGATCTTCATCGCCGACGCGATGGGCAAGCCGCTCGCGCTCGGTGAACAGATCGGCCTGCTGCTGTTCATGATCATCGCGTCCAAGGGCGCCGCGGGCGTCACCGGTGCCGGTCTGGCCACCCTCGCCGGCGGCCTGCAGAGCCATCGCCCCGACCTGCTCGACGGTGTCGGCCTGATCGTCGGCATCGACCGCTTCATGTCGGAAGCCCGTGCGCTGACCAATTTCTCGGGCAACGCGGTGGCCACGCTGCTCATCGGCACGTGGACCAGGACCGTCGACGCCGACCGGACCCGCCGCGTGCTCGACCGTGAACTGCCGTTCGACGAGGAGACGATGGTCGACGACCACGAAGTGGATCAGCCCGTCGAACTCGCGAAACCAGTGCCGGCGCAGCCGGTCGAGGTGTCCTGAGACGGTCGAAGGCCCCGCGATGAGGAATCGCGGGGCCTTCGGATGCAGCAGATGGATCGTCTTAGATCCTGGACCACTTGCCGGGGTTGAGGTGGAACTGCACCAGGGCGTTGGCGTGGCCGTGGCCGAGGTTGTGCTCGGACTTGAGCCAGGTGACCAGGGCCGTGTGCCCGGTCGGCTCGGCTGCGTCGAGCAGGGCGAACCACTCGTCGACGGTGCGCCCGTACTTGGTCTCGATGGTGGGGAAGTAGGACGCGGGGCCGTGCGGCGCGTTCGCCATGGTGGTTCCTCCTCGATGGGTGTTCGTTATCGGTGAAGACGGTGCGGTGGGGCGGAATTCATCGCTGGTGTGGTCATGCCGCGACGAGTCGACGCTCCGCGGCGCTCACGCGGCTTTCGCGGATCAGCAGCACGCCGGCGAGCGCGACGAGTACGGCGGTGAAGCCGTGGACGCCCAACGCGGTGGCGGTGGAGCCGTGCCAGCTCAGGACGGTGGCCATGTCCCCGAACGGCGTGAGCGAGGTGGCCAGCATGGCGACGCCGAGCGCGAAGCGCTGCTTGGTGGCCAGCAGACCGAGGATCACCAGGCCGCTCACCACATCCCGGACGCCCTTGAGGTTCAGGAAGGCCACCGCGTCGCCCTCGGGCACGGCGGGGAGGCCGAAGCCCGCGGCCGTCATCTCCGGGGCGACGAGGTAGTTGATGCCGACGTAGATGATGAAGATCCCGCCGAGCAGGGAGAGGGCGGTGGCGATGCGCGAGGTGATCATGAGGTGCTCCTGAATCTTGTTGCTTGCTCTTAAATCTAGCGGCGCTAGGTGTTGAGAGAACTATAACCAGAGCCTCGCTATCTTGTCTAGCGCTGCTAGAATTTCAAGCATGAGCACCCAACAGCGCAAGGAACGCGAACGCGCCGAACGGCATCAGCGGATCATCGACACCGCGCGCGAAATGGCCGAGGCGGAGGGCTGGGACGCGGTCACCATCCGCAAACTGGCCGACCGCATCGAATACAGCCAGCCCGTGCTCTACAGCCACTTCGCGAACAAGGCGGCCATCGTCGGCGCCGTCGCCCTGCAGGGTTGCGTCGAGCTCGCCGAACAACTGAAGCTGGCCCGCGAGGCGGCGACCACCCATGCGGAGGTGATCGCCAATGTCGCGCGCGCCTACCTCGACTTCGCCACCGCCAACCCGGCCCGCTACGACGCCATCTTTCAGCAGAAGACCGACCTGAACTTCGGTCTCGACGCCCCGCAACCCCTGCGCGATGCCTTCGGCGGCCTGGAGGCGATGTTCGCCCCCTACTCCGAGGGCGACGACCTCGGCGCCCGCACGGAAGTCGCCTGGGCCTCTCTGCACGGCCTGGCCACCCTCGACCGGAACGGCCGATTGCGCCCCGAACTGCGCGAACGACGCATCACCCTGCTGGTCGACGGAACAAGCGAAGCGGCGGTCGATCCGAGCTGAACCCTCTCGCGCCATACCGGTCCGGTGGTGTGGCGCGGTGGATCCCGTGCGGTGCGGTGCTGTCGCGGCGTCGAGCCTGCCGGGTGACCGAGCGCACTGCGACAGGCTCGCCGCTCCGCGTAGGTTGGAGGTAACGACGCAGGTCGGCAGAGCGGCCGAGGGCGAAGGGACGGCGGATGGCGGAAGTCGTAGTAGTGGGGTCGGGGCCGAACGGTCTTGCCGCGGCGGTGATCGCCGCTCGGGCCGGGTTGTCGGTGCGGGTCCTCGAAGCGCAGGAGCAGGCAGGCGGTGGATCGCGCACCGCAGAGCTCACCCTGCCCGGCTTCCATCACGACATCTGTGCCGGTGCGCATCCGATGGCCTTGGCGTCACCGTTCTTTCGCGCGTTCGATCTCGCGGCGCACGGCGTCGACCTGCTCACCCCGACAGTCTCCTACGCCCACCCGCTCGACGGTGGAATCGCCGGATTGGCTTGGCGCAACCTCGAATCCACCGTCGCCGACCTCGGGCGCGACGGCCGAGCATGGCGCGAACTGTTCGCGCCGCTGGTCGAACACTGGCCCGAGGTGGTCGAGCTGGCCATGTCGGATCTGCGGCATCCACCGCTGCGCGTCGGCACGGGCATCAAGTTCGCGACCCGCCTGCTCGAACAGGCATCCCCGTTGTCCGGCAACCGTTTCAGCGATGACGTGGCGCCCGCGATGTTCAGCGGTGTGGCCGCCCACGCCATCACCTCACCGCGCGCCTTCCCCGCGGTCGGCGCGGCACTGCTGCTCGGCACCCTCGCGCACGCGGGCGGCTGGGTGATCCCGCGCGGCGGCAGTCAGGCGATCCCGAACGCGATGATCGCCGAAATCGAAAGCCTCGGTGGGGAGGTGCTCACCGGGCACCGGGTCGACGATTTCGCCGAACTCGCCACCGCCCGCGCGGTGCTGTTCGACACCTCGCCCGCCGAGCTTCTTCGCATCGCCGGTGACCGTCTGCCGTCGCGTTACCGCAACAGCCTCGGGCGTTTCCAGTACGGCAACGCCGCCTGCAAGGTCGACTTCGCCCTGTCGGGACCGGTGCCGTGGGCCGCGCCGGGCGCCGACCTGGCGGGCACCTTGCACCTGGTCGGCACCAGAGCCGAAGCCATGCACGCCGAACACCAGGTCGCCACCGGCGCATTCGCCGATCGGCCGTTCGTGCTGGCCATTCAGCCCGGCGTGGTCGACGCCACCCGCGCACCCGAGGGACAGCACACCTTCTACACCTATGCCCACGTCCCCAACGGGACCGATCGCGATATCAGCGAGCAGGTGATCGACCAGGTCGAACGGTTCGCGCCCGGTTTCCGCGATCTGATCCTCGCTAAACACGTGCGACCGGCGGCTTTCATGCCCGCGCACAACGCCAACTACATCGGCGGCGATATCTCGGCGGGCGCGATGTCCACGCGCCAGACCGTGTTCCGTCCGCTCGCTCGCTGGAACCCCTACTCCACCCCGATTCCGGGCACCTACCTGTGCTCGTCGTCGACCCCGCCGGGGCCCGGCGTACACGGGATGCCGGGGCTGCACGCGGCACAACACCTGCTGCGCAACCGTTTCGGCATCGTCACCGACCCGCTCGACCTGTTGCGCGGCGCGGCGCCCGCCTACCGGTAGCCGCTCAGCTCGGCTTCATCGGTAGGTCGTGGACCTTGTCGGGCTTGAACACATCAGGCTCGAGGTAGACCGTGCACGTGTTCGGGACGGCGGCGCGAATGCGGTCGTCCGCGGCGTCGATGGCCTCGGACACCTCCGTGATATCCAGGCCTGCGTGCAGCGCGATCTTGGCGTTGATCAACAGGTCCTGTGGGCCGAGGTACTGGGTCTGCATCCGGATGACGCGCTCGATCCGTGGATCGGCGAGCAGCGCCGACCGAATCGCGGTGTCGTCCTTGGCCGTCGCGCCCTCACCGATCAGCAGGCTCTTGGTCTCCACGATCAGGATCACCGCGTTCACGCCGAGCAGGATGCCGATGAGCAGTGTGCCCACACCGTCCCACACCGTGTTGCCGGTGATCATCGACAGACTCACACCCGTCAGCGCGAACACCAGGCCGGTGACGGCGCCCGCGTCTTCGAGCAGCACCACCGGCAGTTCGGGGTTGCGGGTGGTGCGGATGAAGTGCCACCACGTGTTCTTGCCCTTCAGCGGCGCCGACTGCTTGCGGGCGGTGAGGAAACTGGCGGTCTCCAGCACCATCGACACACCGAGGATGCCGATCGCGACCCAGGGCGACTGGATCTCCTCGGGGAACCGGATCTTGTGGATCGCTTCGTTGATCGCGAACAAGCAACCCATCGTGAACAGCACCAGCGCCACGACGAACGAATAGAAGTACCGATTGCGCGAATACCCGAACGGGTGCAGTGTGTCCGGCGGCTGGTCGGCTCGGTTCTGCCCGACCAGCAGCAGCGCCTCGTTGCCGGTGTCGGCCACCGAGTGCACCGCCTCGGCCAGCATCGACGACGATCCGGTGATGAACGCGCCGATGAACTTCGCGACCATGATGCCGGCGTTCGCCCCGAGCGCCGCGAGGATCGCGACCTTGCTTTCTCCACCTTGCTCGGCCATAGATCGAACGCTACAACGGTCGCTGACCCACACCCCGACCCCGGCACCGTGTCGTCGGGCCCGGCATTCTCGGCGCGCCTCCGCCTCTGGACTGAGTGGAGGGCGCGACGAAGGAGTGCCCGGAGGGAGGGAAGAGGCGGAGTCAAGCGCCGAGAACCGCGGCGCCAGCCGCTATTTCACACGGTAGAGGTCGGGTTCCAAGTAGATCAGGCGGGCGGTGGGTACTGCTGCGCGCACGCGCGTTTCGGCCGCGTCGATCGCCTCGGCGACACCGGCGATGTCCAGGTTCGGGGCGAGCGCGACCTTGGCCGCGACCAGCATTTCCTCCGGGCCCATGTACTGGGTCTTGAGGTGGATCACCGAGGTGATCTTGGCGCCGTCGACCAGGTTCTCGCGGATGGCCAGACCCTGTTCGGGGGTCGCGCCTTCACCGATGAGCAGGCTCTTCATCTCCACGATCAGCACGATCGCGATGATGCCGAGCAGGACACCGATGCACAGGGTGCCGATGCCGTCGTAGATCGGGTCGTCGGTGACCATGGTCAGGCCGACGCCGCCGAGGGCGAGTACCAGGCCGATCAGTGCGCCGGTGTCCTCGAGCAACACCACCGGCAGCTCGGGGCTGCGCGAGTTGCGGATGAACCTCCACCAGCTCGCATCGCCCTTGAGCGGCCGGGATTCACGCACCGCGGTGAGGAAGCTGAAAGTCTCGAGGCCGATCGCGATCACGAGGATGATCACCGCGACGATCGGCTGACTCAGCTCCTCTGGATGCTGGACCTTGTGGATACCTTCGTATACCGCGTACACCGAGCCGAGGGTGAACAGCACCAGCGCCACGACGAACGAGTAGAAGTAGCGATTGCGGCCGTACCCGAACTGGTGCAGCTCGTCGGCGTCCTTGGCGGCGGCGCGCTGCCCGAACAGCAGCAGACCCTGATTCGAGGTGTCGGCGACCGAGTGCACACCCTCCGCCATCATCGACGCCGACCCCGTGATGAACGCGCCGACGAACTTCGCCACCGCGATCCCCGCGTTGGCTACCAACGCCGCGACGATCGCCTTCTTGCCACCACCAGCCGACATGCCGGCCCGCCCTTCTGTTCACTGAACACGACTCGCCACAGCCTAATAGGACACCGACGCGGAGCGGTCATGTGTCCTGCACGGGAGCCGAGGCGGGGGTTCGCCTACGGCACAGATCAGTTGCCGTCGCCGACGCAGGCGCTGAACAGCTGCGCGGGCCCGCGCAACGCGCGCGCCTTGATGTCGGTGTCGGCGGCGGAGATCCAGGCCGCGCTGCCACGTTCGATGATGAGGGTGCGCCCGTTCTCGGAGAGCTCGAGCGTGCCCGCGGTGCACAGCACGATGCCCGGCCCGACGTCGGCGAGCACGACCGGCTCGTCCTCGGCGCCGAGATCGAAGCGGCACAGGGCGAATTCCGGTGCGGGCGTGCGGTACCGGATGCCGCCGTCGTCGCCGGGGTCGGGTTCGATCACCGGCAGGTCGATCGGTTCGAAGTCGAGCACCCGCAGGAGTTCGGGCACGTCGACGTGCTTGGGGGTGAGCCCGCCGCGCAGCACGTTGTCGGAGTTGGCCATGATCTCCACCCCGACCCCACGCAGGTAGGCGTGCAGATTGCCGGCCGCGAGGAACAGCGCCTGGCCCGGTTCCAGGGTCAGGCGGTTGAGCAGCAGCGCGGCGAGGACACCCGCGTCGCCGGGGTAGACCTCGGCCAGTTCGAGCGCGGTGCGCACCTCGGCGGTGAACGCCCGCGCGCCCTTGCTGGACAGGTAGTGCACACAGCCCTCGAGCACCGTGGGCAGCAGCTTCGACAGCGCGGCGGGGGGCAGCGTGATCCAGGTGGTGAACAAGGTCCGCAGACCGGCCGAATCGGGCTGGGCGGCAAGCAGTTCGGCGTAGATATTGAGGCCGGGCACGTCGAGCGCGCGTAACAACTCGACGGTGCGGAGCGGGTCGCGGAACCCGGCCAGCGCCTCGAAACGCTCCAGCGCGACAACGAGTTCGGGCTTGTGGCTGTCGTCGCGGTAGTTGCGCAGCGGCGAATCGAGCGCGACACCGGTGCGGTTCTCCCGTTCGAATCCGGCTCGCGCCTGCGCCGAACTCGGGTGGGCCTGCAGCGACAGCGGCTCCTCGGCAGCGAGGATCTTCAGCAGGAACGGCAGGCGGGCGCCGAAAGTATCGGCCACCGCGCCCAATTCGCCCGCGGGGTCGGCGGTGAGTACCTCGACCAGCGAGCGTTTGCCCGAGTCGGTCTGCACGTGCGCGGGATCGGCCGGGTGCGCGCCGAACCAGAGTTCAGCTTCGGGATGGGCCGATGGCACCGGCCGTCCGCACAGCTGAGCGAGCGCGGTGCGCGACCCCCATGCGTAAGAACGCAGCGCACCAACGAGTTCCTGCACTAGTAGCGTCCCCCGTCGTATCGATCCGGTTCGGGCGCGGCGGCACCGCGTGCGAGGGTCAGCCGAAGATAGGCCGCGGCCATGTCCAGCCGCAGCGCCAGCACCGCGAGCTGCTCGAGTTCGCTGCCGTGTCCGCCCCCTGCGGCGGAGGCGGCAGCGGTGCGTTCGATCGCGGGCGCGGCACCGGGGTCGGCGAGTTGAGATTGCAGCACGTCGACATCGGCATGGATCAGCTCGGCGTCGACCAAGCCACCGCCTGCGCCTTCGAAGACCGCCAGCTTGCGCCGGGCGGCAGCCTGATCGGGATGCACGCTCAAGGCCAGCACCCGCACCCGCTCGACCGGGGCAGGTCCGTCGAGCTCCTCGTCGTGGAACAGCGGATCGAAGCCGGGTGCGGTGCCGCCGGTTGCCTGGGAGAGGCGGCCGACCGAGGCGACCGCATCGGACAGATCAGCGGCGGAGACGAGCCTGCCCGCTGATTGCAGCAGCACCTCGGCGCCGTGGCCCGCCAGTTCGACGGCGGCGGGGGAATCTCCCGCGAGGACTACGCCGACGCCGTGTATGCGGGCGGCGAGGGTCTTCGCCGGATTGCGGAAGACTTCCGTGTGCGGGCCGTCGCGCAGCGCCTCGGCGTCGAGCATGTCGGCCAGCGCGGTGAGATCAGGAGTAGTCGGGCCGCTGCGCTGGGCGTCGACACCGCGCAATACCGCGATCCCGACGGCGAGGAAACGCAGCAGCCGATTGTGGTCGAGCACGGGCACCCGAGGCTCGAGCACGATCGCGCGACCGGCGGCGACCGCGCGCAACGGACCCTCGTTGGGGGCGGCGATCACCACTTCCGCACTGCGGCGCAGGGCGCGGTCGACGGCATCGATGAGTCGCGGATCGCCCGCGTCGTCACCGGCCACCAGGACCACGTCCAGCGGACCGACCCACGGTGGCAGCGAGGTGACGTGCACGATCGGCAGCCCGGCCCGGTCACCGAGCGTGGCGACCAGCAGCCCGGCCGCACGCGCGGCCCGACCCGAGCCCGCGACCAGCACCAGGCTGCGCGGGCGCAGATCGGAGAGCCGTTCGATGAGCGAGGTTTCGGCGACCGCCGCGGCCGTGGCACGCACCTGGGCGCCGCCCGAAGCGGCCGAGCGCAGGGCGCCGGCGGTGTCGGCCGCCGCCAGCGACTCGGCATCGTCGAGGTCGAATACCGGTGTTCCAGCGATCATCGCCGAATCCACCTCCCCTCATCGCGCTGTGTCGTCCGTGACTCCACTATTCCAGCCGGGCACCGGCAATGCTCGTAATCTGCCGTGGCCGAATACCGGGCATGTGATTCCACTGCTACTGGTTTCATCTTCCCAGTCAGGCGCGGACGATGCTCAGGATCTCGGTCACGAGTGCGTTTACATCGTCGCGCGATCCGGCCTCGACATTGAGTCGGAGTAGCGGTTCGGTGTTCGAGGCGCGCAGGTTGAACCAGGCATGGCCGCCCAGATCGACCGTGACACCGTCCATGCGGTCCACCGATTCGGTGCGATCGGCGAACGCGGTGATCACCGCGGCGGTGCGCTCGGCGGCGTCGGCGACGGTCGAGTTGATCTCGCCCGAGGCGGCGTACACGTCGTAGGCGGCCATCAGGTCCGAGACCGGACGCGTGCCCTCGCCGAGCGCGGCCAGCACGTGCAGCGCGGCCAGCATGCCCGAGTCGGCACCCCAGAAATCGCGGAAGTAGTAGTGCGCCGAGTGCTCGCCGCCGAACACCGCGCCGGTCGAGGCCATCTCCTGCTTGATGAACGAGTGCCCGACCCTGGTGCGCACCGGCTTGCCGCCCAGTTCCTCGACCAGCTCCGGCACCGCGCGCGAGGTGATCAGGTTGTGGATCACGGTGGCGCCCGGCTCCTTGGCCAGCTCACGCTGGGCCACGATGGCCGTGATCGCCGAGGGGGACACCGGCTCGCCGCGCTCGTCGACGACGAAGCAGCGGTCGGCGTCGCCGTCGAAGGCGAGGCCGATGTCGGCGCCGCTGGAACGGACCAGCGCCTGCAGATCGACGAGGTTCTTCGGATCGAGTGGGTTGGCCTCGTGGTTGGGGAACGAGCCGTCGAGTTCGAAGTACAGCGGCACGATGGTGATCGGTCCGAGGGTGCCGAGGACGGCGGGCACGGTGTGGCCGCCCATGCCGTTGCCCGCGTCGACCGCGACGGTGAGCGGACGGATCTCGTCGAGGTTCACCAGCGCGCGCAGGTAGTCCGCGTAGTCGGCGAGCAGATCGGTGCTGGTGGCGGTGCCTGGCGTGCCGTCGTAGGCGGGCACACCCTCGATCACCTCGGCCGCGATCGTCGCCAGCCCGGTGTCCTGGCCGACGGGCAGCGCGTTCGCGCGGCACAGCTTGATGCCGTTGTACTTCGCCGGATTGTGGCTGGCGGTGAACATCGCGCCCGGGCAGCCGAGCTTGCCCGAGGCGAAGTAGAGCTGGTCGGTGGAGGCGAGGCCGATGTGCACCACATCCAGACCCTGGGCCCGCACGCCCTGCGCGAAAGCCTCGGACAGCGCGGGGGAGGATTCACGCATGTCGTGGCCGATCACCACGCGCTGGGCGCCCTCGGCGCGCATGAGGCGGGCGAAGGAAGCGCCGACATCGCTGACGAACGCCTCGTCGATCTGTTCGCCCACCACCCCGCGGACGTCATAAGCCTTGATCACGGCATTCACGAGTTCGCCAGAGCGCGCGAGGGTCGTCATGCGGCTAACCCTAGCGGGCTGCACCGACTCCTCGGGATACTGGCCGGACTAGCTACGGATCCGGCAGAACGCGAAGGTGGCCGCGGCGGCCGGTACGCGCGGTGCGCGGAGCCGAGGAGGCGTTGTCGCGGTCGCCCGGCTGGTCGGCTTCGGCGGCGGGGCGGCGGCGTAGGCCGGCTTCGCGGACGGCTTCGGCCAGTGCGGTGAGGTCGTCGTCGTCCGGGGTGCTCGAGGAGAAGCCGCCTTCGTGGCGGACCAGTTCCCAGCCCTTGGGCGCGGTGATGCGGCAGGCGTGCGTTTCGCAGAGATCCCAGGAATGTGGTTCGGCGACGGTGGCCAGGGGTCCGACGACGGCGGTCGAGTCGGAGTACACATACGTCAGCGTCGCTACAGCCGGGTTCTTGCAGCCGGGTCGGCAGCAACGACGCATAGGGATCACGACGTCGAGATTAGCCCTCCGCGCACCGAAAGTGGATACGGACACGCCCTAAACGGGCGCAGTCGCGTACGCCTACTCGGGTTCGGGATCGATGAGATCGGGGTCCACGCCGAGGTAGGTCGCGATCTGCTGGACGAGTACCTCGCGCAGCAACTCCACCAGATCGTCGGGATCGGCCGCTCGCAATTCCAGCGGCTTGCGGAACAACACCACCCTGGCGCGGGTGGCCGCGCCGTGGCGGTCGACGCCCGCGGGGATGAGACGCGACAGCGGGACGGGCCCGTCTGCAACGACCTCGTCCGGCCAGGTGACCGAATCAGGGTGCAGCGGACGGATTTTCGGTACATCGTCGACGGCGATATCGAGCTTGGTGAGTCGATCGTGCCAGCGGGTGTCCAGTGGGGCGAACGCCTCGAGCACGAGCCGATCGAATTTCTGGCCCCTGGTGCGCCACGCGGGCACCGTCGGCGGAAGCATGGGGCCTCGGACTCCGCGGCCGCGGCGGGTCACCGAACGAGCGGTGGGTGCCGGAGAATGACGCCGGGAACGTGCCATGGGTCTTTCACCTCTCTCGCCTGCACCGTGAAGATCAACAAGGGCGTTCGCCCGGAGACACCGACGTACTGCGCCTGCGTGGCTCCGGGCCAGGCCTGGAGAGAGTCTACTTTCGAACAGTCACTTAACCGATTCCGCGCTTCAGCCTGCGACGCTCTCGTTCCGAGAGACCGCCCCAGATGCCGAAGCGTTCATCATGTGCCAGTGCGTATTCCAGGCACTGGTCACGTACTTCACAGCCCAAGCAGATCCGCTTGGCCTCACGCGTCGAGCCGCCCTTCTCGGGGAAGAACGCCTCGGGGTCGGTCTGAGCGCACAGGGCACGTTCCTGCCACTGCTCTTCGATCGACTCGAACATTTCGTCGAAGCCCGTCACGACCAGACTCAGCCGGGGAGCCGCGACTTCGCTTACCACGTCCGGTTCCTGCCAGCTCATCTCAGCGCAGACAGCGTGAGCTGCGCCTGCTGTGGAATCGGTCGGCGAGACCAGATCTTCGGTCATCGTTCCGCCTCCTCACTATGTGTTAGCGCAGAATGATTCTTTCCGTCGGATCAGATGCAACCCCGACGGCCCAACACCGCGACGTAGTCTCGCGGGCTTCCCCGAGCCTGCCTTCCGGCGAGTTGGAACCCTCTCGCAAACGCGCCCTGCGCTAACTCCTAGCGCAGTAGCCTTCTCAGGCGAGTTGGAACCTTCTCGCAAACGCCCCCGCGCTATGCCCTCTCGCGGTGACCGGAATGACATGTCTGTGATTAGACACGCCGCACTTGCCGGTGGTCAACCCGCCGTCACCCTTCCGTTACACTCCGCACCCGCCTTTCGTGTTGATCTTGTTATGTGCCGTGGCAAATGACCAGCAACTTCGCTGTCATTCGGCGCGAAAGCAACGGGCAACCGTCACTCACTAGGCTGTGACCCTGTGACTGCACAACACGCGGTGCGCGAGCCCAAGATCGCCGTTCTCGTCGGCGGTGTCGGCGGTGCCCGGTTCCTCCAAGGCGTCCGGCAGCTGCTGCCCGAAGCCGACATCTCCGCCATCGTCAACGTCGGCGACGACGTCTGGATGCATGGCCTTCGCATCTGTCCCGACCTCGACACCTGCATGTACACCCTCGGCGGTGGCATCGATACCGAGCGTGGCTGGGGCCACGCCGACGAAACCTGGCACGCGAAAGAGGAGCTGGCGAAATACAACGCTCAGCCCGATTGGTTCGGCCTCGGCGATCGCGATATCGCCACCCATCTCATTCGTACCGAAATGCTGCGCGCCGGATATCCGCTGTCCGCGGTCACCGAAGCGCTGTGTAATCGGTGGCAGCCGGGCGTGAAGCTGATCCCGGCTACCGACGATCGCTGCGAAACTCACGTGGTGGTCAGTGATCCCGACAATGCTGGCGAACGTCGCGCGATCCACTTTCAGGAATGGTGGGTGCGGTACCGCGCGGCGCTTCCGACGCACGGATTTGCCTCGATCGGCGCCGAGCAAGCCTCTCCGGCGCCGAATGTGACAGAAATCATAGCCGCTGCTGATGCCGTGTTATTGGCCCCGTCGAACCCCGTGGTGAGCATCGGCGCGATCCTCGCCGTGCCCGGGATCAGAGGCGCGTTGCGCACCAGCGAGGCCAAGGTGATCGGCCTGTCGCCGGTGATCGACGGAAAGCCGTTGCGCGGCATGGCAGATGAGTGCCTCACGGCGATCGGCGTCGAATCCACCGCCGAGGCGATCGGCCGCCACTACGGCGCCCGCTCGGCCACCGGCATCCTCGACGGATGGCTGGTGCACTCCACCGACTCCGCCGATATCGCGGGCGTCGAAGTGCGCAGCGTGCCGCTGTTGATGAGCGACCCCGAGGCGACCGCTGAAATGGCGCGCGCCGCACTGGAATTGGCGGGAGTGAAGGCATGAGCGCACAGGAGGCGGACGACTCGATCCAGCCGGAGAACGGCCACGTCGGCGTGTTGCCCGACCATGCCGCCGACGAGCTGCGGATCCTTCCGGTGACCGGCCTACCGGAGTTCCGGCCGGGTGACGACCTCGCCGAACACCTTGCGGCACAAGCGCCGTGGCTTGCCGACGGTGACATCATCGTGGTCACCAGCAAGATCGTGTCGAAGGCCGAGGGGCGCATCGTCGCCGCCCCACTCGACCCCGAGGAGCGCGACACCGCTCGTCGCAAGCTCGTCGAGGACGAAGCCGTTCGGGTGCTCGCGCGCAAGGGCCGCACCCTCATCACCGAGAACCGGCTCGGCATCGTGCAGGCGGCCTCCGGTGTCGACGGCTCCAATGTGGCCGAGGGCGAATTGGTGCTGCTTCCTGTCGATCCCGACGGGAGCGCGAAAGCCCTGCGCACCGCGCTCGCCCAGCGGCTCGGCGTCGACGTGGCCGTTGTCGTCACCGACACGATGGGCCGGGCCTGGCGCAACGGGCAGATCGACGCGGCCATCGGTTCGGCCGGACTGCGGGTGCTGCACGACTACGACGGCGCCATCGACAAGCAGGGCAACGAACTGCACGTCACGCAGGTGGCCATCGCCGATGAGCTCGCCGCGGCCGCCGATCTGGTCAAGGGCAAGCTCGGCGGAGTCCCGGTGGCGGTGGTGCGCGGGCTGAACACCGAGGACGACGGTTCCACCGCGGCGGCGCTGCTGCGCGGCGGCATCGACGACCTGTTCTGGCTCGGCACCGCCGAGGCGCTCGAGCAGGGCCGCAAAGAGGCTGTGCCGCTGCGTCGTTCGGTCCGCGCGTTCGCCGACGAACCCGTCGACCCGGAACGGATCCGCGCCGCCGTCGCGGTCGGACTCACCGCGCCCGCACCGCACCACACCCGCCCGGTGCGCTTCGTCTGGCTGCGCAAGGCGACCCTGCGGGCGCGGTTGCTCGAGGCCATGACCGAGAAGTGGCGCGCCGACCTCACCGCCGACGGGCTCGCCCCCGAACGCGTGCAGCGTCGAATCGCGCGCGGTCGCATCCTTTTCGACGCGCCGGAGGTGATCATCCCGTTCTGCGTGCCGGACGGCGCCCATGACTATCCCGACGCTCGTCGCCAGGCCGCCGAGCAGACGATGTTCACGGTGGCCGTCGGCGCGGCGGTGCAGGGCCTGCTCGTCGCGTTGGCCGCCGACGGTCTCGGCAGCTGCTGGATCGGCTCGACCATCTTCGCGCCCGAGATCGTCCGCGAGGTCCTCGATCTGGACGAGGACTGGATGCCGTTGGGCGCCATCGCAATCGGGCATCCACTCGAAGAGCCCGCACCGCGCGCCGTCGGCTCGGCCGGCGCGGGATTGGTGGAACTGTGACCTCGACAGCGATCGTGGAGTCGGCCCGATGAGCGCGGAATCGCTGCACGCCTCGGCGACCGAGTTGCTCACCCAGTGGGAGCCCAAAACCGGCGCGGATCACTCACTGCGCGAAGCGTTTCTGGCCTTTCTCGGCTCGGCGCCGCGTGGCTGCCTGCGCGAACACGCCCCCGGCCACATCACCGCATCGGCCATCGTGCTGTCGCACGATCGTCGCGACATCCTGCTCACCCTGCACCCGCGCGTGGGCCGCTGGATTCAGCTCGGCGGTCACTGCGAACCCGATGACAAGACCGTGCAGGACGCCGCGCTGCGGGAGGCGGTGGAGGAATCCGGCATCGCCGACCTGATCCTCACGCCGGGTCTCTACGGCGCGCAGGCCCACCCGATCACCTGCTCGCTCGGAGTGCCGACGCGACATCTCGACCTGCTGTTCGAGATCGTGGCGCCCCCGGGTGCGGTACCGGTTCGCAGCTCCGAATCGACCGATCTGCGGTGGTGGCCGGTCGACGGGCTACCTGCCGGCGCCGACGTTCTGCTTCGGTCAGAGCGGTGATGTAAAGGCCCCTGAAAAGGTCTCTGACCTGTAACGACGACGGTCGTGCCCAGCTGGGCACGACCGTCGTTTTCGTTGGTCTACCGGCTGATCTTTACAAATCGCGAAATTTGTCTAGACATCCGACAAGTCCGCACCTATCGTCTGTGACAGAGAGTTACGCACATCACAGGTGTGAGATGTGCCTCGGAACTGGAGACGATGATGTCGACTGATGCCAACGCGTCCGAGCAGCGGGTCGCGCCGCCGCAATGGCGAGATTCCAAACGATATTTGTGGCTGTGGGGCCTGTTCGCCCCGACCGGCCTGTTCACGATCGCGATCCCGCTGATCTGGGGTCTCAACCAGCTCGGCTGGCACCGCATCGCCGAGATCCCGTTCTGGCTCGGGCCGGTGCTGATCTACATCGTGATCCCGCTGGCCGACCTGTTCTTCGGGCCCGACGGCGACAATCCGCCCGACGAGGTGATGGAGTACCTGGAGAACGACAAGTACTACCGCTATCTCACCTACCTGTACCTGCCGTTCCAGTACGCCTCGCTGATCTTCGCCTGCTACATCATCACCGCGCCGAACCTGCACTGGCTCGGCTTCCCCGGTGGCGCCAACGTGGTGGACAAGATCGGTATCGCGATCAGCGTCGGGATGATCGGCGGCATCGGCATTAACACCGCGCACGAGCTCGGTCACAAGAAGGTCGAACTGGAGCGCTGGCTCGCGCGCATCGCGCTGGCCCAGTCGTTCTACGGGCACTTCTACATCGAGCACAACCGTGGTCACCACGTGCGGGTCGCCACCCCGGAGGACCCCGCGAGTTCGCGTATCGGTGAGTCCTTCTGGGCCTTCTGGCCGCGCACGGTCTCGGGCAGCCTGCGCTCAGCCTGGCACCTCGAGAAGGAACGTCTCGGCCGGCTCGACAAGAGCCCGTGGACGCTGCGCAACGATGTGCTCAACGCCTGGGCGATGTCGGTGGTGTTGTGGCTCGGGCTGATCGCGGTGTTCGGGGTCGAGGTGCTTCCGTACCTGATCCTGCAGGCCGTGATCGGGTTCAGCCTGCTCGAGTCGGTGAACTATCTCGAGCATTACGGCCTGGTCCGGCAGAAGACGCCGAGCGGGCGCTTCGAGCGACCGGCGCCGGAACACAGCTGGAACAGCGACCACATCGTCACCAACATCTTCCTGTACCACCTGCAGCGGCACAGCGATCATCACGCGTATCCGACCCGGCGCTATCAGACGCTGCGCAGCTGGGACGGTGCGCCGAACCTGCCGAGCGGCTACGCCAGCCTGATTCTGATCGCCTACTTCCCACCGATCTGGCGCAAGGTGATGGACAAGCGCGTGCTCGCTCACTACGGCGGGGACGTGACCCTCGCCAATATCCACCCCAAGCGCCGCGAGCAGGTGCTGGAAAAGTACGGAACCGAGGTCCAGTCGTGAGTGCCTATAAATGTCCGGTATGTGATTTCGTCTTCGACGAAGCCAAAGGCGCGCCACGCGAAGGATTTCCGCCTGGCACACTGTGGACTGCCGTTCCCGACGACTGGTGCTGTCCGGACTGTGGGGTGCGGGAGAAGATCGACTTCGAGGCGGTAGGAGTTTCGCAGTGACCGAGTACAAGCTCTTCCAGTGTGTCCAGTGCGGTTTCGAATACGACGAGGCCGAGGGCTGGCCCGACGACGGCATCGCGCCCGGCACCCGCTGGGACGACATCGCCGACGACTGGACCTGCCCGGACTGTGGAGCCCGCAAGTCCGACTTCTTCATGGTCGAGATCGAACGTTCGTGAGCGTCGCGGGTACCCCGCGCACCGGTTCGCGCATCCCGTATCAGGAGGCCGCGCGCGAACTGCTGCGCACCTCGGTCCTCGACGGGATGCGCGAACTGCTCACCGAGCGTGACTGGTCCAAGGTCACGCTCGGTGACGTCGCGGCCAGGGCCGGGGTGAGCAGGCAGACGCTCTACAACGAGTTCGGTTCGCGCTCGGGGCTCTCGCAGGCCTACGCGCTGCGCCTGGCCGATGATCTCGTCGACCATGTGCGCGAGGCGCTAGACGCCAATGTCGGTGACGCGCGCGCGGCGATTCGGGTCGGGATGAGCGGGTTCTTCCTCTCCGCCGCGGGCGACCCGCTGGTCCGTTCGCTGTTGAGCGGGGAGATGAAGCCGGACCTGCTGCGGCTGATCACGCTCGACGCGGCCCCACTGCTCGGGCACGCCACCGCGCGCCTGACCGAGGTTTTCATGCACAGCTGGGTGGACGCGACGCGCGCCGAGGCCGATGTGCTCGCGCACGCGCTGGTCCGCATCGCGCTGAGCTACATCCCGAATCCGCCCGTGCCCGAGCGCGACGCCCCCGCCGAGATGAGCGCCCTGCTCGGTCCGTATGTCGAGGCGATTGTGCAGGTACGAGGGCTGCGCGTCCCGTCAGGTGAAGTAGAGCACTGAGACAAGTCACGAGCGCGGATCGGCACTTGTGTAACCATCACCACGTTTGGGGAGCTGGCGGTGTGTAACGCGCCTAGGGTCTGTCAGTATTCACATCGGTCGGCGATGGTCTTTTTGTAGCGGAGCGGGTGTGCAAACGGTTGGCAAACCGGGGGGTCTTCGTGATCCCAAACGGTATCTCTGGGCTCTAGGGCTGATCGCCCCGGCGTGCGCGCTGTTGCCCTCCCAGCTGGTTTTCCATACCAAGGCTGAAGTGTTCTGGTGGATCGGACCAGTCATCGTGCTGATCGCCATCCCCGTGCTGGACTGGATCGTCGGTGAAGACGGCAACAATCCCCGGGACGAGGACTACGCGGCGCTCTCCGCCGACCGGTACTACCGGTGGTGCACCTACCTGTTCCTGCCGATCCAGTTGGTCAGCCTCGGCGTGGCCTGTTTCATGTGGACGAGCCCCGAACTGGCGCTGGTCGACAAGCTCGGACTGGCCGCCACGGTCGGCTTCGTCAGCGGCATCGGCATCAACGCCGCCCACGAATTGGGCCATCGGGTGGAGAGTGCTGAGAAATTGCTGTCGAAGATCGCGCTGGCCCAATCGGGCTACGGCCACTTCTTCGTCGAGCACAATCGCGGACACCACGCCCGCGTCGCCACCCCCGAGGATCCGGCCAGCGCCCGCATGGGTGAATCGCTGTGGGAGTTCTTGCCGCGCAGCGTGATCGGTGGTTTCCGGTCGGCCCTGCAACTCGAGAGCGCGCGCCTGTGCCGGAAGGGTCGCGGCTGGTGGAGCGTCGAGAACAACATCCTGCAAGCCTGGGCGATGACGGCGGTGCTGTTCGGTTCGCTGACGCTGGTCTTCGGCCCGGCGATCGTGCCGTGGCTGATCATCCAGGCCGTGATCGGCTTCGGGCTGCTCGAGACCGTCAACTACGTCGAGCACTACGGGCTGCTGCGCGCTCGCAAGCCCAACGGGCGCTACGAACGGTGCTCCCCGCGCGACAGCTGGAACTCCGATCGCCTGGTCACCAACATCTTCCTGTTCCATCTGCAGCGCCACAGCGATCACCACGCCAACCCCGGTCGCCGCTATCAGACCCTGCGCAGCACCGAAGAGGCACCTCAGCTGCCCGCCGGCTACGCCACCATGATCGTGCTGGCCGCCGTCCCGCCGCTGTGGCGTGCGGTGATGGACCCCAGGGTCGCGGCGCACTACGGCGGCGACCTGCGCCTGGCCAACGTCGCGCCCGAGAAGCCGCGACGGTTGCTGGCCCGATACCGCGCCGCGGCCTGAGACCCCACCTCGACGGACCGGGGAACGCGCGCGGCCCCAGACGGTAACCTAACCAACGTGACGACCTCAGAACTCCCCGCGCGCACCGAGCTCACCCCCGACGTCCGCAACGGCATCGACTACAAGGTGGCAGACCTCTCGCTGGCCGAATTCGGCCGTAAGGAGATCCGCCTCGCCGAGCACGAGATGCCGGGCCTGATGGCGCTGCGTCGTGAATACCACGACGTCCAGCCGCTGAAGGGCGCGCGAATCTCCGGATCGCTGCATATGACGGTCCAGACCGCCGTCCTGATCGAAACCCTCGTTGCTCTCGGCGCCGATGTGCGCTGGGCCTCGTGCAACATCTTCTCCACCCAGGACCACGCCGCCGCCGCCATCGTGATCGGCCCGAACGGCACCGTCGACGAGCCCGCGGGCATCCCCGTGTTCGCCTGGAAGGGCGAGACGCTGGAGGAGTACTGGTGGGCCGCCGAGCAGATGCTCACCTGGCCCGGCGAGCCGGCCAACATGATCCTCGACGACGGTGGCGACGCGACCATGCTCGTGCTGCGCGGTGCGCAGTTCGAGAAGGCCGGTGTGGTTCCGCCCGCCGACGCCGACCACTCGGCCGAGTACACGGTGTTCCTCGACCTGCTGCGCGAGAGCCTCGAGGCCGACAAGACCAAGTGGAGCGCCATCGCCGAGTCGGTCAAGGGCGTCACCGAGGAGACCACCACCGGCGTGCTGCGGCTGTACCAGTTCGCCGCCGCGGGTGAGCTGGTGTTCCCGGCGATCAACGTCAACGACTCGGTCACCAAGTCCAAGTTCGACAACAAGTACGGCACCCGCCACTCGCTGATCGACGGCATCAACCGCGGCACCGACGTGCTCATCGGCGGCAAGAAGGTGCTGATCTGCGGCTACGGCGATGTCGGCAAGGGCTGCGCGGAGTCGCTGGCAGGCCAGGGCGCGCGCGTGCAGGTCACCGAGATCGACCCGATCAACGCGCTGCAGGCGCTGATGGACGGCTACGACGTGGTCACCGTCGAGCAGGCGATCGGCGACGCCGACATCGTCATCACCTCGACCGGCAACAAGGACATCATCACCCTCGATCACATGAAGGCGATGAAGGATCACTCGATCCTGGGCAACATCGGCCACTTCGACAACGAGATCGATATCGCTGCGCTGGAGCGTTCGGGCGCGACCCGGATCAACATCAAGCCGCAGGTCGACGAGTGGACCTTCAAGGAGTCCGGCAAGGCGATCATCCTGCTGTCCGAGGGTCGCCTGCTCAACCTCGGCAACGCGACCGGTCACCCGTCGTTCGTGATGTCGAACAGCTTCTCCAACCAGGTCATCGCGCAGGTCGAGCTGTGGACCAAGCCGCAGGAGTACGACAACGAGGTCTACCGCCTGCCCAAGCACCTCGACGAGAAGGTCGCCAAGATCCACGTCGAGGCCCTCGGCGGCACCCTGACCAAGCTCACCAAGGATCAGGCCGAGTACATCAACGTGGACGTGGAAGGCCCGTACAAGCCGGACCACTACCGCTACTGAGTTCTGTACCCGCACGGTGGCCCGTCGACCTTCGGTCGGCGGGCCACCGTCGTCACCTCATCCGACCGGCCCGGTGGCGCAGATCGAGGGGCGACCGTTGCTGCTCAGGCCGGCCAGTCCGCAGATCAGGGCGCCGGCGAGTTCGCTGGAGCCGGTCGCGGTGGCGGCTTCGTTGCTCCCCGTCAGCAGGGCGGGGCCCGAGCCGGTCGTCACCACGCCGGTGACCAGCTCACTCAGTGAACCCATGACCTCGGAGGATCCGACCGCTTCTTGTGCCGCGGCGGTCGGGGCGGTGATGCCCCCGCCGACTGCCATGGCAGCGGTGACGGCGAGGACGGCGGCGGTGGTGCGGAAGATCGTTTTCATGGCGGAATCCTTGTCGGTCCGACGGGCGAGGACCAGACGGCAGAAATGGGGTGCCGGACGGACCGGGCGCGGGTCGGCGCTGGTTCGATCGGCGGGTAATCTGCTGCGCATGGGCGTACTGATTGCGGTCGAGGGGCTCGATGGTGCCGGTAAACGGACTTTGATCGATGGGCTGATCGCCGAATTGTCCGCGAAGGGCCTGCGGGCGGACAGTCTGGCCTTTCCGCAGTACGGGCATTCGATCCATGCCGATCTCGCGGCGGAAGCGCTGCGGGGCGGCAATGGCGATCTGGGCGGGTCGATCAACGGCATGGCGATCATGTTCGCGCTCGATCGGTCCGCCGCGCGTGCGGAACTGTCGGACCTGCTGGGCGGCAACGACATCGTGATCCTGGACCGGTGGGTGGCTTCCAACGCCGCCTACTCCGCCGCACGGGCGCACCAGGACGCCGATGGTGAAATCGTGTCGTGGGTGGGCGATCTGGAGTTCGGCAGGCTCGCATTGCCTGCGCCGGATCTCACCGTCCTGCTCGACGTGCCCACCGAGGTGGCGGTCGAACGGGCCCGTCTGCGAGGCGAACTCGACGACACGCGCGCCCTCGATGCCTATGAACGGGACGGCGGTCTGCAGCAGCGCACCGGCGAGGTCTATCGTGAACTCGCCGACCGCGACTGGTTCGGCCGGTGGTGGACATACCGATCCGATGACGATAGGCCCGCGTTACTCACCCTCTGCTCGGAAATCTTTTCCGGATGAGGTTGGATACGCGACGGGTTCGCACCATTAATGGCGTGGCGGCCCGATCTTGGCCTGGGAGATGACAACATAGGACTATGAAGCCCAAGATTCTGGTCGTCGACGACGATATGGCACTCGCTGAGATGCTGACCATCGTCTTGCGCGGGGAAGGGTTCGACCCGCATGTGGTGGGCGACGGCACACAGGCCCTGTCAGCGGTGCGGGAGATCCGCCCCGATCTGGTTCTGCTCGACCTGATGCTGCCCGGCATGAACGGCATCGATGTATGCCGGGTGCTGCGGGCCGATTCCGGCGTTCCGATCGTCATGCTCACCGCCAAGACCGATACGGTCGATGTGGTCCTCGGCCTGGAGTCCGGCGCCGACGACTACATCGTCAAACCCTTCAAGCCGAAGGAACTCGTCGCCCGCGTACGAGCGCGCCTGCGCCGCACCGAGGACGAGCCCGCCGAACTGCTCTCGATCGCCGATATCGTCATCGACGTGCCCGCGCACAAGGTGACTCGCGGCCCGGGGCAGATCTCGCTCACCCCGCTGGAGTTCGACCTGCTGGTCGCGCTCGCGCGCAAGCCTCGTCAGGTGTTCACCCGTGAGGTACTGCTCGAGCAGGTGTGGGGTTACCGGCACGCCGCCGACACCCGTCTGGTGAACGTGCACGTACAGCGGCTGCGCGCCAAGGTCGAGAAGGATCCGGAGAACCCGGAGATCGTGTTGACCGTGCGTGGTGTCGGTTACAAGGCCGGACCGCCGTGATCGGTCACTGCGGGGCGCCGCTGTGACCACTGGTCCAGTGGCGCAGCTGCGGCGGTGGGCGAGCCCGATCATGGCCTGGTTCCAGGCCGTCGGGACCGCACTCGGCCACCTGTGGCGCCGGTCGTTGCAGCTGCGAGTCATCGTTTCGACGTTGACCCTTTCGCTCATCGTGATCACGATCCTCGGGGTCGTGCTGACCGGTCAGATCACCGACCGGCTCCTCGAAGCCAAGATCAACGCGGCTGTCGAGGAGATGGATCGTGCCCGCAGCACGATCGAGAACAAGATGTCGGGCGTCCAGTCCGGCAACAGCCAGGAGCAGCAACTCGACGACGCGCGAGCCGCGCTGTCCAGCCGTGGCGGCACCGGTCAGTCCAGCGGCGCCGCGGGGAGTTTCGACTCGGCGCTGGCGATGGTCGGCGGCACTCCGCCCCACGAGATCGCGACGGGCCCGCTCTCGGAGGTGCCCGCGGAGCTGCGCCGGTTCGTCCAGCGCAACCAGGTCTCCTACCAGTTCACCACCGTCGCCGACCCCGACGGCTACCGAGGGCGCGCGCTGGTCATCGGCAGCCCGAGTGCCGAGGTCGCGACGTTGGAGATCTACCTGATCTTCCCGCTGGCGAGCGAGGAATCGAGCCTGTCGCTGATGCGCGGCACGATGCTCATCGGTGGGGTGGTCCTGCTGGTGTTGCTCGCCGCGATCACCGCGCTGGTCACCCGGCAGGTGGTGCTGCCGATCCGGTCGGCGGCGCGGATCGCGGGCCGATTCGCCGACGGCAGACTCAAAGAACGCATGCTGGTGCGCGGCGAGGACGACATGGCGCGGCTGGCGCAGGCGTTCAACGAGATGGCCGAAAGCCTGTCGAACCAGATCACCCAGCTCGAGGAATTCGGCAATCTGCAGCGCCGTTTCACCTCCGACGTCAGCCACGAACTGCGCACCCCGCTCACCACGGTGCGCATGGCCGCCGACCTCATCCACGGCTCCAGCGACGATCTCGATCCCGCCCTCGCCCGCAGCTCCGAACTGCTCGTCAACGAGCTCGACCGGTTCGAGGGCCTGCTCAACGACCTGCTCGAGATCTCCCGCCACGACGCGGGTGTGGCCGAACTGCAGGTCGAATCGCTGGATGTGCGGATGTGCGCGCGCGCCGCGATCTCCACGGTGCGCCACCTGGCCCGCGACGCCGAGATCGAGGTGGTGATCGACCTGCCGGAGGAGCCGGTGATCGCCGAGGTCGATCCGCGCCGCGTCGAGCGCGTGCTGCGCAACCTGCTCGCCAACGCGATCGACCACTCCGAGGGCAAGCCGGTGCTGATCCGCATGCGCGGCGACGCCGAGGCCAATGCCGTGGCGACGGTGGTTCGCGATCAGGGTGTGGGGTTGCGGCCGGGCGAGGAGAAGCTGGTGTTCAACCGGTTCTGGCGCTCGGACCCGTCGCGGGTGCGTCGGTCGGGTGGCACCGGGCTCGGCTTGTCGATCAGTGTCGAGGACGCGAATCTGCACGAGGGCAGGCTCGAGGCGTGGGGCGATCCGGGTGTCGGTGCGAGCTTCCGGCTGCTGCTGCCGATGGTGCGCGGCCGCAAACTCGGTCAGAGCCCGCTCGCGCTGGAGCCGATGCTGCGCAAGGTCCCCGCACTGCCGGAAGTCGAACCCGAGCCGACGGTCGTCGAAACCGAACCTGCCGAGCAGACCGGAGCCGAGCCGACGGATATCGATCCGACTGTCGACGACTCGACCGTCGCGGAGCCGGGAGCGGTCGAACCGCGAGACACCGAACCATCGGAGGACCCCGGCATCGACCGGCCCGCCACGGATGCGCACCCGACGACCAACGGTCGCGGCGCTGCCCCAGCCGACCTCGACGAGCCGATGTCTACCGAGACCAGAGACGGGAAGTCATGACCAGCGCGCGTGGTGATCGTCGGGATCGGCACGGCGCCGCACTGGTCGCGGCGATTCTGGCCGGGCTGATGGTGCTCACCGGCTGCGCGAGCCTGCCGGAGTCCTCCGCACCCCAGGCACTCGGCACGATCAATCGCGCCCCCACCTCGGAGGGGCCCACCCCGCCGATCTCCGGCCGCGACCCCGACCTGCTGCTCGGCGACTTCCTCACCGCCAGCGCCGATCCCACCAACAGGCACGCCGCGGCCCGCCAGTACATGGCGCCGGAGACGGCGGGCAGCTGGAACGACGAGGCGAGCACCACCATCGTCGACGATCGCCCCGACACCCTGCGCGAGTCGCGTTCGGGCGACAAGGCCAGCTACGTGCTGCGCGCCCGCAAGGTCGGTGAGCTCGCTCGCGACGGCGGCTATCGCGCCACCGAGGGCACCCTCGAGAACAAGATCGAGATGAGCAAGATCGATGGCGAGTGGCGGATCACCGAGCTGCCGCCGGGCGTCGTGATGGACAACGACGCCTTCGTCAATTCCTATCATCGCTACGTCCTGCACTACATCGACCCGGGCAATTCGCTGCTCGTCCCGGATCCGCGCTGGATCTCGGCGCCGCGCGCGCAGCTCACCGAGCGATTGATCGGCATGCTCGCCGAGGGCCCGCAGTCCACGATCGCCCCGGTGGTGCGCAACCAGTTGGCGCAGCCGGTCGCGCTGCGCGGTCCGATCACCAAGGCCAACAACGAGCCGGGTGATGTCGGTGTCGGCATCGGGGGAGTGCGTATCGACTTCGCCGGGATCGGCGGACTCGGACAGCGCGACCGCGAGCTCCTCGCCGCGCAGGTGGTACTCACTCTGGCCGGCGCGGATATCCTCGGCCCCTACGTGCTGCTCGCCGACGGCAAGCCGCTCGACGACCGGTACGTCAACGGCTGGTCGGTCGCCGATGTCGACCAGTACAGCGCCTCGGCACCCGGCCAGAACCGAATCGGCCTGCACGCCCTGCGCAATGGCACCCTGGTACAGGTCACCCCGGACGGGATCGTCACGCCGAGCGGTTCCTTCGGCGAGGCGACCAATCTACAGTCGGTCGGCATCTCGGCCGACGGCCAGTTCGTCGCCGCGGTCGCCGACTCGGGCAAGCCGATCCCCGAGCCCGCCCACACCCTGCTCATCGGCAACTACGGCGCCAAGGCGTTCGCGGTCGCCGAGGGCGCCAGCATCGCCCGCCCGTCCTGGACCAGCGACGGCGGCGCCGCGTGGACGGTGATCGACGGTGATCGGGTCATCCGGGCGGTCACCGATCGCGCCACCGGCAATGTGTCCACCGAGGACGTCGACATCACGGCCCTGTACGAAGGCACCGGCGCCCCACGACCGCCGATCAGCGAGGTCGTGATCTCGCGCACTGGCGTGCGTGCGGCGCTGATCGCCGACGGCAAGGTCTACGTCGCGGTGGTCCAACGGCGTCCCGACGGCAAGTACGCGCTCACCTCCCCGCTGCCGCTGGCGCTCGGTCTGAGCTCGCGCGCGGTCTCACTGAGCTGGGTCACCGGTGACACCGTGATGGTCGCCCGCGAAGGCAATGTCGACCCGGTCTTCACCGTGTCCATCGACGGCTCCCAATTCAGCCCGGTGACATCGCAGAATCTCACCCCGCCGGTTCGAGTGGTGACGGCGGCCCCGGCCACGCAGTACGTGGCCGATTCCCGGGCCGTGCTGCAGCTGCAGACCGCCGATCCGACCCGCAACGACCGTTTCTGGCGCGAGGTACCCGGTTTGACCGGAGAACAGGTTGTACCGGTCCTACCGAGCTGAGTATGTCGGTACCGACTGCGATACTCGCTCGCTATGAAGGCGCTGCTGGATCTGATCCTGCCCGACCGGTGCGGTGGCTGCGGATCGCTGGGCGAGAGTTGGTGCGCGGAGTGCGCCGCTGAACTCGGCCGCGGTCCCATCCGGGTGCGACCGCGCGCCGACCCCGGTATTCCGTGTTGGGCGCTCGGCCCCTACACCGGTGTCGGTAGGCGGGCGGTGCTGGCGGCAAAGGAGCAGGGCCGCCGCGACCTTGCCGCCCCGCTCGGGCTGGCGCTCGCCCAGGCGTTGGCCCGCTTACGCGCCCCTGACCGCCCACTGCTGCTCGTGCCCGCGCCGACCAGAACCGCGGCAGCGCGTCGCCGTGGCGGTGACCCGGTGGCCCGCTCGGCCGTGGTCGCCGCACAGTGGCTGATCGATTGCCGAACCGCGCCGCTGCTGCGGATGGGTCGCGGTGTTCGGGATTCGGTGGGCTTGACGACGCATGAGCGTAGACACAATCTGCGCGGCAAGATCATGACCGTCGCCGATCCGGCCGAGTGGGTCGTCATCGGTGCGAAAGCCCAGGTAGTTCTGGTCGACGATGTGCTGACCACCGGCGCCACCGCCTGCGAATCGACACGTGTTCTTAGCCGGATCGGCATAGTACCGCGAGCGGTTTTGGTTACCTGTGCGGCTTGACGGAGGAAAGTTCGCGTGAACAGTGGCGGACTTGCCGATGGCGGACTAGCGTCGCGAACACACACCGAACCACAAGTTTGGGAGGTGGTGCCGCGGATACAGGTGCCGGGCGATTCCCGATCGGCACAGCTCAATCCCGCCGCCCTACGTTCGTATTGTGCGGCCATATCCGGGAGGTACGCGTGACGACTTCTTCACGGGCATCAGTGCAAGATGCTGAACCCACGGCACTACAGAACGGTGCCACCGAGACGATCGATTCCGAGAGCCCGAACGCCGAAGTGGTGGTCTCCGGTCGAAATGTCGAAATCCCTGACCACTATCGAATCTACGTCTCGGAGAAGCTTTCTCGGTTAGAGCGCTTCGATCCGTCGATCTTCCTCTTCGATGTGGAACTGTTCCACGAACGCAACCGTCGTCAACGCAAGGCTTGCCAGCGTGTGGAGATCACCGCGCGTGGCCGTGGACCGATCGTGCGCGCCGAAGCGTGCGCCGACAGTTTCTATGCCGCGCTCGAATCGGCCACCCAGAAGATCGAGAGCAGACTGCGCCGGACCAAGGACAAGCGGCGCATCGTGCACTACGGCGACAAGACGCCGGTCTCGGTCGCGCAAGCCACCGCAACATTGGTTGACGACTCGCTGTTCGCCCCGCCGGACGGTTCCGCTGCCCACGACCACGACGAGACCGTCGACGAGTCGGGCCCCGGCCACATCGTGCGCACCAAGGTGCACACCGCGACACCGATGTCGGTGGACGACGCCCTCTATCAGATGGAATTGGTCGGCCACGACTTCTTCCTCTTCCACGACAGCGAGACCGACCGCCCGTCGGTGGTCTACCGCAGACACGCCTTCGACTACGGCCTGATCAAGCTGGCCTAGAACCACGACCGATCCGGGCATCCGCATTCCGCGGGTGTCCGGATCTTGTTCACCCGCCGAAGGTTTCGTGATGCACGGCCTCGGTCAGCGACCGTCCCGACCGCCATCCGAAACGTTCCAGATCCGGCACCTGCTGGAATGCGCTGACCGGTCCCACGCACAGCCAGGCCACCGGCTTGATCTGCGCGGGTAGACCGACGAGCTCGCGCAGGAATTCCGGCTCGTAGAACGACACCCAGCCCACCCCCACCTGCTCCGCGGTCGCCGCGAGCCACAGATTCTGAATGGCAAGCACGGTCGAGTACACGCCTGTCTCCGGCACGCTCGCCCGGCCGAGTACCTGCGGCCCGCCACGCGAATCATTGTGCGTGACAACAACACCCGTGCCGCTCTCGACGATCCCGTCGATCTTGATCGGCTCGAAAGTCGTCGCTCGGTCGGCGGGCAGCGACGCACCGAACTCCACGCGCTTGTCCGCCACATGCTCGGCGAAACGGCGCAGCGTCTCGGCTCGACGCACCACGACGAAATCCCACGGCTGGGAGTTCCCGACGCTGGGCGCGCGATGCGCGGCGTCGAGAATCCGCAACAGGGTGTCGTCGTCGACGGGCTCGCCGGTGAATTCGGCGCGCACGTCACGACGCAGACGGATCGCGTCGTAGACGCCGAGTTGGTCGGTACTCACGCCGACCATACAACCGCAGCCGGTCAGCCCACCGTCCGGCGGGCCAGCTTGCGACCGGCGGCCAGCGCGGTGCGCAAGCCCTGACGACGCCCGGTCACCGGGTCGATCGAGGGGGTGGTGTTGCCGGCGAACAGGCGCTCGGACTTGGTCTCGGGCGCGTCGTCGGTGGTGTGGCGCAGGTACTTGTTCGGCAGCGAGAGCTTGAGGATGGTGCGCCACGACTTGAAGTACTGCACCGGCAGCGAGCCGGTGGTGTAGGGCAGGTCGTACTTCTCGGCCAGCTCGCGCACCCGCACCGCGATGGCGGCGTAGCGGTTGCTGGGCAGGTCGGGGAACAGGTGGTGCTCGATCTGGTGGCTGAGGTTGCCGCTCATGAAGTGCAGCAGCTGTCCGCCGCTGATGTTGGCGCTGCCCAGCATCTGGCGCAGGTACCACTCGCCCTTGGTCTCGCCCTCGATGTCGGCCTTGGTGAACTTCTCGGCGCCGTCGGGGAAGTGTCCGCAGAAGATGATCGCGTTGGTCCACACATTGCGCACCACGTTGGCGGCGATATTGGCGGTGAGCGTGGTGAGGAACGACGGGCCGGTGAGCAGCGGGAAGACCACGTAGTCCTTGGCGGCCTGCTTGCCGATCTTCTTCAGCACCAGCGTGCGGTCGGCCTCGAACTGCTTCCACTCGGGCGAGTCCTTGTCCCACTTCTTCTTGGCGACCTTGCCCAGCTCGAGGTGCTGGATCGCCACGCCGTACTCGAACAGCGCTTGCAGCAGGAAGTTGTAGATGGGGTTGCCGAGGTAGAACGGCATCCAGCGCTGGTCACGGGTGACGCGAAGCAGGCCGTAGCCGATGTCGTCGTCCATGCCGAGCACGTTGGTGTACTTGTGGTGCAGGAAGTTGTGGGTGATCTTCCAGTGCGCCGACGGGCCCGCGTTGTCCCATTCCCACGAGGTGGAGTGGACTTCCGGATCGTTCATCCAGTCCCACTGCCCGTGCATGACGTTGTGCCCGATCTCCATGTTCTCGATGATCTTGGCGGAGCCGAGCAGGGCGACACCGGCCAACCAGGCCGGGGGCAGGAAGCTGGCGAACAGCACTGTGCGGCCGCTGATCTCGAGCGCGCGCTGTAGCCGGATGACATTGCGGATATAGCGCGCGTCGGCCGCTCCGCGCGAGGATTCGATCTCCCGGCGGATCGCATCGAACTCCGCGCCTAGAGCTTCGACATCCGCTGCGGTGAGGTGCGCGTATTCCTTGACATCCGAGATCGCCATGGCGGCTACAGTACCGTAAGTTACGAGAGCGTAGGTTGGTGATTTCGGCGACGAAATGTGTGATAAGTCCTATTGCGTCGTCGAGATAGAAATGTTATCAGGCGTGTCGGGCCATTCGGCGAGCTGCCTTGTCGCGCAACACACCCCGCTCGTGCACAGCGCGTTCGCCCAGTGCCCGCTTGGCCTCGCGCAGAGCCAGCTTCTCCTGCCGTGCTCGCGCCTTGAGCGCCACCTTGGCCTCGCGCAGCACTTCCTTCTCGTGCCGTGCCTTGACCTCGAGGGTGACCTTCGCATCGTGCAGCGCCGAACGCAGACCGAAGCGCTTACCGGTCTCCGGGTCGACCCGCAGGCTTTCGGGCAGCGAGATACCGGAGAACTTGCGCTCCGATGACGTCTCGGGCGCGTCGTCGGCGGTGCGCTTGAGGAAACGATCCGGCAGCGCCAGCTTGTGGATGGTGCGGAAGGCCAGCAGGTACTGCTTGCCCAGTGAGCCGGTGGTGTAGGGCAGGTCGTACTTGTCGCACAGCTCGCGCACGCGCACCGCGACCTCGGAGTACCGGTTGCTCGGCAGGTCGGGGAACAGGTGATGTTCGATCTGGTAGCAGAGGTTGCCGCTCATGAACGCCATCACCGGGCCTGCCTTGAAATTGGCGCTGCCCAGCATCTGGCGCAGGTACCACTCGCCCTGGGTTTCCCCGTCGAGCTGTTCGGCGGTGAACTTCTGCGCGCCGTCGGGGAAGTGGCCGCAGAAGATGACGGCATAGGACCACAGGTTGCGCACCAGATTCGCGGTGGCGTTGGCCTTCAACGTCGACTTCCACGCCGGTCCGGTCAGTGCCGGATACAGCACGAAATCCTTGGCGACCTGACGGCCCGCCTTGCGGTAGAACTCCATGTCCGGCGCCGAGGTGTGGGCGTTCATCGGAATCCCGGCCAGCTCCTTCTCGATGCCGAGATCGTGGAGTGCGATACCCCACTCGAAGGTCGCGGCCAGCAGCAGGTTGGCGGCAGGCTGAGCCAAATGCAGTGGGCGCCACTCCTCGTCGCGCGTCATCCGCAGAATGCCGAAACCGAGATCCTCGTCCTTGCCGAGGACGTTGGTGTAGGTGTGGTGCGAGTAGTTGTGCGCGCGCCGCCACTGCGACGAGGTGCCCGTCATGTCCCACTCCCAGCTGGTGGAGTGGATCTCGGGATCGTTCATCCAATCCCACTGGCCGTGGCTCACGTTGTGGCCCAGCTCCATGTTCTCGATGATCTTGGCCACCGAGAGCATCGCGGTACCGCCGAGCCATGCCCAGCGGTTACGGCTGCCGAACAGCACCGCTCGCCCGGCTACCTCGAGGGCGCGCTGGGCCGCGATGGTGCGACGAATGTACTTGGCGTCGCGTTCGCCGCGGGAGGTCTCCACCGAGCGGCGGATCGAATCGAGTTCTTTCCCCAGGGTCTCGATGTCGGCCGCCGTCAGATGGGCGAAGGCCTGGATATCGGTGATGGCCACCGGGGGTCCTCCTGTGTTGTATCAGCGGCAGGTGCCGCGGGTTCTCGGCCTGGGAACCTCGATCATCCCTCGCCGAAGGCGCTCCGTCGTCGCACCCTGTCGGCGAGTCCAGATCGAGGCGGCCGAGAACCGGGCGCTGCACGCCGTGGGTTCTCGCCCTCGATGCTGTTCGGCCTATGAGTGATCCTAGGTCGCGCCCTCAGGTATGGATCGAAGTGAGGGGCCTCAGCGATTGCCGCCGGTCACGGGTTATGGCCGACGCTTACTCCGAGGATACCCGCTCAGCCGCTCGGCAATCGGCTAGATGTCCAGCGTGCAGTCGCCCGCGGCGGCGGAAATGCAGGTTTGCACCTTGTCACCGGGTTGGCGTTCGTCGCCGTTGCGCAGATCGCGGGCGTGTCCGGCGGACAGGGTCACCACGCAGGTCTGGCAGATGCCCATCCGGCAGCCGAAGGGCAACTGCACGCCAACGGATTCCCCGGCTTCGAGCAGGCTGGTCGCCCCGTCGACGGTGAGGGTGCGCCCGGTGGTGCCGAAGGTCACGGTGCCGCCCTCGCCGACCGCGGAGCGTTCCACCTCGAAGCGTTCGATGTGCAGTTTCTCGGCCACACCCGCGTTCTTCCAATGGTTTTCGATCGCGTCGAGCATCGGGGCCGGTCCACAGGCCCAGGTCTCGCGTTCGCGCCAGTCGGGGTAGAGCTCGTCGAGCCCGGCCAGCGAGAACAGGCCCTGCTCATCGGTGAGTTGCAGGTGGGAGACGAAGCTGGGGTGCTTGTCGTGCAGAGCGCGCAGCTCGGCGCCGAACATCACGTCGGCGTCGGTGGGCGCGGAATGGACGTGCACCACGTCGTTGACCCCGTCGCGGCGGTCCATCGTCCGCAACATCGACATCACCGGGGTGATACCGCTGCCCGCGGTAATGAACAGCACCTTCGCCGGCGGCGGCTCCGGCAGCACGAACCCGCCCTGCGGCGCGGCCAGCCGCACGATGGTGCCCGCGGCCACCCCGTTGACAAGGTGGCTGGACAACTTGCCCTCCGGCATCGCCTTCACCGCGATGGAGATGAGTTGTTTACCGCCCTCGCCGGTCCAGTCCGGGGGACAGGTCAGCGAGTAGGAACGCCAGTTCCACCGGCCGTCGATCAGGATGCCGATGCCGATGTACTGCCCGGGGCGGTACTTGAAATCGAAGCCCCAGCCCGGCTTGATCACCAGGGTCGCCGAGTCGGCGGTCTCCTTCTGCACCTCCACGATGCGGCCGCGAAGCTCGCGCGCCGACCACAGCGGGTTGGCCAGGTGTAGATAGTCGTCGGGCAGTAGGGGAGTGGTCACTCGGGCGACCGCGCCGCGCAACACGTTCAGCTTGCCGCCGCGATCGGCGACCTGCGCCGCCGGTGCTTCGAGCCATTCCCGGAACTTGTTCAGGACCATCTGTGCCGTTACTCCCTGTCATACATCCGCGTCACGGTGGGGTGACTCGCTCGCAGCAAGGTTACGGCATCGTAGGTTGAGCGCTAGTTGTGAACATTCGGCAACCGGGGCGTCGGCCGCCGAAAACTACAACAGTTCGAGCAGGAACGGCAGCTCCTGGGGCGCGTACCAGGCAAGCTGATGGTCCTCGGCGTCGCCGAGCACGAATTCCGCATCGGTATCACCGAGGTCGGCGGCATCGATGACGTCCACGGCCTTGGCGACCTGCGGCTCGGCCTCGGCCAGGTCGACATGCACCGCGGCGACCTGCTTGAAGCTGATCGGCCCCGACAGCTTCACCACAGCATCGTCGAGATCGGGCCGCAGCTTCGCCCCTGGCACATCCGCCGCGATCACCGCGCGCCGATACACCGGACTACCCGGGGCGGCCGTTGTCGCTTCGTCGCCCGCGTCGTCGTCCGGATCGTCGAGTCCGTCGCGCTCGGCGCCGATCAACCGCATCGAGGCTCGTGCGGCTTCCTGCATCGCCACCTCGGCGAGTTCCTCGTCGTCGCCCGCGGCGTACGCCTCGCGCAGGGCGGGCGTCACGGCGAACGCGGTCGCGCCGAGCGGGAGCAGTTGCTGCTCGTCGACGAGTTGGCGCAGGATCGGGATAGTCGCCGGGATGTAGACGCGCATCGTGTCGTTCTCAGAGACAGGCACCGAGCAACTCCTCCATCGATTCGTGCACCGAGGCCGCGAGGACATCGATGTCGGCCATGGCGTCGCGGTCGGCGTTGAGTCCGTAGAAGACCTGACCGTCGTACGAGGTGAGTCCGAAACTCAACGTCTGATTGCGCAGCAGCGGCGATACCGGATACATCTCCAGCATGCGTGCCCCGCCGATGTACATCGCGGTCTGTGGTCCCGGCGCGTTGGTGATCACCAGATTGAAACTGTTGTCGGCGAAGGTACTCGCCGCCCGCACACTCATCGCGTGCAGGCTCGCCGGCGCGAACCCGGCCAGGTGCACGAGCGTGCGCGCCCGCACCCCGCGACGCTGCCTGCCCGCGGCCTCGGTGGCATGGGAGATGTGCGACAGGCGCATCGTCGGATTCGGTTCACCCACGGGCAGATCGATGAGGAACGAGGACACCTCGCTGGCCGGGGTCAGCTGATTGTCGCCGTCGACGTAGACCGACATCGGCACCACCGCGCGCAGATTGGTCGACTCGACCAGCGCCTCGTTGCGCGAGAGCAACCAGTTGCGCAGCGCCCCGGTGACCACCGCGAGCACCGTGTCGTTGATCGAGCAGTCGAAATGTCTGCGGATGGTGCGGTAGTCGTCGAGATTGGTGCGCACCACATCGAAGCGGCGGCTGCGCGAGGTGCGGGCGTTGAGCGGGCTGTCCGGTGCCGCGCTCGCGGTCGCCGCGCGCACCACGTTGGCCGCGGCCTTCACCGCCATCCGCGTGCCGCGCACCACGCCGAACGCGTTCGATCCCGCGTCGCGCATCACGCTGTAGGCCTCGCGCGGCTGGGCGGCCAGTTGCGACAGCGCCCCGGCCAGCAATTCCACATCGGTGGGTTCGCGCGGCGCGCGCCACGAGTCGTCGGCCAGTTCGCGCGGCAGGGGAGAGTTGTCGAGGATCACGTGACCGATCTCGAGGGCGGTATCACCGTCGACGAGCGCCGAGTGTGACTTGGTGAACACCGCGGCGCGCCCGTCGGCGAGCCCTTCGATCAGATACATCTCCCACAGCGGTCGCCCCTGATCCAGCGGACGCGACGCGAGCCGGGCGACGAGATCGTAGAGCTGGGAGTCGCTCCCCGGGCCCGGCAGCGCGGAGCGACGGATGTGATAGCTGATGTCGAAACGGCTGTCCTCGACCCAGACCGGCCGACCCAGGGCCAGCGGGATCTCGCGCACCTTGCGGCGGTAGCGCGGCACCATCGGCAGCCGGGATTCGACCAGGTCGACGAGGCGTTCGTAGTCGAGTACCTGGCCCTCGGTGTCCGGGGAGGAGTTGTTCAGGATCGCGAGAGAGCCGATATGGATCGGGTTACTGCTCGACTCGAGCCGATAGAACGACGCGTCCTGCGGCGTCAATCTCGTGATCACGCGCTCCGAAGCTCCTTCCGGTGCCGTACGGCGCTGATCGGGCACGCGGTACATCCTACGTCACGGTAGGTGAATAACAGTGCCGGGCAACGAGGCTCGCCGGGCGTCGTGACCTGGGGTAATGACTGGACCGGTACAGGGGGCACGGGTCCGCGCCGCCGGGTACGGTGGTCTGCGGACTACCATCGCCGTTGAACACAACTCCGACCAGAGGACTGACGAGACCCGTGCCTGCGCTGACACTGACGAGGTTGCTACGGATTGGTGAAGGTCGCATGGTCAAGCGGCTCTCGAACCTCGCCGATGAGGTCATCGCGTACGGCGACGAGATCGAAGCGTTGACCGACGAAGAGCTGCGCGCCAAGACCGACGAATTCCGCAAGCGCTACGCCGACGGGGAAACCCTCGACGACCTGCTGCTCGAGGCCTTCGCCGTGGCGCGTGAGGCGTCGTGGCGGGTGCTGAACCAGAAGCACTACAAGGTTCAGATCATGGGCGGCGCCTCGCTGCACCTGGGCAATATCTCGGAGATGAAGACCGGTGAGGGCAAGACCCTGACCTGTGTGCTCCCCGCGTACCTCAACGCCATCTCCGGCGACGGCGTGCACGTGGTCACGGTCAACGACTACCTGGCCAAGCGTGACGCCGAGTGGATGGGCCGCGTGCACCGCTTCCTCGGCTTCGAGGTCGGCGTGATCCTGGGCGGGATGACCCCCGCCGAGCGTCGGGTGGCCTACGCCGCCGACATCACCTACGGCACGAACAACGAGTTCGGCTTCGATTACCTGCGCGACAACATGACTCACTCCCTGGACGATCTCGTCCAGCGTGGTCACAACTTCGCCGTGGTCGACGAGGTCGACTCGATCCTCATCGACGAGGCCCGCACCCCGCTGATCATCTCGGGCCCGGCCGACGCCTCGTCGAAGTGGTACGCCGAATTCGCGCGCATCGCGCCGCTGCTGAAGAAGGATGTCCACTACGAAGTCGACATCAAGAAGCGCACCATCGGCGTGCACGAGCAGGGCGTGGAGTTCGTCGAGGATCAGCTCGGCATCGACAACCTCTACGAGGCCGCGAACTCGTCCTTGGTGAGCTACCTGAACAACGCCATCAAGGCCAAGGAGCTCTACCAGCGCGACAAGGACTACATCGTCCGCGACGGCGAAGTGATCATCGTCGACGAGTTCACCGGCCGTATCCTGGTCGGCCGCCGCTACAACGAGGGCATGCACCAGGCGATCGAGGCCAAGGAGAAGGTCGAGATCCAGCCGGAGAACCAGACCCTGGCCACGATCACTCTGCAGAACTACTTCCGCCTCTACAGCAGGCTCTCGGGCATGACCGGTACCGCCGAGACCGAGGCCGCCGAGCTGCACTCGATCTACAACCTCGGCGTGGTCCCGATCCCGACGAACAAGCCGATGGTCCGCAAGGACCAGGCCGACCTGATCTACAAGTCGGAAGAGGCCAAGTTCGCCGCCGTCGTCGACGACGTGACCGAGCGGCACGAGAAGGGCCAGCCGGTCCTGATCGGTACCACCAGCGTGGAGCGCTCGGAGTACCTGTCCAAGCAGTTCACCAAGCGTGGTGTGGCGCACTCGGTGCTGAACGCGAAGTTCCACGAGCAGGAAGCCCAGATCATCGCCGAGGCCGGTCGCCCCGGCGCGGTCACCGTGGCCACCAACATGGCCGGTCGTGGTACCGACATCGTGCTCGGCGGCAACGCCGACATCATCGCCGACATCCTGCTGCGCAAGCAGGGCCTCGACCCGGTGAACACCCCCGACGAGTACGAGGCCGCCTGGCACTCCGCACTCGACCAGGTCAAGAAGCAGACCGAGGACGACGCCGAGACGGTCCGCGAGGCCGGCGGTCTCTACGTGCTCGGCACCGAGCGCCACGAGTCGCGTCGTATCGACAACCAGCTGCGTGGTCGTTCCGGCCGTCAGGGCGACCCGGGCGAGTCCCGCTTCTACCTCTCGCTGGGTGACGAGCTGATGCGCCGCTTCAACGGCGCCGCGCTCGAGGCGATCATGACGCGCCTGAACCTGCCCGACGATGTCCCGATCGAGGCCAAGATGGTCTCCAAGGCCATCAAGAGCGCACAGACCCAGGTCGAGCAGCAGAACTTCGAGATCCGCAAGAACGTTCTGAAGTACGACGAGGTCATGAACCAGCAGCGCACCGTGATCTACGGCGAGCGCAACCAGATCCTGCGTGGCGAGGACATGGAGGGTCAGGTTCAGAACATGATCACCGACGTGACCACCGCCTATGTCGACGGCGCCACCGCCGAGGGTTATGTCGAGGACTGGGATCTGGACAAGCTCTGGACCGCCCTCAAGACGCTGTACCCGGTGAGCCTGGATCACAAGGAACTCACCGGCGAGACCGCCACCGGCGACGCGGGCGAACTCACCCGCGACGAGCTTCGCGAAACGCTCCTCGAAGACGCCCACAACGCCTACGAGAAGCGCGAGCAGGAGATCGACGGCCTCGCGGGCGAAGGCGCCATGCGCAACCTGGAACGCCAGGTCCTGCTCTCGGTGCTCGACCGCAAGTGGCGCGAGCACCTCTACGAGATGGATTACCTCAAGGAGGGCATCGGCCTGCGCGCCATGGCCCAGCGCGATCCGTTGGTCGAATACCAGCGTGAGGGCTTCGACATGTTCGCCGCCATGCTGGAAGGACTGAAGGAGGAGTCGGTCGGCTTCCTCTTCAACCTGCAGGTCGAGGTCCAGCAGCCTCAGCCCGAAGGCGTCTCGATCGACAAGGGCCTGCGCTCCCCGGTCGGTGCGCCGGTCCAGGACGCGCCCGTCCAGGCACCACCGGCCTTGCGCGCCAAGGGAATCACCGACCAGGCCCCCCGAGCGATGAACTACTCGGGCCCCGCCGAAGACGGCCACGCCGAATCCCATTCCGATGCCCAGGAATACGGCGGCCAGCAGCAGTCCGGCACCCGCCGCGAACGCCGCGTAGCGGCTCGCACCGACTCGAAGGGCAAGCGCCGCCGCTGAGGCAGAGCTAGCTGATCAGCACGACCGAGGCCCCTGCTTTGCGCGGGGGCTTCCGTCGTATTCGGGCCTACGGGGCGATCCGCGATTCAGCTCGCGCGATGGATCGGGTGGACTCGGGAGAGGGCCCGTTTGGCTTCGGCCAGGGAGATCATCTGGTCTTCGTCGTCGATGTCGGCGACGGCTGCTTCCGCCCATTCTCGGAGCAGGGTCGACACGCCTACGCGGCGTTCGTCGGCCAATGTCTTCAGGCGGCTGTGTAGGCCGAGGGGGAGGCGGATCGACGTAGTCACCATGATGTCTTCGTTGACGGGAAGACGTGGTGGGGCGTCGGTGGGCTCATTGGAGAAACTCAGCCGATCCATGAAATCGGCGAGTTCTTCTTTGCTGGACGGAAGTCCCTGCTCGCTCATGATCGGGTCTCACTTTCCCACTGCTCGAATTGCGCCAGTTCCTCGGCGCGCATCGCGCGTGCGCCGATGATCACCCACGTCCAGTCCTCCCGCTGTCGCATCACCACGATCAGCGGGCGGCCGGCTGTGGTGCGCCCCCACACCGTCAAGACGGTCACCTGGCCGTCGAAGGCCGGGCGTGGCCACCGTCGTGACGCTGCGAGGACCTGCCGAACCTCGCTGGGTTCGATGCCGATCAGGTGAGCGATCGCCCAATCAGGCCACTCGAAACCCATAAGTCCATAATACGCATGTAGTAACGCCATGTGAAAGCGCTGAGTATCGAGCGAGCGTCGGTTCGCTACGCTCACGATGACCGGGTTCGTCGATGAAGGAGGCCGCGCGGGTGCGCAACGGTGAGGTGATTCGCCCGCTGTCGGCCTCGGAACGGTGGTTCTGGCTCGTCGATCAGTTGTCGCCGGCGAATTGCGTCGTCCGCTTGCGGGTGCGCGGCCCGATCGGCGCCTACCGGCTCGAAGACGCCACCGACGCACTGCTCGCGGAATTCCCGTTGCTGCGAACAACGGTTGTCGACGGTCCTTGTTTCGCCCCGTCCGACGACCCGCACCTACCGGTGCTGCACCGCATGGTCGAAGACCCCGACGAGTGGCGCACGATCTTCGACGAACAGTTGGCCGAGCCCATCGACCTTGCGACAGCACCCGGCCGTCTCATCGATTTGGCTTGGCGCCCTGGCACTTCCGAGGAATACCACGACCTGATTCTCGTCCTGTCCCACGTCCTACTCGACGGCCGCTCGATGACGTCACTGGGTTGGCGAATCCTCGCCTACGCCTTCGGAGCCCCCGTCCCCACTTTCTCGCGCCCGCCGATTCCGGCCCCGGACGACCTCATCCCACCCGCATTCACCCGCCTCCTAAACTGCCTGCGCACCAACATCACCGGCCAACTCACCGCTATGGCCCGCCGCCCGACCAGCCTCCCCGGCATCGCGCCACCGCTACCGATTCGCCGCACCCGCACCGTGATTCGCACGATCGAGGAGGAAGCCCTCACCGACCTGCGCACCCGTTGCCACCAGCACGGCGTCACCGTCAATGCCGCCTTGACCGCCGCTCTGGCCGACGCACTCGGCGAACTCGCACCCCGACCGTCCGGCGTCGCCGGCATCGGCATCCCGGTAGATGTCCGCTCCCGCCTCGACCCGCCCCCCGCCGACGACGAGCCGGGCATGTTCACCGCGGTAGTCCCCACCTTCGTCCCCTACGGCCCGACGCACTCCCTCTGGGAAGCGGCCCGCGCGGCGAAAACCCAACTCACCCAACAACTGGCAAAGAACAACGACCTCACCGCCCTGGCCGCCATCCGCTACGGCTGCCCCCGATCGCTCGAATCCGGCAGGCGCACCATCGAACTCATCGACCGCCGAGCCCCCTGGAACGTCACCCTCAGCAACCTGGGCAGACTGTATCCCCCCGAAACCCCTGAGCCGCTGCACATCACCGACCTGACAGTCGCGGGCACGAACTCCTGCGCCAGCGCACTGACAGTCGCGGTAGCCACCCTCGGCCCCACGATGTCGATCACCTTCTGCTACGTAGACACCATGCTCCCGCGCACAACCATCGAAGCCATGGCCGACCACACCATCCGCTCGGTCACTCGCTGAGCAGTCCGCGCACGATCTCCCGTAGTGCTGCTCGGTCGGGTTTGTTCGTCCGTCCGCTGACCGGGATTCTGTCCACCACCACGATGTCGTCGGGGACGGCTGTGGTGTCGATGACCTGGGGCAGTCGTTCGCGAAGGAGCGCCACGATGTCCCCGGATTCCGGATCGGCGACAACGGCGAGCACGATCCGCTCGTCGCCGATCTCGTCCGGTAGGCCGACCATGATCGCTTCCCGCACGCCGTTGATCGCGGTGATCACCGGCTCGTACAGACCCGGGTAGATGTTGGTCTTGCCCCGGATCATCATGTCCTTCTTGCGTCCGGTGAGGACCAGTTCTTTGCCGTCCCAGCGCGCGAGGTCGCCGGTCGCGATCTCGGTGAGGGGCTCCGCGCCCAGATATCCACGACACAGGTTCGGCCCGGACAAGACGAGTTCGCCGTCGTCGGCGATCCGCGCCTCCACGCCCCGCACCGGCGCCCCGAGTAGATCCCCGTCGTGTGCGAGCTTGGCGGCGCCGGTCGCGACCGCTACCGGCAAGATCTCGGTCATCCCGTAGATTGCGAGAAACTCGGTGTCGGGCAACGACTTCCGCGCGCGACGAAGGAGTGCGGAGGTGACCGGCGCGCCGCCGAGAGCCACCTGGCCTAGATGTGGCGGGGCCACGAGGTCGCCGGCTTCGACCGCGTCGAGAGCGACAGCGAGGTCGGCCGGGGTATAGAACGCGTGTGTCGCGCTGCGCAGATTCCGGGTGAACCGGACAGGGTCGATGTGCGTGCCGAACCGCGGATACCGCGGCATCGCCCACCGTGCCCCCGCCATCAAGGCGGGCAGCCCCATCATGAGCTGCTCGGTGTGCAGGAAGGCGCCGGGTGCGAGGCTGGTCTTCCCACCCATCGCGGCGAGGCCGGCGCTCAGTGAAGCGCGAGTGTGCACAACGGCTTTCGGATCATCGGTGGTCCCGGAGGTGAACACGATCAACGCCGCCGCTTCGGGATCGGCGGCGGGCACGGTGGTCCGGCGCGCGTCACCGGTGAAGCGCCGCAACGGAGTCGACCCGAACGGTGTCCCCGGCACCCACACCCCACTGTGGATATGTCGAACATCGAGCGCGCCGAACCGCGGCAGTTCCAAGCCCTTCTTGCGCCCGAACCCGGCCAGCGGGCCGCTCACGGCATACAGCAGCGATTCCGTTGCTGCCCAAGTGGGTTCGACCATGCCGACTCGTCGGGCGAACAGTTCCGGACCCACGCCAGGGTCGACGAACACGATCGTCCCGCCCGCCGCGATCACCCCGAAGATCAGCAGCACCGACGACACGCTCGGCCGGATCGAGAACAGCATCCGATCACCTGCCGAGAACCCCGCCTCGCCGAGATTGTTCGACACCCGGCCGACAGTGTCGACCAGTTCCCGGTAGGTGAACGCACGCTTGCCGACCGTCCCGAGCGCCGAGGCGTCCGGAATCCGTTCACCCTGCGTGGCAAGCCGTTCGAGAAAGTCGGTCATCGGTGGTCCCCCTCGGTAGTCGTGCACAGCGTCCGGGCATGGCGGGCGCGACGCTCACCGAATATCGACCACTTCGGGCCGATACCGATGGTCGGCGTACCAGGCGAGCGTCTTACGGATTCCCCAGGCACGCACCCGCCGATTCGAGCCGAACACCCGCACATCCCGACGCAACCCATAGTCGGTGGTTATCGTGCGCACCGCGTTGACCAGCGCCCGATCCTCGTGCAGGTCCTCGATCGCGGTCCGCGGGAACCCTCCTGCGGCAACATACAATTCGGCGGTTATCGCCATATTGCACCCAGGTGTCATCACGTAGGGTCCGAGATATTTCGGGTCCCGGTTACCCGAGCGCACCTTGCCGAAGGTCGACGCCACTTCCAGGGCCACCCGGATGATCGTGCGGTCGATCCAGGAAACGCCCTCATCGGTGCGCGGAATCAGCTGACCGCTGACCAGGCGCAGCCCCGAGTCGAAACCGGCCTTGATCCGCGCTGTCCAGTCGGGCGCGGGCAGGCAGTCGGCATCGGTGCGCGCGAGGTAGGTCGCGCCGTGCGCGATCGCGTGGCGCATCCCGGTATCGGCGGCGGCTCCGGTCCCCTTCTGCTGCTCGTGGATCATTACGATGCGCGGCACCGGATGCGCCGAAGCGAACGCGCGGACCAGCTCGACGGTGCCATCGGTCGAATTGTTGTCGACCACGACAACCGTGAAGTCCGTGTCCTGTTGCGCGGCAATGGCAGCCAAGGTCTTACCGATGCCTCGTTCTTCGTCGAAGGCGGGAATCACCACCCAGAGCGCACTCGGTTCACCACTGCTCACAGGTCCTCCACCAGTCGATCGAGCCCGCCGACCTGGGTAACCCAGCGGTGGAAGTTGTCCAGTCCCGTCGTGAACGGTACGTCCGGCCGGTAGCCGAGTTCACGCTCGGCTCGCGAGAGGTCGTAGGTCGCCGATCGGGTGACGAGCGCGACCGCGTACCGCGACAGCGGGGGAGTCCACCGTTGCGCGACCGCCGATATCCGCCACAGCGTTTCGATCGCCGCCAGCGCTCCGCTGAGTACGGGCGCGGGCACCGTGCGACTCGGCCCGGTCAAGGCGAACCGTTCGGCCACGGCGTCCAAGGTCGGCCACACCGACACCGGTTCCGCGTCGGCGACGAAATACGCTCGCCCGCCGACATTCTCGGCCTCGAGTGCGAGACCCACTGCTTCCACGAGATGGTCGATGTAGCACAGCGAGGCCCGAACATCGCGCCCGCCGGAAAGATCCGGCAACCGGCCCGCGCGCAACTTCGCCAGAATCTGCACGATCGGTCCGCGCCGATCCCCTGGCCCCCACACCGCTCGAGGCCGCAGGGAACATGTCGTGAACTCCGGGGAGTTCGCCGCGAGCACCAATTGCTCGGCGACAGCCTTGGTTTCGCAATAGCTGTTCAGAAAACGCTCGGGATAGGGCACCGTCTCATCGATTCCCACCTGATCCCCACCGTCGGGCGCCATCAACGCACTCGGACTCCCGATGAACACGAACCGCCGCACCCCGGCCGCCGCGGCTTCCTGCACCAGCCGATCGGTCCCCGCCACATTCACCGCGAAGTACTCCGCGGGTCGACCGAATTCACCGAGCAGGGCAGCCGCGTGCACCACAGCCCGCACCCCGGTCACCGCACGCGCCAACGCGCCGGTATCCCCGAGGTCGGCAACCGTTACCTCGACACCCTCCGGCGCCGCCGCCGCATCCCGGACCATCGCCCGAACCGGCACTCCCCGCGCCACCAACGCGCGCACGATCGCCCCACCGACGAACCCCGTTGCGCCTGTCACCAGCACAGTCATCGCGCCACGCTAACTCGTCGACACGAGTCGCAGCAGGCCGGAGTCGCGGTGCCGTACCGCCGTCGCCCGATCGCATGCGGGCCCGGCGCATCGATCACCGCTCGCCCAACGTCTTCCACCAGGTAGCCCCGAACAGCATGGTCATCGCCGCGGCCCGGCCGGACGAGATCCCCCGCTCGGCGGCCACTTTCCGCGCCGCCGGAATCTGCGCGGCGTGCACCCCGACGCTCAGGACCACATCGATCCAGAAGGCGATGCGCAACAGCCGACTACGGAACGGCCGCACCAGCCCGACGATCAGAAATGCCCAGCCGAGCACCGGAATCGACCGCAGCGCCAGCACCGCTTCCCGGCGCGGTCCCGGTGCCGCGACTGTCGCTGCCCGGTGTCGACCGCCTGGCTCGCTCACCGGATCCGGAACAACATGCAACGAACGCGACCGCGTCACCGCACACCAACCCCTCGATAGGTCACCGCTGCCGCGGTGGGTCCGCCATCGGCGGCAACGAACAACAACGGCCGATCGGCCAGGCCCGCGTCACGGGCCACGACGAACGCGGCGGTCAGCGCGGAAGTGTGCACGTCCCCACCGAATTCATCGGTCACCACCGCGGCCACCCCGAGTTCGGCGGCCAATCCGCCAGCGAAGTCGGGCGTCGGCTTGCCGCACAGCAGCACCACCTGTCCCGCGTCGATACCGTCGGCCGCCAGCGCTTCTCGTGCCGCGACGGCGGCGTGTTCGACGAGTTCCGCTGTCCCGGTGAGCAATTCCACCGTCAACGAGGACCGCCCCTCGGCTCCCATCGCCGAGAGCTTCACGTATCCCTGCGGATCGGGCAACGCGTCACCCGCGCTCACGTGCACCCCACCGAAACCGACAGCGTCCTGGTCGTTCTCGAGCACGAACGCCGCACCCACCGGCTCGAACGCGAAATCGGCGTCGGCTTGCTGCGACGGATGCGCGTCCCCGGACACTACGACCACATGCCCGGCGGGCAGATCGGCCAGCAGCGAAGCGGCCACCCCTACCGCGTTCACGACCCCGCAAGCCCCGTTCATCAGATCGAACGACAAGCACGGCACGTCACCGCGCCGATAGTCCAACCCGATTCCCGCCGCCTGCTGGATCAGCGCCGCGACCGCCGGTTCCACGAGGTTCGCATCGCGATAGACCCCCACGTTGATCAGCGCGTCGACCTGTTCGGGCTGACAACCGGCCCCCGTCAACGCTTCGCGCGCGGCCTCGGCCGCCTGTCCCACCGAGCTGACGCCGCCACTGCGCGTCACTGCCGAAGAAATGATGATTCCCATACTGTCCTATACCCGCAGATCGCCGATTGTCACCGACAAGAATCCGGCGACCACCCCGGAAGCCGCCGGTATCAGTAGTACTTTCGATCCCGGCGCGATCAGTCCCTGCCGCAACGCGTCGTGCAACACCACGAAATGCGAGGTCGACGCGGTGTTGCCGTATCGGTCGAGCACCGCGAGGCCCGGCGGCATCGCCGCGTCGAATTCGCGCTCGGCGATCTTGTTGATCAATTCCACAGCAGGGCCGCTGAATTGGTGATGGATCAGGTAGTCGTAACCCTCCTCGGCGAAGCTGGATCCGCGGGCGGCGAGGAACTCCAGCTGCCGCGAGGTCCACAGCAGGTACCGGGACTCGTTGTGCATCGAGCGATTGTCGGTGTAGAGCGCGACACCCGGCCCCTGATCGCTGGGCATCCCCAAGCACAGCTTCGCGAACGCGGCGCTGGTGTTGAGCTCCACGTAGTCGAGCCCGGGCCCCTCGGTGCCGTCGAGCACCACGGCCGCGCCGGCGTCACCGACGGTGAGCGAGGCGAACTGCGGGTCGTACTTCTGCGAGATCTCACGCACCGCGGTATCGGAGATCGGCGTGATGCATTCCCCGGAGACCACCATGCCGCGACGCACCACGCCGGATCGAATCATCCTGTCCAGCAACAGAACCCCGGTCATCATCCCGGCACACGCATTGGACACGTCGAAGTGGATCGCCCTGTTCGCCCCGAGCGCGGTGCGCAGCATCAGCGCGAACGACGGTTCCAGGCAAAAGTCCTCGCCGCGGGTTCGGGTGATCGAGCAGGAGATGATCACGTCCAGATCGGCGGCGGCGTAGCGGGAATTGTCCAGTGCGCTGCGGGCGGCGGCGAGAGCGATGGTGAAGGAGTCCTCCGACTCGCCGCGCACCCTTCGCGCCCTTACCCCGCTGACCTTCTCCAGATCCAGCGGCGCGTCGACGGCCAGCTGCGCCAGCAACTCCGCCGTGGTCACTTCCCTGGCCGGCAGATACGCGCCGACGGCTTCGATTGTCGATCTCACCATGCTTGTTCACTTCCAGCTATCGCGCGATGCACAGTTCACCACCAGCGCATCTCGCCGATCCTAGCCACAGACCTTCACTAATCGGGCCAGCTCGATTAGATTCTGCCGGGGTGTGGAGCTCCGCCCGACGCCATGAACTAACCCTACTCGCCGCAGGTCAACCCTGGTTGCCTGGATTATTGCTGCTGGGGCGGTTCGCGCGGCCGATCCGCAAGGTCCCCGAACTCGGCTGGTTCGTCGCCGATCCGCTGGTGGCCCGCCAGATCTACAACGACAGCACCCATTTCAGCATCGTGTCCGAGGGCGCGGCCGGGCACTGGTGGGCGCAGGTCATCGGCGACTGGGTCGAGGATCTGTTCGAGGGGCCGGGTCACACCGACCTGCGGACCAAGGTGCGCGACCTGTTCACCCTCACCCATACCGATGCGCTGGTCGAACGGGTGATCGGCCCCGACCTGCGCGACCTGCGTGAACGGCTCGCGGCGGGGGAGACCGTCGACATCGCCGCCCTGGCGCAGATCCTGGTCGGCCGCAGCGTCTCCGACCTGGTCGGCATGCGCCCCGAAGACATCGCCGCGGCCATCGGCGGCGACTACACCGACGACCAGGACGCCCTGTTCCTGCGCCTGTTCCATCACGTCGAGGAGCTGGTCAACCTGGGTTTCGGCACCATGGCTTCTACCACCCTCGATCCCGTGGCACTGGATCGCGCCCGCGAGCTGGCCACCCAGCTCGCCGTGAATGTCCCCGACGCCTACGCCCGCGCCGACCCCGACACCACCCTCGGCCGCTGCCGCGAACTGGGATTGGACGTGGAGCACGCGGGCGGCCTGGCGATCCTGATGGCCGTGGCGGGCACCGACACCCTCGCCAGCGCCATGACAAGAATGGTCGCGATCATGCACGACACCGGCGAGCATCGCGCCCTGCTCGCCGCGCCCGACCGACTCCCCGACGCGGTCCGCGAGACCCTGCGCGTCACCAGTCCGGCCTATCTCGTCGGCCGTTCGGTGACGGCGGACGTCCGCATCGCCGACCGCGACCTACGCGCGGGCGAACACGTCAAAATCCTCACCTGGACGATCAACAACGCCGCGGGCGAGTTCCGCGTCGACCGCGGCTACAACCCCGAAACCCGCCAGCTCTGGTTCGGCGGTGGCCGTCATCTGTGCCTGGGCGCCCAACTCGTCCACTCCGAACTCACCGCGCTACTCGAAGCGCTCACCGCCGCCGGCCGCCCGTGGGAGATCGTCGAACGTCGCTACCGCAGAAAGGTTTTCATCCCCACCTATGAAAAGCTGCGCATCCGCCTCGCGCGCTGAACAGCACAGAAGCCCCGTCGGGTGGACGGGGCTTCTGCGACGGGTACTACTGGTTTTCCGGCGCGTTGATCCGGTTGTGGAAGCCGATGCCGATGGCGATCGCGGCGGGGACGCCGGTCAGCACCAGGCCCGCGGCCGCACCGAGCGGGATGCCGACGGCGGCACCGGCGAGGCAGCCCGCGAGGCCGGTGGCGCCACCGAGGGCGAGCACCGGGATGCCGAGGAGCATGCCGCCGACGCCGCCGATGGCGCAGCCGGCGACGCCGCCGGTGAGGGTGCCGACGAGGGTGCCGATGGCGGTGATGATGCCGAACTGGGTGGCAGCGGCGCCGACGGCGTCATCGAAGGCGTCCTGACGAACGACGTCCTTCAGCAGGGTCGACGGGCGGGCCGAGGCCGCGTCGGTGCGCGGCGTCAGGGTGGCGCGGGTGCCGTCGACGGCGGCGTCGATCGGGTACTCGAGGTCGTCGATCGTGTAGGCGAGCGGCAGGGCGGCGACGATGTTGCCCTGGTTGTCGCGCACCTGGAACTGATTGTTCTCGGTGGTGAGCGAGCCCGCGTCGGTCTCGACGACCACGGCGTCGCCCTCGATGCCGGTCTTCCAGTTGATGCCGGGCAGCACCTGGTTCACGCCCTGGTTCACGCCGTCGAGGAAGGCCGGGACGGGAGCAGGCGCCGGAGCGGCGTGCGACGTGCCGGTGGCAACGCCGAGCGCGGCAATGACGAGTGCGGAGGTTGCGGCAACCTTGCTGATGTTCATGAATGCAGTCTTTCCCTCAATGGCGATGCTCCCTGGGGAGCGCAGGCCCTCGATCGAGCACCCATGATCAAGTGTCCAACTGTTTGTTGCTGAAATGTAACTTAGAAAGTTGTAAGAGTTCAAAACGGACAGTGACGTGCGTCATTCTCGGTCAATTCGATTAGCTTTTAACGACTTTCACCCGCAATTCGCCGGCCGTGATCTGAAGCACATCATTGTCGAAGTCCTGTGACCAGCCGCAACCGCCGGGAGAGGTCGGAGGCGAACACCCGTTCCGGGTCGACTCGATCCCGGATCCGCCGCCATTCGTCGAGCCTCGGGTACATGGTCGCGATCATCTCGGGCGTGGTCCGTGATTCCTTGGCGAGGTACAGGCGTCCGCCCGCCGCCAGCACCCGTTCGTCGAGGTCCACGCAGAACCGGTCGAGCCCGCTGGTCAGCCCGAAGTCCAAGCTCAGCATGTATCCGGGATGTGGCCACGACAGCGGCGCCGGGTTGCTCGTGCCCATCCGCTTGAACACATTGAGGAACGAGTGGTGCCCCGACTCGGCGATGGCTCGCACCGTGTCGGCCAGCTGTTGCTCGGCCCCGAACGGCATCGAGAACTGATACTGCAGGAACCCCCGCTTGCCATAGGCGCGATTCCATTCACCGAGCAGATCGAGGGGGTGATAGAACTGCGTCAGATTCTGGATTCGTCCGCGCGCCCGCCGGGGAAACAGGCGATGAGCGGCCTCGGCCGCAATGCGGGTCGTCACCGAATTGACCATCCCGTTCGGAAAGATATCGGGCACTGTGAACAATTGTGGCGCATCGAAGTTCAAGGGTTTGCTGCGCAACCTCACCGGCAACTGGTCGACCGTGGCCAGCGACCCCCGACTGAATCCGGCCCGACCGAGTTTCGCCCCGGTGGAAATGGTGTCCGGTACCGCCATCGAGTAGTCGTACCCGTCATCGGAACCGCCGGTCAGCAATTCCATCGTCTCGTCGAGATCGCGTGTGCGGTCGTTGTCGACGAGGAAATACGCGGTCTCGGTGTGCTTCAACCGGACTCGCGCGCCGACGATGATGCCGGTGAGCCCCATCCCGCCCACCGTCGCCCAGAACAGCTCCGAGTCGGCCCCCTCCGGCGTCAACGTGCGCACCGAGCCGTCGGCGGTCAGCAGGTCCATCGACACCACGTGATTGCCGAAGCTGCCCTGCGAATGATGGTTCTTCCCATGGATGTCCGCACCGATCGCCCCACCGACCGTCACCTGCCTTGTCCCCGGCAGCACCGGAATCCACAGTCCGAACGGCAGCGCGGCCCGCATGAGCGCGTCCAAACTGACGCCCGCGTCGACCTCGGCGATCCCGCTGTCGGGATCGATGCCGTGGATGCGGTCCAGCGCGGTCATGTCGACGACCAGCCCACCCGCGTTCTGCGCCGGATCGCCGTAGCTCCGCCCGAGTCCACGCGCGATCACTCCGCGCGGGCCCGCGGTCCGCACCCGTTCGGCGATCACCGCGATATCGGGTGTGCGCAGCACTTCGGCGACGGTCGGTGCGGTGCGCCCCCAACCGCTGAGACTGCGGCACGCGCTGACTGGTTTACCCTGCGTGAATGTCACAGGGGCTCACGCTAAAACGGGTTCCTGTGGGCAGCCTGAGGTATTCGTGCGTTTATTGCGGAGATGCCCGCGCAGTGGTGAGCGCGCCCTCGTGCATCGTCGCGATGCGGGTGCAGGCCGCCGCGAGCAGGGGTTCGTCGTGGCTGATCAGCAGGACACCGAGGTTGTCGCCGACTCGGGTCATGACCAGGCGGATGATGGTGGCGGTGGTGGCCGCGTCGAGCATGGCGGTGGCTTCGTCGAGGATGAGGTAGCGGGGATTCTGGGCGAGGGCGCGGGCCAGGCAGGCGCGTTGGAGTTGGCCGTCGCTGAGGGCGTGCGGGCGACGGTCGAGCAGGTCGGGGGTGAGGCCGACGGCAGTGGCCAGTGCCGTGAGATCGGGGACCGTGGTGCGGCGGATGCGGGCGGGCTCGGCGATGATCTGGGCGACGGTGAAGTGCGGATTGGTTGCGGCACGGGGGGATTGGAAGACCATGGCGACGGTGCCGCGAGCCTGCCGGGGTGTCTGTCCGTCGACGGTGACAGTGCCGGAGGTGGGCGTCAGCAGCCCGGCCATCGTCCGTGCGAGCGTGGTCTTCCCCGATCCCGAGTCGCCGGTGATCCCGACGATCTCCCCCGGGCCGATCTGCAGATCGACCTTGAGGATGACGGGTTGTTGGCCATAGCCCGCGGTGATGGAGTCGGCGATCAGCATCAGGACCTCGGTCGGCGAATCATGCGCTGCTGCTGGGAAATCAACTGTGTCGGGCCACCCGCGTAGGGGCAGCTCTCGGACAGGTTCGTCAGCGCTCGCGGAGGATGGGGCAGCGGGTGCAGGCCGCGTTCGGGCAGGGCGGCGAGCAGGTCGCGCGTGTAGTCGTGCCACGGATCGTCGAGCACGTGCGCACCGGGGCCGACTTCCATCAGGCGTGACGCGTACATCACCGCGACGGTGTCGGCGATGTCGGCGCGGATCAGGTGCCCGAGATCGTGCGTGATCAGCAGGACAGCGGTGCCGCCATCGGCACACTCGCGCAACAGTTTTCCGATCTGGTCGGTGCGTGCGCGATCGAGCCCGGAAGTGGGTTCGTCGGCGATGATCACCTCGGGGTCGCCGGCCAAGGCCGCAGCCACGGCAGCCCGTTGGGCCATGCCGCCCGAGAGCTCGTGCGGATACAGATCGAGCGCGGCGACGGAGAGGCCGGCGCGATCGACGAGGTCGGCGGGGGTGTGTGCGGTGCCGAGCGCGGCGATCGCTTCCCCGAGTTGGGATCCGACGGTCCGCACCGGGGTGAAGTAGGTACTCGGCGACTGCGGGACCAGGGCGATGTGTCGGCCGCGATACCGGGCGTGGTCAGCGAGGATATCCAGACCCGCACCACCGAGTTGCAGGCGAACGGACCCGGTGGTGACAGCTTCGCGGGGCAGCACGCCCATCACCGCACTCGCGACAATCGACTTCCCGCAACCGGATTCGCCGACGAGTGCGGTGATGCTGCCCGCTTCGACGTCGAGCGACAGCTCGGTCACCGCATGCACCACATCGCCACGGCCGACCGGAATTCGCACGGTCAGCGCATCGATCGACAAGCCGGTGCCCCGACGTCCACGGTCGATGTCGATCAGTGCGCCCGCTGTCTCGTGTGGGAGAGAGGATCCTGTCATCGCGGCATCCTCGACGGTTTCGGTGGGGCGAGAAGTCCGCGCAGTGACGACCCCGCGACAGCGACCGCCACCGTCGTCAGCACCAGGAATCCGGCGGGGAACGCCAGCGTCCACCACCCGCCCAGCAGTAGCGAAGTGCGCGCTTCCTCCAGCAGAGTGCCCAGGCTCGGTTCGTGCGGCGGCAGTCCGAACCCGAGGAACGACAAGGTCGACTCGTGCCAAATCGCATGGGGGAGAAGCAGAACCACCGCGATCAACGCCTGCGGGGCGATGGCGGGCAGCAGATGCCTGAACAGCAGGTGAGCGCGACTCGCACCCGCGAGCACCGCCGCGGACACGTACTCGCGCTCGCGCAGACTCAAGCCCTCCGCCCGCACGATCCGCGCCACCTGCACCCAGTGCGTGAGTCCGATCGACAACACCACCGCCAGCGCGTTCCCCCGGAACAGCGCCACGATCACGATCCCCAGCAGCAGATGCGGCAGCGCGTTGGCGGTATCGGCGATCCGCATCACCACCCGGTCCACCCACCCGCCTGCCAGCGCCGACACCGCACCGACGAGCACGCCGATCACCGTCGACACCGCCGCCGCGCATGCTGCGACGATCAGCGAGGTTCGCAGCGCCGCCGCGATCCGCACGAACAGCGACCGCCCGGCCGAGTCGGTCCCGAACCACCACTGCCCCGACGGCGCCTGCCGCGCACTGGCGAAATCGGTCAGCCGATCGTCGACTCCGCCCACCCATGGCACGGTCACCGCGTACAGCACGACCACGACCAGCACCGATAGCGCGACGGACAACCGTCGCTCAGCAGCCCCGTGCATACGCCCACGCCACCTCTCACCCATCGGCGCGCACCCGCGGATCGAGCAGCACCACCGCGACATCGGCGAGCAGCGACCCGAGCATCACCGCACAGGTCGTGCCCACCGTGAGAACGGCCAACAGCGCCATATCCAGGTCCTTCGCCGACTGGACGAACGCACCCGCGATCCCCGGCCACGAGAAGATCTCCTCCACCAGCACCGCGCCGACCACGACCTCCGGCAGTCGGGCGCCGAGGATCGTCACGAACGGGGCCAGCGAGGTCGGCAGGATGTGGCCGCGGGTGATCGTCGCGGTATCGATGCCGCGCGTGGCCGCCCCGACCACGAAATCCTCGCCGCGATTGCCCGACACCGATTCCCGCACGGCCAGGAGCAGCCACGGCACCTGCGAGACAGCCAACGCGGCGGCGGGCAGCACGAGATGTCGCACCACCTGGCCGAATCCGACCTCGGCCCCGGCGTCGGTGAGCCCCGCGGGCGGCAACCAGCCGAGCCCGACCGCGAACAAGGCGATCGCGGCAAGCGACACCACGAACGGCGGCAGCCCCTGCATCACCACGCACGACGCGGTGACCAGCCGGTCGATCAACCCGCCGCGATGCATACCCGCCCAGACTCCCGCGCCGAGCGCCACTGCGATCGCCACACTCATCGCGACGACGACCAGCAGCACCGTCCACGGAATCCGTTGGGCGAGAAGGGTGCTCACCGGCTGTGCGAAACCGCGCGAAATGCCCAGATCGCCGCTGAACAGGTCACCGAGCCAGCGTCCGTACAGCTGGTACCACGACGCGTCGAGCCCGAGTCGATTCGTGAGCAACTCCCGATCCGACGCACTCGTCGTCTCGTAGCGTGCGCCGAGATACCCGACCAGCGGGTCGAACGGCGACACCGCCGCCGCGGCGAACAGCGCGGCCGACACGGCGGCGAGCACCGGGATCAACGTCACCAATCGCCACCCGACCATCGCCCGGAGGCCGCGTCCACGAACGCGACTACGCCCCATCAGCGGGTCCAGGTCTGTAGCGACCACCACGGTCCCCAGGTGACGCCGTGCGCGTGTGGCTCGAGAATCGGCCCCGACATCTTCCAGGACGAATCCTTCACCACATAGGTGTGGTCGAGGTGCACCAGGAACACGTGGCTCGGAGCCTGGGCATATCGGCTCTGGACCTCCCGATACGCGGCGGCGCGCACAACGGGATCGGTGCTGCGCCTGGCAGTTTCGAGTTGGGCGTCGATCACTGGGTCCGAGTGACGGCTCGCGTTGTCGTACGGGCTGCCCCCGCTCGGGTCGAGTGGCGGCGAGTGCAGGGTGTTGTAGGCCTGGGTATCGGGGTCGTAGGGTTCGCTACCGCCGCCGAGCAGGATCGCGGCCTGCGCGATGCGCGGTTCGATCCGATCCCAGGAGAGCGCTTCGAGATCGACCTCGATGCCCACGCGCCGAGCGTCGGAGGCGAAAGCCAGTGCGAGATCGCGCCGCAACGTGTCGGTGGAGTTGTACATCACGGTGAATCGCGCGCGTACTCCATCTTTGGCGCGCACGCCCTCGGTGCCCGTCCGCCAGCCCGCACCATCGAGGATCTGCTCGGCGCGGGCGCGATCGAAGGCGAAAGAGACGGCCGGGTTATGGGCTTCGCCGTAGACATCGGCGAAGGGTGTGTAGGCCGGACGGCCGTAACCGCCGAGGATATTGTCGATCATCGCCTGGCGGTCCACCGCGAAGTTCAGTGCCAGGCGGACGGCCGGGTCCCCAGCCACCGGATCGCCTTCGGGCATCGCTACGCCGCGCCAATCGGCGGAAGTGTTGGCCTGCACCGACATCCGCTGCGCGAAGGTGGCGGCCAACAACGGCGGCAGCGAGGTTCCGTCGAGCTCGCCGCCGGCCATCCGTTGCGCGCGGGTGTTGTCGTCCGGCACCTGGAGCACTGTCAGTCGCTTGACCGAAGGTGCCCCACCCCAATAGTTTTCGTTCGCCTCGAAGACCGCCCGAGTCGGCTCCAGCGCGGTGAGTCGATAGGGTCCGGTGCCGATCGGGGCGGTATTGAGCGGCGATGCGGTCGCGGGCCCGGGGGTCGCGACCGCCTCCGACGGAACGATTCCGATCAGCAGCTTGGTCGGGAACGCGGCATAGGGATGACGCAGGGTGAACCGCACCGACAGCGGATCGACAGCGTCGACGCGCTCGATCATCGAAAACGACGACCGCACCTCCGAGGCCGACGCCGGATCCAGAATCGCCCGATAGGTCGCCACCACATCGGCGGCATCGAACGCCGATCCGCCACTGAACCGCACCCCGGGCCGCAGCGGTGCCGTCCATACGGTCGCGTCGGCGTCGGGGATCGGCAGTCGAGTCGCCAGGGCCGGGGCGAAGTCGGGGACACCGGTGCCGCCGGTCAGGCGCAGCAATCCGTCATAGACCTTGGCCTCGCCTGCCGCGCTGTAGCCGGCGACGGGGTTGTATCCGCCCAGTTCATACGCATCGGCGAGGACGAGCGAGTCGGTGGACCCGCTCTCGGGCGCACCGCAGGAGGTCAGCGCGACCGTCAGCGCGGCCCCCACAGCGAACAGCGGCCGAGCGCGCATCGATCATCCCTACACTTCTCATGTTTATCTGAACAGATGAACAGATAATAGTCGCGGGCAGTGCCGTCCTGTCCACTCGGCGATTAAGCTGGGCATCGCCATGGGAGAGCCACGCACACTGCACGGGTCGCCGGTCGAACTCGGCCGGCGCGCGATCGGCGACGTCGAGATCCGGGAATGGGCTCAGCGCTTCGATCTGCTGTCGGATCCGGGTCGTCTGGAAATTCTGCTGTGCCTGCACCGCTCACCCGGCATCAGCGTCGGCGAACTGGCCGCCGCGATCGGCCGCAACGAGAACGCGATCTCGCAGGCCCTTCGCGTCTTGCGCCACGAGGGTTGCGTCACCTCGAGCCGCGAAGGTCGTTCGGTCACCAACCGGCTCACCGACCCGATCATCCACGAAATTCTCCACACCATCGGCGCCAAGCACTGACGTCGAAAGTCCACTCCTCGGAGGCGATGATGGCGAAGATCCTGTTCGTAATGACCGGTGCCGATCAGTGGACGTTGTCCCGCAATGTCAAACGCCACACCGGGTACTGGGCAGACGAATTCGCCACGCCCTACCGGGCATTCACCGAGGCCGGGCACGAAGTCGTCGTAGCCACGCCGGGCGGGGTGAAGCCGCCGGTGGATCTGGGAAGTCTGGCGCCGGTGCCCAACGGTGGTGAGGAGGGTGCGCGCAAGGTCGCCGAGATCATCAAAAGTGCTGCGCCGCTGGATAATCCGGTGCCATTGGGCGATGTCCGTCTGAACGACTACGGCGCGGTGTTCTATCCGGGCGGGCACGGGCCGATGGAAGACCTGGCGGTGAACAAGGATTCGGCGGCGCTGCTGGTCGAAACCCTGAGCTCCGGCAAGCCGCTGGCGCTGGTCTGCCACGGCCCCGCGGCGATCCTGGCAACCGCCGCCGACGGGCCGTCGCCCTTCGCGGGCTATCGCCTCACCGCCTTCAGTGATGCGGAAGAACGTCTGGGCGGGCTCGCCGACCAGGCCAAATGGCTACTCGAAGACCGACTGATCGAACTCGGCGCGCAGTATCACAGCGGCGAACCGTTCGCGCCGTTCCTGCAAGCCGACCGTAATCTGCACACGGGGCAGAACCCCGCCTCGGCCGGTCCGCTGGCCGCGGCGGTGCTCGACGCTCTGTAAATATCTGCGGCTCAGGAGAATTCGGCGAGAACCTGGTCGGGCATGTGGCGCTCCTGTTCGTTCATATGGCAGATCCGGGACGGACGATCATGAGAACGACCACGGCCGTCCACAGCAGGTTGTAGATCCCCGCGAGCATCGACAGCACGCGCAGGCGCTTGCCGTCGTCCGGCTGGTCGAGGGCTTCGCGCTGCATCGGCACGATCTGCACGGCGAGCAGCCCACCCGCCACGGCGGTGGTCACCATCGCGGTGGTGATCCAGATTTCGTTCATCCGGCCCTGGATCGTGGCCAGCACGATGCCGATCACCGGCACGACGATCGCGAGTTTCGCGTAGTTGCCGGTGATCCGGTGCATGGCGACCGCGACCGACCTACTGCGGACCGACTCGGGATCGGGCCCACCCGCTACCGGTGCGTACCGGGGGAAAAGGCTGGTGGCGACCGCCGAGCCGCCGACGAAGACAATGCCCGCGAGCACATGCACGGACAACAGGATGTGTTCCAACTACCGACTCCCTCCGACCTTCAATACGATTGAAGCCTAGTTCGAGCTTCAGTCATATTGAAGGTCGAATGCGTCACGCCTGGGGTCGAGGGGGGAGTTCCCCGGTGAACGCGTCGACGATCGCGGCGCCCACGCGCCGCAGAATCGGATCCGCTTCGGCCCCGAACAGCGCAATGTCGACTCGCGCCACCGCCTCTCGCGCCTGCGCGAGCAGCCCCGCTCCCGCCTCCGTCAACTCGATCGCCGACGCCGACCCCGCCCGCGCCGTCCGATCCTGTACCAACCCCGCCCCGACCAGCCCCTTCACCGCGGCGTGCACACTCTGCACACTCGTCCCCGACATCCGCGCCAACTCACTGAACGAGGCCCCCGGCACCCCATTGATGTGCCCGAGCAACCCCAGCCGGGCCACCGTCAGATCCAACACCCCCAACTCCACCCCCAACGCCGCCTCCACCCGCCGCGAGATCGTGATCACCAAAATGCTCGGGCTCGTAGTCGGCGGTCCAGGACGTTCGTTCTCGGTGGTCACCACTCCATTTTCCCGCACGAGACCACAACCGTCGTGTACCGGGAGGTATCTGCGCCGTGTCCCGGCGAAATAGATTCGGGCCCAGCGAGTTCGCGGGCGCCGCGCCGGCCTAGGCGGGGAGGGCGGGGAGGGTTCTCGTGTGGGTGACTTCGGGGGAGACCGTGATGATGTCGCAGGCGGCGACGATGCGGTGGGGCAGGTCGGAGCCGAGGTGGGTGAGGCTGGGGGTGACGATCGCGGCGGCTTCGGTGGTGGTGACCACGTCGAGCAGGCGGCCGATCGGGTCGGCGGTGCGGTCACTGAAGACGACGGTCTTGGTGAAGCGGTAGCCCAGACGCTCGGCTAGGGAACGGATCTGCGTTTCGTCCCAGGACTGGGCGACACCTGAGATGTCGCGGCGCAGGTAACCGATCGCCGGTGGCTTCATGGGCATGACGGTACCGGCGGACAGTGTCGAGGTTGTGAACGCGAGCGAACGCGAGTCGAATTCGAAATCTGAACGAGATCTATTTCGGATTTGGATCCGCCGGGTATCAGAGCGTGATCTACTGCTCGCCACTCGGGCGAATCAGCGCCTCGACGACGTCGAGGGCGTCCGGCGTACTTGGAGACGATGATGGTGGACAGAAGAGTGCAGCGCGTGGCCACGTTCGCGGCCGCGGCGGGGCTGGCGATGACGGCGTTTCCGGGATCGGCGGCGGCCGCTCCGGCGACCATCGCGTGGGATGACGGCAACAGTCACTTCACCCGGACGGTGTCGAACACCAACCCGGTGGTCGGCGACACCGTCACCGTGACGACGAAGTTCGAGCGCACCGGCATTCCGGTGGAATACATCTACTCGGTCAAGGATCTGCACCCGGCGTGCCTGACCCCGGTCGCGGGCTCGGCGAAGATGTCGGGTGACGCCGTGTCGATCGATACGTCGTCCTCGGACTGGGTCCGCGCCGAGTTCGGCATCACCAAATACCCGGTGTACCCGAATATCTCGCCGAAGTCGCAGACCTTCGAGATCCAGTACAAGGTCGGCGTGAACTGCGCCCGCGATACCCCGCTGCCGACGTCGATGCACTACGGCGGGTCGCTCGGTGACGGCATCTATCAGGGCAAGGGTCCGGCCATCACGGTGTCAGGCGACGCCGTGTCCAGCACCACCATCACCGAGGTGTCGGGTGCGCAGGTCGGCAAGGCCGTCACCCTGGAGGCGAGCGTGACCCCGGCGGGTGCGGGCGGCACGATCCAGTTCAAGGCGGGCGACAACGTGCTCGGCGACATCCCGGTGGGCGCGAACGGCAAGGCGAGCATCGTCTGGACGCCGGGTGCCGCGGGTTCCTACAACATCGGCGCGGCCTTCTCCGGGCGCAGCGGTGTGGCGAGTTCGTCGAGCTCCAAGACGGTCACCGTGGCCGAGTTGCCGACCGACGGCGGCGGTGGCGGCGGCGTGGATACCGGGTCGTTCAGCTTCTGAGAGTCGGCCCGGCACGGAAATCGGTTGCTACCAAGCGTCGTTGGCGATCAGGGCGGTCAGCAGCGTGCGAATCGCGGCGACCCGCCGTTCCGTGCCGGGCAGCTGATCGAGCGCGCATTCCGGATCGGCGGGCGGCCCGAGATGGGTGCAGCCGCGTGGACAGTTCTCGATGGCACCGGCGAGGTCGGTGAACGAGGCGATCACATCGTCGGGGGTGATGTGGGCCAGGCCGAACGAACGCACGCCGGGAGTATCGATCACCCAGCCGCCCTCGGGCAGCGGCAAGGCCACCGACTGGGTGGAAGTGTGCTTGCCCTTACCGACACCCGACACCACGCCGACGGCCCGATAGGCATCGGGCACAAGACGATTCACCATCGTCGACTTGCCGACGCCGGAGTGTCCGATCAGCGCGGTGAGCCGGTTGTTCGCGATCTCGAGCACCGGCTCCATCGGGTCGTCGATGCCGGCGTAGAGGATCTTGAGATCGAGACCGTCGAAGGCGGAAGCGAATTCGGATTCCGCGACCAGGTCGCGCTTGGTGAGCACCAGAATCGGTTCCAGCCCACCGGCATACGCGGCCACCATCGCTCGCTCGACGAAACCGGTGCGCGGCGGCGGATCGGCCAGCGCGACGACGATGAACAGCTGCTGGGCATTGGCGACGACGATGCGTTCGAACGGGTCGGTGTCGTCGGCGGTGCGGCGCAACACTGTGCTGCGCGCGCTCACCCGCACGATCCTGGCCAGGCTGTCGGGCCTGCCGGTGAGGTCACCCACCACGTCGACCTGATCGCCCACGACGATCGGGGTGCGGCCGAGCTCGCGGGCGCGCATGGCGACGATGCGCCGGTCGGCGTCACCGTCGAGCACGCATCCCCAGCGACCGCGGTCGACGGCCACCACCATGGCGGCCTCGGCGTCGGCGTGCTGCGGACGGGTCTTGGTGCGGGGACGCGACGAGGCCTTACCCGGGCGCACCCGGACATCGGATTCGTCGTAGCTGGCTGAGGATCGCCCCTGGCGGCTCAGCGCGCCACCCCCTCGTCGGATAACGCGGATGCCAGCATCTGTTCCCACAGCGCGACGAAGGTCGGCAGGGTCTTGGCGGTGGTGCCGATGTCCTCGATCTCCACGCCGGGCACCCGTAGGCCGAGAATCGCACCCGCGGTGGCCATTCGGTGATCGGCGTAGGAATGCCACTGACCGCCGTGCAGTGGGGTGGGCACGATCTCGAGGCCGTCCTCGGTCTCGGTGACATTGCCGCCGAGGCGATTGATCTCGGCGGAAAGTGCTGCGAGACGGTCGGTTTCGTGTCCGCGCAGGTGCGCGATGCCACGCAGCCGCGAGGGTGAATCCGCGAGGGCGGCCAGTGCGGCGACGGTGGGGGTGAGTTCGCCGACGTCGTGCAGGTCGATGTCGATGCCGGCCAGGCGTTCCGGACCGTGCACGGTGAGAATGCCGTCGAAGATGCGCGCCTCGGCGCCCATCCGGACGAGGATCTCGCGGATCACGTCACCGGGCTGGGTGGTGCCGCGCGGCCACATCGGGATGCTCACCTCGCCGCCGGTGACCGCGGCCGCCGCCAGGAACGGGGTGGCGTTGGACAGATCGGGCTCGATGTCCCAGTCGACCGCGCGGATCGGGCCGGGCGCCACGGTCCAGGTCTGGGCGTTGCCGGAATCGGCGGGGGTCTGCACGGCCACGTCGGCGCGACGCAGCATTTCGATGGTCATCTCGATGTGCGGCATCGACGGCAGGGCCTTGCCGTCGTGGTGGACGGTGATGCCCTCGTCGAAGCGGGCGGCCGAGAGCAGCAGCCCCGACACGAACTGCGAGGAACCCGAGGCGTCGATCGTGACGTTGCCGCCGCGCAGCGTGCCGGTGCCGTGCACGACGAACGGCAGCGCGTCACCGTCGACATCGAGACCGAGCTTGCGCAGGGCGTCGAGAATGGTGGACAGCGGGCGCAGCTTCGCCTGCTCGTCGCCGAAGAACGCGACGTCGCCGGTGGCCAGTGCGGCGGCGGGCGGCAGGAATCGCATGATGGTGCCTGCGAGGCCGCAGTCGACCGCGGCGCTGCGCAGGGGAGCCGGGGTGACCTCGAGCGTCTCGGCGTCGCCGACGATCTCGGTGCCGAGAGCGCGCAGGGCACCGATCATCAGGTCGGTGTCGCGGCTGCGCAGCGCACCGGTGAGCGTAGACGGCCCATCGGCCAGTGCGGCCAGGATGAGCGCACGGTTGGTGATGGACTTCGAACCGGGCAGGGTCACGGTCGCGTGGACGGGGACCTCGATATGGGGCGCAGGCCAGAAACTCACGCCCCTATCTTCGCTTATGTGCGGTTCGGATACACCGGTGGTGCGGATTTCGGCGTGGGGTGGCGTCGTCGGCGGGCCATGATGTCGGTCCCCGCGCGTATCTTGACCTTTATGTGTGGACGATACGCGACGACCACGAATCCGGGCCGGTTGGCGGCCGAACTGGACGCTGTCGACGAGACGGGGCTCGACGAGCCGGATGCCGCCGTCAGCTACAACGTCGCGCCGACCACCCAGGTGCTCACCGTCGTGGAGCGGCACGAACACGGCGAACCCGACGACGATCCGCGCCTGCGGATCCGGCGGATGCGTTGGGGCTTGATCCCGCACTGGACCAAGGCGGCCGAGCCCGGCGTCCCGGCCAAGGGCAAACCGCTGTTCAACGCGCGTGCCGACAAGGCCGCCACCGCGCCGTCGTTCCGCGACGCGGTCAAACACAAGCGCTGCCTGGTGCCGATGGACGGCTGGTACGAGTGGCTGGTCGAGCCCGCGCCGACCGGCAAGGGCAAGGCGGTGAAGCGGCCCTTCTATATGTCGCACAGCGACGGTTCCCTGCTCTACATGGCCGGACTGTGGTCGGTGTGGCGTGATCGCAGCCGGCCCGATTCCGAACCGCTCCTGTCGTGCACCATCCTGACCACCGACGCGAGCGGCGAATTGGCCGACATCCACGACCGGATGCCGTTGCCGATGCCGCGCGAGCACTGGGACGCGTGGTTGGACCCGGACCACCCGGCACCCGCCGACCTGTTGCGCCCGCCCTCACCGGCGGAGTTGGCGACGATCGTGACGCGTCCGGTCTCCACCCTGGTCAACAACGTGCGCAACAACGGGCCGGAACTACTGGTGCCCGACGGGACCAGCGACATCACACAGTGAGCGCGGCGATCTCGCGACACAGCGGCTATTCCTCGCTTCGCGACGCTGCGGGTGGTGGCCAGGAACGTTGCTGCCACCGCTCGGAGCCGCGCTGTGGGCGATGGTCGCGAACGACAACGCGGCCGAGCGGAGCGTGGTGTACGCCTCCGTCCGGCCGCGCGTGAGTCGTCAGAGCGAGCAGGGCACCGAATCGGTGGCGATGTTCAACCCGCACTTGATGATTCCGGTGATCAGATCGATCACCTCGGTAGCGACCCCACCGCCGAGCTTCTCCGACTTCTCGGCTCGCTCGTCGGTTTCCGGTGCGGTCTTCGGCGAATTCTTCGGTGTGGTGCCCTGGCCGTTGAGCGGATAGTCGCCGGGTTCGGCCTGCGACGGCGGAACCACCTGCGGAGCCGCGATGGCAGGGGCTACCGCGGCAGCGCCGAAAGCGATTACCAGGGCACCGGACAGGGCGGCGATCGTCGAACGAGCGGACATTTTCGCATCACATCCTCGGGTCGAATCGGTCGTACCGGGCGCAGAATGCGTCGAAGTGAATTCGGAACGAGGCGCCGACCGGATTGCCTCAGCTGGTGATCGAGGCGGTGACGGCCGCGCACGCCCGCACCAGATCGGCGGGCGCCAACTCGATCTCGAGCCCGCGTTTGCCCGCGCTGCACAGCACCCGATCCCAGTCGAGCGCGGAGGCGTCGACAACAGTGGGCAACTTCTTGCGCTGGCCGAGCGGCGAAACCCCGCCGAGCACATAGCCGGTGGTGCGCTCGGCCTTGGTCTTGTCGGCCATGCTCGCCTTCGACGCGCCGAGCGCGGCGGCCGCCGCCTTCAACGACAACCGCGCGGGCACCGGCACGACAGCGACCGCCAGCGCGCCGGATGAGAGTTCGATCACCAGTGTCTTGAAGATCTGCGCGGCGAGCACTCCCAGCTCCTCGCCGAGTGCGTCGACGGCCTCGTCGCCATAGGACTCCGCCCGCGGATCGTGGGAATAGGAGTGCACCCGATGCGCGATACCGCCGAGAGCTTTGATCGCGGGAGTCGACATAGGCGCTCACCCTAATCGCCGACCGCACCCAGCTCGGCAACCACATTTCCCGCGGTATGGGAACACGAATGCCGGGGTGCATGTTGCACACAAGTGACAAGCCACCCAGCCGAGACGACGTGAAGGAGAGATAGTGACACTGCTGCTCGAGGAGCGTCCTCTCCTGCCACGGGGTGCGCGATTGCCAGTCGATTCCGTCGTGCCGGTAGATTCGGCTACTACGGCGATCGAAGGGATTGGTGTGACGAGCGACGACGACGTGGTCTCCGACGGTGCGTCCGGCACAGAAGTCGACGAAGCCGAGCTGGCGGCCCGGTTCGAGCGCGATGCGCTCCCGATGATCGATCAGCTCTATGGCGCCGCCCTGCGCATGACCAGGAACCCGGCCGATGCCGAGGACCTGGTGCAGGAGACGTTCGTCAAGGCGTTCCAGGGGTTCAAGTCCTTCCGGGAGGGCACCAATCTGCGTGCCTGGCTGTACCGGATCCTGACCAACACCTACATCAACTCCTACCGCAAGAAGCAGCGTCAGCCCGCGCAGTACCCGACCGACGAGATCACCGACTGGCAGCTGGCGGCCACCGCCGAGCACTCCTCGGTGGGCCTGCGCTCGGCCGAGGTGGAGGCGCTGGACGCGCTGCCCGACGACCAGATCAAGTCCGCGCTCCAGCAGCTGCCGGAGGAATTCCGGATGGCGGTGTACTACGCCGACGTCGAGGGCTTTCCGTACAAGGAAATCGCCGACATCATGGGCACCCCCATCGGTACCGTGATGTCTCGGCTGCACCGTGGACGCAAGCAGCTCAAGGGCCTGCTCGCCGACGTGGCGCGCGAACGTGGATTCGACCGTGGGGAACGCCAGGAGGTAGTCAAGTGAGTGACGATCCCGATCTCGATATGGACTGCACCGCGGTCCTCGCGGATGTGTGGCTCATGCTCGACAACGAGTGCGACAACGCCACTCGGGAGCGCCTGCAGGAGCACATGGATCACTGCAGCCCCTGCATCGAGGCCTATGGCATCGAGGAGAAGATCAAGGGTCTGCTCAGTCGCAAATGCGGTGGTGAGCATGCTCCCGATGGGTTGCGCGAGCGACTGAAGCTCGAGATCCACCGGACGATCACGGTCACCAGGATCGAGACCACCGAGGGCTGATCACCCCTCGAAACGACAACAGCACGCTCTCATCGAGAGCGTGCTGTTGTCGTCTGTGCGCAGCGGCACGACTCAAGCGTTAGGACGCTTGCCGTGGTTTGCGGCGTTGCCCTTGCGGCTGCGCTTCTTACGTCCACGCTTACCCATGGGAGCTCCCTTCTATGTCTGGTCGAGAGCCATTGTTTCATGTGTGATTGGCTGTAGCTTCGGCGGATACCGGCCACCGTCGCATCGCGGGGGCCACACGACTATTGAACGGGGTGCCATGCCTGAAGAAGTGCGCGCGGAGATGGTCTCGACCGTGCTCGCTGTCGAGGTCACCGTGGGCGAACACGTCCAGGTGGACCAGACACTGGTGCTGCTCGAATCGATGAAGATGGAGATCCCGGTCCTCACCGAGGTCGAGGGCGACATCACCTCGGTCGACGTCACACCGGGCCAGGTTCTACAGGCGGGCGACCTCATCGCCACCATCGCGTAAGTCAGACGAAACGAAGCGGTAGATCCAGCGTGGCAACACTGAGCGAGCTCCTGGCCGAACACACCGACCTCCCCGGCATCGCCGTGGACCATCTGCAACGGGTGGTGGGCGATTGGCAGTTGCTCGCCGATCTCTCCTTCTCCGATCTGCTGCTGTGGGTGGGCGCGGGCCCGGTCGTCGCCGGTTCCGATGTGGTGTGTGTGGCCCAGATCCGGCCGACGACCGCACCCACCGTGCATCTGGAAGACAAGGTCGACACCACCGCCTCGCGCACCGATTTCCCGCAGGTCTTCGACGCCCTGGTGAGCGGGAACACCGTGCGCACCGACGCCGAGGTCGAGGTGAGCGGGGTCTATCACCCGAGCCCGGTACACGCGGTGCGCGAAGCGATTCCGGTGCGCTGCGGCGACGACGTGATCGCGGTGCTCAGCCGTGATTCCGACCTGGCGCGTTCGCGGGTTCGCAGCACCCTCGAAACGGCCTATGTGTCCTGCGCCGACGATCTGTGCCAGATGATCGCCGACGGCAGCTTTCCGGTGCCGGAGGACAGGGCGGCCACGCACTCCAGCCCCCGCGCGGGCGACGGTTTCATCCGCCTCGACACCGAGGGCCTCGTCGTCTACGCGAGCCCGAACGCGCTGTCGGCCTATCACCGGATGGGGATGCAGGCCGATCTCGTCGGTCAGGATCTCGCGGTGACCACGCGTTCGTTGATCACCGATCCGTTCGACGCGCAGGAAGTGGTGGCCGATATCCAGGCCGCGCTCGCCGGTCGCACCGGGCGCCGGATGGAGGTCGAGGCCCGCGGGGCGACGGTGTTGTTGCGCACGCTGGTGCTGCGTCCGGGTGGGGAACTGGCCGGGCCCGCGGTGCTGGTGCGCGATGTCACCGAGGTGAAGCGGCGCGACCGCGCGTTGCTGAGCAAGGACGCCACAATCCGCGAGATCCACCACCGGGTGAAGAACAACCTGCAGACCGTGGCGGCGCTGCTGCGGCTGCAAGCCCGCCGCACCGAGAACCCGGAAGCCCAAGTGGCGCTGACGGAATCGGTGCGCCGGGTCACATCCATCGCCTCGGTGCACGAGATGCTGTCGATGTCGGTGGACGAGGAAGTCGACCTCGACGAGGTCATCGACCGGCTGCTGCCGATCATGGCGGATGTGGCGACGGTGCACACCGCGCGGATCAAGGTGCGCCGGGCGGGCTCGCTCGGGGTGTTCTCCGCGGAGCGGGCGACACCGCTGGTGATGGTGTTGACGGAGCTGGTGCAGAACGCGATCGAGCACGCCTTCGACGCGGGCGAGAACGGTACCGTGACAATTCGCTCGGAACGGTCGGCGCGCTGGCTCGACGTGATCATCTCCGACGACGGCCGTGGCCTGCCCTCAGGGTTCAGTCTAGAAGGTTCCGACCGGTTGGGTCTGCAGATCGTGCGCACCCTGGTGACGTCGGAACTGGGCGGCTCGATCGGTTTGCATCCTGGTGCCGATGTGGGCACCGACGCGGTGTTGCGGGTCCCGCTCGGACGTCGTTCCGGGCGCTGAAACTACTGAAAACAGCTGGTGGGCAACAATAAACCCGGCACCGTAAGGTGCCGGGTTCTCACACATGCGTTACCGGGCCGGGGGCTGATGGCCCGGCAACGCCAGGTCCGTCGACTTAGACGGAGGTACGCGTACGGGTGCGTGCGTTGCGCCGCTTGAGCGCGCGCCGCTCGTCTTCGCTCATTCCACCCCACACGCCGGCATCCTGTCCGGACTTCAGGGCCCATGACAGGCAATCGGCAGTGACGGGGCAGCGGGCGCAGACCAGCTTGGCATCGGCAATCTGCGCGAGCGCAGGACCACTGTTACCCACCGGGAAGAACAGTTCGGGGTCCTCATCGCGACAGATGGCCTTGTGGCGCCAGTCCATTCCTCTGCTCCTTTGCGAGGGCGCCACAAAGGGCGCCTGTAGTTAGTGGATCGTTCACTTGTGCGACTCGAATGTTTCCGCACGGTTGCTTGTGAATGCTTTCACGATCACCGTAGATGTCAATAGGTCTCCGGCGCACCGTGGGGGAGATCACGCTCTGGGCCCCCACAAGGGGAACCCGCCCGGTCCTTTGTACTCGCGTCTCCGGGTTTTCGCAGCGCAACCAGGAGATCTTTCTTGACGGTCGAGTGTCAGGACGGCTTGGGAGCCACCACGTCCAGCACGCTGGGGACAGATGTGAAATGCACCATCTTGCGTTTTCCGATGAAGTCGCCATCGATTTGCAGGCCGATCTCCGTGCCCGTCTCGATTCGCGCGGACGGCACATCATCGGCACGGAAAAGCATGGGCGACTTGGGGTTTCCATTCTCGGCCAGCAACTGTCGCGCAAGCAACAGGGTTCGGGGCACGCTCATCGACTTGACCGCGAACACACCGAGACCCGATTCGAAGGTGGTGGTGGGATTCGTGCGAATCGGACGGTCCTCGAGATAGGTCCACGGGCTCGAATTCGTGACGAAGGCGTAATAGACCTCCTCGAGTGGATCCCTTCCCGTGACCTCGAGGGTGACGCTCGGATCCTGACGCCGGGCCCGGAAGAACTGACGCACCGTGGTTCGCAGATATCGCGCCGGCGTCGCCTTGCGGCCCTTGGCGCGGGCGGTGTCGATCGACTCGCACACATCGGCGTCCAGGCCGACGCCCGCGCTGAAGGTGAACCACCGGTCGTCGGCGAGGCCGAGTCCGATCCGGCGGTCGGCGTCGCGCGCCAGCAGATCGATGAGCTGGTTGGTAGCTGTCACGGGATCGGCAGAGATACCGAGCGCGCGGGCGAAGACATTCGCCGAGCCGCCGGGAATGATCCCGAGGCGCGGGCGCCACACCTGGTCGTCGCCGACCTGGGGCACCGGAAGGAAGCCGTTGATGGTCTCGTTGACCGTCCCATCGCCACCGTGCACGACGATCAGGTCCATTTCCTGCGTCGATGCCCACTGGGCCAGTTCGGCCGCGTGGCCGCGATGCTGGGTGTGCGCAACGGTCAGCTGTGTTCGGCTCTCCAAGGCGTGGGCGAGCAGATCCCGGGTGGCCGGGGTCGTCGAGGTGGCATTGGGATTGACAATGAGCAGCGTCCGCACAGTGCCGAGGGTAGTGCGCTCAGGCGAACAGCCGACGCGCGCCGGGCGCCACGACGCGTCGTCGTAGGCTGGGGCACGTGGCAGAGCAGGACGTGACAGACGGTGACCAGCGCGAGGGCGGCGAACAGGTGTCGACCGGCATTCCGATGACGGTGCGGCTGGCCGGTGGGCTGGTTTCGCTGGAGGGACTGGCCGGGGTGGTGACCGCGATCGTGCTGATCGTGCGGGCGCTGACCGGGCACGATCAGTCGGCGGCGAGCGGGGTCGGCACCGCGCTCTGGTTCGGGGTGCTGTTCGGCGGGGTGCTCGCGGCGGGCATCGGGCTGCTGCGCGGCAAACGCTGGGGGCGGGCCATCGCGGTCATCGCGAACGTGTTGCTGGTGCCGGTGGCTTGGTCGTTGCTGACGGACTCGCATCAGCCGTTGTGGGGGAGTCTGCTGGGGCTCGTGGCGGTCGCCGGGTTGGTCACGCTGTTCGCGCCGGCCACCAGTCGCTTCATGGCTCAGGACTACGGCGAGATCCCGGGTGAAGACCGCCTCTAGTCAGGCCGTTTCCGCGCGCAGCGCCTCGCGGCACAGGTGGTCGGCTCGGCGGGTGGTCTCGGGTTGCCGGAATCCCTGGGTGAGGGCGAGCACCTGTGCGCAGGCGGTATCGAGGTCGATGAGATGGCCGACCGAGACGAAGAGCGGTTTCACGTCATCGCGGGTGCGCAGTGCCCGGCCGACGACTTCGCCGTCGATGGTCACATCACTGACATCACCGCGACGTGGGCCGGGCGCGCAGTATTCGCCCCACACCGATTTGGCGACACCGATGGTCGGAATGCCGGTGAGCAACCCGACATGGCACGCCAATCCGAACCGTCGGGGATGCGCCAGTCCTTGTGCATCGCACACGAGTAGATCCGGTGTGGTGGTGAGTTTTTCCAATGCGGCAACCGTCGCGGGCAATTCCCGGAACGCGAGTAGTCCCGGCACATAAGGAAATTTCGAAATCCCGTGTGCGACTGCCGATTCCACGGTTTCCATGGTGCCGATGTCGATAATTACCGCAGCCGTCGCGACGGTGCCGTCTTCGGCATAGGCCGAATCGATTCCGGCCGCCGTCGAAAATTGTGGCGGCGCAACGTTTTCCGTCGACACCAGGGGACGGAGTTCGTCCTGGAGTGCGATCGCCTCCTCCGGTGTGCGCGGCCAATCGTGGGGTAACGCGATACGCATCCGACTCAGCTCACGGTCGCGGCCAGCGCCGTCAGTTCCGCACCGGCGAGGCGGTAGCCGATCCATTCGTCCTGCGGTGCGGCACCGAGGGATCGGTAGAAATCGATCGACGGTGTGTTCCAGGTGAGCACCGACCACGACACCCTGCTGTAGCCGTGTTCGACCGCCTCGGCGGCCAGCGCCGCGACCAGGGCGCGGCCGAGCCCCGTGCCGCGGGTCTCCGGACGCACGTACAGGTCCTCGAGGTAGATACCGTGCACGCCGTCCCAGGTGGAGTAGTTCAGGAACCAGATCGCACAGCCGTTGACCTCGCCGTCGTTCTCGGCGACGTGGGCGAACAGCGCGGGCGTCGGCCCGAACAGCGCGGACCGCAACTGCTCCGGGGTGAGCGTGCACTCGGCGGGCGCCTTCTCGTACTCGGCCAGATCGTGGACGAGCCCGACCATCGCGGTCACATCGGCGGGCGTGGCACGGCGGACCAGTGCGCTCATCGCGAGACTCCTTCGATCGGTTCGGTGCGGGTCGTCAGGTTGTGGCCCCAGATGGAGCGGGCGTCGTGGTCGAAGCCGAGCACGCTCACCGCCCCGGTGGACATCGCGAACCGGCGGCCCTCGCGCACCGCGAACTCCGCCCAGCGCGCGATCAGCACCCGTGAGAAATGTCCGTGACCGACCAGGACCACGTCGCGCTGTGGCAGCTCCGGCTCGACCCGGGCGAGCACCCGGTCGGCCCTCTCACCCACTTGCTCGGCCGTCTCGCCGCCGGGGACCGGCGCGGTCCACACGGTCCAGCCGGGCACGGTTTCGCGGATCTTCGCGGTCGTGATGCCCTCGTACTCGCCGTAGTTCCACTCGACCAGGTCCTCGTCGATCTGGATCGGGGACAGTCCGGCCAGTTCGGCGGTCCGGCGCGCCCGCAGGCGCGGACTGGTGAAGCAGAGCGGATCGCGCAGGTCGAGAGATTTCACCACCAGCCCGGCCGCGACGGCCTGGGCCTCGCCCTGCTCGGTCAGCGGCAGGTCGGTGAAGCTGGTGTGCTTGCGTTGACTCGACCACTCGGTTTCGCCGTGGCGCAGCAGGACCAGGCGGGCATCGGGTGTGGACATGAGTCCATCATGGCAGTGCGGGTTCAGCCGAGCGCGTACAGCTGTCCGCCGCGGTGTTCGAACACCGTGTTGCCCAGGACGGCGGTGGCGATGGTGTCGCCGCGGTAGTCGGTGCGCTCGACCGGGATCTGGGCGACGGTCGCGCCGTTGCCGCTGTCCACCGCGAGCTGCCCGTCGGCGACCGGGACCAGCAGCCTGCCTGCCATCAGCGCGGGCGTGCCGAGAGCGTCGCGAACCGTCCAGACCGGCTGTAATGTGCTGGAGCTCAAGGCGATGAGGCTGTTGCCGGTGAAGACGTAGATGGCCGAGCCGAGGCGGGTCACCGTGGTGCGCGCGTCCCACGGGGCGGCGAGCTGATGGGTCGCGATCTCGTTGCCGGTGCCGTCGTGCACCACGATCCTGGCGGGCAGTCCGAGGCCGGTGGCGGTGGGCGGGGTCGGGGGGTAGTAGACGGCGATCTTGTTGTCCGACACCGCGATTACCCGCATCTCGGGGGAGTCGGCGCCCGGTGCGGTGAGTACCCGCGAGCCGTATTCCTCGGGGGCGGTCGATTCCTTCGGTGCCGGGTTGAGCACTGTCAGCCGGTCGGTCGCGTCGCCGGGACAACGTTCGAGCACCGCGAGGCGCGAGGAACTCGACGCGGCCGAGCGCAGCGCGCATCCGTTGCGCGGCTGGGTATTCGGATTCACCGGTGCGTCGACGTAGCCGTACTCGAGGGTGCGCACCAGATCCGAGCGCCACATCTCCAGCCGGTTCGCGCCGAGCGCCAGCAGGTAGGTGCCGTCACCGGTGACGCGAATCTCGTCGTCCATGTAGCTGCTGCGCGCGACCCGGCGTTCACCGTTATCGGCCTCAAGCATCACCGACTGACTGCACCCACGCTGATCGCGATAGGTGGCGATCACGGTGCCGAACTGCGACTCGACCCCGCACAGCGGCATATCCCGGCGATACCACCACAGCTGCGTGCCGGTGATCGGATCGCGCCCGCTCACGGTGCCGTGGTCGCCGGTCACCACCACATTGCCCGACGTGAGCGCCCGCCTGCTCGACTCGTCGGCGGCATGCCACTGCTCACGCAAGGTGGTGGGCAGTTGGGTAGCCGAGGTGACGGTGGGCGCGGGGGACGCCGCGGTGACCGAATCGGTCCCGGTGACATCGGCACGCGCCCAGACGACGAACGCCGCCACTACGAGAGTGACGGCGATCGCGATTGCTACGAAGATGTCGGCGCGCGTCCGCCGTTCGGGTGCGAGCACGAAGGCGACACTAGCAGTGTCGACTAGGCGTCTACGGTTTCCGTTGCGTCGGACGCGGTGGCTTCCGCGGGCTTGCGGCGGCGCCTGCGTCGGGCGGGCTTGGCCGCGTCGTCGCCCTCGGCCGGAGCCGATTCGGGTGCGTCGGTGGCTTCGCTGGTGCTCGACTCGGCGGTTCCCGCTTCGCCTGCCTCGGCGGGCTTGCGGCGACGGCGCCTGCGACGGGCGGGCTTGTCGCCGTCGGTGGTGTCGTCCGCGGAATCGGTGCTCGACTCGGTGGTCGTGCTCGGTTCGCTGCCCTCGACGATGGGCGTGCCTGCACGGGTGCGGCGACGGCTGCGCGAGGACTTGGGGCGCTCGGTGCGCTCTTCGACCACGGCGTCGTCGTCACGGGTGGGGGCCGCGGCCTTGCGGATCACGCCGGTGATGCCCTCGGGGATGCCGAGTTCGCTGTAGAGGTGCGGCGACCGGGAGTAGGTCTCGGCCGGGTCGGCCATGTTCAGGCCGAGTGCCTTGTTGATCGACTCCCAGCGGTGCAGCTCGTCCCAGTCGATGAGGGTGATCGCGACACCGGTGCGCCCGGCGCGGCCGGTGCGGCCGATCCGGTGCACGTAGGTCTTCTCGTCCTCGGGGCACTGGTAGTTGACGACGTGGGTGACGTCGTCGATGTCGATACCGCGCGCGGCGACATCGGTGGCGACGAGCACGTCGATGGTGCCCTTGCGGAACTTGGTCAGCGCCTTCTCGCGGGCGATCTGACCGAGGTCACCGTGCACGGCGCCGACATTGAAGCCGCGCTCGGCGAGATCGTCGGCCACCTTCTGCGCGGTGCGCTTGGTGCGGGTGAAGATCATCGTCGCGCCGCGGGACTCCGCCTGCAGCACGCGCGCGACCAGTTCGGCCTTGTCCATCGCGTGGGCCCGGTAGACGAACTGCGCGGTGCGGTCGTGCACCGCCGAATCGTTGGCCAGCTCGGCGCGGATGTGCGTCGGCTTGGTCAGGAACGTGCGGGCCAGGGTGATGATCGGGCCCGGCATGGTGGCCGAGAACAGCATCGTCTGACGCTTGTCGGGCACCATCGACAGGATGCGCTCGATATCGGGCAGGAAGCCCAGGTCGAGCATCTCGTCGGCCTCGTCGAGGACGAGCACGCCGATCTTGCCGAGGATCAGGTGGTTCTGGTTCGCCAGATCCAGCAGACGACCCGGGGTGCCGACGACAACGTCGACGCCGTCGCGCAATGCGGCGATCTGGGTGTCGTAGGGGCGCCCACCATAGATGGCGGCGACCTTCAGCGAACCCTGGTGGTTGGTGAGGTACTTGCTCGCGTTCTCCAGGTCCTTGGTGACCTGGATGCACAGCTCGCGCGTCGGCACGATGACCAGCGCGCGCGGGGTGCCGTCGAGCGGGGTGGTGCCGGTGTCGGCGGTGGCGATGCGGTGCAGCAGCGGCACGCCGAAACCGAAGGTCTTGCCCATGCCGGTGCGGGCCTGGCCGATGAGATCCTCGCCGGCCAGTGCCAGCGGCAGGGTCAGTTCCTGAATCGCGAAAGTGCGTTCGATCCCGATCTCACCGAGTGCGCGCACGATTTCTTCGCGCACGCCCAATTCGGTGAAACTCGGCGGGATGTGGGTGCTGTCCAGCTCGGCCGTCAGGAGTGTGTCGGCCAAACCGGGTTCCTGTTCGACAGTGATCTTGCTCAGTGTCGTGCCTTCCTCGTCATTGCATCTCGCACGCACGAGGTGGGGCGGGCCGGTCGGCCCGCGACGACCACTTACCCGCCTGTGATATTCACCGGGCCGGCGCCGGATAACCGTCGCCGACCAGGCGTTATGCGTGGCCGTCGAGACGGTGTCATCGGCGCGGCGCTGCGGTGATGCGGATTCGTTGCGCGCACATTTTCTCGACATTGCTGTCTGTGGACATCGCCGCTGTCCGCCCGCGCTGTGCGCCGGTGGAGTGCACGGCGCGGAGTATGTCCGGGCGCCGAAACTAGCGTTGTCCACGGAGATTGTAGCGTGATAATCTGCGCAATCCGAATTTCGACGTCGGTGAATGTCGCGCGAATACAGGCTCGCCACCGGAGTTCCTCAGCACGGGTGGTGTGTCGCAGCGCAATTCATGAGCGCCGGATTTCGCGCGTGTCCGCGGGTGTAATCGAGCTCACTGGTACCGGTGGTACCACCTGTGAGACATTTCTAGTCGTGAGTATCACCGACACCGTCACCACCGCCGCGCGCAACGCGTGGGCCCTGAGCTTCGGCGCGGGTATCGAGCCTGTCGACCCGGCGCCCTCGACCGTGCTGTGGGACGAGCCGCACCGCCTGCTGCGTCGCTACGATACCGAATTCCAGTCCGCGGCAAGCGATTCCGCGGTGTTGCTGGTGCCGCCGCTCGCCGCGCCCGCCACCTGTTTCGACCTGCGCCGCGATCAGAGCCTGGCGCGGTATCTGGTGGAGACCGGCCGCGCCCCCTACCTGGTCGACTACGGCGATATCTCCTTCGCCGATCGCCGGATGGGCTTCGAGGACTGGGTCACCGACATCCTGCCCGAGGCGATCCTGCGCGTGAGCGCCGATCGCGGCGGTGCGCCGGTCGATCTCATCGGCTGGTCGGTCGGCGGCATGTTCTCGCTGCTCACCGCCGCCGCGAACCCGGAGCTGCCGATCCGCTCGGTCACCGGGGTCGGCCCGCCGCTCGACTACGACAAGATGCTCGGCATTCCACAGTTGCGTTCGGTGGCGAACCTCACCGGCGGCTGGGGCGCCACCGCGCTCGTCCGGGCCGCGGGTGGCATTCCGGCGCCGCTCACCAAGCTCGCCTACCGCCTCGCCGCGTACGACCGTGAACTGGCGCGCCCGCGGTTCATCGCCAGGAATATCACCGATGCCGCGACCCTGGCCAAAATGGAATCGATCGACCGTTTCCAGGCCGCCATGCCCGGCTACCCAGGCCGTTTCTACAACCAGCTGTGGGGTCGGATGATGCTGGCCAACGACATCGGCAACGGCAAGCTCGAACTGGCCGACCGGACCATCGAACTCGCCGATGTGCGCGTGCCCGTGCTGCTGATCGGCGGCGAGTCCGACGTGATCACGCCCAAGGCCGCTGTCGAGGCCGGTTTGCGCACGCTGTCGGGCTCGTCATCGGTCACCTACGAGGTCGTGCCGGGCAGCCACCTCGGCATTCTCACCGGACCCGACGCCCGCGAAACCACCTGGGCCCACCTGGACAAATTCCTGGCCGAACGCGATTGATCGATCGGACCGAGCTCAGGGGGAATCTGAGAACTCGGTCGGGTTGGCCTCGGGCAATTCGGTGTCGGTGTTCTGTGTCACACTCGCCGATGATGAGCCGCCATACGAGCTTCCGGTATCAACTCGACCCCACGGTCGAGCAAACCGTGGTGCTTGCTCGTCATGCTGGAGCTGCTCGGTTTGCGTTCAACCACAGCCTCGATGTCGTCACAACGGCCCTCCGCCTCCGTAAGAGCTCACCGGCCATCGGGTGCCGTGGACCGGGTTCGATCTGATCAACGCGTTCAACACCTGGAAGAAGACCGAAGCCGCCGGACGAGTGATCGCTGTCGATCCGGGCGGAACAGCCGAGGTGGTGGTGACCGGGCTGGCGTGGCGGACCGAGGACAAGACCATCCCGTCGTTCCGGATCCGGAACAAGCACTCCAAGACCGGGCGAACGAAGATCCGAGTCGGTGACAACGACAGTCCCCGGTCGGTGACATTGTCCGGGATCGGTGCGATCCGGGTGCGGGCAGATACTCGCCGGTTGCGGCGTCTGCTTACCAAAGACCGCGCGAGAATTCTGTATGCCACCGTTTCGTATCGGGCGGCGCGGTGGTGGATCAGCCTGACCTGCGAAGCTCCGATCTTCGCCCGGGTCACCGTCAACGCTGGTCAAACCCAAGACCGGCTCGTAATCGAAGACCTGCATGTGGCGGGGATGGTGCGAAACCGTCGGCTGGCGCGGGCGATCAGCGATGCTGGATGGGCGGATTTCGCCCGCATGTTGACCTACAAGCAAGCATGGCGGGGTGGCGTGATCACAATCGCCGACCGTTGGTTCCCATCGAGTAAGCGATGCTCGGCCTGCACGACGATCCACTCGACGCTGACGTTGGCGGATCGGGTGTTCTTCTGCGAGTGCGGGTTTCGCGGAGACCGTGATCACAACGCGGCGGTAAACCTCGCGCAATGGCCGTTGATTCGCCAAGACTTTTCACGATCCCCGGACCCTCGAGCAGGGGGCCGGGTCACCAAAGTCCGCCGACAGATCGGCTCTGACCGACACTCTGTGAGTGTTGGTGAAACCAGTCTGGTTGACGCGGAAACTGAAGCTCGAACCACGTAGTGGCATGGGCTGAGGACGCCCGAGAATGGCGGTGTCTGGATGCGGTCAGAGTATTCAGACGCGCTGTATTGTTGACAGTCATGGGAGCCCAGACCTCTAGCGCGCCGGAATTCTTCTCGACCGAACCGCTCGCCGCGGACCACGCGGGGGTGACGGAGCTGTTCGCGGTTCTCGCCTACGGCGAGCTGTCCGCGTTCTATCGGCTCGCCGAGGAGGCGAAGCAGGCGCCGTCGCTACGGGGCCGGATCGGTGTCGCCAAGATGGCCGCCGCCGAGCTCGCGCACTTCGAGACCCTGGAAGCCGCACTCACAGATCGTGGTGCCGACGCCGAGGCCGCGATGGCGCAGTACCAGGGCGCGCTGGACTCCTACCACGCCTCCACCGACCCGTCGACCTGGCTCGAGTCGATGGTGAAGTTCTACGTCGCCGACGGCCTGGCCGCCGACTTCTACACCGAGATCGCCGGCGCGCTGCCCACCGAGGTCTCCGATGTGGTGCGCGACGTCCTCGCCGAGACCGGGCACTCGCAGTTCGTGGTCGACGAGGTCCGCAGCGCGGTAGCGGCCAGCCGCTCCGAGCGCGACCGCCTCACGCTGTGGGGGCGCAGGCTCCTCGGCGAGGCGATCACGCAGGCGCAGTTCGTGATGGCCCAGCGCGACGAACTGGCCGAATTGGTCCTCGCCGCCACCGGCGACCTCAACGGCATCGCGACCCTGTTCGACCGCATGCAGGAGCGGCACGCGGCCCGCATGGCCGAACTCGGCCTGTAGCTCTGGGTCGCGGTGGGGTGATCAGTCGTCATCCACCGATCGCGTGGTGCTGAACCAGGCGCAATTCCGGTGTGCGGGAAGCTGTTTCGCGCGGTAGCCAGATCACGACCTGTTGATCGTTGTCGGCGGCCAGCGTCTGCACCGTGTAGGTGATGGTGCCTCGCGTGGGGTGTTCGAAGCCGAGGAGGGTGGGTTGGTCCTCCGCGAGGCGGTGGGGTTGCCAGCGGCGGGCGAACTCGGGTTCCTGGCACAGGTCGGCGATGAGTTCGGCGACGCGTTCGTCGTCGGGGCGGCGCAGGCGCGTTCTGGCAAGTTGGTCGGCGAGTTGGTCGGCGAACTGGGACCAGTCGGTGACCGTCGCGCGGGCGAGCGGATGGCGGAATGTCCACAGGGCCAGGTTGACCAGGTCGGGATTGTCGAGCAGGCCGAGCGGGGCGGCCAGTTCCGACCACGCGTTGTTCCAGGCGAGCACGGTGGCACGGGGGCCGAGAGCGAACGCCGGGGTGGGGTCGAGCGAGTCGAGCACGCCGCGAAGTGCGGGGGACACCTGATCGAGGGCGGGATCGAAAGCGGTACTCGGGCAACGGGAGTCGCTGCTGGTGGTCAGTGCCAACCAGGCGAAATGGCCCCGCTCGGTGTCGTTGAACCGCAGGGCGGTGGCGAGTGCGTCGACGACTGACATCGAGGGGTTGGTGTCGCGGCCCTGTTCGAGCCGGGCCAGATAATCGGCGCTGACACCGGCCAACACCGCGACCTCCTCACGACGAAGACCAGGGGTGCGACGCCTGCCGCCACCGGGCAGGCCGACATCGGCCGGATTCAGTTCGGCCCGACGGGCGACGAGAAGTTCCGCGAATGCCGAACGAGCGCCTGGATGATCTGCCATATCTGCGCCTACCATGTCTCGATGGTGCCCGGTCATGGGGTTTTCAGCCACGCCCTGCCAGGACCAGGATAACCGCGGTCTGGTTAACGGACCGCAGTCCGGTCAGGGTGGAAACATGACTTCCTCGACGCAGATCCAGCAGCTGAAGACCGGATCCTGGGCTCTCGATGCCGCCCACTCCTCGGTCGCGTTCACCATTCGCCACCTCGGAATCGCCAAGGTGCGCGGCGGCTTCACCCGCTTCCGGACCGAGTTCGTCGTCGACGAAACGGGCGCGGCCACTCTCGGCGCCACCATCGAACTCGACTCCTTCGACACCGGCAACGCCGACCGCGACGCCCATATCCGCCAGGCCGACTTCCTCGACGTCGCCAACCGACCGACCCTGAGCTTTCGTGCCACCCAACCGGTTCGGGTCGCCGAGACCTTCACCGTCACCGGCGAGGCCACCCTCGGCGCGATCACCCAGCTGCTGACCCTCGACGTCGAATGGGGCGGCATCGCCGACTTCCCCGACGGCACCCGCCACGCCGGCTTCTCCGCCACCGGCGCCATCAAGCGCACCGATTTCGGCGTCGGCGTCGCCCTGCCGGGCATGCTGTCGGACACCGTGAAGATCGAACTCGAAATCCAACTGATCGAGCCTGCGTGACCCGTTCGCTCAGAGCGCAGGCGGCTGTGACACCGGCGTCGGCGGGCTGCACTAGCCTGGGAGTCGACAACACAGGACTCTTACGTTCGGAGGTTGGCCGTGGAGGTCAAGATCGGTATTTCGGATAGCCCGCGAGAGCTCGTCATCAACAGCGCGCAGAGCCCTGACGAGATCGAGGCGCTGGTGTCCGATGCGCTGAGCGGCTCCGCAGGCGTCGTGTCGCTCACCGACGAGAAGGGCCGCAAGTTCCTGATCCAGGCCGCGAAGGTCGCCTACGTGGAAATCGGTTCCCCGGCCGCAGGCCGAGTCGGCTTCGCGACGGTCTGATCCGCGAGCACGAAAATGCCCCGTCATCTTCGAGATGGCGGGGCATTCTTTGTCGAGTCGAACTCAGAGGTCCTGCGAGTACGCACGCTGGGCGGCGGTGAGCGGCACGTGCTTCAAGCCGCCCCACGCCAGTGAGACCGTGGTGTCGACGGCTTCGTCCTTGGGGACGGGGCGATCGGCTTCCAGCCAGTAGCGGGCCGAGAACTGGCTCGCGCCGACGAGGCCGACGGCCAGGATGCGGGCGCGGTAGGGATCTAGACCCGAGTCGTGGGCGACCAGGTCGAAGACCGCGTCGACACACGCCTCGGTGGCCTGCTCGACCCGGCGCTGCACCTGCGGTTCGCTGGTGAGGTCGGATTCGAAGACCAGGCGGAAGCCCTGCATCTCGTTGTCGACGAAATCGAAGTACGCGGCAACCGCGGCCCGCACACGCTGCTTGTTGTCGGTGGTGGAGCGCAGCGCCTGGCGCACGCTCGACACCAGGATGTCGACGTAGTTCTGCAGCACCGCCAGGTACAGCTCGAGCTTGCTGGCGAAGTGCTGGTATAGCACCGGCTTGCTGACCCCGGCCACCTGGGAGATCTCGTCCATACCCGCCGCGTGGTAGCCGCGCTGGACGAAGACCTCGCTGGCGGCGAGCAGCAACTGCTGGCGGCGCTCGTCCCGAGGCAGGCGGGTACCGCGCTTGGCCGGGACCGTCTCCGGCACCGATCGGCGCGAGGGCATGCGGTCCACGAGGTCAGTCATCTCGGCTCTCTATAGATAGTCGATTCCCCCGGCCGGAGGTGTGCGGTCCGGGTATCCCAAAGACGATACTCGCACGGTGTTCACCCTGCGTCTCGCCCTGGAAATGTAGTACCAGTCCGCGGAGTTCGCCGGGCCGTAACCGGGCGATCTCCTCCGGCCGCCCGCACGGCGGATTTGCGTACTGTGAGAATCTGATGGGGTGACCGACCGGACGGATGACCATGCCGACGGCGGGCGCGATATCGCTCGCTCCACGCACCCCTCCGAGTCCGGTGCTGTCACGTCGGCGTCGGAGGGGCGGGAACTGCAGGTCTATGACCCGCTCGGGCTCTATCAGCCCGCCGACCGATCCCGCCAGCCCCTACGTGCCCGCTGGGATCCCACCGACAACGACAACGGCCGCCCGCGCAGCCCACAGCGTGATGCGAAGAAGCAGAGCGCCCTCGGCCGATTCGTCTCCGCGTACGGCTGGCGGGCCTACGCGTTGCCGGTGCTGCTCGCCATCACCGTGCTGGTCGTCGTCGACGCGGTGCGCACCGGCCCGATACCGCTGCCCAGCGATCCCGGCTTCGGCGCGCTCAGTCCCAAGGTGGCACAGTCCGGCATCATCGGCGCACCTCCCGGCGACGGCAAGTTCCCCGCAGATCTGCCCCTCGGCGCGCTGCCGGAGGGTGGCGAATACGTCGAACGCGCGGCAGGCACCTGGCACATCGTGCCGGGCACCAGCGCTCAGGTCGGCGCGGGCACCGAGCGCGTGTTCCGCTACACCGTCGAAGTCGAGGACGGCATCGACACCTCACCGTTCGGTGGCGACGCCGCCGTGGCGAAAATGGTGGAGACCACTCTGGCCAACCCGAAGAGTTGGACCAACGACCCCAAGTTCGGCTTCCAGCGCATCGACGCGGGCCCGGCCGACTTCCGCCTCTCGCTCACCTCGCGCGAGAGCACCCGCGCCGCTTGCGGATTCGAGATCCCGATCGACTCGTCGTGCTACAACGCCGACCTCGACCGCGTCGTGCTCTCCGAGGTCCGCTGGGTGCGCGGCGCGCTGGCCTTCGACGGCGACATCGGCTCCTACCGCCAGTACCAGATCAACCACGAGGTCGGCCACGCCATCGGCTACCACGGACATCAGCCGTGCGAGACCGACGGCGGCCTCGCCCCGATCATGATGCAGCAGACCTTCGGCACCAGAAACAACGACATCGCCCTGCTCGACCCCCACGGCGTGGTCCCCGCCGACGGCAAGACCTGCCGCTTCAACCCCTGGCCGTACCCGCGCGGATAGTCGCCTCGCCCATGCGGGAACATGAACGGGGAAGAACAGCGCGGCAGGTTTGGTTGTAGTCAGCAGAGCGACCACCGGTAAGCGGTCGCGCCGCAGCCACAGATACAGGAGTTCTCACGTGCCTCTCAATGGGACGTTGCCGCCGCTCGTCGAGCCGGCCGCGGAACTGACCAAGGACGAAATCGCTCGCTACAGCAGGCACCTGATCATCCCCGATCTCGGTGTCGACGGTCAGAAGCGGTTGAAGAACGCCAAGGTCCTCGTGATCGGCGCGGGCGGCCTCGGCTCGCCCGCTCTGCTCTATCTGGCCGCCGCCGGTGTCGGCACGCTCGGCATCGTCGAGTTCGACGAGGTCGACGCCTCCAACCTGCAGCGCCAGATCATCCACGGCGAATCCGATATCGGCCGTCCCAAGGCCGACAGCGCCCGCGATTCCATTCTGGAGATCAACTCCGGGATCGACGTGCGGCTGCACAAGATCCGGCTGGAACCGGAGAACGCGGTCGAACTGTTCGCCGACTACGACCTGATCGTCGACGGCACCGACAACTTCGCCACCCGCTACCTCGTCAACGACGCCGCCGTCCTCGCGGGCAAGCCCTACGTGTGGGGCTCGATCTACCGCTTCGAGGGCCAGGTCTCGGTGTTCTGGGAAGACGCCCCGGACGGTCGCGGCATCAACTACCGCGACCTGTACCCGGAGGCCCCGCCGCCGGGAATGGTCCCCTCCTGCGCCGAGGGCGGCGTGCTCGGCGTGCTGTGCGCGTCGATCGGATCGGTGATGGTGACCGAGGCGATCAAGCTGATCACCGGCATCGGCGAGACACTGCTCGGGCGGCTGATGGTCTACGACGCACTGGACATGAACTACCGCACCATCAAGCTGCGCCGCGATCCGCAACGTGAGCCGATCACCGAACTGATCGACTACGACGCGTTCTGCGGTGTGGTGTCGGAGGAAGGCACCGCGGCCGCGGCCGGGTCGACCATCACCGCCGCCGAGCTCAAGGAACTCCTCGACGCCGACAAGATCGAGCTGATCGACGTGCGCGAGCCGGTGGAGTGGGACATCGTCCACATCGCGGGCGCGACCCTGATCCCCAAGGACCGCATCCTGTCCGGCGAGGCGCTGTCGGAACTGCCGCAGAACAAGCCGATCGTGCTGCACTGCAAGACCGGCATCCGTTCCGCGGAGGCGCTGGCCGCCTTGAAGCGCGCCGGTTTCGCCGACGCGACGCATCTGCAGGGCGGCGTGGTGGCCTGGGCCAAGCAGGTCGATCCCTCGCTTCCGGTCTACTGACCCGATAGCTGCCGGTTTGCGACCTCATCGCATATTGCGGTGAGGTCGCAAAGTGGGGTATCACAGCGTGCCTTGGGACGCCTCCGGTGATTGCGGGGTTACGGTACGGCCCGTGACCTCAGTCGAACCTCCCGAGCATGTGCGAGCCACATTCGGGCTTCGCGAAGTGACGCCGGTTTCCCTAGGGGACTGGGACGGTGGCTGGCGCATGGGTGACGTGGTACTCAGCCCCGTCGCCGATCATGCGCGGGCCGCGTGGTCGGCGAAAGTACGCGAGCACCTCGCGGTCGACGGACTGCGCGTCGCCCGCCCTGTGCGCGCCACCGACGGTCGCTATGTTGTTTCCGGTTGGCGCGCCGACACCTTCGTCGACGGTGCCCCCGAGCCCCGCCACGACGAGGTCGTCTCCGTCTCGCTGCGCCTGCACAAGGCGACAGCGGAATTGGAACGTCCCCGCTTCCTGGTCCAACCGCCCGTCGCGCCCTGGGTCGACGTGGACGTGTTCGTCGCCGCCGACCGCGCCGCCTGGGAATCGATCCCGCTGCGCACCCTGCGCGCGGGCGGTGTCCCCATCGCCGCCACCCCCGACGGCCAGCGCTCCCTGGAACTGATCGGCCAACTCTCCACCCTGCGCAAACCGATCCGCAGCCCCGACCAGCTCGTCCACGGCGACCTCTTCGGCACCGTCCTGTTCACCGGCGCCCACACCCCCGGCCTCACCGACATCACCCCCTACTGGCGCCCCGCCACCTGGGCCGCCGGGGTCGTCGTCGTCGACGCACTGGCCTGGGGCGGTGGCGACGACGGCCTACTCGACCGCTGGGCCACCCTGCCCGAATGGCCCCAAATGCTGTTACGCGCCTTGATGTTCCGCCTGGCAGTCCACGCCCTGCATCCCCGCTCCACCCCCGAGGCGTTTCCCGGTTTGGCTCGCACCGCGGACATGGTCCGTTTGGCGCTGTAAGGGCGAATTGCGCGCATCGTGACCGATGGGTCGGATGTGATCTCAAATCCGTTGAGACCCAACGTTTCCTATGGCTGCCCATGCTATCTTCATCGAGCATCGCCGCCATGTGTCCTGCCCTGGACCCGGGGGACCCACCGCGGCCCGTCACGAGCGGTGAGGATTGCTACGGGTGAGAATCCAGCCCAGACAGCAGATTCTGGACATTTGGAGCGCTATGCTCTCGGCCTGCTATCGGGACGAGGAATGGCACTGGGACGGCGTCCTCGACGCCAATTCGATCAGCGATTCCGAACAGCTACTGTGCCTGCTGTATCCGGCGACGGAGATCGAGAGTTTCTCGCTGGATAGGCCGGAACTGATGGCCGACGATGTTCAGGTCGCCCTCAGCGCGTTCGGTGGGCCGACCAGAATCGGTATCGCCATGATCGGACTGATGGAGCAATACCTGCGGCGCAATACCGGTGCCGACGGGACGCCGCGCTTCGACGCGGGCAGTTATCTGCGTGCGAACGCGGGCGAGGAACCCACTCGGGAACAACTCGCGATCGAAGTGGTCGACAGCTACTCGATGTCGGTGACGCTGTGCCTGGCCGGTCTCGGGTTCGCTCGGGTCTTCGATCGGTGGGCCAACGCGGAGAACCGCGAGGACATCAGAATCCGGATCGCCGATCTCAGAGCCGCGATGAGCGATCGGCTCACGATCGCGATGACCGGATTGATCCGTAGCTTCGTCGTCAATACCGTGTCGGTTCGCTCGCCGTCGGGCAAGGCGATGCTCGCGATGCTCAATCAGTCCGGCGCCCCGGAGAATTCGGTGGTCGAGGCAGTACGCGACAATCTGGATCGCGTGCGAGCCCGCCTGCGCACCGATGTGAAGCTGGGCCGGACACCGCACACCGACTTCGAAGAAGACGATCAGCTTTTCGAATGCGGCTGGAGTTGGGGGGTTGTGCAGGAGGCGGATCCGGTCGAGTTCGACGATCGGGAGGTCGCGCAGACCGTCGGTATCGCCGATCCACGGCCCTACCTGTACTTCACCGTCGTCGCTCTCGACGGCATCAACGATATTCTCTCGCAACGGACCAGAGAGCTCGACCTGCTCAACAAGGAACAGCAGCGACTGGCCGATGCGCTGCGTGTGCGCTGGGACCTGACGCAGCGGTACTGGTCGACCGTCGCCCGGTTCGGTGCCGGGCGTTGGCCGTTGGAGGACATTCCGTGGCGGACCTCCGACGGCGAGGAGTCCGACTACTTCAGTTTGATCGTGTCGGCGGTGCTGATCCAGGAACTGATCGCCCGCACCGCCTCCGATGATGATCTGACCCGCGCGGTCGCGATCTTCGACGAACTGTCCCGACGCGGCCGCATCACCCGGCGACCGACCAAGACCGACTCGGCGGTTTCCCTGCACGACCCTGGTGTGCGAATGGTGCTGGCGGGCACGGAAAAGGTCGACGGCGGCGGCCCCCAGCTGACCTGGATCGTGTCCGATTTCGCGACCGTGCTGCTCAAGCGGGCACTACAGGCGGCGCAGTTGTCGAGCAATATCGGCGCCCGCGATCAGCTGATGGAACTGGCCAAGAACGTGATGGACCATCTGGACCGCCGCGTCATCGCCGACGGCGCGGCGACCGGGCTGTGGGACGATCCGGCCGGTGTCTTCGGCGGGAAACATCAGCAGCATCCCTCCTGGTACCTGACCGAGCGGATGGTCGAATGCCTGGTGGCCGCCGACCGCACCTACCGGGAGACACCACTGCGTTCGACGGCGATGGTCAGCCGCGCCGTCGAAATCCTGAACGAGGCAGAACATCTGCTCAACCAGGCGATGCTCGAGGTGAGCATCTTCGACACCTCGGCCAACCGGGTGTCACTCGACGAGATCGAACGCAAACTCGGGCGGGCGCGCGCACTGATCAACACCCAGCCCGCCACGTCCTTCACGTTGGCCTCGACGGCGCTGAAGGAACTCGACGACCTTGCCTACGCGCGTTCCAATGCGATGAGGAGCACCTGATCCGATGATCGTGTTCGCCACCTCCGACAAGGGCGGGACCGGGAGGTCGGTCACCAGCTGCAACCTCGCCTATCGACTCGGGCTGCGTGGAACCAGCACCGCCTACGTGGATTTCGACTTCGGCTCGCCGACGGCGGGTGCGTTGTTCGAGATCAGCAAGGTCGACAAGGGCGCCGAGCCGGGCCACGGATTGCACTCCTATCTGCGCGGCGAGATCACCGATCCGCAGCGGCTCGACGTGCGAGCGGCAACCGATCGCGAAGCCTTGCGGAGCAGGCGTTCCCGCGGCGGCAAGCTGTTCCTGCTCCCCGGTGACGAGGGCGGCGGTGAGGCGATGGCGGCGGAGGACCCGCAGGTGGTGCGGCGCTGCATCGATCTGCTGCTCGAACTCGACGCGTCGTTCAAGGTGGTCATCGTCGACCTCAGTGCGGGCCGGTCGGTGGCGATGCAGATCGCGCTGGAGGCCACGGCGCCGAAGAACATGCCCGACAAAGAGGTCTACTGGTTGCTGTTCCACCGTTGGACCCGCCAGCACATCATGGCGGCCCACGGCTTGGTCAACGGCCCGAAGGGCCTGATTCAGACCGGCACCGCCGAAATCGGCCGTCAGCCGCTGTACAGCGAGAGAGAGTTGCGGCGGCGTATCCGCTTCGTGCGCACCGCGGTGCCGCGTCCAGGAGAACAGCCCGAGATCGTGAGCGGTCCACAGGCCGCGTGGTTGCTGCGTCAGGATGCCGCGCTGCGGTCGTTGGCCGCCGAATACCGCCTCGGCGCCGGGTCCCTGCTCGGGCGCACCCCGGTGGAGCCCGTACTGCAGTGGCGCGAACAGATCATCCTCGACGCCGATGTCGCCGCGGGTATCGCCAATCGAGAAACCGTCGACGCGTTCGAAGACCTCGCCAGGAAGCTGATCGCCGAGGACACCTGGGTACCGATCTGAGGGCCGGTGTGGACCGCGACGGATAACTCGTTAGGCTCCCTGTTTCGTGGACTCATTGTTCCAGGAAGCGACTGCGGCGACTCGCGTGGAATCCGTTGCGATGTCGCATGTATCCCTCGAGGTCGGCCATTTCTCGATGGACGAACTCGCCAATCGTCCCGAGGCGGTGCGCACCCAGTTCGAGCGGGTCGCCCCCTTGGTACACGCCTACACCGAGATGGCGCGTGACGAATTCGCCGAGCGCGCCGGTGGCCGTTCCCGCGTCAGGGTGAGTACGTGTTTCCTCATCGACGACTACTTCCGCGGTACCACCGACCCGAGGGAGATCCTGCCGGGATTCCTCCGATCGGCGGCGGACTGCGGAATCCGCGTCGACTATCTCGGTCGAGAGGCGGGCTGTGCTGTCGTGCCGAAGAAGGACAGCAGTGGAGCCCCGACCAAACTGGCTCAGATCGTCGCCGACATGGTGGTCGCCGAGCCGTTGGAGGGCTATTCGGGTCGCAGGCCACCGACCACCGAACTCGGGTGGTTGAGCAACGGACGACCCTCCAGCGACGACCAGCGCCGCGATGCCATGGACCTGCGCGACTACGAGCCGCCGCTGGAACTGAGCAGGCGCAATCATTCGATCTACCTCGATGTCGAGATGTGGCGTCGTGATCGCGAGCGCGAGGACCCGTACTGGTCGTGCCCGTTCCTCGCTGCCGTCTGGCAGTTGTTGCGACTCGGCATGGTTCGTGCCGAAGGTAAGCGCGTGGCCGAGCCCGTCGACTGTCGCGACTGGGCCACTCAGGAGTGGGCGGAGAGCTGGGGCGTGTTGCCCTCGATCATGCAGTTGCACGACGCGGCGCCGTTCGCGGCGTTCCGCTCGGTATCGATCCTGCCGAAACGCTACTTGGGGATCGAACATTCGGTGCAGCAGATCATGGACCACCTCGACATCGACGCAGGCGTCAACGAGGTGTATGCCCAACGTGCACAAGAGAATCGGATCATCGCCACCGAGCATCTCAGCGATCGGCTCTCGCACTTCTTTCTCGGCGCCGACTGAACTGCGGTGAGGGCGTACGCTGCAACGATGGATCTGCGCCCCCCGGTGTCGGCGGTGCTCGGCGAAGTCCGCACCGGCTTGCTCCCCGTGGCAGCCGCGTTGTCGCGCGATTCCGCGGCCGAACTCATGGCACTCGTGCACGGCCACCCGGTGCCTTCGAGGGAACGGCCGGTTACGTGGGCGCAATCGCCGGTCGTACTCGAAGGCATCGACTGCAGGCTCGCCACTCCCGATCAGCGTCGTGTCAGGGCGGTCGGCACTGTCGCGGCCCGAGCCGCGGTGGTCGGTGGCCGGATCATGCAGAGTTCGGCACGCAGCGCGGTGGTGCCCGCGCAGTCGGATCGGCGACAGAAGTGGGTGCACTATCTGCACCGGCCCGGCGTCGCCGAAGTGCTCACGCGCGCGCAGGCGAACCTCGGCGCCGATCTCGCCTCGGGTTTCCTCGCGGTGCGCGATGGAGCCACCGACACCTTCGACCCCGGTGCCGTCGCGGCCCGGTTGGCTGTTCGTGTTCGACGCAACCCGATGCTCGATCAGCGCCCGCCACTGCACACTCCGACAACACAGCTGCGGTGGGCTGCGCGTGTCGTCGATGGCGCCGAGGCCACGATGACGTTGACGATGTACCCCGACGAACTGCGCACCGCCGAATTCGTCGTCGGCGATATCGCGCAATTGACCGCGGTACAGGCACTGTGCGACGACATCGCGCTGCACGACTGGCTGCTGACGGTACTCACCGAGGTGATCGACGAAGCCGAGATGTCGGAACTGTCGCGTACCCCGGTGGAGAAGGTGATCAGCCCACTGCTCGAGCATCTGGTCTACCTGTGGATGCCGGGGGCTACGACCCCGTCTGCGGTACGCGGACTGTGGGATGTGCTCGAAGCCGACCCCGGATTCAGTCGGCAGTGGAATGCGCGGGTGGGGCAGTTGCGCGACAGGCTCGCCGTCGCCACGTTGGCCGCGCTGAACCGCTCCACCACGGCATGGTGATCACAAGCGGAACAGCTGGCGAACCAGCAACGCGAAGAACACCGAGATCGAGACGATGCCGGCATAGGACTCGACGATGAGAAGCACCCGGGCGGTCGTCCCGGCGTACTCGACATCCTGGTAGCCCAGTGGGTTGAGGAAGCTGACGAATCCGAGGTATACGGAGCGGCCGACACTGGTGGTCGAGGTCAGGGCCACGGCGAGGGTGAACAGCGCGATCTGACCAGCGATCCACGCCAGCAGCCGGAACGGCCGATACCCGTAGCCGCACAGCAGATCCGAGCTCCGGCCGAGGAAGCGGCCCAGCCGGGTGCGGTTGGCGACAGTCCTCGCGCGTGCCTGGTTCAGGCCACAGCGATCCTGACCACGGGCATCCTCTGTCACCGTGTACAGCCGGATGCCCTGGCGGTAGGCCAGGGCGGCGTGCGCGGGCAGCCGCGCGCGGCGCAGGTGCTCGCCGAGATCTTCGTAGGCCTCGGCCAAGAGTCTGTCCTGGGTGCGGCTCAGTCGCAGCGGTCCACGCATTTCCACCTCCGCCGCGAGTAGCGCGCTGAGCGCGGTGATCAACACCAGGTCGTCGCCGGCCGTTCGGAGCCGGACAGGGTCCGCGTCGCGGTACAGATGCGCGAACACCAGGCTGTCGCCCGATCGGCGGGTCGTCGGCGGGGTGTAGCTCAGCAGAACCCGCTCGACTCGGTGGTTGAAGTCGTCGAGCAGAACGTATTCGTCGGCCGCGCCGTCGCCGCGCCGGAAGTCGCCGATCTCCGCCGCGAAGGCATCCGCGTGGCGTTGGATCAAATCCGTTTTCGCCGCGACGAAGTCACTGAGATTTCGCTGTTCGTTGTGTTCCATGGGTCCCCCCCGAATCGGTCGCGGCCGTCATCCGCCCGGTGGCGCGTGACCGCCTTTGCGCCATCGTGGATCCGTGCGGTCCAGGGGCGGCCAACGGCTGCCGGCAGGCTCGATCCAGCGCACCAGCAGCTCGCGGGGTTCACCTACCCCGAAGTACTGGTCCTCGTAGCCGGCCCACGTGAAGCCGGATTCCTTGTACAGGTTCGCCGCGGGCACATTCGACGGGCGAACGGTGATGAAGACCGCGCCGATGCCGTCGGCGCGACAACGGTCGACCGCGCGCTCCAACAGTGATCTGCCCAGACCTCGGCCCTGATGTGGCGGGGCGACAGCCAATCCGACGAGCCAGGCGGTGCCTTCCGGCGCGACGGCGACCATCGCATAGCCGCAGATCGAGTCGGCTGATTCGGCGACCACCCAGTGCGATCCATGCACGTCGAACAGTTGGCGCAGCGCGAAATACGGGTAGGCCAACTGCCTGAACTCGCTGGACTCGAGCTCCGCGATCTCGGGGAGGTCCTCGACGACGGCCGACCTGAACACTGGATCGGTCAACCCGCTCGAGATGTCCAACTACCGCCCCACCTCCGTTGCGCCACCGCAAGGTTCGCTTTCCAGAGTAAAGGCAGGGTCGGTAACCGGGCTACAAACATTAATGAAAGCTGTTGGCTCACAGTCGAAAGCCACGCTCGGGGAGGAATTTCCGAGTGTGGCTTTCGGGCGCGGCGGGACGGCGATGTCGGCTGTCGGCCACAGCGGAAAGCCACGTTCGGGAGGACCGAACGTGGCTTTCCGGGATGGGTGGAAGGATCAGACGCTGGCGTAGGCCAGGGAGGGAACCTTGTCGGTGGCGAAGGAGCTGCGCAGGTAGAACCACCAGGTGACAGCGGCCATCACGAGGAAGACGGCGGCGTAGGCCCAGAAGGCGGGGGCCATGGTCTTGAGGTGGACGTTGGACAGTCGAAGGGCCTGCTGGACGACGAAGCCACCCGCGGCGCCGACCGCGCCGATGACACCGATCGCGGCACCGGCTTGACGCTTGGCGGAGGTGGCCGCCTCGGTCAGGTCCATGCCGTGCTCGGAGGCGTACTTCTTGGCGGTGGCGTTGAAGATCGACGGGATCATCCGGTAGGTGGAGCCGTTACCGATACCGGCCAGCACGAACAGGACAAGGAAGGCGGTCAGGTAGAGCGGGAAGCTCTTCAGCTCGACAGCGGCCACGATGCCCGCCACCGCGATCGACATACCACCGAAGACGAACACCGTGATCTTGGCGCCGCCGCCGATCTTGTCGGAGACCCAACCACCGAACGGGCGGCTGAACGAACCGACCAGGGCGCCGAGGAAGGCCAGGTTGCCCAGGGTGGTGATCCAGCCGATCTTGGCCAGGTCGGGGAAGGTGGCCTTGATCAGCGTCGGGAAGGCGAACGAGAAGCCGATGAACGAGCCGAACGTGCCGATGTAGAGGAACGACATGATCCAGGTGTGCCGGTTGGTCAGCGCCAGCTTGTAGGACTTGCCGTCGGACTTGGCCTCGGCCAGGGAGTCCATGAAGTACAGCGCGCCGACGGTCGCGACCGCGATGAACGGCAGCCAGAACAGCACGGCGAGGGTGATACCGAAGCGGTAGCCGCCCGCGTCCTTGGCCATGATGTGGGTACCGAGGGTGATCAGCAGCGGCACGATCAGCTGGGTCTGCGCGACACCGAGGTTGCCGCCGGCGGCGTTGAGGCCGAGCGCGGCGCCCTTCTTGCCCTCGGGGAAGAAGAACGAGATGTTCGACATCGACGAGGAGAAGTTGCCGCCACCGACACCGGCGAGGGAGGCCAGGACCAGGAACACCCACATCGGTGTGCTCGGCTGGTTGACGAAGTAGATGATGCCGACCGCGGGCAGGAACAGCATCGCGGCGCTGAACGCGGTGAACGCGCGCCCACCGAACCGCGGGACCGCGAAGGTATACGGAACTCGCAGGGCCGCGCCGACCAAGGTCGGGATCGAGGTGAGCAGCAGCGCGTTGCTCACGGCGACCGCGTTGCCCTTGCCGAGGCCCTCGAGGAAGCTGAAGCCGGCCGGGCCCATCGCGGTGACGATGGAGCCCCAGATGACCCACATGCTGAAGCCGAGATTCTCGGCGAATACGGAGAAGTACAGATTCTTCTTGGCGGTCCTCGCGCCGCCGGATTCCCAGAACCTCGTGTTGTCGGGGTCCCAGTGGGAAATCCAGCGGCCCTTCTTCTGGTATTCGAACGACGGGGATTCCGTCGCCTGGCCGGTGGCGGCGATTGCGGTCATCGGCTTCCTCTCGATCGGGCGCGTATGCGGTGTCGAGATAAAGGTAGGAGCCGGTTGTTGCGGGGCAATGGCCTCAGGTGACGTTTCCGGCAACTCGGGCTCACCGCGCGAATTCGCTACTGGTGACAGCTCGGTTACCTGGATTTAGGAACCGAATCTGTTGTCGGCTCAGCGATCCGGGTATTCGGCGATGAGCGAGCCGAGGAAGCAGTTGGCGGCCTGCACGGCGCGCTCGGAGTCACCGTCGATGACGGCCTGCACGAGCTCGGCGTGCTCGGTGTCGTACGCGTCGTCGGATTTCGCGGTCCGCGCGTGGATCACCTGCTCGATGATCGGCAGCAGCGAATCGTAGAACTCCAGATATACCGCGTTGTGGCTGGCGACGACGATCGCGCGGTGCAATTCGACGTCGGCGGCGATGGCCACCGGGTCGGCTTCGGCCCAACTCCGGTTGCTGCGTTCGGCGAGCAACCGCTGGAGGGTGGCGATATCGGCGTCGTCGCGGCGGCGCGCGGCCAGGCCCGCCGCGGTGGTGTCGAGGGCTTGGCGCAGTTCGAGGATGTCGCGTTCGTGCGCGTCGGCGAAGTACTTGCCCAGGGTGCCGCCGACCTCGGAGGTGGCGATCACATAGGTGCCCGAGCCCTGGCGGCGTTCGAGCATGCCGGCGTGCACGAGCGCCTGGACGGCCTCGCGGACGGTATTACGGCCGGTCCCGGTGAGCTCGGTGAGTTCGGGTTCGGTGGGGATCCGTTGACCTACCGGCCAACGGCCGGAACGGATCTCGGCCCGAAGCTGTTCGGTGACCTGGGCGATGAGGCTGGTACGCCGGACGGGTTGCACGTCAGCAAGGGTACTGGTGTCCTCGCGTTCGGGAGATCGCTCACAGTCGCTTGGCAGTAGTCATCGGGTCATCCTATGATTTCCGGGTGCCGCCACTCCGCGATTTCCAGCCGGCTTCTGGCGCCGAGTCGACCCTTGTGGACGACCGGCGTGGTTGCGTCGATCCGTCTCCCGAGATCACCAGGCGGTCGCTGATCGAAGGTCGGCTGCTCGTTCTGGCGGCCATCGTCATGTCGGCGCTGACCTTGCGCGCCGCGGTCACCGCGTTCAGTCCACTGGCCGAGAAGATCGGCGCCGAGGTCGGGTACGGGACGGGGATCGTCGGGGTGTTCGGCATGTTGCCGACCGCGATGTTCGGTCTCGCCGGGCTCGTCGCGCCGCTGTTCGTGCGCCGGTTCGGGCTCGAACGGACCGTGTTCGTGGCGATGCTGCTGGCCGGTGCGGGGTCGCTCGTGCGGGTGTTCACCACCGGGACGGGCGCGCTGCTGGCGTTCTCCGGGGTGGCGCTGCTCGGCATGGGCATCGGCAATGTGGTGATTCCGCCGCTGGTGAAGCGGTATTTCGGCGATCACCTGGCCGTGATCAGCTCGCTCTACATCGTGATGGTGCAGCTCAGTACGGTTATCCCGGCGTTCATCGCGGTGCCGGTGGCCGAGGCGCACGGCTGGCGGATCTCGATGGGCGTGTGGGCGCTGGTCGGTTTCGCGGCCGCGATCCCGTGGTTCGTGGTGCTGCGCGACCGGCGTGGTCGCGACACGGTCGACACCACCGGGCTGCCCGCCGAAGCGCCCGAGACCGGCAAAGTCTGGCGTTCGCCGGTGGCGTGGGGAATGGCAGGCATGTTCGGCATGACCTCGCTGACCACCTACGCGATGTTCGCCTGGCTGCCCAAGATCCTGTCCGACGCGGGCGCGAGCGCCGGTTTCGGCGGCAGCATGGTCGGTCTGTTCGCGCTGATCGGGCTGATCCCGGCACTGGGCGCGCCGACCGTGGTCTCGCGGATGCGCAATCCGTTCCCCGTCGTCGTCGGCTGCATGGTGCTGTTCGCGACCGCTTTCGTCGGCCTGCTGGTCGCGCCGATGCACGCCACCCTGCTGTGGGTGGTGCTGCTGGGTCTCGGCCCGTCGACCTTCCCGATGGCGCTCACGCTGATCAACCTGCGCACCCGCATGCCCCAGGGCTCCGCGGCGCTGTCGGGCTTCACCCAGGGCGTCGGTTACGCGGTCGCCTGCCTCGGCCCGCTGCTGTTCGGCATGCTGCACACCTGGACCGGCGGCTGGCTCGTTCCGTTCGCCATGCTGTTCGCTGCCCTCGGCGTGCTCCTCGCGGGTGCGTGGCAAGCCTGCAAACCGCGCATGCTCGAAGATTCTTGGTAATTGCCGACTGACAAACGAACTTCTCACCGTCGGTTGACTGCCGAAGTGCGGTGCGCGTGACTCCGGCCTAAAATCGTTGGGACGAGGCGCAGCTCACACCCTCACGGGGGTTACCGCCGATTTCTTGCCGCTTCCTTACCTGCGGAAATCGTTGCGACACATGCCGGAAACAAAAGGGCTGATCTCACCTTCCTGATCGGGTGAAGGTGAGAAACCGTTGATTCGCGCGACATTTCCCGCAGCATTTCGGCAATACCCATTTCCTACCGTTGGGCCATCGCACTTTTGGGAGGCCCAATCTTGAGCACGCTGAAGCGGAACCACGACATCGCGCACTGGGATGCCGAAGATGTCGCGGCCTGGGAGGCCGGCGGCAAGGACGTAGCCAAGCGCAACCTGATCTGGTCTGTGATCGCCGAGCACATCGGATTCTCGGTGTGGTCGATCTGGTCGGTGATGGTGCTGTTCATGCCCACCGACAAGTACGGCATCGACGCGGCGGGCAAGTTCTTCCTCGTCGCCATGCCCACTCTGGTCGGCGCGTTCCTTCGCATTCCCTACACCGTCGCCACCGCCCGCTTCGGCGGCCGCAACTGGACGATCTTCTCGGCGTTTCTGCTGCTGATCCCGCTGATGCTGACGCTGTACTTCATCAACCAGCCCGGCACTTCCTACACCACGTTCCTGGTCGTCGCCGCCTTCGCGGGCTTCGGCGGCGGCAACTTCGCGTCGTCGATGACCAACATCAACGCTTTCTACCCGCAGCGTCTCAAGGGTTGGGCGCTCGGCATGAACGCCGGTGGCGGCAACATCGGCGTCCCGGTGATCCAGTTGCTCGGCCTGCTGGTACTGGTCACCCTCGGCGGTGACTACGCCTCGGTGATCTGCGCGGTCTACCTGGTCCTGGTCGGTGTCACCGCCGTCGGCGCCGCGTTCTACATGGACAACCTGACCAATCAGAAGGCCGACCTGTCCTACATGGTCAAGGCCCTGCGGGTGCCGCAGTCCTGGGCGATCGCCTTCCTCTACATCGGCACCTTCGGTTCGTTCATCGGCTACAGCTTCGCCTTCGCCCAGATCCTGCAGATCAGCTTCAAGGCCGGTGGCGACACCGCCGCCCAGGCCGCCATCCACGCCGCCTCGATCGCCTTCATCGGCCCGCTGCTCGGTTCGCTGGCCCGCCCCTACGGCGGCAAGATGGCCGACCGGATCGGTGGCAGCAAGGTCACCATCGCCACCTTCGGCGCCATGATGGCCGCCGCGCTGCTCGTGGTCACCGCCTCGACGATGGCCGACGGCAACTCCGGCATCGCCACCGGCGCCACCATGACCATGCTGGTCGCGGGCTTCATCGCCCTGTTCGTCCTGTCCGGTTTCGGCAACGGTGCCGTCACCAAGATCATCCCGTCGGTGTTCGAGGCCAAGTCCAAGAGCCTGCCGGTCTCGCGGGTCGAGCAGGCGGCCTGGTCGCAGAACACCTCCGGTGCCCTGATCGGCTTCGTCGGCGCGATCGGTGCGCTGGGCGGGGTCGGCATCAACATGGTGTTGCGCAGCTCCTACTCCAGCACCTCTTCGGCCACCAGCGCGTTCTGGGTCTTCCTGGCCTTCTACGTGGTCTGCGCCGCCGTTACCTGGACGGTGTTCCTGCGCCGTCCGCGCCTTTCCTCCGACGCCGCTGTCGTGGTCGAGGCCGAGTCCCTGGTCCTCGAGGCCGAATCCAACGCTTCGTCGGCCAATTCGTCGGCTCGCTGACAACCGACCACTACCAAGGAGGTCACTCTCATGAACAGCACTCGCAAAACAGTGGTCGTGGTCGGCCACGGCATGGTCGGACACCGTTTCGTCGAAGCCCTTCGCTCGCGCGACGAGGCAGGCCAGTGGCAGGTCATCATCCTGTCGGAGGAGGCTTTGCCCGCCTACGACCGCGTCGGCCTGTCCTACTACGTCGGCAACTGGAACGCCGATGACCTGGCCCTGCCCGGCAACATGTACCACGGCGACGAACTGGTCGACCTGCGACTGGGCCAGCGGGGCGAGTCCATCGACCTCGAAGCCAAGACCGTCACCAGCACCAGCGGCGACGTCATCGCCTACGACGCGCTGGTCATGGCGACCGGCTCCTACCCGTTCGTGCCGCCGGTCCCCGGCCACGACCTGCCCGAGTGCTTCGTCTACCGCACCATCGACGACCTCGACGGCATCCGCGCCGCCGCCGAAGCCGCCGGTCCCGGCGCGCACGGTGTCGTCGTCGGTGGCGGTCTGCTCGGACTGGAGGCGGCCAACGCGCTGCGCCTGCTCGGGATGACCCCGCACGTCATCGAGTACAACGGTCGCCTGATGCCCGCCCAGGTCGACGCCGGTGGTGGCGCGATCCTGGAGAAGCTCGTCACCGATATCGGCCTCAACGTGCACACCGGTGTCGGCACGGCCAAGATCGTCGCGATCGAGGAGGAAGGCGCCGACAACGTCACGGTGCACCTGTCCGACGATGCCGAGATCAAGGCGTCGCTGGTGGTGTTCTCCGCCGGTGTCCGCCCGCAGGACGCGCTGGCCAAGGCCTCCGGCCTCGCGATCGGCGCCCGCGGCGGCATCCAGACCGACCTCGCCCTGCAGACCTCCGACCCGAGCGTCTACGCGATCGGTGAATGCGCCGCGATCGAGGGCGTCTGCTACGGCCTGGTCGCCCCCGGCTACACCACCGCCGAGATCGTCGCCGACCGCCTGCTCGGCGGCGCGGGCGAGTTCCCCGGTGCCGATATGTCCACCAAGCTGAAGCTGATGGGCGTCGACGTGGCCTCCTTCGGTGACGCGCACGGCACCACCGAAGGCGCCCTCGAGGTCGTGCTGCACGACGCGGCCAAGGGCACCTACGCCAAGCTGGTCGTCTCCGACGACGCCCAGACCCTGCTCGGCGGCATCCTGGTCGGCGACGCCAGCCAGTACGCGGCCCTTCGCCCGCTGGTCGGGCGCCCGCTGCCCGCCGACGCCGCCGCGCTGATCTCCCCGGCCGGCGCCGAACTCGGTGCCGACTCGCTGCCCGACGACGCCCAGATCTGCTCGTGCAACAACGTCAGCAAGGGCGCCATCTGCGGCGCGATCGCCGAGGGCGCCTGCGATATCCCGGCCGTCAAGAGCTGCACCAACGCGGGTACCTCCTGTGGTGGCTGTGTGCCGATGATCAAGAAGCTGCTCGAGCAGTCCGGCGTGGCGCTGTCGAAGTCGCTGTGTGAGCACTTCACCCAGTCGCGTGCCGAGCTGTACGACGTGGTCGCCGTCACCGGCATCCGCACCTTCTCCGAACTGATCGCCAAGCACGGCAAGGGCTCGGGCTGCGATATCTGCAAGCCGACCGTCGCCTCGATCCTGGCGTCGACCTCGAGCGAGCACATCCTCGAGGGCGAGCAGGCCGCGCTGCAGGACACCAACGACCACTTCCTGGCCAACCTGCAGAAGAACGGCACCTACTCGGTCGTCCCCCGGATGCCCGGTGGTGAGGTCACCGCCGACCAGTTGATCGTGATCGGCGAGGTGGCCAAGGAGTTCGGCCTCTACGTCAAGGTCACCGGTGGTCAGCGCATCGACCTGTTCGGCGCCCGCGTGGAGCAGCTGCCGCTGATCTGGAAGCGCCTGGTCGACGTGGGCATGGAGTCCGGCCACGCCTACGGCAAGTCGCTGCGCACCGTGAAGAGCTGCGTCGGTTCCACCTGGTGCCGCTACGGCCAGCAGGACTCGGTCGGCATGGCCGTGTTGCTGGAGAAGCGCTACCGTGGTCTGCGTTCGCCGCACAAGATCAAGCTGGCCGTCTCGGGTTGCGCGCGCGAGTGCGCCGAGGCCCGCGGCAAGGACGTCGGCGTGATCGCCACCGAGCACGGCTGGAACCTCTACGTCGGCGGCAACGGCGGCCTGACCCCCAAGCACGCGGTGCTGCTGGCCGGTGACCTCGACGACGACACGCTGATCAGCTACATCGACCGCTACCTGATGTTCTACATCCGCACCGCTGACCGTCTGCAGCGCACCGCGCCGTGGCAGGAGGCCCTCGAGGGTGGCTTCGACTACCTCAAGGCCGTCGTCTGTGACGACAGCCTCGGCATCGCGGGCGACCTCGAGGCCGCCATGGCCAAGCACGTCGAGGGTTACAAGGACGAGTGGGCGGCTGTGCTCGAGGACGAGAACAAGCTCTCGCGCTTCGTCTCCTTCGTCAATGCCCCTGACGAAGCCGACCCGACGATCTCGTTCGACGACAGCGGAGAACGCAAGGTACCAGTGCTCCTCGGTCTTCCCGGCATGCCCGTCGGTGTTGCTTCGGACACAGCACCGGCCGGGAAATAAGTACTTAACGCTGCGGAAACAGGGCGCCTGTACCAATAGGTAAGGCGTTCGGAGGAGGAACCGATGACCGTGATCGACACACCCACCATCACCACTGAGACCGCGACCTGGACCCAGGCTTGCAGGCTCGATTTCCTGATCCCGGGGCGCGGCGTTGCTGTCCTGCTGAAGGGCGGCCGTCAGGCGGCACTGTTCCTACTCACCGACGGCACTCTCGCCGCCGTCGGCAATATCGATCCGTTCGGCCGGGCCGCGGTCATGTCGCGCGGCATCATCGGTGATCGCGGCGGCGTTCCCGTCGTCGCGTCGCCGCTGCTCAAGCAGGCTTTCTCGTTGATCGACGGCCGTTGTCTCGACGACGAGTCCCAGTCGCTGCCGGTGTACGCGGTCCAACTCGACGGCGGCGTCGTCGCGGTCTCGAACGAGCCGGTGCCGACCCCATGACCTCTCCCACCGACACTGGCCCGTGCCTTGCCGGCTTCACCATCGGCGTCACCGCGGCTCGCCGCGCCGAGGAATTCAGCACCCTGCTCACCCGCAAGGGCGCGACCGTCACGTCCGCCCCTGCTATTCGCATCATCCCGCTGGCCGATGACACCGAGCTCGAACGCGTCACCGAACTGCTGATCACCGACCCGCCGCAGATCACCGTCGCCACCACCGGCATCGGTTTCCGCGGCTGGATGGAAGCGGCGGAGGGCTGGGGTCTGGCCGAGGTCCTGCGCGACACCCTCGCCTCGACCCGGATGCTGGCCCGCGGCCCCAAGGCCAAGGGCGCGATCCGCGCGGCCGAGTTGCGCGAGGAATGGTCGCCTGCCTCGGAGTCCTCGGCCGAGGTCCTCGATCATCTGCTCGCCGAGGGCGTCGAAGGCGTCCGCATCGCGGTGCAACTGCACGGCGCGACCACCGAATGGGAGCCGGTTCCCGACTTCTGTGAGGTGCTGCGCTGCGCGGGCGCCGACGTGGTTCCGGTTCCGGTGTACCGGTGGGAACCGCCTGCCGATCGTGGGCCGATGGACACGATGATCGATGCGATCATCTCCGGCAGCCTGGACTGCGTCACCTTCACCAGCGCGCCCGCCGTGGCGTCACTGTTGATGCGCGCCAAGGAAACCGGGCTCTTGGAGTCGGTGCTGCACGCGTTCCGTGGCCGGGTGCTGGCTGCCTGTGTCGGACCGATCACCGCGGCTCCGCTAGAAGAGCTCGGCGTGCCGACGACGATGCCGGGCCGTGCCCGGTTGGGTGCGCTGGCTCGCCATGTGGCAGAAGAACTTCCGCGTCGCGCCAGCCGGATCTACGCGGCCGGTCATCTGATCAGCGTGCGCGGTGGATGCGTTGTCGTCGACGGTGAGGTGCGTCAGCTGGCGCCCGCCCCGATGGCGTTGATGCGCTCGCTGGCTCGTCAGCCGGGTCGGGTCGTCTCGCGCGAAGACCTGCTGGCCGCGCTGCCGGGCGGTGGCGACGACACCCATGCGGTGGAGACGGCGATCGCGCGACTGCGGGCCGGTCTGGGGACCCCCAAGGCCATTCAGACTGTGGTGAAGCGTGGGTACCGGCTGGCGCTGGACGCGGCCGACTGCTCCGATACTCCTCCCGCGCGAGCGGCTGTCCAGACACCGCACGCCGCGGGGATCGGAACGCCGACTCGGTCGGCCCGGCCCGCCCAAGCGATCGGGGTGTGGTGAGCGCCGGGCTGCCGGGTGATCCGGCACTGGTGTTGGTCGCGCACGGGACTCGCAGTGCGCGCGGGGTGGAAATGATCGCCGCGCTCGCCGAGGCGGTGGCCGCCGAGCTCGGCGTCGCGGTGTCCTCGGCGCCGAATGCCTCGCTGCGGACCGCTTTCGTCGATGTGCTCGGGCCCTCGCCGTCGGAGGTTCTGCGCGATCTCGACGGGCCCGCTGTGGTGGTTCCGGCGTTTCTCGCCTCGGGTTATCACGTGTACCAAGACGTTCCGCGTGAGGTCGCCGAGAGTGGGCATTGCGCGGTCGCCGTGACGGCGGCGATGGGACCGGATCCGGCGTTGACGAGGATCATGGCGGTGCGCTTGCGTGCTGCCGGGTGGCAGCCGGGCGACGCGGTTGTTTTCGCGGCTGCCGGTTCTTCGGATTCGCGTGCGCGCCAGGATGTTCGGCGGGCCGCGGGGATGCTTGCCGAGCAACTGGGTGCGCCGGTGAAGATCGCCTACGTGGCGACCGGTACGCCTCGGGTGCCCGAAGTTGTTGCCTCACTTCGTGATTCGGGTGCCGAGCGGGTGTTCATCGCGTCCTATCTGCTGGCGCACGGTCTCTTTCACCAGCGGCTGCACGATGCGGGCGCCGATGGGGTGGCTGAGCCGATCGGTGTGCATCCCGGGGTTGTCCGGCTGATCGTCGATCGGTATCGGAGCGCGGCTCGGGAGCTGGTCGGCGTTCGCTGAAGCCGATCGCGCACAGTCAGCCGGTGTCGGCGGCTGCGACTAGAGTTGGCCCGACTTCACAACAAGGGGGGCACAGCTCGATGTCAGATTCGTCCGCAGGTCAGGGTTATCCATCGCAGGATGACGGGCTGACGGCGTATCCGGATGAGTCGGCAGCGCGCGGCCCCGCGAACCCGGTGGTTCCCGGGGCCTATCCGCAGGCCCCGAGCCAGGCCATACCGCAGCCGCCGTATGCACCGGCGCCGGGTGCGATGGGATCGCCTCAGCCCTACAGGCCGACGCCGCCACCCTACGGGCCGACGCCTCAGCCCTATGGGCCGAGCGCTCCGTATCCCGTGCCGGCCGGCCCTTATCCGCCGGTGGACGCCGCGCCGCGGGTGGTGCCGCAGAGTGTGCAGATCGCGTTCTACGTGATGCTGGCCGGGGCGGTGGTCACGTTGCTCGCCATGGCCTACTCGCTCACCATGCTCGACGAGGTGCGAAGCGATGCGCTGGACGCGTCGGGTGGCGTACTGCGGGGGGGCGACCTCGACCTTCTCGTGTACGCGAGCATCGGTGGGAGCATTGCGAGTTCACTGGTCACGGCGGGGTTGTGGGTGTGGATGGCCTTCGTCTGCCGGGCGGGCAAGAACTGGGGCCGGATCACGGGCACGGTGTTCTTCGGGCTCAACGCGCTGTTCTATGTCTTCGGCACGGTGGCGGCGATGGTCACCTCGACGGCCGGTATCGCGCTGGTGTTCAGCACTGTCACGCTGGCTGTCGGGCTGGCCGCGGTGATCCTGTTGTGGAATGGCATGTCCGGTCCCTACTTCGCGCCGCGCACACCACAGGGCTACCAGCCCTACCCGGGCTATCCGCCTGTCGCGCCGTAGGTGAAGTTCGCCCGGTAGATACTCGGGGGAACGCCGAGCCGACGAACCATGTGCTGGCGCAACGACTCCGCCGACCCGATCCCGCTGTGCCGGGCGACCTGCTCGATCGGCAACGAGGTCGATTCGAGCAGTTCCCTGGCTCGGTGGATGCGCTGATTCAGTAACCATTTCTGCGGGCTCAGGCCGGTTTCCTCGTGGAATCGGCGGGTGAGGGTGCGCACGCTGGTTCGCGCGTGCTCGGCCAGTTCGCGCAGCGACAGGGGAGTGTCGAGGCGCTCCAGTGCCCACGCGCGGGTGGTCGAGAGCGAGAGGTCGTCGTCGGCGGGTAGTGGGGTGTCGACGAACTGGGCTTGGCCGCCGGCTCGCACAGGCGTGACCACCGCCGCCCGCGCGGCGGCGTTTGCCACGGTGGCGCCGTAGTCGGCTCGAATCAGATGCAGGCACAGGTCGATTCCGGCCGCCGCGCCTGCCGCGGTGGTCACCGGCCCGTCCTCGATGAACAGTGCGTCGGAGCGCACCCGGACGAGGGGATGGTCGCGGGCCAGTTCGTCGGCCAGGCCCCAGTGCGTGGTCGCGGCGCGGCCGTCGAGGAGACCGGCCTGGGCGAGCACGAACGCGCCGCTGCAGATCGAGGTGACCAGGATGCCGCGGTCGACGGCCGCGCGCAGCGCCTTCAGGGTCACCGGATCCGCGTCGGTGCGGCTGCCCGTGCTCGGCACGATCACCGCGTCGGCGGCGTCGAGGACATCGAGCCCGTGCCGGATCACGACATCGAATCCGCCTGGAGTCGATGGCAGTACCCCCGGCTCGGCCGTGCAGACCACCACCCGATAGCCGGGTTCGCCGTCGATCATGACCGAGCCCATCAGGGTTTCCGGCATCGACAGATCGAAGGACTTCACCGGCGGCACGGCAACCACGGCAATCGTCTTCATGGCCTGATCCTTGGGATAGCTGGCATTCCGGCCACTAGTCTAGTCCTCGCGGGAGCGGCATCGTTGAAGGTGCGGGCGGGACCCCGCCGCCCCACCGAAAGCTGTTGTCGTGAAAGGGAATTCATATGTCCACTCAGGTAGTGATCGGCCGAGGTGGTACCGCGACCGCCACCGCGTTGTTGCTCGCCGAAGCCGGAGATCGCGTGCGGATGGTGAGCCGGAGCGGGCTGGGCCCCGACCATCCCGGCGTGGAACCGATCGCGCTCGACGCACTCGACACCACCGCCCTGACCGAGGTCGCGACCGGTGCGGACACCGTCTTCAATCTGGCGATGCCCGCGTATCACACCTGGCCGGAAACGGTTCCGCCCCTGTTCGGTTCGATCCTGTCGGCGACGGAGAGCGTCGGCGCCGACCTGGTCATGCTGGGAAATCTGTACGGCTACGGCCCGGTCGACGGTGTCGTCAGCGAACGCACCCCGCTCGCCGCGACGGGTAGCAAAGGCGTGGTGAGAGCCAGGATGTGGACCGATGCTCTCGCCGCGCACGAGGCAGGCCGGTTGCGTGTCACCGAACTGCGCGCGGGTCAATTCCTCGGCGCGGGTGCGGTATCGGTCTTCTCCCTGCTCGTTCAGTCCGCGGTCCTGGCGAACACCCCGGCCCGGGTACCGCAGGAACTCGACCTCGCGCACTCGTTCACCGCGATCGGCGACGCCGCGGCCGCACTGGTCACCCTCGCGCGCGACGACCGGTCGTGGGGGAGGGCCTGGCATGCCCCGGTGATCACCACGACCGTGCGTGCGGCCGCGACCAGGCTCGCCGCGCTGGCCGGCGCCGCCCCACCGGAACTGGCAGTGCTCACCGACGCGGAGATCACCGAACTCGCCGAGCAGGACCCGTTCTGGGCCGAACTGTTCGAGACGAAACACATGTCCCATCGTGAGTTCGTCGTCGACGATTCGGCGATGCGGACCACCTTCGGTCGTGCCGCGTCGACGCTGGACGAGGTGCTCGCCGAGGTGGTCACCGCCGACGCGGCCGCGCGGGTAACCGTGCCCGACGCGGGGTAGATGCCGTAGGTTTGCCGGAGAACCAGTCAACGGTTGCTCCGAATCCCGGGAGGCCCGGTGCGGCAAGATGAGGGTGGTATCGGCGCGGTAGCTGCCGTGGTGGCGGCCGAGGCTGCGCCGATTCCCTTGTCTACCGGGCAATTACGCTGGTGGGTAGCTCATCAGCTGGCGCCCGACGTGCCCGCCACCATCGCCCTGTATCTGGATCTGCGTGGGCCACTGGATATCGCGCGCCTCGGCACGGCGATGCGCTCGGCGGCGGCGCGACTGCAATCACCCCATGTGCGCGTACGTCTCATCGACGGCCGACCCCACCAGTACCTCGACCCGACCGTATTCGGCGAACTCACCGAAATCGACCTCACCGGCGATACGAAGGAACCGAGTGAGGAATCGGACTGCTCCGGGGTGGCCGAAGCGCTTTCGCGGATGGATGCCGATCGCCGTGCTCGGCTGGATCTGTGCGCGGACGCGATCACCGTCGCGGTGTTGTACCGCATGGGTGCCGAGCGGTGTTTTCTCTACCTGCGCAGTCACCACCTGGTGCTTGATGGAGTCGGTGCGGCGGCGGTGTTGCGGCTGGCGGCCGAGAATTACTCGAAGGCAACAGATCTCGACCGGGCAGGCGTGCTGTCGATCGCGGACTTGGTCGACGCGGATCGACGTTATCGCGACTCCTCCCGTGCGGTCGCGGATCGGGCCTTCTGGGCCGAAGAGGTCGCGGGGCTGCCTGATCCGATAGGGCTCGCCGGAATCGCGGCGCCCGCCTCAGCTGACCCGCATCGGGTGTCGGCCCGTCTCGACGAACGGACAGCACACCTGCTGGCCATCGCGAGACAGTGCTATACGGCAAGCTTTCCGGAGCTGACCGCCGCTGCCTTCGTCGCTTTCCTGGCGAGAATGTCGAGCGCCGACCAGGTCGTCTTATCGCTACCGGTGGCCGCCCGGCCCACCGCGGCCTTACGCCGCTCGGCAGGTTCGGTCTCCAATGTCGTGCCCCTGCGCCTGCGCGACCTCACCACGACAACAGTCGAAGACCTGATCGACCAGGTGCGGCTGCGGGTGATCGGTGCCCTGCGCCACCAGTGCTACCGCTACGAGGACATCCAACGCGACCGTGGCGAAACCCAGATCGCCCGAGGCGGATTCGGCCCGGTGATCAACCTCCTCGGCTTCACCGCCCCGTTGACCCTCGGCCCCGTAACCGGCCACGCCCATCTCCTGAGCCTGGGCCCCGTCGAAGACCTCCTCGTCAACGGCTACCAACTCGGGCCTGACAACACCTCCGCGACCATCGACTTCCAAGCCAACCCGGCCCGCTACGACGCCGCCACCCTGGCCTGGTACCACCGCCTGTTCCTCGATTGGTTCGCCACCTTCCTGTCCGCCGACCCGACCCAGTCGATCCGCGACCTGACCTCCGCGCACGACATGCGTTCGGTCGCCGCTGAGAGCGTTGAACGGGCCGACGCACCTGTCGGTAGGTATCGCCGCAACGGGATCGAGGTGGTGCACGACTGTGCGGCAACAACTTCCACGTTGAGCGAATTGCTCAGCGGATTCGACGAGACGGACAACGTCGCCGTGGTGGACGGTGCCAGGTCGATGACCTACCGGGAGCTCGGTGAGTCGGCGGCGCGGTGGGCCAGGGTGCTCATCGCGCACGGCGCCACGCCGGGAAGCCCGGTGCTCAGCGCGATTCCGAGGTCGCTCGAGTCCGTGCTGGCAGTACGCGCCATCGCGGCCGTCGGCGCGTGCCTGACGCCGATCGATGTGGGCGATCCGAGCGAGCGGGTCGCCCGGATCATCGCCGGATCCGGTGCGGTGCTCGGGCTGACGACACGGGCAGCGAACCTTGGGGAATCCTCCAAGGTCACGTGGCTGATGCTCGATGACGCGCAAACCCTGGCGCACGTCGCCGATCAGTCGTCGAAGCCGATCACCGACGCGGACCGCCACGGACGGCTGACACCCGCACACCTGGCCTACCTGATCCATACCTCGGGGACCACCGGTACGCCCAAAGGCGTCGCGGTCACGCACCGTGGCCTCGCTCCCTTGACCAGCCACCTGCTCGACCGCTACCGCATGACACCGGATTCGATAGTGCTGCACGCACATTCACCAGCGTTCGACGCGCATCTGCTCGAACTCCTAGCAGCGTTCGCAGCGGGTTCACGGCTGGTGGTCGAACCGCCGACGGTCGTCGCGGGCGCGGAACTGACCGGATTGATCACCGAGCATCGAGTCACTCATCTGCTCACCACTCCCGCCGTGTTGGCGACCCTGCGCCCCGAGGAAGTGCCGACTCTGACGGTGGTGGTCGTCGGTGGCGAGGCCTGCCCGCCGGAACTGGTCGCCACCTGGGCAACCCGAGTACGCCTGCACAACGGCTACGGCCCGACCGAGGCCACGGTGATGGCCACCCAGTCGGCGCCGCTGGTGCCGGGGGAGCCGGTGACCATTGGCTCGCCGCTGCCGGAAGTGTTTGCGCTGCTACTGGATGCACGCCTCCGGGCTGTCCCCGCCGGAGCCCGCGCCGAGCTGTACCTCGGCGGACCGTGTGTGGCGCAGGGCTATATCGGCGATCCCACGAGCACGGCGGCACGTTTCGTGGCGGATCCCCGAGGCAACGGCGAGCGTGTCTACCGCACCGGCGATCTCGTCGGCCCGCGCGCCGACGGCGGCTACGAGTTCCTCGGCCGCATCGATACCCAATTGGCCCTGCGCGGCCGCCGCATCGAACCGGCCGAAGTCGAAACGGCCCTGCTCGCCGACCCCACCATCGCCCACGCGGCAGTCGACATCGCCGACGCGGGCACCCCCGCAGCGCGTCTCATCGGCTACGTCGTCCCGACCCGAGCCCCCGGCCGCCCCGATCCACAACAACCCTCCGCGCCGGCCAGTGCCTCGGCTCAGGGCCGCCGCGGACCGGAGCACCTGTTCGCGTCGGACACCACGTTCGATGCCGCCGCAGCCCTCGCCCGCCTACGCACTGTCCTGCCCACCGCCCTGGTCCCCGCCGCGTTGATCACCCTCGACCGCCTCCCGCTGACCGTTAACGGAAAACTCGACCGCGCGGCACTTCCCACACCGCCCGCCACCCCCTACCGTCCGCCACGGACACCGCTACAACTCTTGGTCGCCGCCACCTTCGCCCTCGCCTGCCACCTCGACGCGGTCGGCGCCGACGACGACTTCTTCGCCATCGGTGGCAATTCCCTGACCGGCGTGCGTGTTTCGGCGGAACTGGCCGAGTCGACGAACACCCCGATCACGGTCCGCTGGCTCTACACCGCACCCACGGTCGCCGCGCTCGCCCACCGCATCGAGACCTACCGTGCCGACGCCGACCCAGGCGCCGACGCCCTCGCCACCGTGCTGCCCTTGCGCACAGGCGGGACGCACCCACCTTTGTTCTGTGTCCACTCCGCCGTCCCGCTCGCCTGGTGCTACACCGGCCTGGCGCGCCACATCGCCGACCGGCCCGTCTACGGATTGCAAGCACCGACCTTGTCGGCGGCAGATCCGCAACCCGACGACCTGACCGTCGACTTCCTCGCCGCCACCTACGCCTCCGAGATCACCCGCCTGCAACCCGAGGGCCCCATCCACCTGCTCGGCTGGTCCCTCGGCGGCCAACTCGCCCACGCCACCGCAGTCCGCCTGCGCGCCGAAGGTCGCGACGTCGCCACCCTCGCCATGCTCGACAGCATCGTCGTCCCCGATTGCGCCGACCCACCACCGCGCCCCCGCATGCGCGACCTCCTCACCCACTTGCTCGGCGACGAACCCGACGACGCCGACACGCTTCCCGACGTCTCCGCCGAGGAAGCCGCAGCCGAATTGGCCGGAGCCGGAGCAAGTCTCGGGTCCGGCCTCACCGTCGAACAACTCACCAGGCTGCACGAGGCCTACGCCGACGGTGTCGGCCTCTCCCACGGCTACCGCCCCGACCTGTTCGACGGCGACCTCCTCTACTTCTGCGCCACCAAGGGCATGACCGCGTTCCTCGACGCCCAGATCTGGCGCCCTTTCGTCACCGGCCGTCTCCTCGAACACCCCGTCGACACCACCCACGCCCAACTCACCAACGCGGACGTCGTCGCCCGCATCGGCCCGATCCTCGACCGTCACCTGCGCGAAGTCGAGATCGCGACGGCCACGGCATGACCACCCTGCGCTCGACGACAGGTCGACGTACCGACGCCACCTGGTGGTGCGTCTACGACGACCCCGCCCGCTGGTCCGCCGAACACCCACGAACAGCACCCCTGATCGACTGGTTCGCGAACACCCTGATGCGCCCCGACCCCGCCCAGGGCCGACCCGGCCCCGTGTGCCCGTTCGTCAAACCCGCTGCGGCACAGCACACCCTGTGGATCGCCGAACTGACAGACGCCGGAGAGATCGCCGCGGCCGTCGACGACGCCTTCGAGCTCTACCGCACTCTCGACCACACCCCAGCGGTCCTCACCGTCTTCCCCGAGCTCGCGGACACCGCCCGCATCGACGCCGCGCACGCCGCCCGCAAGAGCGACATCGTCCGCGCCGGCGCCATGCTCGGCCAGTTCTATCCCGGCTGTCCGGTCGCGGGGCTGTGGAACCGTGACTACCGCCCGCTGCACGCCCCGCTGCCGATGCTGGTGATCCGCCCGATGATGAACACCGATTTCCCGTTCCTCGTCGGCCAACCGGAATGGCTCTCGGCCTATCTCGCCCGGCACGCGCCCGGGCTCCCGCGCAAGCTGCGCGCCACGATTGCGGATCGGATGCACGTGCCCGACGCGGGACCCGCCTCGATCACCGAACTGCGCGCACATTTTCCGGATGAACACGCACAATAGGGACACGAACCGCCCAATGCCGGACATTAGCGGGGTCATGCGGCACACTACGTCGCATGCGTCGGCTTGTGTGCTGTCTGCTCGTCCTGCTCGGCTGCGGTTTCGTCGTCTCGCCCGTGGCGTCGGCGGAATCCGGGATCCTCGATGTCCGCCCGCTAGGTGGCAGGCAATTCGAGGTGGTCGTGTATTCCGCGGCGATGAACCGCCCGATCACCCTCTGGATGTCGCATCCCGGGTCCGGCGCGCCCGCGCTGTATCTGCTGAACGCGGTCGACGGCGGCGAGGGCGGCGGGCCGTGGATGCGGCGCACCGATGTGGTCGACTTCTTCGCCGACAAGCCGGTGAATGTCATCGTCCCGATCGGCGGCCGCGCCAGCATGTACACCGACTGGCAGCGCGACGACGGCGCCCTGGGCCGCAACAAGTGGTCCACCTTCCTGACGAACGAACTTCCCCCGTTGCTCAACGATCGATTCGGCATGACCGGCGCCAACGGCATTGCGGGCCTGTCGATGTCGGCCACCTCGGCGTTGAACCTGGCGATCGCCGCACCCGGCCTGTACCGCGCGGTCGGCGCCTTCAGCGGGTGCACCCAGACCGGCAACCCGCTCGCGGAGACGCTGGTTCGCGCCCAGCTGGCCACCTTCGGCGCCGACGCCACCAATATGTGGGGAGCGCCCGGCGACCCGGCATGGGCGGCCAACGACCCGACCGTGCACGCCGAGCGTCTGCGCGGCACCGCCATCTATCTGTCCTCGGGTAACGGTGCTCCCGGCCCGTACGAGGCGTTCAACGACCCGAGCATCGCGGGCAATGTCGGCGTGCTGGTCGATCGCCTGCTGGTCGGCGGCACCATGGAAGCCGTCGTCGGCAGCTGTTCGAGTCCGCTCGCGGGCCGCCTTGCCCAACTCGGCATTCCCGCCGACATCCGCTTCCGCGCCGCGGGCACCCACGCCTGGCCCTACTGGCAGGACGACGTCCACGATTCCTGGCCGATGTTCGCCGCGGCCCTCGGCATCTGAGTTCGGTGTCGGTGGCTCGGCGCACACTGAGCTGATGGCATACGACGAGGAGCTCGCCGAGCGGATCCGGGAAATCGTCTACCCGCGGCGAGACCTCACCGAGCGGAAGATGTTCGGCGGTCTCGCCTTCCTGATCGGCGGCAATATGGCCGTGGCCGCCAGTGGTAAGGGTGGGCTGCTGGTGCGAGTCGCCCCGGCCGACGGCGATGGTCTGCTCGACGGGTCGGCGATCACGCCGATGGTGATGGGCGGGCGCGAGCTGCACGGCTGGCTGCGAGTAGCCCCGGAAACGGTCGACGACGACACCGTCCTGCGGGAATGGGTCGAACGCGGGGTGCGGTTCGCCGCGACGTTGCCGCGAAAATAAAAGTTCGGCGGATGTGTCGAAGCGCGATGATCGGCTCCGACCAGGGGGTGAAGCAGAGCCACTCACCCCAAGGAGCACATCATGTCCGTCAACACTTTCCTCTGGTTCGATGCCGACGCCGAAGCGGCGGCCGAACTCTACGCCGCGTCCGTCCCGAACTCGCGCATCGTCGAGGTCACCCGCCAGGGGGACGGCTCGGCCTTCATCGTCACTCTCGACCTCGACGGTCAGGCCGTCACCTTGATGAACGGCGGCCCGGGTCACCCGCACAGCGATGCCGCGTCGCTGCAGGTGGTCGTGGATACCCAGGACGAGATCGACAGCCTCTGGGACGCGCTGTCACAGGACGGCGGAACCCCCGGCCCGTGCGGTTGGCTCACCGACCGGTTCGGGGTGTCCTGGCAGGTCGTGCCTGCGGTGCTGGCCAAGCTCATGGGTGGTGAGGTCGACCGTGTCATCGCCGTCGGCACGGCGCTGCGCTCGATGTCCAAGCTCGACATCGCCGCCCTGCAACAGGCCTACGACCAGGTCTGAACGCAGAACGGCCGCCGCGGGGAGAGGTTCGCGGCGGCCGGACTGTTCGAGTGGGCTAGCCGGCCGAGCCCGACAGCAGCCCACCCAGGTCGGCGGAACCGGTACTCGCCCCACCACCGGGCGGGGTGGGCTTCGGCGCGACGGTGATGGTGACGGTCTTGGAGCTGATGAGTTCCTGCACCGCCTTGATCTCGTGCGCGCCGGTGGTCTTCGGCGTCCAGGTGATGGTGGCCTTGCCGTCCGACACCGAGACCGGCTCACCGATCTGGGTGCCGTTGTCGGTGAAGGTCACCTTGAACAGGAACGAGGTGGACGTGACATCGGCGGTGACGGTGTAGGCGGTATCGACATAGTGGGTGCTACCGCTCACCGCGATCCCCTGCACGAGCGCGGACGCCTGCGGTGCTGCCAGCACGGCGGCCGCGGCCACCGCGGTGAATGCCGTGAGTCCGAAACCGGCACGCCGCGCCTGGTAGATCTTCATGATGTTCTCCTGTTCGCGCTGATGATGAGCGCGACATTAGCCAGCGGATCCGGCCCGCGTCCCGGAAACTGAAATAACGATGTTTAAAAGCGTGGGGACCGGTTGCTCCGCAGGTGGCGAGCGAATTCACCCGGAGCGGATGAGGCAGCCGCGGCGACCGGCCACGACACTGGGGCCATGTCGACGCCCGGACCGCTCCGCTACCAGTTCGTCGTCGAGGGCGAGCTGTCCGAGCGTGTCCTCGCGGCCTTTCCCGAGCTCCGCCCCAGCTCGCATTCGCCCACCGGGACGACCACCCTCTTCGGTCTCGTCGCCGACAGTACGGCGATGCGCGGGGTGATGGCCCGCATCGACACCCTCGGTCTCACCCTGCTGAGCATGTCCCAGTTGCCCGACTAGAGCGTTCACCGACGAGTCGACGTCGATCTGATAACGAGCAGCCCCACTTCACCTCGCCAGCAACCGCGCAGCCTCCGCTTGGCCTACCGTCGATCTCGGCGGAGGTCGGCCGCCACGCGGTGAAAAGCGTGTTCAGGAGGGTGAAGATGGCTTCGTCGTCGGGTTCTCTGGAAGTTCATAGCGGCGGCTCGGTGATAGCTGTGGCCGGTCCGTGTGCCGGTCTCCCGGAGCTGTCCTTCGCGCCGGTTCGCTGCAACGAGGCCTTCGCCCGCTTGGATCGGGCACGGGCGGCCACCGGGCACACAGTGCTGCTGTGTGGGCCGGCGGGCAGTGGGAAGACCGTCGTACTGGTCGACTGGGTACGCCGCAGGTGCTCGGCGCGCGTCGAGTGGTTGACCGTGGCCGAACATCGGGGCCCCGATCTGCTGGCCGAGATTGCCCGAACCCTCGATCCCGCACCGGATTTCGTGCCGACCGGCGTGCTGCAGACGCCGATGGACCGTGCCGTGGATCTCCTTGCCGCCCTGGTCGATGTCGAGCCGACGGTGCTGGTGATCGACAACGCCCACCTGCTCACCGACCCACTGCAACTCGCCGGTCTCGAATACCTGCTCACCCACCTGCCCGCCCAGGTCACCGTGTTGATCGCGAGCCGCTTCGATCCGCCACTGCGCTGGCACGCCCTCGACCTGGCGGGCAGGCTCACCCGGATCGGCGTGCCCGAACTCGCGCTCTCCCGGGATCGGGTCGCCCAACTGCTCGCCCAGCACGGTTGCCGACTCGACGACGCCGAGCTCGCCGCGGTCCAGAACCTGACCCGTGGCTGGGCGGCATTAGTCCGCATCGCGGCGATCTGCCTGTCGGCTACCGGGACCGACCGCGATACGGCTCTCGCCGCGTTGGCCCGCCCCTCGCACGCGGTCGCCGACTTCCTGGTCGCCGAACTGCTCGCCTCGCTACCGGCGCCGACTCTCGAATTCTTGCTCGCCACAGCGGTTCCCACGCAATTCTGCCTGCCGATGGCCGAAGAGCTGGTCGGTGACGACGCCGCCCGCATTCTCGACGAACTGCTGCGCGCCAACTTTCCCTTGCACACCGTCGCCCACGCGGGCGAACTCTGGCACACCTACCACCCGCTGCTGCGGGCCTACCTGCTCGCCGAGGCCGCGTACACCAGGCCGGATCGCCTGCCCGATTGCCATCGCCGGGTGGCGGCCTGGTTCACCGCGGCCGCGATGCCGGGGCCCGCGCTCGAGCACATCGCGGCCGAGCCGGGCGCGCCTGGGCTGGTGCCCTTCCTGCGCGAATGGGGGCTGCGCATGGTGCTGGAAGGAACCGGGCACACCCTGCTCGCCGCCGTCGACAACCTCTCCGAGCACGATACTTTCGTTCGCCTGCTGCGCGCGGCGGTCGCGGTGGAGTCGGGTGATATCGCCGCCGCCGAGGTGTATCTCGAGGCCGCCCACGTCGGCCCGGATTCGGCGGCGCCGATGGTGCCCACCGAGTGGGTGGCTGCCCTCGATCATGCCGTGAGCGCGGGAGTCGCTGTCCTGGTGGGTGATTCGGCCTCGATGCCTTGGCCGCTGCCGCCGGTGACCGGACAGCCCGACCTCGACTGCTACGCCGCGCTGTACTGCGGAATCGCCGAGATCTACGGCGGTGAGTTCGACAGCGGCGCCACGTCTGTGCGCCACGCGATCGTGCACTCCGAGCAGGCCGGGCTGGGTCGCGTCGCGGTCCGCGCCAGAACCGCGACGGCCGTGGCGGCCGGGATGGCGGGCCGGGTCGGCGAGCTTCGAGCCCTGGCGGCCCAGGCGATCGAGTGCGCCGAACTCTACGACCTCGCCGGTTCGGGCGATGCCGCCGCGGCGAGGGCGCTCGCGGCCTACGGCGCGTATCAGCAGGGCGTGGATTTCGAGCGGCCGTTGCCGAGTCTGCCCTCGGCCGCCGCCGACGAGACGGTGGTCCCCGCGCCGGTGCGCCTGGCGGCGATCATGACCGGCGTGCTGATGTTCGGCGACGCCGGGGATCGCTCGGCCGCGGCGGTCGCGCTCAGCAAGCGACTACATCGCCTGCTCGACGAATCGCCCACGCTGCACGGCACCGGCGGACTGGTCACCGATGTGCTGTGGCTGCTGCTTCGCGTACAGGCCAGGGCGGACGCGCAGCAACTGATCGACCACGCGACGCGGGTGCTCGGCCGGACCCCGGACATGGTGGTCGCCGAAGCGGGACTGGCGCTCTACGCCCATCGTCCCGCCGTCGTGCTGACGTTGCTGGAACCGCTGCTCGCCACCGCGCGGTTGTCCTCGCGATCGCTGGTCACGGCGTGGCTGCTGGTCGCGGTCGCCGCCGACCGCCTCGATCGTCCCCGCAAGGTCGACGAGGCTTGCGAACAGGCCCTCGCGCACGCGGCCACCGAACAGTTGGCTCGCCCGTTCCTCGATGTCCCCGCGGCCGACGAGCTGCTCGCCCGCATCGGCGCACGCTTCGGTCAGTACGCGGCTCTGGTCGACCGTATCCGCGCCTATCGCGGAACCACCGCGGGCGCACCACAACTCACCGACACCGAATTGGTTGTGCTTCGCCAACTTCCCTCCGGCATGACGGCCGGCAATATCGCCGCCGACCTGGGCGTCTCGGTGAACACCGTCAAGACGCACCTGCGCGGGATCTACCAGAAACTCGCCGTGAACGCCCGGGCCGAGGCGATCGCCCAGGCCCGTGTGCTCGGCCTGCTCTGAGCTCAGTCCGGCGCTTGGAGGGCCGGGAACCAGACGTCGGTGAGCACCGCCGCGGCCTGGGTGGCCGAGACGTCGATGGTGCCCTGCATCGCCCAGCGGGTGAAGAACCGCTCGAGCTGGGCGACGAGCAGTTCGATCCGCAGCCGGGCCTCGTCGCGGCGGTGTTCGGGCCAGCGGGCGAGGTAGGCGGGCATGGTGTCGGCCAGGGCCATGATGCCCTCGCGCGCCACCGCGCGGAATTCCGGTTCGAGCGCGGTGGCCTCGTCCCAAGCCGGGAGCATGTCCTTGTTCGTGAAGAACCAGTCGATCGCGCGAGTCATCCAGTCCGCGAACGACTCTCGGGACCCGATGGTGAGCACCCGGTCGAGGTCGGCGTAGAAATCTCGCACGCTGGCGAGGGTGCCTTCCTGCGCGATGGCCCGCAGCACCTCGCCCTTGCTGGTGAAGTGCAGGTAGAAGGTCGCCCGGCTACAGCCGACAGCGGCGGCGATGTCGTCGACGCGGACATCGGAGTAGCCCTGCGTCTCGAACAGGGTGCGCGCGGTCTCGACGATCCTGGCCTTCGTCAGACGCTTCTGTTCCTCGCGCAACGATCCACGGCGGGCGGGTTCGGTCGTCATCGGACCATCTTAGACGATCCGCTCATTCACTAGACATGATGTCCAGCGAGAAGTTATCCTGTGGTCCACGTCACCCGGCATGGTCGTCGATGACCGAAGCCGATCAGGAGTTGTGCATGGATACAGGTCAATTACCCAAGGTGTGCGTCATCGGCGCCGGACCCTCGGGTATCACCGTCGCCAAAAGGCTCGCCGAGAACGGGATTCCGTTCGACTGCTACGAGGCGTCCGACGAGGTCGGTGGCAACTGGTACTTCAAGAACCCCAATGGCATGTCGGCGTGCTATCAGAGCCTGCACATCGACACCTCGAAGTACCGGCTGCAATTCGAGGACTTTCCGGTACCGGCGGATTGGCCGCACTTCCCGCACCATTCCCAATTGCTGCAGTACTTCAAGGACTACGTCGACCACTTCGGCCTGCGGGATCGGATCCGGTTCAACAGCCTGGTCACCGCCGCCGAGCGCGACGACGCGGGTCTGTGGCGGGTGACGACGGCGGCAGGCGAGACCGAGGTCTACGACGCGCTGATCGTCTGCAACGGACACCACTGGAATCCTCGCTTCCCGGACTACCCGGGCGAGTTCGACGGTGTGCTCATGCACAGCCACGCCTACAACGACCCGTTCGACCCGATCGATATGCGCGGCAAGCGGATCGTGGTGGTCGGCATGGGCAACTCGGGCCTCGATATCGCCTCGGAACTGTCCCAGCGCTTCCTCGCCTCGAAGCTGTTCGTTTCCGCCCGTCGGGGCGTGTGGGTGTTGCCCAAGTATGTGAACGGTCAGGTGGGCGACCGCGCGTCGATGCCCGCGTGGATTCCCGCCAAGATCGCGCTCAAGCTCAAGCAGCGCTTCGTCCGTAAGAACCGCGGTGAGATGTCGACCTACGGTCTGCCGACGCCCGATCACGAGCCGTTCGAGGCACATCCGTCGGCGAGTGAGGAATTCCTGCACCGGGCAGGCTGCGGCGACGTGGAGTGCAAGCCCGCGATCACCCGATTGGCCGGCGACACGGTGCATTTCGCCGACGGCAGCACCGAGCAGGTCGACGTGATCGTCTGCGCCACCGGCTACCACATCAGCTTTCCGTTCTTCACCGACACCGAGTTGGCGCCCGACGCGGACAACCGGTTCCCGCTGTTCCAGATGATGATGAAGCCCGGTGTGGACAATTTGTTCTATCTCGGTCTGGCTCAACCGATGCCGACGCTGGTGAACTTCGCCGAGCAGCAGAGCAAGCTCGTAGTCGCCTACCTGACCGGTCGTTATCACCTGCCGCCGCGCGCGGAGATCGACGAGGTGCTCGGCGCGCAAGAAGCCAAACGCTCCGGGCGCTATTACGATTCGCCACGACACACCATCCAGACCGAATTCGAGCCGTACGTGCGCTCGATGACCAAGGAGATGGAGCGCGGCGCGAAACGTGCCGCCGCCGCGGGCAATGCCCTGCCGGTGCCCGCTCGGGTGACGGCCGAGGTGGCGCGATGAGCGCCGCTTCTGGCTTCTGTCGTGACGAATTCGCCGGTGTGCGTGCGGCATTCGATGAGCACCTGCGCTCCGGCGCCGAACTCGGCGCCGCTCTGTGCGTCACTGTCGACGGCGATCCGGTCCTCGACCTGTGGGGCGGCTACGCAGATCCTGAGCGCACCACCCCTTGGGGCGCCGACACCCTGGTCAACGTCTTCTCGGTCACCAAGACGATGACAGCGCTGTGTGCCCTGCTGCTCGTCGACCGCGGCGAGCTCGACGTCGACCGCCGTGTTGCCGACTACTGGCCCGAATTCGCGGCCAACGGCAAGGCCGACATCGAAGTCCGCCACCTGCTCTCGCATACCTCGGGCGTCTCGGGCTGGGACAAGCCGATCGCGCTGTCCGACATCTACGACACCGATGCCGCCGCCGCCCGGCTGGCCACGCAGGCCCCCTGGTGGGATCCGGGCACCGCCTCGGGCTATCACGCCATCAACTACGGCCATCTCATCGGCGAACTGGTGCGCCGCATCACCGGCCGCTCGCTGGGCACGTTCTTCGCCGACGAATTGGCCGGGCCCTTGGGCGCCGATTTCCATATCGGCACCGGTCCGGAGCACGCCGACCGGATCGCCACCCTGGTCGCGCCGGAGATGCCCGACTACGACCTGTCGACCCTGGACCAGAACAGCGTGCTGATCAAGACGCTCACCAGCCCCTGGCTGGAGGTCTCCGAAACCGCGACGCCGGCCTGGCGCGCGGCCGAGATCGGCGGCACCAACGGGCACGGCAACGCGCGCTCGGTGGCCCGCATCCAGTCGCTGATCGCCAACGGCGGTGAGCTGAGCGGCAGGCAGTTCCTCTCGCCCGCGACGATCGAGCTGATCTTCCGCGAGCAGGCCGACGGCATCGACCTGGCACTGCTCGCCCCGCTGCGCTTCGGCATCGGCTACGGGTTGCCCCGACCGGAGACCTTCCCCCTTATTCCAGATGGCCGCGTCTGCTGGTGGGCCGGGTACGGCGGTTCGATGGTGGTCAACGACCTGGATCGCCGAATCACCTTCGCCTACACCATGAATCGCATGGCGACCGGACTGATCGGCTCCGATCGGTGCGACAGCTACTTGAAAGCCACCTTCGACGCGGTAGGAGCTGCCCGATGAGCATGCGCGCGATGCAGTTGACGGCCCCGGGCACCCTCGAATTGCGCACGGTGCCCGTGCCCGAGCTCGGCCCCGATGATCTGCTGCTGCGGGTCGGCGCGGCCGGGATCTGCCATTCGGATTCGTTCGTGCTGAGCCTGCCGTTCCCGATGAGCGAGAAGCCTCTGACGTTGGGTCACGAGATCGCGGGCACGATCGAGGCCGTCGGCTCGGCGGTGGAAGGCCGTAGCGTCGGCGAACGCGGGATCGTGTACCTGTGCTGGTCGTGCGGTGAATGCCGGGAGTGCCTGCGCGGCAACGAGAATGTCTGCCTGGCCGCCGGTCGCACCGCGATGCCGCCGTGTCCCGGTCTCGGTCCCGACGGCGGCATGGCCGAGTACGTCCGCATCCCGGTGCGCTCGTTCGTGCCGATCGCCGACGAACTCGACTTCGCCCACGCCGCTCCGCTCGCTGACGCGGCCCTGACGCCGATGCACGCCATCCGCGGCGCCATGGACCAGCTCTGGCCCGGCGCCACCGCGGTCGCCATCGGCATCGGCGGACTCGGCCACGTCGCGATCCAGCTGTTGAAGGCCCTCACCCAGACCACCGTGATCGCGGTCGACGTGGATGCCGACAAGCTCGCCCTGGCCACCGAATGCGGCGCCGACACCGTGCTCGAGGCCGACGAGAACACCGCGGCCACGATCTTGGAGCTCACCGGCGGACGCGGTGCGGAGGCGGTGTTCGACTTCGTCGGTACCGATCCCACCGTCAAGCTCGCCGTCGAATCCGTCGCCCCCAACGGCGCCGTCCGGCTGGTCGGTCTCGGCGGCGGCGCCACCGGCATCGACTCGGGACCGGCGGGCGGACCCGGACTGCCATGGGGTGCCACGGTGCGAAAGTCCTACGGCGGCACCAGGTCCGACCTCATCGATTCCGTGGCTCTGGCCGCCGAGGGCAAGCTCCGCGCCCAGGTCGAGCGGTTCGACCTGGCCGACGCCCGCACCGCCTTCGACCGACTCGACTCCGGCGCGATCCGCGGCCGCGCCGTCCTCATTCCCTGATGGAGAAGAACATGACCAACGCTGTAGACCCACAGGAATTCGTGGCCAAGGTGGCGGCGGGCCTGACCGCGCCGGGCGCGCCGTTCGAGATGACCATTGAACCCGTTCTCGGCGTGTCGATTCCGGTCTTCGCGCAGCGCCGGGCCGACCTGCGCGAACTGCTGGAGCATTCACTGAAGTGGGGCGAGCGCGACTACCTCGTCACCGAGGACCGCCGGATCTCCTTCGCCGAGCACGCCGCGGCCGCGGGCGCGTTGGCCACCGCGCTGGCCGCCAGGTACGGCGTCGGCAAGGGCGATCGCATCGGCATCCTGGCCGCCAACGGCCCGGACTGGGTGATCGCGTTCTGGGCCGCACAGTGCCTCGGCGCGATCCCGGTCGGCTACAACGCCTGGTGGGCGCCGCCGGAGATCGCTTACGGGCTGGGCCACACCACACCGACCGTCGTCATCGCCGACGCGAAAAGGGCTGCGCAACTGGCCGAGACGGGCACGGACCTGCCCGTCTTGACCATGGATGAGGATCTGCCCGCGCTGATCGCCGAGTTCGGCGGCGGCGAGATCCCCAGCACGCCGGTCGCCGAAGACGATCCGGCCGTGATCCTCTACACCAGCGGGACCAGCGGCAGGCCGAAGGGTGTTGTCCATTCGCAGCGAAACATGGTGGCGATCAGCGACTACCACCGTTTCACCGACGCCATGATGGCCGCGTTCATGGGTCAGGAGCCCGGCGATGCTCCCAGCGATCGCCGCTACCTGGTCACCGCGCCGCTGTTCCATATCGCCAGCCTGCACAACCTCGTCATCCCGCGCCTGCTGACCGGCGCGGCGGCGGTGTTCCCCCACGGGGCCTTCGAGGTCGGCCGCGTCCTGAGCCTGGTCGAGCGCGAGAAGGTCACCAACTGGGCCGCGGTGCCGACCATGGCGTCGCGCCTGCTGGAACACGATGTGGCCCAGCACGATCTGTCCTCGCTGAGCGCGCTCTCGCTGAACTCGGCGCCGTCCTCGCCCGCGCTGCTCGCCGGCCTGCGCGAGAAGACCTCGGCCCTGCAATTCTCGCTGACCACCAGCTACGGCCTCACCGAGAGCGGCACCGCGGCGACAGTCGCCACCCCGCTCGACCTGGCCGCGGACGACGCTTCCGTCGGCAGGCCGATCATCGGGGTCGCGGTGGAGATCCGCGACGCCGAGGGCAACGCGGTCGGCGAGGGTGAAGAGGGCGAGATCTGCATCCGCAGCCCCTACGTGATGCTCGGCTACTGGAACGACGACGCGGCGACCGCGGCCTCGATCGACGACCAACGCTGGTTGCGCTCCGGCGATTTCGGCACGATGCACCACGGCAGGCTCACCGTGTCGGGCAGGCGCACCGACCTGATCCTGCGCGGCGGCGAGAACGTGTATCCGACCGAGATCGAGAACGTGCTCGTCGAACACCCGGCCGTCAGTGAGTGCGCGGTCTTCGGCGTTGCCCATCCTGATCTCGGCCAGGAAGTGGCGGCCGTCGTCGTCGCCGAACCGGGGGCGGTGGACCCGGAGGAGTTGCGCGCCTTCGTCGCCGACCGCCTCGCTTATTTCAAGGTGCCCGCCCGATGGCGGATCACTTCGGACGCGTTGCCGCGCAACGCGACCGGTAAAGTCACCAGGCGCGAGCTCGCGATCTGAAGGGGTCAGAAATGTTCGACAGCATCATCAAAGGTGGCCGGTTCTTCGACGGCACCGGCGCCCCGTCCACGGTCCGCCACCTCGGCATCACAGACGGCAAGGTCGCCGCGATCTCGCAGACCCCGCTCGACGAAACCGGTTGCCCCCGGGTCGTCGACGCGACCGGCAAGTGGGTCATGCCCGGCATGATCGACATCCACACCCACTACGACGTGGAGGTTCTGCTCGACCCGTCGCTGTCGGAGTCGGTGCGCCACGGCGTCACCACCTTGCTGCTCGGTTCGTGTTCGCTCTCGACCGTGCACGTCGACGGTGAGACCGCGGGCGACCTGTTCGGTCGGGTCGAGGCCATCCCGCGCCAATACGTGGTCGGCGCGATGAACGACGTCCAGACCTGGAGTACCGCAGGCGAATACATCGAGGCGCTCGAGCAGTTGCCGCTCGGGCCGAACCTGGCCGGCTTCATCGGCCACTCCGACATCCGCGCGGCGGTGATGGGACTTGACCGCTCCACCCGCAAGGAAGTGAAGCCGTCCAAGGACGAGCTGGCCGAGATCGAGCGCATGCTCGTCGACGCGCTCGACGCCGGATTCGTCGGAATGTCTTCGCAGCAACTGCTTTTCGACAAGCTCGACGGGGAGACCTGCCGTTCGCGGACGCTGCCGTCCACCTATGCCAAGAGCAAGGAACGCCACCGGCTCAACACGATCCTGCGCAAGCGCGGTCGCGCGTTGCAGGGTGGCCCCGATATCGCCAACCCCAAGAGCCTGGTGTCGATGGCGGTGTCGAGCATCGGCCTCTGGCGCGACCCGCTCAAGGTGAGCCTGTTGTCGGCGGCCGATGTGAAGGCGTTGCCCGCGGCGTCCAAGATGTTCCCGGCCGTCGGCAAGATCATCAACGGGCTCGACGGCGACTTCCGCTGGCAGCACCTGCCGGTGCCGTTCGAGGTGTACTCCGACGGCATCTCGCTGCCGGTGTTCGAGGAATTCGGTTCCGGCGCCGCTGCTTTGCACCTGGCCGATCACATCGACGAGCAGCGTCACCTCATGCAGGACGAGCAATACCGCCGCTCGTTCCGCAAGGACTACGACAACAAGTACGGCCCCCGCGCGTGGCACCGTGACTTCTTCGACGCCGATATCGTCGACTGTCCCGACGAGACCGTCATCGGCAAGACCTTCGGCGAGGTCGGTGTCGACCGCGGCGGCCTGCACCCGGTCGACGCGTTCCTCGACCTCGTCGTCGAACACGGGGACAAATTGCGCTGGCGCACCACCATTTCCAACCACCGCCCCGAGGTGGCCGATGTCCTGGCCGCCGACCCGTCGGTCCAGCTCGGCTTCTCCGACGCGGGCGCGCATCTGCGCAATATGGCCTTCTACAACTTCGGCCTGCGCCTGCTTCGCCGCGTCAACGACGCCGCGACCAACGAGAAGCCGTTCATGACCGTCGAACACGCGGTACACCGTCTCACCGGCGAACTCGCCGACTGGTACGGCCTCGACACCGGTCACCTGCGCATGGGTGCCCGCGCCGACGCCATCGTGATCGACCCAGCCCACCTCGACGAGACCCTCGACGCCTACGCCGAGGACCCGATCGCGGTGTTCGGCAATCTCTCGCGCATGGTCAACCGCAACGACGAGACCGTCACCGCGGTCTTCGTCAACGGGCGCTATGTCTTCGGTGAGGGCGAAGCCGATCCCGCGCTCGGCACCGAACGGGTGGGGGCGTTCCTGCGCGCCGAGTAGGATCTGCGACCCTGACCTGATGAGCGGGCGAACACCCACCCATCAGCGAGAGGACTCGACATGTCGGACGCGAAACGGATCACCTGGGGAAATCCACGTCAGCCCACCGACGCCGACCGCGACGCCCTACGTGAGGACCTGCTCGCCAAGGCCCGTGCCGTGCGCACCGACGGCTGGGCGAACCACCGCACCGGGTGGCAGGCGGGCCAGGTCTCTCTCGTCGCCTATGTGCTCGACGACGCCGACGTCCTCGCCGAACTCGAGGAGAACGAGGGGACGGTCCTGAGCCGTTTCGCCGCCGACCTGTTCGGCTTCGTCGGCGGCCGCAAGGACAACGAAAAAGGTCTCGTCGACACCCAGGCCTGGTTCGACACCGTCCGCAAAGCCCTCGGCCCCTCGTCGTGACGCAGCGCTGTGCGGCACCCGGTGGGAACTACCAGCGGTCGGGGGTGACCGGTGCGTCCCAGGCCTTGGCGAAGCGGGTCTTGTCCTTGGTGTCCACTTCCTTGCGGCGGTAGACGATATAGGGGCGGGTGAGGTAGCCGATGGGGGCGCTGAACATATGGACAAGGCGCGTGTAGGGCCAGGCCGCGACCAGGACGAGAACGACGAGGCCGTGGAGCTGGAAGGTCCACGGAACGCCGACCATCAGGCCGGGCTCGGGGTTGATCGAGAACAGGCTGCGGAACCACGGTGAAACCGTGGTGCGGTAGTTGTAGGTGCCCCACAGCAGGTTGGAACCCCAGGTGTTCAGCAGACCGGTGACCAGGGCCAGGGTCAGCAGCGTGTACATCATGACGTCGTTGCGGCTGGTGTTCTTGCGCACGGCGGGAATGGCGATGCGGCGGTAGCACAGGATGGCCACCCCGAGCACGACCATGAGCCCGGCGACGGAACCCGCACCGACCGCGATGATGTGATAGGTGTGCTCGGAGATGCCGAGCGCGGCGGTCCACGACGCGGGGATCAACAGACCCATCACGTGACCGCCGAACACCCCGAGCATGCCGAAGTGGAACAGCGGACTGCCCAGCTGCAGCAGCTTGGACTCGTAGATCTGCGAGGAGCGGGTGGTCCAGCCGAACTGGTCGAAGCGGTAGCGCCAGACATGGCCCAGCACAAAGGAAGTCGCCGCGATGTAGGGCAGGATCAGCCACAGGCCTTCGGGCAGGGGGATGGTTGCGTTCATCGGCGGCCTTCTGTTGCTTCGAAGAGGGCGGGGTCCATGGCGTACGGTTCGAGGCCGACCTCTTCCTCGGGCGGACCCTGGGCGGCGAGTTCGGCGATGCGCCTGCGGTCGGCGGTGGTGACCGGGGGCAAGGTGGTGAGGACCGCGCCGAGGACACCGCTGTAGGGAGAGTTGTTGTCGCCCAGCGACAGTCGCAACAGCTCCATCACCGGCACGTGCTCGCCGAGCAGGCGTTCGCCGCCGATCGGGTCGATGGTGGCGGCGAATTCCAGTAGCACCGGCAGGTGGTCGGGCAGTTCCTCGTCGCCGAGTTCGACCCCCGCCTGTCGGTAGGCGTGCTTGAACCGCAGCAGCGCCATGCCGCGCTTGCGGGTGTCGCCGAAGGCGTAGAACGTCAGGTGCAGGCTGGCGCGGCGGCGCATGTCGAAGGTCTCGACGTAGCTCTGGGCCACTTCGATCGCCGCGGTGTCGCGCAGGTAGGCGAAGATCTCGGCGAAGTGCGTCTGCACCTCTTCGGGCAATCGCGCTGCGGCGTCGGACAACTGGTCGAGCATGGCCAGGGTCTGCTCGCCGGGGTAGTCGAGCAGGAACGCCGCCAGCCGCCACACGACCAGGCGGTCGTGCTCGGCCATCTCGGTAACCGGTTGGGGCCGTTTACGAATCGACAGCAGACTCATGGCGTGACACCGCTCACGGGGGAGTCGGCGACGGCAGCGCCGTTGCTGCCGTTGCCGTTACCGGCGCCGTTGCCGGTTTTCTCGTTGCCGTTCGCGCCCGGCAGGAGTCCACTGGTGCTGCGCCCGTCCCAGTTGAGCAGGTTGATCCGGCCCGACTTCTCCTCGGGCGCAGCCTGGTTGACGTCGGAGAGCGAGAACTTCTCGACGACCTGATCGAACGCCGTCATACCCGGTCCACCGTCGGTATCGAGGCTGCACCCGGTGGCCAGCGAATCCAGTTCGTGCGCCTTGGAGGTCGCGCCCATCGGGATCACGTACCGGTGCTCGTACTTGGCGATCGCCAGCAGCCGGTACATCGCCTCGATCTCTTCGGGCTCGAGCCCGATCGACGGCGCGATATGGGCTTCGGGCTCCTCGCCCAGGTTGACCGAACGCATGAACGCCCGCATCCCGGCCAGGCGCTGCAACGAGGACCGCACCGGCCCGATCTCCCCGGCGGTGAACAACTCGGCGAGGTATTCGAGCGGGATGCGCAGCGCGTCGATGGCGCCGAACAGGTTGCGCACGTCCTCGCCGTCGTGACCGGTCTCGGCGAGTACATCGACCACCGGCGACAGCGGCGGCACGTACCAGACCATCGGCATCGTGCGGTATTCCGGGTGCAGCGGCAGCGCCAGCTGGTAGTCGACGATCAGCTTGTAGACCGGCGAATCCTGGGCGGCCTGAATCCATTCCGGCGAGATGCCGGCCTTCTCGGCCTCGGCGATCACGCGCTCATCGTGCGGGTTGAGGAACACGCCGAGCTGCGAGGTGTAGAGATCCTGCGGGTCGGTGACCTGGGCTGCCTCGAGCACCGCGTCGGCGTCGTAGAGCATCACACCGATGTAGCGCAGTCGCCCGACGCAGGTCTCCGAGCACACCGTCGGGATGCCGACCTCGACACGGGGGTAGCAGAAAGTACATTTCTCCGCCTTGCCCGTCTTGTGGTTGAAGTAGATCTTCTTGTACGGGCAGCCGGTGATGCACTGGCGCCAACCACGGCATTTGTCCTGGTCGACGAGCACGATGCCGTCTTCCTCGCGCTTGTAGATCGCGCCGGAGGGGCACGACGCGGCGCACGAGGGATTCAGGCAGTGCTCGCAGATGCGCGGCAGGTAGAACATGAAGGTCTCTTCGAACTCCAGTTTCACCTTGGTCTCGAGCTTGCCGAGGATGGGGTCCTTACCGACCTGCTCGGGACCCGAACCCAGGTCGTCGTCCCAGTTCGCACCCCAGGTGACCTTGGTGTCCTCACCGGTGATCAGCGACTTGGGCCGCGCGACCGGGGTGGTGTCCATGGGCGGCGACGACAGCAGGTTGTCGTAGTCGTAGCTCCACGGCTCGTAGTAGTCGGCGACCGTGGGCAGGTCGGGGTTGGCGAAGATGTTCATCAGGCGCTTGAACCGCGAGCCGGACTTGAGGGTCAGCTTGCCGCGCTTGTTGAGCGTCCAGCCGCCCTTCCACTTCTCCTGGTCCTCGTACTGGCGCGGATAGCCCTGTCCCGGACGGGTTTCCACGTTGTTGAACCACACGTACTCGGTGCCGCCACGATTGGTCCACGCCTGCTTGCAGGTGACCGAGCAGGTGTGGCAGCCGATGCACTTGTCCAGGTTCATGACCATGGCGAGTTGAGCCATAACGCGCATGTCAGTACTCCACGTTCTGGTTGCGGCGACGGATAGTCGTGACCTCGTCACGCTGGTTTCCGGTGGGGCCGTGGTAGTTCAGGGCGAAGGACTGCTGGGCGTAGCCGCCGATCAGGTGCGAGGGCTTGATCAGCACCCGGGTGAGCGCGTTGTGGATACCGCCGCGCTTGCCCTTGGCTTCCTTGGTCGTGTCCTCGGCGCCCTCGATGCGCGGCACGTCGACCGCGCGGTCCTGGGCGTGGTACATGAAGACCGTGCCTTCGGGCATGCGGTGCGAGACGATCGCGCGGGCGACTACGACACCGTTGCGGTTGATCGCCTCGATCCAATCGTTGTCCGCCACACCGATCTTCTTGGCGTCGACGTCCGACATCCAGATCGTCTGACCGCCGCGCGAGAGCGTGAGCATGTGCAGGTTGTCCTGGTAGGCCGAGTGGATCGACCACTTGGAGTGCGGTGTCAGGTAACGCACCGTCAGGCCGTTGCCGCTCACGTTGCCGATGCTCGGCTCCGCGAACAGCGCCGACATATCGAGGGGTGGACGGAAGATCGGCAGCTGCTCACCGAGTTCGATCATCCAGTCGTGGTCGAGGTAGAAGTGCTGGCGACCGGTGAGGGTGTGCCAGGGCTTGAGCCGCTCGACATTGATGGTGAACGGCGAGTACCGGCGACCACCGGATTCCGAGCCCGACCATTCCGCCGAGGTGATCACCGGCACCGGACGAGCCTGGGTGTCGGCGAAGGTGATCCGTTTGCCCTCGGCCTCTTTCGCGAGGTCGACGAGTTCGGTACCGGTCCGCCGTTCCAGCGCCTCGAACCCTTCGACCGCCAGGCGGCCGTTGGTGGTGCCCGACAGCGACAGGATGGCCTCGGCGGCGTGGGTGTCCTTGGCCAGCGACGGCCTGCCGGCGGCGATGCCGGAGACGATGGTGCCGTTCTGCCCGGCCAGGTACGCCACTTCTTCCTCGGGGAAGGTGGTGACGCCCTTGGTCGTCAGACCGAGCTTCTCCACCAGCGGCCCGAGCGCGGCCAGCTTCTCCGCGATCTTGGTGTAGTCGCGTTCGACCTCCACGATCTTGGGCATGGTCTTGCCCGGAATCGGTTCGCACTCACCGGCTTTCCAGTCCAGCACCTTGCCGCCGGCCTGCGCGAGCGCATCGGGGGAGTCGTGCTGCAACGGCACCGCGACGATGTCCTTGCGGGTGCCGAGGTGCTTCTCGGCCAGCCAGGAGAAACCACGCGCGATCCGGTGGAACGCCTCGAAGTCGGTCTTGGCCTCCCACGGCGGGGAGATGGCGGGGGAGAAGGCGTGCACGAAGGGGTGCATATCGGTGGAGGACAGGTCGTGCTTCTCGTACCAGGTGGCGGCGGGGAGCACGATGTCGGCGAACAGCGTGGTGCTGGTCATGCGGAAGTCCAGTGCGAGCAGCAGATCGAGCTTGCCCTCGGCGCCTTCCTCCCGCCATTCCAGTTCCTGCGGTCGCACACCGGTCGCGTCGGTGGTCTGCAGGTTGGAGCCGCAGCCGAGCAGGTGCTTCTGGAAGTACTCGTTGCCCTTGCCCGAGGAGCCGAGCAGGTTCGCGCGCCACACGGTGAGCACGCGCGGGAAGTTCTCCGGTGCGTCGGGGTCTTCACAGGCGAAGCGCAGGTCGCCGGATTTCAAACCGTCGACGACGTGCTCGGCGGGGGTCTTGCCCGCTTCGGCGGCCTCGTCGGCGAGGTCGAGTGGGTTGCGGTTGAACGTCGGGTAGCTGGGCATCCAGCCGAGACGACTCGCTAGGGCGATGTTGTCGGCCGCGGTGCGACCGGCGAACTTGCCCTTGCCCAGCGGCGACGCGAACGAGTCCGAGGTGAAGGGGTCGTAGCGCCACTGGTCGTTGGTGAGGTACCAGAACACGGTGCCCTGCATCTGACGCGGCGGGCGCTGCCAGTCACTCGCGGAAGCCAAAGTGGCCCAGCCGGTGACGGGACGGCACTTCTCCTGGCCGACGTAGTGGGCCCAGCCGCCACCGTTCTTGCCCTGACAGCCGGTGAGCAGCGTCAGGGTGAAGAAGGCACGGTAGATCTGATCGGAGTGGAACCAGTGGTTGGTGCCCGCGCCCATCAGGATCATCGAGCGACCGCCGGAACGTTCGGCGTTGTCGGCGAATTCGCGTCCGATGCGCGCCGCCTGAACGGCGGGCACTCCGGTGATGGCCTCCTGCCACGCTGGGGTATATGGCGACTCGGCGTCGTCATAGCCCTTCGCCCACTCGCCCGGGAGCCCTTCGCGGCCGACACCGTACTGGGCCAACAGCAGGTCGAACACGGTGGTAACCCGCTTGCCCGCAACGATCTTCGTCGGCACACCGCGGATGATCGACCCGGCGACATCGGTGTCGAAACGCGGCAGCGCGATCGTGGCCGGTGCGTCGTCGGAGTGACCGAGCAGCGTGAGCAGGGGGTCGACACCTTCGAGGTCGAGGTTCCACTTGCCCGCGTCGCCCTCGCCGAAGCGATGGCCCAGCGAACCGTTGGGCACGACGGGGTTGCCCGCTTGGTCGAGCAGCACCGGCTTGTGCTCGACGCTTTCGCCGGTGTGGCCCAGATCTGCGGCGGTGAGGAACTTGCCGGGGAGAGCGCCGTCCTGATCCGCCGCCTCGTCGAGGCAGATCAGGTACGGCAGATCGGTGAAGGACTTGATGTAGTCGGTGAACATCGGAGTCTGCTTCTCGATGAAGAACTCCTTGAGCACCACATGGCCCATCGACATCGCCAGCGCGGCATCGGTACCGGGGCGCGCGGCCACCCATTCGTCGGCGAACTTGGTGTTGTCGGCGTAGTCGGGGGAGACCACCACGACCTTCTGGCCGCGGTAGCGCGCCTCGGTCATGTAGTGCGCGTCGGGGGTTCGGGTCACCGGGACGTTGGAGCCCCACATGATGAGGTAGCCCGCGTCGAACCAGTCGGCGGACTCCGGCACGTCGGTCTGGTCGCCGAACACCTGCGGCGAGGCCACCGGCAGGTCGGCGTACCAGTCGTAGAACGACAGCATGTAGCCGCCGATCAGCGACACGAAGCGCGCGCCGGTGGCATGGCTGACCATCGACATCGCCGGGATCGGCGAGAAGCCGGCCACGCGGTCGGGGCCGTACTGCTTGATCGTGTACACGTGTGCGGCAGCGGCGATCTCGGCGGCTTCCCACCACTCGGCGCGGACGAAACCGCCCTTACCGCGCGCGGTCTTGTAGGCCTTGGCCTTGACGGGGTCCTCGACGATGGACTCCCACGCCAGCACCGGGTCCTTGAGCTCGGCCTTGGCCTTGCGGTAGAGATCGAGCAGCGTGCCACGCACATACGGGTAGCGCACGCGGGCCGGAGAGTAGGTGTACCAGGAGAAGGAGGCGCCACGCGGGCAGCCGCGCGGTTCGTACTCGGGCTTGTCCGAGCCCACCGACGGGTAGTCGGTCTGCTGGGACTCCCAGGTGATCACGCCGTCCTTGACGTAGATCTTCCAGGAGCACGAGCCGGTGCAGTTCACGCCGTGGGTGGAGCGCACCACCTTGTCGTGCGACCAGCGGTCGCGGTAGAACTCGTCGGCATCGCGGCCGCCGACCTTGTATACGGACCGGTTGTCCGGCGAGACCTCGCCCCGCTGGAAATACTTACCGAGGTTCAGCAATGTGTCGCCGAAATCGGCGGGCGACGGACCTTGCGTGCGCGAATTAACCACGACGCCCCCTTCGAGCTGTGAAATCGGGCTGTTGGGGGAAACTGTAAGGAGGCTGACTCCTTCGGCAAAACGAACTTTTCACATCCGGATTCGAGCCTCGGTGAGCTGTGAGGTCGGCGAAATGCTGTGGTCACGGGGGAGGGGCTCGTCGGCATCGACGATCGGGGCCTCACCTGGGCGAATGAGCCGAGAGCCGGCCCGAACGCGGTGATCGAAGGGTCTGTCGGTGGGCCGACGGTGATGCTTCGGAAACGACTGGTTCTCCCGCGGTTTACATTTGTTTACACGCCTGGCGTGCCCGCTGAACAGCACTGATGTGACGCCACACACAGCTATGGTCGCGCCGGGGCGGTCTGCGGGACGGCTCGGACGGCCGGGTGGATCCGGACGCTCGCCGCGCCCGAAGGCAGGGGCGGAGACCGTCGCGGTCGGGGCGACCGAGGTCGCGCGGTACGGAATCTAATAGCACTGCGAAACGGAACGATTTCGAATCCTTTTAATTCAGTTCAGTGCACCGAATTGCGTGACCGCGAGCACAGTTGCCGCAGGTTAACTACCCAAACGAAACGGCGCTAATATAAAGAAACGGCATCTTTTCCGGTCGGTGCTTGGTTCGAGGTTGATCAGTCGTCCAGGATTGGCCCGTGCAGACAGGGAGGGTTGGTGTGATACCGAAGCCATCGTTCGACGGACCAGACAGGCCGCCGAAACCGCCGACGCTCGGCGGGTTGCTACGGCGACTTCGCGACGATCGGCGGATTTCGAGGGAAAAACTCGCCTTCGCGGCGGGGGTCAGTTCGAGTTACATCACCCATTTGGAGAGCGGGGATCGGGACCGGCCGACGCGTGCGGTGATCGAGGCGCTCGTGCGCTACCTCGACCGGATCGCATCGGTAACCGATATCGAGCGCCGACATCTATTCGATCTGGCAGGCATCGCGCCTGTCGACAATCCGACGGTCGAGGATCTGCGAGCCGAGATCAGCACCGAGATGCGCCGGACTCTGTCGCTGCGGGAACCCGATCTCGCGGCCTATGTCGACACCCGCTGGAACGTGCTCGCGGGCAACCATTCCTATGACCGCGCGTTCCCAGGACTGGTCGAGGATGTCAATATTCTGCGCTGGTTCTTCGGCAACCCGCTCTCGCGCAAAGTAATGGTGGAATGGGAGAAGGAGTCCACCCTCACCGTGCACTGGCTACGCGGCCTGATCGGCCAGCAGGTCGGCGGCGACTGGGCTTCCGAACTGCTCGACGAATTGGCGCAATATCGCGATTTCCGCCGCATCTGGGACGGCGGCGACACCGTGTACGGTCGCGAGCAGGCCGCCATGCGGCTGTGTGATCTGCACACCGGCGAGAACTACACCGTCGACGTCCAGCTGTTCCGGCTCGATTCCGTCGCCTATCCCGGCCGCATCCAGTACTACCAGGGCGTTCGCGGGCCCGACCGCTAGATACCGGCGACCGCCACCGGTTCCACGGCATGCGGGGTGCAGGCCGTCACCAGTGCGGCCAGCGCCGCGGCAACCTGCTCGGGATGGGTCAGCGCGCAGCCGTGGCCCGCGCCTGCCACCGTGCGTACCCCGCTCGCACCCGGCAGTTCCTCCGCCAATCGCGCGCACTTGTTGGCGGTACTGCTGTGGTCGTGTTCGCCGCGGAGAACGAGAGCGGGCACGCCTATTTCGTCGAGTCGCCCACGGACCGAATCGCGCCCGATCAGGCACTCGGCCGCCGGGCGGATCGCGGTGCGATCGGCGGCGAGCCAGCGACTGATCCAGGTCTGCCAGATCTGCGGATCGGTGCCGCCGATCAATAGCGGCGCGAGATCTTCGGCCAGTGGCCGCAAATCGCCGCTGCCGCACCATTCGTCGAAGAAGTTCTCGTAATAGGTTTCGTCGCTCCTGGTGCAGGCGTCGGCTTCGGTATCGAGCAGCGCCAATCCGGTGACGCGTTCGGGGGCGAGCAACGCCATCCGCAGTGCCGCGTAACCGCCCTGGCTCACGCCGCCGACAATCGCGCTCTCGATGCCGAGTGCGTCGAGCACCCGCAGGCCGTCGGTGGCCAGATCCCAGTAATCGAAGCGCGGGTCGTCGCCGTATCCGGTGCGGCCGTGACCGCGAGCGTCCCAGGCGACGACATTGATATCGGTGTGCGCCAGAACCTTCCGGATGGGATCGAACATGGATTCGTCCATGAGGAATCCGTGGGCGAGCAGCAGCGTCGGACCTTGGACCGCGTCGGTGCGGAAATGGACGTTGACAGAATCGGAGTGCACGAAGGGCATGGTCGAAACATACAAGCGGCGCGGTCGATTTCGCCCGGTTGCGGACCGAATGCGGCACCGCCTGATGGGTGTACGGCCGGTTCTGTGAATTCACTGGCGAGTGTATATACCTAACTGGGGCCGTCTATTTGTGCGCGCCCTGTGGACATGTCCGTTTGTGGCCGATTGGATAGGAGACGTCGGTGATAGCCGGCTCGAATCGGAAAACGGGGATATTGATGAGGGTGACGGAGCAGGGGCAGGATGCCCACATAAGTTTGGCCGCCGCGGGTGACAGCCTCTCGGCGACCTTCGCAGTCTGCGATGCGGAGGGCAGGGCGATCTGGTACGGCCCGTTCATCGACGCCGACGCCGACCATCCCCGCGGTGACCAGTTCGCTGCCGCGATGGGCGCCGCGGGCCGCGCGATCTGGCTCGCGGGCCGAGCACGCGAGGACACCGGGGTCGAGAAGGTGACACTGCACCTGACAGTCAGCGAGCAAGGACTCGACGCCGTCACCCTGGCCTGCACCGCGTCGATGGCCGGGCTGGCACTCGATCTGGTTGTCGCCGAAGACAATCCAGCACTGGACTGGTGCCAGGCGTTCGGCAGGCTCGATTGGACGTCGGGCCCGTTGACCGGCCTCGTCGATCCAGAAGTACCACAGACGATCCCGACGCTGCGGGCGATCACCGGCGGTCTCGATCAGCAGTCCGAACCACAGGAAAGGCTCGACATGCACGAACTAGCACTCGACCCCTCGATGGAATTGCGCTCGGCACTGGAAAGTTTGCTGCTGCACGACGCCATCGGCATGGACGCCAAGATGCGCCACGCCATCGCCGCCGTCGTCCACCTCGCCGTCGACACCCCCCACGGCCCGCCCGAGGACGCCGAGGAATTCCTCGGCCGCCTCGACGCCTCCTGGCTGGTAGCAGCGTGGCTCGGCCACGACACCGAACTCTCCCTCATCGCCACCCTCGCCGCAGGCGAGATTCCCGCCCTGTCCTGGTGCGAACTGATGTTCACCACCACGCTGGCGCCATGGTCGACGAGCCCGGTCGCCATCCACGCACGACGGGTGTTCGGGACAGTCCAGCGGGGACCGCTCGGCGCGGTCAGGGCGCACGTCGGCTGAGAGCGCGCCACCTCAGTATTCGGCGACCTCGACCTCGGCGAACGAACTCACCCAACGATGCGGTGGCCGTGGTGGATTCGGTTCGCCGTGGCGGTGCACTCCGACAGCCTGCCAACCCGCGGCCACCGCGGCGTCGAGTTCGTCGGCGTGGTCGGACAGGAACAGGATGTCCTGGGCCGGGACGCCGATCCGGTCGGCGATGAGCTCGTAGGAACCCGCCTCGCGTTTGGGGCCTGCGCTGACCAGGTCGAAGTGATCGGTGATCACGGTGGACAGGTCGCCTGCCTCGGCGAAGAGGAACCAATCTCGTTGGTTGCGTTCGGAACCCGAGGAATAGACGAACAGTCGGTAGCCCTCGGCATGCCACGCTTTCAGCGCGGGTGCCACATCGTCGAAGAAGCGTCCGTGTAGTGCGCCGGCGCGGAAGCCCTCGGCGCAGATGGCGCCCTGGGCGGCTTTGAGGGGCTCGGCCTTCACGTCGGAATGCAGCCAGGCGGTGAGGATCGCGGCGACTCGGTCGGTGTCCGCGGTGGGTTCTTCGGCCAGTTCGCGGGTCCGTGCGATCACCGTTTCCGCGGCGCCGGAGGCATTTTCGGCCAGCCAGGCGGGTAGGTGCTGTTCGGTGTAGCCGTAGAGGTCGGTGCGGACCGCGTCGGTGGGGCTGGTGGTGCCCTCGATGTCGAGGACGATCGCGCGGGTCACGCGAGCAGTTCGTCGAGGGTCGGAAAGCTCGCGCTGATCTTGTCGCCGGTGAAGTCGCCGACCCAGCCGTCGGCCTCTTCGAAGAAGCGGATGGCGATGAAGTCGGGCGTGGTGCCCATGTCGAACCAGTGCAGGGTGCCCGCGGGGACCGAGAGCAGGTCGCCCGCTTCGCAGACCGTCGCCAGCACGGCGTCGCCCACGTGCAGGTAGAAGCAGCCGCGGCCGGCGGCGAAGAAGCGCACCTCGTCCTCGGCGTGGCGGTGCTCGTCGAGGAACTTCGCGCGCGCACCGGCGGCGGTGGCAGGCCACTCCGGGTTGTCGGCGTCGGGGTGGATGCGGGCGACGTCGATGTGCTCGTAGCGGCCAGCGGCGTTGAGTTCGGCGATCTGCGGGCCGTAGTGGGCGAGCAGGGTGTCGGAGTCGGTCGCGGCGGCGTCGGCGAGCACGGCCCAGTGCGAGTAGGCGATGCCGTGCTGTGCCAGCTCGGCGCCGATCTCGGTGGGGTCGGTGGTGTGCACCCGGACGTCGGCGGCGTTGTCGGCGGCCATCACTTGCAACAGGGTCATGTCGGTCCGATCTCGAGAGGCGTGGCGTCGGTACGTCCCGTGCGGGCGATCAACTCGCACAGGGCTTCCAGGCATTCGGCGCGATCGCGCGCCTGGGCAAGAGTGTCACCCCAGGTGGTGATCCCGTGCCCGGTGATGAACAGAATCGGTGGGGCGTCCGGGTTTTCGCGCAGGTAGGTGTCGATGTCGGTGCCGATGCGCCCCACATCCGGCCAGTTCGGGAACACCGGGACCACCACTGTCGACGGGTCGGTGAGGCCGAATCCCTTGAGCAGTTCGAAACCGCTGATCCGCAGCGGGGTCACCGCGCCGCCGGGCCGCGCGGAAGTAGTCGCCAGCGCGGTGGCGAACGGAGAGTGCACGTGCACGACCGCGCCGGCGGGACGGGTGCGGTAGACGGCGGTGTGAATGCTGGTCTCCGCGGACGGCTTCCGGTTCTGACCTGGACGCGCGGTGGTGTCGGCGATCGCGACGAGCACCGTGTCGCTCTCGCCGAGTTCGCCTTTGGACAAGCCGCTGGCGGTGACGAGGGCGTCCGCACCCGAGGTCGTGACTCGGCCTGATTCGGCGCCGACGGGGTCGATGCGCACCGAGATATTGCCCGCGGTGCCCGGCATCCAGCCCCGTTCGTAGAGCTGGCGTGCGGTGGCGGCGATCGCCTGTCCCTGCGCGGCGAGGGGCCTGTCGGTGTTCTCGACGGTGGCCGCATTCGCGCGGCCGTGCTCGTCGAACGTATCCGAATTGCGATAGACCACACCGTTTTCCGTGACCACGGCGGTGACCAGGTCGGTCGGCGTCACATCGAAGGCCGGGTTGAACACCGCGGTGCCCGCCGGTGCGGTGTCGACGCCGCCGAACCCGGTCACCTCGGCGGCGGCTCGCTGTTCCACCACGATCTGCGCGCCGGTGGCCATCGCGGTATCGCGGGTGGATTCCGGGGCGACCACGATGAACGGGATGCCGTGGTGGCGGGCGGCCAGGGCCAGGGTGAAGGTGCCGATCTTGTTGGCGACGTCGCCATTGGCGGTGATCCGGTCGGCGCCGACCAGCACGGCGTCGACCTGTCCGGTCGCCATCGCCCAGGCGGCGGCGGAATCGATGGTCAGGCGGTGCGGAATGCCCGCCTCGGCCAGCTCCCACGCGGTGAGCCGCGCGCCCTGCAGCAGCGGGCGGGTCTCGTCGACGATCACGTCCTCGACGGCGCCGCGTTCGTGCAGCACCCGCAGAGCGCCGATCGCGGTCCCCACCGCACTGGTGGCCAGGCGTCCGGTGTTGCAGTGGGTGAGCAGTCGGAGCGGCCGCGCACCGCACAGATGTTGCACGAGGTCAGCGGCATGGGTGGCGGCGGCCAGATTGACCCGCCCGTCCTCGGCGAGCATTTCGAGGGTCGCGGCGAGCACCGCGTCGGCACCTTCGGCGACCCTGCCACGCACCCGGTCAACTGCCCACGCCAGATTGACTGCCGTGGGGCGCGCTGCGGCGATGCGGTCGGCTTCGGCCTGGACGGCAGCTACATCGACCACGCGGCGAGTGCGGATCTCGGTTTCGCCGGGCAGGCTCTGAACTGGGCTGCTCGCGTTATCGAGTATGCCGTCGGTCGAGCCATCCGTCTCGCCGGGTACGCCGTCGTGCGTGTGCGCCCTTGTCGCGATGACCACGCCGAACGCGCCCGCGATCCCGATCGCCGGAGCGCCGCGAATGGCGAGGGTGGTGATCGCCTCGATGATCTCGTCGACGGTGCGCAGGCGCAGTTCCCGCACCTCGTGCGGCAGTCCGCGCTGGTCGATGGTGACGAGCGCACCGTCGTCCCAGATCAGGGAACTGTCGTCCATCTCCGGCGTCCTGTCTGCGTGGCATTTCTGGCTGGTAAACGGTATCCGACCTGGTCGCGACTCGATCCCCGGGGCCGGTCGATCACTCCGCGGCGTACTCGGCCTCCCGCTCCACCGCGTCGATCGTGCGCTGCGGGACCTGCACGGGACCGGGTGTGTAGGTAATCCCGCGCAGGCCGCCGGAATAGCGGAACGGTCCGCGGCGCTCGCGCAGATCCCACGAGACCGGACCGCGCGCGTCGACGCCGACGGAGATCCCGGTCCACGGCGCCATGCCGACCAGTTGCACCTGGTCGGTGAGCTCCGCGAGCGGCGTGCCGTCGACCTGGATGGTGAAGTCCCAGCGCAGACGCGGCTCGACGGTGGCTCGCACGGTGATCTCGCGCGTCCCGATGGGCAGCGGCACGCCGACGGACGCATACCGCCCGTAGCTGTTCACGCCGAGCACTACTTCGCCGTCCTCGATGTAGAGCACGTACCCGCCGAGCGGGTCGCCGTGTGCGACGAGCACACCCTCGTCACCGGGTTGATAGCCGTCGACCACCCGCTCGTCGCGTACCGCTGTGCCGGTCAGATCGGCGGTGATGGTGAAGTCGCGGTAGGCGATGAGGCGTTGGGAGCGGTAGCGCTCCAGGGTGGGGGTACCGGGCAGTAGCCGCACCGGAGCGGCGAAACGCGCCTCCTCCGGGCGACGGCGGAACAGGTCGGCGCGGGTCAGGAGCGGGAACACTGTGTTGGCCCACGCTGATTCGTCCCAGGCGGCGGCCAGTTCGGCGGCCTTGTCCGGGTACTGCGCCGAAAGATCGTGCAGCTCCGTGGGGTCGGCGCGCACGTCGAACAGCTGCCAGTTCGGCGCATCGATATCGGCGTCGGCATCGTGCAGCGACAGCAGTTTCCAGCCGTCGCGGTAGAAGCCGCGGTGACCGGTCATCTCCGAGTACTGCTCGGTGTGCCGCGTCGGGGCCGCCTGATCGCGCAACAGCTCGGCCGCGGAGACGCCGTCGAAGTCTTTGGCGGGCAGGCCGTTACGCACAGAGGGACGGTCCAGACCCGCCAACTCGAGCAGCGTCGGCGCCAGATCGGTGACGTAGGCGTATTCGTGGCGGATGCCGGAGTCGGTATCGGTGCGGGGCAACCCCTTCGGCCACGACACGACCAGCGGTACCCGCACACCACCCGCGAAAGTCTGGCCCTTGTAGAACCGGAACGGTGTGTTGGACGCCTGACCCCAGCCGCGCGGGTAGTGCACGCCCAGCTTCGCGGTGCCGATCAGGTCCTCGTCGTGGGGGACATCGCCCACCCAGTCGGGGTCGTCGACGTGGGCGAATTCGGCGAAATAGGACCGGGTGCCCTCCGGTCCGCCCTCGGCGGTACCGCCGTTGTCGGAGGTGAACACGATGATGGTGTTGTCGAGTTCACCGAGGTCTTCGAGCAGGTCGACGATGCGTCCCAGGCTCTGGTCGATGCTGTCGACCATGCCCGCGTACACCTCCATGTACTTGGCGTAGCGCCGCTGCTCGTCGACCGACAGCGAAGCCCACTCCGCCGCTTCGTAACCCGGCTCGGTATTGCGCGGCTTCTGCTCGGTGCCCGGTGGGAACAAGCCCTTGGCCAGCTGCTCGGCGAAGCGGCGCCTGCGCAGTTCGTCCCAGCCCTCGGCGTAGCGCCCGCGGTACTTGGCCTGGTCCTCGGCCTTGGCCTGCAGCGGTCCGTGCATCGCCACGTGCGCGAAGTACAGGAAGAAAGGCTTGTCGGTGTCGTGCGCGCGCAGGTCCTTGATGTAGGACAGCGCCTTGTCGGTGAGATCGTCGGTGAGGTAATAGCCCTGCGGGTATTCCTCGACGTCGACCACCGAGCTGTCCGACACCAGTTGATTGGGGTAGTAGAAGGAGTTCAGCCCCTCCAGCGACCCGTAGTAGCGGTCGAATCCGCGCTGGGTCGGCCAGGAGTCCCGATGCGCGGACGGGTTCATCGTGGCGTCGCGCACCAGATGCCATTTGCCCACCGCGTAGGTGGCGTAACCGTTGCCGCGCAAGATCTCCGGCAGCGTGAGCACGTCGTCGGCCAGTTCCAGCCGCAGGCCCGGATAGCCGGGATCGGCGTTGGCGACGAAGCCGAAACCCGCACGGTGGGAATTGATTCCGGTCAGCAGCGCCGCGCGCGAGGGCGAGCACAGTGGAGTCGTGTGGTAATTCGACAGCCGCACACCCTGGGCCGCGAGACGGTCGAGGGTCGGTGTCTCGATCTCCGAACCGAACGGGCCGATATCGCTGTAACCCATGTCGTCGACGAGTACGACGACGATGTTCGGCGAGCCCGCGGGCGCGGTGGGCGGGTAGGTCCAATCGGGGGTCGACTCCGCGGACGTGCGACCGGCCGAGCCGCCGAAGGATTCGTAACCGCGAGCATGGGGTGGAACAGGCATTCTGGCAGTAAAGGCGACATATCCGCTGGTCACCAGGGTTATGTGCAGTGTGCGTGGAATCGGTGACCGGTACGCCGCAACTTGTTAGCGTCACTGCCGTGCCCACGAATCAGCCACCCTGCTGCTGTTCGTGTCGCGTCCTGCGCGGCTGACGAACGCCCCCGACGTTCGCGGCCGAGCCGATGTGTTCCCTTTCCTGCGGTGCGCTGTGCGCACCCTCCTCGGCCCGCCGCGCGGGCCGATGCGTCTTCGAGGATCTTCACGATGAGTTCAACGGCGAGTGGCTTCGGCCGCCGAAATTTCTTGCGCACCAGCGGCATCGCCGCCGCGGCCATCTTCGGCGGCGCCGCACTGGCGGCCTGCACCTCGGCGGTCTCGGAACAGAAGGCGGGCGGGGACGACGCGACGCCGGTGCGCGGCGGCACCCTGAAGGTCGGCATCCGTGAGGACCTGGTGCCCGCGAACCTGCTCACCAACACCGCGGCGACCCCGATCGTGATCGGCCTGGTCTACGAATCGCTGATCCGCTACCCGAACGACACCCTGGAACCGCAGCCGTTGCTGGCCGAGGCGTGGCAGCTCGCCGCCGACGGTCGTTCGCTGAGCCTGGACCTGCGCGACGACGTGAAGTTCCACAGCGGGCGCCCCTTCACCGCCAAGGATGTGGAGTTCTCGCTGCGCACCTACGCCGACGCCAAATGGTCAGCGCAGCTGCGTAGCTCGGCGGCCGCCGTCACCGGTTTCGACATCGTCTCGCCGACGCGGATCGTCTTGCAGTTCGCCCACCCACTGAGCAACATCTTCGACCTGCTCGACACCGTGCCGATCCTGGACAGCGAAACCGCCGACAAGCTCGGCACCGGCGACACCTATATCGGCACCGGCCCCTTCAAATATGTGCAGCGCGTGCCGAACTCGCAGTTGATCTTCGAGAAGAACCCGAACTACTGGGTGCCCGAGCGCCCGTACCTCGACCGGGTCGAGGTCTCGATCATCCCCGACCCGAACGCGCTGCTCAACGCCCTGAAGTCCGGTCAGATCGCCGCGGCGCGCGAACTCGGCTACCGCGATGCCGAAAACCTCGGCAAGAGCGGCGGATTCACGGTGCACGATCTCGAAGGCGCCGAGCTGCAAGCCTATGTCGGCGTCAATGTGACAGAGCCGTCGCTGGCCGATGTCCGGGTCCGCCAGGCCATCGCCTTCTCCCTCGACCGCGAACGCATCATCAACGAGGTGTTCCGGGGCGCGGGATATCCGCTGAACGTGCCGTGGCCCAAGAACTCGCCCGCCTTCGACGAATCCCGCAACACCAAATACAACCGTGACATCGACAAGGCCAAGCAACTACTGGGCCAGTCGGCCAAGCCGCCGAAGCTGCCGCTGACCTTCGCCCCCGGTTACGGCGAGGTCGCCCAGATCGTGCAGGCCAACCTCGCCGACGTGGGCATCGAGGTCGACCTCGACCCGGTCGACGCCGCCACCTTCGTCAAGCAGCTCACCGGCCAGCAATTCCGTGGCCTGTGGGTCACCGACCATTCGTGGGCGCAGTTCGTCCCGTCGACGCTCACGGTGAGCGCCTACCCGTTCAACGCCCGCCGCAATGCCTCGCGCTACGAATCGCCCGCCTACACCGCGGCCGCCGACACGGCATGGCAGCTGGCGCAGGGCACCGGGCCCGATGCGGTGCGCGCCTATCAGGCCGTCACCGACCAGCTGCTGGAAGGGCTGTTCCTGATCGAGATCGGCGTGCGTTTCCAGCAATACTCCACTGTCAACAAAGTGCACGGTTTCGCCTGGACCAAGCGACGCGAACCTGTTCTCACCGACACCTTCCTCTCATGACGCGCTACCTGCTGCACCGCCTCCCGTCGGCGCTGCTGGTGCTGTTCGGCGCCTCGGTGCTGATCTTCCTGCTGCTGCGACTCGTCCCCGGTGACCCGGCCACCATCCTGGCCGGCAACGACGCGACACCGCAGACCGTCGAGGTGATCCGCCACCAACTCGGCCTCGACCGGTCGATCCCGGTGCAGTACCTGCAGTGGCTGGGCGACCTGTTCACCCTCGACCTCGGTCGCTCCTACATCATCGGCGGTGAGATCACCGACCTGGTCGGCCGTGGGCTCACCAATACGCTGGTGCTCACCGTGACCGCGCTGCTGCTGGCCGTGCTGGTGAGTCTGATCGTGTCGGTGGCGTCGGTGCTGTGGCCGAGCCGCTGGTTGAATACGGTTGTCGCCGCGGCGAATACGGCCGCGGTCGCGTTGCCGACCTTCGTGGTCGGCCCGCTGCTGGTGCTGGTGTTCGCCGTCGCGATTCCGGTGCTGCCCGCCGGCGGGGTGCCGCCGGACGGATTCATCGCGCGACCCGATATCGCGGTGCAGTATCTGCTGCTGCCCGCGATCTGCCTCGCGCTGCCGGTATCGGCGGCGCTGACCCGGTTCCTCACCGAAGCGCTACGCACCGAACTCGCGAAACAGTATGTGCTGACGGCACGTTCACTCGGTGTCGGCTATCGCGAGATCGTCACCCGTGGCGCCCTGCGCAACGCCCTGCCGACCATGCTCACCGTGCTCGGCATCCAGACCGGGCAATTGCTCGGTGGCGCGGTGCTGGTCGAGGCGGCCTTCGTGTGGCCGGGGATCGGGCAGCTCATCGAACAGGGCATCAGTCGTCGCGACTATCCGCTCGTGCAGGTGCTGTTGCTGCTGTCGGTGGCGGTGTTCGTGGTGATCCAGCTGATCACCGATGTCGCGCACGCGTGGCTCGACCCGCGGATTCGGATCGGAGGACGGTCATGACGACGACAATCGAGAAACCCGCTGTCACAGCTGATGATTCATCGCGCAGCGAAGGTCCGCTGCGGGCGCTGCGCCATGGACAGGGACTGGCCGGGGTGCTGCTGGTCGTGGTGGTGGCGCTGGCCGGGGTATTCGCCGGACTGCTCAGCTCCTACGATCCGCTCACCCAGATCCCCGGCGCCAACCTGCTCGGGCCGAGCGCGCAACACTGGCTCGGCACCGACCATCTCAACCGTGATGTGGCCGCGCGAGTACTGGCCGGTATCCGGATCGACCTGCTGATCGCGCTGCTCGCGGTGCCGCTCGGCGCCGTGATCGGTGCGCTGATCGGGTTGGCCGCCACCGTCCACCCCGTCGCGGACGTGACCGTCCAGCGGGTATTCGACCTGATTCTGGCCTTCCCCACACTGATCTTGGGCATCACGCTCGCCGCGATCACCGGGCCCGGCTGGCACGCGGTGGTCATCGTGATCGTCGCCGCCGAGATCCCGATCTTCGGTCGTCAGATCCGCACGGCGGTACTGGCCGTGCGCGAACAACCCTTCGTCGAAGCCTCGGAGGTGATCGGCGCCGACACCTGGTGGACCTTGCGAAAGCATGTGCTGCCCCATGTGATCGAGCCGCTCGGCGTGCAGTTCGCGCTGTCGCTGTCGGTGGCGGTGTTCATCGAAGGCGCGATGAGTTTCATCGGGATCGGCGTGCTGCCGCCGCAGCCCTCGCTGGGTTCGCTGATCGCCGCCTCGATCGCCAACCTGGATGCGAATCCGTGGATCGCGATCGGACCGTTGGTCGTGGTGGCCGCGTTGACCTTGGGATTCCTGTTGATCGCCCAAGCACTGGGCCGGGCAAGGAGATTGGCATGAGCGCACCATCTGATCCGCTCGACCCCGTGCTCGAGATCGACGAGTTGACGGTGGGGTTCGGGGACAAGACGGTTGTCGACGGGGTGAGCTTGCGGGTGCGCCGGGGTGAAGTCGTCGCCCTGGTCGGTGAGTCCGGTTCGGGGAAATCGCTCACCGCGCGATCGGTGCTCGGGCTGCTTCCGGAGACCGCGCGGGCAGGCGGGTCGATCCGGCTCGGGGGCACGCAGGTCATCGGGGCCGCCGAATCCGCGTTGCGGGATCTACGCGGTACCAAGGCCGCCATGGTCTTTCAGGAGCCGCAGACCGCGCTGAATCCGGTGCAGAAGATCGGCACCCAGATCGCGCAGGCGCTGCGTGCGCACGGCGTGACAGACAAGGCTGTCGCTCGAACCCGCGCGCTCGATCTGCTGACGGCGGTGGACATTCCGGAACCGGACAAGCGCCTCGACTGGTACCCCCATCAACTCTCCGGCGGGCAGAAGCAGCGCGTGGTGATCGCACTCGCCCTGTCCGGCGAGCCCGAACTGCTCATCGCCGACGAGCCGACCACCGCGCTCGATGTCACCGTGCAGGCCGAGATCCTCGATCTGCTGCGCTCCCTGCAACGGCAGCGCGGCACGGCGATCCTGTTCATCACCCACAACCTCGGCGTGGTCGCGGAGATCGCCGACCGGGTCGTGGTGATGCGCGAGGGGCGGGTGGTCGAGGAGCAGACGGTGTTCGGGTTGTTCGCCGAACCGGGCGAGGAATACACCCGGACATTGCTGGCCGCGGTGCCGCGATTGCCCTCGGTGTCTTCGCGGGGCGGAGATCCAGCACCCGTCGACGAGGTGGATGGCGTCAGCCCGGGTGGTGCTGAGGCCGCGCTCGCCACTGAGACAACGGGTGAAGACCAGACGACGGTGCGGCACGGGGACGAAGTCGACGCGTCCGATGGCGGCGACGATGAGTCGGCAGACCTCACCGACGAATCGGATGACGACGTCCCGACGGAACCCTCGGAACGGAGTGTTCGCCGGATCCTGCGCCGGGTAGTCGTGCGTGGGCCCGCTGTTGTCGCCGAAAAGGGCGGGGGGCGAGGTGAATCCGAATACCGGGACGTACTGCGGATCGACGATCTTTCGGTCGTCTACCCGGGCCGCCATGGCGGCGCGTCTTTCCCCGCACTGCACGATATTTCGCTCACCCTTGGTCCGCGTGAAGTCCTCGGGCTCGTCGGTGAATCCGGGTCGGGCAAGAGCACGCTGGGGCGCACCGCGCTCGGGCTCGTTCCCGCCACCTCGGGACGCGTCGAGCTGCAGGGTGTCGTGCTGGCGGGATTGTCGCGGCGCGAGCTGCGTGGACTGCGCAAGCACGTCGCGCTGGTGCATCAGGACGTGAGCGCCTCACTCGATCCACGGCGCACCGTCGCCGACGCGATCGGCGAACCCTTGCAGGTGCATCGGGCAGCGTCGGGCACGCTGTTGCAAGCCAAGGTCGCGAACTTGCTCGAATCGGTTCGGCTGCCGAAGGATTACGCGCAGCGCAGGCCGGGGGAGTTGTCCGGCGGGCAGCGTCAGCGAGTGGCGTTGGCTCGCGCGCTGGCCTTGGCGCCGCGACTGCTGGTAGCCGATGAGCCGACCAGTGCGCTCGACGTATCGGTGCAGGCACAGGTGCTCGACCTCTTCGCCGACCTACGCGCCGAATACGGCTTCGCCAGCCTGTTCATCAGTCACGATCTGGCCGTGGTGCACCAGGTCGCCGACCGGGTAGTGGTGCTGCGGCAGGGCCGGATCGTCGAAACCGGCGAGGTGCGCGCGGTATTCGCCGCACCGGCTCAGGAGTACACCCGCCGCCTGGTCGACGCGGTGCCCGTCCCCGATCCGGCCACGGCTCGGCGTGGGCTGGACGGATCCGCGGCAGGCGCGCCAGTGCGCATCGGGGCATGACGTGGACGAGCCGCCGGTAGCGATACCGGCGGCTCGTCGACACACGTATATCAGTGATGGCCGGGGCGGCGCTGCTCACGCCGATCGTCCTGGCCTGCTCGCGTCATGCCTTGCGAGTCCTGCCCCTGCTCCTGCCGCTGCTGCTGCTCCTGCTGCTGGCGCGGCATCTGCTTGGGCATCTTCTTCGGTGCTTTTTTAGACTTGTCAGCCATCTCCACACGGTCCTTTCCGAGGGATAAGTGATTAAGCCTTCAACGCACTGTCCGACGCAATCCACCTCGCGTGCGGGGCGTCCCACGCCTGACTGGACCAACAATAAGCACCATTACGTCGTGAGGGTAGACCTGCGCTGAAAATAGGTTTCTGACCTGCGAAAATTCGGCGTGTCAGTCCTCGATCCATTCCGCATTACCGGAACCGGACCCGTCGTCCCACTAATCCGGGCTTCGCCATTCTGTGACAATGCGAGAATTGCGGCGAGTACGGAGTGTTCGATCTCGATCATTGTCGAGAGCTCGGTCAGGAAGGGAGGGGGATGAATTCGACGATTGATCCGTCGGCGGCGTTCGGGGGAACGATTACCAAGCCGTCGCGGTCTATCAGGCCGGCCAGGTGGGCGGTGCGGACTACCGGGTCGCCGAGCCAGCCGCCGTCGGGGGCGTAGCGGGCGGGGGTGATGCGTTGGACCGGGGCGGTGATCTCGGCGGCGTTGTGGAGCGGGCCCAGGATCTTTCGGGGGAGGGGGGTACCGGTGCGGGCGGCGACGATCGCGGGGGTGAGGGCGAGGAGGACGGCGATGGCGGCGAAGGGGTTGCCGGGGAGGCCGAGAACGGTGGGGCCCGTGGGGAGTTCGGCGACAACGGTGGAACCGCCTGGGCGCAGAGCGAGTCGGGGGACCAGGACGCAGGCCTCGGCTCGGGCGATGGCGGTACGGAGTTGATCGGCCGCGCCGCCGCCGGTGGCACCGACTACGACGAGTAGATCGAAATCGGAGATGTCGGTGAGCATGTCGTCGAAGCCGTGCGCGGTGTCGCGCAGGTGGACCCGGTCGACGACGCGAACGCCGCAGCCCGCGAGGAGATCTGGCAGGACGGGGCCGATCGAGTCACGGGTCTGGCCGGTCTGGAGGGGGCCGGTGCTGCGAATTTCATCGCCGGTCATGACAATTCGTGCGCGGACGGGTCCACGGACCGTGCCCGTGGTGACCTCGACCGAGGCAGCGGCCGACCGGAGGGCGGTGGTGACCCGAGTGCCTGCCGGGGCGACGAGATCGCCGATCTTCCTGTCCTCGCCGCTCTTTCGGACATCGCCGCGAAACGGGGTGTCGGGGAGGCGGGTCAGTTCGTCGCCGGTGATGGCGGCGAATTCGTCGCGCACGACCGAGGTGGTGCCGTCCGGAACGTGGGCGCCGGTGGCGATGCGTACCGCCTCGCCCGAGCGCAGGCCCTCCGGCCGCGCGCCGCCCGCGAAACCGACGTCGCGCCGCAACTGCCACGGGCCGTCACCGCAGACGGCGTAACCATCCATGGCGGAGACGTCGAAGCGGGGGAGCGGGCCCGCCGCGGTGATCGCCGCCGCCAGTGCGGCGCCGGGGACTTCGCTCAGTGCGGCTTCGTAGGCGACCAGGGGAGTCAGGCCGGTGCCGAGGCGTTCGCGCGCTTCGGTGAGGTCGAGGCGAGCAGACGCGCGGTCGGTGGCCAAGGATTCACGGGCGCGGCGGACCTCTTCCTCGGTATCGCAATCGGCGATATCGGGGAGCTCGACCAGGACGGTCTCGGCGGGCACGATGGCCTTCATCGGCTGGTTCACCAGGGCACCCAGTTCCGCCACCGCTGCCACCAGCGCGCTGCGCCGCCAGACGCCGACGAGGTACTGCGGGCGACCGGAGGCGTCGATCGCGAAAACGGCATCAGCGGTGGACTCGGTTGCCCTGCGCAGTAATTCGTGGACGGTGGCCTCGGTGAGGAACGGCATGTCGGCGGCCAGCACGACAATCCACGGGGCCGTGGTGTCGAGTGCGCTCAGACCGGTGCCGATCGCCGCGACGGGCCCGGAACCCGGCGGCACCTCACGAACCTGCCGGAACCGCGAATCGAGTGCGGGACGGTACGGGCCGACCACCACCACCTCGGCGCAGTCGCGCACCGAATCCAGCGCGGCGTCGAGCATCGATCGCCCACCGATCACGATCGCCGGTTTGTCGATCCCGCCCATCCGACTGGCTCGTCCGCCCGCGAGCACGATGGCATCGACGGCGGTCATCGGCTGATCCTGAATCGGGTGAACGGCACGAAAGTCATGCTAGTAGGCGTGCTGCCGGTGCTCGAGCCGCCCGCGCGGCCGTTCGCTGAGCTGGGCGGCTCAGAGTCGCGCTGTGCGCAGAACGACACGACCGTCGACGACCGGAACACCTTCTTCGGTGAGCAGCCGCAGCTGGCGGGCAGCCAGGTGCGCGGCGGGACGGCCGCTGGCGCCGATCACGCGGTGCCATGGCAGATCCGCGGAGTCGGTGCGCATGATCCAGCCGACGGTGCGAGCCGAGGACAGTCCGGCCGCGCTGGCGATATCGCCGTAGGTCGAGACGCGGCCCGGTGGGATCGCGGCGACGAGTTCACGGACCTTCTCCACCTGCTCCTCCGTCGTGACAGCCATCGGGCTACAGGACCTTGGCGATCAGCGCGGCGGTGTCGGCGGGGCGGGCCTGGGCGACCATGTGATCGCAGTCCCAGACCTCGGCGGTGAAGTTGTCCAGGTGGGCGGTGAGGGCGGCTAGGAACTCCTCGGTGACATAGGGCGGCTGCACCTTGGCGGCGCGGACCAGCACCGTCGGCAGGTCGGCGGGCGGCAGCACGAACCCTCGCGCCAGCTGACCCCAGTACGAGGTGATCGCGGGCTGGAAGACGCGCCAGCCGACCCGGCCACCCTCGGTCGGTACGAGGTGCTCGGCCAACTCCCGTTCCAGGATCTCGGGATCGACTTCGTCGGGTCCCCATGCGCTGACCTGTTTGTCGGAGCGGGCTTCGGCGAGGTCGGTGTAATCCGGAGAGGCGAGATTGGCCAGGGAGATCTGCTCGATCAGTTTCGCGTCGATGCCGAGGGCGGGATCAAGCAGGACGAGCGCGCGCACGAGGTCGGGGTGCTGCCGGGCCAGATGGATGCCGGTGGCGCCGCCGAACGAGTGGCCGACCACGACGACCGGTCCGTCGGTCTCGGCGCGCAGCAGCTGCGCGAGATCGGCGACGATCGTTTCGAAATCCCACGGCGGCAGCGAGGTGGAGCGGCCGTGTCCACGCAGGTCGGGGGCGATGACCCTGGCCTCGGGCAGGTGCTCGGCGGCCAGGGTTTCCCACCGGTTGCCGTGGCCGGTGAGACCGTGCAGGGCGAGGACGACGGGACCGTCGGCGGGGCCGAATCGGTGCACATGAAGCGACGACACAACAGCCATTCTGGCCGGTCGCGCACAGTCTCGCAGCGTGTCCCTCCGGTAGGGGTGCGCCGGTGTGTCGGACTGGTCTGTTGCAATAGCCGATGTGGTGCGATCGGATAGCTCGGTGCGACTCGTGCGCCGGACAACGCGGGCGCCCCGGCCGCGGGCCTGGGGTGCGTCCGTTCGCGCGCTGTTCGCCGAACAGGCCAAGCCCGCGCCGCCACGCCCCGGGTGGCGGCCGTGGCAGGTGATGGGCGGACCTGGGACGGGCAAGACTTCGCTGCTGGTCGACCTGGTGACTGCGCGGATCGTCGACGGCGCCGACCCGGCCTCGGTGCTGGTCCTCACCCACACCAAGCACGCCTCGGCCGCGTTGCGCGACGCGATCACCCATCAGCTGGGGCCTGCCGCCGGTGGCATTCCGGGCGCGAGCCGGGAACCGACGGTGCGCACACTGCACTCCTACGCGTTCTCGGTGCTGCGTCGACATGCGGAGCTGCACGGCAATCCGCCGCCGCGCCTGCTCACCGGTGCGGAACAGGACGCGGTGCTCCGGGAGATGCTGCGCGGCGATCTCGCCGACATCGAAGCCGGTGCCGGGGGATTGTGGCCACCGCGTTTGCAGCCCGCGCTGGCACTGGGCGGGTTCGCCGAGCAACTGCGCGATCTGATGTTGCGCGCCACCGAGCGCGGTCTCGGGCCGGAGGACCTGATGGCCCTCGGTCGTGAACACGACAACGACGCGTGGGTGGCGGCCGGGCGGTTCTTCCAGCGCTATGAACAGGCGTCGATGCTGCGCTGGTCGGTCGGTGTCGCCGCACCGGAGGCCACCGCGCCCGCCCTCGACGCCGCGGAACTGGTCGGTGCGGCGCTCGACGCGCTGGCCGGTGACCGGAATCTGCTTGCCGCCGAACGGGATCGGATTCGCTACCTGCTCGTCGACGACGCGCAGCACCTCGACCCGCAGGCCGCGACGCTCGTGCGCGCCATCGGCAGCGGCAGCGCGAGCACCGTCGTCACCGGCGACCCGGACCAGGCGGTCTTCACCTTCCGCGGCGCGGATTCACACTTCCTCACCGACCTCGACACCGCCGCGTCGCGGCGAATCATCCTGCGGCACAACCATCGCAGTGGTGCGCCGATTCGATTGGCGAACGCCCGCATCGCGGCGAGGTTGCCGGGCAGTGCCCGGCACCGGGTGCTGCCGGGGCAGGAGAACGAACCACCTGAGCCCGCTGCAGACCAGGAGCCGGGGCTCGAGGGTGATGTTGATCTATTCGCGCACGCCGACCTACCCGAGGGACCAGGCCGGCAGCTGGCCGCGACGGCAGACCGCGACCTCAGCGAGAAACCCGCGCGGCACGATTCGGTGGCATTCGACGAAATGCCCCATGAGCCAGACATCTGGCCGGGGCAGCTGCCGCCCGATGACGAGCCGCCGCCCGACCGCGAGTCGGATGTGTGGGCGCCCCCCGATGACGAGTGGGCGGCCCCGGAGTATCCGCATCCCGTCGACGAGTCGAGTGTGCGGGTGCGGGTGCTGTCGACGCCGGCCAAGGAAGCGGCGCTGATCGCTGATCACCTGCGCCGCGCGCACCTCACCGATGGTGTGCCCTGGTCGGCGATGGCGGTGATCGTGCGGTCGGTGCCGTTGTCGCTGGCGCCGTTGCGGCGGGCATTGCTGGCGGCGGGGGTGCCGGTGCGCAGGCCCGCGGTGGCCGAGCCGTTGGCGCGGCGGCGTGGAGCGGCGTGGATGGTGCTCGCGCTGCGGGTGCTGTTGGCGGGGGATCCGTCGCGGCCGGGCTCGCGGCGGGCGATCGAGGCGATGTTCTCGCCCGACGATGCGATGGATCTACTGTCCGGGCCGCTCGGCGGGGCCGACCAGATCGCGCTGCGCCGGTTGCGCCGGGGTGTGCGGCGCAGCGTGCTCGACCTGGAACGCACGGGTGCGCTCGCCGAGCCCTTCGTCGACGGCGCCGACCAGTTCCTACTCTGGGAGGAGGCCGCGCCCGCGCCGGAAATGCCGGAGCCCGAACCTGATCCGGTCGACGACGAATGGCTCCCGCCACCGGGCCCGGACGACCCGCTGCGCCCGGAACCCGAACCGGACTGGGATATCGCCGAGCGGCTACCCGACGATATCGACCTCCTCGATGTCGAGAACCCGCCTGCCGCGAACACCGTCGTGGAGGTCGTACGCCCCGAAGCGCCCGCAGTGGCGCTGATCGACCAATCCTCTGCCGAGGTCCTGCGCGACCTGATCGTCGGCGTCGGCGAACAGCGATTGCTCGACGGGCTCACCGAAGTCGAAGCCGCGCCGTTGCGTCGGGTGTTGCGTGCGGTGGCGAAGGCGAAGGAGACGCAGGCCAGGGGGCAGGGTCTCGAAGACGTGCTGTGGACACTGTGGACGAATTCGCGGCTGGAGCGGCGCTGGTTCCGGCAGTCGCGGCGCGGCGGGGCCTCGGGCATGCAGGCCGACCGCGATCTCGATGCCGCCGTCGAATTGTTCGATGCCGCAGCCGCTTACGTCGACCGGCTGCCGAAGGCGAGCATCGACGGTTTCGTCGAATACCTTCTGCACCAGCAACTTCCGCAGCAGGGTAGGCCACTGACCGCTGAAGGCGACGCGGTGACCCTGCTCAGCGCGCACGCCGCCGCGGGCCGGGAATGGGACGTGGTGGCGGTGGCCGCCGTGCAGGAGGGCATCTGGCCGAACCCGCGCTCGCGGGGCACGTTGCTCCACACCGAGGATCTCGTCGACCTGGTCGGCGGGGTCGATCCGAGCGCGACCGTGAGCCGGGCCGCACCCATCCTGGCCGAGGAACGCAGGCTGCTGCTCGTGGCGTGCAGTCGGGCTCGGCTGTCACTGCTGGTCACGGCTGTCGAATCCGCCGCGGGAGACCAGGATCTGGTGCCGTCGCGGTTTCTCACCGAACTCGTCGGCGACGACGACAGCGGCGAACCCGGCGCGCTGCCGGTCGCCGATCCCGGGCGCGCGCTGGTCATGCACGCGCTGGTCGCCGAATTGCGTGGAGTGGTGTGTGATCCAGGGGGCGACCCCGAGCGTCGCGACCGGGCCGCACGTCAACTGGCCCGGCTGGCCGACGCGGGCGTGCCCGGCACCGACCCCGGCGACTGGTACGGCACCGCCGAACTCAGCTCGCAGCGCGAACTCTGGGACGACGACGATTCGCCGATCGGGCTGTCACCGTCGACGGTCGAGCTGCTGCGCACCTGTCCGCTGCGGTGGGCGCTGGAACGGCACGGCGGTACCGACGGCGACAACCCGCACGCCGTGAAGGGCAATCTCGTGCACACGCTCGTGCAGGCACTGGCGGGCGATGTCCCCGAGGCGCAGGTGCGCGCGGCACTGGACCAGGCGTGGAAAACGGTCGATCCGGCCGACGGCTGGCATTCGCGACAGGAACTGCGCCGCACCGAGACGATGCTGGAGACCTTCCTCTCCTGGGTGCGCACCACGCGCGGTGAGCTCACCCAGGCCGGGGTGGAGGTACCGGTGGACTGCGTGTTGCCCGCGCGCACGGAAGGCGCACGGGCCGTGCGGATTCGGGGACGCATCGATCGGCTCGAACGAGATGCGCAGGGGCGCTTCGTCATCGTCGACGTGAAGACAGGCAAGACGCCGGTCAGTGAGAAGGCGGTGGCCGATCACGCCCAGCTGGCGACCTACCAGGTGGCGGCCGCGCACGGCGCCCTGGACGAGGAGGAGTCCGACGAGCCGACCCCGGTGGTCGATCCCGGTGGCGCGCGGCTGGTCTATGTCGCCAAACCGAACCGCAAGACCGGCGCGGCCGAACGGACGCAGAGCGCGCTCGACAGCGACGGACTCGACCAGTGGCGCACCACCATTCACGATGCGGCCGACGCGACGCGCGGCCCCGGCTATCTGGCGGTGCGCAACGACGGGTGCAGGCACTGCCCGGTCGCGGGCAGTTGCCCGGTGCAGGACTCCGGACGGCAGGTGACCGACGAGTGAGCGGCGTGCGCGTCACCCCGCAACGGTTGGCCGACGCGCTCGGCCTGCCACCACCGACCGATGAGCAGGCGGCGGTCATCGCCGCGCCACCAGGGCCCACGTTGGTCGTCGCGGGCGCGGGCGCGGGCAAGACCGAGACGATGGCCGCGCGGGTGGTGTGGATGGTGGCCAACCAGCTGGTCGCCCCGGACGAGGTGCTCGGGCTGACCTTCACCCGAAAAGCCGCCCAGCAGTTGACCTCTCGTATCCGTACCCGGCTGGCCCGGTTGGCGGGCGCGCCGCTCCTGCGCGAGATCGACCCCAGCGGCGCGCTGCGCACGATCGTCGCCGGGGCCGAGCCGGAGATCAGCACCTACCACTCGTACGCGGGCAGGCTGCTCACCGCGCACGGGCTGTTGCTACCGGTGGAGCCCTCGGCGGCCCTGCTCACCCAGACCCAGCTGTGGCAGCTCGCGCACGAGGTGGTGCGGTCCTGGGACGGCGACCTCGATACCGACCGCACCCCGGTCTCGGTGACCGAAGCGGTGCTCGCCCTGTCCGGGCAGCTCGCCGAGCACCTGGTGGAGCCGGAGCAATTGGCCGAGGCGCACGCGGAGCTGGAGAAACTCGTCTACACACTGCCCGCCGGTCCACGTCAACGCGGCGGGCCGAGCCAGGCACTGATCGGCGTCGTGACCGCGCAGCGTGAACGCGTCGCGCTGTTGCCGCTGGTCGGCCAGCTCGCCGAAGCCCTGAACCGCCGCGGCGCACTGGATTTCGGCTCCCAGATGTCGCTGGCCGCGCAGCTCGCCGTCGACCACCCCGAAGTCGCCGCCGCCGAACGCGCTCGATTCAAGCTGGTCCTGCTCGACGAATACCAGGACACCGGGCACGCCCAGCGCGTCCTGCTCTCGGCGCTGTTCGGCAATGCCGAGGCGGTGCGACAGGATCGGCCGAGGCAAGCGGTTCGGATCCGGGGTGACGCGCAGCCGACTCGCACGCACGAGGCCGACGCCTTGTTCGCGGTGGACGATCAGGACCCGGCAATCCCGCAGGGGCGCGGCGACGGATCTGGACACGTGGGCAACCTGTCGCCCCGTGGCGACTCCGTCGGTGACGCACTCGGATCATCGCAGGCCCTCGCGGTGACGGCGGTGGGCGACCCGATGCAATCCATCTACGGGTGGCGTGGTGCTTCGGCGGCCAATCTGCCGAGGTTCGCCACCGACTTCCCCGCTGCGCCAGGGGTTCCCGCACCGGTGCTGCCACTGCTGACCAGTTGGCGGAATCCGCCCGAAGCGTTGGCGTTGGCGAATCTGGTGGCCGACCCGTTGCGGAGGGTGGCACGGGCGGCAGGCGGGGCGACGGTGGACGCGTTGCGGGCCAAGCCGCAATCGCATGCGGGAGTGGTCGAGTTCGCGCTCACCGAAACCATTGCGCAGGAGCGCGACTGGATCGCCGAGCGGATCGCGCGAGAGTGGGCGAGCGCGCGGGAGAACGAGGGGCCGCCGCCCACCTCGGCGGTGCTGGTGCGACGCAATGCCGATGCCGCGCCGCTGGCCGAGGCACTGCGTGAGCAGGGGCTGCCGGTGGAGATCGTCGGGCTCGGTGGGTTACTGGCGACCCCGGAGGTCGCCGATATCGTTGCCACACTGCGGTTGATCGCCGAACCGGGGACCGGGAGTGCGGCGGTTCGGATTCTCACGGGGGCCCGGTGGCGGATCGGGGTGGCAGACCTCGCCGCATTGGCGCGACGCGCTCGGATGTTGTCCATCAGCAGTGTGTCCGGCGGCGACGCGAACGCGATCACCGATGCCGCCGGGCTGGCGACGGCGCTGCGTGAGGTGGCGCCCGAACCGACCGAACAGGCCGGGCTGGCCGATGCCATCGCCGATCCCGGTGCGGCGGAACAGTATTCGGAGGCCGGTTTCGCGAGGATCGCCGCCTTGAGTGAGGAGTTGGCCGCACTGCGCGAGCGCAGCGGACAACCGCTGGTCGAGCTCGTCGCCGATGTCGAACGCACCATCGGGGTCGGCGTCGAGACCCAGGCCAGGCGCGCTATCGCCGGTGGCGGTGCGGGTCGCGAGCATCTCGACGCCTTCGCCGAGGTGGTCGCCGGATACGCGGCCGACTCCAGGGCATCGCTGAGCGGTCTGCTCGCCTTCTTCACCGCGGCCGAATCGGTCGAAAACGGTTTGGAGCCCGGTGAAGTCGAGGTCGCGCGCGATCGCGTGCAGATTCTCACCGTGCACGCCGCCAAGGGCCTCGAATGGGAAGTCGTCGCCGTGCCGCATGTGAGTGCCACGGTGTTCCCGTCGACGACCGCGTTGAGCACCTGGCTCGGCGCACTCACCGAACTTCCCACCACCCTGCGCGGCGACCGCGCCCAGCCGGACGCGTCCGAGGGCGTGCCCGTGCTAGACCTGAGCGTCGCGGGGGACCGCTCCGAACTCGAACACGCGATCGCCCATCACAAGGACGCGCTCAAGAGTCGCCGCCTCGACGAAGAACGGCGCCTGTTCTATGTAGCGCTCACCAGAACCGAACGGGTGCTGCTGGTTTCGGCCTACTACTGGCCCGAGACTGGCAGTTCGCAGAAGGGTCCGTCGGAGTTCCTGCTCGAGCTCAAGGAGGCGAACGAGAACCCGGACAGCGCGGCCTACGGCGTCGCCACCATCGCCCGCTGGGACGACAAGCCCGCACCGGATGCCGTGAACCCCTTCGCCGACAACCCGCCGACCGCCCAGTGGCCGCGTGACCCACTCGGCAATCGCCGCGACCCCATCGAACAGGGCGCCGCGCTGGTTCGCGATGCTCTCGACACCTTGCGCAGCGGCACAACGGTTTCCAGCAGCGCGTCGGGTGATCAACTCGAGTCGGCGGAGCTCGTCGAGGACGACCCGGAAGGGTGGGTCAACGACGTCGACGCGCTCCTCGCCGAATTCACCGCCGCCGAACTGGCCGAACAACAGGTGGAACTTCCGGGTCAACTCCCCGCCACCGCCCTGGTCGAACTCCGCGCCGACCCGACCCGCCTGGCCGCTCGTCTGCGCCGCCCCCTTCCGTACCCCCCGAACCCGATGGCCAGGCGTGGCACCGCTTTTCACGCCTGGGTGCAGTCCTGGTTCGGCACCGAACAGCTGCTCGGCCTCGACGAGCTACCCGGCGCCGCCGACAGCACCACCGAGATGGGCCGCGCCGATCAGGAACTCGCCGCCATGCAGTCGGCCTTCCGCCGGTCACCGTGGGCGCACCGCAATCCTGTCGACGTGGAAGTGCCGTTCGAAACGAGCATCGCGGGCACGGTGATCCGCGGCCGCATGGACGCCGTGTTCGCCGAACCCGGTGGCCGCTGGATCGTGGTCGACTGGAAGACCGGCGCCGAACCCGGCCCCGCCGACGAGCCCGCCGTCGCCATGCAGCTGGCCGTCTACCGCCTCGCCTGGGCCCGCCTGATGGCCGCCCGCACCGGCGAGACCGAGGACCGGATGCTCCAACGCGTCGGCGCCGCATTCCATTACATCCGCTCCGGCCGCACCATCGCCCCCGAGCAACTGGCGGGCCCAGCCGAACTGGCGCGCCTCATCCACGACGCCGCACCGGAAAACGCCGACACCGATCCACACGAGCCCCGCTGAGCCGATAGTGTTGCGCTCGCCGAGGAAAGTTCGAGGCGAACAGGGCTTGATCTGGACTGACCAGAGGGTGCGACGAAGGAGTGCCCGGCGGGAGGGAAGATCAAGGTACCCAGGCCGAAAACACGCGGCGCCAGCCGCCGAGAACACAGGAGCAGCATGTTCGGTGACACGCGCAACCCGATCGGGTTGAGTAGCAGTCCCGACTACGCCCTGGTCGGTCTGTTGCGGATCCCGGCGGCGCAGTCGAGCCCGTGGGTCTCGCTCACTCGCCGCGTGCTGTTCGCGATCGCCTTGCTGTTCACCGCCGCGACCGTGGTCTATATCGGCCGCGACGGCTATAGCGACAACACCGGCGACGAGCTGTCGTTCCTGGACGCGATGTACTACGCCACGGTGTCGCTGTCGACCACCGGCTACGGCGATATCGCCCCGGTGACCCCAACGGCACGGCTGGTGAACATCATCGTCATCACCCCGCTGCGCGTTCTGTTCCTCATCGTGTTGGTCGGTACCACTCTCGGCGTGCTGACCGAACGGTCGCGGCAGGCATTCAAGATTCAGCGATGGAGGCACACCGTGCGTAATCACACCGTCGTAGTCGGCTACGGCACAAAGGGCCGGACCGCGATCGATGCGATGGTCGGTGACGGGATCCAGGTCTCCGACATCGTGGTGGTCGACACCGATCCCGTCGCGCTCGAGGCCGCTGCCGCTGCGGGTCTGGTCACAGTGCACGGTTCGGCCACCAAATCCGATGTCCTGCGACTGACCGGCGTGCAGCGTGCCGCCGCGGTGGTCGTCGCCACCAATCGCGACGACACCGCCGTGCTGGTGACGCTCACCGCCCGCGAACTGAACAAGACGGCCAAGATCTCCGTGGCCATCCGCGAAGCGGAGAACACCCACCTGGTCCGCCAATCCGGCGCCGACTCGGTGGTGGTGTCCTCGGAGACCGCGGGCCGACTGCTCGGTATCGCCACCACCACACCCACGGTCGTGGAGATGATGGAGGATCTGCTCACGCCCGAGCAGGGCTTCGCCGTCGCCGAACGCGAGGTGGAGGAGAGCGAAGTGGGCGGATCGCCACGCCACCTCAGCGACATCGTGCTCGGTGTGGTGCGCAACGGGGCATTGATCCGGGTCGGTGAACCCGAGGTCGACGCCCTCGACGCGGGCGACAAACTGCTCTACATCCGTCGCGCCGGAAAGTAGTCACCCGCCCGACCAAGGCTTACCTCCGCATTCGCTGCGGCCGTGCGCGGCCTATGCTCGGCATCGTGTCATTCCGGCTGAAAGACGTTCCGCTGCTGTCACGTTCCACCATCGACCGGGCCGAGCACGCCCGGCTCGATCCCGGTGCCCTGCGCGAAGGGTGGGGCAAAGCCAAGATTCTGCGTATCGACCCGCGCGGGAAAGTGCGGGTCGAGGGCGACAGGATCGTCCTCGACGCGGCCGCTTCGGTGGCCGCGGAGCCCGGTGACGGGACCGTGTTCCTCGGTGTCGTCGATGGCAGCCACCTGTGGGCGATGCGTGCGAGCGACCTCGACGGCACGCTGCGGGATCTGCGCACGCTCGGGGCGGTCGACGACTTCACCGCTGAGCTGCTGTCCACCGCGTACGCGCTGCTCAACTGGCACGATCGGGCGGGGTACCACGGTGGCGACGGCTCGGCCACCACGTCGGCGCGCGGCGGTTGGTCGCGGCTCACCGCCACGGGGGAGGAAGAATTCCCTCGGATCGACCCCGCGGTGATCTGCCTGGTCCACGACGGTGCCGATCGCGTGTTGCTCGCCCGCCAGCAGAGCTGGCCGGAGACGATGTTCTCGCTACTGGCCGGCTTCGTGGAAGTGGGCGAATCGCTGGAGCACTGCGTGGAACGCGAGGTCCGCGAGGAGGTGGGCGTCGACCTGCGCGATATCCACTACCTCGGCAGCCAGCCGTGGCCGTTCCCGCGCTCGCTGATGGTCGGCTTCGCCGCGGTCGGCGACCCCGCCCAGGAACTTGTGTTCTCCGATGGCGAGATCGCCGAAGCGCATTGGTTCACCCGCGACGAGGTCCGCGCCGCCTTGCAGGTCGGCGACTGGTCGGCACGGGAACCCGGCGTACGGCTGCTCGTCCCCGGATCGATCTCGATCGCGCGATCGATCATCGAGTCCTGGGCGGACTGACTCGGCGGATCAGGCCTGCTGGGCGGCCAACGCCTGCTTGACCGCGGCCAACGACGGGTTGGTCGCGGTGGAGCCGTCGCGGAACTTGATCGTCGGCACGACGTGGTTGCCGTTGTTGACGCTGCCGACGAACTCGGCCGAAGCGGGATCGTCTTCGATATCGATCACCGTGTAGGTGATGCCCGCCTCGTCGAGCTGGGTCCGCAGGCGTCGGCAATAGCCGCACCAGGTGGTCGAGTACATCGTCAGATCTGCCGTTGCTTCAGTCACGCGATGTGCAACGTCTCGACGTGGCTCGGTGTTCCTTCCCCGATCCGGGACCGACGGGTGACTGCTCGATCGCGTGATCGTGGCCGTGGGATCGGCGGGCGTCGCGGCAAGTTGTCGGGGGGCGCTGTCATGATGGTGCGCGTGCCAGCACTCGATCTCACCGCCCTCGACCCGGAACAGGCCGCTGCGGTGCGGGCACCGCGGGGGCCGGTCTGTGTGCTCGCCGGTGCGGGCACCGGTAAGACCAGGACGATCACGCATCGGATCGCGCACCTGATCGCGGGTGGGCATGTGAAGGCCGACCAGGTGCTGGCGGTGACCTTCACAGCGCGGGCGGCGGGGGAGATGCGCAATCGGTTGCGCACGATGGGGCTCGGCGGCGACGCCGGACAGGTGCAGGCGCGCACCTTCCACGCCGCCGCGCTGCGGCAGTTGCGGTATTTCTGGCCGCAGGTGGTGGGGGACGTGCCGTGGCGACTGATCGACAGCAAGTTCCCCATCGTCTCGCAGGCCGCGCAACGGGCGGGGCTGCGCGCCTCCACCGAAATGGTGCGTGACCTGCTCAGCGAAATCGAATGGGCCAAGGCCTCGCTGATCGCGCCGGAGGACTATCCGGCCGCCGCCGCACGGCATCATCGTGACGCGCCGGTCGACGTGGCCAAGGTCGCCGAGGTGTACCAGGGCTACGAATCCGCGAAAGCCTCCGCCGACGGCCTGCTGCTCGACTTCGACGATCTGCTCCTGCACACCGCGGCCGCGCTCGAGGACTACCCGGCCGTCGCCGACGAGTTCCGCGGTCGCTATCGCAGCTTCGTCGTCGACGAATACCAGGACGTCACGCCGCTGCAGCAGCGGGTGCTCGACGCGTGGCTGGGCGAACGCGACGACCTCACCGTCGTGGGTGACGCGAACCAGACCATCTACTCGTTCACCGGCGCCACCCCGTCCTACCTGCTCGATTTCTCCCGGCGCTTCCCCGACGCCACGGTGGTCCGGCTCGAACGCGATTACCGGTCCACTCCCCAGGTGGTGTCGCTGGCCAACCAGGTGATCGGTGCCGCGCGCGGACGCATCGCGGGCACCCGCCTCGCACTGATCGGTCAGCGGCCCGCCGGTCCGGAACCGGAATTCGCCGAGTACGCCGATGCGCAGGCCGAGGCTGTTGCCGTCGCCGGGCAGATCCAGAAACTGATCGCCGCCGGGACGCCGGCTTCCGAGATCGCGGTGCTGTACCGGACCAACGCGCTGTCGGAACCGTTCGAACAGGTGCTCGGCGCCCGCGAGATTCCGTTCCAGGTGCGCGGCGGCGAGGGGTTCTTCCACCGCCAGGAGGTGCGGCAGGCGGTGTCGGCGTTGCGTCAGGTCGACGCGCGCGACGACCTGCCCGATGCGGCGCGCAGCGGATCGTCGCTGATCACGTTGGTACGGGCCGCGCTGGCGCCGGTCGGTCTCACCGCGGAGGAACCGGCCGGCGCGCAGGCGAAGGAACGATGGTCCTCGCTGCTGGCACTGGTGCAGCTCACCGAGGAACTGGTCAGCCACGACGACGAGATGGACCTCACCGCGCTGCTGCGCGAGCTGGCGACCCGCGCCGAGGCCAAGCATCCGCCGACCGTCGACGGTGTCACCCTGGCCTCGCTGCACGCGGCGAAGGGCCTGGAATGGGACGCGGTGTTCCTGGCCGGGCTCACCGACGGCACGCTGCCGATCTTCCACGTGCTCGGCAAGAAGAACGCGGCTGTCGACGAAGCGGGACTGGAAGAGGAACGACGGCTGCTCTATGTCGGCGTCACGCGGGCACGCGAACATCTGAGCCTGTCGTGGACCCAGCGGCGGCTGCAAGCAGGCGGGGACTACCGGCCGGTGACCAGGTCGCGATTCCTCAACGGGCTGATTCCGGACAGTTCCTCGGCCTCGCGGATCGCCGTCGAGATCCCGGCCAAGTCAGAGGCCCCACGTCCGCTGTGTCGGGTGTGCCTCAAGCCGTTGATCGGCACTCATGCCACCATGCTCGGCCGCTGTCGGCGCTGCCCGGGCGAAGCCGACCCCCAGTTGCTCGAGGCGCTGAAGGAATGGCGAGCCGAGAAGGCCGAGGCCTTGCAGCGGCGCGACTTCGTGGTCTTCACCGACACCACCCTCACCGCCATCGCCGAGCAACTGCCCGCCGACGACGCCGCGCTGGCGGCCATCGCGGGTATCGGCGCGAAGAAGATCGAACAGTACGGTGCCGACGTGCTCGCGATCGTCGCATCACGTTTGCGGGCAACGGCACAAAACCCCAGGTAGAAAATAAGTTGTTCGGTTCTCGATCATTGCCTATGGTGGAGAACACGCACCGAGAGTGATCCCGGTGCGCGGTAATCGTTCACACACGAGTTCAGGAGGGAGGCAGACACATGAATACGAACACGAACACCACGTTCGATGCGATGAGCAATCGCGTCCTGGTGAACGCATTTGTCATGTCCGCCTCCCGGGGGGTCCTCGCTTTGCAGGGGACCGGCCTGTCCGGCGTCGATGCCAAAGCTGTGCCGATGACTGTCGTCCATCAGCACACTCCGATTCGTCTCCAGGACAAGCCCAACGCGGGTTGGCAGCCGACCGCTGTTGCGGCACCGGCAGCAATCGCCGATGAAGCCGGTTACGCACCGGAGTTCATCGGCGCAATCCGCCTCCGCGTCCACCCAGCGACCGTGATCAGGTCTCGACAGAAATGTCGAACTAGGTAGGGAACACCTACCAGACCTCCTGGCCACGGATCGCGAGAAGCGAAAACCGTGGCCATCTTTATTTCGGCTCCTCAGCCGTAGGCACCGGGTTCGCACACCGAACATTCACCGCTGCAAACGAGCTGAAGGAGAACGACGTGTTCACCGCCCAGGACTGGCCGACGGCCACTGCTGACGTGACATGCCGAACCGTGGCGCAGACCCCTCGCGTCCGTGAGGTCACCAAGACTCTGCCCTGTAGGGGCGGAAACCCCGATCTGTGGTTCGCCGAGAGCCCCACCGATCTCGAGCAGGCCAAGGAACTGTGCGCGGCCTGCCCGATCCGCAAGGGCTGCCTGACCGCGGCCATCGATCGTGCCGAGCCGTGGGGCGTGTGGGGCGGTGAGATCTTCGACCAGGGTGTCGTGATCGCCCGCAAGCGCCCCCGCGGTCGCCCGCGCAAGGTCGCGATCATGGCATGAACCCGGAAAAAGGGTTGTACCGCAAGCGAACCGCTCACCTCGTCATGGTGAGCGGTTCGTTTTGCTTTGTGCTTACGAGGCCTGTTCGGCGCGGAAGCCCGGCACCCAGGTGCGTACCAGGTCCATGAAGCCGAGTTCCGCGTCGAGTTGGGCCAGAATGCCGACCGAACCACCGAGCACCCGGAAGACAGTGAGGTACTCGGCCGGAAGTTGCAGGGCACGAGCGGTTTTCATCTCCGGGCTGGAGAACTCGGACGCCTTGCCCGCCACCCGCTGCATCCACGAGCGGGTGAAGTGAAAGGTGTCGGTGCGAATCGGGTCGCTGAACGGGCGCAGGTACGCCTCGATCTCCTCGTGGGTCACCACACGTCCGGGAATGACCCAGCCGTGCTCGTAGAGCAGTTCGGTGAGCGCCGCGTGCTCGTCGGCGACAGCGAGGGCCAGCATTCGGCCCAGGATCTCCGGGAAGCCGTCCGGCATCGGCGCACAGGCGCCGAAGTCGAGCACGGCCAGGGTGCCGTCGTCGCGCACCAGGAAATTGCCGGGGTGTGGGTCGCCGTGCAGCAGGCCGACCAGTTCGGGCGAGCTGAAGTGGAAGATCCCCATCAGCTCGGCGATCCGGTTGCGCTGGGCGCGGGTGCCCTCGGGATCCTCGGCGCCCGCCTTGATCAGTGCCGAGACCGGGGTGCCGTCGAGCCATTCGGTGACGATCACCTTCGGTGATCCGGCCACCACCTTCGGGACCGAGATAGTGGGGTGCCCCTCGAACGCGGCCGCGAATCGGCGCTGGTTGGCGGCCTCGATGCGGTAGTCGAGTTCTTCCTCGGTGCGTTCGGTGATCTCGGCGAGCAGCGGCTTCACATCGGCACCGGGGATCACCGACGAGAGCAGTCCGGTCATCCGGGACAGCGTTTTGAGGTCGGCGCGGAGCGCGTCGTCGGCGCCGGGATACTGCACCTTCACCGCCACCGCGCGTCCGTCGGACCACACCGCGCGGTGCACCTGGCCGATGCTGGCCGAGGCGGCGGGGGTGTCGTCGAAGGACTCGAAGCGGTCCCGCCATTTGGTGCCCAGCTGCTGGTCGAGCACGCGGTGCACCGTCTCCGCTGCCATCGGCGGCGCCGCGGCCTGCAGCTTGGTCAGCGCCTCGCGATAGTGCTCACCGAACTCCTCCGGAACGGCGGCCTCCATCACGCTCAGCGCCTGCCCGAACTTCATCGCGCCGCCCTTGAGCTCACCGAGCACGGTGAACAGCTGCTCGGCGGCTTTCTGGTTCAGGGTGGCGTTGATCTGCTTCTTGTCACCGCCGACGAGCTTCTTGCCGAACCCGACGGCGGCTCGTCCGGCGATGCCAAGGGGAATCTTGGCCATCTTGGCATTGCGGCTGGAACTGCGGCGCACGATCTCGGACACGGTACCCATCATGGCTGAACCTGCGGGGTATGTGCCATAAGAATGCTCACACCGGCCGGTGCGACGCCCGTCACCGAGAGGTTCCCGGCGTGCGTGCGGCCATGTTCCGGCACCCGCATTCCTGATGCGGCAGCCACGGTCGACGCTGGATCTCATGGGTGTCGAGGTCCAATTCCACGGTGGCGTCGAGCGTGCGCGGTTTCCGCCGCGGTGAACAGGCGATGATCGCCTCGAGTTCGCCGAGCGCCAGCGCGGTCGTCGCCGCGATGCCCGCCGGGGAGGCGTGTCCGGTGCGGCCGAGTAGCTGGGCGGCCAGGTGCGGCCACTCGGTATCGAATCCGGCCCGGGTCAGGTCGGCACAGCGCAGGCAGCTGGACTCGCCGGGCAGGACGAGCGGGCCGACCACGCCGACCCCGTCGCGGACCCGCACCTGCAGGTGCGGCACCCGGCGCAACATCAGATCCACCGACAGTGCCGGGTCGATCATCAACGCGTCGGTGAGCACCACCAGATCGTCCGAGCCGGTGCCGACCGGCGTGTCCGGTCGGTACTCACGCGAGCGGGTCGGCCGAAAACCCATGCGCCGCAATCCGATCGCCACGGCATCGGAGAGCGGCCCGAGGCCGTGCACGGTGATGGCACGGATCTTGCCGAGAGCGGGTTCGGATTCGGGTTCGAGCAGTAGACCCGCACGCTCGATCGCGGCGAGCATGCCCATGGTGCGGTCGGGGCTGATACCGAATTCGCCCGCACGCCAGATGATCTGGGGACGTGATTGCAGGCCGTCGAGCAGGCGCAGGAAGGCGAGCACGGTACCGGTGTCGTGATCGGTGGTTTTCAGCAGCAGCGCGCGTTCGGGGTCCCAACCGAGTTGGACCGTGCCGGATGGGCGAACCAGGGTGGTCACTCGCGGGTGGAGCATCGGGCCGCGCAGTGGGGAGGTGGTCGTCATGCCTGAAGTATCGGCACTCGGCAGCGGCTCACCGTGCGCCGAAAGTGCAGTTATCCACAGGGTTTCGGCGTGTCGGTTCGAGAATTCCGAATTGTGAACAGCCGCTGTACCGTGGGTCGTCGCCGCGTTTTCCGACGAACGTCAGCCACGTAACCGTGTCGCGCCACCGAGATCGCAAGATTTCTCATCGACCTCGGTGGCGGTGCGGATCAGGACTTGCCTGCGCCGGAATCCGGGTCGGCATCGCCCTCGTCGCGCGGGGTTTCGTCGGACTCGTCAGCCTTGGCTTTGTCGCGATCAGCCGCGTCGCGTTCGCGCGCCTCGGTCTCGGCCAACTGCGCCATCGGGTCGTCGAAAGCGCCTGTGCCGCCGCCGATGATGGAGTCGATGAAACCGGCGGGCGAGTCGAGATCGGTGGAATCGGGCAGCAGATCGGGGTGTTCCCACACCTTGTCGCGCCGCTCCATCCCCGCATCGGTGGTCAGCCGCCGCCACAGTGCCGAAGCCTCACGCACCTTGCGCGGACGCAACTCCAGTCCGACGAGCGTCGCGAACGTCTGCTCGGCGGGCCCACCCGTGGCCCGGCGGCGACGCAGCGTCTCCGACAGCGCACCCGCGCCCGGCAGACGCTCACCCACCGCGTCGGTGACCACGACATCGACCCAGCCCTCGATCAGTGCCAGCAGGGTCTCGAGGCGCTCCAGCGCCTGCTTCTGCTCCGGCGTGGTCTGCGGCTCGAACGTGCCCTGGGAGAGCAGTTCCTCCAGCTTGGACGGGTCGCTCAGCGACATCGGGTCGATGCCCTGCGCGGCTTCCTCGATCGCGGAGAAGTCCATCTTGATGCCGCGCGCGTAGTCCTCGACGGCACCGAGCACCTGCTGACGCAGCCACGGCACATGCGCGAAAAGTCGCTGGTGGGCGGCCTCGCGTGCCGCCAGGAAGACCATGATCTCGCTCTCGGGCTGCTCGAGCCCCTCGCTGAACGCCGCGATCGCGGTCGGCAGCAGTGCCGCGGTACCGGCGGGGCCGAGCGGCAGTCCGATATCGGTGGAGGTCAGCACCTCCTTGGCCAGCTGGCCGAGCGCCTGACCGAGCTGGGAACCGAACGCCAGCCCGCCCATCTGGCCGAGCATGCCGACCATCGGCCCGGCGAACTGCTTGGCCTCCTCGGGCAACTGCGCGGTCCACATGCCCGAGATCTGCTCTGCCACCGGGTCGCACAGGCGTTTCCAGGTGGGCAGGGTCTCTTCGATCCAGTCGTTCGGGGTCCAGGTGACCGTCTTGGTGGCGCCCGCGGGCAACACGGTGGCGCCGTCGAGCCACAGCTCGGCCAGATGCGCCGCGTCGGTCACCGCGGTGGTGGTGCCAGAGGCGATCGGGGCGATGGTGGAGCCGAGCTGCTGGCGGGCCAGTCGCTTGGCGACGTCGTAGTTGACCGGGCCGGACTGCGCGCCGCCGGGACCCATGCCCTGGCCCATGCCGCTGATCATCTGCCCGAGCTGGCTCAGCATCTGGCCCAGCTGCGACGGATCGAATCCGCCCGCACCGCCCACGCCACCCGCTCCGAACCCGAACGGATCGTTTCCGCCAGGTCCGTTGCCCTCGTCGCGACGCTTGCCGGAATCGTCGTCGTCGCCGGTCGAGAAGCCGAAGGGGAGATCGCTCATACCTCTTACGTTACGCGGGACCCCCGGGCCCACGGTGTTCGCGCATCGCGAAATCGCGCGACAACGGCCACGCCGCAAAAGCGTGCCACTACCGTCGGTCACGGTCGCTGATCACTACTGTGGTCCGAGTGAATCGTCGGATCCTCACCCTGATCGTCGCCCTCGTCCCCGTACTCGTGCTCGGCGTGGCCGGCAGCGTGGTCACCGTGCCGTTCGTCGCCCTCGGCCCCGGCCCCACCTTCGACACCCTCGGCCAGGTCGAGGGCAAACAGGTGGTCGATGTCACCGGCGCGCCACTGGATCCCACGAGCGGGCACCTCAATATGACGACCGTGTCGGTGCGCGACGGGCTGAACCTGTTCGAGGCATTCGGCTTCTGGGTCAGCGGTGAACACGGTCTCGTGCCGCGCGCCGAGGTGTACCCGCCTGGCGTGTCGCGCGAGGAGGTCGACAAGTCCAATCAGCAGGACTTCAAGGATTCCGAGAGCGATGCCGAGGTCGCCGCGCTGCACCACCTGAAGATGCCGACCGTCGTGCTGGTGCGCGGACTCGGTGAAGAGGGCCCGGCCAAGGGCGTGCTCGAAGTCGGCGACGAGCTGGTCAGCGTCGACGGCACCCCGATCACTACGCCCAAGGACGTGATCGACATCGTCGGCACCAAGGCTCCCGGCGACACCATCACTGTCGTCTACCGCCGCGGCGACGCGGAGCAGACCAGCCAGATCACCCTCGCGCCACGTCCCGGCGACGAGGCCAAGGGATACCTCGGCATCACCCCCGGTGAAGGTGGACGTCCGCCGCTGCAGGTCGAGTTCAACCTCGCCGATATCGGCGGACCGTCGGCCGGGCTGATGTTCAGCCTCTCGCTGATCGACAAGCTCTCGCCGGGCGAACTCAACGGCGGCAAGTTCGTCGCGGGCACCGGAACCATCGACCAGGACGGCAAGGTCGGCCCGATCGGTGGCATCCAGTACAAGATGATCGCCGCGCGCGAGGCAGGCGCGGAAACGTTCCTCGTTCCCGCCGACAACTGCAACGAGGCCGGTCAGCGGGCTCCCGAGGGCCTTCGCTTGGTGAAGGTCGACACCCTAGACAGCGCGATCACCGGACTGGCCGACATCAATGCAGGCCGCGAGGCGATCGGCTGCGGTTGATCTTGGCGGCTGGCGCCGCGGTTCTCGGCGCTGAACTCCACCTCTTCCCTCCCTACGGGCACTCCTTCGTCGCACCCTTCGGTCAGTCCATCGGCGGAGGCGCGCCGAGAACACAGGATCCGCTGTCACTCCAAGGTGTGGTGCAGGGCATCGATCAGGCCCGGCGCCAGGTTGGGGTAGGTGCGCAGATCGAGATCGCCGAAGCCGTCGTCGTCCTCGGGGCGGATCTGCAGCAGGCACAGGGTGGTGCCCTGGCGCAATACGCCCGCGATGAGTCGCGCGTCGCGGCGACCCGGATGCGCGTGCGCGGCGGCACGCCCGGCCGCGTCGGCGGCTTCGTCATCGGCGAGTAGCGGAACCAGCGCTTCGTCGAGATCGCTCTCGGCGTCGGGCGGCAGCACCACGATCTCCTGCACCAGCACGCAACCCTCGACCGCGGGCGGCCAGGTGGTGGTGGCAAGGAACTCGTCGAGCGCCATCGACCCGCCGGTGATGTCGTCGGGAAATGCCTCCTGGGCAACTGGGGTCAGCTCGCTGCCGTCGTCGAGCTGATCCTGCAGGTCGGGTTCGGCCGCGGCCAGGTCGGCGGTCGGCACCAACGCGAACATCTGCGGCGGGTTTCCCCAGCCCTCGGCGTCGGCGAACTCGACGACCTCGCGCACACAGCGGGCGAGGAGAACTTCGGCGTGCTCGTCTTCGGTCACCCGCACATCCAATCATTTTCGGCCCAGACGCTTGCACGGTGTCCGATTTCCGTAGAGTGGGCGCCAACGGTCCGGTAACGGATCACCCGCAAGATTCGGACTGCGGTGACTGCGCCGATCACGGTGTGGAACCGCCGGAGCATGGAGAGTGGCACCGTGGGCATGCGGCCCCCCACCGGCTTACCTTCGCTGTCCCGACGCAGCCGTGTGCTGCTGGTGACAGCAGTCGTCCTCGCGGCGTTGCTGCTGCTCGGGCCCCGCTTCACCGATGCCTATACCAATTGGTTGTGGTTCGGTGAGGTCGGTTATCGCAGTGTGTATCTCGGCGTGTTGCGCACACGTCTGATCCTGTTCGTGGTCGTCGCGTTGCTCGTCGGTCTGGTGGTCTGGGCAGCGTTGCTGCTGGCCTATCGGTCACGTCCGGTCTTCGTGCCGGTCGCCGGGCCCAACGATCCGATCGCGCGCTACCGCACGACCGTCATGAGCAAGCTGCGGCTGTTCGGCGTCGGCATCCCGGTGCTGCTCGGCGTGCTGTCGGGACTGGTCGCGCAGTCGAACTGGGCGACGGTGCAGTTGTTCCTGCACGGTGGCGAGTTCGGCCAGGAGGACCCGCAGTTCCACCTCGACATCGGTTTCTACACCTTCGACCTGCCGTTCTACCGGATGGTGCTGAACTGGCTGTTCGTCGCCGTGGTGATCGCGTTCTTCGCGAACCTGGTTACCCACTACGTGTTCGGCGGCCTGCGGCTGGCCGGGCGTGAAGGCACGCTCACCAGGGCCGCGCGCGTGCAGCTCGCGGTGATCGCCGGCATCTTCGTGCTGCTCAAGGCGGTGGCGTACTGGTTCGACCGGTACGACCTGTTGTCGAGTACGCGGAAGGAGCCGACCTTCGGCGGTCCCTCGTTCACCGATATCAACGCGGTGCTGCCCGCCAAGCTGATCCTGCTGTCGATCGCGGTGATCTGCGCGATGGCGTTCTTCGCCGGGATCGTGCTGCGCGATCTGCGGGTTCCCGCGATGGCGGCCGCGCTGCTCGTACTGTCGTCGATCCTGGTCGGTGCGGTGTGGCCGATGGTGGTCGAGCAGTTCTCGGTGCGCCCCAACGCGGCCGAGAAGGAGAGCCCCTATATCGAGCGCAACATCATGGCCACGCGCGAGGCTTACGGGATCACCGACGACAAGGTCGAGTATCAGAACTACCGAGGCAGCTCGACCAAGAGCCCGCTCGAGGTCCCCGCGGACGCGGCGACCATCGGCAACGCCCGCCTGCTCGACCCGAATATCCTCTCGCCCACCTTCACCCAGTTGCAGCAGCGCAAGAACTTCTACGGCTTCCCCGAGTCGCTGGACATCGACCGCTACAACCTCAACGGTGACCTGCAGGACTACATCGTCGCCGCGCGCGAGCTGCATCCCCAGGCGCTGTCGGGCAACCAGAAGGACTGGATCAACCAGCACACCGTCTATACCCATGGCAACGGTTTCGTCGCCGCGCCCGCCAACCGGGTGAACAAGCCGCAGTCCGAGGCGCAGAGCGCGGCGGGCGGCAGCGATTCGGGTTATCCGCTGTTCATGGTGAGCGACCTGTTCACCAAGGTCGAGGACCAGCAGATCAAGGTCGACCAGCCGCGCATCTACTACGGCGAGCTGATTTCCCAGACCGACCCCGACTACGCCATCGTCGGTACCGCCGAGGGGCAGGCTCCGCGCGAGTACGACTCCGACGAGGCCCAGTTCACCTACGACGGCAGCGGCGGCGTGCCGATCGGGAACTGGTTCAACCGGCTCGCTTTCGCGGCCAAGTACGCCGAGCGCAACATCTTGTTCTCCTCCGCGATCAGCGAGGACTCCAAGATCCTGTTCAACCGCGGTCCGCGTGATCGGGTGCAGAAGGTCGCACCGTGGCTGACGACCGACGGCAACGCCTACCCGGCGGTGATCGATGGTCGCGTCAAGTGGATCGTCGATGCCTACACCACGCTCGACAAGTACCCCTACGCTCAGCCGACCTCGCTCGACGGCGCGGTCGAGGACAGCATCGACAAGAAGACCGGGCGCGTGATCCCGCGCAAGGAGGTCAGCTACATCCGTAACTCGGTGAAGGCCACCGTCGACGCCTACGACGGCACCGTCACCCTGTACGAGACCGACACCGTCGACCCGGTGCTCAAGGCCTGGCGTGGGGTGTTCCCCGACGCGGTGAAGCCGCAGAGCGAGATCTCGCCCGAGCTGCGCGCGCACTTCCGCTACCCGGAGGACCTGTTCAAGGTCCAGCGCGACATGCTCACGAAGTACCACGTGGACAACCCGCGCGAGTTCTTCACCAACAACGCGTTCTGGTCGGTACCCAGCGATCCGACGATCGAAGGCGGCACGTTCAACCAGCCGCCGTACTACGTGCTGCTCGGTGATCCGAAGACCACCAAACCGGTCTTCAACCTGACCTCGGCGATGGTCGGCTACAACCGGCAGTTCCTCTCGGCCTACATCTCGGTCCGCTCGGATCCCGAGAACTACGGCAAGTTCACCGTGTTGCAGTTGCCGACCGACTCCCAGACCCAGGGTCCGCAGCAGACACAGAACTCGATGACCACCGCCGACGCGGTGTCGCGAGAGAAAACGCTGCTGTCGAACTCGAACAAGATCCGCTACGGCAACCTGCTCACCCTGCCGGTGGCCGACGGCGGCATCCTCTACGTCGAACCGTTCTACAACGAACGCAACACCGGTTCGTCGACCTTCCCGCAGCTTCTGCGCGTGCTCGTGAGTTATCGCGACGCGGCGGGCAGCGTGAAGGTCGGCTACGACTCGACCTTGGCCGGCGCACTGAATCAGGTGATGCCGGGCGCGGGTTCGCTGGCGACACCGTTCGGTGGCGATCCGGCGGTGAAGCCGAAGCCGGGAGCGACCCCACCGGTCGACCAGGGCACCGTCACGCCGCCTACCGGCGGGACGACACCGCCGCCGGGAACAACACCGCCCGCGAGTTCGCCGACCCAGGAGGCCGCGGCCGCCGAGGTCGGCCGCAAGATCGAGGCGGTGCGCACGGCGATGCGGTCGGGCAACTTCACCGATTACGGCAAGGCACTCGATGAACTGGACGTCGCGATGAAGGCGTACCAGGACGCCGCAGGCCGGTAGTCACCCCGGACAGCAAGAAAGGCCCCGTCAACTCGACGGGGCCTTTCTTGTGCAGGGGGAACGGTGGATCAGCCGCCGATCGAAGCGATCAGCGGAGCATTGGCGGTGAGCAGGTCCTGGTACTGACCCGCGACACCGTACTGGTCGGCCAGCGCCTGGCCGGCGGCCTTGGCCTGGTCGACGGCGACCTGGACATCGGTCTTCGCCTGAGCGGGCAGCTCGACCGGCAGTTCGACGGCGGGCTCCTCGACCACCTCGGGCTCGGACGCGCCCGACTGGAGGAACTGGCCGCAGTGCGGCCACGCGCCGACGCCCTGGCTGGCGAGCACGTTCTCCGCGACGCGGATCTGCTCGTCCTTGCTGGCGTTGTGCGCCGAACCCTGGCCGCCGTTGGCAGCCCAGGTGCTCTGGGAGAACTGCAGGCCGCCGTAGTAGCCGTTGCCGGTGTTGATGCCCCAGTTGCCACCGCTCTCGCACTGGGCGACGCCGTCCCAGTTGTAGGAGGCGGCGGAGGCGGTACCGGTGGCGAGGCCGAACGGAACGGCAACAAGGGCGCCGGCGATGGCGGCGACGCCAAGGGCGCGGGTGCTGAATTTCCGGGTCTCAGTCATGAAGGAGACGCTAACCAATGAATCGATGCCGATCACATCTTGATAACGAGCGGCTTCTATGAATCGAATAGTCGTCTTTTCGATGTTTACACCGCATAACCAGTGGGAATACCCAGATTCCGTGCGGTCTGTTATTTGACCGTTATGTGTTCGGGATCACGAGGTGATAGTGACGCCGCTCACCGTAACTCGGCCCCGACACGTGCGGTTGCCGGAATGTGTGATGGCTGCCACATTCGAAGTCCTCGGACAGTGGCATTACTCGGCGAGGATTGCGCGAATCTGCCGGAAAACGCACGCTGACCTCACGATTTGGCGCCTGCGCGCACCTGTGTGTAATGTTGTGTTCACACCGACGCGGGGTGGAGCAGCTCGGTAGCTCGCTGGGCTCATAACCCAGAGGTCGCAGGTTCAAATCCTGTCCCCGCTACAAAACGAAAGGCCCGGAACCACTGGTTCCGGGCCTTTCGCATTATTCGAGACTAAGCGTCGAGGTCGCTGGCGACGAGTTCGGCGATCTTGTCCAGGGTCGGCTGGTCGTCGCTGGTGATCACGACTTCCGCACCCTGGCCTGCGCCGAGGGTCATGATCATGAGCGCCGAGCCCGCGTCTACCGGGTCGCCCCCCGTGACCGCGATGGTGACGGGAATGCCTGCCGCGCCGACCGCTTCGGCGATCAGGGCCGCGGGGCGGGCGTGCAGGCCGACCGAGGAGCCGACGGTGACGGTGGTGCTTGCCATGGGATATCTCCTTGTGTGCGAACGGATTACGCGGTGGTGAGAACAGGGGCGACGGACTGCTTGCGGGTGAATTGCTTGGCGAGGGTGACGCAGGCCGCGGCGACGAGGGTGCCCGCGACCAGCGACACCAGGAACCAGCCGAGGTGCCCGATCGCGAAGAACACGAAGATGCCGCCGTGCGGCGCGCTCAGGGTGACGTCGGTGGCCATGATCAGCCCGCCGGTCACCGCGCCGCCGACCATCATCGACGGCAGCACTCGCAGCGGGTCGGCGGCGGCGAACGGGATCGCGCCCTCGGAGATGAACGAGGCGCCGAGCAGCCAGGCGGCCTTGCCGTTCTCGCGTTCGGCCTCGGTATAGAGGCCAGGGCGCAGGACGGTCGACAGTGCCATCGCCAGCGGCGGGACCATGCCCGCGGCCATCACCGCGGCCATGATCCGCAGGGTGGCGGTGTCGGTCACCGACAGGCCCGCGGCGGCGAACGCGTAGGCGGCCTTGTTGACCGGACCACCGAGGTCGAAGCACATCATCACGCCCAGGATGACACCCAGCGCGACAGCGGAGCTGCCGGACAGGCCGTTGAGCCAGTCGGTGAGCCCGTTGGTCACGGCGGCGAGGGGCTTGCCGAGCAGGACCAACATCAAGATGCCGACGATCGCCGAGGCCAGCAGCGGGATGACCACCACCGGCATCAACCCGCGAGCCCACGTCGGTACCGGCAGCCTGCTCACCCACAGGGCCGCGAATCCGGCCACCAGACCGCCGACCAGGCCGCCGAGGAATCCCGCACCGACGAAGATCGCGATCGCGCCTGCCGTGAACCCCGGTGCCAGGCCGGGACGGTCGGCGATCGCGAACGCGATGTATCCGGCCAGTGCCGGAACGAGGAAGCTGAAGGCGAGTGAGCCGATCTGGAAGAGCACCGCACCGAAATAGGTGGCCAGACCACCGTCGGGTAGGTCGGTGATCGAGTTGTCGAGCACGATCGTTTTCGCGCTGTCGGAGATCTCGTAGCCGCCGAGCAGGAAGCTCAGCGCGATCAGCAGACCGCCCGCGGCGACGAACGGGATCATGTAGCTGACGCCGGTGAGCAGGATCTGGCGCAGGCGGGTTCCCCAGCCGATGCCCTTGGCCGCTGTCTGCGAGGGCGCGGGCGCGGTACCGCCGACCGTGGCAGCGCCGACGGTGGCGCTCGCCGCGACGGCCTCCGCGATCATCGTGTCGGGCTCGCTGATGGCGCGTTTGACGCCGGACTCGATCACGGGCTTGCCCGCGAACCTGCCGCGATCCTTCACTCCGACATCGGTGGCGAAGATGACCGCGTCCGCGGCGGCGATCGTCGACGGGTCGAGCGCGTCGCCGCCGCTCGAACCCTGGGTTTCCACTGCCACGTCGACTCCGGCGCGTTCGCCCGCGGCAACCAGTGAGTCGGCGGCCATGTAGGTGTGGGCGATACCGGTGGGGCAGGCGGTCACGGCGACGATCTTCTTCGGCGCGCCGGATGTCGATGCGTGGTCGGCCGACGCACCGCTCGCGGCGGCACTCCCGGCTGACGCCGAGCTGTCGGCTCCGCCCGCGTCCCCGATGGGCGCAGTCGTGCCCCCACCGGCCCCTGCACCGGAAACAGCCACACCAGTCGCGGCACCAGCGACGGTTGCCGCACCGACGGCGGATGGATCGGAGGAGGGAGGACTGCCGGGCTCACCGGCAGCGGCGGACGAACCTGCCCCGTCTGCGGTCGAATCGGACCCAGCCGTCGACCCGGCAGGACTCGCCGAACCCGCGCCGGCGGGAGATCCGGTCGCGGCCGGGGGATTGATGACGCCGTCGACGAGGGCGACCACATCTGCCGGTGTCGCGGCGGCGCGCAGGTCGGCGACGAAGGCTGGCCGGACCAGCGCCCGAGCCAGGGAGGACAGCAATTTCATATGCTCGGCCCCCGCACCGTCCGGGGCGGCGATCAAGAAGACCAGGTCGGCGGGCCCGTCGGGAGCGCCGAAGTCGACAGCGGGGGAGAGGCGGGCGAAGGCCAGCGACGCCGTCGAGACGGCAGCCGATCGACAGTGGGGGATCGCGATGCCACCGGGGAGGCCGGTGGCCGACTGCGACTCCCGGGCCGAGGCGGCCTCCGCGACCGCGGCGGCGTCGGTGGCGCGGTCCGCGGCGGCGAGCCTGCCCGCGAGCGCGGCGATCACCGCGCTCTTGTCGGCGCCGAGGTCGGCGTCCAGTGTGATCAGGTCGGCAGTGATGATCGAAGCGGCCATCGTCGTGTCTTTCCGGAGTGGGGTGGAGCGGGCAGGGGCGGGGTCTGTGGCGAATCAGTCAGGGCGAGTGGAGAATCCGTGCGATCGAGAGCCAGGTGTCAACGTCACGGTCGACTGCGACGGCGGTGGTCGCGGCGGGATTCCGTCCTGTTCGGAGGCGGTGAGTCGGTGGGCCGTCACAGCCTCGAGGATGACGTCGGCAGGGCCTGGCAGTTCGGTGCCGGGCAGCGCGGTGGCGGCGCTGCCGTAGGCGACGGAGGTGCGGAGCCGATCCGCCGGGGAGGCGCCCGCGAGATCGGCGAGCAGGTAGCCGGCCAGCGCCGAGTCGCCCGCACCGACGGTGCTGCGCGGGACGATCGGCGGGGCCGCGGCGAACCAGGCGCCATCGGCGGTGACCAGCACCGCGCCTGCCGCACCGAGGGTGGCCAGGACCGCGCCGACGCCGCGGTCGATCAGGGTCGAGGCGGCGTCGGCCGCGGCTGTGGGGTTGTCGAGGTCGACCGGGTCCAGGCCGGTGAGCTGGGCCAGTTCCTCGGAATTCGGTTTGATCAGATCCGGTGCGGCACCTGCTGATTCGTCGAACAGGGCGAGCAGGGGAGCGTCCGAGGTGTCGACGGCGACGCGGGTACGCCGAGTTCGGCTGGATGACACCGGTGTGGACAACGTCGCGACGAGCTGCGCGTACCAGCCGACGGGCACGCCCGGCGGCAGCGACCCGGACAGCACGATCCACTCCGCTTCCGCGGCCGACTCGACGAGTAGCGCCGTGAGCTCGGCCAGATCGCGCGCCTTCAGCGGATGGCCGGGCTCGTTGATCTTGGTCGTGGTGCCGTCGGTTTCGGCGATGGTCAGATTCACCCTCGGCCCGCCCGCCACCGGCACCGTGCGGAATTCGATGCCCGCCGTGCGCAATCCGTGCACCACGGGGTCGTCGTCGGATCCTGGTAGTACAGCCAGCACCGCCGCCCCACTGTCGGACATCACCCGGGCGACATTGACCCCTTTACCGCCGGGATGCGACGTGACGCTCGCCGCGCGATGCACCTGCCCGCGCCGCAACGACTCGGTGAGGGTGACCGTGCGGTCGACACTCGGATTCGCGGTCAGCGTGACGATCATGCGCGCACCACCTCGATTCCCGCGGCGACCAGTTCCGCGTGCGCGGTGGCCGGGATGTCGGCATCGGTGACCAGGACGTCGATATCGGCGGCATCGCCGAAGCGTACGAAGTCCTCGCGCCCGATCTTGCTCGCGTCGGCGACCACGACCACCCGATCGGCGGCGGCGATCATCGCGCGTTTCACGGCCGCCTCCTCCGGATCGGGGGTGGACAGCCCATGGCGCACCGTCAGCGCGTTGGTACCGAGAAACGCGACATCGAACCGCAATTCGCCGAGCAGCCGCAGGGTCTCGGCGCCGACGGCGGCCTGGGTGATTCCGCGAACCCGCCCGCCGAGCAGATGCAACCGCACACCGGCGAACCCGGTGAGGCGCGCGGCGACCGGCAGCGAGTTGGTGACGGTGACCAGATCGATGTCGATCGCCATGGCCGAGGCCACCCGCACGGTGGTCGTGCCCGCGTCGAACAGCACGCTGCCGCCGGAGCTCGGCAGGTACCGCTGCGCGAGTTCGGCGATCCGGTCCTTTTCCGCGGCGCGGGTGCTGTCGCGCTCGGCGGTGCCCGGTTCGAACGTGGTGAGCGCGCCGGAACCCACCGCGCCGCCGTGTACCCGCCGGATCACTCCGAGTCGGTCGAGCACCGCGAGATCGCGACGCACGGTTTCGGTGGTGACTCCGTACTGGTCGGCGAGTTCGGCGACGGAAACGCGCCCGCGATGCCCGATGAGGGTCGCGATCGCCTGCTGCCGTTCCTCGGCGTACATGGGTTCCTCCAGTTTCCGCGAATCTGTATGTATGTTGTTTTATGCCCGTTTATGTGGGTTTGTCAATGATTTTTGGTGATGCGAGTCACAATCGTTGCCGTCGACTATCGAGCAAAGCGTGTCGACAGGCACAGCCGATACTCGCGGGTGTTCGGTATCACCGGGAAAGTCTGTGCAGGTCAACGGTTTTCGCGTCGGCTTTCACATCGCTGTTACGCACCTCGACGAAGATCGACACGATTGCCGGAGACGCTGACCCGCATGAGGCGATTCGCAGTGCGTCCCCGTGTCACGGTCCTGGCCTGCGAGGTCTGCGGCAGACTGCCGCATCCGGGGCGAACCAGGCTCACCCTCGCCAAACTCGCCGCGGTGTTCCCGGTGGAACTGGCGCTGCACGCGCTGGTGGTCCACCTACACCCGCCGTACCTGCTCACCGTCACACTGCTGACGATCACCACCACGATCCTGGTGATCTGGGTGGTGGAACCGTCGGCGATGCGGATGCTCGGCGGCTGGCTGCACAGCCCGGAGCTCCGCACGCGCGACCGCATCGACTCCGCGCCCGCGCTCTGGCGGATCCGTGTGCGCCTGGCCGACCGACCCGGCGCGCTCGAGACGCTGGCCAAGCATCTCGCCCACCGCGACGCCAACATTCTCACCGTGCACGTGCACCAACTCGAGGACGCGGTGCTCGACGAACTCGTCGTCGCCGCGCCCGCCGAGATCACCGCGAATACGATCACCGCCGCCGTGGAGCACGCGGGAGGGTCGGGGGTGCGGGTGTGGCCCGCGACGGTGCTGTCGCTGATCGACGGGCAGACCAAAGCGCTCGCGATCGCGGCCCGCATCGTCGGCGATCCGGACGAATTGCCCTTGGCTGTCGCCGAACTACTCGGCGCGCGCTACCTCGCGCCGGGCACTACGGAGGTGGCCGAACCGGGCGAGGGCACCCTGCTGGAATTGGACCGCGACGACCGTCGCTGGGGTTTCGTGCGCCCGGACGAACCGTTCACCCCCGCGGAGATCGCCCGCGCGCACCGGCTCGCCGATCTGGCGGCGCTCACCGCACGGCGGCGGTGACGAGCCTCAGTCGTAGCCGAGGTCGCTGGTGAGCGGATCGCGCAGGGCGCCCTCGGCGGCCCGCAGTCGATCGGTCACCGAGGTCAGCAGATCCATCGAATCCTGGGAGAGCCCGAGCGCGAGGCGGGTCAAGTGCCGGATGGCATCGCAATGGAAGCGGTCGGCGAGTAGGGCGTCCGGATCGGCGGGCGCAGCCGAGTGTTCGACGACGGTCACGACAGGGGCACTCACAATCTCGTATTTTCGAGTATGACGCACCTTACATCCCCCCTGCGGTCCGTGAACGCCGGTCGGCGTGCGAAAGTGCAGCAATGAGTCAGTTCGCCGACTATCAGAACGAGATCTACCTGGCCGCGCTCGGTGGGATCCAGCCGGAATTTCCCATGGATTACGCGACGCTCGAGCGCAAAGCCACTGCGGCACTGCCGGATTCGTTGCTGAACTATATCGCAGGCGGGGCGGGCGACGAGCTCACGCAGCGGCGCAACGCCGAAACCTTCGCCGACTGGGGTCTGGTACCGCGGATGCTGGTCGGCGCCACCGAGCGCGACCTCGCCGTCACCGCGTTCGGCCACACCTTCGCCAGCCCGCTGTTCCTCGCGCCGGTGGGTGTGATCGGCCTGGTCGGCGAGAAGGGCCACGGTGACATCGCGGTGGCCGAGGCGTCGGCGCAGACCGGTGTGCCCGCGATGTACTCCACGCTGATGGAGGATCCGCTCGAAGACGTGCGTCCGCACGCGGGCGATACGCCCTCCTTCTTCCAGCTCTACACGCCGAAGAACCGTGAACTCGCCGAGAGCCTGGTGCACCGCGCCGAGGCCGCGGGCTACGCGGGCATCACCGTCACCCTCGACACCTGGGTGCCCGGTTGGCGGCCGCGTGATCTGGCCAGTGGCAACTTCCCGCAGTTGCGTGGGCATGTGCTGAAGAACTACACCAGCGACCCGGTCTTCCAGCAGATGGTCGGCTCCGACGACCCCAAAATGATTGTCCTGCACTGGATCGCGACCTTCGGCAATTCGCTGACCTGGGACGACCTCGGCTGGCTGCGCTCGATCACCGACCTGCCGCTCATCCTCAAGGGCATCTCCCATCCCGACGACGCGCGCAAGGCGATCGACCTCGGCGCCGACGGCATCTACTGCTCCAATCACGGTGGGCGCCAGGCCAACGGTGGTCTGAGCGCGCTGGAGACTTTGCCCGCGGTCGTGGCCGCCTGTGATGACCGGGTGCCGGTGCTGTTCGACTCCGGGGTGCGCTCGGGTGCCGATGTGGTGAAGGCGCTCGGACTCGGGGCGACGATGGTCGGGCTCGGTAGGCCCTATGTGTACGCGCTCGCGCTGGGCGGTGTGCGCGGCCTGGTGCATCTGCTGCGCAGCTACGCCGCCGAAGCGGACCTGTTGATGGCGGTCAACGGCTATCGGGATGTGGCCGCGGTGCGCGAGAACATTCGGCCGACGACGCGCGGTAACGCCACTCGCGGCTGACGGTGTCGCGGTCCGGAATACCCCTGCGGGAGGGGTTTTCGGGCCGTGTGGGCGGCTCGGGGGAGAACTTGTCGGTGCTGTGGGGCATCATCGGTGCCACAGACCACGCTGTAGCACCAACCCCCGGAGTCCACGATGTCCTCGCCGAGCACCAAGTCCGCATCCCGCCGATCAGCACCGCCGGTACTGTCCGACGCCGAGCTCGCGCGAATCGCAGGCGAGCTCGCCGAGGGCAAACCGCCGATGGTGTGGTTCACCGCCGCCGCTGTCGGCGTCGCCGAGGGGAAGTCGGGCAAGGTAGTCGCGCTCGACGATCCGTCCGCAGGCGACTTCCTGCAGGTGCGGCCGACCGGTTCCAAAGATGTGCTCTCGTTCGGCCCGAGCGAGGTGACGCTGACCAAGCCGGCCCGCGGGACTACCGTAACGCCGGGCGGTTCCGCGAAGACCCGCCCGGAAAGTGCCCCCGCCCCGAGCAACCGAAAGGACAACACTGTGACCCAGCCGTCGACCCTGCCGAGCGATGCTACGCCCGCGCCGAGGTCGCTCGCCCCGGTATCCGATGACGCCGCCAAGCCCGCTCCGGCCGCACCGCGGCCCGCGAAAACCGCCGCGGTACGCAAGGCGAAGGCTCCCGAGGTAACCGTCACGCTCACCGGTACCGCCGACGGGGAGTGGACCGTCGATGTGGTCAACGGCAAGAAGCGCAGTGTGAAGGGGATGGCCGTCAGTAGCGCGGCCGTCGCGCAGGCGGCGAAGATCCTGCATCCCGAGGTGGAGGAAGTGGTGGCCGGGATTCTGGAGGCGGCTCGGGGCGTTCAGCAGGCGAAGGTCGCGCAGTTGCAGGCCGAGCTGGAGGCTGCTCGAAAGCTGTTGGAGGAGCTGGGGGATTGAGCGAACCGTCGAGCTACCGGGCGACTCGCTGAATTCGCGGGACGGCAGAACTCAGGCGACGGATCGAGGGCTTACTCAATTCATCGTGAAAGGTGAGGCCGAGTCGGTATTCCTTGGCGTGGTACATCGCGGCGTCGGCGGTGCGGATGAGGTCGTAGATCGTCTTCTCCGTGGGACAGGTGGTCAAGCAGGCAACGCCGATGCTGGCGGTGATGGGGATTTCGCCACAGCTCAGTTCGAAGGGGCGGATGAACGCGCCGAGGATGTGTTCGGCCAGGACTGCGGCTTCGGTGCGGGTGCGGAGTGCCAGCACGACGAATTCGTCGCCTCCGTAGCGGGCGGTGAGGTCGGCGCTGGTGGTGGTGCGGCGGATGCGTGAGGCGGCGTTGGCGATGAGTTCGTCGCCGACGGCGTGACCGTAGCTGTCGTTGACCATCTTGAAGCCGTCGAGGTCGATGAACAGCAGGCACATCGGTTTTCCGGCCCACTGCTCGCGGTAGCGGTGCGGTGCGCGCAGCAGGGCGGCGCGGTTGAACAGGCCGGTGAGCAAGTCGTGGTCGGCCTGATATTGGGCTCGGCGTTCGCTGCGCATGCTGCGGGTGATGGCGCGTTCGCTGCGCACCAGCACGCCGACCAGCAGCAGCGTGAGCAGCGAACAGATCACCACCCGGTCGACGACCCCGAGATCGGCGCCCACCACGCTGACCAGCGAGGCAGCCACCAGTGCCACCGCGATCATGCCGGCCCGCTGCCGCGATCGATGCGGTCCCACATCCTCGGCATCGCGTAGCGCCCCCATCGTCGGCTGCACCGCAGCCAGGCCGGCCAGCAGATACGCCCACTGCTGCGGCACCAACGCGAACTCGGGATCTATCGTGAACATGCCTGCGGCAGCGAGGCTTTCAATCAATCCGCCGAAGAGCACGGTGATCAGAGCCGCTTGCAACAACCGCAGCGAGGTCTCCGAGCGGACCACCGTCGCCAGCGAATGCGCGAGCACGGTCACCAGCAAGGCGTGGATCACCGGATAGCTCGCGGCCAACGCGGTATCGATGGACCCGGTGCAGTGTCGCAGAATCGGCGAGATCAGGAAGGTCCACGAGGCCAGCAGCGCGCTGAGTCCGATGAGCGTCGAGTCCAGCCACAGGTCACGGGCGTGGCGGAGTCTGCGCGGCTGTAGCCAGCCGACGGCGGCTAGGCCGAGACACAGATACGCCGCCAGGGTGCACAGATCGTCGACCGGGTGCCAGCCCGGGTGCATTCCGAGCGCGCGTATCGCGGTGCCCGCGGCGAACAGTGGAACCGAGGCGGCCAGTAGGTACCACGGCAGCCGGTGCGCGGGTCGGTGGCTGTACATGCCGTACCCGATCATCGCCAGCGAGCCCGCGACGATCACGATGAGCAGCAGAAACGGCAGCGCCCGGCCACCCGCCAACGGCGCGATCAGCACGGCCCCCGCCGCCCCGATCAGCACCACGCATCGTCGCAAGCTCCCGTAGCGTGTCTCGCTGATGGTCATCAGCCCCCCTCGATCTTGCTGCGCACGCGACGAGCGTCGATCGAATGGGAGGCCGGTGAATCACTCGAAGTATCGGCCGAGAGCACCGAGTGTTGTTGTTCGAGCACTATCCCCGGCCGGCAGGCGCCGACGCTCAAAACCTTTACAACCCAGTCGATCATGACACGTCGACGGCCCTGCTGTCGATGCGTTGTGAGCATTGCCGGATACCGATTCGGCACCCGGTGTCGCACGATCTCCTGCCGTGGTGTTCGGTGGTGGCATCGTCGCAGCAAGCGGAAGGGAAGTACGGGTGGACAAGTGGATCGCGCCGGGCCGGGTCAACATCATCGGCGAGCACACCGACTACAACGACGGGTTCGTGCTTCCGATCGCGCTGTCGCTCGGTGTGGTCTGCGGGGCCGCGCCGCGCGGTGACGGGCTGGTGTGGCTCACCTCGGCGCAGCGGCCGGGCGAGGGCGTCGAGGTGCGGGTCGATGAGCTTGTGGCGCAACGGGATCGGTTGCCGGGCTGGGCGCGCTATCCGCTCGGCGTCGTCGACGAGTTCGTCCGCGGGGGCCATGGGGTCGACGGCGTGACCCTCGAACTCGACGGTGCGGTACCGATCGGCGCCGGACTGTCCTCGTCGGCGGCCCTGTGCTGCGCGGTGACGATCGCGCTGCGCGATCTGTTCGCGCCCGAACTCACCGATCGGAATCTTGTCGAGATCGCCAGGGCGGCGGAGAACGGTTTCGCCGGAGTGCCGACCGGCCTGCTCGACCAGTCCGCCTCGATCCTGTGCACCGAAGGCCATGCCCTGTTCCTCGACATCCGCGCGTTCACCAGCGCGGAACCCGGTGCCGCCGAACAGATTCCGTTCGACCTCGACGCCGCCGGACTGGCACTGCTCGTCGCCGACACCGGTAGCCCGCACGACCTGGCCGACGGCGGCTACGCCGAGCGCAGAGCACAATGCGAAGCCGCCGCCGACGCGCTGAACCTGCCTGCTCTCCGCGACGCCACCTCCGAAGACCTTCTACGCCTAAGGGATCCGCTGCTTCGGCGCCGCGCGACCCACGTGGTCACCGAGAATGCGCGAGTACTCGCTGTCGTCGACCGGCTACGCGCCGGTGCGGACCCGCGGGCGATCGGTGAGCTGCTCACCGCCTCACATCGTTCGCTACGACAAGACTTCGAAGTATCAGCGCCCACACTGGATCTCGCGGTCGAAGCGGCCCTCGACGCAGGCGCACACGGTGCGCGAATGGTCGGCGGCGGCTTCGGCGGCAGCATTATCGCCTTGGTCGACCGGGGCGCTCAGATCGCGGGGGCCATCACGGACCGTTTCGCCGCATCAGGTTTCGCCCCGCCCCGCGTCTTCGCCGTCGAGCCCGCCGCGGGTGCGCACAAACTGGAGTGAATTTTGTTCAGCCCGATTTCGCTGTGCGGCACGGCACCGACGCGCACAGTGGAGGCACCCGAAACAGTTCGACGGACGACGCATCTCGCGCCGTGTGAACGAGGCTCGTGTGCCGTCCGGCTCCAGGTGAGGAGGGACACGCTGTGCCGCTTGCCTTTTCGTCCGTCACCCAAGAGGCCTCATCGACCCTGAGACTTGACGCCGCGCCGGTCGACTACGCGCTGGTCGCCCTGTATTTCGTCTTCGTCCTCGGCATCGGCCTGATCGCCAGGCGGCGGGTGTCGTCGAGTGTCGACTTCTTTCTGTCCGGGCGCTCGCTGCCCGCGTGGGTGACGGGTCTCGCGTTCATCTCCGCCAATCTCGGCGCGGTGGAGATCATGGGAATGTCGGCCAACGGCGCCCAATACGGTTTCCCCACGTTCAACTACTTCTGGATCGGCGCCGTACCCGCGATGCTGTTCCTCGGCGTGGTGATGATGCCGTTCTACTACGGCTCCAAAGTGCGTTCGGTGCCCGAATTCATGCGCAGGCGTTTCGGAACCGGCGCCCATCTGGTGAACGCGTTGAGTTTCGCGGTGGCTCAGGTGCTGATCGCGGGGGTGAACCTCTACCTGCTCGGCACCATCGTGAACGTGCTGCTCGGCTGGCCGCTGTGGATCTCGGTGGTCGCAGCCGCGGTGATCGTGCTGTCCTACGTCACCCTCGGTGGGCTCTCGGCCGCGATCTACAACGAGGTGCTGCAGTTCTTCGTGATCGTCGCCGCGCTGCTGCCGCTCACCCTGGTCGGCCTGCACCGCGTCGGCGGCTGGGACGGCTTGCAGGACAAGGTATCCGCCTCGCCGGGTGGTGCCGACCAGTTGCAGACCTGGCCGGGCAACGCGATGAGCGGGTTCACCGACAACTTCGCCTCGATCATGGGCATCGTGTTCGGTCTCGGCTTCGTGCTGTCGTTCGGCTATTGGACGACCAATTTCGTAGAAGTGCAGCGCGCGTTGGCGACTCACTCGATCTCGGCCGCGCAGCGCACACCCGTCATCGGCGCCTATCCGAAGATGTTCATCCCGCTGATCGTGGTGATTCCCGGCATGATCAGCGCGGTCCTGGTGCCGCAGGTGATCGAGTACAAACAGCAGGTCACCGCGAACCCCGATTTCGAGGGCGATGTCACCTACAACCAGGCGCTGCTGTTCTTGATGAAAGAGGTGCTGCCCAACGGACTTCTCGGAGTCGGGCTCGCGGGTCTGCTCGCGGCGTTCATGGCGGGTATGGCGGCCAATGTCTCGGCTTTCAATACCGTGTTCAGCTTCGATCTGTGGCAGCAGTACATCCGCAAGGGTCGTCCCGACGGGTACTACCTGAAGGTGGGCAGGCTGGCCACGGTCGGTGCGACGGTGGCGGCGATCTTCACCGCGTTCATCGCGGGCGGGTTCAGCAACATGATGGACTACCTGCAGACCCTGTTCAGCTTCTTCAACGCGCCGCTGTTCGCGACGTTCATCCTCGGCATGATGTGGAAGCGGATGACCCCGACCGCGGGCTGGGTCGGTCTGGTCAGCGGCACCCTCGCCGCCGTGTTCGTGTTCCTGCTCAACGAGACCGGGGTGACGAATCTGTCCGGGCAGGGCGCCAGTTTCGTCGCCGCGGGCGCCGCGTTCGTGGTCGACATCGTCGTCAGCGTCGCGGTCACCGCGGTCACCCAGCCGAAACCGGCCGCCGAACTGGTGGGCCTGGTGTATTCCGAGACGCCGAAGGCGATGCGCACCGATGCCGATGCCGACTCGCTGCCCTGGTATCAGCGGCCGGTCCTGCTCGCCGGGATCGCGCTCGTGCTGGTGATCGCGCTCAACATCATCGTCGGATAAGGAGCCAGCACAATGCTTTTCGATATCCGCACCATCATCGGTGCGCTGCTCGGCAGCTACGGCGCGGTCCTGGTGATCACCTCGCTGGTGCAGGACAGTGCGGCCCAGGAAGCCAAGACTGGCGGGATCGATGTGAACCTGTGGGCGGGCCTCGGCATGCTCGGGGTCGCTGTCGTGTTCATCGGCTGGGCAGTGCTGCGCCCGGTGCAGGTCCCCGAGGTATCGGCGATGACCATGGAGGAATTCACCCCGGATCCATGACGCGTGTGCGTCGGGGTCCGTGCGAATGTGCGCGGTAGCGTCGAGGCCATGCCGAACACGATGCACGCGCTGTTGACCGGTGTCGGATCGTTGCGGGTCGGCACGGCGCAGGTGCCCGAACCCGGTCCCGACCAGCTGCTCGTCCGGGTCGCGGCGGTGTCGTTCAACAATGCCGACGTAGACGCCGATGCGGGCTCTGACGGTGTCGAGCGGGTCGCCGGGTACGAGTTCAGTGGCGAGGTGGTCGCCGGTGACGACACGTTGCTCGGGCAGCGGGTGATGGGGACCGCGCCCGCGGCCTTCGCGGAATTCGTCGTGGTGGATCGGCGTCACGTGGTGGCGGTGCCCGCAGGGTTGGCGCCGACGGCGGCCGCCGCGCTGCCGGTGGCACTGTTCACCGAGCACGGCGCGCTCACCCTCGCGGGCCTGAAACCGGGGCAGTCGGTGCTGGTGACGGCGGGATCGTCGTCGCTGGGACTGATCGGCATGCAAGTCGCGCGAGTGCTCGGGGCCGCGCGGGTATTCGGCACGACTCGCACCGCGGGCAAACGCGCACTGCTCGAGCGGGTGGGCGCCGACCTCGCGTTGTGCGCCGACGGTTCCGATCTGGCCGACGAGGTGCTCGAAGCCACGAACGGCGCGGGAGCCGATGTGGTGCTCGACCATATCGGTGGCGCGATGGTCGACGTCGCGATCGGGTCGGCGGCGCCGGGTGGCGTGGTGGTGAGTGTGGGCAGGCTCGGTGGCGCCGAAGCGAGGATCGACCTGTTCGGCCTGGCCAGGCGGCGGGTCCGCCTGCAATCGGTGTCCTACGGTTTCACTCCGCCCGACATCATCGGCGACCGACTCGCCGCCCTCGCGCCTGTGGTGCTGCCCGCCGTCGCCGACGGTCGGATCGCGGCTGTCATCGACAGCGTCCATCCCTTCGTCGACGCCGCCGCCGCACTGGAACGCCTGCGCGGCGGTGTGGCCGAAGGGAAGGTAGTGCTCACGCTGACGTAGACCAGGCGACACCGAAAGAGGTTCATCGGCAGGGGAACTCGCTCACCAGCTGGGTACCTAGGCGTCAGACCTCACGCTGGGGTCGCGCCGGGGACTGCGTTCTCGACGACGAAACTCGCGCGCGTGCTGATCGGCGCGCCCGGTCGGCTGACATACGGGACAACACGGAAGTCGTTGCGCCACTGTCGGTGATCGAGGTCGACGCGGACATAGCCGCGCTGGCGGTTGTAAAACTTCAGGTCCGGATTGGCGGCGAGCAGGGCACGCCCCGCGTCGGTGAGGTCGGCGCCGTCGCTGCCGGTGCTGATCGAGGTTCCGGTGAACTCTGTTGCTACGACGGGCGATTCGGGATCGGCATAGTCACGGCGTAGGTCGGCGACATAGTTCTCGTGGCGGTCGCCGGTGATCACGACCAGATTGTCGACGGCGTTGTCGGCCGCGGCGGCCAAGACTGTATTGCGGTCGGCGACATAGCCGTCCCACGCGTCCGTGCCCAGGAGTAGGTCGGGGCCGGGGTCGTAGTCGGACTGGGCCATGGCGACCTGGTTGCCGAGGACCTGCCAGCGTGCGGTCGAGGTGGCGAAGCCGTCGACGAGCCAATCACGTTGGGCCGCACCGAGAAGGGTGCGGTCGGTGTCGAACCGGTCGGCGCAGCCGATCACCGCGGAGCCGTCACCGCAGGCCTGGGGGGTTCGGTACTGCCGGGTGTCGATCATGGTGAACTCGGCCAGATCGCCGAACCGGTAGCGGCGGTGCAGGTGCATCGACGGGCCGGCGGGGAGCTGAGCCAGTCGCATCGGCTGGTGCTCGTACATGGCTTGAAAAGCGGCGGCTTTGCGGCGTCGGAACAGTGGCGGGAGGCGGTACACGTCGAGTCCGAGGCCGGGACTGTCACCGGCCCAGTTGTTGTCGAGTTCGTGGTCGTCGAGGGTGACCAGCCAGGGGAACGCCGCGTGCGCGGCCTGCAGCGGCGCTTCGCCTTTGGCTTGGGCGTAGCGCAATCGGTAGCCGGCCAGATCCACTGCCTCGCCGGCGAGTTGCGGCGGCAGGTGCGCACCGCGACGGGCCAGCACCCAGGAGGATTCGTAGATGTAGTCGCCGAGATGGACGACGAGGTCGAGATCTTCGGCGCTGAGGTGTTCATAGGCGGTGTAGTAGCCCGAACTCCACGACTGGCACGACGCGAAGGCGAACCGGAGCCGCTCGGTCGGGCTGTTCGGTGGCGGGGATGTGCGGGTGCGGCCGATCGGGGAGATCGCCGAGCCGGCCCGGAATCGGTAGTAGTACCAGCGATCCGGCGCCAGACCGGCGACCTCAGGATGCACGCTGTGGCCCAGTGCGCGGGTGGCCACCGCCGAACCCCGGACCACGATGTCGGTGAACTGTTCGTCCTCGGCGACCTCGTAGTCGACGGTCACCGGGTCGACTGTCATCCCGCCGTACCCGTCGGGTGCGAGCGGATCGGGGGCCAGACGTGTCCACAACACCACCCCGTCCGAAGTCGGTTCGCCGGAAGCGACCCCGAGGGAGAAGGGTTCGCCGAGCCACCGCGGCGCGGCGAACCTCGCGCTGCTCACCGCCGACACCCCCACCAGCGCCGCGACCGATCCGGCCACGCCGGTGCGCAGGAGTTGTCGACGGGACAGCGGCATCATCGGATCCTGGGTGCCTCGTCCGTGGGGCGCGGTGTCAGAGCCGGAAGATCCGCGAACCCACAGCCCAGCCCGCGCTGGACCAGTTCGGTCCGAAGCACGCCACCGTGCCTGCCTGGCCGACGGGCAGGTCCTGGCGGATCGTGTACGGCCCGACGGCGAAGGGCGCGATGTTGTATCCAACGCAGTCGACCTCGAGCCGGTAGGTGCCCTCGCCGCCGTAACACCCACCGTTGAACGCCCACGGGCCGTTCATCGACCCCTGGCAGCCGGGATCAGCGGCGGCTGTACCTGCGGCGACGCCGGACAAGGCGATCGCGACGACCGGGGCGGCCAGGCACATCGCCACTGCGCGAGCTGAGGTTTTCATAGACGAGCTCCGATCATCGAGTGTCATGGGTTACATGGGATGTTTCCTCGATAGTTAGCCATGCGTTACACCTTGTCCACGCGAGCGGCGAGCCCCAAGGCGATATCGATGAGCAGGAAGACGAGCAGACTCACCCCGATGAGCGGGATGAACCACGCGACGGCGACCGCGACGCCGAGCAGCGGAACGGTGATCCACAGCGACGTGCGGCGCAGCACACCACGTCGTGGCGGGACTGGTAGGGCCGCCCTTCGGGTGGGTCGGCGCTGCCACCACATGCGGTAGCCGAGCACGATCACGGTGACGAGGCCAGCCATGATCGCGAGCAGCAGCAGCTGGTTGACCAGGCCGAACAGCAGACCCATGTGGAAGGCGATGCCCCAGTTGGTGAGCTTGGCCATCAGCGGCCAATCGGCGAACGCCAGTCGATCGGTGACCGTGCCGGTCGACCCGTCGACGGCGAGCGAATCGACCGTATAGGTGCCGGGCAGGCGCAGTTCCTTGACGCCGAACGCCTTCTCGGGCGTTGCCGGGACCGCGATTTCGGAGCCCTGGGTGATGCCGTTGGCGCGGGCAACCTCGTAGACGCGGTCGAGTTGTGCGATCTGCGTCGCGGGGTCGACCGGTGCGGGTGCGGTGTGGCCTGCGCTGTGATGTTCGCTCGGTGCGGGCACGGCACCGGACTCGGCACCCGGCAGGGCGGCGCTCACCGCGGGCGTGGTCCAGCTGAGTTCTTCGCGTAGCGTCGTGACGTTCTCGCCCGCGTAGGTCGACCAGGTCATGCCGGTGGCGGAGAGCAGCAGCACCACGGGCAGGATCCAGACCCCGATCGCGCCGTGCCAGTTCATCTTTCGACGCTTCGCCTGGGAAAGATCCGGCTTGAGCAACCACTGCGCGGACCTGCGCTCGCGCCGCTTACGGACCCGATGCACCCACAGCACCAGCCCGAACAGCGCGATCACCCACAGCCACGACGCGGCCAGTTCGCTGTAGAGCCTGCCGGGTTCGCCCAGGTGCAGGCTGCGATGGAACTCGCTGAGCCAGGTGCGCAGCGGCAGCGCGCCACCGCTTCCGTAGACCACGGACTCGCCGACCGGCTGGGCGGTGTGCGGGTCGACGAACACCGACAGCCGCTCGGAATCACCGAGCGTCGGATCGTTGAACAGGACGCGAGTGGTGTCGCCCTCGTTCGGGGCGGGAGCGACGGCGACCAGCGTGAGGTCCGGGCGTGCCGCGACAGCCGCGCCCACCTGGGCGGACAGTGCCTGATCGGGGCCGGTCGTCTCGACCGTCAACAGCTCACGCGAGACGAACCCTTCGATCGTCGGCGCGATCGCGTACAGCGCGCCGGTGAGCGCGGCGATCAGGATGAACGGGGCGACGAAGATCCCCGCGTAGAAGTGCAGGCGCATAGCCAGCGGATAGAGGCGGCGGCCCCGGCGTGCGCCGGAGCGCGGACTGTCATCGGAGATCGGCGGTGCCGAGGGGGAGTTCTCCTCGACCGGACGAGTGTCCGTGATGCTCATGCTGATTCATTTCTGGAGTACTGGAATCCGGTGCGCGCGGATCGAGGCGAACGCGGCCGACCGGCGCCGCACGTCGACCGCTTCACTCATCGCGAGAGAGGTGGTTCAGCGGGTGACGTCGGCACATCGGGTCGACAACGAGGCGCGTGTTCGATACGCGGACAGCGCACGACGAGTTCGCGCACCGGGTGAGGGAAGGTTCAGAAAGGAATCGCGAGCGGGGGAGCGCGGGTGCGCAGCGATGGCGTGGCGAAGATGCGCAGGACGACGCGATCGCGGTGGGCCAGGCGCAACGGCGCCGGGTCGGGGATGCGGGGAGTGCGGTAGCGCAACGGCAGAATGCGCGCGAGGGCGGCGCTGCCGATCCGGTACGCGGCCTCGGCGCCGACGATGACGACGGCGGCGAGCAGCGCCGCGACGGTGTGGGCGGTGAGCATGCCGAGGCCGAGGGAATCGTCGGCCGAGTGCGCGTGCCCGGACCAGCTCATCGTGGTGTGGCCGATCAGCTGACCGCCCAACAACACCGCCGCCAGACCGAGCGCACCGTCGCGCAGCGGCCCGACCCCGGCAACGAGCGCGCCGACCACCGCCGAGGCCGCCGCCAGCAACACGATCGCCGTGCTACCCGGCAGCGCCCCACCGGCGGCCAACCCGTGCGCCGCCAGCGACAGCGCACCCGACATCGAGCCCGCGCAGGCACCACGCAGCCGCGCGCCGAAAGCACGCGACGGCGCGGACGCCTGCTCGAACCCGATGATCACGCGCTGATAGTAGTCGACCGAGATACCCCGCCCAGGTCAGACGGTCGAAACGAGCTCAGTCCGCGTCGACTGCCATCTCGGTGAGCGGCTTGCGCAGCAGCTTGCCGGTCGCGTTGCGGGGCAGTTCGTCGACGAAGATCACCTCGCGCGGCACCTTGTAGCGGGCCAGGTTCTCGCGGACGTAGTCCTTGATCTCCTTGGCGTCACGCTTGGAATCCGGGCCCGGCACCACGATCGCGCGCAGCCGTTTGCCGTAGTCGTGGTCGTCGACGCCGACCACCGCCGCCTCGAACACGTCGGCGCGACCCGCGATGAGGTTCTCCACCTCCAAGGGGAAGACGTTCTCGCCGCCGGAAACGATCATGTCGTCGTCGCGGCCGTCGATGTAGAGCAGGCCGTCGGCATCGAAATGACCCACGTCGCCGCTGGACATCATCCCGTCGACCATCTCCTTGGTCCGCCCGTCGGTGTAGCCGGTGAACGCGAAACCGTTGTCGACGAAGATCGTGCCGGTGACATTCGGCGCGGTGATCGGCTTGCGGTTCTCGTCGAGCAACACGATCCGGATGCCGACCGGCGCCTTGCCCGCGGTGGTCGGCGCCTTGCGCAGATCCTCCGGGGTGGCCACGGTCATCACGGCGCATTCGGTGGAGCCGTAGAGGTTGTAGAGCGAATCACCGAAGTAGTCGAGGGTGCGGGTCACCACGTCGGGCGCGATCGCCGAGCCGGCGGCGAAGATGACCTTCATCGTCGACGGGTCGTACTTCGCCAGGACCTGCTCGTCCAGATCGAGGATGCGCTGCAGCATTGTGGGCACCACGACCAGCGAATCCGCCTTGTACTTCACCACATTCGCGAGGGTCTGCTCCGGATCGAACCGGCGCTGCTGGAAGACGACCCGGTTGCCCAGGGCGAGCCCGAGGGTGAACTGCGACAGGCCGGTGCCGTGGAAGATCGGCGCCGCCATGATCATGGTGCCGTTGTTGGGCAGCGGCACCCGGTCCACGAACTGCGCCGAGGCGAACGGGCTCACCTTGTCGCGCGGTGCGCCCTTGGGGGTGCCGGTGGTGCCGCTGGTCAGGATCACCATGCCGCCGGGCTTGCTCGGCGCGGTGATCGCGGCGGTCGAACGGTCCGCCGACAGCGAGGCCACGGTCGGGATCGACGGGTCGGCGCCGTGCGCTTCGTCGACCCAGGTGAGTACGCGCGGGATCTCGGTGGGGATGGCGCTCATCAGGTCGAGGAACTCGCTGTCGTGCAGCACCGCCTTGACCTTCTCGCGGGCGGCCACGTCGGCGAACTGCGGCTTGGCGAACCCGGTGTTCATCAGCACCGCGCGCACGCCGAGCTTGCCCGCCGCGAGCAGGCTCAACACCATGCCGCGATGGTCGCGGGCCAGCACGGCGATCACGTCGCCCTCGCTGATCCCGCTCGCGCGCAGGCCGCGAGCGAAGGCGTTGGACTGCGCGTCGAGTTCGCCGAAGGTGATCTCACCCAGCTCGTCGACGATCGCGCCCGCCTGCGGCCTGCTCTGCGCGGCATGCATGACTACGCCGGCGAACGGGCCGAACTTCGAGACATTGCGGAACGAACGGGCGGCGTGGTCGAGGCGCAGCGGGTTGAACAGCTTGCGATCCACCATGACCTTGACGCCGAGCGCGAAGTCACCGGCACGTCGGGCGGAGGAACCTAGCGCGGGCAGAGACAGAGACATCGAACAGCCTTCCGGCAGACCGAGCCCACGCAGAACCGCAGGCCGGACCGCGTCTTCGAGATCCAGTGCTGTTGCTAACACTAGCAAGCGATCCGGCCGCGCTGTCTACTCCGTGGTAGCCCGGGCCTATCCCTGTGAGACCTCATAGTCGATAAGGGTGCGGCGCACGATCTTGCCGGTGGCGTTGCGGGGCAGTTCGTCGAGGAAGACCACCTCGCGCGGCACCTTGAACCTGGCCAGGTTCGCCTTGACGTGCGCCTGGAGTTCGGCGGCCTCGACCGTGTGGCCTTCTTCGAGGACGACGAAGGCGCGCAGCCGTTTTCCGAATTCCGGGTCGTCGACGCCGACCACCGCCACGTCGAAGATCTCGGGCCGCTCGACCAGGAGGTTCTCGACTTCCTGCGGGTACACGTTCTCGCCGCCGGAGACGATCATGTCGTCGTCGCGACCGTCGACCATGAGCAGCCCGGAGTCGGTGAAGTGCCCCATGTCGCCGCTGGACATGAAGCCGTCGAGGATCTGCTTGTGCCTGCCGTCGGTGTAGCCCTCGAACGGCGCGCCACTGCGCACGAAGATCCGGCCACGGGCGCCCGGGGTCTCGACCTGTTGGTCCTGGTCGTCATAGAGGCGGACCTCGCAGGTGATCGGGGAACGGCCGACCGTGCCCGGCGCTTCCGCCAGCTCGGCCGGGTTCGCGATGGTCGCGATGGCCACCTCGGTCGACCCGTAGAGGTTGTAGAGCACCGGTCCGAAGGCCTCGGTGGCGCGGATGCACAGCTCAGGGGTGAGCGCGGAACCGGCGAACAGGATCACCTTCAGCGACGACAGATCGTATTTCGCGCGGACCTCCGGCGGCAGCTCGGTCATCCGGTGCAGCATCGTCGGCACACAGACGAGCATCTCGACCTTGTGCTCGGCGATCGTGGCGAGGGTGGCCTCGGCGTCGAATCGACGGCGCATGACGATCTTGTTCGACAGGATCGTGTTGACCAGCCAGGTGCCCAGGCCCGTGCTGTGGAAGATCGGCGACACGATCATCGCCGTGCCCCGCCGAGGGAAGGGCACGCGGTCGACGAACTGGGCGGTGGCCATCGGCGTGACCTTGGTGCGCGGGGCGCCCTTCGGCAGGCCGGTCGTGCCGCTGGTGAGGATGATGAAGCCGCCCGGCTTGCTCGGCGCGGGCAGATCATCGGTGGAGTTCGCGCCGATGAGATCGTCGAAAGTCTTTGCGCCAGAAGGAAGCTCGGTGCCTTCGTCGACCCAGGTGAGAAAGCGCGGTAGGTCGTCGGGTAAGGCGTCGAGCAGGCCGAGGAACTCGCTGTCGTGCAGCACCGCGCGCACGTTCTCGCGCTCGCACACCTCGGCGAACTGCGGCTTGGCGAAGCCGGTGTTCATCAGTGCGATCCGCGCACCCAGCTTGCCCGCCGCGATCATCGACATGATCAAGCCGCGGTGGTCGCGGGCCAGCACGGCGATGACCGTGCCCTCGCCGATGCCCGTTTCGCGCAGGCCGCGGGCGATAGCGGTGGACTGCTGGTCGAGTTCGCGGTAAGTGAGCTCACCGCGCTCGTCCACGAGGGCCACCTGATCGGGGGCGACCCGGGCCGAATGGCGCACGAGGGTGGCCTGCGGGCCGTAGATCTTGGATTCCTTCATCGTCCGCAGTGTCTCGAGCGGCGTCTTGGGGTCGGAGACCCCGCGTGCGCGCAGCACGCCGATCGCCTTCACGCTTTCGAGCAGATGTGACACGTTCACTCGACTACCTCCGCTGCTTTGATCACTCGACGCTCACCGTAGCAGTCGATGTGCCTTGCGTCACAGTAGTCTATCCGGGCAATTGGGACATCTCCACAAGATCAGCGTTGTGCCGCCGCCAGCACGGCGAGGAGCGGGACGAGCCTGCTCTCCGGCACCTCGAAACGGCCCAAGCCCGCCGTCTGCAACCAGCCGACGGCGGCCAGCTGGCGCAGGTGCTGGTAGATCTCGGGCGAGGTGCCCAGTTCTGCGATGGCGGCGAGATCGGCGGCGGTTCTGCGTCCGTAGACGATTTCCTGGAGCAGGCGCAGCCGAACCGGATCGGCAAGTGCGGCAAGGCAATTGGCCGCTTCGATGGTCCAGACGTCACCGACGATGGCATCGGTGGGGTACTGCGCCTGCCAATCGAATCGCTCGCCGGTGGGCAGTTGCAGCGCGCCCGCCAGCAGCACACCACCGGTGCGTTTGCCCGCATCGGCGAATTCCTGCCGCAGGCGCGCCACCGCCCACGGCAGCTGCGCGTCCTCGGGCCGCACGCTCTCCAGCGCGGCAACACGGCGTTCCAGTTCTTCGAGTCGGTCGACCAGATCCTCCACGTCGGTCAACCTACGCCACACCGAAGCTGTTGCGCTGCATCATCGAAACGACAACGCACCCCGGGACGAGTGGACCCGGGGTGCGAGGGGGTGAGAGTTAACGCGTGACAGCGCCGAACGAGGGCTGCTGGATCGTGCCGAGCTGGTAGGCGAACCCGTCCGGGTGTGCCTCGTCGACGGGCACGGGCCAGCGGTGCCACAGGTTGCCGTAGACCGCGGCCACGATGAGCCCGCCGCCGGTGTTCAGCGGTGCGGTGCGGATGGTGGTATCGACGGGCACGTCCTGGTGTTCGGTCAGGACCGCGGTGCCGCTCTGCCCGTTGGACAGATTCAGCCACATGACCTCGAGCTTGGCGGCACCCTGATTGGGCGAGATGGCGCCCGGCCCGCCGAAGAAGCCGAAGCGGAAGCCGTCGATATCGAGGGCGATGCCCGAGCCGTACACCCCGGGCCCGCTGCCGTTCTGGCCGACATCGGAGGTCGCGGGGATCTGGAAGGGCTGTGCGGGCAGCGCGACGTCGACCTTGCCCTTGGCGGTGAGCTGATCGAGGGCGGCGAGTGCGCCCGGATTGTTCGCCACCGAGGTGCGCAGCTGCGAGACGGCCGAGGCCACATCGACAGTCTGTGGCTTCGGATCCGCGACCGCGGGGCCCGCGAAGACGATGGCGACGGCGGCCGAAGTGACGGCTACCGCGGTGGTGAAGCGACGCATGAAACTCAGATGATGCATAACCAGCTCTCCTCGAGTGTTCCTGGTGCAGCTTTCCCTGGTAATTCGTCCGCTGTGCACCGTACCGACAGCGGGTGTGGGCTCCGTCACTACCCCGGGAAAGCCGAATTCAGGACCTCTGGAGAGGGTTACGGCATGTTCGCGATCTCCACTTTGTAACCGCGATACAGCTCGGGTTTGGCGGTGAGGATCGGCATGTCCAGATTCTGCGCGGTGAACACCACGGGCGCGATCAGCGGCCAGTCGAGGTGGTCGTCGACGATCGGCACCGTGGTGCCGATGCGGATGGCGGTGGGCGCGTCGAGTTCGGCCCAGCGCACGGCGACGCGATTGTCGAGCAGGCGCCCGAGTTCGTCGATGTTGTCGACGGCGCGCATCGCGGCCATCAGGCTCACGGTGGGCACCACCAGGATTCGGCGCTGCTGGGTGAACTGGCGCATGATCACCTGCCCGAACAGCGGCGACAGGGCCAGTGAGGTGAGCGCGGTGTGATCGGCGACGCTCACTGGTGGCTGTCCAGCGCGCCCATCAGCTTGCTCAGTTTGGCTTGCGCCTCGGCGATGTCTTCCGCGGAGTGCTGGGTGATCCTGGCGTCGAGCTTGCCCAGGATCTGTTCACGGAGATCATCGTTGAAGTACGCGGGGGGCAACGCCCCGTGCCGCAACACCCCGGCAGGTACCACCGCGACCAATTCTTTCCCCTCCCGCGTCACGATCACCGGCCGTCCGCTCGCGGACACCCCGTCAAAAACACTGCCCAGCTGACCACGTAACTCGGTCAGGGGCACACTGTCGTAATCGGCCATAGTCAACTGTACATTGCGCTGTACAGCTCACTGCTGGTATCGCTGTGTACAGCCCCGGGGTCCGATCGCCGAGCAGCCCGGTCCGATCGTGTTCCACTGCACCGCGGGCAAGGATCGCACCGGGTGGGCGACCTACCTGCTGCAGAGCATCGTCGGCGTCGACTCGGACACGATCATGGGCGACTACCTACTCACCAACGAGTACTCGGCCGCCTCGATCGAGGCCACCGTCGCGCACATCGCCGCGACGAGGGGGCCCGAGGCGGCCGCTGTCATCCGTCCGCTGCTCGGAGTGGACCGCAGCTATCTCGAGGCCGGTATCGCCCAGCTGACCACGGACTACGGCACCGTCGACAAATACCTGCGCGACGGTCTCGGCCTGCGCCCGCAGGTCGTCAACGCGCTGCGAGCCAAGCTCCTCGAGTAGTACGCCGACGGCCCGCCGGAACGATGATCCGGCGGGCCGTCGTACTCACTCGATCACTCAGGCGACTTTGCGAGCCGGTTCGCTGCGGTAGCGGGTCACCGGGCCGTCGATGCCGAGCAGGCGCCAGGTGAGCTTGGCGACCGGGTTCATCAGGCCGCTGTTGGTGGCGAGGGCACGCACGTCACCGAAGATATTGCGCATCATGGTCTGCGATTCCTCGCTGCCCCAATACGCCTCACGCATGACCTCCGCCGGAATGTCGAACTTCTCGACGAACTCCTTCGGCGGCGTCATGATCATGTCGAGCATCACTCGCATGGCGATCGGGAAAGCCACGGAGAGTACCGATTTCGTGATCGGGTTCATGCCGGGCACGTTGCGGCGCAGGTATTCGTGGGCGAAAGAGATGTGCCGGGCTTCCTCGGCCACGTGGATCTGCATCACCCGCTGGACCATCGGATGCAGGTCGACGCCCGCGCGCAGCAGCGACTTCTGCAGGTGGTCGATCGGCTCCTCGCCGCCGAGGATCATCGTGAAGAACAGCTCGGGGAAGTACTTCACCGCGGGCCAGATGGCCATCGTCAGCTTGCGATCGATGGTGCCCATGCCGACCACGTCGCGATAGCCGATGCGGTTGATCATTTCCTGGAACATCATCGTGTGGTTGCACTCTTCGGCAGCCTCGTGCGTGATGTACCGGAATTCGGGGTCACCGTTGGGGACCGACACCAGGTACTGCATCAGCCCACGGATCAGCAGCTGCTCGAAATCCAGGCCGACCTTGGCGATACCGGCCTGGCGCCACATGCCGATGGCGATCTGCTTCTCGATCGGCTGGGCCTTGTACCAGGGGTGACGGCCGAGCGGGTCCTCGTCGGGCATGATCCAGCGCGGGTCGTCGCTGTGCACGGCGAACTCGGGCGATTCCCAGTCGATGTCGACGTAGGGGTCGAAGTGCCGGTTGACCGAACCTTCGGACAGGTTGCGCAGGATCTCGTGGTACTCGGGATCGGTGGCGGTGTTCTTGATTGTCGACAGCATCAGCGGTGTCTCCTTCGGTGTGGCGCACTCCTACGTTATATGAGACTCAGAGTCCCACACAACCCCGCCGGCGGTCGGGTTCGTCCTTGCGGCACGATCTACCTGCACCGACGTAGGATGAAACCTCGCAGGACACGGTTGACCGGTCAGCCAGCGCACCTGGCTGTGAACGGGCGCGACCCCTGTCGGTCGCGCACCGAGAGAGCGAGGAATCCGATGGCTCGTTCCACTCCCGCCGAGGCCGTCTGGCCGACTCTGCTCGTCGATTCCTGGTCCGATACCCGCGACACCCTGCACATGTGGTCGCAGATCATCGGCAAGCTGAAAATGGCGGGGACACCGCTGGTCAATCACTGGTGGAATGTCACGTTCGCGGTGAGCGCGCGCGGGATGGCGACCGGGGCGATCCCCGTCGACGGCCGCCTGCTCGATATCGAATTCGACTTCGTCGACCACGAACTCGTCTTGCGCAGCAGCGACGGCCGCCGCGCCGCGATCGCCCTGCGCCCGCGCACGGTCGCCGACTTCTACGCCGAGCTCGGCCACGTGCTCGGTCGGCTCGACATCGTGGTCGACATCGAGGCGTCGCCGAACGAGGTGGATCCGGCGATCCCGTTCGCCGAGGACACCGACCATCAGTCCTACGACGCGGACGCCGTCCACCTGTTCTGGCAACAGCTCGTCCAGATCGAGCGGGTCTTCCAGCTCTGGCGTGCCGGTTTCGCCGGGAAATCCAGTCCGGTGCAATTCTTCTGGGGTTCCTTCGACCTGGCCTGCACCCGCTTCTCCGGCCGTCTCGCGCCCACGCACCCCGGCGGTGCACCGAACTGCGCCGATTGGGTGATGGAAGAGGCCTACTCCCGCGAATGCGCCAGCGCGGGCTTCTGGCCCGGCGGCACCGAGGGCACCTTCTACGCCTATTCCTACCCCGCCCCCGACGGCTACGCCGCCCGTCCCGCAGGCCCCGAGGGCGCCAGTTGGGACACCACCCTCGGCGAATTCGTCCTTCCCTACGAGTCGGTCCGAAATTCCCCCGACCCCGACGCCACCCTCCTGAACTTTCTCGACACCACCTACGCCGCTGCCGCCGATCTGGCCGACTGGGACCGGCCCCACCTGGAAGTCGACCCGCACCGCCTCGACCGTCGACTCCACCTCGCCGACACGACCGAGTTCTGAGCACGGGGTCGACGCGAAATCAGAACTCCCGCAACAGTTCGGTCAGCAGCGTGGGGTCCACCCGATAGGGCGTGTTGAAGCCGAGCCGCCCGACGATTCCGTCGTAGCGCTCGTGCAGTTGCGCCGCCGCGCGGGCGGGGTCGGTGGCCGTTATCGCGACGGCGTCGAGGAAATCGTCGTCGATGAGCTCGGCCATCCGATCCCATTCCCCGCTCTTGGACATATCTTTGAGCCGGGGTCCGAGTTCGGCCCGATCGTGGAGCTCGAGAATCGGCCAGTAGGCCGGCGTCGATCCGTAGAAGGCGAGCTGCTTTCGGATGGCCTGCCTCGCTGCGGCGAGGTCGCTCGCGGATCTGCCCGCCGCGACCATCGCCGAATGGTGGACCACGATGTCGTCTACGGGTTTCTGCGCGCGCCCCGCGCCCCGCGCCAGGGCGGGCAGGGTCACCTCGCGCAGAAATCTCGGCGTGCAGAACGGGTGCGACATGAATCCGTCGGCGACCTCTCCCGCGACCGCGGTCATCGCAGGCCCCACGCCCGCGAGATAGATCGGCGGCGGGCCGAACCCGGCCACCTCGGCCGCTGCGGGGCGGAACAGCGGCGGCATCAGGGTGTGCTGATAGAACTCACCCTGGTAATCGAGCCGCCCGCCCTGCTCCCAGCTCGCCCAGATAGCGCGCACCGCCATCACCATGTCGCGCATCCGGTCGGCCGGTCGGCTCCACGGCATCGAGTAGCGCCGGGTGATGTGCGCGCGGATCTGACTACCGAGGCCGAGAACGAACCGGCCGCGGGAGTAGGCCTGCAGATCCCAGGCGATGGTGGCCAGCAACAGTGGATTGCGGGCGAACGCCACCGCGATCGAGGTGCCGAGCTCGACCCGCTCCGTGTGTTCGGCGGCGAGCAGCAGCGGCAGGAACGGGTCGTGGGCCCCTTCGAACGTCCAGATGCCCGCGTACCCCGCGGCCTCCGCGGCGGCGGCATCCTTGCCCATCGTGGCGAGCCCGCCGGTCAGCGTTGTGTCGATCTTCAAAACGCACGAATCCCATCACCGTCGTCTGCCGTTCGTCGCGCGGTGTCGGTGACAGCGCGCGACGATTCGACCATCACCGTATCGCTGCACAGAGCCGATCCGGGCTGATCCGGCAAACGCCGAGGATAGGATTCGAGCGGGTCCGCGGATCAGACCGGGACGCCGCCATAGGTCCTGCGGTGCTTGGCCTCGAGGAAGGACAGCCCGCCGAAGGCGATGAGGCCGACCGCGATCAGCATGAGCAGCCAAGGGCCGAAAGGATTTCCGGCGAAATCGTGCAGTACCGCGTCGATACCCTTGGCGGCCGCGGCGTCGTAGTTGACCGCTGCGACCATGGCGGCGAAACCGATGCAGATCACGATCGCGCCCCGAGCGAGATAGCCGATCCGGCCCAGCCAGATCGCGGCCTCCCGCATACCGTGCGTCATCCAGCCCATCCGAAGGTCCTCGGCGAAGTCGAGGCGCAGACCGCGCACCGTCTGCCAGATACCGAAGGCCAGGATGGCGATACCGATCAGCAGCACGACCACCTGCCCGCCCTCCCAGCTCAGGATGCGGCCGGTCAGATCGCGGGCGACCGCGTCGCTCGGCGTCGGCGTGCGCCCGTGCATCACGAACCGCAGGGTGCCCCAGAAGGCCAGGGCATAGACGATCCCGGAGATCACGGCATAGGCGCGGTGTCCGCCCGAATAAGTCCGCCCCGCACTGGCCACCTGCACCGCGCGCCACACGGCCAGCGCGGCGAAGCCGAACACGAGAATCCACAGCAGCAGGTAACCCAGCGGCTTCGCGGCGAGCGCGGCCAGCGCCCCACCGGCATCCGGCTCGTGCTCGGCCGTTCCGATCGCCAGCATGAAAGCGAGAATGCCGATCACGACGTAGGCGACGCCACGCGCTACGAAACCGAAACGGGCGACTGCTTCCACTCCGCCGGAACTGGATCTGCGCGGCGCCCGGTCATAGGACCGGCGGCCCCAGCCGCGACTTCCTCCGGACCTCGTCCGCCCGCGCCGTCCGGTCCCGACTCGCTCTCGTCGCCGATATCTGTTCGCACTGCGAAATATGCTCATGATGTCCCTCATCTCTCATCCGCCGGAATGCCCATTTCGTGGCGTTCAAACAGCATTGGGCGAATTTCGATGCGACGAGATCTGCTGTCTGGCAGGCGAATGCGGGGGACGCTCCCGAAACAACAGAAATCCGGTGCGAGTCAGCAGTCGACTCGCACCGGATTTCTGTTGTCTATCAGCTCACTTCAGCTCGGAGCTGGTCTTTCCGAGCACGCGGCGAGCCACGATCAGCTGCTGGATCTGCTGGGTGCCTTCGAAGATGTCGAGGATCTTCGAGTCGCGGGCCCATTTCTCGAGCAGGGTGCGCTGGGAGTAGCCGATGGAGCCGGCCAGTTCCACTGCCTTGAGGGTGACGTCGGTGCCGGTGCGGCCCGCCTTGGCCTTGGACATCGAGGCCTCAAGCGAGTTCGGCTTCTTGTTGTCGGCCATCCAGGCGGCGCGCAGGGAGAGCAGGTAGGCCGCTTCGTAGTCGGCTTCCATGCGCAGGAATTCGGCGGCCGCGGCGGACTGGTTCATCGCGGGGGTGTCGTAGGAGATCTCGACACCCGCCTCGGTGAGGATGCTCCGCAGTTCCTCGAGCGCGGCGCGGGTGACGCCAACGGCCATCGCCGCCACGAGGGGACGGGTGTTGTCGAAGGTCTGCATGACCCCGGCGAAACCCTTCTCCACGTTGACTTCCGGCGAGCCGAGGATGTTGTCGGCGGGGATGCGGCAGTCCTGCAGCAGCAGGACCGCGGTGTCGGAGGCCTTGATGCCGAGCTTGTGCTCGAGCCGCGCCACCGACAGACCCGGAGCGTCCCGCGGGACGACGAAGGACTTGATCGCGGCGCGACCGAGGCTCTTGTCGACCGAGGCCCACACCACGATGTGGGTGGCGCGCTGACCGCAGGTGACGAAGATCTTCTCGCCGTTGAGCACCCACTCGTCGCCGTCGAGAACGGCGGTGGTGGTGACGGCGGCGGAGTCGGAACCGAAGGACGGCTCGGTGATCGCCATCGCGGCCCACACCTTGCCGAAACGCGAGAGCTGCTCGTCGGTCGCCACCGCGGCGATCGCGGCATTGCCCAGTCCCTGGTAGGGGATGGTGAGCATCAGGCCGACATCGCCCCACGAGGTCTCGAGGGAGTTGAGCAGCGCGGACATGTTGCCGCCGTTGGCATTCGCGGTCAGATCCACGTCGGCCTCGTCGTTACGGCCGCCCGCGGCGCCACCGATCTTCTGGGTGCCGGAGTCGGCGAGCCCTTCGATCATGGCGGCCATCGTGTCGAGCTCGACCGGGTACTCGTGCTCGGCGAGGTCGTACTTGCGGGAAATGGGACGGAAGATCTGCGAGGCGACCTGGTGGGCCTGGTTGGCGCTCGCCTTCAGCTTCTTGGGGAGTTCGAGATTGATCATTGGGGGGCTCCTGGAAGGTGAGAAACGGGCCTAGACCAGCACGATGCCTTCGGCGACACCGACGGAACGAAGGTCGCGGTACCACCGCTCGACCGGGTGTTCCTTGGTGAAGCCGTGACCGCCGAGCAGCTGCACGCCGTCCAGGCCGATCTGCATGCCCTTGTCGGTGGCCAGCTTGCGCGCCAGCGCCGCCTCACGGGCGAACGACAGGCCCTGTTCCGCGCGCGAGGCGCCCCGCAGGGTCACCAGACGCAGTCCGTCGAGCTCGATCGCCATGTTGGCGACCATGAAGGCCACCGCCTGACGGTGCGAGATCGGCTCGCCGAACGCTTCCCGCTCGTTCACGTACGGGATCACGTAGTCGAGCACGGCCTGGCCGGTGCCGATGGCCAGCGAGGCCCAACCCAGCCGGGCGAGCTGCACCGCGTCGCCGTATTCGGCGGCGCGGGTCTTGGCGTCACTGTCGCCGAGAACGGCATCGGCGCCGACGGCCACGTTGTCCAGGATCAGTCGACCCAGGCCCGCGGCGCGCAGGCCCATGCTCGGATCGGCTTCCACGGACAGCCCGGCGGTGTCGGACTCGACGATGAACAGCGCGGGGCGCCCGTCGAGTTCGGCCGCCACGATGAACAGTTCGGCATCGGCGGCGGCCGGGACCAGGCTCTTCACGCCGGTGAGCTTGTAGCCGCTGGGGGAGCGAACGGCCTTGGTCTGCAGGGCGAAGGGGTCGAACAGGGCGCGCGGCTCGTTGATCACCACGGACGCCTGCGGCACCGCGTCGCCGGTGAAGGCGGGCAGGTAGGTCTGCTGCTGCGCGTCGGTGCCCCACTGCGACAGCGCGACGGTGACGCCGCTCGGCGCCAGAATCGGCAGCGCCAGGCCCATATCGCCGTGCGCGAGAGCCTCGGCCACCAGGGAGTTGGTGACGGCGCCGCGCTCGGAAGCCGCGCCCTCCAGCTCCTCGGGGACGTTGATCAGGGTGATGCCGAGTTCGGCGGCGCGCTCGAGCAGGTCACGCGGGGCCTTCGCGGAATTGTCCGCGTCGTAGGCCGCGGGACGCAGGATCTCGCCTGCGAAGTCACGCACCGTCTCGACGATCATCTGCTGCTCGTCGGTCGGGGTGAGATCGAAGTAGCCCTTGGTCTTGGCCTCGTTGTCGACCAGACGTTTGGGCTCACCGCTGCCCGCCACCTTCGCGAAGGTACGAGTGGCCGCGCCCAGGGTTCGGAACCCGGTCTTGGTGCCCTCGTAGGTGACTCGCTCGATCGGCTTGCGCAGGTTGTACTTTCCCGCGAGCTCCGACCCGGTAATGGTCGTCAAAGCGCGCATCGCGGCGCCCATCCAGTCCCGTTTGGGCTGGCTGAGGCCGACCGCGGACGTGTCGTTCGGACGTCGCTTCGTCGCGCTGTCTCGAGTGCTCATCATCACCTGATTTCCTCGGCTGTCGGGGTGCCTTCGACCCCACCATCTTACTCTTCGGTAAGACTATCTTACTCTGGAGTAAGAAGTGTGCCGACCCGTGGTGGAAACGGTGGTTTCTGTCACCCTGGTCCAGTGCCCGTCATCGCGTCGATATTCGCGCTCGTTCTGCTGGCTGGTTCGGGGCGCTACGGCTACCACCGCGACGAGTTGTATTTCCTGGCCGCAGGTCGGCGTCTGGACTGGTCTTACCCTGATCAGCCGCCGTTGTCGCCGTTTCTGGCCAGACTCATGGCCGCGGTCGATCCCGATTCGTTATGTGTCATGAGATTGCCTGCCGTCGCCGCTGCCACCTTCGTCGTGGTGTGTGCGGGGTTGCTAGCGGGGGAGTTGGGCGGTGGACGTGCGGCGCGGGCACTGGCCGCGGGCGCTGTCGCGAGTTCCGCGCTGGTGATGGGCGTGGGGCACCTGCTGGGAACGACGGTGTTCGATCTGGCGGCCTGGTCGCTGATCTGTCTGCTGGTGGTGAAACTCGGGCGCGATCCGCGATGGTGGCTGGTGATCGGCCTGGTCGTGGGGATCGGGCTGCAGAACAAGGTGTTGCTGATCGTGCCGGTCGTCGTCCTTGCCTCGGCGCTGGCGCTGACCGGGCAACGAAAGCTGTTCGCTACCAGATATTTCGGGTTCGCCGTCGGGACCGCGCTGGTGCTGTGGCTGCCGTATCTGTGGTGGCAGGCGGACAACGGGTGGCCGCAGTGGGAGCTGAGCAGGGCGATCGCCGGTGGTTCGTCGGGGACCTCGGATTCGCCGATCATGTTCGTGCTCTTGCAGTTCGGGCTGTTCGGGCCGCTGCTGGTTCCGCTGTGGGGGTACGGGTTGTGGCGGTTGTGGAACTCGCGATGGCGAGCGTTTCCGCTGACCTACGCGGCGCTGTTCGTGGTGTTTCTGGCGACCGGCGGAAAAGCCTATTACCTCGGTGGGATGTATCCGGTGCTGCTCGCGGCGGGTGCTGTCGGGCTGAGCCGGTGGTTGGCCGAGGACCGGAAACGATGGGCGGCGGTCACTTCGGTGTTCGTGGTGAACGCGGTGATGTCGGCGCTGGTTTTCCTGCCGGTGTGGCCGATCGCGTGGCTGCGGGATTCGCCCGTCCTCGCCATCAACTACGACGCGGGCGAAACCATCGCCTGGCCCCGCTACGTCGAGCAGATCGCCGCCGCACGTCCACCCGGCGCCCCCATCCTCACCGCCAACTACGGCGAGGCGGGCGCGATCGAGCGCTACGGTTCCGAATACGCCCTGCCCACACCGCATTCCGGCCACAACGCCTACTGGTGGTGGGGACCTCCGCCGGATACCGCGACCGAGGTCCTCACCGTCGGCATCGACGGCGAACGACTCACCGAACTCTGTTCGATCGTCGAACCCGCGGGCACTCTCGACAACGGCTTCGGCATCGACAACGACGAACAGGGCGAGCCGATGTTCGTCTGCCGCAACCCGGTCCGCCCGTGGTCGCAACTCTGGCCGCAGCTGCGCACGCTCGGCTGAGGGTCCTGGTCGTCGCGGAGATCTAGAGACCGTGACGGTCGAGGAAATCGGTCAGCAGTTTCTCCCATTCGTCGGGGCGCTCGACCATGACGACATGGCCGGCTTCGATCTCCGCGTATTCGGCGCCGGGGATCGCGGCAGCCAGCGTCCGCGAGTTCGCCGGATCGACCAGCAAGTCGGCGGTGGTGGCCACGACGAGGGTGGGTACCGCGATGGCGGCGAGGTCGGCGGTGGTGTCGACCGACTCGACCAGCGCGGCCTGTTGGCGGGTGCCGCCGGGAATCGAGGCGGCGGTCTGACGGACGACTTCGTCGATGGCGGCCGCGGGCAGATTGTTGACAAAGCTGGTGGAGAAGCCGGTGAGCACGGTGAGCCGGGCGAAGGATTCGTGGTCGCCGCGATCGAGCAGGTCCTGCCAGGCCCGCACGATCAGCCGGGCGCGGTTGTCGGGAGCGGCAAGGCCCGCGGTGAGCAGCAGGCCGGTGACGCGGCCGGGGTGGCGCGCGGCGGCGCGCACGGCCACCGCGGTGCCGAGCGAGAAACCGACGATGGTGAAGGTCTCGACACCCGCGTCGACGGCTGCCGCCACCAGGGCATCGGCGAGGCCGTCGAGATCCAACGGGGTGTCGTCGCCCGGGTAGTCCGACGCGACCACGGTGTGCGCTGCGGCGAGCGTGGGAATCACGGTGCCGAAATTGCTCTCGATTCCGCCGCCCGCGCCGTGCGCGAGGACGATGCCGGGACCGGAGCCGTGGACGGTGGTGGGCAGGGGAATCGTGTTCATGGCAGCGACGTTAGGGATTGACATGGGTGTGAAGGTCAAGCCGAAGATGCCGGTGGTCACATGCTGATCGGCGAATTGGCGCAACGCACCGGGGTCGCCACCCGGCTGCTGCGCTACTACGAGGAGCAGGGTCTGCTGCATCCGCACCGCGACGGTAACGGTTACCGCAGCTATCCCGCGTCGGCGGTGGCCACGGTCGCCCGGATCAGGGAACTGCTGGCCGCGGGACTGAACACCGACGACATCGCCCTGCTCATGCCGTGCGCCGAGGACGCGGGGCCGGTCCAAGCGTGCGAGATGTCGGTGCGAATCATGGCTGAGCGAACCGCCGAACTGGAACGGCGCATCGCCGACCTCGACCGCCAGCGATCTCAACTCGCCGCTCAACTCGGTGCGAGCCTCGCCCATGCGGGGGGACAGCCGGTACCGGACCTGACGTAGCACCCGCGCATCGGCCGTCCCGCCGACAGAATCTATTCGCGCACGTAGTAGCGCAGGGTGAGGTAGGCGGTGACGGCGGCGAACACGATGCCGACGGGGGCGATCGTCAGGGCCACCACCGCGATGTCGTCGCCGGTGATGCGCGGGAAGACATTGCTGTCGAACAGCGGGCCCAGCGCCCGGTCGATCACCAGCGGCCGGGCGATGACCAGGCCGAGGACCGCGAGTACCGAACCGACGAAGGCAGCCGCGACCGCTTCGAGGAGGAACGGTAGCTGGGTATACCAGCGGGTCGCGCCGACCAGTCGCATGATGCCGACCTCCGTGCGCCGCGTGAACGCGGCGATCTGCACCATGTTCAACACCAGCAGCATCGCGGCCAGCGCCATCACCAGCGCCAAACCGAACGCGGCATTGCGCAACCCGTCGAACAGGCTGGTCAGCCGGTCGACGAACTCCTTGTCATTGGCCACGATCCGCACACCCGGCCGGGTCGCGAAGCTGTCGTAGATGTGCTGGTACTGATCGGCATCGGTCATCTTCACCCGCAACGAGGCAGGCAGTGGTGAGTCGGAGATGTACTGCACCATCTCCGGCTGATCCGCGAACAGCTTCTTCGCCTCTTCCAAGGCGTCGGCGCGGTTGAGGAACTGCACGCTCTCCACGCCCGAGGTCTGCTTGAGGTCGGCGAGCAGCGACTTGCACGGGTCGGCGGCGCAGTCGGGATCGGTGTCGGAGACCGCGTCGTCGAGGTAGAAGCGCACCTCGAGGCGGCCGATGAAGAAGTTCTCGGTCTTGTCGGCCATCCGCACCGACAGCATGCCGCCGCCGAGCATCATCAGCGACACCGCCGTGGTCAGGATCATCGCGATGGTCATCGTGAGATTGCGGCGCAGGCCGTCGACGATTTCGGTGAACAGGAAACTCAGTCGCATTATCGACCCACCCCGTAGACGCCGGTCGCTTCGTCGCGCACGAGTCTGCCGTGATCCAGTTCGACCACCCGCCTTCGCATGGCGTCGACGATGTGGTTGTCGTGGGTGGCCATCAGCACCGTGGTGCCCACGCGATTGATCCGTTCCAGCAGGGCCATGATGTCGGCGCTGGTATCGGGGTCCAGGTTGCCGGTCGGCTCGTCGGCGAGCAGGACCAGCGGCCGGTTGACGAACGCGCGAGCGATCGCGACCCGCTGCTGCTCACCGCCGGACAACTCCGAGGGCAAGCGCTGCCCCTTACCGCCGAGCCCGACCATGTCGAGCACCTCGGGCACCGTCCGTTCGATGAACTGACGTCGCTTGCCGATCACCTCCAGCGCGAACGCGACGTTCTGTTCCACAGTCTTCTGCTGCAGCAGCCGGAAATCCTGGAACACGCAGCCGATCCGCTGGCGCAACTTGGGCACCTTGCGCCCCGGCAACTTGTCGACCCGGAAGTCGGCGACCCGGATCTCGCCCGATGTCGGCGCCTCTTCCTTGAGCAGCAGTCGCATGAAAGTCGACTTGCCCGAACCGGACGGGCCGATGAGGAAGACGAACTCGCCTTTTTCCACATCGACGGAAACATTGTCCAGCGCCGGTCGCGTCGAGGTCGGGTACGACTTGCTGACGTTGCGCATGGTGATCACGGGGAGCCAGTGTAGCCAGCGATGGGGGCGTCCCGGCCGGACACGACGCGCCGATCAGCGCTCGGGTTCGGAATTCACCCAGGTCGGGACAGCATTGAGGAACGTCGTCGGACCCTCGGCCGCGGTATCGGTGGGTTTGACGAACAAATAGACGACAAACGTCGACAGCCACGCCGCCATCAGGATCGCTGTGGACTTACGTGGTTTCACTGGTTTCACTGATTCCCTCCTTACGCAGGGCCGCGGCGACGCGTACGCGCAGTTCGCGACCCACTTCGAATTGTTTGCCTGGCAACGTGCGGGCAACCATCCGGATGTTCATCACGTCGAGCGAGAGATCTTCGACACCCATCACCGACGGCTCGTCGAGCAGAAGCGGTTTGAGGCGGCGGTCCTCGTAGGCCTTGGTACAGACCGCGTGCAGGATCTCGTTGATCTTGGTGATGTCGGCCTGCGCGGACACCGGGACGTCGATCGCGGCGCGCGCCCAGTCCTTGGACAGATTGGTGACTTTCACAATCTGGCCGTTGGGGACGATGATCACCTCGCCGTCGGAATTGCGCAGCGTGGTGATGCGCAGGGTCACGTCCTCGACGGTGCCCTCGGCCACCTCGGCGGAGCCGGTGACCGAGATCTGCACCACGTCACCGAAGCCGTATTGGCGCTCGGTGATCAGGAAGAACCCGGCCAGGATGTCCTGGACGATGCGCTGCGCGCCGAAACCGAGCGCGGCACCGAGCACCGCCGCGGGCGCGACCAGTCCGGTCACCGCGAAGCCCAGCCTGCGCAGCACCTCCATGCCGACCAGCACGTACACGATGGTCAGCACCACCCACGTGACCACCTGGGCCAGCGCGTGGCGATGCTTGGCCGCTTCGGTGCGCACCAGGGCATCGCTGGTCTGGAAACCCGAGTCGATCTTGGTGGTCACCCGGTCGCGTAGGAACGCCGCGAATCGGCCGAACAGCATCGCGCCGACGATCAGCAGAACGATTTCGAGTCCGCTGGAACGCATCCAGTCGCTGATCTCGGGTCCGCTGCTGGCCGCGAGGACGTCGGTCATCGCGTCTCCTTCATGGACCTGCACAGGCACAGTTTCGGTTCGGTCGAACGCACACCAGAAAGGTTACAGGTCGGTCACGGCGTGCGGTCAAACGTGCTGAAGCGCACGGTTTGTGAGCGAATTGCTGGCTACGCGTCGTCGTGATCGCGCATCCGCCAACGGATTCCGGATTCGATGAACCCGTCGATGTCACCGTCGAGCACCGCGGTGGGGTTGTTGACTTCGTGGTTGGTGCGCAGGTCCTTGACCATCTGGTACGGGTGCAGCACGTACGAGCGCATCTGGTTGCCCCACGAGGCGCCCTCGTTGGTCTTGAGCGCGTCCATCGTGGCGCGCTCCTCCTGGCGCTTGCGCTCGAGCAGCTTGGCCTGCAGCACGCGCATGGCCGAGATCTTGTTCTGCAGCTGCGACTTCTCGTTCTGGCAGGTGACGACGATGCCGGTGGGGATGTGGGTCAGGCGCACCGCGGAGTCGGTGGTGTTGACCGACTGGCCGCCGGGGCCCGACGAGCGGTACACGTCGACCCGGATCTCGCCCTCGGGGATCTCGATGTGGTCGGTCGTCTCCACGACGGGCAGGACCTCGACCTCGGCGAAGGAGGTCTGGCGGCGGCCCTGATTGTCGAACGGGCTGATCCGGACGAGGCGGTGCGTACCCATCTCCACCGACAGGGTGCCGTAGGCGTAGGGCGCCTTCACCGCGAAGGTGGCGCTCTTGAGGCCCGCCTCCTCGGCGTAGGAGGTGTCGTAGACCTCGACGGGGAACTTGTGCCGCTCGGCCCAGCGGATGTACATGCGCATCAGCATCATCGCCCAGTCGGCGGCGTCGACACCGCCGGCGCCGGAACGGATGTTGACCAGCGCGTCACGCTTGTCGTACTCGCCGGAGAGCAGGGTGCGCACCTCCATCGCCTCGACGTCGACGCGCAGTGCGACGCGCTCGGCATCGGCGTCGGCGGTGGCTTCGGCGGCGGCCGCGTCTTCTTCGGCCTCGGCCAATTCGTAGAGCACCGGCAGGTCCTCTAAGCGCTGGCGTAGTTCCTCCACGCGGCGCAGTTCGCTCTGCGCGTGCGACAGCTCACTGGTCACCTGCTGGGCGTGGTCCTGGTTGTTCCACAGCTCGGGATCGGCGGCCTGGTGCTCGAGTTCGTCGATCCGGCGGCGTAGCTCCTCGACATCGAGGACCGACTCGACCGTCTTGAGCGTGGTGTCGAGTTCTGCGAGGTCGGCGATAACGTCAGGATGCACGATTTCCTAGGCTACCGGTCGCCTCCGACACCGCGCGTAATCGGCTCAGCTTGCGATGGACCTCAGGCCGCCCGGACGGCGTCCGACCAGTTGGTCGAGGGCAGTCGCGCTGGCCTCGTCTGCGGGGAGCAGGACGTAGAGCGACTGGTCGTCGTCGATGGACAGATCCAGCGATTCGTAGGCCAACCGCAGCGTGCCCGCCTCGGGATGGCTGAGCCGATTGATCCCACCCGAAGGCGGGAGGCCGGGCAGGGTCGCGAGGCGATCGGTGAAGGCGCTGCCAGCGGTGACGGTGAGTTCGTCGACCAGGGCGGCGACCATCGGGTCGGCGCGGAACGGGCCCTGCTTGAGCGAGGCAACCAGCTTGTCGGCGGCGGCGTCCCATTCCGGGTACAGCTCGCGGGCGCCGGGATGGGTGAACACGAATCGGGCGACATTGGCGGGTTCGCCCTGCTCGAACAGCCCACTGGGCGCCATCAGCTTCCGATAGCCCTCGGTACAGGCCAGGATCTCGGTGAAGCGGTTGGTGATCGCGGCGGGCGCGGGTTCGAGCTGGGCGAGGACGGCCAGGATCGTGGGGCGCACCGTGCGGTTAGGGCTCTGCTCGGCGGCGCCGCAACTGAAACCGGACGCGCCTTTGGAGAGCTGGTGCAGGTGGACGCGTTCACGAGGGCTCAGCCGCAGCGTCTCGGCGAGCGCGGACAACACCTGGGCGGAGGGATGGCTGTCGCGGCCCTGCTCGAGCCGGATCAGGTATTCGACACTGACCCCCGCGAGCATCGCGACCTCCGCGCGGCGCAGACCCGGCGTGCGCCTGCGTTGGCCGACCGGCAGCCCGACCTCGGCGGGGGAGACCGCCTCGCGGCGGGTCCGCAGGAACAGCCCGAGTTCGTTGTCGCTCACCTCATCGACGGTACCCAGTGCGGCGCACCGGAGAGTGGCCGTGCCACTACCACTCTCAGCGTGGTCTCCCTGCGACGTTCGCGATCCGCGAGATTTGGTTGCACCGGCTGATCGGGCCGGTTCGACGAAGAGGAGAACATCGTGTCCACACTGAAACTCGCGATCATCATCGGCAGTGTCCGCGAAGGCCGATTCGGCCCCGTGGTCGCGAACTGGTTCGCCGAGCAGGTCGACGACCGCTTCGAGGTCGACATCATCGACCTCGCCGACACCGCGCTGCCCGCCTTGCCCGCAGTGCCGCCCGCGCTGGACCCCGACCCGGTGCGTCCGGCCGACATGCGCGACCTCACCGACCGGCTGGCCGCCGCCGACGCCTACGTGATCGTCACCCCCGACTACAACCGCAGCTACCCGGCTGCGCTCAAAGCGGCCATCGACTGGCACTTCACCCAGTGGGACGCCAAGGCGATCGGCTTCGTCGGCTACAGCGGCGGATCCGGTGGACTCCTGGCGATCGAGCACCTGCGCCAGGTCTTCAACGAACTCAACGCCCACACCGTGCGCAACTATGTCTCGTTCCCGCGCTACTACATGCTCTTCGACGAGAACGGCAGGCTCCGGGACCCGCAGGAGCCCGAAGACGCCGCCGCGGCGCTGCTCGATCAGTTGCACTGGTGGACAAGCGCCCTGGTCGCGGCGAAAACCGCCCAGGTCGTGGCCTGACCACCGTTCTCGCACGGCTCGGCGAATACACTCTCCGCGTGGCTGCCTACTCCGCTGACCTGGACCTTGCCCTGCGACTGGCCGACCAGGCCGACGCCATATCACAGGAGCGCTTCGGCGCCGTCGACCTGAAAGTCGACTCGAAGCCCGACCTCACCCCGGTCTCCGATGCCGATCTCGCGGTAGAACAGCTGATCCGCCGCGTACTCGCCGAGGAGCGCCCCGGCGACGCCGTCCTCGGCGAGGAATTCGGTGGAAATGCCGAGTTCAGCGGCAGGCAGTGGGTAGTCGACCCGATCGACGGCACCAAGAACTTCGTCCGCGGCGTGCCGGTGTGGGCCAGCCTGATCTCCCTGCTCGACGACGGTGTTCCGGTGGTCGGCGTGGTGAGTGCGCCCGCACTGGGTCGGCGCTGGTGGGCCGCCGCCGGGTCGGGCGCGTGGGTGCAGGTCCACCCGGGGGCGCCCAAGCCGATCTCGGTGTCCGCGGTCGCCGACCTCGACGCCGCGAGCCTGGCCATCTCGAGTCTGGCCGGCTGGCACGAGCGCGGCCTGCGCGAGAAGCTCATCGACCTCACCGACGAGGTCTGGCGGGTTCGCGGCTACGGCGATTTCTTCAACTATTGCCTGGTTGCGGAGGGTGCGGTGGACATCGCCGCCGAGCCCGAGGTCTCTCTGTGGGACCTGGCCGCCCTCGACATCCTGGTCCGCGAGGCGGGCGGCACGTTCACCTCCCTGGACGGGCGCTCCGGTCCGCACGGCGGCGACGCCGTGGCTACGAATGGGCTGCTCCACGACGAGGTCCTGCCCCGTTTGCGTGGGTGAATCGAGTTATCCACAGGTGCGCAACTTTCGCATCCGCCGCCGTCGGCTCCGGTCGACGGGCTGCGCGACCGGCGCTCGCTCGTAGGATGGCCCGGTGAGCAATTCCGGCGCCACAGCCCCCGATGTCGACGACTTCCCGCCCGAAGACTTCCCACCCGACGACGCGTACCCGTCCGACGGCGGTTACGTCTCCGAGCACGACTTTGCCGATACCGGCGGCTTCCACTTCGACGATCTCGCCCCGGCCACCCCCGGCCGGGTCGCGGCTCCCGACCGCGGCGAGACCGCCGACGAAGTCTTAGGCCGCGTCTTCGGCTACGACAGCTTCCGTGGCGACCAAGCGGCCATCGTCGAACAGGTCGTCGGTGGTGGCGACGCGCTGGTACTGATGCCGACCGGCGGTGGCAAATCCCTCTGCTACCAGGTCCCTTCGCTGGTGCGCGATGGCGTAGGCGTCGTCGTCTCACCGCTGATCGCGCTCATGCAGGACCAGGTCGACGCGCTGAGTGCGCTCGGCGTGCGGGCCGGGTTCCTCAACTCCACCCAGTCGCCGGATCAGCGGCGGACCGTGGAGGCGCAGTTCGTGTCGGGCGATCTGGACCTGCTGTATCTGGCGCCGGAACGCCTACGACTGGAAGCCACGCTGCGGCTACTCGACCGCGGCAAGATCGCGCTGTTCGCGATCGACGAGGCGCACTGTGTGTCGCAGTGGGGCCACGACTTCCGGCCCGACTACCTCGCGCTGTCGCTGGTGCACGAGCGCTGGCCCGATGTCCCGCGCATCGCGCTCACCGCGACCGCCACCGAGAAGACCGCCGCCGAGATCGTCGAACGGCTCGATCTGGGCGCCGCGAAGCAGTTCATCTCCAGCTTCGACCGACCCAACATTCAATATCGGATCGAATCGAAGAACCGCGCCGACCGTCAGCTGCTCGACTTCATCCGCGCCGAGCACCCCGGCGACGCGGGCATCGTCTACTGCCTCTCGCGCAACTCGGTCGAGAAGACCGCGGCCATGCTCAACGAGAACGGCATCCGCGCGGTGCCCTATCACGCGGGCCTGGACTTTCGGACCCGTGCCGAGAACCAGTCCAGATTTCTGCGCGAAGACGGCCTGATCGTGGTCGCCACCATCGCGTTCGGCATGGGTATCGACAAGCCCGACGTGCGTTTCGTCGCCCACCTCGACCTGCCCAAATCGGTCGAGGGCTACTACCAGGAGACCGGCCGCGCGGGCCGCGACGGTCTGCCGTCGACGGCCTGGATGGTCTACGGCCTCAATGATGTTGTGCAGCAACGCAAGATGATCGATTCCAGCGAGGGCGACGCCGCCCATCGCAGGCAGCTGCAACTACACCTCGACGCCATGCTCGCCCTGTGCGAGACGGTCGGTTGCCGTCGCGCGCGGCTGCTCAACTACTTCGGCCAGACCGGTGGCACCTGCGGCAATTGCGACGTGTGCCTGAACCCACCCGAAACCTGGGACGGCACAGTGCCGGCCCAGAAGCTGCTGTCCACGGTGCTGCGGCTCAAACGCGAACGCGGACAATCCTTCGGCGCGGGCCACCTCGTCGACATCCTGCTCGGCAAGACCAACCAGAAGATCACCCAGCATCGCCACAACGAGCTCTCGGTGTTCGGCATCGGCACCGATCTGCGCGACACCGAATGGCGCGGAGTGGTCCGGCAGTTGCTCGCGGGCGGCCTGCTCGCGGTACAGGGCGAATACGGTGTCCTCGCACTGACCGACGAGAGCAACGAGGTGCTGTTCGAGGGCAGGAAGGTGCTGATGCGGCGCGAGCCCGAACGCGCCGCCCGCCCTGCGCGCACCTCGAGATCGTCCAAGGCGACCGTCGACCTGCCGGCCGCGGACGTCGGACTGTTCGAGCGGCTGCGGGCCTGGCGCGCCGCCACCGCCAAGGAACAGGGCGTGCCCGCCTACGTGGTCTTCCACGATGCCACCCTGCGCGAGATCGCCGCGCGCAAGCCCGCCGACCTCGCCGCACTCGGCACCGTCGCCGGCGTCGGCGAGAACAAACTGGCCCGCTACGGGGAGGGGGTGCTGACGACACTGGGCGAGGAGTAGGGGCGTGCCGCCGCTGTCGGCCCCATAAGGGTGTACACGCGCGGCGGAAAGCAACCCGCACCGAATCGGACGACCCCGAGTTACTGTCGAGTCATGGCGAATGGTGAAGGCTCGGACGACGATACGTCGGGCAGCAGCCCGAGTGCGGGCGCCGACGCCCCGACACCTCCCATGCCGCACCGCCACATCGACCCGGTCGTCGCGCCCACCCTGCTCGGCGCCCACCACGGCGTGATCCACCGCGGCAGGCCACGCTGGTCGACCATCGCGCTGATCGCGATCTTCACCACCGCCTTGGTTCTCTACCTCGTGCTGAGCCCGGGCTGACATCCGCGTTTCGACAATTTCCCATGCGCCGCTGTCGGATTCAGTGCTGCCTCACTGATGGTCGTACTCCGCGCATCGCTGTGGTGCCTGCCGTTCGATCGTGCGCTACCTCGACCTGACATCCGATTCCGGAAATTTTGCGATGCCCTGCACCAGATCGGCCGACATACGCATGTGAGTTGTCGTAGCCGCAGGTCAAAGGGATACCTGCTGATGCCTCCCCGGTGCACCGTTGCCGAGCGGGACCGATCACTGTAGATCGGCCCGAGCTCGAGGAGGCGACGGCAATGGTGCGGTGGACTTGGAGTAAGCGTGTGGTGTGCGCCGCGATAGCGGTCACCGGACTGGCCTTCGTGCCGGTTCCCGCCGGTGCCGACCTACCGGCCCCACCCGGTCTCGACTTCGCGCGGGCCTTGGGCACGCCCGTCCTGCCCGGGATCTACGGCCCCGATACCGCGGTGGTGGTGCTCGGCTACGGCCTGACACCGGAGGGCACGATGCGCGAGGAGCTGGTCCGACGACTGCGCGCCGGCCTGGCCCAGGCCGTCTTCGCGCCGTGGTCGCCGATCATCGTCACCGGTGGCAATCCGCAAGCAGGTCTGTCCGAAGCCGACGCCATGGCCGACTGGCTGGTGTCCGCGGGCATCGACCAGAACCGGATCCTGCGCGAATCCGAGGCCGAATCGACGGTGGCCAATGCCCGCAACACCGCGTCGATGCTGGCCGAAAGGGGTTTGCGCTCGGTCGTCCTCGTCACTTCGGAGGACCACATCGCCCGAGCCAGAGGCGCCTTCTTCGACGCGGGCGTGCTCGTCGTCGGCGACCTCACCCCCGACCGCGCCCAGTGGGAATCGGTGCCGCTGCACGTCGGCGGCTTCGGCCCCCATCAGGGAAGGCTGTGACCGATCATCGCCGCGGCGTCGACCGCATGATGAGTAGTCGTGGAAATCTCGGCAATCAGGCAGAGAACCCACCTCCGGCCTCGTAACGTCGACCCATGACGCTCCACCTGTCCGACAGCGACATCCTCGCCGAGCTCGAGCCGACGGCCGAAGCCAACCTCAACGACCACCTGGCCAAGGCCAAGATGTGGCACCCCCACGACTACGTGCCGTGGGACGAGGGCCGCAACTTCGCGGCCATGGGCGGCGACGACTGGGACCCCGAGCAGTCGCGACTAAGCGAGGTCGCCAAGGCGGCGATGATCACCAACCTGCTCACCGAGGACAACCTGCCCTCCTACCACCGCGAACTCGCCGACACCTTCGGCTTCGACAACGCCTGGGGCACCTGGGTCGGCCGGTGGACCGCCGAGGAGAACCGCCACGGCATCGTCTTGCGTGACTACCTAGTCGTGACGCGCGCCGTCGACCCGGTCGCGCTCGAAGAGGCCAGGATGGCGCACATGACCGCGGGCATCGCCAAGCCCGAGAAGGGCTCGCAATTCCTCAAAGGCGTCGCCTACGTCACCCTGCAGGAACTCGCGACCAGAATCAGCCACCGCAACACCGGCGCGCTGTGCAACGACGCGGTCGCCGACCGCATGCTGGCCCGTATCGCCGCCGACGAGAACCTGCACATGGTCTTCTACCGCAAGCTCTGTGCCGCGGCCCTCGACCTCACCCCCGACGCGGCCATGCAGGCGATCACCGACGTGATCCTGCGTTTCCAGATGCCCGGTCTCAACCAGCCCAACTTCCGCCGCAACGCGGTCATGCTGGCCAAGCACGGCGTCTACGACCTGCGTCAGCACCTCGACGTCGTCCTGCGTCCGACCCTGCGCACCTGGCGGGTCTTCGAGCGCACCGATTTCGGGCCCGAAGGCGAGATGGCGCGCGAAGAGCTGCACACCTACCTGCTCGACCTCGAGGTCAAGGCGGCCCGTTTCGAGGAGCAGCGTGACCGCGCACTGGCCAGGGCAGCCGCGCGGGTCTGAGTCAGCCATGGAATAAAGGGCTGGCGCCGTCACTTACAGTTGACCGTTATGAGGGAAAAGGGGCGCAAGGTCATCGCGACCAACCGCCGGGCGCGGCACAACTACACGATCCTCGACGTCTATGAGGCGGGGATCGCGCTGGTCGGCACCGAGGTGAAGAGCCTGCGCGAAGGCAAGGCCTCCCTGGTCGACGCCTTCGCGACCGTCGACCACGGCGAGGTCTGGCTGCGCGGGCTGCACATCCCGGAGTTCAGCCACGGCACCTGGACCAACCATTCGCCGCGCCGCACCCGCAAGCTGCTGCTGCACAAGCGCGAGATCGAGCACCTGGTCGGCAAGTCACGCGAGGGCAACCAGACGCTGGTGCCGCTGTCGATGTACTTCTCCGACGGCAAGGTGAAGGTGGAGCTCGCGCTCGCCAAGGGCAAGCAGGACTACGACAAGCGTCAGGATCTGGCTCGCAAGCAGGCCGAGCGCGAGGTCACCCGTGAAGTAGGTCGGCGGGTCAAGGGCATGCGTTAGTGCTGTCGGTCGTGCTCGCCCTCGTCGCGGCGGCGGGTTACGGAGTCAGCGATTTCTTCGGCGGGATCGCGGCGCGCAGGGTCACCGCATTGCGGGTGGTCGTGGTGTCGTACCCGTTCTCGGTGCTGTTGGTCTTGTTGATCGCGCCGTTGGTGGGCGGACACGCCGATACCGCGTCGATTCTGTGGGGCCTGGCCGCGGGTGTGGCCAGCGGCTTGGCGGTGTGGTGGTTCTACGCCGCGCTCGCCGACGGACCCATGTCGGTGGTGTCGCCGCTCACCGCGGTGCTGGTCGCGGGCATCCCGGTCGTCGCCGGATTCTTTCTCGGCGAGCGGCCCGGGTCGGTCGCGATCGCGGGCATCGCGGTCGCTCTGGTCGCGGTGGTGCTCGTCAGCCGGGAGGCACCCGACGAAACCACCGAGGAGATCATCGGCGGAAGGCAACTGCGGTTCACCCGCCGAGTCGCGCTGCTCACCGTCGGGTCGGGCGCGGCCTTCGGTTTCGCGTTCTACTTCCTGCACGAAACCGACGCGAGTGCGGGCCTGTGGCCCCTGCTCGCCCAGCGCGTCGCGGCAACAGCGGTCGTGTGGACCTCGGCCCTGGCAGCAGGCGAATTCCGTGGTCTACACGGCGAACCGTTGCGCCTTGCCTTGGCGATCGGCGTGCTCGACGTGATCGCCAACGCCGCACTGCTCTACGCCTTCCACGGCGCGCTGCTCTCGGTGGTCAGCGTGATCGGCGCGCTGTATCCGGCGGCGACCGTGCTGCTGGCGATGGTCCTGCTCGGCGAACGCATCAGCGCCACCCAGAAGGTCGGCATGGTGCTCGCTCTCACGGCAGTCACCATGATCGCCGCGAACTGACTTCCCCTACAGCCGGGTGCAGGGCTCGTGCAGGCCCAACCGAGTCAGCGTCTTGCCTTGATAGCCGACGCTGACGGCCCTGGCTCCCATCGGTGCCGTCTTGTCCGGTTCGAACACCGCCGACCATTCCCTTTCGAGGTCCGGTTCGGCCGCGCCGGCCGGATGGATCACGACCATGCCCTCACCATCGGGTTTCATCGATCCGACGCTGCGCCGCAGGCCGGCCCGGGTGAGTTCGCCGTTGGCCGCCGCGGTCTCGAGCAGGGCTTTGAGCGGATAGGTGATCGCCCAGCCCAGCGAGTAACCGAAGTTGGCGGGTTCACCGGTGATCGCGTCGCGGGCGTGCTTGGCGCCCACGCTGTCGCCGGACCAGCTGTCGACCGGGGTCGTGTAGTTGTAGAGCGCGGTCAGCGCCGGAGCGGCCGCCGATTGCAGCAGGGCCGCGTTCCAGGTGGGCAGCGAGCCGAGGAACCGGCCGGTGAACCCCGACTTCACGAGTTTGCCCACGATCTCCGCGGTCTCGGCCGGACCGGTGGCCAGCATCACGAGATCCGGTGCCGTCGCCATGACCTCGTCCACCGGCCCGTCCTGATTGCCGACCTCGGCATTGGGCCCGGTCTCGATGAGATCGGCGATGGTCGCATCATTGGCAAGCGCCCACTTCATTGCGCCGCTGGCATAGTCGCCGCCGTAGTTGCCGCGGTAGGCGACGACGGCGATATTGTGTGGCGCGTAATGGGTTTCGGCGAACCAGTCGAGCCCGGTCACCGCTTCGGTGCAGTAGGAGTAGCCACCGCTGAGCACCAGATTGCGGTCGGCACTGCGGTAATTCCAGCCCGACCACAGGGTGGCCGCCGTGCTCATCATGTCGTCGGCGTCCATCTGATTCAGCATCGCGACGGTCTGCGCGGTCCCGAAACTCATCGACAACGCGAGCACGTTCGGCGCGATCTCCTCGTACGCGCTGCGATGGGTGCGCGGATCGTAGGAGGTGTTGCGGGTATAGGTGCTGATGTCGATGTCGTAGCCGCCGATGCCGCCCGCCGCGTTCACCTGCTTCCAGAACGCCACCTGACCGTCGTTCATCGAGGCGCCGAGCGGGGTGAACGGTCCGTTCTCGAGATCGGAGAGCACCCCGAGGTAGATGCAGCCGCGATCGGTGTTCGCCGAACCGGGGCAGGGGGTGCTGGTGACGCCCGGCGCGGCGACGGATTCGCCCGACGAGCAGGCCGCGGCCAGCACGAGACTCGCAACAGCCGGGATCGCCGCGAATCGGCGCAGTCCACGCTGACTGGTGAATGCCATGAGATAACTCCTTGCTGCAGTCACCCAGTACATTTCACAGTCCCGGGGCGGCCGAACGAGAACAGTACCCGCCTCCACCGGCGGTCCCACCCGGATTCGCCGAGGCTATCTGGCAGGGTTCGCTACAAGATCACTTCGGCGACACCGCGAGCTGGCAGAAATAATGGGAAGAACCGAGGCCGCGCCGGTGTTAATATGACTAGCCCGCACGGTGCGGGCACGTACGGGGCTGAACGGTTTCGACTGCGTACGTTGATTCAGGGGAAGCGTGTCGGTGCAGGCAAGAGACCACCGTAAGCGTCGCTGCAACCAATTAAGCGCCGATTCCAATCAGCGCGAGTACGCCCTCGCTGCCTAAGTAGCCAGGTCGTCTCTGTCAGTCCGGGTCCGTCCCTCGACCCGGGTACTGGCATCAGCTAGAGGGAATTACCGTTCGGCTCGGTCGCGGAGTCGAATGGGACATCTAACAGCGACTGGGATCGTCATCCAGGCTTGTTCGCGAGACTTGGAGATCCAAGCAGAGACATAGCGAACTGCACACGGAGAAGCCCTGAAGACGCGGCGGAGGACCCGGGTTCGATTCCCGGCAGCTCCACTGAAGCCCCTCACCTGACACGCAGGTGAGGGGCTTTTTCGTGCCTGACGACGGAATTCGCGTGTACACGACAGCGTGTACGCTCATGGTATGGATGAGATCAGCACCCGTGAACTACGTGCCAACTTGGCGAAATACATCGATGCTGCTGAGGCCGGCGAACAGGTGATCATTCTCCGCGACGGCACCCCGGCTGCCGCACTCGTCCCGCTGTCTGTCGTGGAAGCCGTCGACGACGCCGAGGACGCACTGCTGGCCCGGGAAGCCGCCGCCCGATTGGTCGACGGCAGCGCGACCGTCAGCATGGCCGAGGTGCTCGCCGACATCTTCGAGGCGCGTAAGTGAAGTACGAGTTCCGCTTCCACGAATCGGCTCGGCGTGAATTGCGTGATCTGGAACAGCGGGACGCGATGCGTATCCTCACCGCGCTCACGACCCTCGGCGACGATCCGTATGCCGAGGGTCTGGCCATCCGGAAACTGATCGGCGTCGACGCCTACCGACTGCGAGTGGGGCGGTTCCGGGTTGTCTACCAAGTACAGGACGAAGTGCTGGTGATCCTGGTCGTGAAAGTCGGGTGGCGCCGGGACGTGTACCGCGACCTCTAGGTCGACGTCGTCAGAGGCTCAGGAGCCGGGTGATCATGTCAGGGTCATCACCGTCTACGGGCAGGTTCGTCCCAGGCATCGGCCCAGCTGCGACCTGATGGTCAGACCCTGGTGGAGGGTGGTTCGGGTGGGCCACGTAGAACTGAGCGAATGACGCGGTATGCATACGACTCGGGGGCGGGAACGCTGGTCGCTACCTGGGGGACCGGTCGGGGTGATGTCGCCGAGACGATCGCCGAGGTGCCGGGGACCGAGCACGGGGTGGAGCTGGCGGCGGCGCTGGCGAGTCTGGCGCGGTTCCAGTGGCGGACCTACACCCATCCGGCGACCGCTGCCGGGGATCCCGATATCGAGAACGGGGAAGCGTGGCGGCGGGCGGAGGAGCGCAATCGCTTCGAGAAGGTGGAAGCCGCACTGCGCACCCCTAATCTGCCCGACGAGGACGGGTGCATGCTGGTTTTCTACAGCCCCATCGAGGAATCCGCGCACCACGTGGGTCGCGTGCTCCATGCGATCGGTGACGCGAGCCTGGTGGACCGCGTGGTGAACGAGGTACTCACTGAGCAGGCGGCGATCACGGCCGCGGAACTGGGCGATCTGGCAGGTCGGGCCAGGCAGGCCGTCGAACTCACCCGCCCGGAGATCTCCCCGGTGCAGGTGCACGCGGCGGACAGCCTGCTGCGGGCCAACCCGTTGGGCACGATCGACCTGTTCACCGAATTGGACCCCGCCGCCGCGTCGGTCGCCGCCGCGCACTGGCTGCGGGCCGCGGCCACGGTGGCCGGCGAGGTCACGGGCCTCGAGCCGGTGGACGTGGTCGCCGAGGCAGACGACATCGAAGCACTCCAGGTGGAAACGCCCACCGTGGTCTTGGAACGGCTCGGCGCGGGGGAGACGCCGACCCAGGTGGTGGTCGACCTGATCGCCGATGCCATCGCCGTCTCCGAAGGCAAGGTTCGCGACCTGGACGGCATCATCGAGGCCGCGCAGGAAATCGAGGAACGCGACGACGACGACGATCCCGACGAATGGACCGACGGCTACCGTATCTGCCGCCTCGACCCCACCCGTCCCGCGATCGATCTACTCGAAGACCTGCTCGGCGCCATCCGTGGATGTTGGCTGGTCTTCAGCGAAGCGGACAGCGGCAACACCTTCGAGAACGCCGTTCGGACCGAAGCGGACGCCGATACCTCCCGTTTGCAGTAACTCCCGCTCGACCGAAAAGCCCTGCGCCGCAAGATGATCACCGGCGGCGCAGGGCTGCTTCACGGAAAGGGGAGACCGCCCGGCGCGAAACTATCCGCCTGCGCGACGGCGGAAGGTGCGCTTCCCGCCCGCCTGCGCATGCGTCCCACGCACTTTGGCGGAATTCTGGGCGGCCCCACCCGCGGAGGAGTGGCCGTTCTTCCGCTCGAGCGCCTCGCGGAACCTCCGCTTCGTCGCCTCCTCCGGAGTTTCGATCGCGTCCGCGGACTGTTCGGCGGAGACTTCCTGTTCATCGGGCATCCCTACAGCCTGCCACCTCAGCGCACCTTCGCACACCATCGGCAGGACCATCGACCGGCCCGCGACGGCCCCTCGGTAGGATCCACCGATGCGGGGCAGGCCAGGAGGGACGTGGCTTTGATCGAAGTATGGGGTGCGCGGGTCGCGGTCCGGTATGCGGACGGGCGACTGGTGACGACGCCACTGCGCGCCGACAACGAGATCGCGCTCGACGTCGGAGTGGCCGAACTGGCCAGGATCGCGCTCGCGAACACCGAGGACGGGCAGATGGCGTTGCTGCTGTTCTTCCGGTCGGCGCAGTTCGTGGTCAACGGTGCGCCGACGGATCGTCATCCGGTGCCGGTGTTCCTCGAAACCGATCTACGCGCGCAGGCGCAGGCCCTGATCAGAGCCGTCGAACGCGACTTGGTCAGCCTACGCAGGGTATTTCCGCCCCGACCGAATCTCGTTCCACCGCAATCTGTTCAGGGTTCGAACGGCCGCAGACGTCCCGATGTCACCGCGGCAGCACACCGAATGCGCCACGCGGGCAACTCCATACGCGAGATAGACATCCTGCACACCTGCGCACGCACCGACGAGTACGTCCTCGAACTGGCCCAAGCCGGCCACGAGGGTGCGCCGGGTCTGGTCGTGATCACAACTCTGCGCCTGCTCTTCGTCTCCACGTGGGCGGTCTACGAATTCCCGGTCTCGGTCCTCACCGACGCCGAAGTGCGTACGACCCCCGGACAGGTTGCCACCCTGCGAATTTCGGGCGCCGGCACCGAGCTGGACTTCGTCGACTGGGAACCCGCCGACTTCACCCGCATCGCCGAGGCCGTCCGCCTTGCCTGCGAAATCGAGCACGTCGACGGATCCATCACCCAGTCCATGCCCTGCTCGGCCGACCTCTTCGGCGAATGGCAACTGCTGGTGGAGCGCCGCAAACTGGGGATGGTCGACGACGACCCGTTCCGCCGTCAAGCCGTGGGCATCATGCTGACGATGCCGGGCTGAACACCGGCGCACCCGAATGCAGGGCCACCCGCCGCCACGGACTCGACGGTCGAAGGTGCAGCCCCGCGATCATCCGCCTACGTTCGGCTACTTGGCTTTTCGCGGCCGACAGATCCTGCGTGGCCGCCCAGAAGATCGCTCCCGTGAGGAACCCGTCGCCGAACTGTCGCCAGTTGCGATAGTGCTGACGCGCCCGATCCAGCCCGGTCAGCATGTGCTCCCATGCCTCGTCCTCGGTCAGATAGCCCGCCGTGCAGGCGGCGCGGGCGATGAACACCAGCCGTGCCAGATCCCATGCGGTGGCATCGATCTGCAGCGGCGTCGGCAGGCTTTCGGTGATGCCGAGCTTGATGGCTTGCAGCCACGCGTCGTAGTCGCGATCGATTCCGGCAGGCCCGCGATAGCCACGGAAACTCGAGAGCGTGTGCAGGAATTCGCGGTGTTCGTCGGCCAACCCGGACCGGTCGACCCGGCCGGTATCGCTCGCGGCCATGACAGCGAGCGGATGGACGAGTTCGAACAGCGGCGCGTGCATCCCGGCCAGCAACCGCCGCACGGTGTCGTGCGCGTCGTCGGCGTTGTCGACACCCCACGACTCGTGCAGTCCTTCGATGGCGGTCTCCCGCCGCGTCGACGTGCTGTCGGGCTCCTCCGGCAGGAACGCGACGCCGTCGCACTGCGCGCCCCAACTGCGCCCGTAATACGCACCGACCGCCAAAGCCCTGATCCGGTCGTCGTCAATCCTCGCCCCGGACCACACATCCGGCTCGATATCTATATCCGCTCCGGGAAACCCCGCCACCCGTGGCCGTCCACCCTGCACTGATGCTGTCGGTTGCATTGGCACCCCTCTGCCGAGCCGAACGTCGTGGCGTCAGATCTTACGTACCGGGTGATCGCGGTGCGGCAACTGCCTGTCGGTGGGTAGGGCTACCGTCGCAAGTGTGGCGGAATACCGGGAACGCGAATCGAGGCTGGACCGAGCGGTGGTCTGGTCGCGAACCATGCCCGCCCACACCGGTCCCGTCACGGTGTTCCCCGACGGCTGCATGGATCTGATCTGGACCGAGGGCACGCTGATGGTGGCCGGGCCGGACAGTCGCGCGTTCCTCGCGCCGAGTGCGCGGGCGAGCGAGTTCGTCGGCATCAGGTTCGCGCCGGGCACCGCACCCACGTTGCTCGGGATTCCGGCGGTGGAACTGCTGAATCAGCGGGTCGACCTGGCCGAGATAGCACCCTCGCGCACCACTCGAGAACTCGTAGACCGCATCGACAACGCGCCCGACCGCGTTGCCGCCTTGGAGGCGGTCGCATTACGATTCGCCGCCGATAACGGCGTGGCCGATCCGGCGCTCACCGCCGTTGTCGATTCCCTGTCGGTCGGCGCGACGGTAGCCGAAACCGCCGCTCAGACAGGTATGTCGGCCCGGATGTTGCACCGGCGCTCCCTGTTCGCCTTCGGCTACGGACCCAAGATGTTGGCCCGTATTCTGCGTTTTCAACGTGCGTTGGCGGGGCTTCGCACCGGAACTTCCGCCGCGCAAATCGCCGCGGTGACCGGCTTCGCCGACCAGGCACACCTGTCCCGAGAGGTCCGTGACCTGGCCGGATGCTCGGTGCGCACCTTGCAAAGCCGCTGATCGGGCGTCCGGCCGCCCGGAAAGTCTCATTCGGCACAGCGTGCCGGAAGGATTAGGCTCAGTAGTGCACGCCCCGTCGCAAGTGCTCAGTCCGAACACCGACGAGAGGATGTGACCCGATGATCGACGAATCCGTGTACTCCACGCTCCGTATCGAGGCAGAACGAGACGAAATCCGTCGGCTTGTCGTCGGCGCGGTCGTCGTCCGCCATCATCGAGTGCTCATCCTGCGCCGTCGACGATCGGATTTCCTCGGTGGACGGTGGGAGTTGCCCAGCGGCGTCGTCGAGCCGGGTGAGGCACTCGACGAAGCGCTGGCCCGCGAAGTCGCGGAGGAAACCGGGCTGGAGGTCACCGGCGTCAGCGACTACCTCGGCGAGTTCGACTACCTGACCGGCGAAGGCGCCCGCACCAGGCAGTTCACCTTCGTCGTCGACGTGGCCGCGTCGGGACCGGTGACGCTCACCGACCACGACGCGCATCTGTGGACAAGGCTCACCGGAGAACCCCCGGTGAGCGACGAGGTCCGCGAGATGCTCGGCCGCTACCAGCGGCGTCAGCGCGATCCCCACGACTGGTCGGCCTATTCGGCGGGCAACGGCGCGTAGAGGTCGATTCCGTGCCCGTCGGGGTCGACGAGCGAGGCGTAACGCTGGCCCCAGAAGGCATCCCACGGCGCGAGTTCTCCGTGATGGCCGGCGTCGACGAGCTCGGCGTAGAGCTTGTCGACCTCGGCCGGATCGGCGCATCGGAACGCCAGACTGCTGCGGCCGGGACCGGTCGGCGGCTGCCAGCCGGGCACGAAAGAGGCGATCGTCGCCTCGGTGTCCAGCGCCAGTCGCAGACCACCGCCGATCACGGCCTCGGCATGGCCCTCGGATTCGGCGCCGTCCGGGAAAACCAGTCCCAGCTTGCGGTAGAAGGCCACCGAAGCGGCCATATCGGAAACAACAACGGACACGACATCGAGCTGTGGAGTCATATTCGCAGCTTAGGCACCCGAGTGCGGTGCGGTCTTGAACGAATCGGACGTCAGCGCGCGGGCACCGGTACCAGTTCGCCGATCAGATTCCCGATCAGGATCTGCAGGTGGTCGCGGATGCTGCGCACCACCTCGATCGGCTGCCCGGCCGGATCCGGCAGCACCCAGTCGCGGTAGCTGATTCCGGGAAAGTACGGACACACCTCGCCGCCCCCCACCGTGACCACCACATCCGAGATCCCGACGACATCATCGGTCAGTGGTGTCGGCCGTTCGCCGGAGATGTCGATCCCGATTTCGGCCATGGCCGCCACCGCGGTGGGGTCGAGCACTGCTGCCGGTTCGCTGCCGGCGGTGCGCACCTGGATCCGGTCGCCGGCCGTGGCGCGCAGCAAACCCGCCGCCATCTGTGATCGGCCCGCATTGTGCACACAGACGAACAACACGCTGGGAGTGTGGGCCATGGTCGCCCTTTCGGCGCAGGGGCGAAGTGCTTGTGGCGCTTCGGGTATCACCGTCATCATTCCACCAGGGCGCTGCGGCGGGGGAGGGTGCGGGCGATCCGGCGACACTGTTGTCCGAGCAGTGTCCGCACCGTGACAGCTCAGTCGAGTGAGCCGAGCACCCGGTGCACGTAATCGTTGGCGAAAACCCCGGTCGGATCGAAGCGTCGTCGGACCGCGGTGAAGCGGTCCCACTCGGGGTAGCGCGGGCGCAGTGTCTCCGCGGTCTGGAAGTGGCGTTTGCCCCAGTGTGGCCTGCCGTCGTAGGCGTCGAACACCGCCTCGCACGCGCGGAAATACGGTTCCCACACCATGCCCTGATACTGGTGCACCGCGATGTAGCAGGTCTCGCGTCCGCCGGCGGGGGACAGAAAGGCGTCGTCGGGCGCGACCCAGCGCACCTCGATCGGCATCGGTGTACCGAATCGCCTTCCCAATGACAGGATTTCGCGAATCGCCTCGGCGGCGTGCGCGCGCGGGATCGCGTATTCCATCTCGTTGAACTTCACCAGCCGCGGCGTGGAGAACACCCGGTAGGAACGGTCGACCTGCCGGTTGTTGCTGCCTGCCAGGGTGGCCGCGCGGTGAATCATGGGGATGGCGGCCGGAATTCGGCGACCGAGCCTGCACAGGCCGTCGTAGGCATGGTTGGCGATCAGGATGTCGTTGAGCCACTCGCTCACCGTGCCGCGCGGTTGTTCCGGCGCTTCGGTTCGATCGATGGCCTTGGTCATCGCCGTATCGCTGTGCGGGAAGGCGAAGAACTCGAAATGATCACTGCCGTCGGCGAATTCGTCGATGTCGGCGAGCACCTCTTTCAGTGGCACCGGCCGCTCGACGCACTCGAGTACGAACGACGGCGCGAGCTGCAAGGTGGCCGCGGTGACGACGCCGAGCGCCCCGACACTGACCCGCGCCGCCTTCCAGCCGTCGGGATCGGTCTGCTCGTTGAGCTCCACCCGGGTGCCGTCGGCCCGCAGCACCTCCACCGAGTGCAGGGCCGCGGAGATATTGCGCAGCCGGGCGCCGGTGCCGTGGGTGGCGGTGGCGGTCGCGCCCGCGAGGCTCTGCGTATCGATGTCGCCGAGATTGGGAAAGGCCAGTCCGTGCGCGTGCAGCAAGGGGCTCGCCGCGTGCAGCGAGATCCCGGCCTCCACTCGTACGCGCCCGGCGTCGACGTCGACATCGAGCACCTTGTCCAGACCACTGAGATCGACCAGCGTGCCGTCGGTGAGTACGGCGTCGGTGAACGAGTGCCCCGACCCGGCCACGCGCACGGTCCGGCCCGCGGCGGCCGCATCGGTCACTATCGCGGCCAGTTCCTCGACGTCACGCGGCGCGGCGACGACGGCGGGTGTGCAGCGCTGCTGGCCTGCCCAGTTCACCCAGGTGTTCTTGGTCATGTGTCCAACAGTAGAGGATGCGCTGTGACGCGCGCTACTGGTCGGGCAGGTTTCGGCTCAGCGACGACGGCCGAGGCAGCCGGCGGCCTTGGCCCGCTCGACCTCTTCGTCGGTCATCGGCGAGACCAGCAGTGGCCTGCGCGGCACCGTGTCGGTGCGGACGCCGTTCAGTACGATGGCCATATACCGTTGCCACACTTCGGAATTCACCGGACAGGCGAACTCGGCGATGGCATTGACCATGTGGATCATGGCGAAGAAGTCGGAGGTGGCGACGTCGGAGTCCACCACGCCGGCGTGGCGCGCGCGATCGATGATCGCCGTGACCGACGGGTGAATCCGGTCGCGCAGTTCGGCGAAACGGGCCGGATCTTCCTCGAGTTCGAGCATCACCTCGCCGAAACCGCGGTTGGTCGCCAGGTGTTTGCACGCGCTCTCGAAGAATTCGACGAGCCCGAGCCAGGCGTCCGGGTTGCCGAGGGCTTCCTCGGCCGCGTCGGCGAAGTCCTTGACGTGCTGGTCGAAGACCTCGGCGATGAGTTCCTTCTTGTTGGCGAAGCGTCGGTACACGGTGCCGACGCCGACGCCCGCGCGCTCGGCGACATCGTCGAGGGTGATCTCGAGGCCGTGATCGGCGAATAGCTCACGGGCGGCCGCGACGATGCGTTGCTGGTTGCGCGCGGCGTCGGCGCGCAACCTGCGGGGTGGTGTGGCAGTCGTCGTGGCGTGATTCACAAGTACATCCTATCAATCCGGGGATTAAGTGGAGGTCGTTTCTCCGTTACTCTGGTAGCTTCGAATGAAGCGGAGGCGGTATCTCCGATTATGCCACCAGAAACCATCCGCAGACCAACTAGGGGAGTTATGACCACCACACTCGACACCGGGCCCAAGAGCCCCGCGGATACCGGTCGCCGCGGCTCGCACGCCCTGCGCTGGTGGGTGCTTGCCGTACTCGGCATCGCCCAGCTGATGGTCGTGCTCGATGCGACGATCGTCAATATCGCCCTGCCCGCGGCCCAGGCCGACCTCGGTTTCGGCGACGGTGACCGCCAATGGGTCATCACCGGTTACGCCCTCGCCTTCGGCAGCCTGTTGCTGCTCGGCGGCAGGCTCAGCGACCTGTTCGGTCGTCGCAACACCTTCATCGTCGGCCTGGTCGGCTTCGCGGTGACCTCGGCCATCGGCGGCGCGGCCACCACCTTCGAGATGCTGGTGGCGGCCCGTGTCGGCCAGGGCGTGTTCGGTGCGCTGCTCGCGCCCGCCGCGCTCTCGCTGCTCACGGTCACCTTCACCGAACCCAAGGAACGGGCAAAGGCCTTCGGCATCTTCGGCGCCGTGGCCGGTACCGGTGGCGCGATCGGTCTGCTACTCGGTGGCGTCCTCACCGAGTGGGCATCGTGGCGCTGGGCGATGTATGTCAACCTGATCTTCGCTGCCGTCGCGCTCGTCGGCGCCGTGCTGCTGCTCGCCAAGCACGTCGCGACCTCGCGGCCCAAGCTCGATTGGACCGGCACTGTCGCCGTCACCGTCGCGCTGTTCGCCATCGTCTACGGCTTCTCCCACGCCGAGTCCAACGGCTGGAGCGACCCGGCCACGCTGGCCTTCCTGATCGGTGGCGCCGTGCTGCTCGCCGCCTTCGTGTGGATCGAGACCAAGGTCGCCCACCCATTGCTGCCGTTGCGCATCGTCGCCGACCGCACCCGTGGCGCGTCGTACCTGACCGTGTTCGTCATGGGCATCGGCATGTTCGCGATCTTCCTGTTCCTCACCTACTACATGCAGCTGACCCTGGCGTACACGCCGATCGTGACCGGTCTGGCGTTCCTGCCGATGGTGGCGGGCATGGTGGCCTCCTCGACCACCGCGCCGTCGCTGCTGCTGCCGAAGGTCGGCCCCAAGATCGTCATCAGCGGTGGCTTCCTGGTCGCCGCCGCGGGCATGCTGTGGCTCACCCAGATCGGTCTGGACTCGAGCTACCTCACCCACATCCTGCCCGCGCTGGTGCTGCTCGGCCTCGGCCTCGGTGGTGCGATGTCGGTCGCGTTCCAGGGTTCGACGGCGGGTGTGCAGCACGAGGACGCGGGCGTCGCCTCGGCGATGGTCAACACCAGCCAGCAGGTCGGTGGTTCCATCGGCACGGCGCTGCTCAGCACCATCGCGGCCTCGGCGATGACCGACTACGTGTCGACGCATCAGCCGGGCCCGCTCACCGTGGCGCAGGGCGCGATCGAGAGTTACACCACCAGCTTCTGGTGGGCGACGGCCACTTTCGTGCTCGGCGCGATCGTGATCGCGGTGCTCATGCCGAACACCGTGCCCGCCCCGGCCGAAGGCGAGCCGGTGCTGGCGCACTGATCCGGAACAATTGAACGACGATGGCCTGAACCGACAATCGGTTCGGGCCATCGTCGTTCGTCCGTGGCGGCTGCTGAAAGTTTGCCACGGTGCGCACCGCTCGCCCGAGTGTCGGTGGGTCTCGATACCATGAGCAACGACCACCACACGGATCGGCCAACGGGAGGCGAACGCATGACATCGCGGCCTCCGGCGCTCGATCCGGCCGTCCTCGCGGCGATCTCGGTGGGCGGCGGGCTCGGCGCCACCGCCCGTTTCGGCGTCGGACACTGGTGGCCGGTGCTCCCCGGCCGATTCCCGTGGTCGACATTGACGGTGAATGTGCTCGGCTGCTTCGCCATCGGGGTGCTGATGGTCGTGGTCACCGAACTGTGGGATGCACCGAAACTCGTTCGACCGTTCCTGGGAATCGGTGTGCTGGGGGGCTTCACGACTTTCTCCACCTATAGCCTCGAGATTCGTAGACTCATCGGCATCGGTGAGACGGGCACGGCGGTCGCCTATCTCGGCCTGTCGGTGCTCGCGGCACTCGGTGCCGTGGCAATTGCCATGATCGCGACCCGGTGGGTCGCGCGGCGGGGGTTCACATGAATTCGACGACGGAAGGGGGCCATCCGATGGTCGAGATGTGGGCTCCCACAGCGGGAGGCGTGGCATGACGGTGGCGTTGGTGCTGGCCGGCGGCATGCTCGGCGCACCCGCCCGGTACCTGATCGACCGGCGGATGTCGGCGTGGTTTCCGACTGGGCTGCCGTGGGGGACGCTAACCGTTAACATTGTCGGTTCGGCGTTGCTCGGGGGTTTGATCGGCGCGAGTGCGGGCAGTGCGCTGCTGGCATTCGCGGCAACCGGCTTCTGTGGTGCGCTGACCACGTTCAGCACGTTCGGGTACGAGACGATCCGTCTGGTAACCGAGGGCGCCTACGTGTATGCCGTGGGCAACGTCGTGATCAGCGTCGCGGCGAGCCTGGCCGCGGTATACGCCGCTGCGTCCCTGACCCAGTGGTTGTGCGCATGATTCTCATGACCAGCCGCGCGCAGCCGACACGGAAGGGAACACCCACCATGGCCCACGATCGCGCCGGACGGCCCGCCCGCCCGACCGACCTGGTGGACATCGCTCACCTGGTTACCGCGTACTACAGCCTCGTCCCCGATCCGGACGAGCCGAGCCAGCAGGTGGTGTTCGGCACCTCGGGTCACCGTGGGTCCAGCGAGGACGGCGCGTTCAACGAGGCCCACATCATGGCGATGACGCAGGCGATCGTCGAATACCGCGCCACCCGTGACATCACCGGCCCGGTCTACCTCGCGCGCGACACCCATGCCCTGTCCGAACCCGCCTGGACCACCGCGCTCGAGGTCCTGGCGGGCAACGACGTCACGGCCGTGATCGACGCCCGTGGCCGCTACACTCCCACCCCCGCGCTGAGTCATGCCGTGCTGAACCACAATCGCGGCGGCACCAAGCACCAGGCCGACGGCATCGTGGTCACCCCCTCGCACAATCCACCGCGCGACGGCGGCTTCAAATACAACCCACCGCACGGCGGCCCCGCCGACACCAAGGCCACCGACGCCATCGCCGCCCGCGCCAACGAACTGCTGCGCGGCGGCTTGGCCGAGGTCAAACGGGTCTCGTTCGATCAGGCGATGAGCACCCACGTGCAGCGCTACGACTACCTCGACCAGTACGTCTCCGACCTGCCGAACGCGTTGAACCTGGACGCGATTCGTGGCGCGGGCATCCGGATGGGCGCCGACCCGATGGGTGGCGCGAGCGTGGACTACTGGGAGGAGATCGGGCAGCGCTTCGATCTCGAGCTCGAGGTGGTCAATCCGTTCGTCGACCCCACCTGGCGTTTCATGACCCTCGACAGCGACGGCCAGATCCGGATGGACCCGTCCTCGCGTCACGCCATGGCGGCCCTGGTCGGTATCAAGGACGACTACGACATCTCCACCGGCAACGACGCCGACGCCGACCGGCACGGCATCGTCACCCCCGACGGTGGCCTGATGAACCCCAATCACTTCCTGGCCGTCGCGATCGAATACCTCGTCGCGAACCGGATGTGGTGGGACGCGCTCACCAAGATCGGCAAGACCGTCGTCACCTCGTCGATGGTCGACCGTGTGGTCGGCGTGCTCGGGCGCGACGTGTACGAGGTGCCGGTCGGGTTCAAGTGGTTCGTGCCCGGATTGTTCAGTGGCAGTTTGGCTTTCGGTGGCGAGGAGAGCGCGGGCGCGTCGTTCCTGCGGATGGACGGCACCGTGTGGACCACCGACAAGGACGGCATCCTGCTGGCTCTGCTCGCCGCCGAGATCGCCGCCGTTACCGGCCAGACCCCCTCGGCCAGATACGGCGAACTGGAACGCCAATACGGCAGCCCCGCCTACGCGCGGATCGATGCCGCCGCCACCAGTGAACAGAAGGCCAAGCTCGCGCGCCTGACCCCCGAGGCCGTCACCGGCACCGAGATCGCGGGCGAGGAGATCACCGGCATCCTCACCACCGCGCGCGGCAACGGAGCGTCGCTGGGCGGGTTGAAGGTGACCACGGAGAACGCCTGGTTCGCCGCACGTCCCTCGGGCACCGAGGACAAATACAAGATCTACGCCGAGTCGTTCCTCGGCCCTGAACATCTCACCCAGGTGCAGGCTGCGGCCGAGGAGATGGTGAATCAGGCGCTGGGCGAGTGAGCGCTCCGGCCAAAGTCCGGCTACCCGCCGAGATCTGGGTACTGATCGCGGCCGCTTTCGTGATCGCTCTCGGGTTCGGCCTCGTCGCACCCGTGCTGCCGCAGTACGCGCGCGAATTCGGGGTCGGCATCGCCGCCGCGTCGGCGATCGTGAGCGCGTTCGCGTTGATGCGGTTGTTGTTCGCGCCCGCCAGTGGGCGGCTCGTGCAGAAGCTGGGCGAGCGGCGGGTGTATCTGGCCGGCATCGTGATCGTGGCGGTGTCGACCGGGGCGTGCGCGCTGGCGCAGACGTATTGGCAACTGCTGGTGCTGCGTTCGCTGGGCGGTGTCGGGTCCACGATGTTCACGGTGTCGTCGATGGCGCTGATCATCCGGGTGTCGCCGCCTGCCGCGCGTGGTCGAATCTCCGGCGTCTACTCGACGAGTTTTCTGATCGGTTCGCTGCTCGGTCCGCTGGTCGGAAGTAGTTTGGCCGGGTTCGGGCTGCGCGCGCCGTTCCTGATCTATATGGCCGCGCTGCTGGTGGTGTGTGTGATCGTGTTCGCCGGGTTGCGTGAATCGCCGGTGCTCGCGCCCGAGAGCGGGGCGAAGCCGATCGAATTCACCTTCCGGCAAGGGTGGGCAGAACCCGCTTACCGGGCGGTGCTGCTGTCGAGTTTCGCGGGTGGCATCGCGGTATTCGGTGTGCGGATGGCGTTCGTGCCCCTGCTCGTGGTCGAGACCCTGCATCAGGAAATCGGCATGGCGGGCGTGGCGCTCACGGTGTTCGCCGCGGGCAATGCGGCAGTGCTTTTCCTGTCGGGCAGGCTCTCGGACCGGTTCGGCCGCAAACCGTTCCTGATCGCCGGGTCGGCCATCTGCGCGCTCGGCACCGGCGTGCTCGGTTTCGCACCGACCATCGAGTGGTTCCTGGTCGCCTCGTTCGTCGCGGGCATCGGTTCGGGAATGTTCAGTCCCGTGCAGCAGGCGGCATTGGCGGATGTGATCGGGTCGCGCGCCCGCGGCGGCCCGGTGCTGGCCGCATTCCAGATGTCGGCCGATCTGGGCACCGTGCTCGGCCCGATCGTCCTCGGCTGGTTGGCCGAACGCACGTCGTTCGGGGTGAGCATGGCCGTGACCGGTGCGGTGCTGGCGGTGTCGGCGGCAGTGTGGGTGTTCACGCCAGAGCCCTCGCAGATCGAGCACCCCGAAGATCCGGAGCGCCCCGATCACGCGGGTGACGGCATCGACCCGCAATGCGCCTGCGATGGCAGCCCCGACGGTAAGCCGGTGGTGCGTGACGGCATGGTCCCCGCCGGTCGACCCAGCGACTATCACAAGCCCCAGTAGCAGGTCAGCGCCATTTCGGCGTGCCCGGGCACAGCGCCGCCGGTGACTCGAGGCAGAGTGGACGGGTGAGCACAGCCGGTTCTTCGCACAATCCGCGTCCCGTTTCCAGCAACACCACCTACGCGCTGGCCGCGGTGGCGGTCGTCCTCATCGGGGTGATCGTGTTCGCTGCCTACAAGTGGAGCGCGGAACCGCCGCCCGCCGTACGCAACGAGGGCTACGGTCCGGTCCGCGAGGCTGCCGTGCAGGTCACCACCACCCCCGACGGCGTCATCCGCCTCGGCCGCCCAGACGCCGCCAAGACCGTCGACATCTTCGAAGACCCCATCTGCCCCGCCTGCGGCACGATGGAAACCGCCTACGGCCAGGAACTGGCCCAGAAGATCGACGAAGGCAAGCTCGCGGTGAACTACCACCTCGTCACCTTCCTCGACCCCCAGTCCAAGAGCAAGGACTACTCCACCCGAGCGACTGCCGCGAATCTCTGTGTCGCCCAAGTGGGTTCGGGCCCCACCTACAGCAAATTCCACGAGACCCTGTTCACGAAGAAGCAGCCCGACGAAGGCGGCTCCGACCTGAGCAACCCGGCCCTCGCCACCATCGCCACAGAATCCGGCGCCCCCGAATCTGTCGCCGCCTGCATCAACAACGGCACCCAATCCGAAGCCGCCAAGTCCGCCGCCGCGAAGAACCTCGCCGATCTCGACGCCCGCACCGACAACAAGGCCGCCACCCCCTCGATCTACGACGGCACCACCAAGATCAACTGGCAGGACGAGAACTGGGTAGTGAACCTGGCCCCGTGAACCCCCGCGTGAGGTTCGGCACATCCCACCCCTGACCAGCCGATCCTCCCGCCCCACAGGCCACTGGACCCCCGCCCGTAACCCCACATTTTCGCCGTCTACCAGCCGATTTGTTCTCTCTCAGACGCATGGTGTAACTTCATTCAGGCAGCAGCGAGAGCCGCTGACACAACTGAACACGGGGCTATGGCGCAGCTGGTAGCGCACCACACTGGCAGTGTGGGGGTCAGGGGTTCGAGTCCCCTTAGCTCCACAGAAGTAGCAGGTCAGGCCCGGTCGTAGACCGGGCCTGACTTTTTTGTTGGGCTCGACCCCACGGTTACTCCCCGTTTTGGTCCCGCTTTCCGTCGATACGGCGATGGGCGGTCGGCAGGTCGGATTCTACGATGCGGGTGTGGTCTCACAGCTGGCTGGGCGGTGGGCCGGCGTGGGGAGCAACTGCTGGCGACGACCGAACTCATCGACGGTCGCCGGGCGTCTACCGCGGACCGAGATCGTCAGTCGCGGACAGCGTGGAGGATGTGCAGGCCGGAAGGGGTTGTCTCGCAGTGGCGCACGGCGAGGCCCGCTCTGCGGCACTGGTCGATCAGCCACTGCTGCGGCAGGCGAAGTTTCGGGTAGCAACCGGTGGTCAGCTGCCAGGCGCCCGCATGGCGGGTATGTAGGAGGTCGTGAACCATCACCGTGCTCTCGTCGATGTAGTCGAGAAAACAAGTGAGTATCCGGTCGTCGGTTTCGCGGACCGGAACGAAGCGGTTCAGGCCGCGCCGTTCGTCGCTCAGATCGCGGTAGGTGACCACGAAACTCCCGCCCAGGCGCAGGGCCCCAGCGACGTCGGTGATCAGTTGCCGCACGTCGGCCCGGTTCGGCAGGTGAGGCAGGGTGTCACCCATACAGACCACGGCGGTGACCGTGCCGGGATCGACGAGGTGGGGCAGGGCATCGCGGAGATCGGCATGGACGGTGCGGATGGAGTGGCCCACGGCATGGCGGCTGGCGTGGTCTCGCAGCTCGTTCAGGAGAGCGGCACTGGTATCGACGGCGGTCACCGACGTGTAGCCGAGTCGGAGGAGGCCCAGAGTCTGCGGTCCAGGGCCGCAGCCCAGGTCCACCGCTACCGACGGACCGTCGCCGACAACCTGCAACCCCAGCCGACGCAGGAGATCGGCCTGCGCCGCCGCGGTCGCGTCGATATCACCACCCGACATCCAGGTGTAATGCTCGGCGAGTAGCTGGTCGTAATGGTCGGCAGCGGTAGTCATGGCATCACCCTGCCGCGGCGGTAACCTCATGGCCGGTACAAGAAATGGACCGAGGTGTGTATGCGACACGGACCCGAATATTGCCCGGTATCGGCAGGGGTCGATGTGGTCGGAGATCGATGGACCCTGCCGCTGGTGCGCGAGCTGTTGCTCGGGTCGCATCGGTTCAACGACATTCACCGCGGGCTGCCTGGTATCAGCCGCACCCTGCTGTCTGCCCGGCTGCGTCGGTTGCAGGGCATCGGGCTGGTATCCCGGATGGCCGACGCCGACGGGCGGCCCGAGTATCGGCTCACCCAGGCCGGAGCCGCGCTCGAACCCTTGATATGGCAGCTCGGTGATTGGGCGCGCCGATGGCATTTCGGGGACCCTCGGCCCGAGCAACTAGACACCGGCTGGGCACTGTGGCGATTGCGGCAGTTCGTTCGCACCGAATATCTTCCCGCCCAGCGTGTTTCGATCGAGTTCATCCTCGACAATTCCAGCGGGGCCGAGGAACACGGCTGGCTGGTACTCGCTCAGCACGATGTCAGCGCCTGCTTGCGCCACCCCGGGTACGACACCGATCTGTGGGTTACCACCGAACTCAGTGAGTTGCACCGCTTGGTGGCCGGGACCTCCAGCCTCGATGACGCTTTCCGCGCGGGCCGTTTCCGCATACACGGCGAGCACGGTCTCGTTGCCGGATTCTCCAGCTGGTTCGATTGGCGCGCAACGATATCCGATGTGTAAGAAGTTCGGAGGACAGTCCGACGATACCTGCGAGTACTGACGGACTCAGTGATGCTGCGGGTTCGGCAAATCGGTTGGCTGGAAAAACGATCGAGTGAGCGGACAGCGCAGGACCGATGGCGCTGCGCCGCCGTAACTCCTAGCCGGAACCGCTGGGCAGCAGTCCCGCCGAGCCGCTGCCGAGCTGGGCGTCTCCGGTGATCTCGACGACGAGGGTCTTGGTGGAGGAGCCCTGGGTGGCCACGATCGTGTATGTACCCTTGGCCGGCGGGTGCCAGGTGCCGCGGATCGCGCTGCGCTGCCGGTCCGGATAGTCCAGGCGCTCGGGCGAACTGAGCTCGCGGCCGTTGATTGTCACGGTGGCGGGCAGTGCGTAGTCGGAGCCGAACATTCGGGCCATGACGCTGCAGTTCGCGCCTACATAATCGCAGGCGACGGGCATTTCGCTAGTACCCCAGGCGGAGATGGTGATGTCCTCCACCTCCGCCGAGGCCGCGGGAGCCAGGGTGGCCGGGAGGATCAGTGCGCCCGCCGCGAGAGCGGTCAGTCCTGCGATTCGCATGGTTCGGTGGTCCTTGCATCGGTGTGGTCAGCCCCGGCGCTCGACCGGAACCCCGTGAAGCGGTAGCGTTCCACAGTTTTCGCGGGGCCGGTACCCCGAAAACCCAGGGCTTGACCCTGGGTTCCCGCAGCGGCGTACTCCGCGTAGGCGGGTGGCAATGATCGCCGGACCCTGCTCCGGCCGCGTCGGGTCCGGGGTACTTCGTCCTTGCCGAGCACGCCGCACCCCACCACCTCCGCACCATGCCCCCTGTTCGGCCACATGATGCGCAAGGCACGCCGCGACCTGACCGCCGGGGAACTCGGGAAGCTTGCATAACGGGTCTGTGCCGTGCCCGCGTGACCTCACTAGCAGTGTGGGGGTCAGGGGTTCGAGTCCCCTTAGCTCGACAGAAATAGCAGCTCAGGTCCGGTCTTAAACCGATCCTGACCTTGTCTATTGTGTCGGGCCCCGCGTTAACTCACCGCTATGCTGGCATCGTTGGCGGGGTGGGTTTTCGGTTGCTGCACAAGGTTTCTCGGTTCAACGCCGGAAGGCCCCGGCGCGCTGTGCGCCGGGGCCTTGATTTACGACTTAGGGATTGAGTTCAACTGTGTTCACCGGCCATGGGGCTCGGTCTGAGACACGCATCCGACACTTCCCAGGATGCGGAACTGGTAAAAGGACTACTCAGTGGCCAACCACCTCCTGGATTGTCGGGTTCTTCCTGCCGTACTGCACTTACTGGTCTTGCATTTACTTGACTTGCTGGTACTGCACTTGCCTTGCTTCATCGCCCCGTCGGCGGTCCGGCCGACTGCACCGGATTCTCTTCTCCGCCAGGCGGAGCGGTCGAACTGTCCCGGGCAGCTCATCTGCCCGGGCATCTACTGCACTTACTTGGTACTGCACTTACTTCACTTGCTGGTACTGCACCTACTTGGTACTTCACTTGCTGGTACTTCACTTGCTGGTACTGCATTTACTGGTACTGCACTTGTCTTGCTTCATCGCCCCGTCGGCGGTCCGGCCGACTGCACCGGATTCTCTTCTCCGCCAGGCGAAGCGGTCGAACTGTCCCGGGCAGCTCACCTGCCCGGCCCATCTGATTTTGTGGAACGACAGCGACTGTATACGCCAACTTCGAGAATGTCTACACCCACCACGATAGGTTTTTTGCATCACACGGCGAGTGGGCTCGGCGCCCTGCTCACGGCAGTAATCGAACCTGCGACCCGGGCCGCAGCACCCTGCCCAGGGTCGGATCAGAGTCCGTGTGAGTGAGAGGTTCGCGAGTCTGCGATGGGCAGCGGAATCTTCCCGCATGGCAGGAATCGCCCCCGCCGACAACGGTCCGGCTTTAAAATTCTTCCGTCGCCCCGTCAGCGGCTGTGCGACGTGATGGCTTGAGTGCCAATGTGTCTCACCGTCCGGCGGTTCGATTCTCGGCTGCGTTCTCGGTAGTTGGTTCGCCCTACTCATTCGAAGGAGCCGGTCATGACTGTTGCCAGCAAAGCCTCACAGGTATGGGATCTGAACAGAGAAACAGGGACGGCGTGGGTGTACTGCGGGCCCACCGGGGCGCTACGACAGCCCTTCATCGTGGTCGCCGACAACGGGAACAGCGATATGGCGGGATTCGAGGGCAAGGCCAGTGATGCGGCCTACGACCTTCATGCGGCGGTGACCAAGACGGGACGGGATCTGATCCTGGTCGGATTCACCGAGGAGGTATCGGACCTTGCCGGCACTGCCCGCACGGTCCAGGAGGCGATGAGGCGTGCGATCGGTGAGCAGCAGGGGTCGGCCCCCTTGACCGTCGGTGGTTTCGGTCGCGGCGCGCTGCTGGCACGGTTTGCTCTGGCGATGATGGAACGCCAGATGATGGATCACCAGACCGAAGCCTATTTCTCCTACAACAGCACCAGGCCGGCCAACCAAGACGAGACCGACGCACTGGAAAGTGTCGGGACGATGCCTCAACGGCCCCGCGCGCTGAAATTGACTGTGGGCGTAGCCGATGTGGAAGGCCTCAGCGAGAAAGACGATCAGTTCCGGTCGGACTTCAGCGACACCTTCTACAGCAACGAAACCGCCACGACCTCCCTGATGACTGCCCCGGCAGGGCAGTGGTTGCTCGGCAACCTGAGCTGACTTCCTCGGTCACCGGCATATCTGCCCGATGTGCCGGTGACCGACCTGCACCCCAGCAGCCCCGCACCCATCACTGACTGCCGAATCCGGCTGAGGTGTGAATGTTATCGGCGCTCAGAGCCTGGATTCGGCCCGCTCAGCACCCGGTCTGGAAGGGGAAGCACTGACCGCCCGCAGTGGCCGGCGGGGGCACGCGTCTCGTGCTTGGCTGAGCCGCTACGGGGTGTCGAACATCCACTGCTGGCGGGGGTCGTCCCTCTCGGTCCGATCGACTACGACCGCGGTACCTGCCGTGAAGTTGCCCTCTCGGGCAGTCAGAGTCACCTTGGGGTCGTACGACATCAGCATTTGGTAGTTGTATGCCCACAGTTGGTTCAGGCTCTCCGGACTTTCCCGCCTGAGGGCTTGAGCTACAGGTGTGCCGGCTGCGATGTTACTGCCGCTCTCGTAGCCGACGACTTCCAGGACCAGTCCGCTGTTCTTGTTGACGAGGAACCCTTCGTCGTATGTCCACAGTTGGTGGGCGTCGCCAGTGGACTTCCGGTCCCAGACGACTGCCGGTGCGCCCGCGTCGGCGCTGCCACCCTCGATGTCCACCACAAGGTTGCTGGCGACATTTCGGATATAGAAAGAGTCCTCGGGAAAGGAATCATTTGCTGTGGCGGTCGGCGCTACGGCTACAGCGGGCAGCAGCAAGGTCGCGATTGCACCTATCAAGACCATCAGACGCGAGCTGGGCATTCATCCTCCACGGAGTCGATGGATCTGTGGGTGAGGGACCTCCGCACATGGACCGCGCGAACTCACCCCGGCATCATCCCTGCCCCCGACCCTGCAAAGGATCCGGCCAGCCGTGTCAGCATGTCGGCAGAGCCCACGCGGCTCCACAAATCAGGTAGCACGCCGACCGTGTGTGGTAGGTCGAGTGAACTCAAAGTACCGGAGTTCGAGATATCCTGACCGACAACGGCTTTGCTTGCGATGCCCAGAAGTTCGCCCATCGTCGCTAGGGCGTTCAGTACGTCTGCAGCACCCTTCTTGGTTTCAGTCCAACCGTCCTCGAACGCCTCGGCCGCCGCACCGCTCCAATTGTCCAGGACAGTGGATACCTCGCGGTCGAGCGTGCCGAGCCCGTTGATCAAAGATTCCGCGATCTGCTGGATATAGACACCGGCATCGGTCACCTCACCCGGCACGATCGCGAAAACCGCTCCAGAAGTATCGTTTTCACCCGCCACGCTTCCCCCGTTCTCAGGCCATCGGAGTCAGCCTAGGCACGGCAGCGTGGGGCTGCAACAGACGAGGTCTCTGCCCAAAGGAATCGAGCCCAGCCAGCATGACCGGGCCTTCCGGGCGATTCGCCCACTGACCGAGCACAAGGCGTTCACGCTACTGCCCGACGATTTGCAGGATTGCCGGTCGCGACGGGTTCGGATCCGACGCCGGTGCGGAAGTTGCCGAGGTGGGCGGGCACTTGGGCAGGTCGCCCGGTCGATGTGGAAGACTTTCGCCAATTCAGACCCCCTCGAATACGGCGTGGCACGGCTACTAACCGTCGCCTCAGGGCTGGAACAAGGCTTCGGACCCAAAGTCCCGGACGACATCCCGAACCATGTAGCAAACCTTCGCAAGCTCGCTGAAAAACTCCGCGAAATCCGTACCGCCGCCCATGACATCGCCAACGCGGTCGAAGCCCACAACGTGGCCTTGGCCAAAATGCGCGCGGACATCAATACGCAGTTCGCAGCGGTAGTTGTGGTTACCGCCATATCGATCGGGCGTTCGATGGTAAATGTCAAAGAGCAGCCAGCGAAGGAAAAGGCGCCGAGCAAGCAGCAGTCGCAGTCGCCCAACGACAACAAAGTCGAGTTAGATATCGACTTCCTGAACGACGCGGCGTGGGCCATAGCAGGGCCCGCTAACGCATTCCTCACCATCCTTAGCACCCTCACTTTCACCACTGCCAACCTGACAAACGGCGACCTTCTGACCATTGTCGAGTTGCCGATAGTGATCACTGCCACGAACGCCGAGGTAATCGGGAAGAGTCCAGAGAACAAATCGAACACGCCCGGGACGCCTGAGTACAAAGCCCGTCACGATGAGTTGTCCAAGGACCCCGCAAAAAATGGAAAGTCCAATCCGGCATCGCAGAGAGAAGCTGAGGTAGGATTGCAAGCGGAAAGTGATGGCAAGATTCCAGGGCCTATAACGCGTGCTCAACCGGGGCCGAATAATGAAGATATGGGCGAGTTCGTAGATGCGACGGGCAAGCGCTGGGACGTGAAGAGCTCTCCTGACAGTCAGCCATCGTACCGGCCAAATGCTGGTCAGGAGATCAGCAACCCTCAATCTGATGAGAAATTTGTCAAGATGATCAATAAAGACCTCGCTGACGATGAGAATGTCCTAATTGATCCTGACGGAATGTCGCCAGCGCGGCGTGCGCGATTGGAACAACTAGTTTCTGAACATCCCGAGTGGGAAGGAAAAGTAGTATGGGGCAGTTGATTTATGGCCGGACCAGGAGCGATGTCAAGCGTTGGCCTTCTGACCCTGCGGTTCAAGCGGCTCTGGGGCTCTACCTGGATCAATTGCCACCGGTGTCGATGTCGATGTCGGCATCCAATCTCTTCAATGGGGACGGTCTGGACCTTTCCCGCTCTGATGTATCGGGTTTGTTCTTGGAGGGCGCGTCCTTGAATGGGGCCGATCTGACTTCGGCATGTGTATCCGATGCGGATCTGTATACAGCGTGGATGATTTCGGCCGATTTGCGTAATGCTGATTTCAGTCGTAGCGATCTCCGCAAGGTCGAAGGTCGTGGCTGTTCGGCATCTGGTGGTATTTTCTGTGATGCCCGTCTTCAGAGCGCGGTCTTCGAGGATTCGGACTTCCGGCGTGCAAATCTGGTTGGTGCTGACTTGCGGAGCGCAAGCTTTGCGGATGCCGATCTCAGATCCGCCGATCTGCGAGGCTGCGAGTTTTCTTCGACAGACTTTTCGGACGCACGAATGGGCGGATGTTCGGTGGCAGGCGCTTCGGGGTCCATAATTGGTCCAGTGGATGTCGGAGCGAAATCGGCTATGGTTCTCGCGGGTCTCGAGCTTAAGAAATGGTTCAGCGAAAATGGAGCTGTGGATGTCACCATTCGATCGTGACCCGGCTGTCATTGACTCCGAACTTTCGAAGGCGAGGAAACATACAAGACAACTCGGGTGACCCTGCGATGAGCTGTGGTCGCAAGATGGAGCACCCGTCGCCGATCGAATCCGACTCGACGGACTTCGAGCCGGATTGCCGACCAGACTTCCCGGCGCACCTACCCGTAAAGATGCCGAAAAGACCCGCATGCACCGCAAACCGGAACGATCCGCCGAGACAGCCCGCACCGAATCCACCGCCGCGCGGCCGACGAATGGACTCACGGAGGATTCTGGGCGCGCTGCCGGTCACAGCCCCGATACATGCCACCCGTCTTCGACGTACCGAGTGCCGTTGGGGGAGGCGAGAACACACGGTCCCATCCATCGGCTTGCGCGAGGGAAACCAGTTCGCCGACCTCCCCGGCCCCACCGAGGTCGCGTACCGGAGCTGCCCGAGCGGGTGACGGGGGACTCCGGCACAGTGTTGCCATGGGTTCGTCGGTCGCTGATTCTCTCACTGTCGCCACATTCAATGTGAACGGAATCCGCGCGGCACGTCGTCGTGGATTCGATCAGTGGTTGCGGGCGCGGTCGGTCGATGTGGTCGCGTTGCAGGAGTTGCGTTGTCCCGCAGCTGATGTGGGCACCTTCCCGGGCTATTCGGCGGCGGTGGACGTGGGTTGCGTGGCCGGTCGTAACGGTGTGGCCGTACTGACGAGGGTTTCCGCCGCTGCCGTGCGGACGTGGGTGACCCACCCACCCAGGGCCCGCGGACTCGGTGAGTTCGCCGCACAGGGACGTTATATCGAGGTCGACCTGGCCGACCGGCCGGTGACGGTGGCCTGTCTCTATCTCCCCAAGGGTGGTTTGCCCGCGCATCTCCAGCGCCCGGGATCGATGCGCGAACAGCCCGACGGTGGGGTCAAGTACGAACGGAAGCAGAGGTTCCTCGCGGCGTTTGCCCGCGAAGTGCACCGAAACCGGCTCGCGGCGCTGAGCGCGGGACGCGAGTTCGTCCTCACCGGGGATCTGAACATCGCGCACACCCGGCACGATGTGACCAACTGGCGTGCCGCCCGCACGATGGACGGATTCCTGCCTGCCGACCGCGAGTGGTTCAGTTCGATTCTCGGCACGCGTCGGCTCGTCGACGTGGTGCGACAGGTGCACGGCGATCGCCCGGGTCCACTCACCTGGTGGAGTTGGGCGGGTGAATCGTTCGCCAAGTGTCCCTGGCCATGAGAAAGTCCCCACTGGTGGCCACGTGTAGGTCACCACTGGTGGCCACCTAAAAGTCCCCACCCCCTTCGGCGGGTTGACCGTGTGTCGACCCGGAGCACAGGCCCTGGGCGG
>NZ_JACUZI010000028.1:0-523 GCF_015355705.1 Nocardia sp. XZ_19_231 | reverse complement strand
AGATCACCGCCGACTTCGAGAACATCGCCGGCATGTACGAGGGCAACGAGATCATGGTCCTCGGCCTCGCGGTGGGCAAGGTCGACAAGATCGTGCCCAAGGGCACCTACGTCGAGGTCCACATGACCATCGACTCGGGCGTCAAGATCCCGAAAGACGCGATCGCGGCGATCATCTCGCCCTCGATCGTCACCGACCGCCACATCGAGGTGAGCCCGCCCTTCACCGGCGGTGAGACGCTGAAGTCCGGCGATCACCTGCCCAAGGCGCGGACCAGGACACCGGTCGAGCTGGACACGATGATCAAGACCATCGACCAGTTCGCCGCGGCCCTCAAGCCCGAACCCGGCCAGGAGGGTCTCGGCCCGCTGTCGGGCCGGGTGCTCTACCCGGTACTCAACGGCAACGGCCAGAAGATCCGCGAAACCCTCGACGCGCTCTCGGGTGCGTTGAAGGTCGGCGTCGACAACAAAGACGCCATCTCCAACATCATCATCAAGCTCAACGAGCTCACGACGATGCT
>NZ_JACUZI010000027.1:0-533 GCF_015355705.1 Nocardia sp. XZ_19_231 | reverse complement strand
CCGAGGCTTATCGCAGCCTCCTACGTCCTTCATCGGCTCCTGGTGCCAAGGCATCCACCGTACGCTCTTAAACACTTACTAACAAAGATGCTCGCGTCCACTGTGCAGTTCTCAAACAACACACCCGAAGGAAGACAATTTCCCAGACCTACTCAGCAAGCCAAAGCCTGCCGGCGGTTTCTCGGAGACCCCATTCGGATCGTTTGTTTTGCCAGAAAGACACTCGCGTGTTCTTTCAGGACCCAACAGTGTGTCGGTATACCCATCGCGGACGATCGCTGAGGACCATCCGTATGCGATGAAAGTTGTCAGTGTTCCACCCATGAGCTCCAGCCGGACCACGAATGGGTCCGAAACTGTCTCTGCCAACCACTCACCAACCTGTGTTGGGAATGCGCTGGAGAATTGCTCCTTAGAAAGGAGGTGATCCAGCCGCACCTTCCGGTACGGCTACCTTGTTACGACTTCGTCCCAATCGCCGATCCCACCTTCGACGGCTCCCTCCCACAAGGGGTTAGGCCACCGGCTTCGGG